>JACGDM010000005.1:0-254691 GCA_036903855.1 Vibrio cholerae | reverse complement strand
CTTAAAGCCAGCTCATTGAGCTGGCTTTTTTGCCTCTATACTTCTGAGCTCCTATACTTTTTCGGTCCTATCCTTCTTCGTTCCTATCCTGTCGCGTTCCTTTCCAAACAACGCTGCTTTTTCTCACTGCGCATTTAGCCGATAGAAAAATGCCCTGACAAGCAGGGCAAAAAGCGGGGGTAACGCTCGGTTTGGGTTATCTCTCGCTCTACGCTTCGCTGAGAATAATCCGCGTTTCGTATGGCCTTAATGCCTGATGACGAGTGACTGGCTCTGAGCAATCGGATGAATACTCGGCATAATTGCCAAGAAGATAACGCGCCTTATCGAGCTCGAATGCATCGGGTAACTCGCACTGCGTTTCTTCGCCATAGTAGTTGTTCAGACAAATCAGCGTTTGATTGCCATTACGGCGTTGATAGCCAAACACGGAGGTGTGGGTAGGATAGAGGTCAAGGTAATCCCCATCAGTGATCACCGCGATCGCTTTACGCAGTTGAATCAAGCGTTGATAAAAATAGAACACAGAGTTTTGGTCGGCGACAGCTTGCTCGGCATTAATTTCTTGGTAGTTGCTGGCGATATCGAGCCAAGGCTGGCCCTTGGAAAATCCAGCATTACGCTCACCATTCCATTGCATTGGCGTGCGAGAGTTGTCACGCGATTTTTGCGCCAAGATGGCTAACATAGCTTGCTCGCTCAGCCCTTGTTGGTTGACCATGATGTCGTACATATTGATGCTCTCCACATCTCGGTACTGAGAGATCGAGTCATAGTTGGGATTGGTCATGCCAATCTCTTCCCCTTGGTATATGTAAGGGGTGCCCTGCATCATATGGATGGAGGCCGCCAACATCTTTGCCGACTCAACTCGATAACGGCGATCGTCGCCCAAGCGGCTCACGATACGCGGCTGATCATGATTACACCAAAAGAGCGCGCCCCACCCCTGGCCATTCAGCCCGGTTTGCCAGTGGTTAAATATTTGTTTTAGAGCGAGAAAATCAAACGGTGCATGACTCCACTTCTCACCATTGGGGTAGTCGACTTTGAGGTGATGGAAATTAAACACCATCGACAACTCACGGCCATCGAGTGACGAGTACTGCTGACAATGTTCCAGTGTAGTGGACGACATCTCCCCCACCGTCACACTGCCATATTGCTGAAAGACGGCGTCGCTGATCTCTTGCAAATAGGTGTGTACTTTCGGGCCATCGGTGTAAAAGCGGCGGCCATCGCCACACTCATCATTGGGGAAGTCTTGCTGCTTGGAAATCAAATTAATCACATCCAAACGGAAACCATCGACCCCTTTTTTGGCCCAAAAGCTGATGATCTCTTTCACTTCAGCGCGCACTTGCGGATTTTCCCAGTTGAGATCCGCCTGCTCTTTCGCAAAGAGGTGCAGGTAATACTGCTCTGTTGGCTTATCTAACTCCCATGCGCTGCCGCCAAATTTGGATTGCCAGTTATTAGGCGCTTGTCCGTCAACCGGATCTTTCCAGATATAGTAGTCTCGATATGGGCTGTGTTTATCGCCAAGGGCAGATTGAAACCACGCATGCTCTGTTGACGTGTGGTTCACAACAATATCCATGATGATTCGAATCCCACGCTGATGGGCCTGCGCGAGCAGCGCATCAAAGTCCGCCATGGTGCCAAACTCGGGATTGATCGCGTAGTAGTCAGAGATATCGTAACCATTGTCGACCATAGGTGATTGGTATACCGGTGTTAACCAGATGGCGTCAACCCCAAGGTGTTTGAGGTAATCCAGCTTAGCGATGATCCCTTGGAGGTCACCGGTGCCTTTCGCCCCGCTATCACAAAAACTTTTTGGATAGATTTGATAAATGGTGGCAGTTTTCCACCAATTGGCCTCTTGAGTTGTTCGTGTCATATCACGCCTAAAATTTCAGTAACAAAGAAGGGGCGCTGAGAATAGGGAGCGACCAAGGCCGCTCCGTCAGCGTTATGCGTTCGCAGGCTCAAGTTCGCCTTTAGACTGCGCACGTTTATAGAAGAAGAGTGTCAGCATGGCAGGCAGAGCTATGGCCACCAGCATCGCCATCGCGTAAACGCTCCAATACTGGGGCTGGATAGAGAGAATACCCGGCAAGCCACCGACCCCAATACCGTTCGCCATGACGCCAGCACTACCACAAATCGCCGCCGCGACCGCACTACCAATCATCGCGCTTAGCATAGGGAACTTGTACTTTAAGTTGATGCCGTACATTGCAGGCTCAGTGACCCCTAGGTAAGCAGAAATGGCAGCAGGTACAGAGATGTCACGCTCACCGTGTTTTTTGCTGATCAGGATGATACCCACTACCGCTGATGCTTGAGCGATATTCGATAGTGCAATCAACGGCCAAATCGGTGTGCCACCTAATTCTTGCATCAGTTGCAGGTCAACCGCATTGGTGGTGTGGTGGATACCCGTGATCACCAAAGGCGCGTACAAAAAGCCGAATATCATCGAGCCAATCACCGCAAAGTCGCCGGTCATGGCAGCCTTAGCAGCAAACGCAACACCGTTACCCAACACGCGGCCAAATGGACCAATCAAGGAGTGCGCCAACACGACAGAGAGAATAATGGACACAAACGGCACCACAACAAGGTAGAGGTAAGAGGGTACGATGCGCTTTAAGTTGGTCTCAATCAACGCCAAGGCGACCCCAGCCAACATCGCTGGGATCACCTGCGCTTGATACCCGACCTTTTCAATCACAAACAGACCAAAATCCCACGCTTCGGGCACTTGTTTACCGATCAAATACGCGTTCATGAGCTGAGGTGAGACTAAGGTTACCCCGAGCGTGATGCCCAGAATCGGCGTACCACCCAGTTTTTTCACCGTTGACCAACACACACCCACCGGTAGGAAGAAGAAAATCGCTTCGCCAATCAACCACAGGAAGCTGTGCACCGTGGCCCAAAACTGGCTGATTTGCGTCAATGTTTGGCCATCAAACATCCGGATGTCGCCAATCACATTGCGGAAACCTAAAATCAGACCACCAGTGATGATCGCAGGCAGCAGCGGAACAAAGATTTCCGCAAGATGGGAAATACCACGCTCAAGCAGGTTCATGTTCTGTCTTGCCGCGAGTTTGGCTTCCTCTTTCGACGCAGCAGATTGACCGGATAGCTCAATCAACACTTTGTAGACTTCATCGACTTCCGTGCCAATCACCACCTGAAACTGCCCGGCATTGGTGAAGCAACCTTTTACCATTGGCAACGCTTCAAGGGCTTTTTCATCGGCTTTACCGGTGTCGTTTAACACAAAGCGTAGCCGCGTCAAACAGTGACTTACACTGGCGATGTTGTCACGTCCACCGACTCGCTCAATCAGACGTTCGACGTCTTGCTTGGCTATCTTACTCATTTCCATGTCCACCCTAATTGGATTCTATTGATGTTAGTCTGCGATTGCAGACATTCAAACTGACTCTGTTTGATTGTTATTATATTCATGGGAACATTCCCATTCGTTCGACATTATAATCCCAAAAAGAGCATGAGATTAAAATGGGAACAGTCCCATAAATTGAAAATGATCACACTAAATCAGAAATTGCCAACGGATTCAGTCAGTTAAAGTTGGATGGGTTGTTGAGTGATGTGAACCTGATCTGAACTACCATTGATCTTATTGATCAATACGTTAGCCGCTTTTTCACCCGCTTGAGCGTAACCAGGGTCGATACTAAAGACATTCGGAAATAGGAAAGAGAGCAGCTCGCTGCCGCCTACGCCTGTCACGTTGACAGAGTCACGACCGAGCTCTTGCAAACGCTTGATGACGCCAAGTGCCAAGGTGTCACTGGCACACACAATGGCGTCGGTGCGCTCTGACAATACCTTATCCACCAACGCGTAAGCACTGTCATGACTGAGCTGACCGGTTTGATAGCAAGGGGCGATCTGGTTGTGCTTACACCAGCTCAAGTAGGCGTCCAAACGCAGTTTACCTGTGGTTTTATCACTGGGATCGACGCCGATAAACGCGATATTTCGGCACGCACGTTGATGGAGGTGATTGAGCGCGTGCGTGATGACGCCTTGGTTGTCGTAGTTAATAGAAGAGACAACGTCCGTCTCCATCGCGATCACCACACAGCGCGCCTGCCACTGCGCTAGACGCGCGACGTCCAAATCACTAAAACCAAAGACGATAACGCCATCCACATTGCGTCTTTTCAACACCTCTAAGTGTTCATTGGTCATCTGGCGATCGAACTGGCTCTCCATGATCACCACGTCGTAGCCTTGTTGATACAAAACGGCAAGCATACTGCTCACTGCCCTGTTTTCTGAAGGAGAGTCAAGACGAGAGATGATCACCCCAACGACTTTTTGTCGCCCACCACGCATCGATTGCGCCGATTTGGACGGCACATAACCCGACTCCTGAATCACTCGCTCCACTTTGGCGCGGGTTTCCGGTTTAACTTTCGGGTCATTGGTCAGCACTCGTGAGACGGTCGACTTTCCGACGCCAGATAGCTTGGCAATATCAACAATGGTGAGTTTTTTGCTCATGTTCCTACGTCATTAAAAGCCATGCCAATGCTAAGGCCTTGGCTATTGAGGTGCAGTAACTTGGATTTAATCAGTGACACATTGGGTAAAGCGCTGATCTTGATAGTTCAAACGCGCTTCGTTGCCTTTGATGGCCAAATTGACAGCCGGCGTCACTTCTTGACCATCGTCCATTAGCGCGTAGCGGCTGCCCGAACCTGAGGGTAGCTGGGTCAGACGCAGCGATTTGCCCTCTACTTTAACCAGTGCGGCCTCTTCACCAGAAAGGTAAGCGGCTGAAAACTGCTTGCCCTCATCACACTGGTAGATATGGAACTTTACTGGCGCGTTCGCCTGCTCGCTTTGCGCGCAGCCCAACATCAATCCCGCGACTGCCCACAAGGCTAAATGCTTGTTCATACTCGACTCCTTGAGTGTTTGTGCCTATGAGTGCTTGTTGTCCGTCAATGGTTTTATTGGTTAACGGTATTTGTTAGATAGTGCGGCACATCGGCAAGACTATCAAGCACCACGCTTGCTAGCGCTTCACCTTGTTCGGTCACCGGTTTGCCTGAGCGGACCAAAATCTTCTGCCCTACCCCCGCGGCCTCTGCCGCCATCAAATCTTGCGCCTTATCACCGACCATGACCGATTTGGCCATATCGATATCGAGAAAGCGCTGCGCTGACTGGAACATACCCGGCTTTGGCTTACGACATTCGCAATCCCGATCGTCGCCATAATCAGGGTGATGCGGACAATAATAGAAGCCATCAAACTCGACACCGTGATCGACAAAGTTCCAATCCATCCATTGCGTCAGCGACAAAAAGCGATCTTCGCTAAACTTGCCACGGGCTATACCCGACTGATTGGTCACCAGCACCAATAGGTAGCCCATCTGCTTGAGTTGCTTCGTCGCCTCAAATACGCCATCGATAAACTCGAAATCATGCTCATCATGCACGTAACCGTGGTCAACGTTGATGACGCCATCTCTATCTAGAAAGACTGCTGGTTTTGCCAAAATATGTGTCTCTGTCTGCTGTGTTTGGCTCGAATTATACCTTAAAACGAGCGAATTGCAGCAAGGCGAGCGCTATCGCTTTAGCGCCTGTGAATAAGGCCATTTGCCCGCGTTATTTCTTTCTTATCTATCTCATGACGAAACAATCTCCGCACAAGAGAGTGAAAAAAGGCGTTTGGACGTCTAGCCGTAAAAATATCTATTGACACTAAACCTGCAAACCCATAGCATCGTCTACCAAATGAGAGGTAGTTCAAAATAATCGACTTCTCACCAAGTTATTTGCAAGCGGGTTAACTGATGATTGAAATTAATCAAGTCAACAAGGTGTTTTATCAGGGCAGCAAGGAAATCCATGCGCTGAAAGACATTAACCTTACGGTTCCTCAAGGAACGATTTTCGGTGTTATTGGCTCTTCTGGAGCAGGGAAAAGTACACTGATTCGCTGCGTGAACATGTTGGAAGCGCCCACCTCAGGTTCAATCAAGGTTGATGGTGTTGATTTGACGACACTGTCTAAATCACAGCTGAGCCAAGCACGCCGCAATATCGGTATGATTTTCCAGCACTTTAATCTGCTTTCATCCCGCACTGTGTTTGATAATGTCGCACTGCCACTTGAACTGGCGGGCAAAGACAAAAACGCCATCACCACTAAGGTCACCGAACTGCTGAAACTGGTCGGCCTTGCAGATAAGCATGAGAGCTACCCGTCAAACCTCAGTGGTGGTCAGAAACAACGTGTTGCGATCGCTCGTGCGCTTGCGTCAGATCCTAAAGTGCTGCTGTGTGATGAAGCGACCAGCGCGCTCGATCCCGCGACCACTCAATCGATTCTTGAGCTGTTAAAAGAGATCAACCGCAAGCTGAACATTACTATGCTTTTGATCACTCACGAGATGGACGTGGTCAAAAGCATTTGTCACCAAGTGGCGATCATCGGTGGTGGTGAATTGGTGGAGAAAGGCACGGTTGGTGATATTTTTGCTCACCCGAAAACCGAGCTGGCGCACCAATTTATCCGCTCTACGCTCGACTTGTCGATCCCAGAAGATTACGAGGCTCGCTTGCAAAGCAGCCGCGTTGAAGGCAGCTACCCTCTGGTACGCCTTGAATTCACTGGCGCAACCGTCGATGCACCGCTTATGAGCCAAATTGCGCGTAAATTCAATATCGATGTCAGCATTCTGAGTTCAGACTTAGATTACGCCGGTGGCGTAAAATTCGGCATGATGGTCGCCGAGCTATTTGGTAATGAGCAAGACGACAACGCAGCAATCGAATTTCTGCGTGAACACAATGTAAAGGTAGAGGTGCTTGGCTATGTCCTTTAACACGATTTCACAATGGCTCGAGCTTAACAGTAAGCTATTGATTGGCGCGACGTGGGAAACCCTCTACATGGTCGCCGTCGCGGGTATCGTGGGCTTTGCTGTCGGCATCCCTCTCGGCGTTATCTTACACACGACCAAAAAAGGTGGCCTACTAGAAAACACCAAACTCAATGGTGTGTTGGGCGCAATCGTCAATATTGGTCGCTCCGTGCCGTTTTTGGTGTTGATGGTTGCCATCATCCCTGTGACGAAACTGCTAGTGGGCACTTTTATCGGTACCACCGCCGCCATCGTGCCGCTCACGATTGGTGCGATTCCATTCGTCGCTCGACTGATTGAAGGTGCGCTACTGGAAGTCCCAAGCGGTTTGGTCGAGGCTGCGCAATCTATGGGTGCGACGCCAATGCAAATCATCAGTAAAGTATTGCTTCCTGAAGCGATGCCGACCATCGTCAACTCCGTCACTATCACCTTGGTGACATTGGTGAGCTACTCAGCAATGGCGGGGACAGTGGGCGGCGGCGGTCTAGGTGATGTCGCGATACGTTACGGATTCCACCGCTACGACGTGGTCATCATGGCTGTGACAGTGGTGATGCTCATCGTACTGGTTCAAATTATTCAATCTATCGGCGACGCGATCGTACGCCGAGTGGATCACAGATAAACATTAAGATTTTCACAAGGAGAAGGTCATGAAATTTAATCTTAAAGGTCTTTTGGCGATTGCCGCTGCGGCATCTGCATTGGTTCTGTCTGGTTGTGGCGAAAAAGAAGCGGACAACAGCAAAATCAAAGTCGGCGTGATGGCGGGTGCAGAAGCACAAGTTGCTGAAGTAGCGGCAAAAGTGGCGAAAGAGCAGTTCGGTCTGGATGTGGAACTAGTGACATTCACGGATTACGTCACTCCTAACGCAGCACTGGATGACGGTTCAATCGACATCAACGCGTTCCAGCACAAACCATACCTAGATCAGCAAATTGCTGACCGTGGTTACAAGCTGACTATCGCAGGTAACACGTTCGTTTACCCAATCGCGGGTTACTCTAAGCAAGTGACCTCTGTGGAAGAGATCGAAGAGGGTGCACGCATCGCCGTTCCTAACGATCCAACTAACCTAGGTCGCTCATTGATTCTACTTGAGCAGCAAGGTCTTATCACACTGCGTGAAGGCGTTGGTCTATTAGCAACAGTACGTGACATCGTTGAAAATCCAAAAAACATCACAATTCTTGAGCTAGACGCAGCCCAGCTTCCACGCTCTCTTGACGATGTTGCGCTGTCTATCATCAACACCACTTACGCAAGCTCTATCAACCTAACGCCAGAGAAAGACGGTGTGTTTGTTGAAGATAAAGAGTCACCATACGTGAACCTTATCGTTGCGCGTGAAAACAACGTCTCAGCAGAGAATGTACAAAACTTCGTAAAAGCTTACCAAACTGACGAAGTGTACAACGCTGCTTCAGACATCTTCCAAGGTGGTGTCGTTAAAGGTTGGTAATCTGACCTAAACGCACAATACCCCAATAAACACCAAAAAGGGTCGACGTTCATGTCGACCCTTTTTCTATCTTGGCATTCTCTGTTCTAGGAGCATTCTCTGCAGTTTGTCATTGTGGATTATTTACGCCCCAACATACGACTCAAAGTGCCATCCTTATCGACCCATTGATGCTTAAGCGCCGCCGCAATGTGGAGCACCAAGGCAGCAATGATGATCTTAGGGGCAAACCCATGCACTGCTCCCCCTAGCGATTGCAGCCACTCTATTTTTTCCCCTGCAGCAAGGATCTCGACGCCAAACACCTGCAGTGCTCGCCCGCCGCCGACGCTCATGGCGATGCCTGAGATAGGCATCAGTAGTGTCGCCAGCATCAAAATGCCATGAATCGACTTGGCTAAAATCTCTTGTGCTCGGGTCAGCACCGCCGAGCTTTCAATTGGCCCTTCTTTGAGTCGCCACGCCACACGCAACACAGCGATCAGCAAAATAATCACGCCAAGAGATTTGTGAATCCCCATTAACTCGCCTTTGGCTGGGCTTCGCTCCATTTGCTCAAGATACAAGCCAAGGCCTAACACGCCAATAAAACCAAGGCCCGTTAACCAGTGAAAAAAGAGAGTGGGTTTAGAATGTGGATTGCTCATGATGACGGTCTCTTATTAAAAGTATGCTGTCTATTATCTGGTCACCCTAGCCATCAATCCAGAGACTTCTAAGTAAAAAAACGTAAAGAGCAAAAAACGTAAAGAGCAGGCGAAAAAAAGCCGAAGCAAACGCTTCGGCTCAGGGAAAGTGTGAATCTATCGACTACGGCGTGTAGTACGTCGCCGCGCCTGGACCAACAGGTAGACCAAGGATGAAGACCCATACGTAGAAGAGTAAACTCCAGCCAACGATAAAGCAGATTGAGTACGGCAGCATCGTCGCGATGAGAGTACCGATGCCGAGATTCTTCATGTAGCGCGTTGCCACAGCGAGGATCAGACCAAAGTAGCTCATCATAGGTGTGATGATATTGGTCGTTGAGTCACCAATACGGTAAGCCGCTTGAATCGTTTCTGGTGCGTAGCCAACTAGCATCAACATAGGCACGAAAATCGGTGCGGTAACCGCCCACTGCGCTGACGCAGAACCGATCATTAAGTTGATGAAGCCACACATCAAAATGAAGGCGAAGAACAGCATTGGGCCGGTAAGACCAATGTTTTGCAAAAAGCTTGCACCGGCAACGGCAAACACTTGACCAAAGTTCGTCCAGCTAAAGAAGGCAACAAACTGCGCAGCAAAGAAGACTAAGACAATGTACATGCCCATTGAAGACATGGATTTAGACATCGCATCAATCACGTCACGGTCATTGTTCATCGTGCCCACTACGCGGCCGTAAACAAAGCCAGGAATCGCGAAGAAGACAAAGATAAACGCCACAATGCTCTTAAGGAACGGAGAACCCGCGACAGTACCTGTGCTTGAGCGCAATACGCCATCTTCTGGAACGATCGTCCAAGCCAGCAGCGCAGAGACCACTAGGATAGCAATACCAGCCAGTTTCAAGCCTTTCTTTTCGATAGCCGTCAGGCTACCCATTTTGTCTTGAGACAGATCTTCCGCCGCTTCTTCGTCATTGTATTTGCCCAGTTTTGGCTCAACGATTTTCTCAGTAACGAAGGCACCGGTAATGGCGATAAAGAAAGTGGAGACGAACATAAAGTACCAGTTCACCTCAGGACCGACGGTGTAAGTTGGGTCGATCATCTTTGCTGCGGTCTCGGTAATACCAGACAACAGCGGATCCACCGTACCGATAAGCAAGTTCGCCGAGTAGCCACCAGAGACACCCGCAAACGCTGCCGCCAAGCCCGCCAAGGGGTGACGACCCAATGAGTGGAACATCATCGCAGCCAGTGGGATCAGAACCACGTAGCCTAGCTCAGAAGCGGTGTTAGAAATGATACCAGCAAAAACCACGGTCACGGTGACCATGCGCTTGGACGCGCCCATCACCAAACCGCGCATCGCAGCAGAGAGTAGACCTGAGTGTTCAGCGATCGCAACACCTAACATGGCGACCAATACCGTCCCGAGCGGCGCAAAACCAACGAAGTTCTTCACCAGGTTGGTCACGATCAGTTGAAGGCCTTCAGCGTTCAGTAAGCTGACCACATGAATCATTCCATCTGCAGCGCGACCGCTTGCCCCTTCAGGACGAGGATCGATGACTGACACTTCGAAGTACCCAGCAACGCCAGATAGCACGAGAATCGCGAGACAGAAAATAGCAAATAGTGTGATTGGGTGGGGTAATAGGTTCCCCAAATACTCTACCGAGTCAAGAAAGCGGGTAAAAATAGGCTTTTTCGGCGAGCTTTGTTTCATTGAAGCAGATGAACTCATCTGTTCCCTCCTTGTCGTTTTTCCTACGCTTTTGTGACAGGGCTGTCACAAAAGCTTGGGCAGAGTACTCGACAAGAAGGTCAATTAGAAATCCTAAATGTTACAAAACGTATCAAATAGAAGAATAATTAACCAAAAAATTTAGCTTATAATAAAAAATATCACTAATTAAACGATAAATATCAACATAAAAAACCACAAATAAAATAAACACCATCAATCATTTGTTACTTTTGCACCGCCTTAAAGCGAGGATTGGTTTTGCAGATCACGTATAAGCGCCCTCTTCGTTTAACGATTTGGCAATCAGGATGACGGCTTTTTGCACTCTTTAATGATTTCACGACTTTCATTTCTTAACTCCCCATAAATTGTTATGTTATAACATATTAATTAGTAATCATTATCAATAAGAAAGCAAGCAAAATTTGTGATACTTTGCCGTATCAATCCGTATTGAAGACCTTAGCCATGCATTCCATAGAACCGATTGGCATTATCGAAAGCCCTTATAAAGAGAAATTCGCCGTTCCTCGTCAACCTCGCTTGGTCCCTGCTGCGCGATCACGCGTCAAGCTGCAAGGGGCGGCCAATAGCCCTGAAGCCGTGCGCGGATTAGAGCAGTTTTCTCACGTGTGGTTGCTGTTTTTGTTTGATCAGAATCTGCAAGCGGGATGGAAGCCCACTGTACGCCCGCCTCGCTTGGGCGGCAATGAGCGCATTGGTGTGTTTGCCTCGCGCTCGACATTCAGACCTAACGGTATCGGCATGTCGGCGGTCGAAGTTAAAGGGGTGAGTAAGCAAGGCGATCAGATCTATCTGGATCTGGGCAACGTCGACTTGGTCGATGGCACCCCGATTATCGACATCAAGCCCTATATCCCCTACTCAGATTCAGTGGCTGAGGCCAAAGGAGGCTACGCAGAAGCAGAGCCCGAAACCTCTCAAGTCCACTTCTCCTCAGTTGCGCTGACCACGCTCGACAAGCGCCACGATGCTGAGTATGTCAAAACCGTTATCGAACAAGTACTGGCGCAAGACCCTCGTCCTGCTTACAAAAAGAATAAGCCCGACGACAAGGAATATGCGGTAAATTTGTTCGATCTGAACGTCAAGTTCACCGTTCGCGATAACTTAATAACAGTTACTGCGATTGAAAGCTTTTGACAACACTCTTTGGCTGATATTATAAGCGGCTAACCATTTTCCCTTTGTGGGATCTTCATACTTCAGCCTATTGGCTTGAGTATCTAACTTTACTAAACGGATAAATTGAATGCGTACCAGTAACTATCTTCTTTCTACTCTTAAGGAGACTCCAAACGACGCAGAGGTCGTGAGCCACCAGCTCATGCTCCGCGCGGGTATGATCCGTAAGCTGGCTTCAGGTCTATACACCTGGCTGCCTACTGGTCTGCGTGTGCTGCGTAAAGTCGAAAACATCGTTCGTCAAGAAATCGACAATGCAGGCGCCGTCGAAACCTTGATGCCCGTTGTTCAGCCGTTTGAACTATGGGAAGAGACAGGCCGCAGCGAGAAGATGGGTCCTGAACTCCTTCGCTTTACTGACCGTCATACGCGTCCGTTTGTTCTAAGCCCAACTGCAGAAGAAGTGATCACTAGCCTAGTGCGCAACGAAGTGAGCTCTTACAAACAGCTACCGCTCAACCTGTACCAAATCCAAACCAAATTCCGCGATGAGCGTCGTCCACGTTTTGGCGTAATGCGTGCACGTGAATTCTGCATGATGGATGCATACAGCTTTGACATCGACAAAGAAGGTCTAGAGAAATCTTACCAAGCAATGCACGATGCGTACTGTAAAGCCTTCGATCGCATGGGACTTGAGTACCGCCCAGTACTGGCTGACTCTGGCGCTATCGGTGGTAGTGGTTCTCAAGAGTTCCACGTACTTGCGGAAAGCGGCGAAGACCTCATCGCCTTCTCGACTGAGTCTGATTACGCAGCGAACATCGAAAAAGCCGAAGCGGCCGCACCTGCTGGTGAGCGCGCTGAGCCAACTCAAGAGATGACGCTGGTGGATACGCCAAACGCGAAAACCATCGCAGAGCTTGTAGAGCAACACGGTCTACCTATCGAGAAGACAGTCAAAACTCTGTTCGTAAAAGCCTCTGACGAAGTAGACGCAGACATCATCGCGCTAATCATCCGTGGCGACCACGAACTGAACGAAGTCAAAGCGGAGAACTTGCCTCAAGTTGCTGCTCCTCTAGAGATGGCAACCGAAGAAGAGATTCGCGCACTGATCGGCGCTGGCCCTGGCTCACTTGGTCCTGTTGGTCTTGAGTTGCCATTCATCGTTGACCGTACCGTTGCCGTAATGAGCGACTTCGGCGCGGGTGCAAACATCGACGGCAAGCACTACTTCGGTATCAACTGGGGTCGTGACGTTGAGCTTGGCCAAGTTGAAGATCTGCGTAATGTTGTCGAAGGCGATCCAAGCCCATGTGGCAAAGGTACTCTAATGCTCAAGCGTGGTATCGAAGTGGGTCACATCTTCCAGCTTGGCAACGTTTACTCACAAGCGATGAACTGTGGCGTGCTGGGCCCTGACGGTAAGAACGTCATCCTGGAGATGGGTTGTTACGGTATCGGAGTGTCACGCGTTGTGGCTTCAGCGATTGAGCAAAACCACGACAAATACGGCATCATCTGGCCAGACGCTCTAGCGCCTTTCCAAGTGGCGATCGTGCCAATGAACATGCACAAGTCAGAAGAAGTGAAAGAAGCGGCTGAGAAGCTGTACGCTGAACTGACGGCTATGGGTATCGAAGTCCTATTCGATGACCGTAAAGAGCGCCCAGGCGTCATGTTCTCTGATATGGAACTCATCGGTATTCCTCACACTATCGTGATTGGTGACCGTTCAATGAAAGAAGGCAACTTCGAGTACAAGAACCGCCGATCTGGAGAGAAAACGCCAGTCGCTATCGCTGACGTAATTGAGCACCTCAAGGCACAACTTAGCTAATATCGCTTAAGTGATACAAACAAAAAAGGTTGACGTGAAAGCGTCAACCTTTTCTATTTTGGACGTTTGCTCAATGGCGACGCTACTCTAAAGGTTCTGTCGGCGCTTGACTGGCGACCTTCTTCTCGGCATAAGCCACATCTACCAGCGCATCCGCATTGCCATCAATCAGCTCACCAAAGTGAAAAATACCAAACTCACCGGGCTTCATCCGATGCCAGGTTTCATTGTCCGTCAGCGGTTGAGTAGCAATCACTGAAACAATATCGTTGGGCGTCGTCTCTTCTTGAAAGTTGATGGTGACATCTTCATCAATCAATGTCGCTTGCCCAAAAGGCGCACGGCGAGTGATCCAATACAGATGATTGGTGCAATACGTCATCACATACTCTCCGTCAGAGAGCAACATATTGAAGACCCCTTTCTCTTTGAGCAGGTCACAACACATGGCCACAAAACGAAATACCCCCACCATATCGTGCGGTGGTTGTGGGTAACGATCTTCCATCTGCTTGAGCAGCCAACAAAACGCCATCTCACTATCAGTTTGCCCAACTGGACGATGCCGACCTGTGTCCATCTGTTGGTAGTCCGTCAACTGGCCATTGTGAGCAAAAGTCCAGTAACGCCCCCACAGCTCGCGGGTAAACGGATGGGTATTTTCCAGATTGACACCACCACGGTTGGCTTGGCGAATATGGCTTATAACCGCGCGGCTCTTAATCGGATAGTTTTGCACTAACTCGGCAATTTTCGACTGACAGCTAGGGTTAGGGTCTTTGAAATTACGAAAACCTTTCCCCTCATAGAAGGTGATCCCCCAGCCATCACTGTGCGGGCCAGTTTTGCCCCCACGCTGCATTAAGCCAGTGAAACTGAAACAAATATCGGTCGGAACGTTGGCGCTCATACCGAGCAATTCACACATGCTTCAAACCACTCCCTGTCAACGTGATGGCGTAATTACGCCATCTCCTTTTCAATCAATTGGATCACAATGTGGATGATTTTGATGTGGATCTCTTGAATGCGATCCGCGTAGCCGAAATGAGGAACACGAATCTCGATATCCGCTACCCCCGCCATTTTGCCACCGTCTTTACCCGTCAGAGCGATGGTTTTCATGCCTTTCGCTTTTGCCGCTTCTATCGCCTTAAGAATGTTCCCTGAGTTGCCCGAGGTTGAGAGGCCAAACAGAACATCCCCAGCCGAACCGACCGCTTCAACATAACGAGAGAAAACAAAGTCATAGCCGAAATCGTTGCTGACGCAAGAGAGGTGGCTTGGATCTGAAATGGCAATCCCAGGGTAACCCGGACGATTTTCACGATAGCGCCCAGTGAGCTCTTCGGCGAAATGCATCGCATCGCAGTGTGAGCCGCCGTTACCGCACGAGAGCACTTTGCCCCCTTGCTTGAATGAATCGGCAATGAGTTTCGCTGCGGCTTCAATTTGAGCAATGTTGTGCTCATCACTTAAAAAGGCATTCAAGACGTTCGCCGCTTCAGTTAATTCACTTTTGATCAGATCGTGGTACATAGGGAATTCTCTAATTGTTATCTTCGATGGGGAGATTTAGCCACAAAGCTAAATACCATTGTTTACGAGTTTACTCGAACCATCCAGAGTGTCGATAGCTGCGCGTCAACTAATGCCAATTCCTCCCCCTACTTCGCCCACAAATTCAGCACGGACCGACAATTTTAGAATTTTCACTCTACTTAGATCACTTTTTATGCACGATTGGGTTTTACATTTCATTAATGAGTTGTTTACACTCTAACTGGTTAGACCTCTTATAAGATAAACGACGTATAACCCTTAACCCTACATTTTGGGGCGTCGAAGAAGGAAATACACATGGACATCTTGCTCTCAATATTAGGCTTTACGGTGGTACTGGCGACCTGCTTGTACCACCGCAGCTCCTTAATCCTTTCACTGTTTGTGTTAACACTGACGATGGTCGTGCTCTCCATCTGGGGCAGCGCAGGATCGCTGAGTTGGATACTGTACATCGCCGCCACTGCGGTTTTGGCCGTTCCATCGATTCGTCAGTCTCTGATCAGTAAAAAAGCCCTTTCTCTCTTTAAGAAAGTGCTGCCCGCCATGTCTCAAACCGAAAAAGAGGCGTTGGATGCTGGTACGGTTTGGTGGGAAGCTGAGCTTTTCAAAGGCAAACCAGACTGGAACAAGCTGCACGACATTAAAGCGCCAACGTTAAGTGCCGAGGAGCAAGCGTTCCTCGATGGCCCCGTCAATGAAGTGTGTGCGATGGTGAACGACTATCAGGTCACTCACGAGTTGGCCGATCTACCACCGCAAGTGTGGCAGTACCTAAAAGACAACAAGTTCTTCGCGATGATCATCAAGAAGCAGTACGGCGGGCTTGAGTTCTCTGCCTACGCTCAGTCGCTGGTATTGCAAAAGCTCACTGGCGTCTCAGGCGTGCTCTCTTCTACCGTTGGCGTGCCTAACTCATTGGGCCCGGGTGAACTGCTACAACACTACGGCACTGATGAGCAGAAAAACTACTATTTGCCACGCTTAGCCGAAGGTAAAGAGATCCCTTGTTTTGCACTGACCAGCCCAGAAGCAGGCTCAGACGCGGGATCCATTCCAGACTTCGGTATTGTCTGTAAAGGCGAATGGGAGGGCAAAGAAGTCCTCGGTATGCGCCTAACTTGGAACAAGCGCTACATCACGCTCGCCCCAGTCGCCACCGTTCTCGGCCTCGCCTTTAAATTACGCGATCCAGACGGCTTACTCGGCGAGACAGAAGAGCTTGGCATCACCTGCGCGCTGATTCCCACACACCTAAAAGGGGTGGAAATAGGCAATCGCCACTTCCCGCTCAACGTACCTTTCCAAAACGGCCCGACACGAGCCAATGATCTGTTTGTACCTTTAGATTTCATCATTGGTGGTCCATCAATGGCCGGTCAAGGTTGGCGCATGCTGGTCGAATGTTTGTCTGTAGGCCGCGGGATCACCTTACCGTCGAACTCAACCGGTGGCATTAAGACAGCGGCTTTGGCAACTGGTGCTTACGCACGTATTCGCCGTCAATTTAAACAACCGATTGGCCAGATGGAAGGCGTCGAAGAGCCATTGGCACGTCTAGGCGGTAACGCGTATGTGATGGATGCGGCGAGCAACCTGACCGTCGCAGGGATTGATTTGGGTGAAAAGCCCTCGGTCATCTCAGCGATCGTGAAGTATCACTGTACCCACCGCGGTCAGCAAAGCATCATCGATGCGATGGACATTGTCGGTGGTAAGGGCATTTGTCTTGGGCCAAAGAACTTCCTCGCGCGCGGTTACCAAGGCTCCCCGATTGCCATCACGGTAGAAGGGGCCAACATCCTCACCCGCTCCATGATCATCTTTGGCCAAGGGGCGATTCGTTGCCATCCATTTGTTCTGGAAGAGATGAATGCGGCTTACTCTGACGCCTCCGATGCGCTTGATAAGTTTGATAGCGCGCTCGCCGGTCACGTCAGCTTTACCCTGAGCAACCTTGTGCGCAGTGTCTGGCTGGGTGTGACCGATGGCCGTTTCTCCAGTGCCCCGGTTCAAGACAGCACGAAACGTTACTACCAGCAGCTTAACCGCTACAGTGCTAACATTGCCTTCTTGGCCGATATTTCGATGGCGGTACTGGGTGGTTCGTTGAAGCGTAAAGAGCGCTTGTCGGCTCGCTTAGGCGACATTTTGAGTCAATTGTACTTGAGTTCAGCCACGCTGAAACGCTTTGATAATGATGGCCGCATTAGTGATGACTTGCCATTGGTTCACTGGGGATTGCAAGACAGCTTGAAACAAACCGAGCTGGCGATTGATGAGTTTCTCGCTAACTTCCCAAATCCTTGGTTGGGTAAAATCCTGCGCGCACTGATCCTGCCTTTTGGCCGCGTTCGCCGAGCGCCGAATGACAAACTCGACAGCAAAGTCGCGCAAATTCTGCAAACGCCAAGCGCCACTCGTGCTCGCTTAGGTCGTCATCAATATTTCGAAGCGAGTGAGTTCAATCCTGCGGGTAAAATTGAGCAAGCCTTGACGGTGATTTTAGAGGCAGAGCCGGTGTTTAAGAAAGTATGTAAAGCGCTCAATGAGCGTAAGCCTTTCTTACGCCTAGATCTCATCGCCGATATTGGCCTAGAGAAAGGCATCATCGACACAAAAGAGGCTGAACTGCTACGCAGTGCCGAAGAGCACCGCCTCTATGTAATCAACGTCGATGATTTCGAGCCCAAAGAACTGGCGACCAAACCGGTTCGAAAGAGTAAGCCCAAAATCGTCGAAGTCGCCTAATGCGCGCATACTAAGCGTATAAAAACCACAAAGGGCAGCCTCGCTGCCCTTTGCTTTATCTCGCTGTCCTTACTGCTAACTATACTTACTGGTAACTATCCTTACTGGTAAACAACAACCTTCGCTAAGCCGACGAGTTATCGTCACTAAGATGGACAGTAAGATTGATAGAGAGCATCACTCTTAAACACCCTCCATCGATGCTTGCCTGCATAGCGCTGCCGCAACAGCTCTTACGAATTACTTCTTCGGCATCTCGAGTTGCATTTCCGGCATCGCTTCTTTCTTGGCTTTGAGCTTACGCATAACAAACCACACCACCAGCCCCAACAAAATCGCAACTAGGTTGCCGACACCGATAATGATCATACTCTTGGTTCGCTGGGCCTTTCTAAATTCAGCCAGCTGCATCTCTTCCATGATTTTCTGCTGCTTGAGACGTTCCTCTTCTTGCAGACGACGGGTCTCAGCAATATCGATATCTTCGACCACACTGTAGGTGTGTTGATTCTTGGCAAAGATCAGAGGACGTTGCGAGCCCAACTCGGTGGCGAAAGTCTTGGAGGACCATTGGTAATTGCCCAGCGTACCGTCATACGGCACTTCAAGCTCAAAGGTGCTGCTTTCCGCCTCAGAGGCCCCTTGCACGCTAACCACATTGCCCTTCGGATCAGTATGGTCGACAAACCCAGCGAGGCTGCCTGGCATGATCATCCCCATCTCACCGGAGAACACGACTCGATGAGGCTCACCAGCGACTCGTGATTGAATAAAGGTCGTTTCCAATGGGGTGGGATAAACCAACACCTCTTGCTCTTGAGCACGCAGGAACACACCATTGCCGGAGGTAATGCGCACGCGATACTTGCCCGGCGCGCTGGTAATAGGTAGCGACACCGTAAACACGCCATCGCCCGCCACTTCGTCGAGCCCTTGACCATCATCAGCAAACACACCGATCTCTTCTGGCACCGGACGCGCTTCTTTGACTAACTGATCTTCATTCTCAACATACTTGGTGAAGGTCACTTTCAGTTGGACGCGGTCCAGAAAATCACGCAAAACTAATGGCTTTTTGTCCGCCGTTAAGCGAGCAGTGAACTTCAGCTCTTCCCCTTGATAGAGGCGGTTGGGCAGCACGTCAGTAGCCAGTTCAAGATGAGAAATGAGAGTAATTTTGTTCTTAGGCGTGACTTTACCGATCGCCTGCCAAGGGCCAGGCATCGGGTTATCAATCGAGATGATGTCCATCGCCGATTCTTGATACCAACGCACATTGTCTGGGCTGCGCCACGCGTAATATTTCTTACCATCAGGGCGCACTAACACCACAGGTTGGGAGTTCTGCGCGCGGTAGATAACAAAGGTGATTTGCTTGATAGTGGGATCGACTCGAAAGCGGTTATCGAGCAGAGACATTGAGGACTCTTGCGCTGCAAATCCTAGACAACTGAATACCATGCCCACTAGGGCAATCCAACTCCTCAACATCCCTTCTCCTACTGACGCCAGAGGCTGCTTGCGCTCTTCTCGACGATATCTAATCTTTTATTGTGTGCTTCTAGTTCATCGGCCGTTGCTTTGATTACCTTTAGCGCTTTTCGACCACTGGCGACGCGTTTTATTGATTCACCTCCCACATCGCCGTCACTGGCGCTACCGGGATTAAATTGCAAAGAGGTCTGCCCACCAGTCATCAACAGGTAAACGTCGGCGAGAATCTCCGCATCGAGCAAAGCACCGTGCAAGGTACGGTGTGAGTTATCTATGCCGTATCGCTCACACAAGATGTCCAAGTTGTTGCGCTTACCAGGGAAGATTTTCTTCGCCATCGCCAGCGTATCGGTGACTTTGCAGTAGTCTTCTGTTTTACCGATACTTGGGTCTAATAAGGCAAACTCATTGTCCATAAAGCCGGTATCGAAGGGCGCGTTGTGCGCTACCAATTCGGCCCCTTTGATGAACTCAAGAAACTCTTGGTGGATAGCGTGATACTCGGGCTTATCAACCAAAAACTCATCCGTAATACCGTGTACTTCTATCGCGTCTGGTTGAATCTCGCGATCGGGCTTAATGTAGACGTGAAAGTGTCGCCCGGTCAGCTTACGATTAATGATCTCAACGGCACCGATTTCAATAATTCGGTGACCAATATGCGGCGCGCCGCCTTCTCGGTTCATACCTGTGGTTTCGGTATCGAGTACAACGATGCGGCCGTATTGCGAATTGCTGCTGGTATTCATAACAATATCTATGTCAGACTATGTCTCTAAGTGATTAAACCAATAGTACCAAAACATGACGAAACAGGTGGAAATTTTCACAGACGGTTCTTGCCTTGGCAACCCTGGACCCGGTGGTTATGGCGTTGTCCTGCGCTACAAGCAGACGGAAAAAACCTTAGCCAAAGGCTATACCCTCACCACCAATAATCGCATGGAAATGATGGCCACGATCAAAGCTCTCAAGGCGCTCAAAGAGCCTTGTCATGTCATCCTCACCACCGATAGCCAGTACGTTCGCCAAGGCATCACGCAGTGGATTCACAACTGGAAGAAGCGTGGCTGGAAAACCGCCGACAAAAAACCGGTCAAAAATGCCGATTTATGGCAAGCGTTAGATGCCGAAACGGCACGTCACAACGTCGAGTGGCACTGGGTGAAAGGCCATGCCGGGCACAGAGAAAACGAGATGTGCGATGAGCTAGCCAGAGCCGCCGCAGAAAACCCAACCGAAGAAGATACAGGCTATCAGCCGAGCTAATGGTGCCTTTTTCCTTCAATACTGCAGCTATTGCTCAGTACTGCTTAGGGTTAAGGGAAATTTTGTAATTGACGCCCAGTGGCGTCAATTTTCGTTTAAGCTTCCAGTGAGGTTTTATGGGTTTTAGCGGGTAGGTCCGCTTTCTTGCCACGATAAAATAGAGGCTGCCCATCGGCCGCGCCCACTCCCCTAGGCTATTTTCCATCCAAGTCCAAAACGTTCGATAGCTTTGCATCGGAAACAGAGCGTAGCGATCGCACTCAATCACTTCATAATTGAGCACGCCGAGCCAATCTTTAATGCGATTGGGGGTAAACATCCGGCCACTCCACGGCAAGTTGTGCTTGCGCCACGGCATCAGGCTTGCCAAGCCAGTCAAACTCAGTGGATTAAAACCGGTCAAAATTAGATAGCCATCATCCATCATCACTCGGTCAACCTCACGCAGTAAGCGGTGGGGATCATTACAATAATCGAGTTGGTGCGCCATGACGATGGCATCAAAGCTCTTTTCTAGAAACGGCAGTTGATAACCGTCAGCGATGACGTTATGCAAAGGATTTTTTATGTCGAGCTGGACTTGATGTTGAATATTGCAACTAAAACTGGTTAACTCACAGCTCAAGCCACCGAGCTTGAGCAGGTGATAACCAAACAGCTTCGGACACCACTCATCGACGCGAGTTTGGATAGACTCACTCACCCACTGGCCGTTTTTTAATTGCGTCCATGAATGGGGTTGTTCTAGCTTCTTCTTACTGCGGGCTGGCTTCATACTTAACCTGCTTCACTCAAGAGTCGATGACGACAGTGTCACTGGAGAGACTTCCATGTTAGAGATCAAAAGCATACCTGCATTTAACGACAATTACATCTGGCTTATCGAAAATCGAGATAAGCGTTGTGCGGTTGTTGACCCCGGTGATGCAGCTCCAGTCCTAGCGTATCTCAAACAACACGGATTGAGCTTGGAAGCCATTTTAATTACCCACCATCACAATGATCACATTGGCGGCGTCGCCGAGCTAGTGCGCCAATTCCCGACCATCAATGTGGTGGGTCCCGCGAGCGAGCCGATTCCAACCTTGTCCCACTCTGTCTCTACTGGCGATCAAATCGAGCTGTTTGGTGAAGTGTTCCGTGTCGTAGGCCTTGAAGGACACACATTAGGTCATATCGGCTACGTTGGTGATGGCAAACTGTTCTGCGGCGATGTACTGTTTTCTGCCGGCTGTGGGCGCGTGTTTGAAGGCACAATGGAACAGATGCATACCTCATTGTGCAAACTGGCTGCTCTGCCCGATGAGACCGAGGTCTATTGCGCTCATGAATATACCGCGAGCAATGTTGCGTTTGCATTGGCGGTCGAGCCCGATAACGTCCAACTTCAGCAATATCGTGACGAAGTGAATCGGCTGCGTGCGCAAAATCAGCCTACCCTCCCAACCACGCTTGGGAGAGAAAAACGCATCAACCCTTTCTTGCGTACCAGCGAACCCAGTGTCATGCGCTCGGTCGCCAATCGGACCCAAGAGACAGACGCACTCGCGATATTTAGCGCATTACGTGAGTGGAAGAACGAATTTTAGCACTTTGGTGCTTGTCACTGCCTAAGTGACGAAAGTATTATCAGCAGCCAAAGATTAAAAGGGCTGGATAATGCGATTGAAACATAGCTGGGCTTTGGCTCTCCTGCTGACAGGGTGTCAACTGACTCAGCCTGACCATACCGGTGAAGGCGAAAGCCCTGACACCAATACTACTAACACGGCTTTGCAGCACACCCCAGTAGCTGAGAAACCCGCGACCAAGACAAAAGCCACCAAACCCGCACCCGTTGTGACCCCAGAGTCTCAAGAAGATGTGTGGCAGCGAATTGCGATGCAACTCGAGATGCCAATCCCGGAGCACAAAAGCGTGGATTACTACCGCACTTGGTATCTCAAACACCCTAACCATCTCAAAACCGTCTCCGAGCGTGCGCAGCCATTTCTCTACCTAATTACAGAGAAAATCGAGCAGCGTGGCCTTCCGCTAGAATTGGCCCTGCTTCCTGTCGTAGAGAGCTCATTTGATGCCTTTGCCTACTCGCACGGTAGCGCCGCTGGCTTGTGGCAGTTTGTGCCTGCGACCGGTAAATCATTTGGCTTGAAACAGAACTACTGGTATGACGGACGCCGAGATGTCGATGCCGCGACCGATGCCGCGCTTGACTACCTCACTCAGTTAAACCGCCGCTTCGATGGCGATTGGCAACATGCCATCGCAGCCTACAACAGCGGTGGCGGTCGTGTCTCTAGTGCGATTCGTAAAAACAAAAAGCTGGGTAAACCGACCGATTTTTTCTCGCTTGACCTCCCTAAAGAGACCAGTGGTTATGTCCCTAAACTGCTCGCCCTAGCGGATGTGGTGGCCAACCAAGAAAAATACGGTATCGATATTCCTGCCATCGCCAACCAATCTGTGGTTGAGCTGGTTGATCCTAAAGAGCAGTTAGATCTGGCGATTGCAGCCAACTACGCCGGACTAACGGTAAAAGAGCTGCAAAGCTTAAACCCTGCTTACAATCAGTGGGCAACCGCGCCCGATGGCCCCCATCAGTTATTGCTGCCCGTCAATTCAGTCGCACCGTTTCGCCAAGCCGTTGAAGCCAACCGTGGTCAAGGCCTAAAAGTAGTGCGTTACAAGGTGAAATCGGGCGACAGCCTGAGTGTGATTGCCAACAAGCACAACACAACTACTAAGGTGATTCGCACCGCCAATAACCTCAAAGGCAACACGATTCGTGCGGGTCAGTACCTGATGATTCCGACCTCGACCCGTGACGACAAAGCGTACACCTTGAGCGCATCCAACCGATTGGCGCAAACCCAGTCTCAAGCGCGTGGCACCTATAAACTGACGCATACGGTGAAGTCAGGGGAGAGCCTCTGGAGCATTGCTTCTGCCAACAACGTATCACACCAATCCTTGGCAAAATGGAATGGCATGAGCCCAAGAGACACCTTGCGCGTTGGCCAGTCACTGGTGATTTGGAAAGAGAACAAAGAAGGCGCGATCATTCGCACTGTCTTTTATGATGTCCGCTCCGGAGATACCCTCAGTGGTATCGCGAGCAAGTTCAAAGTGAAAAGCCGCGACATCGTCAAATGGAATGACCTGAGCAATCAGAAATACCTCAAGCCCGGTCAAAAACTCAAGTTGTATGTCGATGTCACTAAGGTGAGCGTATGAACCCGTCAAGTAACCCTTTGATCATGCTGGTGGATATTTTCCGTTCGCCCAGCGCTTGCTTTCTCGCCTTGTACCAGCGCGGCATGTGGGGATGGCAACCCTACTTGTTTCTAATTCTGTCGCCATTTTTGTTCTGGGGCGCCTACTTTGACATGGTCAATGTCGCCTGGCTACAAGAGACACTGGAAGCGCAATTGGCCATCACCAATCCTGAGCAGCTCGCCCTACTGGATGCCAATACCTTAATGGCCAGTGAGATCATCAGTGATGTCGCCGGACGCACACTGACGATTGTGATGTTGGCGTTTTGGTTTAATTTGGCCACTAAGCCGAGTCAGCATCAACATGGATTCTGGCGTTGGTTTGCTGCGAGCGCGGTGATCACCTTCCCAGCCATTATTGGCGATCTGGCCAGTTACATCAGCGTGCTGTTAAAACATGGTCAAGTGATGGTCTACGCTGCCGATCTCAATAGTTTGAATGGCTTACTCAAATTACCGCTGACTCACTCATGGTCGCAATTTGCCAGCTCGTTTCCTTTGCTGTTGCCTTGGTACATCGCACTAGGATATGCAGCGGTCGGCACATGGACAGAGTTTGAGCGTGGTCAAGCGTTAGCCATCGCCGCACTCCCTTGGGTCGCTTACTACCTTATTTGGGCGCTCTATATTGTTATTTTTTAAGCGTAAAGCTGGCGAGCATTGGATTATGATCGGAGGCGTCACTGTGTGGCGCCTCTGCTGTTTTCAGCGTCAATCCACGATAGAAGATATGATCCAGCTGCAGGCCCGTCAGAAATTGGGTGCGGTTATCGGGCGTAAAAGTAACCGCATTGAGCGCTAATCCCGACAACGCTTGACGCATCACCGTCATCCGCTCGTCACTCCAACTGTTAAAATCCCCCGCCACCAGCATTGGCCCCTGATGCTTTCTCAGCTCCGTCACCAAGGTATCAATTTGGCGCAGGTACTCTTGAGTGCCATAAGTGAAATTCACCGCATGGATATTGACCACGGCAAGCTCACGACCATCACTCAACGGATAACGTGCATAGAGCGCCGATTTGGGTAAGCGCAGCCAAGGTTCCAATTCAGTGTAAGCGCAAGCCAGACGCGGGGCACCGAGTGTCAAATTAAGCACTCCGGCGCTGGTATCAAACACTTTAAACGCATCCACTTGAGTGCCAAACCAACGCGCTTGTTCTATATATTGCTTGAACGCCTCTCCCATGCTCGCCTCTTGCAGCAGCACCAGCTGCTTGTTGTCACTGAACTCGCGCAGCGCTGACTGCCAAGAAGGACGATTTTGCTTGTAGATATTCCACACCAAGACATTCAGTTGCCCCTCTTTATCCAGCGCAGGCGCCTGTGGGTTCTGGTAACAATGCAGAGAGACCTGACTCTCTTGATTGGACAGCGAGTAGACCTGACGGTCGGCAGGCAAGATAAAAATGGTATGAAAGAGCGTGAGCCCCATTAGCGTGAGCGCACTTACGGTGACCAGTGTAATGGTAAGGCGTTGTTTCATTTCGCGACCCTATTTGGGAAAGGGATAGTTGAAAAAGGGAGAGTGAGAAAAGCCATAGCTAGAAAAAAACATAGAGTAAAACGTGTGGTAGGGAAAGCAGTCTTAGATAAAACAAAAGAGCCATTGGGCTCTTTTGTTCTCATTTGGATTCAGCGTTAAATCGCCTCTTCGTCTTCTTCACCCGTACGGATGCGCACCACGCGCTCCACATCAGTGATAAAGATTTTGCCGTCGCCAATTTTACCGGTTTGTGCGGTTTCGATGATGGTGTCGACACACTGCTCAGCCACCTCTTCGTTGACCACAATCTCAAGCTTCACTTTCGGCAGAAAGTCGACCATGTACTCCGCGCCGCGGTAGAGCTCTGTGTGACCTTTCTGACGACCAAAGCCTTTCACTTCAGAGACCGTCATACCTGTGATGCCGACTTCTGCCAACGCTTCACGTACGTCATCTAATTTAAATGGCTTGATGATGGCTTCAATTTTTTTCATGTTCATCCCTTAAACTTGCGCAACATATTTTCCTGATTATCACACGAACATCATGCAATAAAAAGCCCGAGCCAACACTCACCAAGAGTTTATCACTCACCATGGCTATGACTCGGGTCCTTTGACCAATCCCACTGTCGCAAAGCGCTAACGAGACTGATGAAGAATTGCTTTATTTTAAGCTTGCGTAATACGCGGCTAAGTTTTCGATATCCGCATCACTGAGCATCGACGCTTGCGCCTGCATTACTGCTGCCAAGCCGCCATTGCGCTCTTTGTTTTTATACGCCTTGATAGAGGAGATCAAGTACTGCTCATTTTGGCCCTTTAAGTTTGGATAGCCAGGGATCACGGCAATACCATCAGCGCCATGACACGCTGCGCACACGGCGGCCTTCGCTTGCCCTGCCGCCGCATCACCCGCCGCTAATGCGTGTCCACTCACTAATCCTAAGCTCATCATCACTGTGATTGCGATTGTCTTCATTGCTCTTCCTTATCCATTGTCTTTTTTGTTTGATGACGATGGGTATCGCCACTCCCCAATAAGGCTAGGGGTATTATTTTTACGATTGTGGCACAACTCTGGTTTACTTGTTCCAGGCAAGTTCACAATCTTGACCAATAAAGGCTTTATCAACAAAGAGATGCGCCACTGCAGCAACTTGGTCACCACACATTAAAATAGGCGTTCGGCGTCTCAACCAGCTGGGTACGCCGTACTCCTGAAACAGTTTTTTCATCGGCCGGCGATGACCTCGTTCAGAAGGATGAGCGGTAAAACCTTGCGGGTCAAAAGTAATGCGCAGGGGCTGTGCACTAAGCGCTGCTAAAGACAGGCTCCCTTGAGAAGAAGTGCGCAGCACGAGGTGCCCCAAATTGGCCGGGAGTTCGATACTCTGACCGATAGCAATCTCATGCTGCCAATGTTCGAGACTGGCGTGATCGTCAACCAAATAGAGTCGCTGCTGATAACGACGAACCTCTCGCTGACCATCCACAACAAACCTAGGATTCGCATCACAGCGCGCCAGTGCCACTTGTTGCCATATCAATGCGAGCTGATTGACGCTTGGCATGGCGAGTTGGTGCTCGGCAAACCACATACGCATCAATCTTGCACGCATCACCTCACTGCACGTGCTTAACGCTTCAATCGATAAGCTCGCATCGGCAAGCAGAACTGCGGCGAACTTGTCCTCAAGCAGTTCATCAAGTAGTAACTCTTGCTCGGCGCACAGCTGCGCACTGCGCGCAATCGCAGTGGGTAAGTGAGGCCAGCGCTCGGTCAGCACGGGGGAGACATGATGGCGAATAAAGTTGCGATCAAAGCGGGCATCTTGGTTGCTTTCATCCTCTATCCAATCGAGCTGATGTTCTTGCGCAAAAGCGACGATCGCTTCTCGGCTCACATCGAGTAAAGGGCGCAGCAAAGTCCCTTCACGCAAAGGTTTTTGCTTACCCATCGCAGAGAGCCCTTTCGGCCCGCTGCCGCGCTTTAACGCGAGTAGAAACGTCTCGACTTGGTCATCGCTATGATGCCCAGTTAACAGCACATCGCCTTGGCTGAGATAGTGTTCAAGGGCTTGATAACGCGCCTGACGCGCCTTCGCTTCAAGGCTTTCACTGCCGCAATCGAGCCTCACCTTCTCTACATGGCACACCATCTGCGCCGACGCGGCCCATTGCTCACACCGCTTAGCCCAGTGGTCCGCATTTGGACTTAAGCCATGATGAACGTGAACCGCGCATACATCGAGTTCTGGGCGCTGCGTGGCGCGATATTGATGAAGTAGATGCAGCAAAACACGCGAATCAATGCCACCACTGAGCGCCAACACCACACGTGGCTGGCTCTGTTTGGATGCATCGAGATAACTCGACAAGGCTTGGCTAAAGTGTGAATAGAGATCAGTCATAAGGCATCAAGGTTAGACTTATTGGCCAAAGTGTATCACTGCCACTTGGAGGGGGCTATGATGCTCAAGCGCAAAAGGCGAGCGCCACAACGTAAAAAGGCCGAAACAGAGTTCGGCCTTGAAAGATAGAGACAGTGAATCAGCAGTAACCGTAGCTCATCAAACGCTGGTAACGACGCTCAAGAAGCGTATCGTTGTCGAGCGAGGCTAGGTCATCAAGCTGTTTGAGTAGCGTCGCTTTCATATTTTGCGCCATCTGAACATGGTCACGATGTGCACCACCTAGTGGCTCTTCAATGATTTCATCAATCAGCTCAAGCTCTTTAAGACGAGGAGCAATCAGACCCATCGCCTCTGCCGCTTGCGGCGCTTTGTCTGAATCACGCCACAAGATAGACGCACAGCCTTCCGGTGAAATCACCGAGTAGGTCGAGTATTGCAGCATGTTGACGTAATCACCGACACCGATCGCCAATGCACCGCCCGAGCCACCTTCACCGACGACGTTACAAATCACAGGCACTTTCAAGCCCGACATAACTTTCAAGTTGGTCGCAATCGCTTCTGACTGACCGCGCTCTTCCGCGCCAACACCTGGGTAGGCACCGGCAGTATCAATGAAGGTAATGATCGGCATGTTAAAACGCTCAGCCATTTCCATCAGACGCTTAGCCTTACGGTAACCTTCTGGCTTAGGCATGCCGAAGTTGCGTTTCACTTTGTCACGCGTCTCACGTCCTTTTTGATGACCAATGATCATCACAGGTCGGCCATCAAGGCGTGCCATACCACCGACAATCGCTTTGTCATCCGCGTACGCTCGGTCACCGGCCAGCTCTTCAAACTCGGTAAACATATGCTGGATGTAGTCCAGCGTGTAAGGACGTTGTGGGTGGCGGGCCAGTTGAGCGGTTTCCCACGCACCAAGATCACTGAAAGTCTTCTTTTTCAGTTCTAAACTCTTTTTCTCTAGCTGTTCGATCTCTTTCGCGAGATCGACGCCAGAATCACCACCATGACGAGACACATCACGTAGCGCTTCGATTTTTGCTTCTAGCTCTGCGATTGGTTTTTCAAACTCTAAAAAATTCAGGCTCATCTATCGATCCTTGTGGGTTTGGCGTTCACCAAACTTAGTTAAATTCGAGTTCCACTTGGCTAGCACCAAGCAGTTGTTTTAAATTGTCTAACAGTTCGTCGCTTGGCGTTACTCGCCACTGGGTCCCTAGCGTTAAACGCGCTCGTGCATCGCTACGCTGGTAGTATACATGGACAGGGACTGTCCCTGCCCGATAAGGCTCTAGTATTTGACTAAAGCGCTCAAAAAACTGCCCATCAATTTGATTGTGATCGATGGAGAGCGACAAACCACGCGCGTATTTTTCTCGCGCTGATCCAAGATCCATGACTTCACGGGCCGACATTTTAAGTCCCCCATTGAAATCATCAAAGCTGACCTGTCCAGAAACCACCAGAATTCGATCTTTTTCAAGCAATTCGGCGTAGCGATCCAGCGCATCGGAGAACAACATCACCTCCATGCGACCACTGCGATCGTCCAAGGTCATGATGCCAATACGTGAACCTCGTTTGGTGGTCATTACTCGTGCTGCGACCACTAACCCCGCCACCGTGACACTTTGATCGCGCCGAGTCGGCGTTGCATCGGCCAAACGGCAACTGGTGTATTTATCTAACTCTTTAAGGTACGCGTTGATCGGATGCCCCGTCAAATAGAGACCTAACGTATCACGCTCCCCTTCTAGCCACACTTTCTCTGGCCAAGGTGGTACCTTGGTGTATTTGTGCTCGACCTCCTCAGGCGCTTCGGTCAATACGCCAAACAGATCCGTTTGACCAAAGGCTTCGGCTTGGTGATGCTGACTGGCCGCTTTAACCGCATCATTGAGTGACGCCATCATCGCCGCTCGATGTGGCCCCAATCTATCAAGCGCACCGGCGTAAATCAGTTTTTCAATCACCCGTTTATTGACCTTTTTTAGATCGATTCGTGCACAGAAATCAAATAGGTCTTTGAAGTGACCGCCCTCTTGTCTCGCTTGCAAGATGGCATCAATCGGCCCCTCACCGACACCTTTGATCGCACCAATACCGTATACAATGGCGCCATCTTCATCGACATTGAAACGATACAAACCAGAGTTAATGTCCGGTGGTAGCACCTTGAGCTTCATGCGTAAGCATTCGTCCACCAGCCCAACCACTTTCTCGGTGTTGTCCATATCGGCGGTCATAACCGCGGCCATGAATTCCGCAGGATAGTGCGTTTTTAACCACAGCGTTTGGTACGACACCAAGGCATAGGCAGCGGAGTGCGATTTGTTAAAACCATAACCGGCGAATTTTTCCACCAAGTCAAAAATCTTCATCGCCAACTCGCCGTCGACGCCGTTTTTAACCGCACCCTCTTCGAAGATGGCGCGCTGCTTGGCCATCTCCTCTGGTTTTTTCTTACCCATAGCTCGGCGCAACATATCCGCGCCACCGAGCGTATAGCCCGCGAGGATCTGGGCAATCTGCATCACCTGCTCTTGGTAGAGAATGATGCCGTAGGTCGGGTCGAGGGTCTCTTTGAGCGATTCGTGTTGCCAGGTTTCATCTGGGTAGGAAATCGCTTCGCGGCCGTGCTTACGGTCGATGAAGTTATCCACCATCCCCGATTGCAGCGGGCCCGGTCGAAATAGGGCCACCAGTGCGATGATGTCTTCAAAACAGTCTGGCTGAAGTCGCTTGATCAGCTCTTTCATTCCGCGTGATTCAAGCTGGAATACCGCAGTGGTCTCGGAGTTTTGCAGTAAGCGGAATGATGGCGCGTCATTGAGTGGGATCGATTCGATTCTCACCGGTGCTTTCCCTTCGCGCTCAAGGCGAGGGTTAATCAGCCCCAAAGCCCAATCGATAATGGTCAGGGTACGCAGACCCAAGAAGTCGAATTTCACCAGACCGGCGGTTTCCACATCGTTCTTATCGAACTGAGTGACAGGGAAGTGCCCTTCCGCATCGGCGTAAATCGGAGCAAAGTCAGTGATGGTCGTGGGCGAGATAACCACGCCCCCCGCGTGCTTACCGGCGTTTCGTGTACACCCTTCAAGGATGCGACACATGTCGATCAGCTCTTTGACCTCTTCGTCGGCTTCATACAGCTCAGGTAATGCAGGTTCGGCCTTGAACGCTTTTTCGAGCGTCATACCCGGGTCGGGCGGCACCAATTTAGAGATGCGGTCAACAAAGCCAAACGGATGCCCCAGCACTCGGCCGACATCTCGGATAACCGCTTTGGCCGCCATGGTACCGAAGGTGATGATCTGCGATACCGCATCACGACCATACATTTCTGCCACGTGATCGATCACCTGATCACGCTTGTCCATACAAAAGTCGACGTCAAAATCGGGCATCGAAACACGTTCTGGGTTCAAGAATCGCTCGAACAGCAAGTCGTACTCGAGCGGATCCAGATCGGTGATCTTTAGCGCATACGCCACTAAAGAGCCGGCACCCGAGCCTCGGCCAGGACCAACAGGAATATCATTGTCTTTGGACCACTGGATAAACTCCATTACGATCAAGAAGTAACCCGGGAAGCCCATGTTGTTGATCACTTCCAGCTCGACTTGCAAGCGCTCATCGTATTCTGGTCGTCTTTCGGCACGCACTTGCGGGTCAGGGAACAGGAACTCCAGTCGCTCTTCGAGACCTTCTTGTGACTTTTTCACCAAGAACTCGGTTTCCAACATGCCATCGGTTGGGAAAGCAGGCAGGAAGTACTCACCCAGTCTCACCGTCACGTTACAACGCTTAGCAATTTCTACACTGTTCTCTAGGGCCTCAGGGATGTCGGCGAAAAGCTCACACATCTCTTCTTCGGTGCGCAAATATTGCTGAGGGCTGTAATTTTTGGGGCGGCGCGGGTCTTCTAAGGTGTAGCCATCATGAATCGCGACGCGAATTTCATGAGCATCAAACAGCGAGGGCTCGAGAAACACCACCTCATTGGTCGCCACCACGGGCAGTTGCTGCTGCTCGGCAAATTCGAGCGCGAAGTGTAGGTAGTTCTCTTCGTCGTTACGCCCGGTTCGAGTGAGTTCGAGGTAGAAACGGTCGGCAAAATGTTGCTGATAAAACTCGGCGCACTGCTCGGCAATCCCTTGGTTGCCTTTCAGTAGCGCTCGGCCGATTTCACCGCTTCGACCACCGGACAACACAATCAAACCTTCAGAAAGCTCAGCCAACCACGCTTTGTCAATCACAGGCTGGTGTTGAACATGGCCTCTCAAGTAGGCTTTAGAAATCAATAAGGTGAGATTGTTGTAACCGGTGTTGTCTGCCGCAAGCACGGTCAGTTTCGTCAACTCATCGCCAAACTCCGGCGATTGCATGACAAAATCCGCTCCTATGATGGGTTTTACACCACAGTTGTGCGCAGTGCTGTAAAACTTCACCAAGCCACACAGGTTGGTAAAATCGGTGAGCGCAACGGCAGGCATACCTAGTTCAGCCACTTTCTTCACCAAGGGCGGCACTTTCGACAGGCCGTCAATCATGGAGAAATCACTGTGAACTCGAAGGTGGATAAACTTAGGGTCGTTCATAGGTTGTGAATCACTTAGGGTACAAATAGGTAACATCAGTTGGGGGCTATTCTACGTTATCGCCCCCACTCGCTCAATTCGCAAGGCTACTCGATGCCGAGCGCGCGTTTCACCGGCTTAAAGCTTTTGCGATGCTCATCAATCACGCCATGCGCTTCAATCGCCGCAAAATGGGCTTTGGTCGGGTAACCTTTGTGTTGCGCAAAACCAAATTGCGGATGACGCTTATCAAGCGCTTCCATCTCTTGATCGCGCACCACTTTTGCGATGATTGACGCAGCGCTGATTTGCGCGACACGCAAATCACCTTTGACGACCGCCATCGCATCCATCGGCAGATCAGGGACTCGGTTGCCATCAATCAGGGCAAGATCGGGCGTTATCGATAAACCTGCAATCGCGCGCTGCATCGCAACCATTGTCGCTTGAAGGATATTCCACTCATCAATTTCAGCAGGGGAGCATCGACCGACAGACCAAGCCAACGCTTTCTCTTTGATTTCCGGTAGCAAGGCTAAACGCTTTTTCTCAGAGAGTTTTTTTGAATCATTTAGCCCTTCGATAGGATTGTTCGGATCGAGGATCACCGCTGCGGTCACGACATCGCCGACTAAAGGGCCACGCCCCACTTCATCGACACCGGCAATCCATTGATAGCCTGTTGGATACTCAAACGGGGCTAAGGGGGTAGCTTGTTTTGCCATTTATGCTTTACCTATTAATGATAATACGGCGTTGGCCGCTTGTTCATCGGCACCTTTACGAATCCAATGATGCATCTCAGTGAATTTCTCGACCATCGCCTCCCCTTCACCAGCCAAGAGCCTTTCTATCTCCGCACTGAGATTTTCTGATGTGCATGCTTCGAGTAAGTACTCTTTGACGATCTCTTTGTCCGCCAAAATATTGGGTAAAGAGACAAACGGCGTTTTGACTAAGCGACGCGCGATAAACGCAGTAATGGCGTTCACTTTATACCCCACCACCATAGGACGCTTAATGAGCATGCACTCTAACGCCACGGTGCCAGAGGCCAGCAGGACCGCATCTGACGCAGTAATGACGTTACGCGCGGTATCATCCACTAAGGTGAACTCAAGTTCTGGTGCATAAGTTTGCCAAGCGTGCTCAAATTGCTCACGACGCTTAGGGTTAACCAACGCCACCACAAAGCCTAAATCGGGATGGGTTTGATGCAGGCGTTGGCAGGTTTCAAGGAAAGGTTGGGAGAGCATGTTAAGCTCACTGCCGCGACTGCCTGGCAGCACCGCTAACCAGCGTTTATTCGGGTCCAAGCCGAGCAACTCACGCGCGGGCGCTTTGTCCGAGACCATAGGAATCGCATCGGCAAGGGTGTGACCGATAAACTCACACGGCACTTGGTGGCGGTCATAGAAGGCTTTTTCAAACGGCAAAAATGCAAGCACCAGATTCGTCGCCGCTTCAATCTTAACGATACGTTTTTGTCGCCACGCCCAAACCGACGGGCTGACATAATGGACGGTTTTAATGCCCGCTTGCTTTAAACTGAGCTCAAGCCGTAAGTTGAAATCAGGCGCATCGATACCGACAAACACATCGGGCGGATTGTGAGTAAAGTAATCGACCAAAGATGCTTTGACTTTGAGCAGTCTCGGCAATCGACCCAGCACTTCGACCAACCCCATCACGGCCAGTTCTTCCATATCGAACAGAGATTCGCAGCCCTGAGCGATCATCTTAGGGCCACCAATACCGACAAATTCCGCATTGGGGTAGCGCGCTTTTATCGCTTTGATAAAGCCCTCGCCTAAGGTATCACCAGAGAGTTCTCCCGCGACGATACCAATTCTCAGTGGCTTTTCCATTGTCATGATGTATCGGTCCAATTAAATGCAAAATAAAAAAGGCCGTCTGATTTCCTAGACAGCCTTTTAGACATCGAGCGCAGGCCGCGATTAACGAATAATGCCGCGTTCTGTATTTTCCAGCATGTGCGAGAAGCGTCCGACAGAGGCAAACTCTTTCGCCATTTCCGCCAAGATAGGTTTCACTTCTTCCATGGTTTTGCCTGAGCGGTAGATTTCTTTGTACGCTTTTTGTAGGGCGCGAATCTCAGCTTTCTCAAACCCATTACGCTTAAGGCCAACCAAGTTCAAACCAAATGGAGTGGCGTGGTTACCTTGCGCTAAGACATAGGCAGGCACGTCTTGGACGACCGCAGAACAGCCACCGATATACGCGTAAGCCCCGACCGTACAGAAAGGGTGAATCGCTGACAGTGCCATCACACCCGCGTAATCTTCCAAGGTGACATGACCACCTAAAATGGCGTTGTTTCCGATGTGTGTATGGTCACCAACAATCACGTCGTGTGCGATGTGTGCGTTAACACACAATAGGTTGTCGTTACCAATGACCGTCGTCGCTTTGTCTTGCACCGTGCCACGGTGGATCTGCACCGCTTCACGAATGACGTTGCGATCGCCAATCACCACCGTTGTCTCTTCGCCGCCGTATTTCTTATCTTGGTTCTCTTCACCAATGACCGCGTGCGGGAAGATGCGGTTCTCTTTACCTATCGTCGTATGACCTTTGATCACAACATGGGACATGATTTCTGTGCCCTCACCAATCTCCACTTGGCCGGAGATGTAAGTGAAAGGCCCAACGGTCACATTCGCAGCGATGGATACGTCACCTTCGATGACCGCAGAAGGGTGAATTTGAGCCGTCTCATGAATCATATTAGAACTCTCGACGAGCACATTTAAGCTCTGCTGAACAAACCACTTCGCCATCAACCGTTGCTACACCATTGAATGCAGCAATGCCGCGGCGCTCTTTCAAAAATTCTACTTTGATGACCAGTTGATCACCTGGAGTGACAGGTTTACGGAACTTGGCTCCGTCGACACTGGCAAAGTAGTACAACTCATTCTCAGAAGGCGCACCAAACGATTTAAACGCCAAAAGACCGGTCGCTTGTGCCATCGCTTCCAAAATCAGTACGCCAGGGAACACTGGGAGTTGCGGAAAATGACCCGTAAACTGAGGTTCATTGACTGAAACATTTTTGATCGCCGTGAGGTACTGCGCTTCTTGGAAATCCGTCACACGGTCAATGAGCAAGAATGGGTAGCGATGAGGCAACAATTCCTGAATTTCAGTAATGTTCATCGTTTTATTTTCAGTAGTCAAAGTCATATTCCTATGTTGAATGCTAAATTCTTTTAAGTTGTGGCGCATTATAGACGAAAAAGGCTCGCAAATCGCGAGCCTTCGCTGACAAAAACGCATGAGCCGCCAGATAGACATAGCAGCGCTCAACGCGCGAGTGCCTGTGGCACACCTGTTAGTCAGGCTGTTGGTTTTCCAACTGCTTTTCGACCGCTTTCAAACGCTTGTTCATCTCATCAATGCGATGAACACGAGCGGCGGTTTTACGCCATTCACGATTGGTCTGCAGAGGAATACCTGACGAGTACATGCCTTTCTCTTCAATACCTCGCATCACCATGCCCATACCGGTAATGGTAACGCCATCGGCAATCTCAATATGACCATTGATCACGCTGCCGCCACCAATGATACAGTACTTGCCAATGGTGGTACTGCCAGCAACAATCGTACCACCCGCCATGGCGGTACCATATCCGATGTGTACGTTGTGCGCGATTTGCAGTTGGTTATCAAGAATGACGTTATCTTCAATCACCGTATCGTCAAGCGCACCACGGTCAATCGTGGTACATGAACCGATTTCAACTCGGTTACCAATGCGAACACTACCAAGTTGAGGAATTTTAACCCACTCACCTTTCTCATTGGCATAGCCAAAGCCATCTGAGCCAATCACAGTGTTGGCTTGCACTAGACAGTCTTCACCAAGAGAGACTTGATGATAAATGCTTACATTCGGCCATAGCTTGGTGCCTGCACCAATTGAGGCGTTTTTGCCAATAAAGCAGCCCGCGCCAATCGAGACATTATCACCCAGTATTGCGCCTGACTCGACCACCGCATTCGCGCCAATCGAGACATTGCTGCCCAGTGTCGCATCCGCTGCGATGACAGCACTTGGCGCGATTTCAGCCGCCGGCATAGGCGTGGTGTCTAGCGCTTGCGCCACTTTAGCAAACGCCACGTAAGGGTCGTCGACAACAAGCACGTTACCGTGGCATTGCTCTCGCTGGGCCTCTTTAACCATCACCACAGTGGCTTGGCACTGAGCTAGGTGCTTGGCGTACTTTGGATTAGAAAGAAAAGTGACATGGCCCGCTTGGGCCTTGTCCATCGGGGCAACCATAGTGACGGTCGCCGTTGCGTCGCCATACAATTGACCTGAGGTAATCGTTGCCAGTTCGGCAAGAGTCAGAGTTTTCATAAACGATTATTTAAGTGCTTTGATCACATCTTCAGAAATATCGAATTCAGGCTTACCGTATTGCAATGCAGTAATATCGATCACGAGATCGTACCCTTCTTTTTCAGCGATTTTGTTCACCGCGTCTTGAATCACTTTAAACAGTTTCTGCTTCTCTTGTGCTTCACGACGAGCAGACGCTTGCTCAAGAGATTGACCTTTAATGCGGAATTCATTTTCTAGCTGCGCAATTTCAATACGCGCTTTTTCGACGTCTTCTTGGCTCATCAGCTCAGCGTCACGCTTAAGTTTTTCCACTTTGGTACGCGCTTTCGCTTCAATCGCTTTTAGTTCGTCCGCTTTGTCTTTAAAGTCTTCCTGCATTTTCTGCAGAGCGACTTCACGTTGGGGCAGAGCCTGAAACACCATGGCGGTATTGATGTAACCAATTTTTTGCGCCGCTTCTGCTGCATGAGCAAAAAGAGAAGACGTCATAATAACAAGGCCAAGGCCCGCCGCTTTGATAGTTTTGTTCACTGTAAAATTCCCCTTTAGAAGGTTCTGCCGATTGTGAAAGTGAAGAATTCTTCGTCATCACCTTCGTATTTCTTAATAGGTTTCGCTACCGAGAAGACCAATGGTCCCATCGGAGACATCCATTGCAACGCCGCACCGTATGATGCGCGGTAGTTGGTTGGATCTGAGTAATCCTCATAGTATTGGGTGCCCGCATAACTCGCATCGTAGTTAAACTCGGTATCCCACACACTTGCCGCGTCGACGAACACACTGGTTCGAATTTGGCTACGCACTTCATCAGACGCAAATGGCGTCGGTACAATCAGCTCCATACTGGCCAGCGCGATGGCATTACCACCAACCGAATCGTCCGTTGCCACTACACAGCCGTCGTTTCCGCTGCTTGGAGGACAAACGCTCGAGTTGCTGGAGTTGTAAACCGCCCTTGGACCTGCTGAGTTAGAGCCAAAGCCACGTAATGTGGTGAAGCCACCCGCGTAGTAGTTCTCATAGAATGGGAACAAATTATCGTTGCCATCCGTTTGACCGTAACCGTTACCGTAACCCAAGCGACCACGCATCAACAAGGTAAACTCGTGCTTTTTGGTCAATGGCACATACTGTCTCACGTCGTACTGCAGCTTAAAGTACTGTGCGTCTGAGCTAGGCACGGTGGCCTTGGCGAACGCACGTTGGTAGTTACCTGCTGTTGGGAAGTAGCCCTTGTTGAGGTTGTTGCGCGTCCAAGAGACATTCACGTCAAAATCTTGAGTGATAATGTTATCGCTGTCACCTTGACCAATACTGGCCGCAAACTGCTGCGCCTGATCGTAGGTGGGCACGTTACCGATGTTGTTATGGGTGTAGCCTAAGCCGAATTCGAAACGGTTGAGTTCATCAAACGGGAAACCCCAAGTCACACTAGCACCATAACTTTCGTTGGTGTAGTCGATGATCCCCGCTTCTGACGCTTCAAATTCGTTGTAGAAAATCTTACCGCCCATACTGACACCATCGAGGTTCCAGTACGGATCACGATATTCAAGGCTGACGTTCTTCTGGTAGTCGTTCATCATTGCACTGATACCGACGCGATCACCAGAGCCCGCGAAGTTATCTTGTTGCAAACCGATCTGGAAACTGACACCCGACTCAGTGCCGTAGCCGACACCAAAGTTAATGCTGCCTGAGTTGGCTTCTTTGACGTTGTAGACAAGATCTACCTGGTCATCACTGCCCGGGACTCGCACCGTCTGGACATCGACGGTTTCGAAATAGCCCAAACGGCTCAAACGGTTTTTACCTGTTTCGATCGCGCGCGAGTTAAGCCAACTGCCTTCCATCTGACGCATTTCACGGCGTAGCACTTCATCTTTGGTTGCGTTGTTGCCGACAAAGCGAATATCACGGACGTAGATACGATTGCCCGCCTCGACATTGACAATCAGAGAGACCTGCTGATTTTCATCATCAAATTCAGGAATGGTGGTCACTTGTGGATAAGCATAACCGGCTTCACCCAGTACGCGCTTGATGTTCTCTTCAAGAGAGGTCACGGCAGAGCCATTGTAGATTTCGCCGTTTTCGAACGTGACCAAATCTTGCAGCTCTTGCTCTTTACCGATCAGTTCACCACGGAATTGGACATCTTTGACGGTGTACGGCAAGCCTTCTGATAACCCCAGCGTGATGTACACCCCTTTTTTATCGGGTGAAATAGCAACTTGCGTCGAATCCACTTGGAATTTTAAGTAACCACGATCAAGGTAGTACGATCTTAAGGCTTCAATATCGCCCGCTAAGACTTGCTTTTGATATTTATCATCGGCGAGGAAGTTCCACCATGCGACATCCACATTAAGATTGAAACGGCTCAACAGCTCTTCATCTTCGAAGACTTCATTGCCGATAAAATTGATTTGTTGGATTTTCGCAGAGACACCTTCAGAGAAGACGAATTTGACATCACTACGGTTACGCGGCAGCGGCGTCACGACCGCTTTGACTGACGCGTTGTATTTACCCACGCTGTAGTAGAAATCTTCCAACCCTTTCTCAATATTGGACAGGGTAGTACGATCCAGCGCTTCACCGACGCGCATTCCGGAGGCATCAAGGTTTTGCTGCAACTGCTCTTCTTTGATCGCCTTGTTCCCTGAGAAAGAGATGCTGGCAATCGTTGGGCGCTCTTTGACTTGCACCAACAACACATCGCCATCGCGAAGCACTTTGATGTTCTCAAAGTTACCTGAATCGTAGAGTGCACGAATGATCTCAGAAACGTCTTGCCCATCGACAGTGTCACCGACACGGACAGGCATTTTCAAAAGCGCCGCACCGAGAGCCACACGCTGTAACCCTTCGATCTGTATGTCTTCAACCACGAAGCTCTCGGCACCGTTTGCGGTCACACTCGTCGCGAGAAGCGTCGCAAACAGAATATTTTTCATCGCCATATTTGTTTTAGTTATTCCTTTCTACACCCTTCGCCCCGTTTAAAGACGAGCAAAATCATTGAAAATCGCCACTGCCATGAGAGAGAAGATAATCGCACCGCCGATACGGTAACCCATTTCCTGGACTTTTTCAGGCACAGGGCGTCTGATTATGGCTTCAATAGCAAAAAACAATAAATGTCCACCGTCGAGCATCGGCAGTGGAACGAGGTTTATAATGCCTAAGTTCACGCTGATAAGCGCCAGGAAGCCGAGAAAATAGACCAAGCCATAATCGGCGGTCGTTCCTGCTCCTTTCGCGATCGAAATCGGTCCACTTAGGTTGTTCAATCCAACATCACCGACAATCAGTTTTTTCAGCATACTGATGGTCAAGGTGATCACTTGCCCGGATTTTTCAATCGCTTTACCGACTGATTCAAATACACCAAATTGCAGGTCGAAGCGATAGCTTTGCGGCCATTCTGCGACTTCTGGAGCAATTCCCGCAAAACCAATCACTCGCTGGTCTGAAAGCGCTCGGCTGTCTGGCGTTAAAGACACATCCACAGACTGGCCATCACGCTCCACCTTGAGTGCAAGCGCGCGATTAGGGCTTGCTTGAATGGTCTCGACGACCAGCTGCCAACTCTCGACTGCCCGTCCATCGATACTCACTAACGTATCACCGACAAGCAGGCCAGCACGTTCACCGGCACTTCCCTCGCCGACATTGGTCAAACGAGCGGTAATCTCTGGCGTAAAGGGAATAAATCCAAGCGCTGACATAGCAGACTGCGTCTCAGGGTCAAAGTTCCATTCATCTAAATAGAGCACTTTGGTTTCTTCGACACCCACACCGTCCGCCGGTGCGACGGTCAGGGTCAATTGACTGTCGCCGATATGGCGGATAAGCCCCATATTGACCGATTCCCAATCTGCGGTTTTGACGCCGGAAACCGCTTTAAGTTCCATGCCAGGTTCAAGACCGGCTTGCGCCGCAATCGAGTATGGCGTGACTTGTCCCACGACCGGTTTCACCGCAGGGACACCAATGATGAACACCAACCAATACGCGAAAATGGCAAACAGGAAGTTAAATGCTGGGCCTGCCGCGACAATTGCGCTTCGCTTCCACAAAGGTTTACGGTCAAAGGCGAACGCTTGCTGATCCTCAGGCACATCATCCACTCGGCCATCGAGCATTTTCACGTAGCCACCGAGAGGGATCAGAGAAATAGAGTACTCGGTGCCATCTTTACCGACTTTACTCCATATGGATTTACCAAAACCGATAGAGAATTTTTCGACTTTTACGCCACAGCGACGCGCCACCCAAAAATGGCCAAACTCATGCACGGCGACCAAAATGCCTAATGCAATGATAAATGAGATAAAGTTCCACAAAATACCGGTCATAGCGTCCGTCCGTTCATGGTTTCTATGGCGAATGCACGTGCCATACTATCGAGCTCTAGAATGCTCTCCAAACTATCACATTGCCCCTGACCACGGCTAGCACAGATCCGATGGGTGACCTGCTCATTGATGCGAGCGATGTCAGTGAACGCCAGCTTACGATCAAGAAAAGCCTGCACAGCAACTTCATTGGCCGCATTGAGCGCTGTGGTCGCATGCTGGCCCTCAAAGCAGGCATCAATAGCCAATTTCAAGCAGGGGTAACGTTGGTAATCCGGCTGTAAAAAGGTCAGTTCGCCCACTTGAGTAAAATCTAACGGCGCCACACCAGCAGTAATACGCTTAGGGTACGAGAGTGTCAGCGCAATCGGCGTTGCCATATCCGGCTCGCCCATCTGAGCCAAGACGGAGCCGTCACGATATTGCACCATTGAGTGGATCACAGATTGAGGGTGGATCAGAACTTTGAGTTGCTCGCGGCGAGTATTAAAGAGCCATTTTGCTTCAATGAACTCAAGCCCTTTATTCATCATGGTGGCCGAATCCACCGAGATTTTTGGCCCCATGGACCAGTTGGGATGAGCAATCGCTTGTTCTGGGGTCACCTGCTCTAGGCTAGCAATGTCACTGTAGCGAAACGGTCCGCCAGAACCGGTCAAAAGAATATGGCTAATACCCTGCTTTTCAAGATCGCAGCGCCCTAGCTCCGTTTGCGCCTCGACGGGCAAACATTGGAAGATGGCATTGTGCTCGCTGTCGACAGGCATTAACTCCGCGCCATACTTGGCAACCGCGTCGATAAAAAGTTGCCCAGACATCACCAACGCTTCTTTGTTGGCAAGCAGCACTCGCTTACCGGCTTTCACCGCCGCCATGGTCGGTAACAAACCGGCCGCGCCGACAATGGCCGCCATCACGGTATCGACATCATCCAGCGCCGCCATTTGGCACATCGCATCCACACCGGATAAGACATCAATGGTGAGCGACTCTCCGGCTAACGCTAACTTGAGCGCGCGCGCAGCGTCATCGCTCGCCATGACCGCATACTGGGGTTTCCACTTAAGGCACAACTGGCGCATTTTCTCGACGTTGTGTCCCGCGACTAAAGCAACGACCGAATAGTGTTCACGATTCTGTTCGAGCACCTTAAACGTACTGTCACCAATCGAACCTGTCGCGCCGAGTATTGTCAACTTACGCATAGTAGTTACAACCAAGAAGGTAAAGGCAAGCGCCGGCTTGCCTTAGAATTAGAAAATGAAGTAGAGCAGCGCAAACACGGGAAAGGCAGCCGTCAAACTGTCAATGCGATCCAATACACCGCCATGACCAGGAATGATGTTACTGCTGTCTTTAATGCCAGAGACGCGCTTAAACATGCTCTCTACCAGATCGCCCAATACTGAGATAATCACCGTCGCTAAGGTAATCCCGACCATCACAAATGCGTTGGTAAAGGGAATTTCAAACCAATGTGAAAAGCCCCAAGCAACTAAACTGGCAGTCACCATTCCGCCCACTAACCCTTCAATGGTTTTATTCGGGCTCACTTTAGGTGCCATTTTATGTTTACCAATGCTTTTACCGACAAAGTAGGCACCGCTGTCCGCCGCCCAAACAATCAAACAGACAAACAGAACTAAACGCGCGCCGTGGAAAGGATCGCTATAGAGGTCCTGCGCACGCAGCATCACCACGCTCCAGAAAAAGGGCAATAGCGTTAAGATTCCAAAAAGGTGTCTGAGCAGCCTCGAACCCTGCCACAGTGTGGCGGATTTGGGATAGGTAATCGCCAGCACGCTGGCAAAGAGCCACCAAGCGCAACCTAAGCCTAGTAAAGTAAGGTGGGATAAGGAAATCTCATTTAAGCTGTACGCATCAAATGGGACCAAGAACGCACTGACCGCAAACAGTATCGCTGCTGGGACAAGTGCTAAGTAGCGGGATCTGGCCTCGACAAATTGAGTCCATTCCCAAAAACCTATCATAGTGACCACGGCCAGCGCCGCCATAAACGTAGGTAAAGACAGTTGAAAGATGCCTAAAATGACTAACGGAGCAAGGATAAGTGCCGTTATTATTCTTTGCTTCAAACTTAAATCCTTTATTCGCTTTTCATCAATGCCTTGATTTGTTCACCTGTACACCCGAACCGTCGTTCGCGATTAACAAACCAAGTCACTGCTTCGACAAGACTATTCTCGTCAAATTCTGGCCAGTAGATCGGCGTAAAGTAGAGCTCAGCATACGCCATCTGCCATAGCATGAAGTTGCTAATTCTACACTCTCCACTGGTTCGAATCATCAAATCGACCTCAGGAATGTCGTTCATCGACAAATGATCGGTCATTAATGATTCAGTAATATCTTCTAGTGCAAGTTCACCGCGAGCCACTTTGCTGGCAATCGCTTTGGTCGCTTCCACAATGTCCCATTTGCCGCCGTAATTCGCCGCAATATTGATCACCATTCCGCTATTGTTCGCCGTTAAGGCTTCTGCAGCGGCAATTTTCTCTTGCAAGCGTTCATTAAAACGAGACTTATCACCAATGATCCGCAGCTTAAGGTTGTTCTTATGCAGTTTCTTTACTTCTGATGACAGCACAGAAATAAACAACTCCATCAACACGCCGACTTCTTCTTCTGGTCTGCGCCAATTCTCGCTACTGAAAGCAAACAAGGTGATGGCCTTGATGCCGAGTTTAGCGGAAGTCGAAATCGCCTTACGTACCGCTGCTACCCCATTTTTATGGCCAAAGACACGCGGTTTACCTTGTGCTTTCGCCCAACGGCCATTGCCGTCCATGATGATTGCGATGTGTTTAGGGAGTACGTCAGGTGAGAGTTGAATGTTTTGCATAAGAGGGATTGGGTTTCCAGCAGGGTCGAAGAGATGCAATAAAAAAACGCTGTGCTGTTCGCCCAGCGTTTTTACTCATGGGCAGTTTAATGACTATTAAACTTCCATCAACTCTTTTTCTTTTGCTGCTAGCACTTCGTCAACTTTCTTAACCGCTGCGTCAGTCAGTTTCTGAATTTCATCTTGTGCTTTGCGATCTTCGTCTTCAGAGATCTCTTTGTCTTTCAATAGCGCTTTAAGGTCGCCATTGGCATCACGACGAATGTTACGAATCGCCACGCGAGCACCTTCTGCTTCACCGCGAACGATCTTAACGAGGTCTTTACGACGCTCTTCTGTTAGTGGTGGCAGAGGAACGCGGATGATGGTGCCCGCAGACATTGGGTTTAGGCCCAAATCAGACATCATGATCGCTTTTTCTACTTTCTGAGTCAGCTCTTTGTCGAATACCGTGATCGCCAATGTACGCGCATCTTCCGCAACAACGTTCGCGACTTGGTTTAGCGGTGTTGGTGCGCCGTAGTACTCTACTGAAATACCAGAAAGAAGGCTTGGGTGAGCACGACCAGTACGTACTTTAGATAGGTTGTTTTTTAGCGCTTCGACGCTTTTTTCCATGCGCTCTTGAGCGTCTTTTTTGATTTCGTTAATCACAATATCACCTTGATGTGTCATTCTTATCGAAGTCTCCCCACTAATGGGATGACGACCTTCGAAAGGCAATACCGTAGCCAACACAATGCTCGCTACGGTTGAATTCAATTAGTTTGCAGAGCTAATCAGTGTGCCTTCAGCTTCACCCATAACCACGCGGCGCAGTGCGCCTGGTTTGTTCATGTTGAACACACGAATTGGCATTTTGTGGTCACGAGCCAGAGTAAATGCGGCTAAGTCCATTACTTTCAGTTCTTTATCAAGAACTTCAGCGTAAGATAGCTTATCATACAGCTCCGCGTCTGGGTTGGCTACTGGGTCTGCAGTAAATACCCCGTCCACTTTTGTCGCTTTGAGAACCACGTCAGCTTCAATCTCAATACCGCGCAGACACGCTGCTGAATCTGTTGTGAAGAATGGGTTACCTGTACCGGCAGAGAAGATCACAACACGACCTTGGCGCAGTTGGCTGATAGCATCGGCCCAGTTGTAATCATCACACACACCTTTTAGAGGGATAGCGGACATCACGCGCGCGTTCACGTACGCACGGTGCAGCGCATCACGCATCGCAAGACCGTTCATTACTGTTGCTAGCATGCCCATGTGGTCACCGACAACTCGGTTCATACCTGCTTCAGCAAGACCGGCACCACGGAACAAGTTACCACCGCCGATAACAACACCCACTTGAACGCCCAGTTCAACGAGCTCTTTTACCTCTTGAGCCATACGATCAAGGATCGTAGGGTCGATACCAAAACCTTCTTCGCCTTGTAGAGCTTCACCGCTCAGTTTTAACAGAATACGTTGATATGCTGGTTTAGGGTTTGTCGTCATGGAGTCTACCTTCCAATAAAGAGAGTGGTTGATTAACAGTCATGGATAGGGAAGAAAATCAAGTTCATAGACCCTAGTTCCTAGAGAAGAAATCCACTCTAGACTCTAGGAACTAGGAACTAGGAACTAAGCACCTAGGAACTCGCACCGAGTCACTATCACCCCTATTCATCACGGCTAATCGTTTGCACGCTAGTCATAAAAAGACCGCAGCCTTGGCTACGGTCTAAATAGTAAGCGCTACACTCAGGATTAACCTTTTTGAGCTGCTGCTACTTCTTCAGCAAAGCTCATTTCTGCGCCTTTCTCGATACCTTCGCCAACTTCTAGACGAACGAACGTAGCAACAGAAGCGCCTTTCTCTTTCAGCATTTCGCCTACAGATTTCTTAGGCTCCATGATGAACGCTTGACCTGTTAGAGAGATTTCGCCAGTGAATTTCTTCATGCGGCCGATAACCATCTTCTCAGCGATCTCTTGTGGCTTGCCTTCGTTCATAGCGATTTCAACTTGAACTTCTTTCTCTTTAGCCACTACGTCAGCTGGTACGTCTTCTGGGTTAACGTACTCTGGCTTAGACGCAGCAACGTGCATTGCAACGTGCTTAAGAGTTTCAGCATCGCCTTCACCCGCTACCACAACACCGATTTTCTCACCGTGACGGTAAGAAGCGATTGCAGCACCTTCAACGTACTGAACGCGACGGATGTTGATGTTTTCACCGATCTTAGCAACTAGAGCAACACGCTCTTCTTCGAATTTAGCAACAAGCTCTTCAGCAGATGCTTTAGACGCTAGCGCGTCTGCTGCTACTTTCTCTGCGAATGCAGTGAAGTTGCCATCTTTAGCAACGAAGTCAGTTTGGCAGTTAACTTCAAGAAGAACAGCAACACCGCCTTCTTCTTTGATGATGATTGCGCCTTCAGCTGCTACGTTACCTGCTTTCTTAGCAGCTTTCGCAGCGCCTGATTTACGCATGTTCTCGATTGCTAGTTCGATGTCAGCGTTTGCTTCAACAAGCGCTTTCTTACATTCCATCATACCTGCGCCAGTACGTTCGCGCAGTTCTTTAACTAGAGCAGCAGTAACAGCCATTCTCTATTCCTCAGTTGATTCTGGATTGGGTAAAAAACAGGGGCCTACACACGTTCGGCCCCTATTGATAACTATAACTCAGTTTATGCGACAACAAGATTGCACATAAACCAAGTGTGACACGGAGCCGCTATTATTCAGCTTCTACGAAACCGTCTTTTTCAGCAGCTGCAGCTACGTCTTTGTTACGACCTTCTGTAACCGCTTGAGCAGCAGCGTTTAGGTATAGCTGTACTGCACGGATTGCGTCATCGTTACCTGGGATAACGAAGTCAACGCCGTCTGGGTTAGAGTTAGTATCAACAACAGCGTAAACTGGGATACCTAGGTTGTTTGCTTCTTTAACTGCGATGTGCTCGTGATCAGCGTCGATAACGAATAGAGCGTCAGGTAGGCCGCCCATATCTTTGATACCACCAAGAGATTTCTCTAGCTTCTCCATTTCGCGAGTACGCATTAGAGCTTCTTTCTTAGTTAGCTTGTCAAAAGTACCGTCTTGAGACTGAGCTTCTAGGTCTTTTAGACGCTTGATAGACTGACGAACAGTTTTGTAGTTAGTTAGCATACCGCCCAACCAGCGGTTGTTAACGAAGTACTGGTTGCTAGCAATAGCCGCTTCTTTAACAGCTTCAGATGCAGCGCGCTTAGTACCTACGAAAAGAACTTTACCTTTTTTCTCGCCAACTTTCGCTAGCTCAGCAAGCGCTTCGTTGAACATTGGTACAGTTTTTTCTAGGTTGATGATGTGAACGCGGTTACGAGCACCAAAGATGAATGGCTTCATTTTTGGGTTCCAGTAACGAGTTTGGTGACCGAAGTGAACACCAGCTTTCAGCATATCGCGCATTGATACAGTTGCCATTTTAAAATCCTCTATGGGGTTAGGCCTCCACATTCCCCATAACTCCGACTAGGCTTCTGCCCAGCACCCCGGAATATGTGTCGGAATGTGTGTGATTTAAAGATAAATGTGTTTGGATGTTGCCCGCTTCGCCACCTCAACGCATCAAGGTGAAGAGAACAGACCGCAATTCCGGCGCGCTTTATATCATATTTTTGCGTTGTTTGGCTAGAAAAAAAACCACTTTCACCGCGTCCAAACCCCGCGAAATCACCGACCGTTACAACAACCCTAGTCATTTTAAGGATTTATCGAGATTACACTTTCGCCCCTCTTCCTGTTAGAATGCGGCCATTCGCACCAGAGCGTGCTGACAGTGTTAGATAGAGAAAGCCGATGTCAATTAAGATCAAAACCGCACAAGAAATTGAACGCATGCGCATAGCTGGCGCATTGGCCGCTGAAATCCTAGAGATGATCGAGCCACACGTCAAAGTCGGCGTGACGACCGATGAGCTCAACCAGATTTGTCACGACTACGCCACCCGCAAAGGTGCGTACTCTGCGCCACTCGATTATCATGGTTTCCCGAAATCTATCTGTACTTCGATCAACCACATTGTGTGTCACGGCATTCCTGCCAACCAAGACGAAATTGGTAGCAACGGTCAGATGAAACCGGCGGTGTTGAAAGATGGCGACATCATCAACATCGACATCACAGTGATTGTTCCGGATGATGAAAACGCCGATCTTTCGGTACGCCCAGCAGGTTACCATGGCGATACTTCGAAGATGTTCTTAGTAGGTGAGGTCTCCCCTGCCGACAAGCGCTTGTGTATGGTGACACAAGAAGCCCTGTACGTCGGGATGCGTAAAGTCAAACCAGGTGCTACGGTTGGCGATATTGGCAGTGCCATCGAGAAATACATCAAAGAGAACAACAAGAAAAACCCGCGTAATAAGTTCTCTATTGTCAAAGACTTCTGTGGTCATGGTATCGGCAACGAGTTCCATGAAGAGCCACAAATTGTTCACTACAAGAACAATGACCGCCGTGTGTTGAAAGAAGGCATGTGTTTTACCATCGAGCCTATGATTAACGCCGGTAAATTTGGTGTCAGCGTCGATGCCGAAGATGACTGGACGGTCTACACTGGCGATGGCAAAAAATCCGCTCAGTATGAGCACACCATAGTAGTAACGAGCAACGGCTGTGAAGTGCTGACACTAAGAAGCGATGACACCATCCCACGCCTGATGAACAACGATTAACGATTGAATGGAATATCCCCGCTTACGGGGATATTTTTTTATCTGACTAACTTTGCTAGATTCCTAATTAGGATTTTTTGCTGCATGGATTCGCTGTATGCCCTTTCAAACCCCTTTAGCGCTCGACGAGTCGCAACTCTCCGTCGCCGAGCTTAAACAGCAACTGGAACAGTTTGCTGAACATCAAAAGAATGAATTTCTCAACCATCATCCGGTGACTGACCTTGTCCTAGGTCGCTCTGACTACATTGATTTGTTATTAAATCGACTGTGGCAACATTTCGGTTTCGCCAACTTACCCAACATCAGCTTAGTTGCGGTAGGCGGTTATGGCCGCGGTGAGCTACACCCGCTTTCGGATATTGATATCCTGATTGTCTCTCGCCATACCTTACCGGAAGCGCTGGCCGCCAAAGTCAGCGAGTTTATTACCCTGCTGTGGGATTTGCGCCTGGAGATTGGTCACGCCGTGCGTACAGTTGAGCAATGCGCGAAAATCGGCCGAGAAGACCTAACCGTTGCGACCAACTTGCAAGAAGCGCGCTTGTTGTGTGGCTGTGAAGAGACCTTCCACAAGCTGAAAATGGAAATCCATTCAGAGAGCTTCTGGCCAAGCGAAATCTTCTATCAAGCGAAAGTACAAGAGCAACGTGAGCGCCATGCGCGCTATCACGACACCACCTACAATCTGGAGCCCGATATTAAATCAACTCCAGGCGGACTGCGGGATATTCACACCTTAAGTTGGGTCGCAAGGCGCCATTTCGGGGCCACTTCTTTGTTAGAGATGAGTAAATATGGTTTTCTCACTGACGCGGAATATCGTGAGTTGGTCGAATGCCAAGATTTCCTTTGGCGCGTGCGTTTCGCCCTGCACCTACAGTTAAAGCGCTACGACAACCGCCTCACCTTTGCCCACCAAGCCCAAGTTGCCGAGCTGCTCGGTTTTCAAGGTGAGGGTAATCGAGGTGTGGAGAAAATGATGAAAGAGTTCTACCGTACGCTGCGTCGTGTGGCTGAACTCAACAAAATGCTGCTTAAGTTGTTCGACCAAGCGATTCTGGACAATGGGATTGAGGCCGAGCCTATCATTCTCAGTGAGGACTTTCAGCGCCGAGGACACCTGATAGAAGCGCGTAAACCCGCATTGTTCCAAGCGCGTCCTGAAACCATTCTGGATATGTTTTTACATATCGCCAACGACTCCACCATTGATGGCGTCGCGCCCTCCACCATGCGCCAACTTCGCACCGCACGGCGCCGTTTGAACAAGTTTCTTCACACTATCCCAGCGGCGCGTGAAAAGTTTATGGATCTGTGCCGACACCCGAACGCCCTCACTCGCGCCTTTACACTGATGCACAAACTCGGAGTGTTAGCCGCCTATTTACCGCAATGGAGTCAAATTGTCGGTCAGATGCAGTTCGACTTATTCCACGTCTACACCGTCGATGAGCACAGCATGCGCTTGCTGAAACACATTCACACCTTTAGCTTTGCGCAAAATCACGACAAGCATCCGATCTGCTGTGAAATCTACCCACGAATTCAAAAGAAAGAGCTGTTGATCCTTGCGGCGATTTTCCATGATATCGGTAAAGGGCGCGGCGGCGATCACTCGGTGATTGGCGAAGGGGAAGCCTATGATTTCTGTATTGAGCATGGTTTGTCGAAACCTGAGGCCAAACTGGTTTCTTGGTTGGTTCGTCATCACCTCTTGATGTCTGTCACCGCTCAGCGTCGAGATATTTACGATCCTGAGGTGATCACTGAGTTCGCCAAGCAAGTGCGAGATGAAGAGTATCTGGAGTACCTAGTCTGCCTAACCGTCGCTGATATCTGCGCCACCAACCCTGAACTTTGGAACAGTTGGAAACGCACACTGCTCGCTGAGCTTTTTTACTCGACGCAACGTGCCTTGCGCCGCGGTCTAGAGAACCCTGTCGATGTACGTGAGCGCATCCGTCACAACCAGCAGTTAGCTTCTGCGCTGCTGCGCAAAGAAGGGTTCAGTGCCAGAGAGATCGAAGTACTGTGGCAACGCTTTAAAGCCGACTACTTCTTAAGACACACCCATAAACAAATTGCGTGGCACTGCGCGCATCTGCTGCGCCATGACGATCCGGCTAAACCATTGATCTTAATCTCTAAGAAAGCAACCCGAGGCGGGACGGAAGTGTTTGTCTACAGCAAAGACCAACATGCTTTGTTTGCGACTGTGGTGGCCGAGTTAGATAGGCGCAATCTCAACGTTCACGATGCGCAGGTTATGACCAGTAAAGATGGTTATGTGTTAGATACCTTTATGGTGTTGGATCAACACGGCGAGGTCATTGATGAGACGCGCCACAAGGCACTGATTAAGCACTTGGTCCACGTACTCGAAGATGGCCGCCCAACCAAGATCAAAACCCGTCGAGTGCCGCGTAACCTGCAGCACTTCAAGGTGAAAACACAAGTCGACTTTCTGCCGACTAAGAGTAAAAAGCGCACCTTGATGGAGTTTGTAGCCCTCGATACCCCAGGACTGCTTGCCACGGTAGGGGCGACGTTTGCCGAATTGAATCTCAACCTGCACGCCGCCAAAATCACCACCATTGGTGAGCGGGCTGAGGACTTGTTCATTATCACCAGTGATCACACCGGCAAGCTCAGCGAAGAAGAAGAGCAACGACTGCGTGAGACCTTGATCAAGAACGTGGCTGAGTTGGCGCCGTAAGCGATCTCGTCCACAAGTTGCAAAGCTGATTAAAAAACAACTATCTACCACGATCATAGGCTGCTACATTAACCTATGAACACTTTGTTTCCCTTCCCAGATGGGAAGGGGTTACTACAACACAAAAGAGGTAGCTTATGTTTCCAAACCTCACTGGTTTAGGTATTCACGAGCCTAAGCAAATTGAGCGCTATTCACTTCGTCAAGAAGCGCACAAGGATGTGTTAAAGATCTATTTTCGTAAGCAAAAAGGCGAATTGTTTGCGAAAAGCGTAAAATTCAAATATCCCCGCCAAGTCAAAAACGTACTCGTCGACAGTGGCAGCCACCAATACAAAGAAGTGACTGAGATTAATCGCAATTTAACGCTGGTTATCGATGAATTGAACCAAATCACACGACCAGAAAAAGCGGCTGAAACGGATGTGAAACAGAAAATCTTGTCCGATCTTCGTCACTTAGAGAAAGTGGTCGCCAGCAAGATTGCCGAGATTGAAGCCGACTTAGAGAAGCTGAAATAAGCATACTCTCAACCTAGAAAGACAAAGGACAGCGCAGTCGCTGTCCTTTTTTATTGCGTTCCATATTTTGCTGTCTCTATGACTAAGCCCTGCTATAGCCAGCCTGCATATCGACCAATGAGATAGAGTGATACCGCAGCCATGAGGCCAGCGACGATATCATCAATCATGATACCCAAGCCGCCGTGAATACGCTTATCGAGCCAGCCTATCGGCCAAGGCTTGACCATATCGAAAAATCGAAACAAGACAAATCCGGTCAACAGCCACTTCCAATCCGTCGTCGACAGATTAAACAGAGGCACCACCAACATGGTGATCCAGAAGCCAGCAAACTCATCCCAGACGATCGAACCATGATCATGCACGCCCATGTCATCAGACGTCACTTGGCAAATTTTGACGCCAATCCAGCAAGAAAACAGCACAGCCACAATATAGAGTGGTAACGGCAGCTGGACCAAAAGAAGATAAAAAGGCACCGCAGCTAAGGTGCCCATGGTACCGGGGACGATAGGGGAAAGTCCGCTGCCAAAACCTGTCGCAAGCAGATGCCACGGATTTTTCAGCGAAATAAGTGCTAAGGGATTTGTCATACTGATTCACTAAAATGATCATAGCCTTGTCGTGGCCATGTCATTGGTTGTCCTTTTGAGTGAAGTTCCCAGTGACCCTGTGGGCGAATTTGGCCGATGCAGGTCACCTTACAATTACAGTGTGCCAGCGCACTCTCAATGGAGCCACGATTGGCCTCGCTGACGGTAAAACAGAGTTCGTACTCTTCGCCGCTTGACAACGCCATTTGCTGAGCACGTTCAGTGCTGGCCAAAAATGTCACCAGTTCATTAGAAACAGGAAGCGTGCTCACGTCAAGGCTTGCTCCAACCTCTGAGCGTTCAAGAATATGCCCAAGGTCAGCAATTAACCCATCAGAAATATCGACCGCAGCACTGGCGAGCCCCAATAAGGCTTGTCCGACCAAGACACGCGGCGTTGAATAGTAATGTCGATGCACTAACTCGCTTGCCAAGGGCTTTTGGGCCAAGCTTGGGTCAAGGATCACATCCAACCCCGCTTGGCTATCACCAAGCTCTCCGGTGACGTAGATCCAATCCCCTACTTGAGCCCCGTCTCGGCGTAGCGCTTTGCTCGGGTCTACGTATCCCTGTACTGTTAAGGTCATACTGAGCGGGCCTTTGGTGGTGTCTCCGCCAATCAGTTGAATATCGAAATAGTCCGCCAATTGGTAGAATGCGTCACAAAATCCGCTCAACCAAGACTCATCGGCCTCAGGCAGGGTGAGCGCCAACGACACCCAAGCAGGCGTTGCTCCCATCGCCGCTAAATCACTGATGTTGGACGCCAACGCTTTGTGCGCAACAGCGTGAGGATCGGCGTCGAGGAGGAAATGGGTCCCCGCGACTAAGGTATCAGTGCTGATCGCAATCGCCAGATCACTGCCTGGTGGTTGGACTAGCGCACAGTCATCGCCTGCCGCCAACAGCACGTCTTTGCGCTGCCCTTGTCGACCAACAAAATATCGATTAATTAGGTTAAATTCACTCGCCATAGAGAATTTCTCACATAAAAAAGGTCAGCGCTTGCTGACCTTTTATCTCAAAACTATTGAGTTACTTTTTACGTACGTGTGGTGCGGCTTTATCCAGCACACCATTGACGAATTTGTGGCTATCTTCTGCAGCAAACACTTTTGCCAACTCAATCGCTTCGTTGATGACCACTTTGTAAGGAACATCTTCGCGGCGAGTCATTTCATACATCGCAAGACGAAGCAACGCAAGCTCCATCATGTCCAAATCTTGCATTGGACGCGCAGTGTATGGGCGAATTTTGCTGTCTAGCTCTGTGTGACTTAGCACAACACCTGATAACAGGTCACGGAAGTAGGCAACGTCTGTATCTGGAGCAGAAAGCGCTGGCTCTTGAGCGTGGTGCTCTTCTTCATCGTACTTACCACCCGATAAGAACTGCTCTTCAATTGTGGCAACATTTTCTTTGGTAATTTGCCAAGAGTAGATTGCTTGTAAAGCAAATCGACGTGCATTACGACGTGCGGCTGGTTTCACACTGGCCCCCATTAGGAATCAATTTCTGATAGAACGTTAATCATCTCAAGTGCGCTTAGTGCAGCCTCTGCACCTTTATTACCAGCCTTGGTTCCTGCGCGCTCAATTGCTTGGTCAATTGTATCAACGGTCAATACGCCAAACGCCACTGGTAAACTGTATTCCAATGAGACTTGAGCAAGACCTTTGTTACATTCACTGCAAACATAGTCAAAGTGTGGTGTACCACCACGAATCACCGTACCAAGCGATACGATCGCGTCAAATTTACCGGTTTTTGCAACACGTTGAGCAACCAATGGCAATTCAACTGCACCTGGGCAACGCACAACGGTGATGTTCTCTTCGCTAACTTGTCCATGACGCTTTAAAGTATCGATTGCACCAGACAATAGACTTTCGTTAATAAAACTGTTGAAACGAGAAATAACGATAGCAATTTTTGCATTTGGCGCTGGGAAGCCACCCTCGATCACTTTCATAAGCTTTCCTTTAACTATATTCATCAAGTGAGAATCGCCGGATTCTAGCACAAATTTGTGAGCAATATCTAATGGAAATTCGCACCGACTGGGGAGGTGGCAGACGATGCCACCTTCCACTCAATCCTGCTTATTCGCAGACGTACTCAACGACATTCAAACCAAAACCACCCAATGCATGGTATTTTTTGTTGGTCGATGACAGCAGACGCATATCATGTACGCCGAGATCCGCGAGAATTTGCGACCCAACGCCCACGCGACGTGATGTGCCTTGACGCTTGGCCAGCGTCGGCGCTTCCCCTTTGTCTTGCGCTTCAAACATCTTCACGCGGTGGATGAGTAAATCGGTCGACTCTTCGTTGCCCAAAATAACCAATACGCCGCCCTCTTCGCCGATGCGCTTCATCGCCGCATCCAGGCTCCAGCTTCGGTCTGCGTTCCGGTTACTGTGCAGCAAGTCGGTAAAGGTATCTTGTAAGTGGACACGCACCAATGGGGTTTGTGTCACCTCACCTTTGCACAACGCATAATGGACTTGGTTGTCAATAACATCGCGGTATGTGACCAATTTGAACTCACCAAACTCCGTCGGCAATTGGCACTCCGCTACGCGCTCAATGGTGGTTTCCGTGTTGTTGCGATACTCAATCAGATCGGCAATGGTGCCCAGTTTGATGTCGTGCTTTTGCGCAAACACTTCCAGATCAGGGCGACGCGCCATCGTGCCGTCATCATTTAGGATTTCAACAATCACGCCAGCGGGCTCAAGACCTGCAAGGCGAGCCAAATCGCAGCCAGCTTCGGTGTGACCTGCGCGCGTTAACACGCCACCTTCTTGCGCCGCCAGCGGGAAAATATGCCCGGGCTGAACGAGATCCGCCGCTTTGGCGTCTTTTGCCACTGCAGCTTGCACTGTGCGTGCGCGGTCTGCGGCAGAGATACCCGTTGTCACTCCTTCAGCAGCCTCAATCGACACCGTGAAGTTGGTGGTGTACTGCGCGTTATTGTCTTGCACCATGGGTGGCAATCCGAGCTTTTCACAGCGTGATTTGGTCATGGTCAAACAGATCAAACCGCGACCGTGGGTTGCCATAAAATTGATCGCTTCCGGCGTGACGTGCTCCGCCGCCATGATCAAATCCCCCTCATTTTCACGATCTTCATCATCCATGAGGATGACCATTTTACCCAGGCGAATGTCGTCGATGATTTCTTGAGGCGTACTAATTGGCATGATTCTGTTCCTTATTATTGGCGCGGCTTTTGCGGACGTTCGACGTCACTACGCAAATCCGTTTTGTTGTAAGAATTCGAGTGTTAGGGTGGATTCTGGCTGTGCCGAGGTGGAAGCCGTTAATAGACGCTCCATGTAACGGGCCAAGACGTCGACTTCGAGATTGACTTTGCGCCCGACGTGGAATTCGGCGATGGTGGTCTCTTCTCCGGTATGCGGCACGATAGTGAGCTTGAAAGCGTTTTTACGTAGCGCATTCACCGTTAAGCTAATTCCATCAACCGTGATGGATCCTTTCTCTGCCACGTATTTCGCGATTGATTCCGGCATCGAGACCCAGAACTCAATCGCGCGACCGACACTGTTGCGCTCAACGATTTCACCAACACCGTCCACATGGCCGGAGACAATATGACCGCCAAATCGAGTGGTCGGCAACATGGCTTTTTCAAGATTAACTTTGTCGCCCGCTTGATAATGGGCAAAGCCGGTTTTTTGCAGTGTCTCGAGGGATAAATCGGCGCTGTAACTGGTCGCGGTGTAATCCACCACCGTCAAGCAGACACCATTGGTCGCAATACTGTCGCCCAGTTTGACATCGCTCATGTCCAATTTACCGACCTCAACGGTCACACTGATGTCTTCCCCTTTTGGGGTGATGGCAGATAGGGTCCCTACTGCCTCTACAATACCTGTAAACATATTAGGATTCTTTGTTAGCTAGTTTGGCGACAACACGAATGTCTTTGCCGACCATACGAATATCTTGAATATCGAGCTCGATGCATTCACTCATGGCACCAAGCCCTAAAGCACCGAGCAGGCCTCGTCCATCACTGCCCATCAGTTTAGGCGCGAGGTAGAGAATCAGCTCATCCACTAATCCCGCTTTGAGCACACTTTGCGCAAGCGTTGGGCCCGCTTCAATCCATAACTGATTGATGTTGTGATCTTGGGCTAAGCTGGCGAACGTAGCGAAAAGGTCCACACGTCCATCATCCCCGAGCGGTGCGCTGAGAGCGCCATGTGGCCCCACCACCAGCACCTCTCCCGGCGTATTAAAGAGTTTAAGCTCTGGATGAAGCTGCCCTTGCCGGTCCAAAATGACACGCACTGGCTGACGGAGGTCGGTGGGTGAGTATTGAAGTTTCAGCGACGCAGGCAAGTCATCAAAACGGACATTAAGTGAAGCATCATCGGCGATCACCGTTTGGCTAGTGGAGAGAATTGCACTGCTTTGCGCTCGGTAGCGCTGCACATCCTGACGGGCTTCTGGACTGGTGATCCATTGGCTCTCCCCATTGCTAAGCGCCGTTTGTCCATCAAGGCTCGCCGCCAGTTTCAATTGTACATAAGGCATTTTGCTGTGCATGCGCTTTAGGAAGAATGGGTTTAACGCCACAGCATCTTGTTCCAGCAGCCCGACTTGGACCTCAATACCCGCGCTGCGCAGCATTTCAATACCACGACCTGCCACTTGCGGATTAGGATCTTGCATCGCGCAGACAACCTTCGCGACTTGGGCATTGATCAAACCTTCCGCGCAAGGCGGCGTGCGACCATAGTGAGAGCATGGCTCCAAGGTGACATAAGCGGTCGCCCCTTGCGCCTTGTCGCCTGCCATACGCAGCGCATGTACCTCAGCATGAGGCTCACCGGCTCGAAAGTGGAAACCTTCACCGACAATGTCTCCATCTCGGGTAATGACACAGCCAACATTAGGATTCGGCGCTGTGGTGTATTTCCCCCGCTGTGCGAGTTCAATGGCGCGCGCCATCATTTGATAATCTTGTGCACTAAACATGCTCGCCTTTCACCACGCTTAACCGTTTAATCTTCGAGCTTGGCGATCTCTTCACCAAACTCACGAATATCTTCAAAGCTGCGGTACACAGACGCGAAACGAATGTAAGCCACTTTGTCGAGCTCTTTCAACTGCTCCATGACCAGATTGCCGATCATCTCACTCGGCACTTCTCGTTCCCCCGTCGCACGCAACTTAGACTTGATCATGCTGATGGCCAACTCAACGGCATCGGCACTCACCGGACGCTTCTCAAGCGCTCGTTGCAAACCACCAATCATTTTATCTTCATTGAATGGCTCACGATTTCCGTTGGACTTGATGACTTTCGGCATCACCAATTCCGCGGTTTCAAAGGTAGTGAATCGTTCACTGCACGCTAAACACTGCCTGCGGCGGCGCACCTGGTGGCCGTCAGCTACAAGACGAGAGTCGATCACTTTAGTATCGTTCTCAGAACAAAAAGGACAATGCATATCACCTCCATATTAGTGGCAAACAGTGTAACGGAAATCCAAGAAGTTAGAAAAGCAAAAGGGGCAAACTTGCCCCTTTTTCAAATGGTGTCTGGTGAAAGTGTTAACTGCGCGGCAAGTAGTTCGCTTTACCGACCCATTTGTAGCTGGTGAGCTCTTCTAGCCCCATAGGACCGCGTGCGTGCAATTTCTGGGTCGACACGGCAACTTCAGCCCCAAGGCCAAACTGCGCACCATCAGTAAATCGCGTCGCTGCGTTGACATACACCGCCGCCGAACCCACTGAGTTAATGAAACGCTCTGAATTTTCCAAGCTGTTGGTCATGATCGCATCGGAGTGGCTCGCGTTGTGAACACGCATATGGTCAATCGCCTCATTGACATCCGCCACCACTTTCACGCCTAATGTGTAACTCAACCATTCGGTGTCAAAGTCGCCCTCTTTCGCGTCGCGAAGATCGCGTGCGCCCACCATCAAGGCTTTCGCTTTAGGATCTGCGACAAACGCGACACTCTCGTTCATGCGCTCAACAATCATAGGCAGAAAACGTTCCGCGACCGCTTGATGCACCAATAAGGTGTCTAGCGAGTTACACGCCGATGGACGCTGTACTTTGGAGTTTTCCACCACATCGAGCGATTTTGCTAGATCGGCACTTTCATCAACAAAAATGTGGCTAATACCAAATCCGCCGATGATGACAGGAATCGTGCTGTTCTCTTTACACATTTTGTGTAAACCTGCGCCGCCTCTTGGGATGATCATATCGACGTACTCATCGAGCTTGAGTAGCTGAGAGACCCATTCGCGATCTGGATTTTCAATGTACTGAACCGACGCCGCTGGCAACCCGGCTTTAGCCAGTGCAGATTGGATGACCTTCACCAACTCCATATTGGAGTAAAACGTCTCTTTACCACCACGCAAAATACTCGCATTGCCGGTTTTTAAACACAGCGCGGCAATATCGATAGTGACATTAGGGCGCGCTTCATAAATCACACCGACCACACCGAGCGGCACTCGACGGCGAGAGAGAGACATGCCGTTCTCTAGCACCTTGCTGTCTATCTCACTGCCAACAGGATCATTGAGGGTGATCACATTGCGCACATCATTGGCAATACCGCTCAAGCGCTCAGGATTGAGCAGCAGACGGTCAAGCAAGGCATCGGTCAGCCCCGCTTCGCGGCCCAGTTCGATATCCTTAGCATTGGCAGCAAGAATAAGGTCTGCATTGGCTTCCAATTCATCAGCGATGATCGCTAGGGCTTGGTTCTTCTGTTTCGTTGATGCGGTGGCAAGTTGAAAAGCAGCGTCTTTTGCTGCCTTGCCCATTGAAATAAGTTCCACTCTCGGCTCCTTCGTCTGATTATTCTTGGATAACGACCATATCGTCGCGGTGCAGCACTTCACTACCGTAGTCGTAACCGAGGATAGCGATAATATCTTTACTGTGCTTGCCGATAATTTTGGCCATGTCTTGGCTAGAGTAGCTCGCGATACCTCGCGCGACCAACTGACCGTCGGGTGCCGTCACTTGAACCACCTCACCACGAGCAAACTCGCCAGTCACCGCTGTGACGCCTTTGGCCAACAAGCTGCTGCCGTTTTTGATCACCGCACGTACCGCCCCATCATCAATCGTGATGGTGCCTGATGCCGCAGGGCCTGCAAGAATCCAACGTTTACGGTTTTCCAGCGCTTCATCACATGGCAAAAAGCGCGTGCCTTGCGGCGCTTCACTTAACGAATCAAAGATCACATCTGGCGCGCTACCTGCCGCGATGATAACCTCAATCCCAGCACGACGTGCGATATCAGCCGCTTGTAGCTTGGTCGCCATGCCGCCAGTCCCTAAGGTTGTACCACTGCCGCCGGCGATTTTACGTAGCGTATCATCGATGGTTTTCACTTCTTTGATCAACTCTGCTGAGGGATCTTTGCGTGGGTCAGCGGTAAACAGACCTTTTTGGTCCGTCAACAGCAACAGCTTGTCTGCGCCGCAAAGAATGCCGACCAAGGCCGATAAATTATCGTTGTCACCCACTTTGATTTCACTGGTGGCGACGGCATCGTTCTCATTCACAATAGGAATGATGTCGTTATCAACTAGCGCATTGATGGTGTCGCGCGCGTTGAGAAAACGCTCTCTGTCTTCAAGGTCAGCGCGCGTGAGCAGCATTTGACCAATCTTAATGCCGTAAATGCCAAACAAGGCTTCCCAAGTTTGAATCAACTGACTTTGACCAACCGCCGCCAGTAATTGCTTGCTGGCCATCGCATTGGGGAGTGCGGGGTAACCTAAGTGCTCTCGACCTGCGGCAATCGCGCCCGATGAGACCATGACCACTGAGTGGCCTTGCTTTTTAAGTTCTGCACATTGACGCGCGAGCTCAACCATATGAGCCCGATCAAGCGCCAAAGTCCCACCAGTGAGTACACTGGTCCCAAGTTTCACTACCACGGTTTTTGGTGATGTGGCAGCGGTGCGTTGCTGATTCATGACACTTCTACTTTGAATGAGAAATAAGGATGGTTAAAAAACTGACCTGTTGTTTTAGCAATCAAATCCGCTTTTCACAAGTAGAAAAGGCGCGATAACGCGCCTTTTTACTAGGATTCAATATCAATCAATGAAATTTAGACAAATTCGACCGATTGTTGATGCATTTTTACTTCGAGATCAAACTCCGTTGACAAGGTTTCAATCAATTTTTGATGAAACGCTTCTTGGGTTTTGGTGACATCTTCCACGGCCTTTTTCGGCAAGGGTTCGTCTCGCCATTCACCACTGACATCATAAAGACCAGTACGGTAACGCGCTTCGTAATAGCCGTCGACTAAGCTAAGCTCAAGCCACCAGCCCCAAAACTCGCGCTTTTCAGGGGATTTCTTGTCGTTGACACACACAGACAGGCAATCAAATAGATACGCCCCTTCTGAGCTCTGCACCTCTCGCAGATAGGGACCAATGGCACGCAGTGTGGTTAACAAGCGAAAATGCGTTGGGGTCTTTTTCTCTCCAGTCATAGTGAATCTCCATATTCATTATTATCTGTTGGCTGGAACACGGTGTGACGGACACTTTAGATGCGGTACGTCATTACTTTAGTGTCGTCTAAAAAACCTACAATGTCATCTAATTAGCTCATCTTCTAGCCACTTGATCGCTAAATCGAGGGATTGCTCATATCCTTGTGTAATTGTCTTAGCACTGATTTGCTTCGCTTTGCCGTATTGGCTGTACAAGGCGACCAATCGGTTGTCACTAAAGGGAGAAACAGGATCTCGCTCTAGGTTCATCGCCAAAATAGGCACCTTCGTTTTACGCCCACCTAAGATACCTTGCACCTTCAACGACCATGCCATCAGTTGAATCGCCAGACTGTTGATATCGACAATATTTTTCCCAATGCGCGATGCCAACACGTCCAGATACATCTTAGGCATCTGCTTGATTTTATCCGGAGACGATAAAATGTCATGAATCGGTGCCCCTAGCGTTACGCACGCCTTGATCTTCTCTTGCTCCATAAATGACAAACGCACCATGGCATTGCCACCAAAACGAAACCCGATCAAACCCACTCGGTGATGATCCACCCAAGGAATATCAACCAGTTGATTGAGCACGGCCTGATGTAGGCAAGAGCTATCATGTGTTAGATTCCAATGGGTGTTGTGACCGATAGAGGGCAAATCGATAGTGAGCATCGCGATGCCTTTTTTGGCTAAATGATCGCGAAATAGACGCCACATATCCGTTTGTAAACTATCGAGACCCGCGCTCACCATCACCACAGGTTGTGGCTCATCAGTGCGAGTTAAGTGAAGGTGGGCGACGATTTTTTTATTTTGATGCGGGATCTCTAGCCGTTTGACGGTGTACTTAGTCTGTTTCGCGGCTTCCTCATAAGCATTGCCCGCCAACACTTGCGCCTGAGCGGCGAGCGTATCGTTTTTGAGATGCGGATAACCGGCGATACTGTAACAAAGGGAGGCGTTAAAGAGCTCGTCAGCCGCTTCTTCACCTTTGAGTTGTTGCGCGCGCTTTTGATGCAGCATGCCCAACTTTGTCCACTCGAAGTTCCAGTTCCCGCTGTGATAGCCCATCACAGTATCTAGCCACTCATCGTGGGTACGCGAGTGCTTTGAGGAGGCCATCGCCGCTAATACGCCTTCGATTTCGATAGGTTGTAGCCCTTGCCATGTCCATTGCAGGCGGCGTAAGTTGCGATACCATTTGTAGCCGTCTTCGACCCGTTTTTCATCCAGCAGCGCCTGACTTGATGGCATGTAGGCAATCAACTCAGACGTCTCTTTGGCTTTTTTATCTTTGGCAAACAGCGTCTCAGACAGGTTTTTGCTTACTTCTTCCGACATCACATTACTCGTGTATTCGTTCGATTCTTTCATAGTAATAAAAAAAATGACCCAAGAAAGGGTCATTTATCAAGATTCTTTATAGAAATCGCCAATGCATTCACCCAAGAGTGAAAACCATTACTTTTGCTTGCGATTGATCGGTTCGATGTATTGAATCGACATATCCCATGGTTGCTCAATCCAAGTCTCTTGAGCGATATCCACCACGTAGTCATCTAAAAGCTCAGCGCCCGATGGTTTCGCGCACACGGCAATCAATTTCGCCTTCGGGTACAAGTCACGAAGCTTGCGTGCTGTGTCACCACTGTCGACCAGATCTTCAACGATAAGGTAACCTTCACCGTCACCTTCAGGTGCTTTCAATACGCTCATATCACGTTGGTGATCGTGATCGTAGCTTGAAATACAGATGGTATCCACATAACGAATACCGAGTTCACGCGCTAAAATAGCACCCGGTACTAAACCGCCACGGCTCACAGCCCAAATCCCTTTCCATTGCTCGGCAGGCATCTGCTTTTCTGCAAGTTCACGACAGTACGCGTGCATCTGATCCCAAGTGATGATGAATTTTTTACTCATTGTAATAACCTAATAGTTTTGTCCAATCGGCATCCCCTGAAAAACAAGCGCTAAGTTGATACAACCTACAGCTTGATGCACCAGGCCAAATAGGGGAAAAGCTACGCAAACGATTATTTTACCGGAAGCGGCGGCCAATACCAATGGCGAATTATATTCTCTATAAAACAACGCCACAGCGAATGCGCTGTGGCGTTGTTGATTTAATGCTTGTGATTAACCAGCGAAAACGTACTTCAGTAAGAAGACTGCCGACAGTACCCAAACGCTCACAGATACGTCGCGTCCTTTACCACTCAGTAGCTTAATGGCAGCGTAAGAGATAAAGCCCAGTGCAATACCTTCTGCGATCGAGTAAGTCAGTGGCATCAGCAGACACGTCACCACAACCGGCGCCGCTTCTGTTAGATCACGCCAATCGATGCTGACCAAGCCAGACATCATTAGAATTGCTACGTAGAACAGTGCGCCAGCGGTCGCGTATGGCGGAATCATGCCTGCCAAAGGCGAGAAGAACAGTGCCAACAAGAACAGCACGCCAACAACCACCGCCGTCAAACCAGTGCGACCGCCTGCCGCAACCCCTGCCGTAGACTCTACGTAAGACGTAGTGCTTGAGGTACCGAGTACCGCGCCCACTGACGTTGCTGTTGAGTCTGCCAATAGTGCTTTGTTCAAACGTGGTAGTTTGCCGTCTTCTTTAATGAAGTTCGCCTTAGTCGCGACACCCACCAGCGTACCCGCCGTATCAAAGAGATCAACAAACAAGAAGGCAAAGACCACTGAGATCATGCCCACTTCAAACACGTCAGCAATGTTCATTTCCATAAAGGTCGGCGCAATACTTGGTGGTGTCGACATCACACCGCCCCACTGCACATCACCCACCAATAGACCAAGTGCGGTGATAATAAGGATCGCGATCATCACAGCGCCACGAACGCCACGGTACACCAAACCGATGGTCAAGAAAAAGCCCAAGGCAGCCAAGGCTGGTGCTAGGTTTGTGATATGGCCCAAGCCGACCAAGGTCGCAGGATTATCAACGACGATGCCTGAGTTTTGTAGGCCGATAAACGCAAGGAATAGACCAATACCCGCAGAGATACCCGTGCGCAGCGACAATGGGATAGAGTTGATGATCCACTCACGGATTTTGAATACCGAAAGCGCCATGAAGATCAAACCAGAGATAAACACCGCACCGAGCGCGACTTGCCATGAGTGGCCCATACCCAAAACAACGCCATAAGTGAAGAACGCGTTGAGGCCCATACCTGGCGCCAATGCAATCGGGTAGTTAGCGACAAAACCCATGACAAAACAGCCAATCGCAGCAGCTAAACAGGTCGCAACAAAGACAGCGCCTTTGTCCATCCCTGCATCGGCCAGCATCGCTGGGTTGACAAAAATGATGTAAGCCATTGTCAGGAATGTGGTCACACCGGCAATGATCTCAGTTTTGACATTCGTGCCATTTTCACTGAGTTTGAACAGTTTTTCGAACATGATCGAATCCTAAAAGGGTAAAAAGTAAACGGTTGCGTAATCGATTGGCGGAATTATAAAGTCATCAAATAGTAAATTCCAGATAGAATTATGACTCTAATCAATATTTCGGGTTGCAAATGGCCAACCCATCGCTATAAAAGCGCCGAAAATGAAATAAAAGACATTAAAATTCAGACATATATCCAATAATAACGTCATCATTTAGACGGTGAACTTTTGTACCATGTTGTAAACTTTCAAATCCAGAACGGCAGTTTGTAACCTGAGTAACACGTGCTTATGTGCATAATATGCAGAGAATGGCATTAATAAGGAGAAATCGGTGAGTTGGCGGATAAAAAAACGCCACTCAAAATGAGTGGCGGTTGAATCATGTCAGCGAAAACGGCGCTGCAAATATATTCCAATATTAGGGGGTGAACATAACGTTCGAGATAAACAAGCTTTCAGTGTTAGTAACCAAAGCTAGTGGGGTAAGTAAAGCTTCCTGTATAAACAGATTTGTTTAGCCAGAACGCTGCACTTGGTAAACCTTTCATAACATCACCTTCTAAATCAATTAAACACATTACAATGATTGATTTCTCAGTTCCTTGGAGGCGATAACTCGGACTCATCCTTTGAGCGTTTTTACTTCGCTGCCGAAGTGGTTACAAATATACCTTACAGAAATTAAATTACAACACCTAAGGTGATAAAAGTCACAAAAAAGTGCGATTACTGATTCAAATCAAACCACAGCTGTAATTTAATTACATAAAAATCACTAATATCTAAGTCAATCTGTCAGATTGATAATCATACTATTGAATATCCCGTCGATAGAGGGGTAGACACTTTTCGCTGCAGTTTGCATCAACTCACTTGGGTATCGATCTTGAGAGTGCTATTCTGACCAACATCAAATCGGCAAGTTTGGATGTTTGTGCTACTCATCATTTGGTGCATAAGACAATATTTGCCATCTCTCATTATAAGGAGTTATCCGTGTCTGAGTTCCATTCTGAAATTAGCAGCTTGTCACCAGCGCCTTTGTGGCAGTTTTTCGACAAGATTTGCTCCATTCCTCACCCATCGAAACACGAAGAAGCCCTAGCGCAAATGATCATTGATTGGGCGACCGATCAAGGCCTAGAAGTCAAACGCGATCCAACCGGCAACGTCTTCATCAAAAAACCGGCGACCAAAGGGATGGAGAATAAAAAAGGTGTGGTTCTGCAGGCGCACATTGATATGGTGCCGCAGAAAAACGAAGATACGGATCATGATTTTACCCAAGACCCGATCCAACCTTATATTGATGGTGAGTGGGTCACCGCCAAAGGCACAACCTTGGGTGCGGACAACGGCATTGGTATGGCGTCTTGTCTCGCGGTATTGGCGTCCAATGACATTAAACACGGGCCACTAGAAGTACTGCTGACGATTGATGAAGAAGCGGGCATGACTGGCGCATTTGGTCTTGAAGCGGGTTGGTTAGAAGGCGACATTCTGCTTAATACCGATTCTGAACAAGAGGGTGAAGTGTACATGGGTTGTGCCGGTGGTATCGACGGTGAAATGACGTTCGAGATCCAACGCGAAGCTCTGCCCGCGGGCTATGTGACCCGACAGCTTATTCTTAAAGGCTTAAAAGGCGGACACTCAGGCTGTGATATCCACACTGGACGCGGTAATGCCAACAAACTCCTCGCTCGATTCCTAGCAGGTCACGCAAGCGAACTGGATTTGCGCCTGATTGAATTCCGTGGTGGTAGCCTGCGCAATGCAATTCCACGCGAAGCGTTTGTTACGGTCGCCGTTCCTGCTGAAAACGAAGCCAAGCTTGCCGAGCTTTATCAGTTCTACACACAACTGCTTATCAACGAGCTCGGCAAATTGGAAACAAGCCTTGTCACGTTTAACGAAGCGAGTGACAGCCAGGAAGACGTGTTGTCTATAGCTGATCAACAACGTTTTATCGCCGCTTTGAACGCCTGTCCGAATGGCATGATTCGTATGAGTGACGACATTGAAGGAGTGGTCGAGACCTCATTAAACGTTGGTGTCATTACCACAGAAAAAGAAGCCATTCGCGTTCTCTGCTTAGTTCGCTCTTTGATTGACTCAGGACGACAACAAGTTGAAGGCATGCTCACCTCCGTGGCTGACCTTGCTGGCGCTAAGATCGCTTTCTCTGGCGCCTACCCTGGCTGGAAACCGGATGCGGATTCAGAGATCATGGCCATCTTCCGCGACATGTATGAAGGCATTTACGGTCACAAGCCGAACATCATGGTGATTCACGCCGGTCTAGAGTGTGGTCTATTTAAAGAACCTTACCCAAATATGGATATGGTCTCTTTTGGTCCTACCATTAAGTTCCCTCACTCACCAGATGAAAAGGTTAAGATTGATACCGTGGCGCTCTTTTGGGAGCAAATGGTCGCCCTTCTGGAAGCGATTCCTGAGAAGGCATAGTCTTTCATCTAAACATGGTATTACTGTACTAGCCGAGCTCTTGCTCGGCTTTTTTGTGGGTCAAAATCGCCGCACGGCTTAGGCCACTATCGAGTGATAATATTTGTAGTGACGACAATTAATTTTTGTTAGCCAAGCCATTTACCCCACTGCTAAGGTTCGCGTCCTTACAGCGCTGAGGCGTCAATATCGCCACTTTTTCGCGCTGACTCTTTATCTTAAAAGTCACAGGTGCCCGCTCTGGCATCTGAGTTTCTATTGTTTTGTTTGCACTCATTCGGTGACCATCGCCGGATGAGTATTGCCCTATTAGGAAATCACAGCATGAAAATCGGTGTTCTGTCTCGTAACGCTAAACTTTACTCGACCAAGCGTTTAATCGAGGCAGCAAAAGAACGCGGCCACGAAGTGAAGGTTATTGACGCTCTACGTTGTTACATGAATATCAACTCAGACAAACCTGAAATTCATTTCAAAGGCGAAGAGCTGTCAGGGTTTGATGCCATCATTCCTCGTATTGGCGCTTCGGTGACGTTCTATGGCACCGCTGTGTTGCGTCAATTTGAGATGATGGGTGTCTATCCGGTCAACGAGTCCGTGGCGATCACCCGCTCTAGAGATAAGCTTCGTTCCATGCAGTTACTTTCTCGTAAAGGCATCGGTATGCCGATCACCGGTTTTGCCAGCAAACCGGATGATGTGAAAGATTTGTTGGAGATGGTCGGCGGTGCGCCTGTTGTGATCAAGCTTCTAGAAGGAACACAAGGTATTGGCGTAGTGCTTGCCGAAACACGAAAAGCAGCCGAAAGTGTGATTGAAGCATTTATGGGCCTGAAGGCCAACATCATGGTCCAAGAGTACATTAAAGAAGCCGGCGGCGCCGATATTCGCTGTTTTGTGATTGGAGACAAGGTGATCGCCGCGATGAAGCGTCAAGGGGCAGAAGGTGAATTTCGCTCTAATCTGCATCGAGGCGGCAGCGCATCACTCGTCAAAATTACGCCGCAAGAGCGCCGCACTGCGGTTGCTGCGGCCAAAATCATGGGTCTTAACGTCGCTGGCGTGGATTTGTTGCGCTCAGAACGTGGGCCACTGGTGATGGAAGTGAACTCATCTCCTGGTCTTGAAGGTATTGAAGCCGCAACAGGTAAAGACATTGCAGGGATGATCATCGACTTTATTGAAAAAAATGCGGCGATAAAAGGGACAAAAACTCGTGGCAAAGGCTAAAAGGAATCGCGCGTTCGACTTTCTCGGTGAGACCATCGCACCGGGGGAGCGCAAAATTGTCGAACTCGAAGCGGCAAAACTCTATACCCACTCTCCGCTCTCTATCCCAGTGGAAGTGGTTAATGGTCAACTTGCCGGACCGGTATTGATGGTCAACGCGGCCATTCATGGCGACGAGCTCAACGGGGTCGAAGTGGTCAGACAGCTGATCAATACCATTGACGCCAGTAAGCTCAAAGGGACATTGATCGCCGTACCGATCCTCAACGTGTTTGGTTTCATCCATAAGTCTCGCTATCTTCCGGATAGACGCGATCTTAATCGCTGTTTTCCAGGGAGTGAGAAAGGCTCGCTCGCGTCTCGCATGGCACATACCTTCTTTGATACGGTCGCCAAACGCTGTGACTACATCCTAGACTTGCATACCGGGGCCATACATCGCACCAACTTGCCGCAGATTCGCGCCGATTTAAGTAATCCGGAAACATTGCGCATTGCCCAAGCGTTTGCGACGCCGGTGATTGTTGATGCGCCGCTGCGTGATGGTTCACTGCGTAGTGAAGCTGAACGTTTGGGTATTCCTGTGCTGACCTATGAGGCTGGAGAAGCGCTGCGCTTTGAGCCAATCTGCATCAGTGCTGGCTTTCTTGGCGTACAGCGAGTGATGCAAGCGATCGGTATGCTCAGAGCAAGTCGTAAAAAACGCCCAACATCGGTTATCGCCAAATCAACCAGTTGGTTGCGAGCAGAGAATGATGGCATCTTACGCACCGTGGTGACGCTGGGTGAGAAAGTTGAGAAAGCTCAAATCCTTGCCTACATCAGCGCGCCGCTAGGGCATGGGGAAACTGAGCTTAAGGCCCGTAAAGCTGGCATTGTCATCGGCCAGCAAACCTTGCCTTTGGTCAATGAAGGGGATGCCATTTTTCACCTCGCCTATTTTGATGAAGATGAGGATGAGGTGGAACAAGTGGTGGAAGAGTTTATCGAAGACGTATTCGATACGGATTCAGAGATGCTGACGACAGGGCAAATCAACTCGCCCTCCTGAGAGCCTAGCCCATCACCCAATACACGACAGCCCGCAAACGCGGGCTGTCGTTTCATTCAATCTATGCTTAACCAAATGACGCCCAGATCACCGTCGCAACAAGCAGCGGGCAAACAAATTTGACATACACTGGCCATACTTTGCCAAACCACCCCAAGCTAAACTCTGGATACCCTTGCTCTAGCTCGCGAACTTTCCCTTGACGACTCCAAACCCAGCCACCAAAGAGACAGAACATTAACGCCGCCATCGGCTGCAGATACTGCGTGGCGATCATCGCGACTAAGCCAAATAAGGCAGAGAAGTGATACACCACAACCACACTGACTATCGCTATCGCACCGCCCAACCACCAACTGGTCGCCGTTCTCCCCGTACCGAAACGTTCGCCGACTAAGGCTACGGGGCACTCAAGCATCGAGATTGAGGAGGTCAACGCGGCAATGGTCAGCAACAAGAAAAACACCACAGCAAAAAGTTGCCCAAGAAGCCCTAAGCTTTCAAACATCAATGGCAGTACCGTAAACACCAAGGTATCCGAGCTGAGCAATGAGCCATCTTCAGCGTAGATCTGAACACCTTTTTGCATCGCCACAAACATGGCAGGCAATACCACCAATCCCGCAATAAAAGCGACAGCGGTGTCCACCAAGGTGACGTTCATGGCCATCTTTGGCAGGTTCTCTTTTTTACTCAGGTAAGAGCCATAGATCAGCATGGAACATCCCCCTATGGTTAGCGAGAAGAAACCTTGCCCCATCGCTGCTAAAATCAGCTTACGATCCATGATCTTAGCGAAATCTGGCACCAAATAGTGTTTGAGACCTTCCATTGCGCCCGCTTGGGTCATGATGTAGATAAACAGTAAAGCGAAGAGCACAAACAACGCAGGCATGAGCCGAGTCGACCATTTCTCGATGCCCTGTTTAACACCACCTTGAACAATCAAAATGGTCAGAACATAGAAGATCACAGTGCCCAATAGGTTACGCTCAATGCTAAAGCCTTTAAACCATGCACTCAGAACGTCGAGCCCTGCCAGATCACACACCGCCGCGAACAAGAAGCAAATCAACCACCCGCCAACGATGCTGTAAAAAGCGAGCACAGCACACGGGACACTCAGACCAACCCAACCAACCATGGAGCCGATGTTTTTTGCCATAGGGTGAGAGTGAAGTGAGCGCATACTATCAATGGGGTTTGCTTGACCATGACGACCAATCGCCATTTCAACCACTAGCATCGGAAAGGCGACGACAAAGATCATGATCAGATAGACCAATAGAAATGCCCCGCCACCGTTGCTTGCCGCTTGGGTTGGAAAACCCCAAATATTCCCTAACCCCACAGCCGCGCCAGCCGCTGCAAGAATGAATCCTAAACGTGAACCAAAGTGCTCACGAGCTTGTACGTTGTCTGTTTGTGCCATACCACTTTGCACCATTAAACTAGTTGACTGGTACAATATAGATAAACACTGGCCATTTCAATTGCTGGACTACATTTCTCTAGCTTTGTGACATAGAAAACAAAGAAGATGCTAGTAAAGGTAATTTTACAAGCATCTTCATTATTATTAGAAAAGATAAAAAGTAGGGTTAGATAGTAAAGACAGGATAGTTTTTTAACTCTGGGATCTGTTGATGCAGCTGCTGCTCTTGCTCGACCATCTCTTCTAATGAATCACACAATGCATCGCCTTTTTTCTGCAACTGAGTACCATGCTCATCCAACCGAGCCGCAATACGCTCTTTCAGTTCGGCCATGGTTTCCGCCATTTCGGTGAGGTTAATCCCGCCTTCGGCGGTCATCTTCGCCTGAAGCGCAGCAAAACTGCTGGTAATAAACTCTTGGTTAAATAGTGCTTTGGCCTTCTCAAAATCTTCTGCCCAGGTTTGCGCCATTTCACGAAAGCTTTGCGCCGGCAAAATAAGATCACCGTCGTTGTAATATCTCGATTCCATATCCTCATAGAAGGCTCGCAGTGATGCTTTGACCCCCTCAAAGGCGTCGGGTGTATCAAAGCTATCCGCAATATCATCAATAATATCATCCGCTAACGCTAAGCCATCGTGGGCTAACTGCTTTGCTTTAGGTACGTAGCTATTGAGGTTTTGTTTATATTCTTCAATGGCTTTTTTCTGCTCGGCGCTGAGCGGTACGCGCTCGCCGTGAATGGTCAATTCGTTGTTCCCATCCACCACCGCACTGTCACCGCTGGTTTGATGGATTTCTAGCTGACGCTCATTGAGGTGAATCTCATTTTGCAGCACAATATGGCATTGAGCCGCGAGCGTAGGTGTCGAAGCACTGAGTGCCAATGCCAATACGATTTTTCTCATCATGATTTACCTATGTCCTTTTTGCTGACGCTAGCAGGGTTTTGTCAGTGTTATGCTGCCCCTGTGTCAACATTTAGAAGAAACTCAGCTGCTTGGTTTGCTCTTCAGGCTTCAACATCACGCTTAATCCAAGCAAGCGAATCTCCCGGCCTTGTTGTCTGGTTAATATATCACTAAGCAATTGCTTAAAATACGCCAACTCCAATTGATTGTGTCCATGCTCAATGGTGGTGAGTTGGAAATCGGCGAACTTCATTTTGATGCCCTGTTTGATGATTCCCTTATCCGGTGACGCTCTTTCTAAGCGCCGTTCCAGCTCTGGGAAGAGTCGCTCTTCAATCACTTGCCAGCATTGATCATAGCTGTGAATATTATGACTGAACGTGCGCTCCACACCCACAGACTTTCGCTCTCGCTCTGTCACGACTTCACGTGCATCAATCCCCTGGCTCTTGTTCCACAAGGACACCCCGAGGCGCCCAAAACGGCGCAACAGTTCACGATAATCGCTGTTCTTTATGTCCTCGCAAACATAAAAGCCCGCTTGATGCAGCTTCTCTAAACTTACCTTGCCGACACCGGGGATTTTCTCTAGCGGCAAACTGTCCACGACCCGTTGCACGTCCTGCGGTGGGATCACACACTGGCCATTCGGCTTATTGATGTCTGAGGCTACCTTGGCGAGAAACTTCACAGGCGCAATCCCGGCTGAGGCGGTCAAATTGAGCTCCTGATGGATATCCTGTCGAATCGCTTGCGCAATTAGGGTAGCGCTGCCATGGCAGTGCGGGGAGTGCGTCACATCAAGGTAAGCTTCATCCAAAGAGAGAGGTTCGATGAGCGGCGTATAGCGCGCGAAAATCTCTCGGATCTGCGCTGAGACCTCTTTGTAAACTTGCATCCGCCCGGGTACAACCAATAGATGCGGGCAAAGCTTCAGTGCCTGTGCGGTTGGCATGGCACTGCGAACGCCGAACTGGCGCGCTTCGTAGTTGCACGTGCTGATCACTCCACGTTGCTTTTCGCTGCCTCCGACGGCCAAAGGACGCCCACGATAAGCAGGGTGATCACGCATCTCGACCGCAGCGAAGAAGCAATCCATATCGATGTGAATGATCTTCCTCATCGCCTTCTGAACCCAAAAAACTGTATATCTACACAGTATAATTTATCTTCCCACAACCACAAAGCCGAATTTTGGTTTGAGAATTGTTAAAAGATTCGCAAGTTAATGAGATGCGGTTATTATTAACAGGTAAAATATAGATTAGGAGCACCACGTTGAATAATAAAGTGTTGGTCGTAGAGGATAGCCGCGCCTATCGCAACTATCTTACTCAACAACTTTCCTCACTCGGCTGTCACGTGATTGGTGTCGAATCGTATGCCCAAGCCAAAGAGACTTTAGAGACACATCCGTCGTTTCGCTTCGCGGTGTTAGATTACTGTTTGCCTGATGCGCAAGATGGCGAAGTGATTGATCTGGTTCTTTCTCATGAACAGAAAGTCATCGTCCTTACCGCCACTTTTAATGAGCAAGCACGGGAACGATTTATTGCCAAAGGGGTGATGGATTATATTCTCAAAGACAGCATGGCCTCAGTGTCTTATTTGCTGCCACTCGCCAAACGCTTGCTCAACAACGAAAATCATCATGGCTTGGTGGTTGATGATTCCCCCACCGTTCGTCGCCATGTTGCGCAGCTATTGGAACATCAATACATCAAAACGACTCAAGCAGAAAATGGCCAGCAAGCGCTCGAACTGATTGCGCAGAACCCAGACATTACCTTTATCATCACCGATCATGACATGCCGGAAAAAGACGGCGTGATGATGACAAGGGAACTGCGCCAGACATACACCAAGAATCAGCTCGCGGTACTGGGTTTATCCGGTACGGGAAGCAAAACCTTAACCGCGCAATTTCTTAAAGCTGGGGCGAATGACTTTCTGACTAAGCCCTTCAATCAAGAAGAGTTTTATTGCCGTGTTCACCAGTTGCTTGATATGAAAGAGGCTACGGATGAGCTGTATAAACTCGCCAACCAAGATGCACTAACAGGCTTATGGAATCGCCGTTTTTTGTTTGATCAAGTGTGTGACGGCTGCGAAAAACGCAACATTGCGATGCTCGATATTGATCACTTTAAGCGAGTAAATGACAACTACGGCCACGATGGCGGTGATGCGGCATTGGTTATGGTCGCCAACATCCTAAAGATCTATTTTCCGGAAGATATTGTCGCCCGATTTGGCGGAGAAGAGTTCTGTATTCAATCTTGCCAACCGTATGACGACTTTGTCAAACGGCTGGATAGTATGCGCCGCCGAGTCGAAAAGACGCCGATTCATTACGCTGACGACACCATCAATGTCACCATCAGCATTGGCGTTTCTTGTATTGAGGCAAGCCTTGATGGCCAAATAAAAGTGGCTGACGATCGACTCTACACCGCAAAAGCGAATGGTCGCAATCAAGTCGTCAGCCAATGACCATTGGCTAATAACCATTAGGGAATAACCGTTAGCGAATAACGGTTAGGCAATACGGTCCTTTTCCCAAGCGGCCAGCTTTTCTGCTCGCGCCGCTTCTCTTGCTTCGCGTTTTTTACGCGCATCACAAGGCTCAGGGCAATTACACACTTTCTCAATGCCCACAGCGCCTAAACCGCCGCAACTGCCTTTCACCACTTTCTTCTGCACTATGTAGCCAATAGACATGGCTGCAATCACTGCAATGAAAACACCGAAGGTGATAATAAATGTACTCATAGTGACATGCTCTCTTGCCGTTTATTGATGTAAGTATGGCTTATAGGTGGACGAAGCGAACTCTTTAAACCCATCGTCTGTTTTTACAATCATGAGTGCCGGGATCTGGTGCGCTTCTGCCACCTTCATTCCCTCTTCTTCACCTAACACCATAAGACCGGTCGCCAGCCCATCTGCGGTCATTGACGAAGGATGTAGAACCGTCACCGACACCACTTTATGGTCTATAGGTTTACCCGTTTCAGGGTTGATGATGTGGGAGTAGCGAACCCCATCACGCTCAAAATAGTTGCGGTAATCACCTGATGTGGCAATCGCCATATCGCCGGGTTCAATAATGTCTTGAATCGCACGCTCATCGACCGAAGGTTTTTCAATCGCGATACGCCAGCCGACACCCTCACGATTTACGCCTTTGAGGCGAATCTCACCGCCCACTTCAACCATGTAATTGTCGACACCGATGGATTGGATGTAATCCGCCAGCACATCCACTCCCCAACCTTTGGCGATGGTTGATAAGTCGACGTAAAGATTGGCAATCTCTTTACGCAGGGTATTTCCCTCAACATGCAGATGCTCAATCCCCACTCTGGCCTGGCGATCCGCTAGCTCTTCATCGGTGGGTACCACTTCACGGCGCGCTTCAGGTCCAAATCCCCATAAGTTGACCAAAGGTCCAACCGTCACATCCAACGCACCTAGAGTAAGACCGTTAAGGCGAATGGCTTCTTTCACCACCAACGCCGTTTGTGGCGACACGGGAAAAGGGTCCGTGCTTTCACTTTGGTTAAAACGGCTGAGCTCTGAGTCCTTACGATAGGTCGACATTTGGTCGTTGACCTCCTCAAGCAGGCGATCAACCTCTTGCTGAACGACTTCAGGTTCAGGCAGCCCTTCGGTATTGAGGTACTTGATGTTGTAAGTCGTCCCCATCGTTGGGCCGCTTAAATGTATTTGCTCAACGGGCTGTTCACACCCTGCCAGTATCAGTAGGGAAGCAAACGCAACAAGCCACTTTTTCACAAAAAACTCCTGGGTTTCGGGTTGGTTTATCCAGTCAGGTATAAACGGGTCGTGTGGAATGCAAAATGGCTGACTCAAAGAGCCAGCCATCGTTTTAGAGGCGCGAACTATTAACCGCCAAAGTCATCGAGTAGGATGTTTTCATCCTCTACACCCAAGTCTTTTAGCATGCCAATAACGGCCGCATTCATCATCGGTGGACCACACATGTAGTACTCACAATCTTCTGGAGCTTCATGATCTTTCAGATAGTTTTCGTACAAGACATTGTGGATAAAGCCTGTGTAGCCATCCCAGTTGTCTTCTGGCATTGGATCGGACAATGCACAGTGCCAAACAAAGTTGTCATTCTCTTCTTGCAGCATATCGAAATCTTCCACATAGAACATTTCGCGCTTAGAACGTGCGCCGTACCAGAAAGACATCTTACGCTTGGAGTTCAAACGCTTAAGCTGATCGAAGATATGAGAACGCATTGGCGCCATACCCGCACCACCACCGACGAAGACCATTTCCGCATCGGTATCTTTCGCGAAGAACTCACCGAATGGACCAGAGATCGTACACTTGTCGCCCTCTTTCAACGACCAGATGTAAGAAGACATGATACCTGGTGGTACCTCAGGATTATTAGGCGGCGGCGTTGCAATACGTACGTTCAGCATAATGATCCCGTGCTCTTCTGGGTAGTTAGCCATTGAGTATGCACGGATTGTCTCTTCGTTGACCTTAGACTCGTAGCGGAATAGGTTAAACTTATCCCAATCCTCACGGTACTCTTCTGGTACATCGAAGTCAGCGTATTTCACGTGGTGAGCGGGTGCTTCAATCTGAATGTAGCCACCTGCACGGAAAGGTACAGACTCGCCATCTGGGATTTGCAGCTTAAGCTCTTTGATGAATGTCGCTTTGTTATCGTTAGAGATAACAGTACATTCCCACTTTTTAACGCCGAAGATCTCTTCTGGTAACTCGATATCCATGTCGGTTTTCATCGCGACCTGACAGGCAAGACGCTCACCTTCACGAGCTTCACCTTTAGTAATATGGTCTAGCTCGGTTGGCAGGATATCACCACCACCGGATTTGATTTTAACGCGACACTGGCCACATGAGCCACCGCCACCACAGGCAGAAGATACGAACACACCCGCGCCCGCTAGAGCGCCAAGTAGCTTACCACCTGGTTGTGTAACGATCGCCAGATTCGGGTCATCGTTCACAGAAATTGTAATGTCACCTGTTGGTACCAGCTTAGATTTAGCGAAAAGAATCACTAGTACTAGCGCCAGTACAATCAGAGTAAACATCACTACACCAAGAATAATGTCCATTGACTATTCCTTAATTGTTGCGGTTTACCCGACTTACAGTTGAACACCAGAGAAAGACATAAAGCCCAACGCCATCAAACCCACAGTAATGAAGGTGATACCAAGACCGCGTAGGCCTGGAGGGACGTCAGAGTACTTCATCTTCTCACGGATACCTGCAAGAGCGACGATCGCGAGCATCCAGCCCACACCAGAACCAAAACCGTACACGACAGATTCAGCAAAGTTGTAGTCACGTTGTACCATGAAAGATACACCACCGAAGATCGCACAGTTTACGGTGATCAACGGTAGGAAAATGCCCAATGCGTTGTACAAAGGTGGGAAGAAACGGTCCAAGACCATTTCTAGGATCTGTACTAACGCTGCAATCACACCAATGAAGGTAATGAAGTTAAGGAAGCTCAAGTCAACGCCTTCGACTAGCGCGTTCTCTCGCAATACTAGGTTGTAGACTAGGTTGTTCACAGGAACCGCAATGGTCAATACCACCACAACCGCCACACCTAGACCGAATGACGTCTTCACTTTCTTGGATACCGCCAGGAAGGTACACATACCCAAGAAGAAAGAGAGCGCCATGTTCTCGATGAAAATCGATTTAACTAACAGACTAATGTAATGTTCCATGACGACCTTACTCCTTCGCTTCGACTTGTTCTGGTTTCAGGATACGAATACCCCAAATTAGGAAGCCGATCAGGAAGAACGCCGAAGGTGCTAGGAGCATCAGGCCGTTTGGCTGGTACCAACCGCCGTTGCTCACCAATGGCAGAACTTCTAGACCAAACAACTTACCGCTACCAAACAGTTCACGGAAGAAGCCAACAGTGATCAGAACGAAACCGTAACCCAAACCGTTACCGATACCGTCAATCAAAGACGGCACAGGCGCAGATTTCATTGCAAATGCTTCTGCACGGCCCATAACGATACAGTTAGTGATGATCAGACCTACGAAAACCGACAACTGTTTTGAAATGTCGTAGAGGTAGGCTTTCAACACTTGGTCAACCACGATAACCAAAGAGGCGATGATCGCCATTTGGACGATAATACGCACACTGTTAGGGATGTGGTTACGAATCAGAGATACGCAGAAGTTCGACAATGCCGTAACAAAGGTTACCGCCAGTGTCATAACAAAAGCTGTCTCAAGTTTGGTCGTTACTGCAAGCGCAGAACAGACACCGAGAACCTGTAGCGCGATTGGGTTGTTGTCCAACACCGGCGCTAAGATGCTCTTTTTCACGTTTTGTGCACTAGACATTAGTTCAGACCTCCGTCACGAACTTTTGCTAGGAACGGGCCGAAGCCCATATCACCTAACCAGAAGTCAAAGGTGTGTTGAACACCGTTACTTGTTAGCGTTGCACCTGAAAGGCCGTCAACACCGTGCTCAGAACCCGCTGGTGCACCACCTTTCACGACTTTAATCGCTGGCTTGTGGTTGTCGTCAAACAGTTTCTTGCCGACCCACTGTGCACGCCAAGATGGGTTTTCTACTTCACCACCAAGCCCTGGGGTTTCACCCTGCTCATAGTAAGTGATCCCTGCCACTGTGTTGCCATCCGTTTCAACCGCGACGAACGCGTACATCATCGACCATAGGCCGTTGCCGTGAACGGGAAGGATAACCTTAGAGACAGAGTCGCCATCTTTCACGAGGTAAACCACGCCTGTGTTCGCGCGACGCAAGATTTTCGCTTTGTCGTCTGCCGCGTCAAGCTTGATGGACTCCGCTGGATCTTTCGCCGCTTTACGCTGTTCGAATGTCGCTGCGTTACCTTCAACGAAATCACCGGTAGTGAAGTCTACAAGGCGAGGTTCAATATACTGAGCAAAGAGCTCAGGGACTTTTTGACCCTGAGAATCGATGCCAGACACTTCGATAATCTTGCTCTGCTTGTCGAGAACCGCGTTCGCTTTCTGCTTATCACGCAGACCGACTGCTGCTGTTGAAACGATGATTGAACAAACCAGGCTCAACCCGATAACAACACCCAGCGTCTTTTTAATGCTGTCGTTATTACTTGCCATAGCGTGCTAGTCTCCGCTTGATGTTCTTTTCAACTACTACATGGTCGAACAGAGGTGCAAATAGGTTCGCGAATAGAATCGCCAGCATCATACCTTCTGGGTACGCTGGGTTGACGACACGAATCAGAACACACATTACGCCGATAAGCGCGCCGTACCACCATTTACCTTTGTTGGTAAAGGAAGCCGACACAGGGTCTGTTGCCATAAAGAACATACCGAATGCAAAACCACCTAGAACCAGGTGCCAATGCCATGGCATGTTAAACATAGGGTTGGTATCAGAGCCAATCACGTTAAATAGCGTTGCGGTTGCAATCATACCGATCATCACGCCGGCAATGATGCGCCAAGACGCAATACGCATGTAAACGATCATCGCAGCACCGATCATCAGTGCCAGTGTCGAAACTTCACCAATTGAACCTGGGATGTTACCAATAAAGGCATCCATCCAAGTGATCGGCGCGCCAGTCACGGTGTTCATCAAGGCACCATTACCACCTTGAGCCCATTGGCTCAATGCAGTCGCGCCAGAGAAACCGTCAGCCGCCGTCCATACAACGTCACCCGAGATTTGAGCTGGGTAAGCGAAGAATAGAAACGCACGCCCCGCCAATGCTGGGTTGAGGAAGTTACGACCTGTACCACCAAAGATCTCTTTTGCGACGACAACACCAAAGGTGATACCCAAAGCGGCTTGCCACAATGGAAGCGTCGGTGGAACGATGAGAGCAAACAGAATGGAGGTTACGAAGAAACCTTCGTTGACTTCATGCTTGCGCACCATACAGAACAGCACTTCCCAGAAACCACCAACGATAAAGACCGTTGCGTAGATAGGAAGGAAGTAGGTTGCGCCAAGTAGCATTTTACTACCCACGCCCGCGTCTACTCCGATGGTACCGCCGAGCATTTCTGTTAACCAGTAATGCCAATTACCCGCAACCACAGCCGCAAGTTGATCCCCTGCGTACATATGGTTAAGAGCAGCGATGGCTTGGCCGCCAGCGTTGTACATACCCCAGAACATTGCGGGGAATACCGCAAACCAAACCATGATCATGATACGTTTTAAGTCAACGTTATCACGGACATGTGAGCTTTTCTTAGTCACTAGACCTGGCGTGTAAAACAGCGTTGCCGCCGCTTCATACAAGGCAAACCACTTCTCGTGTTTGCCGCCCGGCTCAAAGTGATGCTCGATGTCTTCAAGAAACTTTTTAAGCGCCATGAAAATTACCCTTCCTTCTCGATCTTGTCTAAGCATTCACGAAGTAGCGCACCGTACTCGTATTTGCCAGGACACACAAAGGTACACAAAGCGAGATCTTCTTCATCCAACTCCAGCGCACCCAGTGCTTGAGCACTGTCGGTATCACCGGCACACAGGTCACGAAGAAGCAGCGTTGGTTCCATATCAAGCGGCATAATACGCTCATAGTTACCAATCGGTACCATTGAACGGTCACTACCGTTGGTCGATGTTGTCATATTGAACAACTGACCATTGAATAGATGACCAAGGAAAGAACGAGTGATAGAGAACTTGTTTTTGCCCGGCATCGCCCAGCCAAACAGTTCCTTCTCACGACCTTCGCGCAGGACAGAGACCTGCATGTGGTAACGACCTAAATACGCGTGCGGACCCGTGGCATGAACGCCAGAGAGGACAGAGCCTGAAATCACACGAACTTCACCAGGCATGAGTTCGTTGTCCGTCACGTCGTCTAGAGACGCACCGATCGTCGTACGAATAAGACGAGGGTTGTTAACCACAGGACCCGCTAGTGAAATCACGCGATCTGTGTAGAGTTCACCCGTCAAGAACAGCTGACCAAACGCGATCACGTCTTGGTAGTTGATGCTCCACGCCACATTTTCCGCATTCACTGGGAACAGGTAATGCATGTGGGTACCGGCGAGACCGGCTGGGTGTGGGCCATCAAACACATGTTCTTCAACGTTCGGTTGAGACGAGCGAGGAAGACTAGTGCCAGATTTACAAACGTAAACCTTGCCGTCAGTGAGGGTTGAGAGAATATCAAGACCAGCAACAAAGGCTTCTTGCTGTTCATTAATAATCAACTCAGGTTGAGCTGCCAATGGATTGGTGTCCATGGCGGTAACAAAAATCGCTTTTGTCGAAGACTCGATTGCTGGAACCTTGCTGAACGGTCGAGTACGTAAAGCTGTCCAAAGACCAGATTCAACCAGTTGAGACTTCACCGCTTGTGGGTCAAGACTGGCTAGTTGAGCTGCTTCGTACTTATCGAATGTCACCTGTTGCTCACCGGATACTTCAATCACAACGGATTGGAGTACACGTTTTGCACCACGGTTCACCTCGATCACTTTACCGCTTGCTGGAGAAGTAAACTTCACACCAGGATTCTTCTTATCTTCAAAAAGAACTTGAGCTTTCTTTACTTCATCGCCTACGCGGACATGCATGGTAGGACGCATGCCGACGTACTCTTCGCCAAGCAAGGCGACTTTCTTGATGGTTTTACCATCATTAATCACCTGGGTAGGAGCACCTGCGATAGGTAGATCCAAACCCTTTTTTATTGTAATCATACGCACTTGCACTACTTTTATCGGGAAAAAGATTCTTTGATTGCGTAACTTTTAGACACGACACTTGTGTCCGGTTTTGGTGATGTTTTAAACACCAAAATCGCAACATCCTCTTAAAAATCACATCGCAGAAATGCAACGAGATTTATCAGGTGCGATAGTCTATCATCTTTTGCAAAGACGACGCCATGACCAATACAGGTATTAAAGAAGATATTTCGAACGTTTTGAGTTTAAAAGGCTAAGGAATCGTCATAACTTTGAGCCATCGCACAAAGACCCAAATATCCACAAAGACTTTCTGTCACAATCCGTCATAAGGCGAAATATTTCATTTTAATGCCTGCCGTCCATTCATATGTTTCTTTACTGTTAACAAATCGGTTTAATACCCCTACCCTTTAGGGGTATTTACACTGTCACTTTACGCTTTACTGCCACCCATGCACATTGGGCTATCTGGCGCACTCTGGTTCTGCGCTTGCCACTCTTGCACCGTGTATGTGTGGATGGATAAGGCGTGAATATAATTGGCCAATTCATCGGACAAGGCCTGATTCACAAGACGGTGCCTCGCAATTAACCGAGCGCCATCAAAGTGTTCACTCACGACAATGACCTTAAAGTGGCTCTCTGAACCTGCAGGAACATTGTGCATGTAGCTTTCATTCACCACTTGCAGGTGGCTTGGCTGGAAAGCCTCGTGAAGTTTCGATTCTATTGTTTGCTGGAGCATGAATTCACCGTTACGCTAATCTGTTTAAGCGAGTTGGATTATGGGCTTGACCATAATAATGTGCTACTCAGTAAAGAAAAGGTTTTAGTTTTCACTGTCAGTAACATTTGCGACAATTTAGCCATTCCTATGATGAGACCATTGACTGCATGAAAACTGAGCTGACTCTTTTTGAGCGAACACTGTTCCTTTACCGTTACCCTAAGCGTAGCAACGACACCTTACAAGCCTGGGACGCCGGAGATGAGTACCTGATCAATCATGTCGAGCAACTTTCTCTCACAAAAGGGAGCCACATCGTTGTTTTAAACGATCATTTTGGTGCGCTCAGTACGTGGTTCTCTCGTGACTACCGTGTCACCATGATGAGTGACTCGTGGATTGCTCACCAAGCGACACACGCCAACCTTGAGGTAAATCAGTGCCCTAAGATCACGCTCTGCTCAACGCTCGACCCTATCCCCAAAGATGCAGATTTGGTGTTGATGCAAATCCCGCGCACCAATCGCCACTTAGTGTGGCAGCTCGCTCAGTTGAGAGAGACACTGTCGCCAAACATCCCTGTCATTGCGGTCAACAAAGCAAAAGAGATCCACAGCTCCACACTGAAACTGTTTGAGAAACACTTGGGCGACACGACGACCTCTTTGGCGTGGAAAAAACACCGTCTGGTATTTAGTTTCGCTAATTGTGATACGCCTAGCCCCGCAGTGGCGATCACCGAATGGCCCGTTCCTCAACACGGGATGACGCTAAAAAATTACCCTAACGTCTACTCAGGCGAAGGGCTTGATCAGGGAGCGAGCTTTTTTCTTGACCACTTGCCAGACAACCTCGGTCACGCTCGAGCACTCGATCTTGGCTGTGGCAATGGTGTGCTGTCCGTTAAGTTAGCACAGCTCAATCCAGCGCTGTCACTCACCTGCGTCGATGAAAGTTTCAGCGCCGTGGCGTCGGCGCGAGAAAACTTACGCCCCTATGACACAGGTGAGCGTCAAATAGAGTGTATTGCCAACAACTGCTTGGATGGATTTGATGCTGATAGCTACGATGTGGTGCTTTGCAACCCACCGTTCCACCAGCAACAAACTATTACTGACCACATCGCTTGGCAAATGTTCTGTGATGCAAAGCATGTTCTTCGTGTTGGTGGGCAATTATTAGTTATCGGCAACCGCCACCTCGGCTACGATGGAAAACTGAAAAGAGTGTTTGGTAAACATCAAGTCAAAGTGATCGCATCAAATAAGAAATTTGTTATTTTACAAGCGACTAAATAGTCCTCTATTATCTTGGAACTGAGAGTTAACTTCATACGTGAAGCATTAAGGAAAAGACAATGAAAAAACTGGTATTAGCGGCGTCAATGGCCATCTTGACCGCCTGTGCGTCCCCTCAGCAAGAGCAACTGAACTTTATGCCACAAGCGGTACTCAGTCGCGGTGATTTAGTCCAGGACGCCACCTTTACTATTACCAGTAAAGATGTTCGCTCTGCGCAATATGTCGCCTTGGTCGACAGTGGCCGCTCTAACATCGAACCGATTCATTCAAAACAGAATGTGCGTATCACATTAGAAAATGCCCTGCTGGAGCAGTTCCAATCTCAAGGTTTCCGTAACACCGTCAACAGCGAAAACGCACTCAAGATTGAAGTGCAGGAAGCTTTGGTGTCGGTCAAACACTCGGTAATGGAAAATGAGATGGACGGCAAAGTAGTGCTAGAAATCACCGCCGAAACCCCACGTGGCAAGTTAGTGAAGGCTTACACCGGCACAGCGAAACGCACAGGGGCACTCAGTGCATCCAACCAAGAGATCGAAACCGTTCTTAACGATGTGGTCAACTTGGTGCTAAAAGAAGTCGCGAACGACCGTGAGTTGCAAACTTACATGCAGGAGCGTTTCTAATGTGGAAGTGGGCACTGACGTCACTGGCATTGGTGAGCCAACTTGCGTTTGCCGGGCCAAAAGTCTTGGTGGAGACCACGCTGGGTAATTTCACCCTTGAGCTTAACCAAGAGAAAGCGCCGATTACGGTCGCTAACTTCCTCAAGTACGTCGAAGAGGGCAGCTATGCAGGGAGCCAATTTCACCGCGTGATCCCCGGATTTATGGCGCAGGGCGGTGGCTTTGACACCAATATGAAGCAGTTGAATACGTACGCTCCAATTCAGAACGAAGCCACAAACGGGCTAAAAAACGACCGTGGCACGATTGCGATGGCGCGCACCAACAACCCAAATTCTGCCACTCGCCAGTTTTTCATCAACTTTAAAGACAATCACTTTTTAGACTATGACCAGCGCCCGCCGGGCTATGCGGTGTTTGGTAAAGTGGTCGATGGCTTTGACGTCGTTGAATCGATGGCGGGCATCAAAACGCACAATGTCGGTCGCTATAGTGACGTGCCGTCGATCCCTATCGTCATCAAAAAAACCACTCTTATTGAGTAAACCTCTACCCGCCCCAACACATGTTGGGGCGGTGGCATCTCCGTCGTTAGTGACCAGCCCTCTTATTTCAAACCGCACAGAACAAGGATACGTCTATGTCTGCGACATCATCGCCAATGTCATGGCGCGACACCATCAAAAGCTATCTCGATAAGCGTCTGCTTTGGGTATTTATGCTAGGCTGCTCAAGCGGCTTTCCGTGGGTGTTGATTGGCTCCAACATGTCAGGTTGGCTTAAAGATGCAGGCTTAACCCGAGCCGCCATCGGCTATTTTGGTAGCGTATTCGCCGTCTACGCGATCAACTTTTTGTGGGCACCACTGGTTGACCGAGTCCGCCTACCCTATCTCACCGATAAGCTTGGCCAACGCCGCAGTTGGATTTTACTCTGTCAGCTTGTTGTGCTCTCTTGCACCCTGTTCATCGCCGGTGTCGATCCTGCAAAAAACTTAGCGTTCACGTCGATGCTCGCGCTGGGTATTGCGATTGCCTCAGCGACACAAGACATTGCCATTGACGCCTTTCGTATCGACACCTTCCCCAAGTCTGAATCCTCTAAGCTGCCTCAAGCCTCAGCGATGGCCGTGATCGGATGGTGGACGGGGTATTCTCTACCGGGTTATCTCGCATTTATCAATGCAGACAGCATGGGGTGGAATGGCGTCTATTACGGCATGGCGATCATCGTTGGGGTACTGATGCTCTTTACCTTGCTGGTCGGCGAGCCCAAGACTGAGCGAAGTGCGCTGCAAGAACAAGCCGAGCAAAGACATTACCAAGTCGTCGATTCAAAAACCGTCGCGTGGTTGAGTGTCACGGTTGTCGAGCCCTTCCTCGATTTCTTCAAACGTAACGGTGTGCGCGTCGCGATCACGCTGTTACTGTTTGTGTTCTTGTTCAAGATTGGTGAGGCGTTCCTTGGCCGCATGTCGATCACCTTCTACAAAGAAGTCGGCTTTAGCAATGAGCAAATTGGTTACTACTCGAAATTGATTGGTTGGGGGGCAACCATTGTCTTTACCTTGGTCGGCAGTCTATTTAACGTCAAATTTGGTATCGTTCGCGGGTTGATGATCGGCGGTATTGCGATGGCGGGTAGTAACTTAATGTTTGCCTGGATCGCCAAGGCAGGACCAAGTGAAACCCTCTTCTTAGCCACGATCATTGTAGACAACTTCACCACGGCCTTCTCAACCGTCGCGTTTGTCTCATTTTTGACTGTGCTCACTGGCCAAGCCTTCTCTGCCACGCAATATGCGCTGCTGGCTTCACTGGGCAACTTCGGCCGTACGACCCTTGCGTCATTCAGTGGCGAGCTCGCCGATTACTTAAACGATTGGTCACTGTTCTTCATACTGACCGCAGTAATGGTTATCCCAAGCTTATTGATGCTCTATTCTCTGCGTCACTACTTCTCGGATCTACTCGAAAAAGCACGTCAGAAAAAATAGACAAGATGGCAAGAACGACAAAGGCTTGGATTGCTCCAAGCCTTTTCTTTTGTCGATTATCAATCTAGGGAAGAGATTAAGGGTATAAGCCACGTCCAAACATATTGAAGACTCGGGCGACGCCTTGGGTGAAGATCATAGGCTCGGTGAGCACCGTTAAACACAAGCAATCTTCACCAACTTGAGTTTGCGGGCTGTGCTTGACCGATGCGTCTTTATAGAGAAAGTCGCCGACCTCATAGTGCCCTTCTTCGTCAGAAAAACCACCATGAAGGACTAAGGTCGATTCAAACCCTTTATGGGTGTGCTCGGGCACCTTGACTCCTTCTGCCATGTACATGAGATTGACGCGGGCGTTGCCGGAAATCGCAATAGGGGCGCTAAACACCTTGCCGCCATAATTACGCCACTCGCCGATTCGATCATACAGCTTGGATAATGCAAGCGGTAAGGTCATAGAACGTCCGTTGACATCAATCGTTTTCGGCTGGCGCAGCAGCTTGATAGGATCTTTGATCTGCTCCGTTTGGGTGATGCTTGCCAGCATCTGCTCAAGACTTTGCACCGGTGTTTGGTTGTCTGGCACCTCTTGCTCAAGCGCAAACCCGCACTCTTGCTCAAAGGACCTCACTTGCTCTTTACAATGTGGGCAACTTTCCAAATGCACGGCAATAGTGAACGCGTTGACATCATCCAATGACCCTTGTGCGTATTGCTGCAACATTTCGATGTGTGGATGGTAACTCATAAGCGATCGGCCTCTATGGAATGTTTCAGTTTTTCAATCGCGAGCCTTAGGCGCGACTTCACGGTACCAAGGGGAATATTCAGCATCTCTGCCACTTGCTGGTGAGGCATCTCTTCCAGATAGACGGCTTGCACCACGGTGCGTTGGGCATCCGGTAACGTATCTAAATATTTCACCACTTGCTCTTTAAGCATCTCTTGCTCTGGCGAATAGTGCTCAACTAAGTCTGGTGGGCAATAGTCGTTGGGCCAAATATCATCGGAGGACAAATGGGCGTCGCGCCCTTTTTGCTTGCGCAGCATATCAAAGCACAAGTTGCGCGCGATGGTGTAAATCCATGTGGAGAGCGAACTCTTACTGCCATCAAACATGATGCTCTTTTGCCAGACAATGGTCAGGGTTTCCTGTACCACTTCCATGCACACTTGCTCATTGCCCATGTGGCGATAGGTAAATTGCTTTAAACGCGGGGTAAAATGTTGGAACACCAGGGCGAATGCTTGTGTGTCCTTCTGTTTTACCCTATCCATACACTCGGTCCAATCGGCTCGAGTGAACGCCTGAGTATCTTCACTGACCATATCGATTCCTTGGTTTCACCTAGTCTTGAGATGCGAACGGATAACTATACGCGCTCACGCGCGTTTCGATCACTCTCATTCTAGATCAAGGCTGAGGAGAGGGAATCATCTGGTTAATAAAGGCAAGTGCCGCCTCACAAGTTTGCTGTTGGTTAAGTGAATCAAACCGACTGGGTGTGAGAGGCAGTAATTCCAACCAACGCTGTGTCACCCAACTAGCGTCGTCCATAAAACGCTGCTGGTATAACTCCCCCACTTGCGGGTAGTCGTGATACACCTGAAGCAGATGTTCACCAAGATGAACGTCTGCAGGCGACATCTCTGCCACTTGCCAGTTAGGCAGCGTGCGAATTTTCGCCATGCGCAGCCCATCAAACTCAGTGCGCACCCGCTCAATAGTAAAACGCTGAAGTCCACACACTGTGATACCGAGCAGACCGTCGTCTAGCTGATCAAAATCGACGATGCGAACCAGAGAGCCGGTGTGTGACAGTTGAACGGCGTCTGACTGTTTGGCCCTTTCTAGTAAGCAAATTCCGAACGTGCCGTCTCCTTTCATCGCATCAGAGACGAGTCGTTTGTATCTGGGCTCGAATATCCTCAGTTTCATTTTCCCTTCCGGAAGGACAATGGAACTTAAGGGAAATAGCATGATCTCTTGCACTTTGTTTCACCTCTACATCGTTGCCAATGTGTACGCAGCGCTGAAAAAAACCGATCACTAACCAAATCTGTTGATTCATTGACAAGCATAAAATTTCGCATAAACGTTTGCGTAAACGATATCTGTATCAAAAAGTATGCAAAAGTGTGAAAGTTCCTCGATAACTGAGTTTTCTATCTATAAATGTGATCAACCTCACTAACTTTGTGTGTTTTTGCACTCCGTATCACTACCAATTGAGATTTAAATCGCTATTATGCTCACCAACTGAGCACGTCGGAGAACGTGCTACACAATATATGGACGTCATTTTTACACTTAACGAATACATAGAGAGTCCCACTATGCGTAAATCACTTCTAGCTCTTGGTGTTGTAGCAGCAATATCTGCGCCTGCAATGGCTGCTGACTATTCAGACGGCGACATCCACAAGAACGACTACAAATGGATGCAATTCAACATCATGGGTGCATTCAATGAGAAAGGTGTATCTGAATCAACTCATGATTACCTAGAAATGGAGTTTGGTGGTCGCTCTGGCATCTTCGATTTGTATGGTTATGTCGACGTCTTCAACTTAACTTCCGATTCAAGCAGCGACAAAGCGAAATCTGAGAAAATCTTCATGAAATTCGCTCCTCGCGTTTCACTAGATGCACTATCAGGAAAAGACCTATCATTCGGTCCAGTAAAAGAGCTATACGTAGCTTCTGTAATGGAATGGGGTGGTGGCGGTGCTACTAACTGTAACGAAACTGGTTGTATTGATGGAAGCCCAGGCGTTAACAGCCAAAAAATCGGTTTGGGTTCTGATGTCGAGCTACCATGGTTTGGCAAAGTAGGCTTGAACTTATACGGTACATACGACTCGAACAAAAAAGATTGGAACGGCTACCAGATCTCTACCAACTGGTTTAAACCATTCCATTTCTTCGAAAATGGTTCGTTTATCTCTTACCAAGGCTACATCGATTACCAATTTGGTATGGACACAGATAAAGGCTACGCAACAGCGAGCAACGGTGGCGCGATGTTTAACGGCATCTACTGGCACTCAGACCGCTTTGCAGTTGGTTACGGCTTGAAACTTTACCATGATGTTTATGGTTTTGCCGACAACGAAGGCCTACCGTGGGATGCATCGACCAAAGCAGAATCTTCTGGCGCTGGTCACTACCTCGCTGTCACATACAAATTCTAAGTTAACAGCAATTTCATAGCTAAATGGCGCCAATCGGCGCCATTTTTATTGGCATTCTCGCGGTCAATCCGTATCCTTGCCTCAAATCCTTAACCCTTTGCTTGATGATGAATATCGTGATTCTCGGTCCTGGTGCGATTGGTACCTTGTGGGCCCATGCGCTCTATCGAGCGGGGCACGCTGTCTCGGTCTATTCACGACATGACGTGGCGAGCCTATCCCTTTGCCTAGATGGTGAATCTCTAACGTTCGCCAACAACCAACCTGACCGCTTAGCCAACGCCGACCTTTTGTTGGTCACACTCAAAGCCCCTCAGGTGTGTGAGGCACTGTCGCCACTCCGAGACTTCGTTCACCCCGATACCATGATCATGCTGATGCACAATGGCATGGGTAACGCAGAGCAAGTACAGACCTGGCTACCCAACAATCCTTTACTGCTGGCGACCACCACGCACGGCGCTTTGCGCAGCGACGGTGGGTCAATTCAACATACCGGCCAAGGGGAAACCTTTATCGGTGCTGCGAATCTTCGCGGCCAAGCGTGTGGCTTTCTGGCCGAAGTGCTCCACCACGCTTTACCAACAACGGCATGGCACCCAGACATCGAACAGGCGTTGTGGCTGAAACTGGCCATTAACTGCGCCATCAATCCGCTGACGGCTTTAGAACATATTCGCAATGGTGAGCTAGCCCGAGACGATCTTCAGGCAATCATTGCCGAAATCGTCAGTGAAATGCATAGCGTCATGCATGCCAAGGGCTACACCATCACTCAAAAAGAACTGTTCGAGAAGATCAATGGCGTGATCGCCAACACCGCTCGTAACTTCTCATCCATGCATCAAGATATTGTGCATAAAAGGCACAGCGAGATAGACTTTATTACTGGATACCTCCTCAAATGGGCGGCGCACTACGGGCTAGCCACGCCGATGAATCAACGCCTATACCAAGAGATAAAACAGAGAGAACTGAGCTGGAAAGATGACTAAGAAAGTACTGATCCCCATCGCCCCTGGCAGCGAAGAAATGGAAGCGGTCACCATCATCGATATGATGGTACGTGCCGGCTATGATGCCGTGGTGGCCAGCGCCGACTTTGATGGTCATCTGACCATGATTGGCTCACGCGGCATCCCACTCACGGCGCAATGCACACTGGTTGATGTGGCAGACGATGAGTTTGACGCCGTCATCCTACCCGGTGGCGTTGGTGGCAGCGAGGTCTTTCGCGACAGCACCGTTTTGGTCGAGATTGTGCGCCAGCAGATGTACGAAGGTAAGTTGGTCGCAGCCATTTGCGCCGCACCTGCGCTCGTTCTGGTTCATCATGGCTTGTACACCGATGCCCTGATGACCTGTCACCCTAGTTTCTGGCCGATGATTGATGAGCAGAGACGCCGTGTCAAACGCGTCACCTACGACATCAACCACAATCTAATGACCAGTCAGGGACCAGGCACAGCGTTAGAGTTTGCAATGGAAATCATCATTCATCTCTCTGGGAAAGCCCATGCCGCCACAGTTGCCGAGCCGATGGTCACGATTCCGACCCTGCAATATCACAAATTGGGTGAAGCGTGATGAGAGAAACCGCTGAGATCATTGGCCAATTTCCAGCGCTCAACCAAGACGTGAATGGCCAGCGTTTGGTCTACCTTGATAGCGCGGCGACGACACAAAAGCCACAGTGCGTCATCGATACATTAAGCCGTTACTACAGCCAACAAAACGCTAATGTCCATCGTGGCAGTCACCGTTTAACGGCTCAAGCAACCAGTGAATTTGAAGCAGCCAGAGCTCACATCGCTGAGTTTATTGGCGCGCAGAGCCCGGCGTCCATTATCTGGACACGTGGCGCGACCGAAGCGGTAAACCTAATCGCGCAAACTTATGCGCGCAGCACTTTGTCTCCGGGAGATGAGATATTAGTCAGCGAGCTGGAGCATCACGCCAATATCGTGCCGTGGCAAATTGTCGCTGAGCAAACGGGCGCTAAAGTGGTGAAAGTGCCGATGACGCCGCAGTGTCAATTTGATCTTACTGCCTTTGAGTCACTCCTTTCACCGCGCTGCAAAATTGTCGCGTTAGCGCACGTCACCAACGTAACGGGCACGCGTCAACCGATTGAAACCGTGATTGAGAAAGCTCATCAAGTGGGCGCGATCGTGGTGGTTGATGGCGCGCAAGGTATTGTGCATGAGCCGATTGATGTCGAGCGCCTAGGCGCTGACTTTTATCTCTTTTCCGGCCACAAGCTGTTTGCGCCCGCAGGGATTGGGGTACTGTATGGCAAACTCGATCTTCTCAATGCGATGCCCCCTTGGCATGGCGGCGGAAAAATGGTCGAAAAAGTCTCTTTCTCCGGGACGACGTTCAGCGAGCTGCCGGGGAAATTCGAAGCCGGCACCCCCAATGTCGCGGGCGCGCTGGCGCTCAGTCGCGCAGTGGCCTGGCTTGAGACGTTCAATCTCTCAGACGTTGAAAAACATGTACGCGCCCTCGCCCGTCAAACCTATGAAAGGCTCTCAGCGCTCCCTGATGTTAAAGTGCTGGGTTATCAAGACAACGCCTCTGTGGTCTCTTTTATTGTTGAGGGTGTACATCATCAAGACGTCGCAACCTTATTGGATCAACAGGCGATTGCGGTGCGCGCCGGAAACCACTGCGCACACCCTTTAATGGATGCTTTGAACGTCTCAGGTACGATTCGAGCCTCCTTTGCTCTCTATAACCAGCAGGATGATGTTGATCGATTGATTGAAGCCGTAGAAAAAGCACTCGCTATGCTTTAGAGCGGCGCTATGCACCGACAAAAAAGCGCCTTGCTGAATGATCGGCAAGGCGCTTTTTAATTCGTTGCGGTGCTCAATCGCGCTGACAGTTACAACTCATCAAACGCTTCAATCGCTTCAGACAGCTTTTTCACCCCATGGATTTGCATGCCCGCGATCCCGCCTTTAGACATGTTCGCAGCCGGCACGATCGCTTTTTTAAAGCCGTGCTTAAACGCTTCGTTCAAGCGCTCTTGACCACTGGGCACCGGGCGAATCTCCCCCGCCAACCCAACTTCTCCAAACACCACAACATCTTTAGGTAGTGGGCGGTCTCTAAAGCTGGATAGCAGCGCCATCACCAAGGCGAGATCGGCACTGGTTTCGGTGACTTTGACACCGCCGACCACATTAACAAACACATCTTGGTCAGCCATCTGCAGTCCCCCGTGCTTATGCAGCACAGCAAGTAGCAGCGACAAGCGGTTCTGCTCAAGGCCCACCGCAACACGGCGTGGATTGGCCAACTGGGAGTAATCCACCAGCGCTTGTATCTCAACCAACAAGGGTCGAGTGCCTTCCCATACGACCATGACGGAACTGCCTGAGGTTTCTTCTTCGCCGCGCGACAAAAAGATGGCCGAAGGGTTACTGACTTCTTTAAGCCCTTGCCCTGTCATGGCAAACACCCCCAATTCATTGACGGCGCCAAAGCGGTTCTTGTGACTGCGCAGCGTTCTAAAACGGCTGTCGGTGCCGCCATCGAGCAACACAGAACAGTCGATAATGTGCTCAAGTACTTTAGGGCCTGCGAGTGTGCCATCTTTGGTGACGTGGCCGACAATAAACACCGAGACGTTGTTTTGCTTAGCATAACGGGTCAGTGCGGTGGCAGACTCCCTCACCTGAGCGACACTGCCCGGTGACGACTGCACATCCGAAACGTGCATGACCTGAATCGAGTCAATCACCATAATTTTGGGTTGTTCTTGCTCCGCGATCTGGCAGATGCGATCGACGTTTGTCTCCGAAAGCATTTTGAGGTTGTCTTTAGGTAGCCCCAAGCGCGACGCGCGCATTGCGACTTGCTGCAAGGACTCTTCCCCTGTGACATACAGAGTCGGCATTTGCGACGCCAAGTAACACATGGTTTGCAGCAGCAATGTTGACTTACCTGCGCCAGGGTTACCGCCGATCAAGATCGCGGCCCCCGGGACGACGCCACCACCCAATACTCGGTCCAGCTCTTTGAAACCGCTGGTAAAACGGGGCACTTCCTGTAGATCAATCTCAGACAACGTCTGTACTTTGGTTTCAGCGGCGTTGCCCGCGTATCCGCTCAAGCGCTCGTTCCGCGCTGCGGCTGGTGAGGCGGCTAAACGCACCTCACTGATGGTATTCCAAGCGCCACAAGCATTACATTGCCCTTGCCATCTTGGGAAATCTGCGCCGCAGTCGTTGCACACGTAGGCTCTTTTTGCCTTTGCCATGGTTCCTCACCTGCTATTTTGTGACCTTATCAATTCGAATCTGGGTCACTTTATCTTGATTCGATGTAACATATCATTAAAGATCGTGTTATCAAGGTCGATAGAGAATAATTAGGTAGATCTAACCATAAGATATGCAGCAACAGGAAATCCTTTCAATCGCTGAGCGGCTCATTGCCGCTTACCACTCACAAGACTTTGAGTACCTTCTTGCCCAAATGACAGAAGGCGAGCCTCCGTCGGTCAAAATATTGGTCAAAATGGAGCTCAATCGAGTGATGGCACCGTGTACCAAACCGGTGGACCTGCGCGGGCGGGTCAAAGGTGAGTGTCGAGAATACAAGCTTGATGGACTGCGCCACTGGTTAGATGATGTCGCCTTCAACGCTTATCACAAAAATGTGCGTAAGTTTGGCGGCTATACCGAAGGCGTGTGGGAAGCGCTGTCCAACACACACAACAACTTTCGTGTTATGCAAAAGCGCGGCAAGCCCATCGGCACCGAAGTGCAAACCAAAAGCAGTGCATTGGAAGTCGAGCCGATTAACTTAGGCTATGACCTGAAGCGCAAAGAGAATCGTCTGCGCCTTTCCTCCCAAATCGAGCTCAATCTCGCTAAAGGACAACTGGTTCACGGCGTCACCGTTGACCTCTCTCCTTCTGGGGCCAAGTTTAAAGTCCCGTCTGCGTTTGACTATAAGCTGGGTGAAATTGTCGAGGTACGCTTTGTAGAACTCGCCCAGAGCTCGGAAGTAGAGGCCATTCACTCAGCGTTTAGCTATCGGATTGTTGGTATCGACGAGTCTTACGAAAACGATGCGGTGAAGTTTCTGCGTACCATCATGCTCGACGAAACCCAAGCCATTGAAGCGATCATCGCAGAATGCCTCAATAACGACAGTAAAAAAGCCCGTCACGATAATCAAGATAAGATCATTCGCGCTCGCTCTCGAGGGTACGAGCATACGTATCTCAAACACACCTGCAATCTGCCGGTCTTTTTCAGTGGTGACGAGCTCAAACTGGTGTTGATGACGGAGAACAATCAGCCGATCTGGCAGTACTGGCACGACGAACGTAATCAACAAGCGCTCACCAGTTTGTTTAATAAACAGCGCATGAAACAGCTGACCACTCCGGGTATGCGCGGCAGCAGTAACGTACTTTACTCCTTCACCCATGACCATCAGGGCAAGCTGCTGTTTTTCTCGATGATGATGCCGGAAGCGACGCGCGAACAGCGACAGTTGTTTTGGCATGTGGGCGCGAAAAAAGAGAGTTGGCGAGCGTTTCGCCTCTCTGTGTTTGAGCTGGATGATGAAGAGAAAAGTGAACTGTCTACACACTCGACCGAGCTTGGTCTTGAGCCCAACACCTTGACGCATTGCGGCATTTTACAAGAGATATCAGACAGCAGCAGTCGTAATGACTACTTGCTGACGGACAAGCCGCGTCTTGCCAGCAGCGAGCTCAACCCGTTTCGCCACACTCGCAACCCTGAGTCAAACCCCGCTTGCCTCTATTTTGATGCCAAATCCCGTCGCAAAGAGCCGAGGTATCAGTTTCAATCGCCTTTGCAACTGAAAACCGCCGATGGCCAGCGTCACGCTGGGGTTACGTTAGATATCTCCAAGCATGGCGCGAGCATCGCACTCACCTCACCTTGCGGATTAAAAGCGGGCGATCTGTGTCATGTCGACTTTAGTGAATTAAAGCTTTACGACAAAAAGCTGCCGCTTGATGAAGTGCCGTATACGGTGATACGCATCAGCCCTGGCGGCAAGCGGATGCAACTGGCGATCATTGAAGAGCGCCAGACGATGAAGACTATTGCCTTCTTTGGCTCGCTGATTGATCACAACCAAAATAAATTAGTTGCCAAACAAGAGCTACTACCCAGCAATGCTCTACTTGAAGGGTTGCACGATATTTTGTTGGATAAAATGGTCAGCTCACCGCTGTTTTTTGAAAAACGCGGCCCGAATCTGCGCCCACGTGTTATCGGGGTCAACTATCCTTTGCCTCCTTACCTTGGACTCCTAGCCAAGCTTGGGGAAGAGAAGAACTTTTCTCTCGAACCTATCTACAAAGGTCGCACCAATACCCTTATCGCCCAACCGATGCGCCGAATTGAAGGCGCTGAGCCTCAATATCATGAGATCTACTTGAGTGCGGTGAAGTTTGGTACGCGCATTCAGTCAATCGAATCGAAGTTGGTCAGCGAATTTGAAACACTGAAAGATCGTATTCGCTTCGTCAAACAAGCGATGTCGATTGGCGAATTTTACGCCCTGAGAATATGCGCCGCACCCGTGTTTGATCCTATGACCGCGCTGGTACGCACTGACTTAGCTGAGCTTGCCAACATCAGCCTCCACAAGGCAAAAAGCTTAGAAAAAGAGATCGGTACTATCGTCGGTTACGGTGAGCTCAGCGACATCACAGAAGAAGTCCTGATCCGTCTTGAGCTCACGCGCTAACCGCTCTTCGCTTTATCCCCATCACCCAACATAAAAAAGCCCACTCGAAGGAGTGGGCAATGAGGTTGTCAATTCGGCTCTTATCACTGAGCCTATTGTCGAATCAAACGATTAGGCGTTTTCAGCGATTTTTGCGTGCAGCTCTTGTACAGAGGTGACTGATGCACATGCATCCGCGGTGTGAGACATACACGTTGCAAACGCTGCGTTTAGCGTTGTGGTGTAGTTCACTTTCTCTGCCAATGCGCCACGACGCAGTACTTTTGAGTCTTCAATCGCTTGGCGACCTGCCGCCGTGTTAACGATGTAGGTGTACTCATTGTTCTTGATACGGTCAAGAATGTGAGGACGACCTTCGTGCACCTTGTTCACCAAGCGAGGGTTGATACCCGCCTCACCAAGAATCACTGCAGTACCGTGCGTCGCATCCAACTGGTAACCTAGTTTCACTAGCTTAGATGCTAGATCAACCACGCGCTGCTTATCGCCTTCACGAACAGAAAGAAGCGCTCGGCCACCTTCTGGGTAGACGTTGCCACAACCCAATTCTGCTTTCGCGTACGCTTCAGCGAATGTTGCACCCACGCCCATAACTTCACCAGTAGAGCGCATTTCAGGGCCAAGCAGTGGGTCAACGCCAGGGAACTTGTTGAATGGCAACACCACTTCTTTCACTGAGTAGTATGGTGGGATGATCTCTTTGGTAAAGCCTTGAGACTCTAGAGATTGTCCAGCCATAACACGTGCCGCGATTTTCGCCAGTGGAGCACCGGTCGCTTTTGATACGAATGGTACGGTACGCGCAGCGCGAGGGTTAACTTCGATGAGGTACACTTCGTTGTCTTTCACAGCGAACTGCGTATTCATCAAGCCGCGAACACCCAACTCGAACGCCAACTTCTCAACTTGCTCACGCATCACATCTTGAATCTCTTGACTCAAGGTGTAAGCCGGTAGAGAACACGCAGAGTCACCCGAGTGAACACCCGCTTGCTCAATGTGCTCCATGATACCGCCGATCACAACGCGCTCACCGTCACAGATGGCATCCACGTCGACTTCCGTTGCATCATCAAGGAAGCGGTCAAGTAGGACTGGAGATTCGTTCGATACGCTGACTGCTTCGTTGAAATAACGACGCAAGTCTTGCTCATCGTAGACGATTTCCATCGCGCGACCACCCAGTACGTAAGACGGGCGAACCACTAATGGGAAACCGATGTCTTTCGACTTCTCGATCGCTTGTTCCATTGTGGTGACTGTCGCGTTTTCTGGCTGTTTTAGACCTAGACGCTCAACCGCTGCTTGGAAACGCTCACGGTCTTCTGCACGGTCAATCGCATCTGGGCTGGTACCGATAATTGGCACACCTGCTGCTTCTAGCGCTCGTGCGAGTTTCAGTGGCGTTTGACCACCGTATTGCACGATCACACCTTTTGGCTTCTCAATACGAACGATAGACAGAACATCTTCCAACGTCACAGGTTCGAAGTAGAGACGGTCAGAGGTATCGTAATCGGTGGATACTGTCTCAGGGTTACAGTTAACCATGATGGTCTCGTAACCATCTTCGCGAAGGGCAAGAGAGGCGTGTACACAGCAGTAATCAAACTCGATACCTTGGCCGATACGGTTTGGACCGCCACCCAGCACCATGATCTTGTCTTTGTCAGTCGGGTTCGCTTCACACTCTTCATCGTAAGAGGAGTACATGTACGCCGTGTCAGAGGAGAACTCCGCCGCACACGTATCGACGCGCTTGTAAACAGGGTGAATATCGAACTGATCGCGCAGACGACGAATTTCGCTTTCAGACACACCAAGCAGTGCTGACAAACGCGCATCTGAGAAGCCTTTACGCTTCATCACACGCAACACGTCTTCGGTTAAGCCAGCAAAACCGCCTGCTTTAACTTGGTTTTCTAGATTAACGAGTTCTTCAATCTGAACTAGGAACCAACGATCGATGTTGGTGAGGTTGAATACACCTTCTACCGACATGCCCGCACGGAATGCATCAGCGATGTACCAAATACGCTCAGCGCCCGCTTCTTTGAGTTCGTGACGAATGGTGGTGAGTGCGTCAGGCGCATCGAGATCAACCATTTCGTCAAAGCCGTTCACGCCAACTTCAAGGCCACGAAGTGCTTTTTGTAGCGACTCTTGTTGGTTACGGCCAATCGCCATCACCTCACCCACTGACTTCATTTGAGTGGTCAAACGGTCGTTAGCACCGGCAAACTTCTCGAAGTTAAAACGAGGAATCTTAGTCACGACGTAGTCGATGGTAGGTTCGAATGATGCTGGCGTTGCACCGCCCGTGATGTCGTTTTGTAGCTCGTCAAGGGTAAAGCCAACCGCCAGTTTCGCGGCAATCTTAGCGATTGGGAAACCTGTTGCTTTAGATGCAAGTGCAGACGAGCGCGATACACGTGGGTTCATCTCGATGATAACCATACGGCCATCTTTCGGGTTGATACCAAACTGTACGTTTGAACCACCTGTCTCAACGCCAATTTCGCGCAGTACCGCTAGAGAGGCATTACGCATCAACTGGTACTCTTTATCAGTCAAAGTCTGTGCTGGTGCGACAGTGATGGAGTCACCCGTGTGGATGCCCATTGGGTCGAAGTTCTCTATAGCACATACGATGATACAGTTGTCCGCTTTGTCGCGAACCACTTCCATCTCATACTCTTTCCAACCGATTAGTGATTCATCGATCAGAAGTTCGTTAGTTGGCGACAGGTCTAGGCCACGGCGACAAATCTCTTCGAACTCTTCTTTGTTATAAGCGATACCACCACCAGTACCACCCATAGTGAATGACGGACGGATGATACATGGGAAGCCAACCATGTCGAGAACGGCATAAGCTTCTTCCATAGTTTTCGCAGTATCAGCACGAGGACACTCAAGGCCGATAGACTTCATCGCTTTATCGAAACGAGAACGGTCTTCCGCTTTGTCGATAGCATCAGCGGTTGCACCAATCATTTCTACGCCGAACTCTGCAAGTACGCCGTGTTTCTCAAGGTCGAGTGCACAGTTCAGCGCTGTTTGACCACCCATTGTTGGTAGTACGGCATCCGGACGCTCTTTCTCGATGATCTTACGAACCACTTCCCATTGGATTGGCTCGATGTAAGTCGCATCGGCCATGTCTGGGTCAGTCATGATGGTCGCAGGGTTAGAGTTAACAAGGATGACTCGGTAACCCTCTTCACGCAGTGCTTTACACGCTTGTGCACCAGAGTAGTCAAACTCACATGCTTGACCGATAACAATCGGGCCTGCACCTAGAATTAGAATACTTTTTAAGTCAGTACGTTTTGGCATTCTCTACTACTCCGAATTAAGCGATGTTTTGCGTGTCTGAAATAGACTGTTTGATCAGTTCAATAAAGTGGTCAAAGAGCGGCGCCGCGTCGTGTGGACCTGGGCTTGCTTCTGGGTGACCTTGGAAGCTAAATGCTGGCTTATCAGTACGGTGGATACCTTGTAGAGAGCCATCAAATAGTGACACGTGAGTGGCACGTAGGTTCTCAGGGAGAGTCGCTTCATCTGCCGCGAAACCGTGGTTCTGAGAGGTGATCATCACAACATTACGGTCTAAGTCTTTCACTGGGTGGTTAGCACCGTGGTGACCAAACTTCATCTTCACTGTCTTCGCACCTGAGGCAAGAGCAAGAATTTGGTGACCAAGACAAATGCCAAAGATAGGTAGGCCTTTTTCTAGGAAAACCTTGGTCGCTTCAATCGCGTAAGTACACGGTTCTGGGTCACCAGGGCCATTAGATAGGAATACGCCATCTGGGTTGAGCGCCAATACCTCTTCTGCACTCGTTTCTGCAGGCACGACCGTTAGACGGCAGCCACGATCAACCAACATACGTAGGATGTTACGCTTAGCGCCGAAGTCGTACGCGACAACGTGGTAAGGCTGCTCGCTCTCTGTTTTCGCTTCTGGCAATCCACCTTCTAGCGTCCAAGAACCTTGATTCCATACGTACGCTTCTTTGGTTGACACCACTTTGGCCAAGTCCATACCTTTTAGGCCAGGAAACTCTTTTGCTTTCGCCAGCGCCAATGCCTCATCGAGATTGTCACCCGCGATGATACAACCGTTCTGAGCGCCCTTCTCACGCAAAATACGCGTCAGTTTACGAGTATCAATATCCGCAATGCCGACAATGTTTTGCGACTTTAGGTAATCAGAAAGCGTTTGTTCACTACGGAAGTTTGATGCGATAAGAGGAAGATCGCGAATCACAAGGCCTTGTGCATGAATTGAAGAAGATTCTTCATCTTCGGTATTGGTACCGGTGTTACCAATATGTGGGTAAGTAAGGGTGACGATCTGCTGGGAATAGGAAGGATCAGTGAGGATTTCTTGGTACCCCGTCATCGAGGTATTAAAAACAACTTCACCAACGGACGACCCATCTGCTCCAATGGAAACTCCGCGGAACACTGTCCCATCTTCTAGGACTAACAGTGCTGATTTACTCAAGACAACCTCCAGAATAAAAATGCAAAAATAATAAATTTAACTGCAAATTTGCCTTCCTGTGCGCAATAAAAAAGCGGTTTTAGGTATTTCAGACAAATTGGCGGTATTCTAATGAGGCCTGTGACATGTGTCAACACACACGTAAAAAAACACCGAAACTTTAGGGCTCTTTAGACAAAAAACAGCCCAAAAGGCCTAAAAGAACAACTTTTGTAAATGAGTAATCGATTTCAATTCAAAAAACTCAAAATCTCTCTTGGTATCACCTGTACCAGATCACACTTTTTTTCTTCGCTCTCACGCAAACGATGAACATCACAGGTAAAGGCAAACTTTAAAGAGATTAAAGATAAAACCAACGCCAAACCATCAAAACAACCAACAAAACCTCAAGAAAAACGAGCATTACCTGAAGTTAACTCATTTTCTTTCAACGCGAAGATATAAAAAACGCCGGGCAAGCCCAGCGCATAATTATTTATTTACAGTTCATTGAGTCCTAGGACATCCGTCATGGTATAAAAACCAGGGGATTTTTGGCTAAGCCAGACGGCAGCTTTGACCGCACCATTGGCAAAGGTCATTCTGTCCGTCGCTTTATGAGTGATCTCTACACGCTCACCAATATCAGCAAACATCGCCGTGTGTTCGCCGACAATATCTCCTGCGCGAATGGTGGCAAAACCGATCTCATCTTTGGTCCGCTCGCCGGTAATACCTTCACGAGCATACACAGCAACATCGCTGAGCTGGTTACCCATCGCGCCGGCAATAGCTTCTCCCATACCAATTGCGGTACCGGAAGGCGCATCCACTTTATGACGGTGGTGAGCTTCAACGATTTCAATGTCGCAGTAATCGCCCATCACTTTGGCTGCCTTTTCAAGCAGTTTGAACACAAGGTTAACCCCAACGGAGTAGTTGGGCGCCATCACGACAGGAACGCTCTGAGCAATCTCATCAATGGTCGCTCGCTCTTGCTCACTAAAACCAGTGGTGCCAATCACAATGCTTTTGCCATGCTGACGGCAAAGTTCTAAATTCGCTAGCGTGCTCGCCGGTGCCGTAAAGTCGATAATGACATCAAAGTTGTCGATCTCTTTGGCAAGATCATCCGTCAGCACGACATCAAATTTACCCTCTCCGCACAGTTCGCCGACATCGACACCCACCAAAGAAGATTCCGGACGCTCGGATCCTGCACCAACACGGGCGTCTTGATTTAAAAATGTCGCTCTGACTAAGTTACGACCCATTCGACCGGCCGCACCCGCAACTGCAATTCTGACCATTGCAAAAAACTCCTTGGTTCTTGTTCCATTTGTGCCAATAAACTATCAACAATCTCGGCTTGAAACCAGTATTAAAACTCTTGAATGACACGCTTTAGAATCGGCACGTTTGCTTCCGGAAAGGTGTAGTGACTCAAATCCGCAATCGCCACCCAGGCACCTTGCTGTCCCTCTTTGCCGTAAGGCTCACCAGAAAACTCATGCACACAGATAAAATCAAACTTGAGCGATTTATCCGGATAGTCATACTCAAGATGTTCAAACGGGGTTTGATGTGACACTACAATCCCCACTTCTTCTTCCAGCTCGCGCGCCATCGCTTGCTCTATACTTTCCCCCGCTTCGACTTTACCGCCGGGAAACTCCCAAAAGCCGCCCTTATGTTTGTCATCCGGACGCTTGGTGATAAAAATCTTCGATTTGTCTTGGTTGAAGATGATCGCCGCAACGATATGAATACGTTTCATTGACTGGTTCCTATTTGGTTGTTGCCATCCATCAGACGGATACAAAAAGAGCCGCCAAAGCGACTCTTTTCCTATAGTTCTCACGTTAATCGCTTACGCAATTTTACCGTGACACTGTTTGTATTTTTTACCGCTGCCACATGGGCAAGGTTCATTTCGACCCACTTTACGCTCTTCGCGCACCATTGGCTGATGAGCATCATCACTTGAATCTTCGTCACTCAACGGGTTGTCGGCGCTCGCGTGTTGAGCTTGTGCCAAACGAGCCGCTTCTTCTGCTTGAGCTCGACGCTGAGCTTCCATACGTTCCACTTCTTCTTGCTGCTGAACGCGAACTTTAGACAAGACAGTGATCACGTCAGATTTCAGTGCTTCAAGAAGACCTTCAAAGAGCTCGAAAGATTCACGTTTGTACTCTTGTTTCGGGTTCTTCTGCGCATAGCCACGTAAATGAATACCCTGACGCAAATGGTCCATTGCAGCCAAATGCTCTTTCCACAAGGTATCGAGCGTTTGCAACATCACTGATTTTTCAAAGTTGCGCAGCACTTGCTCACCCACCACGGCTTCTTTCTCTTTGTAAACAGAGATAGAGGTCGCAATGATTTTCTCGCGCAGCGCTTCTTCATACAGTTTGTCGTCTTCTTCAAGCCACTGCTTGACCGGCGCATCAAGGTCGAAGTCATTTTTCAGACGTGCTTGAAGCCCGTCCACATCCCACATATCTTCTAGTGATTGCGGTGGGATGTACTCATCGATAACAGCGTTAAGTACGTCGTCACGGTTTTGCTCAATCATCTCACTGATGTCGTCAGCGCTCATCAACTCATCGCGCAACTCATACACCACTTTACGCTGGTCATTCGCAACGTCATCGTATTCCAGCAATTGCTTACGAATATCGAAGTTGCGTCCTTCCACTTTACGCTGCGCTTTTTCAATCGAACGTGAGAGCATTTTCGATTCGATCGCTTCACCCTCTTCCATACCACTTTGGATAAGGCTAGCCATACGATCTGAGGTAAAGATGCGCAGCAGTGAGTCTTCCATCGATAGGTAGAAACGAGAGGAACCTGCGTCCCCTTGACGGCCAGAACGACCACGAAGCTGGTTATCAATACGACGTGATTCATGACGCTCAGTACCGATGATGTGTAAGCCACCGGCTTCCAGCACTTGATCGTGAACGACTTTCCATTCCGCTTTAATCGCGTCAATTTGCTCTTGAGTTGGGTTGTCCAGTGTCTCCACTTTTGACTGCCAACTGCCGCCGAGGACGATATCCGTACCACGACCCGCCATGTTGGTTGCGATGGTGACTGCACCCGGTTTGCCCGCTTCCGCGACGATCTCAGCTTCTTTCTCGTGGAATTTAGCGTTAAGCACGTTGTGCTTGATTTTCGCTTTCTTCAACGCATTGGACAGTAGCTCTGATTTTTCAATCGATACGGTACCGACCAGCGTTGGCTGACCTTTTTCAACGCGCTGTTTGATATCTTCGATAATTGCGGCGAATTTCTCCGCTTCGGTGCGATAAACCATGTCTGGCATATCATCACGAATCATTGGCTTGTTGGTTGGGATAACGACGGTTTCAAGACCATAGATCGATTGGAATTCAAACGCTTCTGTATCTGCGGTACCCGTCATACCAGACAGTTTCTCGTAGAGACGGAAGTAGTTCTGGAAGGTAATCGACGCCAGCGTTTGGTTCTCGTTTTGGATCTTAACGCCTTCTTTCGCTTCCACCGCTTGGTGTAGACCTTCAGACCAACGGCGACCCGGCATGGTACGACCCGTATGTTCATCAACGATCACCACTTCACCCTCTTCAGTGACGATGTAGTCAACGTTCTTCTCAAACAATACGTGCGCACGCAAAGCAGCGTTAACATGGTGCAGTAGACTGATGTTCGTCGGTGAGTACAAGGTGTCACCTTCGACCATCAAGCCGTTTCTGATCATTAACTCTTCAACAAACTCTTGACCGGTTTCGGTCAAATGCACTTGCTTGGATTTCTCATCCACCGTGTAGTGACCATCACCACGGTACTCTTCGGAATCTTCTTTGTCTTGCTTTTGCAGCTGAGGGATGAGCGTATTGATGCGAGTGTACAGCTCAGAGCTGTCTTCAGCTGGGCCAGAAATGATCAGCGGCGTTCTCGCCTCATCAATCAAGATGGAGTCAACTTCATCGACCACAGCGAAAAAGCGCGCGCGTTGAACGCGGTCTTCGGCGCGAAACGCCATATTGTCACGTAGGTAGTCAAAACCGAATTCGTTGTTGGTACCGTATAGAATATCCGCTTTGTAGGCTTCTTTTTTCTCTTGAGGTGGCATGTTCGGCACGTTAACGCCTACCGTCATACCGAGGAATTCAAACAGCGGTCGGTTGGTTTCTGCGTCTCGCTTGGCGAGGTAGTCGTTGACGGTCACGACATGAACCCCTTTGCCTGGCAGCGCGTTCAGGTACGCAGGGAGAGTCGCGGTGAGTGTTTTACCCTCACCAGTACGCATTTCAGCGATTTGTCCGTTGTTTAGGACCATGCCACCGATAAGCTGAACATCAAAGTGGCGCATGCCATACAAACGTTTTGATGCTTCACGAACGGTCGCGAAAGCTTCAGGCAACAGACTGTCTAGTGTCTCACCTTGATCTAAACGCTGACGAAATTCGACGGTCTTTTGTTTTAGCTCTTCATCAGATAGAGCCTCAAACGTCGGCTCAAAATTGTTGATCTCTTTTACTATTTTTCTCAGACGTCGCAGGGTTCTGTCGTTGCGACTGCCAATTACCTTTGTCAGTAGCTTAGTTATCATTTGCTATGAATCTCTCTTAACTCAGATCGGGCCCGATCATCTTATAATGCCTTCAGTCTCTACCAGTTTTAAACTAAGAATACTGAGATAAATCACTTTCCTCAGATATTGTGCTATTTACTTTAGAATTCAAGGCTAGAACTGATTTTAGTGGCGCCTATCTTATGAAATTTTCACCCTGACAACCAATAGCAAGGTAATTTGTTTGAAGCACACTTTATTTTTTGTGCTTATATGACGTAAGTTTATCCAATGCAGTGCTACCTACTCGCACGAGCTTCGCTTAGAATGAAACAGACCGTCCAGCAATATAAGGCCCACTATGCGTGACCACCGCCCTACTTTAGGCGACGACATCATCGCTCAATCTCGTTTGTCGACACTGCAACAACACGCCGAAGAGATCATCTTGATCAACCGAGCACTGCAGGCCATTTTGCCTCGTGGTACGGAAAAGCATTGCCGGGTGGCAAACATCCGTGAAGGGCAATTGATCCTCGAGGTGGCTAGCGCAGGGATCAAGATGAAGATCGATCGTGATCGTCTGCATATTTTGAATCAATTACGATCTCAGGGGTTCGCTCGACTGATCGCTGTCAACGTACAAATCAATCCGGAGCTATATCGATCCAATAGTGAGAAAAACGAGCAGTCAGCGCCACAAAGGGATCCGATCTCTTCCACCGCCGCGAGCTATCTTGAAATGATCGCCTCAAACGCCTCGCCCAAAGTAAAGGCACGACTTGAAAGCTTGGCGAAATTAGCCAAGAAATCGTAGAAGGTCGCTACACTGATATTTGGCTGATATTTGTTAGGGCGATCAAAAAAGGCCAGATCATTCGATCTGGCCTTTAAAATTTTTAGCTTGTTGGCTCAATACCCGCGCTTTATGCAAGCACCATATTAGGCTCTGCAAAAGCCATCGGTGCTGGTGCCTCTTCTTCAAAGGTCACCCACTCCCACGCTTCTTGGTCTGCGAGGACTGCACGAAGCAGTTGGTTATTGAGACCATGGCCCGATTTGTAAGCTCGGAATTCGCCAATGATAGGGTGACCACACATGTACAGATCGCCAATGGCATCAAGCACTTTGTGCGTCACAAATTCATTTTCAAAGCGAAGACCTTCTTCGTTCAGAATACGGTATTCATCCAATACGATGGCGTTGTCAAAACTGCCACCCAGCACCAAGTTTTGAGACTGGAGGTATTCAATATCACGCATGAATCCAAAGGTACGAGCTCGTGAAATCTCTTTCACAAAACCGTTTGTCGAGAAATCAAACACCAAGTGCTGCTCGTCGGCATCAATAGCTGGGTGATTAAACTCGATTTCGAAATCCATACGGAAGCCATTAAATGGAACAAACTCCGCCCACTTGTCTTCTTCTTCAAAACGGATAGGTTTCTTGATACGAATAAAACGTTTTGCGACATTTTGCTCTTCGATACCCGCTTGTTGAAGCAAGAATACGAATGGACTTGCGCTGCCATCCATAATTGGGATTTCTGGCGCATCGACTTCAACGATAACGTTATCGATACCCATACCCGCTAGGGCAGCATTCAAGTGTTCAACTGTTGAAATACGGACACCTGCGTCATTAACCAGAGCGGTACACAATTTGGTGTCGCGCACAGAGTCTGGGTTCGCAGGGAAGTCGACCGCTGGCTCTAAATCCGTGCGGCGATAAATGATACCAGTATTTGCAGCAGCTGGGCGTAGCGTGAGCGTGACTTTACGACCAGAGTGGAGACCCACACCAGTTGTTTTCACTATTTCTTTCAGAGTACGTTGTCTGATCATCTACCTTGCCTCAACAATATTGCCACAAAACGCGGTCAATCTTTAACATCGACCGCGAATCCTACCACATAATCGAACAGTGTCAAATTATGGATGCCATCAATCAGCTTGGCGACGTAGGAAAGCAGGAATATCTAAGTAGCCACTTTCTTTATCGGCTTTCGGTGCAGCAGCGCTTTGGCTTGCCCCACCGCCAACACCTGACGTCGTCGGCTGAGGTGAAACTTGTGGTTTCTCTTGCAAAGATGGTGCCGCTTTTTCTTCCACTTTGTTGACGCTCGCTTGAGGCGTCACCGTTTGTTGTGGTTGAGTTTGCGTAACCGGCTTCGCTTTGCCACCCGCAACCAGAGTAATGTCAGGCTTTTTCTCGTTACCGATACCTGTCGCTACGACGGTGACACGGATTTCATCAGCCATGTCTGGGTCAAGAGAAGTACCAATCACCACAGTTGCATTGTCAGAAGCGAACGCCTTAACTGTGTTACCCACAGTTTCGAACTCATCGAGGCGCATATCTAGACCCGCTGTGATGTTGACCAAGACACCACGAGCGCCCGCTAGATCAATATCTTCAAGCAGTGGGCTAGAGATTGCCATCTCTGCCGCTTCTTCCGCACGGTCTTCACCTTTCGCGACACCACTGCCCATCATAGCGTGACCCATTTCCGACATCACAGTGCGAACATCCGCAAAGTCGACGTTAATCATGCCAGGGCGAGTGATCAGCTCAGCAATACCTTGTACCGCGTTTTTCAATACGTCATTTGCACTTGCAAACGCTTCGAGTAGCGTAATGCCTCGGCCAAGCACCTTGAGCAATTTCTCATTGGGAATCGTGATAAGCGAGTCCACATGTTTTGAGAGCTCTTCAATGCCTTGCTCAGCAAACGCTAGGCGCTTTTTGCCTTCGAAGCTAAATGGCTTAGTGACCACAGCGACGGTCAATACGCCGAGTTCTTTTGCCACTTCTGCAATAACAGGTGCCGCACCGGTACCAGTACCGCCGCCCATTCCGGCCGCGATAAATACCATATCGGCACCTGACAACTCTTCTTTAATTCTTTCTCTATCTTCAAGAGCAGCGTCACGTCCTACTTGCGGGTTTGCCCCTGCACCTAGACCTTTGGTAATGTCGCCACCAATTTGGATGACACTACTGACACTGGTTTTACGAAGCGCCTGAGCATCAGTATTGATACTGATGAACTCAACACCCTCGATGGATTCACGCACCATGTGTTCGACAGCGTTACCACCGCCGCCACCAACCCCAACGACTTTAATTACTGCATCGTCAGACATTTCCATCATCGGTTCAAACATGTGTTATCTCCGTTTTTCCTGCTGCTCAGGTTAAAACTCTTTTTGTATCCAATTACGCACTCGAGCAAAAAAGCCGGTAACTGACTGTCGAGAAGGCTCGTTGTATTCCGTCTCATCATTTACCTGACTGTCGCGCGCGTAATGAAGTAAACCCACAGCCGTAGAATGATACGGCTCTTTGACATAATCTGTTAAGCCGCTCACCTCTAGTGGCTTGCCAACTCGCACTTGGTTGCGGAACACGCGCTCCGCACACTCAACCAAACCTTCAATTTGTGATGCGCCACCTGTGAGCACCACACCTGCGGCAAGATGGTGTTTAATCCCCTCTTCACGCAGTCTTTCTTGAACTGTATCGATCGTCTGGTTCACCAGACCCATTAACTCAGTATAACGAGGCTCTATCACTTCAGATAGAGTTTGACGTTGTAAACTTCGCGATGGACGCCCTCCAACGCTAGGAACGTTAACTGTGTCATCTTTGCTGACCAATTCACTCACAGCACAGCCATATTTGACTTTAATCTCTTCAGCATCGCTGACTGGCGTGCCAAATGCAAAGGCTATATCGCTAGTGACCGCATTTCCTGCGTAAGAAAAGACCTCAGTGTGACGTAATGCGCCGCCTGTCCAGATGGCTACATCCATGGTGCCTGCACCAATATCAACCACACACACGCCAAGTTCACGCTCATCTTCTGTAATGACCGCATTACTTGACGCAAGGCCAGAATAGACCAAATGTTCCACCGTTAAGCCGCAACGCTCAACCGCTTTAATAATGTTTCTTGCCATATCATTGTGGCAAGAAATGAGGTGCACGCTGACTTCCATGCGCACCCCAGACAGGCCAAGTGGGTTTTTGATTCCCTCTTGGTAGTCGATCGTAAACTCTTGTGGGATGACATGCAAAATACGCTGCTCATCGCCAATTTTAATAGACTTAGCGGTATGAATCGCACGATCCATGTCTTCTTGAGACACTTCTTCCTCGGAGATGGTGCCCATCCCCTTTTCGATACGGCTAGCAATATGACGACCAGACAGCGAAATGTAGACGTTGCGAATTTGGCACTCAGCCATCAACTCCGCTTGGTCCACCGCTCGCTGAACCGATTTCACTACCGACTCTAGGTCGTTGACTCCACCTTTATCCATACCACGCGACGGGCTACTCCCGGCGCCAATAATATTAATTTGACCATCAGGCAATACTTCGCCTACCAGAGCCGATACGGTTGCAGTGCCTATATCAAGACCAACAATAATGTTGTCATCAGCGGTCTTAGTCATCTGTACTCTCTTGTTCTAACTCTTGATCAGGGAACCATCCAACGGATGCTCCCGTGTCATACCTGAGGTCAATGTAGCTCACTCTTAACGTGTCGCTACCTAAATTCTGATACAGAGAAACAAATCGATTGATGCGTTCCTCTAACGACTCTTTACCCAATTCCAAACGAATGCCGTTATCTAGAATGATTTGCCACGCTCGGCGCTCATTCTGCACCAAGGACGTAATCGACAAATTGAGCGCGGTAAATTTCGGGCTAATGCGACGCCACACGTCCAACACTTCTTGGCTGGTACCCTGTGGGCCGTAGAGCTTTACCCGCTCTTCTGCTAGTTGGCCGATGTCACCATTGAAGACGTCTCCCTGCTCATTCAGCAATGCGTTGCCATTCCAAATTGCCGCCGCTTGGTGCTCAGTAAGAAACACTTTGACGGTGTCTGGCCATTGCTTACGTATTGAGGCGTGAGAAACCCAAGGGATCGCTTCAGCCATCGTCTGCAACACCTTGATATCTTGTGACATAAAGGTTCCGACATGATCCAAATGCGCAAAAGCACGTTGGACATCGAGGGCAGAGACGTAGTGCAAATCACCTTGCAAGACAATTTTAGAGAGTGGCAGACGCTGGTCATCCCACATCCATGAAATCGTCGAATAAAGAAGGGAGCCAATTAACAGCAAAACCACCAGTAAAAAACCACCGCCAACCGCGTGATTTTTAACAAGTGGGGAAGAGGTTAGATGACGGCTTTCATTAAAAGCACTTTTAATCAAAGTCCATAGTCCTTGCTATTTGTTCGCAATTTTCCCTATCTTCTTTTGCAATAAGGCAAAAGCACTTATTTTAACTTTCGGATTATACTGGCGTCACTGAAAGTATCAAATACTGAAAGTGAGAAATCGCCGCTTAAAACACAGAAAGTGCATCAAACCGCGATTTTTCACCCTTAAATCTACGCCTGACGCATCTTATCGATATTTAACTCAAAAGCCGCCAACTGTTTTGCCACTTTACCGACATCCCCCGCCCCTTGAGTAAGCACTAAGTCACCGTCTTGTAAGACATTCGCAAGAACGGAAGGTAACGTACTGCTGTCTGGGACAAAAATGGGGTCAATACGACCACGTGAACGAATCGTTCTGCACAATGATCGACCATCTGCACCAGCAATGGGCTTTTCACCTGCCGCATAGACATCCAGCATGATCAAGACATCCACTTGTTCTAGCACGTTGGCGAAATCATCGTAGAGGTCTCGCGTTCTGCTGTAACGGTGGGGCTGAAAGATCATCACTAAGCGTTTTTCTTGCCAACCGTTTCTCGCGGCTTGAATGGTCACATCCACTTCTGTCGGGTGGTGGCCATAATCATCGACCAGCATTGCATGTCCCTTGCCAGTTTCGAACTCACCTAGATGATCAAAGCGGCGACCGGTGCCTTGAGTGCCTGCCATGGCGCGTAAAATCGCCTCATCGCTGACATCATCTTCCGTTGCCACGGCAATGGCCGCTGATGCATTGAGCGCATTATGGCGCCCCGGAATATTTAGGGTAATGTCTAGGTTAGCGCGATGTTTACGTACGACAGTAAACTTGCCCTGTTGGCCTTCTTGGCGATAGTTTTCAATGCGCACATCGGCATCTTCTGAGAAACCGTAAGTAATCACTTGCCGGCTCACTTTAGGAATCAGTTCACGCACGACCGGGTCATCGACACACAAAATCGCTTGGCCATAAAACGGCAGGTTGTGCAGAAAATCGATGAACGTTTGTTTGAGCGTTTCAAAATCGCCGCCATAGGTGTCCATATGATCCGCTTCAATATTGGTAACGATACTGACCATAGGCTGCAAATGGAGAAACGAAGCGTCGCTTTCGTCCGCTTCCGCAATCAAGATACGGCTAGAGCCCAATCGCGCATTGGTGCCCGCGCTTTTGACCAAGCCACCGTTGACGAACGTCGGGTCTAAGCCTTCTTCAGAATATATCTGCGTGACCAAGGCCGTTGTCGTGGTTTTACCATGTGTGCCCGCCACCGCAATACCGTGACGAAAACGCATCAGCTCGGCCAACATTTCTGCGCGGCGAACCACAGGGATACGGGCTTCTCGGGCAGCCTTAATTTCTGGGTTTTGCTCGTTGATGGCAGTAGAGACAACCACCACACTGGCGTTGGCGACGTTGTCTGCATGGTGACCGATATAAATCGTCGCCCCTTTTTGTGCGAGCCCCTGCGTAACCGGATTCTCAGCGATATCTGACCCCGTGATTTGGTAGCCTTCATTGAGCAACACTTCTGCGATGCCACTCATACCCGCACCACCGATGCCGATAAAGTGAATGCATTTCACGCGGCGCATTTCTGGCACCATGGCACGAATCTGCGCCAAATCTTGTGTATGTTGAATTGTCATAATCGTTCTCTATTTCTGTGCCAGTTCGATGATCGCCGTTGCCACCACTGTATCAGCGTCAAGTTTGGCGGCCGCGCGTGCCTTCTCTGCCATAGAGAGAAGATCATCACGGCTCAGATGGCGAATACCTTCGGTCAATGACGCCACACTGAGTGCCGGCTGCTCAATCATTTTTGCGGCGCCGCATTCTACCAGATGATCCGCGTTCAACGCTTGTTGGCGATCTTTGTGCATAAACGGAATAAAAATCGCCCCGACCCCCGCTGCTGACACCTCCGACACTGTTAACGCACCAGAGCGGCAGACCAGAAGATCGGCCCAAGCGTATGCCGCGGCAACATCATCGATGAATTCCACCACTTCAGCCTGCTCGACGTTTTGATCTTGATAGGCTTTTTTCACAGAATCCGCGTTATTTTTACCCGCTTGATGGCGAACTTGATAACCACTTCCTAGGTTGGCCATCACCTCAGGTAAGGTTTGATTTAAAATCCGCGCACCTTGACTGCCACCCATAACCAAAATACGAATCTCATCGCTACGCTTACTCATGCGCACTGTCGGACTTGGTAGTGAAATTACATCCTCACGCACGGGGTTCCCCACCACTTCTGCATGAGGAAATGCACCCGGAAACGCCTGAAATACCTTGCTCGCAATACGTGATAACCATTGATTGGTAAGACCTGCGACCGCATTTTGCTCATGCAGTACCACTGGAATGCCCAACAGTTTCGCTGCCACGCCACCTGGGCCACTGACATAGCCGCCCATACCCAATACCACATCCGGTTGCCAGCGTTTCATGTGCGCTTTGGCCTGAAAGATCGCATTGATGATTTGCAACGGCGCCGCGAGAAGTTTCGCTACCCCCTGTCCACGCAAGCCTTTGACTTTGATAAAGTCGATATCGATACCGTGTTTTGGTACCAACTCGGCTTCCATTCGATCCGCGGTCCCTAGCCAGCGAATTTCCCAACCTTGCTGCTGAAGTTTTTTGGCGACGGCTAAGCCAGGGAAAACATGACCGCCCGTACCGCCGGCCATGACCATAAGTTTTTTAGTCTGAGTCATTATTCGATTTCTGTGTTGAGTCAGGCGCATCAACCCGGCATTCGAAGTCAATGCGAAGTAAGATAGAGACGGCCACCGCCATGATAATCAAGCTAGATCCGCCGTAACTGATAAGCGGCAAGGTGAGACCTTTGGTCGGTACCATACCGGCCGCCGCACCGACATTGACTAAAGTTTGAAACGCAAACCAAATGCCGATACCAAATGCCAGATAGCCGCCAAAAAGGTGCTGGTGCTCAAACGCTTTTCTGCCAATAAAAATGGCTTTGATCACCAAGCTAAAAATCAGCATTAGCACGAGCACAACGCCGACAAAGCCCAACTCTTCCGCTAACACGGCAAACACAAAATCCGTGTGCGCTTCAGGTAAGTATTCGAGCTTTTGAATTGAATTACCAAGGCCTTGACCAAACCACTCACCTCGGCCAAAAGCCATCAATGACTGCGTCAATTGGTAACCGCTGCCGAAAGGGTCTTCCCACGGGTCGAGGAACGAGGTGACGCGGCGCATGCGATAAGGCTCGATCCAAATCAATCCGACTACCGCTGAAATGCCGACCACCATCAAGGCAAGAAACTGGGTCAGCTTGGCTCCAGCGATAAACAGCATGCCAAACAGCGTCACCAACATCACGATAACAGTGCCTAAATCGGGCTGAAGAAGCAGCAAACCGGCTAATGTTCCAAATACGATGATGGGCTTAATAAACCCACCAAAGAAGCTCGATTGAACCTCATCGCGTTTACGCACTAAGTATCCGGACATAAAAATAAACAGTGACAATTTCGCCACTTCAGCAGGCTGTAAGTTAAACAGTCCTAGCGGAATCCAACGTGAGGCGCCATTGACCGATTTTCCCGCCACCAGCACCACGCACAGCAAGAAAATAGACAGCAGAAGCAACCAAGTACTGTAGTCGAGCCATTTGCGCATCGGGACTTGTAAAATAACCGCGGAGGTTCCGAGCGCGAGGACAAGAAACAGCGCATGGCGAAACATAAAGTGGAAAGGCTGGTCAGTCAGACGTGAACTGATAGGAAACGATGCGGATGTCACCATCACCAAACCTGTCAACATTAACCCAAGCGCAATCCAGACCAATTGTCGATCGTACAGTGAGTCTGGGCTGTCACTGGTGAGCCAATGTTGCACTCTGTGGATGGCACTGGAAATCGGCATATCGTCCTTGCTGTTATGCGTAGGTGAGAGCAAGCTCGCGGAATGCATCACCGCGCGCCATAAAGTTGTTGAACTGATCAAAGCTCGCACAAGCCGGTGAAAGCATCACCATGTCACCCTCGCTGAGCTGAGGGGCGACCCACTCAATCACATCACTCATACGGTCAAATCGTTTTGCACTAGGGTGCAAGGGCATCAACGCCTCACCATCCACGCCAAAGCAGCAAAGCTGCACGTTGAGCTTCGACAGTGGCGATGCCAATTCGGAAAAATCCGCCCCTTTACCGACACCGCCGACAAGTAGGTAGAGTCGTCCTGTCAAGGATAGCCCAGATAGCGCCGCCAACGTACTGGCGACATTGGTCGCTTTGGAATCATTGACCCACTTAACGCCGCGTTTGTCAGCCACCACTTGGCAACGATGTGTTAAACCTTGATAAGCCTTGATAGCCGGTAAGGCTCCCTGGAGCTCTATACCCGCTTGATTCAGCAGCGCCAATACCACCATCACATTCGCCACATTGTGCTGGCCGACCAGAGCAAGCTCATCGGTCGCTAAAATAGGGCTATCTTGAAACACAATCCAGTCACGACCTTGAGATTGACGTAAATGGTAATCCGCCTCTTGCTTGAGCGAGAACGTCACTAGGTCGCAAGCGTTGTGATCTGGGTAGGTTTGCTTGTCGTCTGCATTCACAACCCCTTTGATGGCATGGTCGAAAATGCGCAGTTTGGCCGCACGATAGGCCGCCATTCCGGAGTAGCGGTCCATATGGTCTTCACTCAGATTGAGAAAAGCCGCGGCCACTAGATGCAAAGAAGAGGTCGTCTCTAATTGAAAACTCGACAGTTCAAGAACGTAAAGATCCGCCTCTTGCTTTAGCAGATCCAGCACGGGAACGCCGATATTTCCACCCACGGCGGTCTTGACGCCCGCCGCGTTCGCCGCCACACCGGTCAGATCCGTGACGGTACTTTTGCCATTCGAGCCAGTAATCGCGATCACCGGTTTGCTGACATGCCAAGCAAATAGCTCAATATCGCCCACGACTGGCGTGCCTTTGGCAATCACTTGCTGAATCTCAGCCGTCGCCAACGCAATACCCGGGTTAACCACGACCAAGTCTGCACCCTCTAGCCATTGCGTTTGCCATCCACCACTGTGCAATGCAACATCACTCGGTAGCGACTCTTGACCCGGCGGGCACTGGCGCGTATCGATCACCTTAATGTCGAGCGCATTCGGTAAACGCTTAAGGTAATTCACCACCGACAAACCGGTGATACCCAAGCCAACCACGACGACGTGGTGAATCGACTCCCATCGAGAGGGATTGGCATGAATAGACTCGCGCATGGCCATTCCTTTTATCCTATTGGCGAAACAAAACGGGGATTAGCGAACTTTCAGCGTCGCCAGTCCAATCAAAACAAGTACGATAGAGATGATCCAAAAACGAACGATAACCCGAGGTTCCGGCCAGCCTTTTAACTCGTAGTGATGGTGAATCGGCGCCATACGGAAAATTCGCTGCCCACGCAATTTGTATGAACCCACTTGAAGGATCACCGATAAGGTCTCCATCACAAACACGCCGCCCATGATTACCAATACAAACTCTTGACGCACCAACACGGCAATCGTACCAAGCGCACCGCCAAGAGCAAGTGAACCAACATCGCCCATAAAGACTTGCGCAGGGTAGGTGTTAAACCATAAAAAGCCTAGCCCCGCTCCCACGATCGCCGTACACACGACGACTAACTCTGACGCATGAGGCACGTATGGAATGTGCAGGTAATTGGCAAAATTAACGTTACCAGTAGCCCAGGCAATGGCTGCAAAACCTGCAGCGACCAGTACCGTTGGCATGATCGCCAACCCATCCAAACCATCGGTTAAATTGACCGCGTTGCTGGTGCCGACAATCACAAAATAAGTCAGCACGATATAGAACAGACCTAACTGCGGCATAATGTCTTTGAAAAAGGGCACCACCAGTTGTGTCGCCGCGGTATCTTTACCGTGAGCATAAAGTGCAAACGCCACCACTAATGCGATCGCGGATTGCCAGAAATACTTCCAACGCGCGATCAAGCCATCGGTGTTTTTGCGCACGACTTTGCGATAGTCGTCGACAAACCCGACTGCGCCGTAGCCCGCAAGTACAGCAAGCACGGCCCAAACATACGGGTTAGCCAGATCTGCCCAGAGCAGAACCGTTGTCATGATCGCCGTTAAGATCATCACACCGCCCATGGTTGGCGTGCCACGCTTACTAAAGTGTGACTCTGGCCCTTCGTTACGCACCACCTGACCAATTTGCAACATCTGCAAACGGCGAATCATACGAGGCCCCATCCACAAAGAGATCGCTAAGGCCGTCAATACACTGACAATGGCTCGGAACGACAAATATTCGAACAGGCGAAAAAATGAAAAGTATGGCTGTAGCAGCTCCGCAAGCCAAATAATCATGCAAACATCTCCTTCACAGCAGCCGCGACTTTAAACATACCGGCGCTATTGGCACCTTTGACCAGCAAAGTTTGTGGCCCTTGGTGCGTCTTTATCTGCTGCTTAATATAATCAATCATGCTCTCATGAGAGCAAAAATGTGTCCCCTGGCAAACCTGGCTGATAACCTCTGCGTCATCACCATAGGTCAACACATAAGGGAAGTTAAAGGGGGCAGCATGTTCACCGACTTGACGATGAAGTGCAAGGCTTTCATCACCAAGCTCTGCCATATTCCCCAAAATTAGCCAGCGCGTCCCATCAAAACTCGACAAGAGATCCACCGCCGCTTTCATGGCGGGGACGCTGGCGTTGTAGCTGTCATCGATAAGACGAATCTCATCGGTCAATGCGACGGTTTCAACGCGCCCTTTCACTTTGGCAAGACTTTCTAGCCCTTTGACAATCATCTCATCGCTGGCACCTAACTCTTTCGCCAGAGCCGCCGCAGCCAGTGCGTTGGCAACATTGTGCTGACCAATAATACCGAGTTTGACGCTCAGCTCACTACTTGGCGTGCGCAAAATAAAACTTGCCTCACCCAACGCGTTTAACACCACGTGAGTAGCAAAGTAATCTGCGCTTGCATCGGTCATAGAAAAGGTTTTGACCTGCTTATCGGCCAAGACACCGCTCCAATGCTCACCACCATGACTATCAAGATTGACGATCGCCACTGAGCCAGGCGCAAGCCCTTGGTAGATCTCCCCTTTTGCTTGCTTCACACCCTCAATCGAACCAAAGCCTTCTAAATGCGCCGCCGCAACGTTGTTCACGAGGGCAACATCGGGTTTGACCAAGGCGGTCGTATAGGCGATTTCACCAATGTGGTTGGCGCCGAGTTCAATCACGGCGTAATCATCTTCCGGCGTCGAACGGAGCAAGGTCAACGGCACACCTATATCGTTGTTGAAGTTACCCGCAGTAAACAGCACTTGTCCTTGAAGACTCATAATGCTAGCAACCATCTCTTTCACCGTGGTTTTACCGCAGCTTCCTGTGATCGCCACCGTCGGGGTTTGGCATAACTGATGAACGAAGGCACCTAACTGCCCCAGCGCCACTTTGGAGTCTTTGACCAATAGCTGAGGTACATCAAGCGGCAAAACTCGACTGACCAACAGCGCCGCCGCACCGGACTCAACGGCTTTGGCCGCAAAATCGTGCGCATCAAAACGCTCACCGACCAAGGCAACAAACAGCGCGCCCGTTTCGATGGCACGCGTGTCAGTCGACACACTCTCGATCGCCACATCTTGGCCAATTAACTCCGCCGACAGTGGCTCGACTAATTGAGATAACATCATAGTGATCATAAAGGAGACTCCAATAGCTCTGCCGCCGACTCACGATCAGAGTAGTGCACGGTTTTATCTGCCAAAACTTGATAATCTTCATGGCCTTTGCCTGCAAGCAAGATAATGTCTTGTGCTTGGCTGTTGACCAGAGCGTAACGTAAGGCTTGATAGCGATCATGCTCGACAATCGCTAGATTTGGCTTCGCCATCCCATCCAGCATATCTTGCACGATGGCCTTAGGATCCTCGCTGCGCGGGTTATCATCGGCCAAAATAACCTGATCAGCCAGTTGTTCACCAATCGAAGCCATCATTGGACGCTTACCCGTATCCCGATCGCCGCCGCAACCGAAAATCGCCCACAGTTTGCCGTGACAATGAACGCGCAGCGCTTGCAACGCTTTTTCTAATGCGTCTGGCGTGTGCGCATAATCGACCACCACTTTCGCTTTCCCGGGAGAAGCGAACAGCTCCATACGTCCAATGACGGGCTCTAGTTGAGGCGCTGTCGCCATCAAGGCCGATTTATCAAAACCCAACTCAAGCAACGTTGTCATCGCCACAAGCACATTACTGGCATTGAACTGGCCGATGAGGGGCACCTGAAGCTCACCTTGGCCATAGAGACCATCAAAGTGCAGCTCGATACCCTGTTCTGAATACAATACATGATGAGCAAACACAGCGCGTTTGTGGGTCGTTGGAGAGAGAGAAACCGCCGTCGCGTGATCAAGCTGAGTCAGCCACTGGGCACCGACGGCATCATCGGCATTGATGATCGCGTGCTGGCAGGCATGATCAGTAAAGAGCATCTGCTTAGCACGAGCGTATTCATCCATCGTGCCGTGGTAATCGAGGTGATCACGACTTAGGTTGGTAAACACACCCGCTGCAAACGGAAGCGCTTTCACCCGGCCTTGAACCAAACCATGAGACGAGATTTCCATCGCAGTGTAGTGTGCACCTCGCTGCTGAAGCTGAGACAGCATCTGGCAAATCGTCACGGCACTGCCTGTGGTATTGACCGCAGGCTGCAAGTTCTCGAGAAAACCATTACCCGCTGTGCCGAGCACCGCCGCGCGCTGCCCTAGAAGCTCTAACCATTGAGCGATGAGCTGCGTCACTGTGGTTTTACCGTTCGTACCAGTGACGCCAATCAGATGATTCCCTGCGACTGGATATAGAGAGAGCGCCAACTGAGATAAACGCTGATCAAGTGCATCAACATAGACTACGGGCACCGACTGAATGTATTCCACCAGACCATGCGGAGCACGCGAGCACGCCTGTGCAATAACGGCATTGGCCCCTTGAGCAATCGCAGCCGGAATAAACTTCCTCGCATCCAAAGCGTGACCTTGGATGGCAACGAAGGTCGATCCGTTGGTCACTTGGCGACTGTCGAGCTCAAGTTGGCGAACGGGTATCGCGAGCTCATCGCCCAACTCAAGCCAAGGTCGTAATAATTGCGTTAATGTGAGTGTTGTTGGCATTGGCTCTCTCACTTACTCATTTTTAAATCGGTTTTCATCAGGGGCGACATTGAGCAGTTGCAATGTCCCTTTGAGAATTTCGGCAAACACGGGACCCGCAACCGAGCCTCCGTAGTAGTTATCACCTTGAGGCTCATTAATTACCACCACCAGTGCCACTCGTGGTTTGCTGGCCGGCGCAACCCCCGCGGTATAGGCGAAGTATTCATCTCCGTATCCCCCCGCGATAGCTTTGCGTGATGTGCCGGTTTTCGCCGCAACTCGATAGCCCGGCACTGCCGCTTTGGTTGCAGTACCGCCCGGCTGTGTGACCGTTTCTAGCATTCTCAGCACCATTTTCGCGTGCTCGCTGTCAATGACCTGACGTGAAAAATCTTGCTGGTTGTTCTCTATGATGTGCACTGGCTGATAAACGCCGAAGTTGCCCAAGGTGGCATACGCATGCGCCAGTTGGAGCGGGGTAATGGTCAAGCCATACCCGAATGATAAGGTCGCAATTTCAAACTTCGACCAGCGACGGCGATTGGGGAAGATGCCGGAGGTTTCACCGACCAAGTTTAATCCCGAAGGTTGACCAAATCCGACCGAACTGTACATGCCCAGCAGCGCCTCAAGCGGCATATCGAGTGCCAGTTTGGTCACGCCGATGTTACTCGATTTCTGCAAGATGGTTGTCAGATCAGCTTTGCCCACTTTCGACGTATCTCTGACCTTGCTGCCACCAATTTCAAACACGCCATTGCCGGTATCGATGACCGTATTGGCATCGGCGCTGCCATTGTCGAGTGCCGCTAAGACCACAAAGGGTTTCACGGTTGAGCCCGGCTCAAATGCATCGGTGATCACGCGGTTCCGCATTTTCGCTGATTGAAGATCACTGCGATTGTTGGGGTTGTAGGACGGTGCATTCACCATCGCCAACACCGCACCAGTTTGTACATCAAGCACCACAGCCGATCCTGACGTCGCACGGTGATCGGCGACCGACTGCTTAATCGCTCGATACGCAATCGCTTGAATGCGCTGATCGATGGTCAGTTCAAGCGGTTTGCCCTCTTCACGCTCTTCGAGTGAAATATTTTCAACAACTCGTCCATAGCGGTCTTTACGAATGATCTGTTTACCCGCTTCTCCGGTGAGCCATTTATCATAACTGCGCTCAACTCCTTCGAGACCGTGACCATCAATTCCCGTCACACCCACTAAGTGCGCACTGACTTCGCCCGCGGGGTAGTAGCGACGCGATTCCGCTTTTAACCCTACGCCAGACAGCTTCAGCTCTCGCACGTAATTGGCCATCGCTGGGCTAACTTGCCGTTGCAAATAAACAAAGCGTCTTGAGCGGTTACGATTGATTTTATCGATCAACTCCTCGCGCTTAAGGCCCAATACATCGGCCAGCGCGTGCCAACGATCAATATCGCTCAGGCCACCATGTTTGAAAATGTTGACCGGATCGGCCCACACAGCCTCAACGGGCACACTAACCGCCAGCGGCTCACCATTACGATCGGAAATAATGCCGCGCGCCGAGTGCAAGGTTTTCGCCCGTACTGAGCGAAGATCGCCCTGCTTGATCAAGTTGCCCGGCTCAACCACCTGAATAAACGCAATACGAGCAACGAGCGCCATAAAAATGCAGAACACAATAAAGAGCACTAAATAAAAGCGCCAGCGAATCAGGCTCGCCGGAGTGTCCTTGTCTTGCGGTTTGATGGGTTCGACGTTCTTTTTGCTCATGGGAGTGTAATGATGACTTCTTTGTCTGAATCGGGGCGCTTCATCTCGAGCTCTTTGATCGCCACATCTTGGACTCGGCTGTGCTCAGCCAGAGCCGTCTCTTCCAAGATCAAGTTGCGCCACTCGTTATCAAGGCGCTCTCGCTCACCAAGAGCACTATCTTTCTCAGTGACCGCCTGTCTCGTGTGATGGGTGGTAAAGACCACCGCCATGGCGCTGGCAAAAATCAACATCAATAAAAGCAGCGGCACTCGACCTACAGTCAGTAGATCGAGTGCGATAATTTTAGCGAGGTTCCCTTTTGCCTGACTCATAGGAGGTTACAGTTTCTCGGCAATCCTTAGCACCGAGCTGCGCGAGCGCGCATTGAGCTCAATTTCTTGTTGGGTCGGTTTAATCGCCTTACCCACCGCTTTGAGGTTGGCACTACCAAGCGCACGAATCTGCGCTTCAGTCATTGGGATGCCATGTGGCACCTCTGGGCCTTTGCTCTCTTTGCGGATAAAACGTTTCACCATACGATCTTCAAGGGAGTGGAAGCTGATCACTGACAAGCGTCCCTGCGGCGCAAGAATGCTCGCGGCGCCCTTGAGTGCGGTGTCGATCTCTTCAAGCTCACTGTTGATGTAGATTCGAAAGGCTTGGAAGGCGCGCGTCGCTGGGTGTTTTTTCTCTTTGAAGCTTTTCGGAGCCGCGTCGGAAATCAGCTTCGCCAGCTGGCCGGTGCGCAGCAAGGGCTCGTTCTCTTCGTTTTCACGATAGGCAACAATGGCTTTGGCAATGCGGCGAGCATGCTTATCTTCGCCAAACTCACGAATCACCCAAGTAATATCATCAAGGTCTGCTTGTGCGAGCCACTGAGAGACTGGCATGCCGGAAGTAGGATCCATACGCATATCGAGAGGGCCATCTTTCATAAAGCTGAAGCCGCGTTCTGCGTCGTCAAGCTGTGGCGATGACACGCCAAGATCAAGCAGCACGCCATCTACCTTGCCCACGAGATCATACTGTTTCGCGTATTCAGCCATGCCTGAAAAAGGACCATGGATGATGGTAAATCGCGGATCATCAATCTTGTTGGCTTCTGCAATCGCTTGTGGATCACGGTCAATACTATAAAGGCGTCCGTTTTCACCAAGCTGAGATAAAATCGTACGGCTATGACCACCTCGTCCAAATGTGCCATCGATATAGACGCCATCAGGTTTAATGGCCAATCCATCAATCGATTCATGAAGTAAGACGGATATGTGTTTAAATGCTTCGGTCATAGTTATCTCGGTTTGCTCTCGCATTCACGCGCTAAGGGTTCCAGTGTACTGATTTAACGCTCATTCGCCACCTTTAGACACAAGGAAGGCGTGATTTTGCGCTAAGTTTATTGCTTACAAAATAAATTTCGTCAGCGTAAAGCAAAAAACCCATCATAACCTAAGTTACGATGGGTCTTAAAAAGGTGGAGCCGACATATAAGCCGGGTTCTGTACCGTTTGCACGGTGGTAGCCATTCGTCTAGGCCAGCAATCACTCACTGGCTCGAGCAACCTACCCGCCCCCTTACGCGAGCAACGCAATGTGGAGGCCTATTTGGTCTTGCTCCGGGTGGAGTTTACCTTGCTACGAACTGTTGCCAGTCGCACGGTGCGCTCTTACCGCACCCTTTCACCCTTACCTGTGCTCATTCCGAAGAAATTGAGCCATCGGCGGTCTTCTCTCTGCTGCACTTGTCGTAGGCTTGCGCCCCCCAGGCGTTACCTGGCACCCTGCTCTATGGAGCCCGGACTTTCCTCCCCTTCATCAGTCTCCCCCACACAAGGTAAGGGGACATCAATAAAGCAGCGGCTACCGAGTCGACTCCGGTGGCGGATTGTATAGAGAAGCCATCAGCCTGTCTAGGGGAATGTGTGTGAGCGTCTAAATAACCGACAACTTGGCTAGGTTAGAGGTGTTCCAGCCCCCACTTATAGAGTGCATTTTTTTTCAAGTTGTAGATCTCAGCCGCCAGCGCCGCGGCTTTTTTTAACGGCAGTTCTTGGGTCAAAATAGCCAGGGTACGGGTAGCTTCATCCGGCAGGCCGTCATCACTGTCGGCACGATAACCATGAATTAATAGCGCCATTTCGCCTTTTTGTTGGTTTTCATCACTGCGCACCCAATCAACGAGCTCACCGAGTGGCATGCCTTGAATGGTTTCAAACGTTTTCGTCAGCTCTCGAGCTAACACCACTTCACGCTCAGGGCCTAAGATCTCTAGCATGTCAGCAAGAGAGTCAAGAATGCGGTGTGGGGACTCATAAAAAATACAGGTTCGCTCTGCCTTTGCGATCTCTAAGAACTTGTCTTTACGACCTTTACTTTTGGCGGGCAGAAATCCCTCAAAACTGAAACGGTCAGAGGGGAGACCGGAGGCGCTCAATGCCGTGACCACCGCACATGCTCCAGGCAAAGGCACAACTTTGACGCCCGCTTGACGACATTGAGTTACCAAATGGTAACCTGGGTCACTGATCAGTGGCGTTCCTGCATCCGAGACCAGCGCAATGGAGTGCCCAGCTAACAATTTATCAACTAACACTTGCGCTTTTTGCTGTTCATTATGATCATGGAGGGCGAAAGTTCGAGTTGGGATATTGAAGTGAGACAGCAGCTTACCCGTGTGACGGGTATCTTCTGCAGCAATCAAATCCACCGATGACAACACCTCTATCGCTCGCTGAGTAATGTCGCCCAGATTACCGATCGGGGTGGGTACAATGTAGAGGGTTGGCACCTCTGTCGGTAAGGTTTTGCTATCTGTCATTTGTTTACCATCACTTCAACGATTAATATAGACACAATTTTATACGGAATTACGAAAGAACTCATGGCTAACAATCACCATAAGCGCCCAAGTGTAACACGCTTACTTACTCCTGTAGCACTCGCTATTACATTGGCTGCGTGTTCCTCATCGCCGAAAACGTCGCAGTCTGTCGATATTTTACTCGATCCCTCTCAACCAGTAGAGACCTACCTAATGCGGGCAGACAGCACGACCGGCAGTTTGCAAGTGGATTGGTTGATCATGGCACTGAAAGCCTCCGTTGAGGCCGGTGACGTGGTGCAGTCAGAGTTACTGATTAAGCGCCTTGCGAGACAAAGCCTCACGCCACAGCAGCAAGCAGAGTGGCAATTGACTCGTGCCGACTTGCTCATCAGTCAAGGTCAGCACAGCGATGCCTTGTCTCAGCTGAATTTTCCAGTGTCTTGGTCACTGCCTCGTCAGCAGTGGCAAGAGTACTATCAAAAACGCGCCGCGCTGCAGAGCAAGCAAGGTCTCTACCTTGACGCGTCGCGTTCCTTAATTGCCCAAAGCGAACTGCTCAATGCCTCAGAGCAAGCCTCTATCGCCGATGGCGTCTGGCAGAACCTGTCGCAGTACTCGCTGTCTGAACTTGCCAAACTGCGCGTGGCACCGAATGAAACCGTACTGACAGGTTGGCTAGAATTGGCCAATGACAGTAAAGCGTTTGCCAGCAATATTCCTCAATTAAAATCGCGCTTGGAACGTTGGATGGCGAGCAATCCTGACCATCCAGCCGCGCTGTATACGCCCCAAGCCCTCAGCGACATTCTGGCACTCGATATTACAAAACCCGTGAACACTGCGCTGCTGCTGCCTCTTTCTGGCAAGTTTGCTAAACAAGCGCAATTGATTCGCGATGGGTTTATTTTCAATATGATGAATGATGATGCGCGCGATGAGAACGCGACCCTGACCGTCATTGATACCAACACACTGGATATGGCGAGCTTAGACGCAACGCTTATCGAAAAGAACATCGACTTTATCGTTGGTCCGCTATTAAAAGAGAACATCGAAGCGCTGCAAGAAGCGCAACAAGCCAGTGCCCACTCACTGCCGATGTTGGCTCTCAATATTCCGGATGAAACCAACTTGGGCCACAACACCTGCTACTTAGCGCTTTCTCCTGAACAGGAAGTGGCACAAGCGGCGAAGCACTTGTTTGAACAAGGCGCTCGCTACCCACTCATCCTTGCGCCACAAGGTCGTTTGGGTGAGCGCGTCGTCGAGTCCTTCGAACAAGAGTGGGATAAATACAGTGAGAATAAAGTGGCAGTGAGTCTCTTCGGTGACAAGCGCCAGTTGCAAAAGAACATCAACACCATTTTTGGTTTGCAAGAGAGCCAGCAAAACATCGCGCAAATGGAATCACTGTTGAATATCCCACTTGAAACACAGCCACGCAGCCGTCGAGATGTGGATGCGGTGTACATCGTGGCGACCAGTGCCGAAATTACCCTGATCAAACCCTTCATCGAAGTGGCGATCAACCCAGACACGACGCCTCCTGCACTCTACTCTAACTCTCGCAGTAACAGCGGCCAACGTCAGTACGAGGATTTGACGGGCGTCAGCTACAGTGATATTCCACTCCTTATCCACCCTGATGCCCACCTGAAGCAGCAGATGGACAGTCTGTGGGCCAATAGCTCACACGCGGAGAAACGACTTCAAGCGATGGGGATGGACGCCTACACCCTGATGGAAGTACTGCCACAAATGAAAGTGATCGAAGGCTACTCAGTCGAAGGACAAACCGGGATTCTGAGTATCGATGAACACTGTGTCGTACAACGTGAAATCAGCTGGGCCCAACACGGCAGTGCGCAATAAACGCGCACACGGCGAACACTATGAACGCCTGGCTGAGCAGCACCTGCAGAGTCAGGGGTTAGTCGCGCTTGAACGCAACTTTACTGCGAAAAGCGGCGAGTTAGATCTGATCATGCGCGATGGCGACGCCATCGTATTTGTTGAAGTTCGTTACCGAAAGAGCACTTCGTTTGGTCATGCGGCTGAAACCGTGACCTACAGTAAAATGCAAAAACTTGTGCGAGCCGCCAATGTGTGGCTCATCAAGCATGGCCTTTCGGTGCACGATACCCATTTTCGATTTGACCTAGTGGCGATTCATGAGCAAGGTAGCCAAATCGAATGGATAAAAAACGCAATCACTCAAGGATAATCAATGCTAGAGAGCATTAAAGACAGTTTTAAAGAAAGCATTCAAATTCAAATTGCCGCCGCAGAAGCGCTACCCGATGCGATCACTCACGCAGCGCAAGGTATGGTGGCAAGCTTACTCAACGGTAACAAGATTCTCTGTTGCGGTAATGGTGGCTCCTCATCGAACGCACAACAATTTGTCTCTTGCTTGCTCAATCGCTTTGAAACAGAAAGACCTAGCCTGCCCGCGATGGCGCTGACTGCCGACAACACAACGCTGACCGCCGTCGCCAACGATTACCACTACACTGAGATTTTCTCAAAACAAGTGCGTGCTTTTGGCCAACCTGGCGATATTTTACTGGCGATCTCAACCAGCGGTAACAGCAAGAACATCATCAAGGCGATGGAAGCGGCAGTCACTCGCGATATGACCATCATCGCGTTAACCGGCAAAGACGGTGGCGAGATGGCTGGGTTACTCGGTGAGCATGATGTGGAAATTCGCATTCCATCTCACAGAACCGCGCGAATTCATGAGGTTCATATGGTGACTTTGCACTGCTTGTGCGATCTTATTGACCAAGTGTTGTTTCCTGCTCACGAAGAGTAAGCCATGAAGTCATTGAAAACGATTATCTTTGTTTTAATTACCAGCCTCTCCCTCACAGGCTGTGCCGGCTTGTTTATTGCCGGCGCTGCAACAACGGCCGCTATTGTGATTGACCCACGCACCACACAAGAGATCTGGAACGATAATAATATTGAGTTCGAAGTGGCGGGAATCGCAAACAAAGAGCCAGTTCGCGGTAATGCTCGCGTTACCGCCAGCTCCTACGAAGGAACGGTTGTCCTAATGGGGCAAGCAAACGATGCGGCGTTGAGTGAGCAAATTGAACAAAAAGCTCGTGAAGTGAAAGGCGTTAAAACCGTCTATAACCAAATTCGCATCAAAGCACCGCTAAGCGCTGGCGAAGTGAGTCATGACAGTTGGATCACAACCAAAGTGAAATCAGCGATCTTGACCGACTCTGAGCTGAGCGGCATCAAAATCAAAGTGATCACAGAGGATAAAGAGGTCTTCTTGCTTGGCTATGTCTCACCACAACATGCCGATAAAGCGACCGACATTGCGCGCAATATCTCTGGGGTAAAACAAGTCATCCGCGCCTTCCAGATTGCAGAAAGCAACGAATAAACTACTCGTCGCTTATCCCTAATCGATCTATAAAAAAGCCGCATCACAATGCGGCTTTTTTGCTAACGTTTCATTCGCGTTACTTGATGACACGCAAACTCGGTCGACCTTTGGGCCTAGGTGGTTCATCACTTGGCTCAGTCTCTTCGACCTCTTCCTCAGTCGCTACAGACAGTGGGAATAGAGGTTCATCTTCCAAGCTTTCTTCAATCTCACCAAGGTAAGCATCTTCGGGTTCAAACATCGTCCCTGCACCATTTTCACGGGCATAGATGGCTTGAACAGCATAGAGAGGCACAATCACAGAGTGTGGGCGACCACTGAAACGGGCGCTGAAGGTGATCGCCTCATTGCCCAGTTCCAAATTACCCACAGCGCGAGGCGCAATGTTGAGGATAATTTGGCCATCTTGAATAAACTCTTCCGGTACGCGAACGCCTGGTAATGTTGCTTCAACAACAAGGTGAGGCGTTAAATCGTTGTCCACCAACCAGTCATAAAATGCACGAAGCATATACGGTCGGCGTGGGGTCATTTTCTCGATATCCATGCCAACCATTAACGCATTAGACGCATTTCACGTTCAGCTTCAGTCAAGGATGCTAGGAATGAATCACGCTCAAAGACACGGTTCATGTAAACCTTCAGCTCTTTTGAGCCTGGGCCAACCAGTTCAATTCCCATTTGTGGCAAACGCCACAATAAAGGAGCAAGGTAACAATCGACCAAGCTGAACTCTTCGCTCATGAAGTATTCGTATTCCGCGAAGACTGGGCCAAGAGTCAAAAGGTCCACTCTGAGTTTGTTACGTGCAGATTCTGCTTCATCAGCTGTGCCGTTAAGCACTTTTTCAGCCAACGAGTACCAGTTTTTCTCGATACGGTAGATCATCAAACGCGTGTTACCGCGAGCAACCGGGTAAACCGGCATCAATGGAGGATGAGGGAAACGCTCGTCCAAGTATTCCATGATGATCTTTGAGTCATACAGTGACAACTCACGATCCACTAAGGTTGGTACTGATTTGTATGGGTTCAGTTCACCAAGTTCCGCAGGTAGGTTTGCTTCATCAACAAGCTCTACTTCAACACTTACGCCTTTCTCTGCTAGAACAATACGTACCTGATGGCTATACATATCAGATGCACTTGAGAATAGAGTCATCACAGAACGTTTATTGGCAGCTACAGCCATGGAGCCCTCCAGCACACTTACATAAATAAAACAATGGAGGCTAAGCCTCCATTGTCAACATAAAAATTTGGAAATTAGCGCAGTATGATAGCACAATTAATGCACATCACGCCAATACTCTTTCTTGAGCAGCACAACCACGATACTAAAGATCACTAGGAAGCCCATGACCCACCAACCTAGCGCATGGCGCTCAAGTTTGACTGGGTCACCGGAGTACTCAAGGAAGTTCACCAAATCGCGTACCGCGTTGTCGTACTCTTCTTGGTTAAGCTCGCCCGTCCCATCCGATTCAATACCGACGACCACTTGCACCTCTTCGCCATTCACGACTTTGGTGCCGTAAACAGGTTTAGGAATGCCTTGCAGCTCTTCCAATACATGCGGCATACCGACACTTGGGAACACAAGGTTGTTTACCCCAAATGGGCGTGCGGGATCTTCATAAAACGAACGTAGGTAAGTGTACAACCAATCCGTACCACGCACTCGAGCGACAAGCGTCAAATCAGGTGGTGGCGCACCAAACCATTTAGCGGCCGACTCTTCAGGGATGGCATTTTCCATCAAGTCGCCAACCTTGGCTTCTGGGTCAAAAATCAAGTTCTCTTTGAGCAGATCCACTGGAATGCCAATGTCACGTCCAACACGCTCATAACGCTGATACTGCGCTGAGTGACAGCCAAAACAGTAGTTCATAAAGAGCTTGGCACCGTTTTGCAACGACGCTTGATCTGAGATGTCGTTGTTCGCTTTATCGAGTGGAACGCTCACACCCGCTGCCATTGCCAACGATGGCAGCATTGCAAATAAAACTACAATCCATTTTTTCATTTGAATGTCACCCTTTCTGGTAATGGTTTCGTCGCTTCATTTTTGCTGTAGAAGAACAGCAAGACGAAGAACATGAAGTAACCCAAGCTAAAGATCTGCGCAAGGAGTGTGTACGTCGGGGTCGCTGGAAGCGCACCCAAAATACCCAAGGCGATAAAGCTAATGGTGAACTGGATGATATTAAATAAATGGAACTTACTGCGGTAGCGGTAAGAGCGAACTTTACAGCGGTCAAGCCAAGGCAAAATGAACAGCACAGCAATTGATGCACCCATAGCAAGGACACCGATAAGCTTATCTGGCACCGCACGCAAGATGGCATAGAATGGCGTAAAGTACCAAACAGGGGCAATGTGCTCTGGCGTTTTCAGTGGGTTTGCCGCTTCAAAGTTTGGCGGCTCAAGGAAGTAACCGCCCATTTCTGGGTTGAAGAACAACACATAGCAGAACAGGAACAAGAAACCAGCCACACCAATCAGATCTTTCACCGTGCCGTAAGGGTGGAACGGGATAGAGTCGATGATGTCGTATTTCTTCGTGTAGTACTCATGGAATTTAAATTGAGGTTGGTAATCATCACCCATTGAGCCTTTTGGAAGCTTAGTTTCGATACCATCTGGGTTGTTTGACCCCACCTCGTGCAGCGCAAGAACGTGCAGCACAATCAGCAGCAGCAACACGATTGGCAGAGCAATGACGTGCAAGGCGAAGAAACGGTTCAATGTCGCGCCCGAGATAACGTAGTCACCACGAATCCAAAGTGTGAGATCATCACCAATAACCGGAATCGCGCCAAAGAGTGAGATGATAACCTGAGCACCCCAGTAGGACATTTGGCCCCAAGGCAGCAGGTAACCCATGAATGCTTCGGCCATCAAGACCAAGAAGATCAACATACCGAAGATCCAAAGCAGCTCACGAGGCTTCTGATATGAGCCGTAGATCAAACCACGGAACATGTGCAGGTAGACAACAACAAAAAACGCAGACGCGCCTGTGGAGTGCATGTAGCGAAGTAACCAACCGTACTCCACGTCACGCATGATGTATTCAATCGATGCAAACGCCCCATCGCCTGATGGCACGTAGTTCATGGTTAACCAAATCCCCGTCAGGATCTGGTTCACTAACACCAACATTGCGAGCGAGCCAAACAGATACCAAAAGTTAAAGTTCTTCGGCATTGGATACTCAGACAGGTGCTTTTTGTACGCATTCATTGCGGGTATGCGTTTTTCTACCCAATCAAGTAGAGCTTGCATTATGCCTCCCCAGTTTCATCAACACCGATAATGATTTTGGTATCACTCAGGTACATATGTTTAGGGACCACTAGGTTTAGTGGTGCCGGAACGCCTTGGAATACTCGACCAGCCATATCAAATTTTGAACCGTGACATGGACAGAAGAAACCGGATTTCACGCCTTGCACTTGCTCACTAAAAGTGTCGGGTAGATAAGTCGGCGAGCAACCTAGGTGTGTACAAATCCCCACAGCAACGAAGTACTCTGGTTTGATAGAACGGTAGGCATTTTGTGCATATTCAGGCTGTTGTTCTTCGCCTGACTGTGGGTCTCGAAGTTGGCCTTCGAGGTTTTTCAATCCATCGACGACGGCTTGTGCACGACGGACAACCCAAACAGGCTTACCACGCCACTCAACACGAACCATCTGCCCTTCTTCAAGCTTTCCGATTTCCACTTCAACAGGGGCACCCGCAGCTTTTGCTTTTTCACTTGGGTTCCAAGATTTTATAAAAGGAACGGCGACAGCAGCAGCTCCTAAACCACCGACAACCGCAGTTGTCGCAGTCAAGAAACGTCTGCGGCCGTTATTTAAAGGCGCATTGCTCATCCAAACATTCTCCCATTTGCTCCCTATGGTCTGGGCCTCGTGACCCTATTAAAATCCCTTAAAGAGCATGGCTAACAAAATACGAATTTAGTTGTATTTATTTGATGGCAAATGATAAATAAAACCCTACTTTTTGACAAGATAAAGCTACCTTTTTGTAACATTCATCAAGTAATTCGCCTATGGCGTCACAAAAGATGAACCGTGTCTGAAGCAGAGTTGAGAAGAGTGGCAGGAAAGCCAGAATGGGGGAGACTAAAAAACAAAAAGCCTGGCATGAAGCCAGGCTTTTGAGACCACAATCCAGTAAAAACTGGACGCCAATCTTTGCAAGAAAGATTAACGCTTAGAGAACTGTGGACGACGACGTGCTTTACGTAGACCAACTTTCTTACGTTCAACGCAACGAGCGTCACGAGTAACGTAACCCGCTGCACGTAGAGTAGGACGTAGAGACTCATCGTATTCCATTAGAGCGCGAGTGATACCGTGACGGATAGCACCTGCTTGACCTGAAATACCGCCACCTTTAACAGTCACGTATAGGTCTAGTTTCTCAGTCAATTCAACTAGCTCTAGAGGCTGTTTAACAACCATGCGAGAAGTTGGACGACCGAAGTACTCATCAAGGCTACGCTTGTTGATTACGATGTTGCCGCTGCCTGGTTTGATGAAAACACGTGCAGCTGAGCTTTTGCGACGGCCAGTGCCGTAGTATTGATTCTCTGCCATTTTCGAAATCCCCGATTAGATGTCTAGTACTTGTGGTTGTTGAGCAACATGGTTGTGCTCAGCGCCAGCGTAAACTTTAAGCTTACGGTACATAGCACGGCCTAGAGGACCACGTGGAAGCATACCTTTAACCGCTAGCTCAAGCGCCATTTCAGGCTTACGATCGATCAACTTTTCAAAAGTGATTGATTTTAGGCCACCTGGGAACTCAGAGTGACGGTAGTAAACTTTGTTTTTAGCCTTGTTGCCTGTTACAGCAACTTTCTCAGCGTTGATAACGATGATGTAATCACCAGTGTCAACGTGAGGAGTGTATTCAGCTTTGTGTTTGCCACGTAGGCGAGATGCAATTTCACTTGCTAGACGGCCAAGAGTTTTACCTTCAGCGTCTACAACGTACCAGTCGCGTTTTACAGTTTCTGGTTTAGCAACGAAAGTTTTCATGCTAACAATAACCCGTTAATTTATTAAATTTACACTTAAAGGAGCTTTCGCTCCCACTGACTAAGAGTCCAGTCAACACCCCTTCGAGTGGTTGGTTCTCTCGACCCGTTATCTCGAAATACCTTCGATAATCAAGGTCTGCAGTAACGGTGGGTCGCAGGATTATAGAGAAGTCAGTAGAAAAAATCACCTTTTTTTCAGTGAAAATTGCATTTTTTTTTCGCCTCTCCATTCCCTCGCAAGCGTGTCAAGCTAAATGCTCGCGCGCTAGGTACTCATGACTTTGCATTTCGATCAAACGAGACTGGCAGCGCTTAAATTCGAACGCCAATTGCCCGCCGGTGTATAGCGCATCGAGTGGCACTTCCGCCGAGATAATCAAGGTGACATGACGCTCATAAAACTCATCCACCAACGCGATAAAACGCCGCGCCGCATCGTCTATGGTGTGGCCCATCTGTTTCACGTCAGCCAGCAACACTGTGTGGTAGAGTTTAGAGAGCTCAATGTAATCATTTTGACTGCGTGCACTTTGACACAGCTGCGCAAACGTCGCATGCAAGACACCTTCAGCGCTTTGTACGACGTCTATCTGACGGTGGTTGATTTCAATGCGCACGTCACCGACCTTGCCATCACCCACCAGTTGATGAAAGTAGTGGTCCAGGTTTTGACTGGCCTTATCATCCAGAGGGAAATGGTAAATTTCCGCTTGCTCAAGGGTGCGCAAGCGATAATCAATGCCGCTGTCGACATTCAATATGTCACAGTGCGTTTTGATTAATTCAATAGCGGGGATAAAGCGCGCACGTTGCAAACCATTTCGATAAAGATCATCGGGAGGAATATTGGACGTGGCCACTAAAATGACGCCGCGTTTGAACAGCGCTTGAAACAAGGTACCCAAGATCATCGCGTCAGTGATATCCGACACGAAAAACTCATCAAAACAGATGATCTCCGCTTCTGCCTTGAAGATGTCGGCGACCTCCTCTAGCGGATCGTTCCTTTCCCCTAGTCGATTCAACTCATCGTGAACTCGATACATAAAACGGTGAAAGTGCACACGCATTTTTTTCTCAGAGGGCAGCGCATCAAAAAACGTGTCCATCAGATAGGTTTTTCCTCGTCCGACGCCCCCCCAAAAATAGAGACCTTTCGGCGCTGTCACAGGCGCGGCAGCACGCTTGCCAAACCATGCTTTCCAGCCGGTGACTTGAGGCTGGGGGTGCGCTTGATAATCAATAAATTGGTGATAGAGACGATCCAGCGCTGTCACCGCTTGCAACTGAGCAGGGTCAGACTGAAAACCGTTTTTTTGGATATCGTTTTGGTAAATCTCTAGTGGTGTCATGACTTCACGGCCTATTAGGGAGTCGTTGAAACTGCTAACGAGAGCACACGCATTTTTCTTTATCGGCTCAAGAAGTCATAGTACCATGTCAAAACAGCATGTGTAATCAATCCGTAAAAAACATGTTAAATAACAATCATAAGGAGCCATTATGCCTTGGATTTACGCCCTCGTAGGTTTGCTTGTTGGTGCCGTTTTAGGCGTGCTTTTTTCCCGTATCAGCACTCCAGGTTACAAAAAACAGAAGAACATCCAAAAAGACCTCGACAACACTAAGTTTCAACTCGAGCAACAAAAGCAAGACCTTACCGATCACTTTGCCCAAACGGCTGAAATGCTTGATGCCCTCGGCAAAGAGTACACCAAGCTTTACCAGCACATGGCCAAAACTTCTGGCGAGCTTTTGCCAAATATTCCTGAACAAGACAATCCTTTTGTTAAAAAAATCACAGAGCAAGCCAGTACAGAATCTGAGGTAATTTCCGAGCAAACACACAGTGTGGATACACCAATGGATGAAGCACCTAAAGATTACGCTCAAGGTGCGACGGGTCTTCTTAAAGAACAAAAGAAACCCGTCGTCGATGAAAAAGAAGTGCTGTCTGCTAAAGCTTCTTGATTGAATTTCATGAACTTTACAAAGGTTTTTGAGTCATAACTCCCATGAGTGGCCATTGAGTTTTGATTTTGACGTACAAATATCAGACGAGAGCCTTCACTTAATAGGAGTATCCGATGAAAAAACCTTTGCTTGCCTTAACCGTTCTATCATTAAGCTTAAGTTCCATCATCGCCCCCATGCCGGCGAGCGCTGCCCTACCACTCTCCGTCAATGGAGAGCAGCTTCCTTCTCTTGCCCCGATGCTTGAGAAAGTGACGCCAGCTGTGGTGAGCATTTCTGTTGAAGGTACCCAAGTATCACGTCAACAGATCCCCGATCAGTTCCGCTTCTTTTTTGGTCCAGACTTCCCTACCGAGCAACTGCAAGAGCGTCCATTTCGTGGCTTAGGCTCAGGCGTCATTATTGACGCTAAAAAAGGGCATGTCGTGACCAACTACCACGTCATCAACGGTGCGGAAAAAATTCGCGTCAAACTGCATGATGGTCGTGAGTATGATGCCGAGCTGGTCGGAGGCGACCAGATGTCAGATGTGGCCCTGCTCAAGCTAGAAAAGGCCAAGAACCTCACTCAAGTCACCATCGCGGATTCTGATCAGCTGCGCGTCGGCGACTTTACCGTCGCGATAGGTAACCCGTTTGGCCTCGGCCAAACCGTGACCTCGGGTATCGTCTCGGCCTTAGGACGCAGTGGTCTCAATATCGAAAACTTCGAGAACTTTATTCAGACAGATGCGGCGATCAACAGTGGCAACTCTGGGGGGGCTTTGGTCAACCTCAAGGGGGAGTTGATTGGTATCAACACTGCTATTTTGGGTCCTAACGGCGGCAACGTCGGGATTGGCTTTGCGATTCCATCGAATATGATGACCAACTTGACCGATCAAATTCTTGAGTTCGGTGAAGTGAAACGCGGCATGTTGGGTGTACAAGGCGGTGAAATCACCTCAGAGCTGGCAGAAGCACTGGGCTATGAATCAAGTAAAGGCGCCTTTGTCTCACAAGTGGTGCCAGACAGTGCTGCCGATGACGCGGGGCTGCAAGCCGGTGATGTGATCGTGTCGGTCAATGGTAAAGAGATCAACTCGTTCAGTGAACTGAGAGCGAAAGTCGCCACCTTAGGCGCGGGCAAACAGATCACCTTGGGTATCGTGCGTGACGGTAAGTCAAAATCCTTCGATGTCACCCTAGGCGAACAAACCGATGTGAAAACCACCGCCGATAAGCTGCACGAAGGACTATCGGGCGCTCAACTGACCAACACCAATGCGAGCGACACCGTTCAAGGGGTGAAAGTGGCTTCGGTTGAAAAAGGCTCGAAAGCGGAAGCGTATCAGCTTCAAGCGGACGACATCATCATCGGCGTCAATCGCAAACGAGTGAAAAACTTGGCTGAGTTCCGCAGCGCACTGGAAAAACAACCGGGCGTATTGGCACTCAATATCCAACGTGGTGAGCGTACCTTGTACCTTGTGATTCGCTAACCCGTTCGAAATTTTCTTTCGTTAAGGCAGCCTTCTCACGGCTGCCTTTTTGTTGATGCTCGCACTGCGCCGCTCACTAACTTCACGTCTGACGGGGTTAGTGCTATTCTTGGCCAACTTACCTGTTGAAAATGAATAACAAATGAGGAAAGCATGCTGCGATTTTTATTGCGCTCAGTCGGATTGGGGTTAATCACAGCATTGCTCTTGTTATTGGCGATTCCGTCGTTGCGCTCCAATATTTTACCGAAACATGTTCCGACTGACCTTCCTCTCTTCTCCCGTGAACAAATTTCGTTTAACCAAGCGGTTCGAAATGCTGCGCCTGCCGTGGTCAACATTTACAGTCGAAAATACACCGAATCCGATCGCACTAAGCTCTCGACACAGGGGCTAGGTTCTGGGGTTATCGTCAGTGAAAAAGGCTATATCATCACCAACTACCATGTTGTCGCACAGGCGGATCAAATCATCGTCGCAGTACAAGATGGTCGCGTTGCCGCTGCGCAATTAGTCGGGAAAGATCGCCGTACAGACATCGCGATATTGCAGATCGAAGGCAGTAACCTGCCGGTTATTCCACTCAATCCAGAGTACACACCAAAAGTCGGTGATGTGGTGCTTGCCATCGGTAACCCATACAACCTCGGGCAAACCACGACATTTGGAATTATCTCCGCAACCGGTCGCTCCTCCATCAGTGCCGATGGTCACCAAGCGTTTATTCAAACCGACGCGGCAATCAACGAGGGGAACTCGGGGGGCGCTTTGGTCAATACTCGGGGTGAATTGGTCGGCATCAATACGGCCTCTTTCCAACAAGCAACCGAGCTCGAAACCTACGGTATCTCTTTTGCGATTCCCTACTCGTTAGCAAATAAAATCATGCAAAAAATCATCGCCGATGGACGCGTAATTCGCGGCTATATCGGTATCGATGGTCAAGACATCAACTCAGTGACGTCGCGTTTACTCGGCAACGAGCATCTCGGTGGCATCGTGGTGTTAGGGGTCGACCCGAATGGACCTGCCGCACAAGCTGGGTTTGAATCGCAAGACATCATCTTGAAAATCGACGGCAATAAGATCAATGGTCGTCAAAGTGTGTTAGACATAGTGACAGAGCTGCGTCCGGGTACGGTTGTGGATGTTCTCATTCTGCGTAAAGGAGAAGAGAAAACACTGTCTGTGACCATTGCTGAAGATACTCGTCTCAATTAACACGACTTTTAGACCACACATAAACCAAATAAAACGCCCACCTTATTGAATAAGGTGGGCGTTTTGCTTTTCTATCACGATGAACTTAGCGTTAAGACTCCGACGTCTCGCTGTCCGAACTGACGTTGCCTACATCAATCTCAATGGCTGTCACACGCTGCAAGCCACGTGGCAGCAAACCACCACGACGACCACGCTCACCGCGGTAGTTGTCGAGATCGTTAGGCTTCAAGCCCAACTTGCGCTTACCGGCGTACAGCGTCACGGTTGCCGCTTTCGGCACTGCAATCAGGTGAGAGACAATCTCCTCACGCTCTTTGGCTTTGGCGGCAGGGATATTAATGATCTTATTACCCTTACCTTTACCAAGCTGAGGCAAGTCTTTAATTGGGAACAAGAGCATGCGACCTTGGTTGGTGATGGCCAAGATCTCATCATTGTCTAAATCGCCCACGGCATGAGGTGGCATGACTTCCGAGTTGGCAGGCAAGGTGACCAGCGCCTTACCACTGCGGTTTTTCGACAATAAATCACTGCCTTTACAAACAAATCCGTAACCGGCATCCGAGCCCACCAGCCACAGCTGATCTTCTTCGCCCATCACAACCTGACGAACGGTCGAACCTGCACTGATGTTCAAACGACCGGTGATCGGCTCACCTTGGCTACGCGCCGAAGGTAACGAGTGCGATTCAAGTGAGTAACTGCGACCATCACTGCCAAGGAAAACCGCCGGCTGATTGCTCTTACCACAGGCATGAGCGAGATAGTTATCGCCAGACTTGTAGTTCAAGCTTTCCACGTTCACATCATGGCCCTTCGCGTGGCGAATCCAGCCTTTCTCTGACAGCACTACCGTGATCGGTTCACTTGGTACTAAATCACGCTCTGTAAGCGCTTTGGCTTCTTCACGCTCGACCATAGGTGAACGGCGATCATCACCGTACTTCTCAGCATCGGCTTTGATCTCTTTCTTCAACAAGGTGTTGAGACGACGTTCAGAGCCCAGCAGTTGCTCCAGTTTTTCTCGCTCTTTTTGCAGCTCGTCTTGTTCACCACGGATCTTCATCTCTTCCAGTTTGGCGAGATGACGAAGTTTGGTGTCCAAAATCGCGTCAGCTTGAATGTCGGTGATGCCAAAGCGTGCCATTAACACGGCTTTTGGATCGTCTTCAGTACGGATGATTTCAATCACTTCATCCAAGTTGAGATAAGCGACTAGCAAGCCTTCTAAAATGTGCAAGCGCGCCATGACTTTATCCAGGCGATATTGCAGGCGGCGACGCACCGTCGAACGACGAAACTCAATCCACTCAGAGAGGATCTGCACCAACCCTTTCACTTGAGGGCGATTATCCAAACCGATCATGTTTAAGTTCACACGATAGTTTTTCTCGAGATCCGTTGAGGCAAACAAGTGATTCATCAACTGATCGCAGTCAACGCGATTAGATCGTGGCACCACCACGATGCGCGTTGGGTTCTCGTGATCCGACTCATCACGCAAGTCATCCACCATCGGCAGTTTTTTCGCTCGCATCTGAGCAGCGATTTGCTCAAGCAGTTTCGCGCCAGAGACTTGGTGTGGCAGCGCGGTGATCACAATATCACTGCCCTCTTTGTGCCAAACCGCGCGCATTTTCACACTGCCGCGACCGGTGCGATAAATCTTCTCTAGGTCCGCTTTGGGCGAGATGATTTCAGCTTCGGTTGGGTAATCGGGGCCTTGCACAAAGCCCATCACATCATTGAGATCCGCTTTAGGGTGGTCAATCAGATGGATGGTTGCCTCAGCCACTTCGCGCACGTTGTGCGGCGGAATATCAGTCGCCATACCTACTGCAATACCGGTGACGCCATTGAGCAAGATATGCGGTAAACGTGCGGGCAGCATTTGCGGCTCTTTCATCGTGCCATCAAAGTTAGGCTGCCACTCAACGGTGCCTTGACCTAACTCACCCAGCAATACTTCCGCAAACTTTGATAATTTCGCTTCGGTATAACGCATCGCAGCGAAGGATTTCGGATCGTCCGGCGCACCCCAGTTCCCTTGACCGTCCACCAATGGATAACGGTAAGAGAAGGGCTGAGCCATCAACACCATCGCTTCGTAACAGGCTGAGTCGCCGTGCGGGTGATACTTACCCAGCACGTCACCGACCGTACGAGCGGATTTTTTGTATTTCGCCGACGCCGAGAGACCGAGCTCCGACATGGCGTAGATAATGCGTCGTTGAACCGGTTTTAATCCGTCACCGATATAAGGTAACGCACGGTCCATAATGACGTACATTGAGTAGTTTAAATAGGCGTCTTCCGTGAACTTGCGCATTGGCAACTGTTCGACACCATCATAGGTAATTTCTGTCGACATTCGTTATACCTCTGCCAAATCGCCGTTGCTCTGTAACCATGAGCGGCGGTCATCCGCACGCTTTTTACCCAACAACATATCCATCATCTCTAATGTCGCTTCGTTGTCATCAATGGTTAGCTGCACCAGACGACGGGTGTTCGGGTCCATAGTGGTCTCACGCAATTGCAGTGGGTTCATCTCACCCAGACCTTTGAATCGCTGTACGTTGATCTTGGCTTTCTTCTTCGACAAACGCTCCAAGATGCCTTCTTTTTCATCGTCATCCAGTGCGTAAAACACTTCTTTTCCGCAATCGATACGATACAAAGGAGGCATAGCAACATAGATGTGCCCCGCTTCCACCAGCGCACGGAAGTGGCGAGTAAACAGCGCACACAGCAGCGTGGCGATATGCAGACCATCAGAGTCCGCATCGGCAAGAATACAGATCTTGCCGTAACGCAGTCCTTCAAGATTATCGTTGTCTGGGTCAATGCCTAGTGCCACGGAAATATCGTGCACCTCTTGCGAAGCGAGCACTTGGTCAGCCGAGACTTCCCACGTATTGAGAATTTTACCCCGCAGAGGCATCACCGCTTGGAACTCTCTATCACGCGCCTGTTTGGCAGAGCCGCCCGCCGAGTCACCCTCGACAAAGAAAATTTCGGTTCGGTTGAGATCTTGCACCGAGCAATCGGTCAGTTTACCCGGTAAGGCTGGGCCAGAGGCCACTTTTTTACGCACGACCTTCTTGCTCGCTCGCATGCGGCGATGAGCATTGGCAATACAAACTTCAGCCAGTTGCTCCGCCAATTGCGGCTTTTCATTCAGCCACAAACTGAAGGCATCTTTGACCACCCCAGAGACAAACGCTGCGGTTTGGCGCGAAGAGAGACGCTCTTTAGTTTGGCCTGCAAATTGCGGATCTTGCATCTTGACCGAGAGCACGTAAGAACAGCGATCAAAAATATCATCGCCCGTCAGTTTGACGCCGCGTGGCAGCAAGTTGCGGAACTCACAGAATTCACGCATCGCATCCAACAAGCCTTGGCGCAAACCATTGACGTGCGTACCGCCTTGTTTGGTCGGCACCAAGTTGACGTAACTTTCCGTGATCATCTCGCCGCCTTCTGGCTGCCAAATCACGGCCCAATTGGCCATTTCCGTCTCAGCGACGAATTCACCAATGTACGGTTCCTCAGGCAAGACCGGATAACCTTTTACCCCTTCTGAGAGATAATCTTTTAGGCCATCTTCGTAGAACCATTTATGCTCTTCGTTGTTAACTTGATCGACGAAAGTGATCTCAAGTCCTGGGCAAAGTACCGCTTTTGCGCGCAGGTTGTTGACCAAGCGAAGGGCAGAGAACTTAGCGCTGTCGAAGTATTTGGCATCTGGCCAGAAGTGAACGGCGGTACCCGTATTACGGTTACCACAGGTGCCCGTCACCGTGAGTTCGGTGACGGCGGCGCCATGTTCAAAAGCAATTTCGTGCACTTGCCCTTGACGTCTAACGGTGACTTCAACGCGTTTTGACAACGCGTTTACCACAGAGATCCCCACCCCGTGGAGACCGCCAGAGAATTTGTAGTTGTCGTTGGAGAACTTACCACCCGCGTGAAGCTTGGTCATAATGAGTTCTACGCCAGAAATTCCTTTCTCTGGGTGAATATCCACCGGCATGCCGCGGCCATCATCAATCACCTCTAATGATTGATCGGCGTGCAGAATGACTTTGATCTTCTTAGCATGTCCAGCGAGAGCCTCATCCACTGAGTTATCAATCACTTCTTGCGCTAAGTGGTTGGGTCGCTCTGTTTCGGTATACATGCCAGGACGATGTCGTACTGGGTCGAGACCTTCAAGAACCGAGAGGTCTTTCGCATTATATTGTTCAGTCATAATACGGAGTTCGTTATAAAGAATGAAAACATGACTGTGCGCTGATGAAATCAGGCTTCGAATTGAAAAAGTGGCTCGTGTGACAAATCAACACTTTTGCCAAAACCGCACAAGTATAGGTGGAACATAGTCTGGAAGAGTATCAACTATGTCAAGTGAGACAGCGAAGTAACAAGCAAATTTATGACTCTTCCCTCAATGAGGGCTAGAGCGCTAGGAACTCCACAATCGCCGCAGGGTAGTATTCAAAGCCGACAAAACTGTGATCGCCGCCTTCGATGACGGTCTGTTTCGCACCAGCCAATTTGCTCACGGCTTGACGGTAGTCCAGCACTTCATCGCCGGTTTGTTGCAGCAACCAAAAATCACTCGGGTTTGCGATCACCTCAGTGTCGAGCGCTTTAAGCTCCTCGATATGGCACGCTTGTAAACAATACTCTTCTTGAGTGTAGGGGTTTTTCTGAGGACCTAAGAAATCCGCCAGTAGCTCATAGGGCTTGATAGCAGGGTTAATCACCACCGCTTTAAAGCCAAATTTTTGATTGAGCCACATCGACAAATAGCCACCGAGCGAGCTGCCCACCAGGGCTATCTGATAGTCATGTCGATGCTGTTCGACAATCGCCAGCAAATGCGCGGCCGCTTGCTCAGGAAAGCTGGGCAGAGGGGGGATCTCGACTCGAATATCTGGGCGGTGAAACTGGCAATAGTCTCGCATCACATTGGCTTTTAGCGACTGAGGTGAGCTGTTAAAGCCGTGAATGTACAAGAGCATTGAAGGTTTCATGATCAGTATCCTGCTGAGCTAAAGTCCGGTTGAAATTGCCCTTCTGGCAATCTCTGAACACGAGTCTCAAGCGAGCCATCGGCATTAAGAATCAGTTCTCGCCAGCCTGGTGAGCGCGCATCAAGCGCAAAGTCGTTCGAGTTGGGTTTAAATTGCACGCAAGTAGACGGCGTCGCCATCACTTGTACATCCTGATGATTCACGTTCATATCTTGATGGACATGACCACACAGCACCGCTTTGGTGTTGTTGTGTTTACTCACAACCTGCCAAAAGTTATCTGCGTCTTTTAAGCAGTGCTGATCAAGCCATGCACTACCAACCAAAATTGGATGGTGATGCAACAACACCAAAGCATGTTTGTCTGGGTATTGCGCCAGCTTGCTATCGAGCAGGTCTAACTGACTGTCGCTTAAACGACCATGAGGAACGCCAACCACTTGCGAGTCAAGTAAGATCAGTTGCCAGTGTTCACCAAGCAGCACGTGCTCAGCAGGCTGAATTTGTGAGGTTGGCAATACCGAAGTCATACTGGGCTTAAAATCGTGATTACCCGGTAGCCAAAAGCACGTTTTCTCAAGCGGAGCAATACCATTGACGAAGCGTTGATACGACTTTTCGGTGTGATCCTGAGAGATATCGCCAGTCGCCAGAATGGCATCAAACTCGACGTGACGTTCGACAATGGCGTTGACCACTGCGTGGAAGCTGTCGCGCGTATTTACGCTCAGTAAGCTGCCATCTTCGGGTTCAAAAAGATGCGTATCGGTAATCTGAACTAATTTGATACTGCCATTCTGCGCTGTATTAGACACTACTTTCAAAATATAAACCTAGATATTTAACGGAGCTTTACTAATGCCCTGCTTCAAACAAAACGACAGCCAATCGCCTAAAAAGCGGTTGAGTTGCACTTTTTCATCTTGTTGAACCATCTTATCGTTCGGATAGTCGTAACGAGGGTTCACCCGTTTTAAATGCTCGCAACCACACACTTCCGCCACGCGAGCATCGTGGTAGAGCCTGACAGACATTTTTGGCAATGGAAATACTGGAACGTCATCACTTTGACAAATATCGACCAAAGTTGTGTACTTTGTGACTTCGCACACTTGAATTTGATACGTCATGCTCGCCGCTTCATAGCAGCGAACGTCGTCGATGCTCGGCTGCGCAGGCAGCAAGGCATTCAACTTGGCGTAATTGGTCTCATAAGTCCGCATCAGATCCGCTAAATCAACATGATACGGTTTCTTCATTGCTACTTGTGTCATCATTCTCTCAAGTGAGTTATGCCTTAGCGGCCCAGTTGGCTCGGACTCGTTGTTGGTTCAATTGCAACCATTGTAGCGCGATGATCGAGGCACCATTTTCAATCGAACCATCCAACACCGCTTGGTACGCGTGTTCACGACTCATCACGTGCACTCGAATGTCCTCTCCTTCATAGTCTAAACCATGAACGCCATGCGCTTTAGAGGCATCCACCTCTCCGACAAAAACATCCAGTTTTTCAGAGCAGCCACCAGACGATGGGTAATAAGAGGTCACTTTCTCAAGGCGCCCAACTTCAATCCCTGCCTCTTCCACCGCTTCTCGGCGAACCACCGACTCGGCGTGCTCGCCAGGCTCAATCATGCCGGCGACAATTTCTAACTGCCAAGGGCAATCATGCTCTAGAGCGCCAACACGAATCTGCTCGATGATCACCACTTGATCCCGCTCTGGGTCGTAAGGGAGCATCGCCGCGGCATAGCCGCGTTCAAACATCTCACGCTCAATGGGTTCACTCCAGCCACCCTCAAACAGCTTATGTCTAAAACAATATTTAACCATTTTAAAGAAACCGTCGAATAGCGTCTTCTTCGAGATGATTTCAATATCGCGTCGGGTAAAATGCGTTTTCTGCGGGCTCGGTTGTTGCATTTGGCACCTCTCTGAGTGAATCTTATAGTTTACTCAGTCAATTGCTGAACTTCCAAGGGCCTAGCTCAACTTTTTGTGCAAAATTTATAGATTTATTTAAATTGATTAATTTTTTATATTGCACAGCTGGACAGTTACATGTAAAACTCTGAAAAGATTCGAGCAAAATGACAACAAATTGGGTTAAACTCCATGAGTCAACTTTTTCATATATAGGCAGGAATAGGACCAATGAAGAAACTGCTTCCCCTTTTTATTAGCGCAGCGTTAGGCGGCTTAAGCACTCAAGTATCAGCTGACACGCTGGCAGAAATCTACGATCAGGCCAAAGAGAATGATCCCACCCTTTTGAGTGCAGCGGCTCAGCGTGACGCAGCGTTTGAAGCGGTGACTTCCAGTCGCGCCACGCTACTGCCACAAATTAACTTAACGGCGGGTTACAACTTGACTCGTGGTGAAAAAGAACCCGATGCGGGATCGTCATACGATACAGATGTGAACTCGTTGACAGCGGGTATTGCTTTTTCACAGCAACTTTATAACCGCACCAGTTGGATTACATTGGACACCGCGGAGAAAAGCGCCCGTCAACAAGACGCCTCTTATGCGGCGATCCAACAAGCGTTGATCCTACGTGTTGCCACTGCCTATTTTGATGTGTTGCGCGCACAAGACAACCTCGAATTTGTCCAAGCGGAAAAAGCCGCGGTCGGTCGTCAGCTTGAACAGACCAAGCAGCGTTTTGAAGTGGGCCTATCGGCGATTACCGATGTGCATGATGCCCAGGCGCAATACGACTCAGTACTGGCTGATGAAGTGCTGGCGCAAAACACATTGACCAATAGCTATGAAGGGCTACGTGAGATCACGGGTCAATCGCACTCTGAACTGTACGTGCTCGATACTGACCGTTTCTCGGCAACTAAAACTCAAGCGGCCATTGATGCCCTAGTGGAAGAAGCGCAGCAGAAGAACCTCAGCTTGCTCTCAGCACGCATCGCGCAAGATGTGGCAAAAGACAACATCTCTTTGCAAAGCTCTGGTCACCTACCGTCATTAACCCTCGACGGTGGTTACAGCTACACGGATTTAGACAAGTATTACAACGACTCTACAAACGGTACCACTAACGACTTTAATATCGGTCTTAACCTTAGCGTGCCACTCTACACCGGTGGTGCGACGACCTCGCTCACCAAGCAAGCGGAATTCAACTACGTTGCTGCCAGCCAACAACTTGAAGCGACCTACCGCAGCGTGGTCAAAGATGTCCGTGCGTTCAACAACAACATCAGCGCTTCGATTGGTGCCCTACGTGCTTACGAACAAACCGTCGTCTCTGCAAAATCCGCGCTGGAAGCGACAGAAGCGGGCTTTGATGTCGGGACACGTACCATTGTTGACGTACTTGATTCAACGCGTCGTCTGTACGATGCCAACAAAAACCTCTCAAATGCACGTTACGATTACATCCTAAGCGTGCTTCAATTGCGTCAAGCTGTTGGTACCTTGAGTGAGCAAGACATTCTTGAGATCAACGCGGGTTTGAAAGCGTCAAGCTAAGCCCACACGTGACTGACAATAAAAAATGGTTGGCTTGTGGGCCAACCATTTTTTTATCTCGATTCTTCTAACCTAATAGCGTTTAGTAGACCTTATCAACTGTCACTTGGTTTTGCACAAGCCACTTCACCATGCCTTGGTAAGTAAGAGCGACGGCTACATCAATCGGCTCTTCGCTGCCCACATCGAACGGCTGACTAAAGGACACTTCCCAGTGATGCTCATCTTGAGTACGCAAATCAAATTGGTCTGGCGTCAACTGCCAAAGCTGATCGCCCTGCTTGAGCGTGACGGTTTCCACATCAAGCTCGGCAGGTAACACGGCATTGCTTTTGATGTACAAGGCCCCGTGCAGTGTATCTTTGATGTCATCACCCACTGTGGGCATTTTATCCAACCAGAGGTTGCTTTCGAGCACCACGGTTGCCTCAGCGACGTCTAGTTGATCACTGCTGTTCCACACCACATCTTGTGCCGCACACCCGAACAGCAAAGCACTGCCCAATGCAAGAGAGACTAACTTTTTCATCACGTTACCTTTGTACTAACCAGTCTTTGAGAACTTGAATATCATACTGGTATTCGTTTTTCATTTCCTCAACCCAATCATCAATGTTTTCCCACCAAGCGGGTAATTGGGGTGATTGCGCCTTTTGCGCCACACTTTGAATGCGTTTTAACCCTATCGAGCCTGCCGCCCCTTTGATCTTATGCGCCTCAGAGACAATACCATCTTGATGTTTGGCAGTCATGTTGGAATCGAGCACTTGCAAATACTCTGGCATCATCTCTTCAAACATGGTGATGCTATCAAGCACGGGCTGTGGCCCGACGATGCCGACATAAGACTCCAACATATCGATATCGAGCAGCTGCTGATAGGCTTCAAGATGTTCGTGGCTGTCAGGCGCGGTTTCGCTCTCTGTTGGCTCACTGCCCGATTTCGCCTCAGAGAACTTAGCGATCACATCTAACACCGCTTTCACCGACAGCGGTTTACTGATCGCATCGTCCATCCCTTGGTTGAGATACTCGCTTTTATCCTTTATCACGTTAGCCGTGAGCGCGACCAAAGGCGGCAGGTGAGAGTATGTGCGACGGAAATAACTCGCCACATCAAAACCGGTCATATCGGGTAATTGGATATCGAGGAACACCAGATCATAAATTTCTGGATCAAACATCTCCATCGCTTCAGCGCCATCCATCGCAATCGTCACTTCATGGCCGAGGCTTTCAAGCAGTGAACGTGCTACGGTGACATTCAGCTCGATATCTTCCACCATAAAGATATTAAGCTCTTGTGACGCGGCTTGCGTCACCGACTCAGGTTCATTCAAAGAGACAAGCGGCGCTTTGAGCGTCACAGTAAAGGTACTGCCAAAGCCCTCTTCACTGCTGACGGTAATGTCACCTTCCATCATGTTGATCAGCTGTTTAGAGACCGCAAGACCAATCCCCGTTCCGACCGCGTGCAGGTTGTCCGTTTCCGATTTGACTTGGTAATACATGGCGAAAATCTTGTCGAGCTCCGCCTCGGGAATGCCGATACCACTGTCTTCCACCTCAAAGCTAATGTAGGCATGGGCGTCGTCTGTTTCTGCACTGACGCTCATCACCACCCCACCTTCTTTGGTAAATTTCATCGCGTTGCTGATCAAGTTCCACAGCACCTGACGCAGACGAGTCGCGTCCACTTCGATACCGTGAGGCAGCTCGCTTAGCCGCTCAAGATCAAAACGTAGGCCTTTTTGCGAGGCCATCAGCGCAGAGATACTCTCCATCTCAGCCACGAACTCTTCAAAGTTCATCGGCTCTGGGTAGAGCTCCAATTTTCGACGATCAAACTTATCCATATCGATGATGTCGTTGAAGATATTCCCGAGCGTAATCGCGCTGACGTTAATGGTTTGCATGTGCTTGCGCTGCTCTTCATTCAGCTGCGTATCAAGCAACATGCGGCTCAATCCCACAATCCCATTCAACGGAGTGCGCAGTTCATGGCTGATGGTGGAGATAAACGTGGTTTTATCGCGACTGGCTTTCTCCAGCGACTCTTCATGACGTTTACGCTCGGTGATATCGCGGCCAAAACCCACCAGCCCTAAATGACGACCGTCCTTGCTGTAAAACGGCACTTTGCGCAGCTCAAAGTAATTTTTGCGCCCATCTGGGTATTCCAGCCACTGCTCGTAGGTCAACGCGCGATTGTCGGCAAACACCTTTTGGTCGGTATCGACAATCGGTTCCGCTATCTCTCGGCTATAAACATCCCAAGGGGTTAAACCGACTAACTGGCTCTCTTTCTTGCCAGTCAACTCTTCCATCGCTCGGTTACATCCAGAGAAGACCCCATCGGCGTTACGATAATAGATAAGATCGGGCGAGGCATCGATGAAGGATCGCAGCAGCGCGGTGCGCTCCGCCAACTCGACTTGAGTGCGCTCACGTTGATAGACCTCATTTTCAAGATCTTTCATCGCTTCTTCGCGCGCCGATTCGGCTTTGATCCGCTCTTCAATTTCTTGATTGAGTTTTTCGATGTTTTGTTGAAGTTTGTAGTTCAGCTCTTGGTCTCTTGAACGCATGTCTTTGAGTTTAGAGACGAGCTTGGATAAGCGTTGACGAGACTCTTCAAGCTGATCCACCACCACAGAAAGAAAATAGACCGCCCAAGGCGTGATCAGTAGACCAAAGAAGACTGAGCGAACGATGTCAATATCATCCACGTGGCCACTTAACACCAGCGTGATCCCCACCTGGACCACCACGGCCAGTGCCACCAACGCCAAAGCAAGCAAAATTGAGAAACGTAAAATGCCAAGTTTGACCAAGAGGTCGACATAATACTGAGCGAGGTTTTTTATCGGTTTCATTAAACGCTCCGAGCCTAGAATCACCACTGCCTCATGATGGACAGTGGTTTCATACTACCTGTTTTGCCCTTGGGCTGCTAAGGCTTCTCTGGCTCGAGAACGTTTAAATGTGGGATGTGTGAAGCAACAAGGCTTAGGGCGTGGCAAGTGGCGGCGCTGTGTAAACGAATGGACGCTCAATCAACGAGCCTTGCGCGCCCAACGCATTGAGCGAGCGACCAATTTCCGTCATCGCCAGCCAGCGGTTTTCACACCAAAGCGGTGCCAACAAGGTAGATCTGCGTGCCGCCGAAGAGACGCGATGATAGACCACTTCCGGTGGCGTCATGCGGATCATTTCACTGGCAATAGCAACATACTCATCCAGCTCAGGCGCCTGCAGTTTACCTGCTCGCCACGCTTTAGCCATGGTACTGCCTTCGACAATGTGCAGACCATGCAGTTTGATGCCATCGGTACCCACCGCCAACACTTGGCGCAAAGTCTCAAGGTTGTCATCGCGTGTTTCGCGCGGCAAGCCGACAATCAGATGAGTACACACTTTGATCCCGAGCGCTCTAGCGCGCTGGGTAATGCGCGCATAACACTCAAAGTCGTGGCCACGGTTGATGCGTTTAAGGGTGTCGTTGTTGGCGGTTTGTAAGCCAAGCTCTAGCCAGATTTCATAACCTTGCTCAACGTAATTCGACAGCAGTTCAAGCACCGCATCAGGCACACAATCTGGCCGCGTCCCTACGCACAATCCGACGATGTCCGCCGCTTTGAGCGCCTCTTCATACATCGACTTGAGCACTTGTACCTCTGCGTAGGTACTGGTGTAAGCCTGAAAATAAGCCAGATACTTGTTCGCGCGGCGAATCTCTCCCGCTCGGTCAGTGAGCTGGGCTTGAATGCTTTTTACTTGAGCTTGCTCATCAGCAAAGGAAGCGACATTGCAAAAGGTACAGCCACCACGGCCAATCGTCCCGTCGCGATTCGGGCAACTGAACCCACCGTGCAAGGTCAGCTTGTGCACTTTCTCTTTATAGCGACGCTGGAGATCTTGACCAATGGTATTGACTAATTCGTGTAGCTGCATCTCTTACCCAAACGTAAATAAATCTCATTAAGATTTATGTAAAAAAATTACAATCATGAAAATAATTCGGGGAGGAATCTACCGATTTCAAACAGACGCATCTTTAATCAGAGTCAATAAACATTCATTAAATACAGGCATTTCGCTAAATGTTACGCAAAAGTTAAACACAATGGTGCATGTTCATGCGAAAAAAGTGGGCGACAAGGGCGAGTTTTCATTGCATTTGCTGCTGACAAAATTGTAGGATACTTACAGTTTTTGTGATTTTTATTACAGACAAAATTGCAAAATCATCGGCGGTATCCACCTCCCACCTATATAAATCACTACATAGTGACAATAAAAACACGGATATCACCAAGGATTGTTTTTCTCGCAATATTTTTCCTGCGAGATACGGAACGGAATCTAAGTCTCCCACCTCGGTTGACTTCGAATCATACAAATCAAGGACAAGACGCCCCTGCGGATTAGGGTAATTGCGTCTAATTGAACTGGAAGGATGTATCTATGGTAGATAGAGAGCAAAGTTCTCAGGGTCTATATACTCCAGAACTGGAGCATGACGCCTGTGGTATCGGTTTTGTTGCTCACCTGAAAAACCGTAAATCACACGAAGTTGTGACTCAAGCACTCGATATGCTCGCTCGCATGGAACACCGCGGTGGTCAAGGTTGTGACCCTTGTAGTGGTGATGGTGCGGGTATCTTGTTGCAAAAACCCCATGAATTTCTTTTAGAAGAAGCAGTAAAGCTCGGTATCAAACTGCCTTCTTTTGAAAAATACGGCGTTGGCGTGGTTCTCTTCTCGAAAGATGAATACAAACGCGAGCAATGTCGTGACATCTTAGAGCGAAACGCCAAGCGTCTCGACCTAGAAATCATTGGCTACCGCGTACTGCCAACCGACAACTCCATGATCGGCGCCGATCCTCTCAGCACTGAGCCTCAGTTCGAGCACGTGTTTGTGACTGGCGGCCCAGGTATGACGCCAGAAGAGCTTGAGCGCAAGCTGTACGTGCTGCGTAACTACACGGTACGCGTCTGCCTTGAGAGCGTGTCGAACATTGGTGATGATTTCTACATCAACTCCATGTCTTACAAAACCTTGGTGTATAAGGGTCAGTTGACGACAGAGCAAGTGCCTCAATACTTCCTCGACCTGCAAAACCCAACCATGGTGACGGCGCTAGCCTTGGTACACTCTCGCTTCTCTACCAACACTTTCCCGAAATGGCGTCTGGCGCAACCTTTCCGTTATATCGCCCACAACGGTGAGATCAACACCGTTCGCGGTAACTTAAACTGGATGAAAGCCCGCGAGGCGATCATTGAGTCGGATCTGTTTACACAAGCAGAAATCGACATGCTATTGCCTATCTGCCAAGAAGGCAGCTCAGACTCTTCAAACTTCGATATGGCACTTGAGCTACTGGTCCTCTCTGGTCGTAGCCTGCCACACGCATTGATGATGATGATCCCAGAGGCGTGGCAAGAAAACAAAACCATGGATCCGACACGTCGCGCGTTCTACCAGTATCACGCAAACATCATGGAACCTTGGGACGGCCCAGCGTCAGTCTGCTTCACCGATGGTGTCCAAGTAGGTGCAACGCTCGATCGTAACGGCCTGCGCCCGTCTCGCTACACCGTGACCAAAGACAACTTCCTTGTGATGGCGTCTGAGTCTGGCGTTGTGGATATTGCCCCAGAGAACGTCGAGTTCCGCGGCCGCTTGCAGCCAGGTCGTATCTTCGTTGCGGACTTAGAACAAGGTCGCATTATCTCTGACGAAGAAGTGAAAGATACCATCGCAGGTGCTCAGCCTTACGAACAGTGGGTGAAAGATAACCTACTTAGCCTGAAAAAACTGCCTGATGCGAGCAACCAGTTCAGCCAGCCTTCTCCAGAGCGCCTTCTCCATCGTCAACAAGCGTTTGGTGTCAGCACTGAAGAAGTGAATGAAATCATCGTTCCAATGGCGAAAGAAGGTAAAGAGCCACTGTCTGCCATGGGCGCAGACTGGCCATTGGCTGTCTTGTCTCACCAGTCTCAGCATCTATCCAACTACTTTAAGCAGTTGTTTGCTCAGGTTACCAACCCACCGATCGACCCGATCCGTGAGCGTATGGTGATGTCACTCAATACCTACCTAGGTAAAGATCATAACCTGCTGACTGAAACTCCGCTTCACTGTCAAAAAGTGGAACTGGAATCGCCAGTGCTCGCGAACTCTGAGCTCGAGAAATTGCGTGCGATCGACAACGAACACCTACAGGCGAAAACGCTCGATATCGTGTTCCAAGCCAATGAAGATCAAGGCAAACTAGAGCGTGCATTGAAGCGTATCTGTCAATACGCCGAAGATGCGGTGGTCGATGGATACTCAATCATCCTACTCACAGACCGCGCAGTGAACTCAAACCACGCGGCTATTCCAGCCATGTTGGCCGTCGGCGCCGTTCACCATCACCTGATCCGCAAAGGTCTACGCGCGAAGTGTGACATTGTGGTTGAAACCGGTGATGCACGTGAAACGCACCATTTCGCGACGCTACTTGGCTACGGCGCCAATGCCGTCAACCCGTACTTGGTGATTGAGACCATTGTTGAGCTGCAACGTACCAAGAAGCTCGATCCAGAAGCCAGCCCACGCGATCTGTTTGATAACTATCGCAAGGCGATCAACGGCGGCCTGCTGAAGATCTTCTCTAAGATGGGCATTTCAACCTTGCAGTCTTACCATGGCGCACAGATCTTTGAAGCGCTTGGTATCCACAAATCCGTGGTCGACAAATACTTCACGGGCACCGTCTCTCGTATTCAAGGTTTGACGCTCGATGACATCGCAAAAGAAGTCCTCATTCGTCACCGTGTCGGTTACCCACAACGCGAAATCCCAGTGCAAATGTTGGATGTCGGCGGTGTCTACCAGTGGAAACAGCGCGGTGAAAAGCACCTCTTCAACCCTGAGACGATTTCTCTGTTGCAACAATCAACACGCAACAAAGATTACGAGCAGTTCAAGCAATACGCGGCAGCGGTGGATAAGCAAGGCGACAACGCGGTGACTCTGCGTAGCCAGTTGGAGTTTGTTAAACACCCAGCAGGCTCAATTCCCATCGACGAAGTAGAACCGATTGAAAGCATCGTAAAACGCTTCGCCACCGGTGCGATGTCGTTTGGTTCGATCTCTTACGAGGCGCACTCAACGCTGGCCGTTGCGATGAACCGATTGGGCGCGAAGTCTAACTCGGGCGAAGGTGGTGAAGACCCAATGCGCTTTGAGCGCAAAGAAAACGGTGACTGGGAACGCTCAGCTATCAAGCAGGTCGCGTCTGGTCGCTTTGGGGTGACTTCATACTACCTCACCAACGCAGATGAACTGCAAATCAAGATGGCGCAAGGCGCGAAACCGGGTGAAGGCGGTCAGCTTCCGGGTGACAAAGTCGATGATTGGATCGGCGCCACTCGTCACTCAACACCGGGCGTCGGTCTGATTTCTCCACCGCCACACCACGATATTTACTCTATCGAAGATTTGGCTCAGCTGATCTACGACTTGAAGAACGCAAACCGCGCTGGCCGCGTGAACGTCAAATTGGTCTCCGAAGCCGGTGTCGGCACGATTGCCTCTGGCGTTGCGAAAGCCAAAGCAGACGTTGTGCTTATCGCAGGTTTCGACGGCGGTACCGGAGCCTCTCCGATGTCATCGATTCGCCATACGGGCCTTCCTTGGGAACTAGGTTTGGCGGAAACGCACCAAACGTTACTGAAAAACGGCCTACGTAACCGTATCGTCGTTCAAGCGGATGGTCAGATGAAAACTCCTCGTGACCTCGCAGTCGCGACATTACTGGGCGCTGAAGAGTGGGGCGTCGCAACCGCTGCGCTGGTAGTCGAAGGCTGTATTATGATGCGTAAGTGTCATAAGAACACCTGTCCTGTGGGCATTGCGACACAAAACAAAACGCTGCGTGAGCGTTTTGACGGCCGCGTCGAAGACGTCGTGACCTTCTTCCAATACATGGCACAAGGTTTACGTGAAATCATGGCAGAACTTGGCTTTAGAACCATTGATGAGATGGTCGGTCAAGGTCAGAAAATGAAGATTCGCCAAGACGTATCGCACTGGAAATACAAGAACTTAGACTTGTCTCCTGTGCTACACGTTGAGCAACCGCGCGAGCAAGACGGCGTCTACAACCAGACCGTACAGAATCACAACCTAGAGCAAGTGCTTGACCGTAAACTGATTCAAGCGGCGATCCCTGCGCTCGAAAAAGGCGAAGCGGTCAACGCTGAGTTCCCGATCGTCAACACTGACCGCTCTGCTGGCACCATGTTGTCTAACGAGATTTCCAAGGTGTACAAGGATCAAGGTCTGCCTCAACCGATGAACGTTAAGTTTACCGGTAGTGCTGGCCAGTCGTTCGGTGCGTTCCTTGCGAAAGGCGTCAAATTTGAAGTCGAAGGCGATGCGAACGATTACTGGGGTAAAGGCCTATCTGGCGGTACCTTGGTGCTCTACCCAGATGCCAAATCAAGCATTATTGCCGAAGACAACATTGTGGTAGGTAACGTCTGTTTCTACGGAGCGACCTCCGGAGAATCCTTCATTCGCGGTATGGCCGGTGAGCGCTTCTGTGTACGTAACTCGGGCGCGAAAGTGGTTGTCGAAGGCGTGGGTGACCACGGCTGTGAATACATGACAGGTGGCGCGGCGATTATCCTCGGATCAACTGGTCGCAACTTTGCCGCGGGCATGAGTGGCGGTGTCGCTTACGTTTGGGATAAGTCGGGTGACTTTGAATCCAAACTCAACCCAGAGTTGGTCGATTTGGATCCTATCGAACAAGAAGACAAAGCCTTCTTACAAGATATGTTGACGAAACACGTTCAATTCACAGGAAGTGAAGTGGCTCAGTCTTTCTTAGACAACTTTGAAGCAAGCTTAGCGGCGATGGTGAAAGTCATGCCACGTGACTACAAAGCGGTGCTTCAAAAACGTCAAGCTGAGGCAGAACAAGCAGAAACGGAGGCAGTGTAATGGGTAAGCCGACTGGATTTTTAGAGCATGGTCGTGAACTTCCACAAAAGATCGACCCCAAAGAGCGCATCAAGAACAACAAAGAGTTCGTCCTGAACGACGAATTTGGTAGCAAGATCAATACGCAAGCATCACGCTGCATGGACTGTGGCGTGCCGTTTTGTCACAACGGCTGCCCCATTGGCAACATCATTCCTGAGTTCAATGATGCTGTGTACCGTGATAGCTGGGAAGAGGCGTGGAACATTCTAAGCTCCACCAATAACTTCCCTGAGTTTACTGGTCGCGTCTGCCCTGCACCGTGTGAAAGCGCGTGTGTATTAGGGATCAACCAAGACCCTATCACCATCTGTAACATTGAGAAAACCATCGTAGAAACGGCGTATCGTGAAGGGTACGCCAAACCGAAAACGCCACGCTCTCGCACAGGTAAAACGGTGGCGATCATCGGCAGTGGCCCGGCGGGTCTATCAGCAGCCGAGCAGTTAAACAGCGCCGGGCATAGTGTCACCGTGTTTGAGCGTGATGAAAAAGTGGGCGGATTGCTACGCTTTGGCATTCCAGACTTTAAACTGAGCATGGAAGTGATTGATCGCAAGATCAATCTGATGGCTGAAGCGGGCGTTGAGTTTAAAGTCAACCAACACGTGGGGGTTGATGTCAACGCTCAGCAGCTTCGTCAAGAGTACGATGTGGTGTTGCTAACCGGTGGTTCAACCGTACCACGTGACCTGCCAGTCCCGGGACGCGAGCTTAACGGTGTGTACTTTGCGATGCAGTTCCTCGCACAAAATAACCGCCGTGCTAACAACATGGATCTCAAAGGTGAAGAGATTCATGCTGCCGGTAAACACGTGGTGGTGATTGGTGGTGGTGATACAGGTTCAGACTGTGTCGGCACTTCTAACCGTCACGGCGCTGCCAGCGTCACCCAGGTGGAAATCATGCCGATTCCGCCAGAGAAACGTCCAGCGAACATGCCTTGGCCACAATATCCAATGATCCTACGTACCTCGACTTCACACGAAGAGGGCGTTGATCGTCACTGGAATATTCTGACCAAAGAGTTTATCGGTAATGACCAAGGTGACGTCACCGGTCTGCGTATCGCTGACATTGTTTGGCAAGACGCCAAACCAGGTGAGCGCCCGAGCTTCAAAGAAGTCGAAGGCAGTGAGCGCGTGATTCCATGTGATATGGCGTTCTTGGCGATGGGTTTCTTGCATCCAGAACCGACCGGCGTTCTTGCTCAGCTTGATGTAGCACTTGATGAGCGTGGCAACGTCGCCACACAAGACTTCGCCACCAATCAAGCGGGTGTCTTTGCCGCAGGTGATATGCGTACCGGCCAATCTTTGGTGGTACGTTGTATCAATGAAGGTCGAGAGTGTGCACGTGCTATCGACCAGTACCTGATGGGGGGAACCCACCTTGAAGCGAAAGCGGATTCACTTATGCTCTCTGCATAACCGCTTACACTGACATCCTTCCAAACCTATCCAGTTGACCAGCACATTGTGCTGGTCTTTTTTTATCCCTCACACTTTCATTGTTACAAAAATGTAACAATAAGAATTCTATCCCTCTGATTTGGCGCACTTTTTTCAGTCAATTACTTGGTAAATAGTCGCCTAGCGTGATCATTCACCAAAAACTTGACCTTTTTCATCATAAGCTATACGTTGTGAAGTCGATGAAAATGAATTCATCCAATTTTGTAAAATAATAAAAGATAATTTTGTGTATATTTATGCAAAATTTAACAACTTGAAAGCATAGTTAGTCATATTTACCAACCCTTTTTGAGTTCAAGCTGGATACGTTGGTAGTACTGTCTGGAAGACAGCGAAGCAAAGGGAGAATTGCAATGGCTCTATATGATCCTCGTCTTGAAAAAGACAACTGTGGATTTGGTTTAATTGCACACATGGAAGGTGAACCTAGCCACAAGCTAGTTCGTACCGCAATTTCAGCATTGGATCGCATGACCCACCGTGGTGGCATCGCCGCCGACGGAAAAACCGGCGATGGTTGTGGGTTGTTGTTGCAAAAACCCGATTCCTATCTGCGTCTGATCGCCAAAGAGAAAGGTTTCAATCTCGGTAAACAATACGCCATCGGGATGATTTTTTTCAGCCCAGATCCTGTCAAAGCACAATCTGCAAAAGACATCATTAACAAAGAGTTAGCCAAAGAAACCTTATCCGTCGCTGGCTGGCGCGAAGTGCCGACCAACTCTGCGGTCCTTGGTCCCATCGCGTTAAACTCATTACCGAACATTCAACAGGTGTTTATTTCAGCACCCGCAGGATGGCGTGAGCGCGACATTGAGCGCCGCCTCTATATTGCACGCCGCCGCATCGAAAAACAGATTCACGATGACAGCGATTTTTACATTTGTAGCTTGTCGACTCAGGTCCTTGTCTACAAAGGTCTGTGTATGCCAGCAGACTTACCGCGCTTTTACCTCGACTTAGCGGATCTGCGCATGGAATCGGCTATCTGTTTGTTCCACCAGCGCTTTTCTACCAACACCCAACCTCGTTGGCCATTGGCGCAGCCGTTTAGATACCTGGCGCACAATGGTGAAATCAACACCATTGAAGGCAACCGCCAGTGGGCGCGCGCACGTGCGTACAAATTTGCCTCGCCGCTTCTTCCGGATTTGCAAACGGCGGCACCTTTTGTCAATGAAACCGGTTCAGACTCCTCGAGTCTAGACAATATGCTGGACTTGTTCCTTGCTGGTGGAATGGATATCTTCCGCGCGATGCGTATGCTCGTGCCGCCTGCATGGCAAAACCACCCAGATATGGATGCCGATCTGCGCGCATTCTATGACTTCAACTCCAAACACATGGAGCCTTGGGATGGCCCGGCAGGCATCGTTCTATCCGATGGACGCTACGCGGCGTGTAACTTAGACCGCAATGGTTTGCGCCCTGCCCGCTATGTGATCACTAAAGATAAGCTGATCACCCTCGCCTCTGAAGTCGGCATTTGGAACTACGCCCCGGATGAAGTGGCGAAAAAAGGTCGTGTCGGCCCCGGTGAGCTTTTGGTGATTGATACGCGCCAAGGCAAGTTGTGGCAATCGAGCGAGATCGACAACGATCTCAAGAGCCGTCACCCTTATCGCGAATGGATGGAGCACAACGTTCGCAAGCTGACGCCGTTTGCTGAGTTATCAGACGATCAAGTCGGCCAACGCAGCTTCGATAACGATCTTTTAAAAACGTATCAAAAACAGTTTGCGATGAGTAATGAAGAAGTCGATCAAGTGCTGCGCGTACTCGGCGATATGGGGCAAGAAGCCGTCGGCTCTATGGGTGATGACACGCCAATGGCAGTGCTGTCATCCAAAGAGCGCTTAGTGACCGATTACTTTAGACAGAAATTTGCTCAGGTAACCAACCCGCCTATCGACCCACTACGCGAAAAGCACGTGATGTCATTGGCGACCAGTATCGGCCAAGAGATGAATGTCTTTTGCGAAACCGATGGGCACGCCCATCGAGTCACGTTTGGCTCTCCGGTTCTACTCTACTCAGACATGCAGCAGTTGCTTGGGCTCGATGATGACCACTACCGCAACACCATTTTAGACATCAACTACGATCCGACTCAGAAAGATCTCAAACAAGCGATTGATGATTTATGTGCACAGGCCGAGCAAGTCGTGCGTGAAGGGACGGTGTTAGTGGTGTTGTCAGACCGTGCATTAGTCAAAGGCCGTTTGCCGATTCCTGCAGCCATGGCAGTGGGTGCGGTGCAAACCCGTCTTATCGATGCCAACTTACGTTGTGATGCTAATATCATCGTCGAAACGGCGACCGCGCGTGATCCACACCAGTTCGCGGTACTACTCGGTTTCGGCGCCACTGCTGTCTACCCTTACCTGGCCTACGAAGCGCTAGGCAAACTCATTGATGACGGTGCGGTAGAGAAGAGCTACCGAGAAGTGATGCAGAATTACCAATACGGTATTGATAAAGGTCTGTATAAGATCATGTCCAAGATGGGCATTTCAACCGTGGCCTCTTATCGCTGCTCGCAGCTGTTTGAAGCGGTCGGCTTACACAAAGACGTGGTCGAATTGTGCTTTAAAGGCGTCACTACTCGCATTCAAGGGGCCAACTTTGACGACTTCCAACAAGACCTCTTTAATCTCTCACGCAAAGCATGGGCGAAGCGTAAATCTATCGACCACGGCGGGCTACTAAAATACGTACATGGTGGTGAATACCATGCCTACAACCCAGATGTCGTCGGCACATTGCAAAAAGCGGTGCGCTCTGGCGAGAGCCAAGATTACCAAAGCTACGCCAAGCAAGTAAACGAGCGCCCGGTTGCCATGCTGCGTGACTTGATGACCTTGAAAAAGTCCGAGACGCCTTTGCCACTTGAGCGCATTGAGCCAACAACAGAGCTATTCAAGCGCTTCGACTCTGCCGCCATGTCCATTGGCGCTCTAAGTCCCGAAGCGCACGAAGCGCTGGCAACGGCGATGAACCGACTAGGCGGCTACTCCAACTCTGGGGAAGGCGGTGAAGATCCACGCCGTTTTGGTACCGAGAAAAACTCACGCATTAAGCAGGTCGCTTCAGGCCGTTTTGGCGTGACGCCCCACTACCTGACCAATGCTGATGTGTTGCAAATCAAAGTAGCGCAAGGTGCCAAGCCCGGTGAGGGGGGGCAGCTGCCCGGACACAAAGTGACGGCAGAAATTGCCAAACTGCGTTATTCCGTCCAAGGTGTGACCCTAATTTCACCTCCACCTCATCATGACATTTACTCCATCGAGGATTTGGCACAGCTGATTTTCGATTTGAAACAGGTCAATCCAAAGGCCTTGGTTTCCGTTAAGTTGGTCTCTGAGCCGGGAGTGGGCACTATCGCCACCGGTGTGGCAAAGGCTTACGCTGACCTTATCACCATCTCTGGCTACGACGGCGGAACCGCCGCCAGCCCACTCACCTCAGTGAAATACGCGGGCAGCCCATGGGAGCTCGGTCTAGCGGAAACCCAACAAGCGCTAGTCGCAAATGGTTTACGTCATAAAATTCGCCTACAAGTCGACGGCGGTTTAAAAACCGGTCTAGATGTGGTCAAAGCGGCCATCCTCGGTGCGGAGAGTTTTGGTTTTGGTACTGCGCCTATGGTTGCGATGGGGTGTAAATTCCTGCGTATCTGTCACTTAAACAACTGTGCTACGGGCGTCGCAACACAAGACGAAACCTTGCGTAATCAATACTTCAAAGGCCTACCCGAACAGGTAATGAATTACTTCACCGGCCTTGCTGAGGAAGTGCGAGGCTTACTTGCCGAACTGGGCGTTGAAAAACTCACGGATCTGATTGGCCGCACCGATCTGCTGCAAGCGGTGGAAGGGATGACGGCGAAACAAGCAAAACTGGATCTATCGAATATCCTTGAAGCGCCGGTTTCTCCAGAAGGCCATCCGCTGTTTTGGACTGAGCCGAACGCGCCGTTTGACAAAGCGCACTTAAACCAACAGATGGTCGATGATGCGATGAGCGCAATCGAAGCGCAGCAGCCCGCAAGCTTCTTCTACAATGTCATCAATACCGATCGCTCAGTGGGCGCACGTCTGTCGGGCGAAATCGCCAAACGCTATGGCAACCAAGGCATGGCTGCCACACCCATCAAGATTTACCTTGATGGTACAGCGGGTCAATCGTTTGGTGTCTGGAACGCTGGCGGCGTTGAACAAATCCTCACGGGTGATGCCAACGATTACGTGGGTAAAGGGATGGCAGGTGGCAAACTGGTCATCAAACCTCATTTGGGTACAGCGTTCAAATGCCACGAAGCGACCATCATAGGCAATACCTGCCTATATGGCGCGACAGGCGGCAAACTGTTTGCTGCGGGAACGGCGGGTGAGCGTTTTGCGGTGCGCAACTCAGGTACCATTGCCGTCATCGAAGGTGCGGGTGATAACGCTTGTGAATACATGACCGGAGGCATCGTCGCGATTCTTGGCGCGACAGGCGTCAACTTCGGCGCGGGTATGACGGGCGGTTTTGCTTATGTACTAGACAATAATCAAGACTTTGCAGGACGAGTGAATAACGAGTCGGTAGAAGCGATTTCGTTGGCCGACCTCTATATCCACCAAGAGCATCTACGCGGCTTAATTGCCGAGCACTTGGAGGAAACCGGTTCGGCACACGCCGAGCATATCCTTGCGAACTTTGATGAATGGATTCCGAAGTTCTACCTAGTCAAACCTCAAGCAGCGGATCTGAATACCTTGCTTGGTCACCAAAGTCGTAGCGCTGCTGAACTTCGCGTTCAAGCACAATAAGTCATGGAGGATGTATGAGCCAGAACGTATACCAATTTATCGATGTCCAGCGTGTCGACCCGGCTAAAAAACCGATTAAGATCCGTAAGATAGAGTTTGTCGAGATTTATGAACCCTTTACCAAGCAGCAAGCGACTGCCCAGGCGGATCGCTGCTTAGATTGTGGTAACCCTTACTGTGAATGGAAATGTCCGGTTCACAACTACATTCCTCAATGGCTAAAGCTCGCCAATGAAGGGCGTATCCTTGAAGCCGTTGAGCTGTCTCACCAAACCAACAGCTTGCCTGAGGTGTGCGGACGCGTCTGCCCGCAAGACCGTCTTTGTGAGGGTTCCTGTACCCTCAATGATGACTTTGGCGCGGTGACCATCGGCAATATTGAAAAATACATTACGGACAAAGCGTTCGAAATGGGCTGGAAGCCCGACATGTCTAAAGTCGAGTGGACGGATAAAAAAGTCGCCATCATAGGCGCGGGCCCGGCAGGTCTCGCAGCAGCCGATGTGTTAGTCAGAAATGGCGTGAAACCGGTCGTGTTTGATCGCTACCCAGAGATCGGCGGGCTGCTCACCTTTGGTATCCCCTCTTTTAAATTAGAAAAAGGGGTGATGGAAAACCGTCGTCGTATCTTTAGTGACATGGGTGTTGAGTTCCGTCTCAATGTCGAAGTCGGTAAAGACATTCAAATGAGTGAGCTGATTAACGACTACGACGCGGTCTTCTTAGGGGTAGGTACGTACAAAAATATGCGCGCTGGATTTGAGAATGAAGACGCGCCTGGCGTGTATGACGCGCTGCCGTTTTTGATTTCCAATACCTATAAAGTGATGGACCTTAAAGACGACAAACCGTTTATTGATATGGCCGGGAAAAATGTCGTCGTCCTCGGCGGGGGAGACACCGCGATGGACTGTGTGCGCACCTCTATCCGCCAAGGTGCTGCAAACGTGATTTGTGCTTATCGCCGTGATGAAGAAAACATGCCCGGCTCAAGGCGCGAAGTGAAAAACGCCAAAGAAGAAGGGGTAGATTTTATGTTTAACCTTCAGCCTTTGGGGTTAGAAGTCAACGCAAGCGGTCAGGTCACTGGGGTCAAGGTGGTCAAAACAGCATTGGGTGAACCAGATGCTGCTGGGCGCCGCCGCCCAGAGCCGGTCGCAGGCAGCGAACACGTACTGGCTGCCGATGCAGTCATTATGGCGTTTGGTTTCCAGCCGCACCAAATGAGCTGGTTAGAACCTTATGGTGTAGAGCTGGATCAGTGGGGCCGAATTAAAGCGGCATCTGAACAAACTTACCGTTACCAGACCAGTAACGAGAAGATTTTTGCCGGTGGTGATGCTGTGCGCGGCTCCGATCTTGTGGTCACGGCCATCGATGAAGGACGCAAAGCCGCAGAAGGTATCTTAGACTTTCTAGAAGTATAACCTTCTTAAAGTCCGTGAAGCGCCCTCTTAGTAAGGAGAACCAATGAAACCCCAATCGCGAACCCTAACCACTCTGCTGCTCGCGTCGATCGCTCTCGCGGGTTGCAGCCAAGGAGTGACGACAATGACAGACAGAAGCGCCGATCCATGTGGTGACAAACCTAATTGTGTCTCTACTCAGGATAGGCGAGAGAAGTTTTCTCTCGCACCCTTTATTCTGACTAAAGAGGCCAACATCGATGCGATTGAGCGCGCCGCCCTGCAATTACCCGGCGCAAAAACTGCGGTCAGCGATGAAGGTTACTTACGTATCGAGTGCACCTCAAAAATCCTGCGTTTCGTCGATGACTTGGAGCTAAAAATGACCGACGGAGCGCTAATGGTGCGCTCAGAGTCGCGTGTGGGTTACTCTGATTTTGGCGTCAATCGCAAACGCGCAGAACAACTTCGTGACATTCTGAAAGCCGAAGGGCTCATAGAGTAACCAAGCCGCTTAAAATAAAAAACCGAAGCGCGGATAGTGCTTCGGTTTTTTGTCGTTGAGAGAGGCTTATTTCGGTATTAAACCGGGTCTCTGAATACGACGAGACGCTTTGGCGCAATCTTACCGTCGTCGTTCATTTCACCAACGCCGATAAAACACTTCTCTTCACCTTTCGTCAGGCGAACCGTACCCTCTGTCGGAGCGCCGAAAACTTGCACAGGCTGACCATGCATGACGAGATCGGCCAATTCAGGAATCAAGTTCACCTCAGGCAGATCTTCAACAGCGGTGTCCATAGGGAGCAACAGCGGGTCAAGTAACTCACGCGGCGCGCGCTCTTCACGATGCGCTTGTTCAAGAAGCTCATTGAGCTGCTCTAGCGTCACCATATTCTCGTACGGGTAGTTCGCGACCGCCGTGCGACGCAGCATGGTCACATGCGCGCCACAACCGAGCATTTCGCCAAGATCGTCTACGATCGTGCGGATGTAAGTGCCTTTCGAGCAGTGTATTTCCATCTCGACTTCATCGCCTTCGAAGCGATGGAGAATAATCTCGTACACGGTGATCTTGCGCGCTTCACGAGGGACTTCAATGCCTTGACGAGCATACTCATACAGCGGCTTACCCTGATATTTCAGAGCCGAGAACATTGACGGTACTTGGTCTGATTCGCCGCGGAACTTGTCGATACACGCTTCGAGCGTAGGGAGTTCCACATTCACAGGGCGCGTTTCGACCACTTCTCCGTCTGAATCGGAGGTGTTGGTTCGCTCGCCCAGCTTGGCAATCACTCGGTATCGCTTGTCCGAATCGAGCAAGAACTGAGAAAACTTGGTCGCTTCGCCCAAACAAATCGGCAGCATGCCGGTTGCCAAAGGATCGAGCGCCCCGGTATGGCCTGCTTTCTCCGCAAAGTAGATGCGTTTGACCTTTTGCAGTGCGTCGTTGGATGAAATCCCAGTGGGTTTATCCAATAGGATCACACCATCAATAGGACGACCTTTACGACGACGTGCCATTAGTTCTCTTCCTCTTCATCACGACCTGCGTCGTGTTGTTTACGTTTATCTTGGCTAATCACCTCACTGACGAGGTTAGACATGCGCATACCTTCAACTAAGGTGTTGTCGTAATGGAAGCGGATTTCTGGTGTCAGACGCAGACGAATACGCTTGCCCAACATCATACGGATGTGTACTTCGTGCTCACGCAGTGCCGCCAGACACGATTCTGGGGTTTGCTCGCCAACACACAGGAAGGTGACAAACACTTTGGCGTAGGCCAAATCACGTGACACTTCGACATCGGAAATGGTCACCATGCCCAGACGTGAGTCACGGACTTCACGCTGGAGGATCATCGCCAATTCTTTTTGTAACTGCTGCGCAACGCGCTGAGTACGGCTAAATTCTTTTGACATCTCTTTTCTCACATTAGAAAGAATGGGGGGATGGTCAAGCCAGCCCCCCATGGTGTATTCAACAACCCATTGCTCTCGTCTTTCGACCTTTGAGAGTAATGTTAGTCAATTAGTCCAGTGTACGTTTGATTTCCACTGTTTCGAAGACTTCGATTTGGTCACCGACGCGAACATCATTGTAGTTCTTAACGCCGATACCACATTCGTAGCCGTTCTTAACTTCTTGAACGTCATCTTTAAAGCGACGTAGGGACTCAAGCTCACCTTCGTAGATAACAACGTTTTCGCGTAGTACGCGGATTGGGTTGTTACGCTTGATCACGCCTTCCGTGACCATACAACCAGCGATTGCGCCCAGTTTCGGTGACTTAAATACGTCACGTACTTCAGCAAGACCAATGATCTCTTGCTTGAATTCTGGAGCAAGCATACCGCCCATTGCTTGTTTCACTTCGTCAATCAATTGGTAAATGATTGAGTAGTAACGTAGGTCAACGCTTGCCGCTTCAATCGCACGACGAGCTGATGCATCCGCACGTACGTTAAAGCCAAGAATGATAGCGTTAGACGCTTCAGCAAGTACTGCATCTGTCTCAGTGATACCACCAACACCAGAACCCACGATGTTCACTTTCACTTCGTCAGTAGAAAGTTTCAGTAGTGAGTCTGCGATTGCTTCAACCGAGCCCTGTACGTCTGCTTTTAGTACAACGTTCAGCTCAGCCACTTCACCCGCAGCCATGTTAGAGAACATGTTCTCAAGTTTGGATTTCTGCTGACGAGCCAGTTTCACTTCACGGAACTTACCAGCGCGGTAGTTAGCGACTTCACGAGCTTTACGCTCATCACGGACTACTGTTGCTTCGTCACCTGAAGAAGGCACACCAGAAAGACCCAAGATCTCTACAGGGATAGATGGACCGGCTTCTGTGATCTCTTGACCGATTTCGTCGCGCATTGCACGAACACGGCCGTATTCTTGACCACAAAGGACGATGTCACCCTTGCGAAGAGTACCTGACTGAACCAGTACTGTAGCCACTGGACCGCGACCTTTGTCTAGACGCGATTCAACTACAACACCAGACGCCATGCCTTCTTTCACAGCTGTGAGTTCAAGAACTTCAGACTGAAGAAGGATCGCTTCTAGAAGACCGTCGATGTTTGTACCCTGTTTCGCAGAGATGTGAACGAACATGTTCTCACCGCCCCACTCCTCAGGAATAACGTCGTACTGAGCAAGCTCATTCTTCACGTTATCTGGGTTCGCATCTTCTTTATCGATCTTGTTCACCGCAACGATCAGAGGCACTTCTGCCGCTTTCGCGTGCTGGATAGCCTCAACCGTTTGTGGCATTACGCCATCGTCTGCTGCAACCACAAGAACAACGATATCCGTCGCTTGAGCACCACGAGCACGCATTGCGGTAAACGCCGCGTGTCCAGGAGTATCAAGGAAGGTAATCATACCGTTTTCAGTTTCTACGTGGTAAGCACCGATGTGCTGGGTAATACCACCCGCTTCGCCTGAAGCCACGTGTGTACGACGGATGTAGTCAAGCGTCGATGTTTTACCGTGGTCAACGTGACCCATAATGGTCACAACTGGCGCACGAGGTGTCGCTTCAGCGTGGCTATCACGATCGTTTAGAACCGCTTCTTCAAGCTCATTCTCTTTACGCAACACGACCTTGTGACCCATTTCTTCAGCGATCAATTGCGCTGTTTCTTGGTCAATCACTTGGTTGATGGTCGCCATTGCGCCCATCTTCATCATCGCTTTAATCACTTCTGTTGCTTTCACTGACATCTTGTTTGCCAGTTCAGAAACCACGATGGTTTCACCAATCACAACGTCCGCTTTTGCAACCGCAGCGGTCTTGTCGAACGCTTGTTGCATAGAAGAAGGCTTCGCTAGGCGACCTTTCGCGCGGCCTTTACCACGTCCAGGGCGAGCGTTGCGTTCTTGATCATCGTTTTTGCTAGAGAGTTTCTTCTTCTTGCGACGACGACCCGCTTCTTCACGGCGATCTGCTTCATCTTCGGCTTCACGTGCGTAGTGTGAAGTCGTTACATGGTAATCTGTATTTTCCATATCACCCTTTTTCTTTTCAGCAGCAGACCAACGCTCTTTATTCTTCTCAGCCAATTCGCGAGCTTCTTCAAGCTGGCGCTGACTTTCCTCTTCAGCCTTACGCTTAGCTTCTTCTTCCTGACGACGTTTAAGCTCGTCGGCCTCTTTTCGCGCTGCTTCTTGCTTAGATTTCTCTTCAGCGCTACGTTCGTTCTGTTGTCCAGATTGACGTTTCGCCTTCTCGGTAGCGTCACGTTTGGCTTTCTCTTCGGCCTCACGTTTCGCTTTTTCTTCCGCTTCGCGTTTTGCTGCTTCTTCTGCTGCACGTTTTGCTGCTTCTTCGGCTTCACGTTTTGCTGCTTCTTCAGCTTCGCGTTTTGCCGCTTCTTCAGCTTCACGTTGAGCGGCTTCTTCAGCCTCACGTTTCGCTTCATCTTCAATTGTGCTCGCTTTGACGTAAGTACGTTTCTTACGAGTCACAACGTTGACTTCTTTGCTTTTGCCGCCACCCGCATTAACACTCAATGTGCTGCGAGTTTTACGTTGCAGGGTTAAGCGAGTTGGCTCAGCGTCACCATTGGTGTCGCCGTGCGCTTTTTTCAGATGAGTCAGCAGTTTCTGTTTTTCATCTTCTGTGACTTGATCTGTGCTCGCTTTTTTCATTCCTGCGTCAGCAAGTTGCTCTAATAGGCGGTCTACTGGCGTACCAATTTCTTCACTTAGTGCTTTAACGGTAATTTGCGTCATGCCGCTCCTCCTTGCTGGGAAATTATGCTTCTTCGCCGAACCAACAGATGTTACGTGCTGCCATGATCAGCTCGCCCGCACGCTCTTCAGTTAGGCCTTCAATACCTTCTAGGTCATCAATACCCTGGTCAGCAAGATCTTCCAATGTGGAGACACCTTTTGCTGCCAGTTTAAATGCCATTTCGCGTTCTAGGCCTTCAAGACCTAGTAAATCTTCTGCAGGCTCTAGACCTTCAAACGATTCTTCTTGTGCTAGGGCGATCGTGGTCAATGCTTCTTTGGCACGGCTACGTAGCTCTTCAACAAGATCTTCATCCAAACCATCAACCTCTAGTAGCTCGTTTACGGGTACGTAAGCGATCTCTTCTAGAGTCGAGAAGCCTTCTTCAACAAGCAGTTGAGCAAAGTCTTCTTCAATATCTAGGTACTTCATAAAGTTTTCGATAGACGCTTGTGACTCTTCAGCGTGTTTCTTCTGAAGATCTTCAACCGTCATCACGTTCAGTTCCCAACCCGTTAGCTGAGAGGCGAGACGAACGTTTTGACCGTTACGGCCAATCGCCTGAGCTAGGTTGTCCGCTTCAACCGCGATGTCCATTGAGTGCGTATCTTCATCAACAATGATTGAAGCAACATCAGCCGGCGCCATAGCGTTGATCACGAACTGCGCTGGGTTATCATCCCAAAGCACGATATCAATACGCTCACCACCAAGTTCACCCGATACGGCTTGAACACGCGCACCGCGCATACCCACACAGGCACCGACAGGATCAATACGCTTATCGTTGGTCTTCACGGCAATTTTTGCACGAGAACCAGGATCACGCGCTGCGCCTTTCAGTTCGATGATTTCTTCTGCGATTTCTGGCACTTCAACACGGAATAGTTCTGCCAACATTTCTGGCTTAGAACGTGTGATGAATAGCTGGAAGCCACGCGCTTCTGGCGCGACGCGGTACAGTAGGCCACGTACACGGTCACCAGGACGGAAGTTCTCACGTGGTAATTGGTCATCACGCAGAATAACCGCTTCCGCGTTGTTACCCAGATCAAGAATGATGGTGTCGCGGTTCACTTTCTTCACCACGCCAGTCACAAGCTCACCTTCGTTGTCGATGAACTGTTCAACGATCTGTGCACGCTCTGCTTCGCGAACTTTCTGAACAATCACTTGCTTCGCAGTTTGCGTCGTAATACGGTCAAACGTCACCGATTCGATTTCGTCTTCTACGTAATCGCCAACTTGCAGCTCAGGATCTTCGAATTGTGCCGCTTCTAGTGAGATCTCTTTCGTTGGATGCTCAACCTCTTCCACCACTAACCAACGGCGGAAAGTATCAAACTCACCGGTTTTACGGTCGATAGCTACGCGAACCTCGATTTCGATTTCGTACTTTTTCTTAGTCGAGGTAGCGAGTGCGATTTCTAATGCTTCAAAAATACGCTCACGAGGTACCGCTTTTTCGTTCGATACCGCTTCTGCTACCGCTAAAATTTCTTTACTCATTTTAAATAGCCTCTAAGACTTCGCTTAAAATTTAGGGATCAGGTTAGCTTTTGAAATGTTGCTTAATGCAAACTCTTCATCGTTGCCATCCACAGTAATCGTCACTGTTTCACCTTCGACAGAGTGGATAACACCTTTCCACTTACGACGGTTACCGACAGCCATTTTCAAAACGATGCTGACCTCGTGACCAATAAATTGCTCATAATGTGCCGCTTTGAAAAGTGGTCTTTCTAAACCTGGTGAAGACACTTCTAGGTTGTAAGCCACTGTGATTGGATCCTCAACGTCCATCACCGCACTGACCTGACGACTCACTTCTGCACAGTCATCGACGGTAATGCCATTTTCATGGTCAATAAAAATACGCAACGTTGAGTGTTCGCCTGCGCGAATAAATTCTAATCCAACTAACTCATAACCTGATGCTGCTACAGGAGCTTCAAGCATTTCAGTAAGTTGTCTTTCTAAACCAGTCATTTAAACCACTCCAGAAACAAAAAAAGGGCTCAGAGCCCAATTTAAATTCCAAGCAAGCTCTGAACTTTTAAAAAGTTCAGATAACAAAAAACCCCGATATAGTCGGGGTTTTTTGTTGCTGGACCCTGATACGTTAAACGATGCATTTCATCATTTAACTCGCAGTGACTATTCGACATAATCAAGCCTGCGAAAACTTGCAACTTCCTAATTTTCATCAGATAAGAACTGGTCAAATCTCAATATAGGAATTGGTTGCGGGGGCCGGATTTGAACCGACGACCTTCGGGTTATGAGCCCGACGAGCTACCAAGCTGCTCCACCCCGCGTCCGACTTGTCGAGCATTATACGCTCTCCAAGGTGTTTTACAAGTTTGTAAATAATGGTGCCGAGAGAGGGACTCGAACCCTCACACCAAAGGCACTAGCACCTCATGCTAGCGTGTCTACCAATTTCACCATCTCGGCATAAATCTTACTTAAGCGAGCTATCGCTTATTGAGGAATTTCGTCACCCGTTGTAGGGGCAGGAACTTCACTCACGTCACCAGCTTGAATCACTTGACCTTGTGTTGGGTCAACCCACTGAGACTCTGTCTTGTGTGTCGACATGTTGCCAAGCACTAGGCTGATAACGAAAAATACTGTTGCAAAAATTGCAGTCATTCGGGTTAGGAAATTTCCTGAGCCGCTTGCGCCAAACACTGTGTTTGATGCGCCTGCACCGAATGAGGCTCCCATATCTGCGCCTTTACCTTGTTGAATCAGCACGAGGCCGATTACACCAACCGCTGCCAACAGGTAAATCACAAGTAGAACGGTAAACATGCTTTCCACCTATGTTCCAAATTGTTGAGCCAGCGCCGTTCTAGGAGTCGTCCTGAACAAGGCTAGCGACCTCCTCGTTGAAGGCGGAGCAATACTAGCGAAACGACATAACGCTGACAAGTGGTATTTTTGAAAAAATTGGCTTTATCGTGTCGAACGCTTAAAAAAAGGACAAAACCAAGCTTTTCGTGGATAAATCTTGTTCAAACCGCCACTTAGAGGGCGGTAAACTCCGGACTGTAGTCCACCAAGCCCTGTGCACCTTGCACTTCACCTGCTGCTAACTCTATGACTTGGAACGCGCCAGCCGGCACATCCCAACGGCAATGCAACTGATGCTTCTCTGCTGACTCGAAGCCAAAACGGCCATAATAGTTCGGATCGCCTAAGACCACACAGGCGGGATAACCAAACTCATGCAGTGACGCGAGCCCTTCTTCAACCAACTGTGCCGCGATCCCCTGATTGCGATACGCGTTCGCCACCGCTAACGGCGCAAGCCCTTGCCAGTTTTTCTCTTCACCATTAACGGTTACTGGGCTAAACAACACATAGCCGACGACGTCACCCTCATCGTTGCACGCGACCAAAGACAAAGTGCGATTGCCGTTTTCTCGCAGGCTCATCACCAAGTTGGCTTCAGCGTCAGTGTCAAAAGTGGTTTGGAGTAATTTTTCGACCGACAGAATATCAGCGGGCGCTTCAGTTCGAATAAGCATGGACAACCTCTTTGTTTAAGGTCTCAGATTGTACGCCTTTCTGAACAAAGTCGGCCAGTTGATTCATGCACATTTGCAAGGGTTTAGGTAAAAGCGTGAGATCGACACTGTCCATCAAGTTTTTGACTTCCAAACCAAGCTCGGTATCCCCTTCAATAGAGAGGCGGCGTTGGAAAAAGAGAGTATCTGGATCTTCTTTGCGACCTGCAATCAACACCAAATCATTGAGGTTTCCACTGAAGGTCACGTCGGCGGTCATCGGAGTATCAGCAACCTGTAGCTGTTCATCTTGATAACTGATGAACCAGCAGAGATCGAGATCTTTGATCGCGACTTCAAGCCATTTGTCTTGCAAGAAGTCAAAATCGCCGTCTTCGAGGGCTTCTTTAAACACCGTGTTTAGTCCATCCAACAAGGCTCTTTTTTGAACAAAATGAGGCAAGAAGTGGATTGGAGATCGCAAAATTGATGCGGCATTACGAACTAGCTGAGTGCGAATCTTGTTAATCACGCTGATGATCCGTTAATTTGTCAAACACAACTCGCCATCATAGTGGATGTCACTGAGAGAAATCCTGTTATTTATCAAAAAACAGTCTTTATCCTTCTCTTCCTTGTCATCACGTCACAAAGGTCGTTATAGTTGTATTGACGTCTTAGTAAATATGCCGCTTACTAAGAAGAATCCTCGGAGAACTGGTACAAACTTGATGCTCTCGCAACAACTTCAGCATTGGTTTACAAAAATAACGGCGAAGAGTCCGTTTTTTTTTGCGATCTTAGATAACCAACATCACTATGCTTTGGTGAATGGGCGTTACTGCGACCTTTCTGGCCTCACGCCTGCGGAAATGGTCGGAATGTGCGACAGCGAAATTCTTGGTAAACAGTTCTACCAACAGCTCAAACCCTATTATGAGCGGGCGTTTAATGGCGAAACGTTAGAGGTAGAAATCACCCTTGATGACATCGACCTCGAAACCAGCGTTCATTTTAGTCTGACTCCTGTTGAGACTGAAGGCAAAGTCGAACACATCGTCTTTCATGCCATCGATACCTCTGAAAAACAAATTTTGGTTCGCTCTCTCGAAGAGTCAGAAGGTAAATTCAGCACCTTAACCACGATACTGCCAGATGGATTACTGCTGGTCGAAGATGACTGCATTCTATCGGCCAACCCTGCAGCGCTGCGTCTACTCGGTTTTGAAATGATTCAAGAACTGCTGGGCGAAAGCTTCTCTCGCCTGTTTGTCGACGAGAAAACCAAGACCGTCTTTGCCAAATCGCTAGAAAACCAGATCGTCAAAGCGCCTTTGGTCTGTTTAACCGGGCCACGCTGTGGTTTTGAGCGTAAAGTTCAGCTGCACGCAGGCGCAACCAAACTGCTTGGTGGTAACACCCAAATCGTGCTGATTCAAGACGCCGAAGTGAGTAACAAAACACTCTCACCAACCAGTAAAGAGGATGCGCACCTCGACTCGCTGACCGGTCTATACAACCGCTTTGGGTTTACCAAGCGCCTTGAGCAACTGATTCACAACGAAACGCCGTTGATTATGCTCTACCTAGACATTGATAACTTTAAAAATATCAATGACTCACTGGGTCATCACATCGGTGACAAAGTGATCAAAGAAGTCTCATCAAGACTCAAACGTCTCTTACCTCCCCAAGCGATTTTGGGGCATCTGGGCGGTGATGAATTTGGCCTTATTCTGCCCGAACCAGAAAACAACCGCATGGCCGAGATGCTCTCTGAGCGTATTATCTCGCTGATTAACCAACCTTTTGATTTGCACCACTTTAGTAAGCGCTTAGCCTGCTCTATCGGCAGTGTTGCGTATCCAGGCGATGGCAACGACGCACGCATTTTATTGCAAAATGCAGACACCGCGATGTACGAAGCGAAAGATCGCGGCCGAAATCGTTTGATCAAATTCAACGATCAAATGAACAAAGAAGCGCGGATGCGCCTTTGGCTCGAAATTGAGCTGCAAAAAGCGCTCCAGCAAAACGGGTTAGAAGTCTGGTATCAGCCGAAAGTGAACGCGCGCGATTTTAGTATCAATGGCGCCGAGGCACTGATCCGTTGGAAACATCCCGTTGAAGGCTACATCAGCCCTGGCGCCTTTATTCCGGTGGCCGAGCGCGCTGGATTGATTGAGCACCTTGGACGCGTGGTGATGCGTGATGTGTTCAATACTGTCAAACGCTGGAAGCTACAAGGCATCTTGCCGGGACGTGTCGCCATCAACTTGTCACCCGAGCAGTTTGGCAACCCTAAGCTTATCGACTACATGGAAAAGCTCTTGCGTACCACTGAGCTGGACCCTAACTGCATCACCTTTGAGTTGACTGAAAGCGCCGTTATGAGTGACAGCGAGCACACGCTACAGATGCTCAACGCGATCAAAAAGCTTGGTTTTTCCTTGTCGATTGATGACTTCGGTACCGGCTACTCGTCACTCTCTTATTTGGCACGCTTTCCGATTGATGAGCTCAAAATAGACCGTGCCTTTATCACCGACATCGACACGCTACCTAAGCAGATCACCGTCATCGAGAACATCATTAATCTCGGTAAATCGTTGAACTTAACCGTGGTGGCCGAAGGGGTAGAAACCCAACAGCAAGCGACCTTGCTCTCTAATCTCAATTGTCATTCGATTCAGGGTTTCCACTTTCATCGCCCTCAACCGAAACAGGACATTGAAGAGTTGTTCGCACAAAACCGCCGCCACAAGAATTAACCCTGCGGTATTTTTTTACCACTAAGTGATTATTTTCAGAGCGAATTCGCTCAAACCTGCCTCACATCAAATTTGCTATTCATAAACCTTCATAAAATGCCCAGCATACTTTGACACCTCTTCGCCCACGCCTTGGACGTGGCGGATTAAGAACGGGTAATGTGCAATGGAACTCCTATGCCCAGCAGGCAATCTTCCTGCTTTAAAAACCGCGATTGATTGCGGTGCTGACGCGGTCTACATCGGCTTTAAAGATGACACCAATGCTCGTCACTTCGCAGGCCTCAACTTTCAAGGCAAGAAGCTCGATAAAGCGGTCGACTACGTTCATGACCGCAACAAAAAAATTCATATTGCGTTGAATACCTTTGCTCATCCGAATGGGTTTGAACGCTGGACCAACGCCGTCGATCGTGCCGCCGATTTAGGCGTGGACGCCTTGATCGTCGCAGACATTGCGGTGCTCGATTACGCCGCTAATCGATACCCAGATCTTGAGCTGCACTTATCGGTCCAAGCTTCAGCCACCAATGTTGCCGCAATCGAGTTCTACCAACAGAACTTCAACGTCAAACGTGTCGTGCTGCCGCGTGTTCTCTCAATTCATCAGGTAAAACAGCTGTCTCGTAATATCACCTCAGATGTCGAGCTGGAAGTGTTTGCCTTTGGCAGTTTGTGCATCATGTCGGAAGGTCGTTGCTACCTCTCCTCATACATGACAGGAGAGTCCCCCAATACCGTTGGTGCCTGCTCGCCCGCGAAATACGTCCGCTGGCAAGAGACCGAGCAAGGATTGGAATCACGCCTCAATGATATCCTCATCGATCGCTATCAAGCGGGCGAAAACGCTGGCTACCCTACCCTGTGCAAAGGGCGTTTTGACGCAGAGATCGCAGGTGAACACAAGCGCTATCACGCCCTTGAAGAGCCGACCAGCTTGAATACTTTGTCTATGCTACCTGAGCTGTTTGCGGCAAATGTGGCTTCGGTCAAAATTGAAGGACGCCAGCGCAGCCCGGCGTACGTCGAGCAAGTCACGCGAACATGGCGCGCTGCTATTGACCGCTACCAATCCGCGCCAGAGCAGTATCAGGTGGAACCGCAGTGGGATGCAGCCCTTGCGAACGTTTCCGAAGGGACACAAACCACACTGGGTGCATACCACCGTAAATGGCAGTAGAGACTGATATGGAAAACACGATGAAATACGCCCTTGGCCCCTTACTCTACTTCTGGCCAAAGCAGAACGTTGAAGACTTTTATCAACAAGCGAAGCAGAGCGATGCGGATATTCTCTACTTAGGCGAAAGCGTCTGCTCTAAACGACGTGAGATGAAACCTAGCCACTGGTTTGGCTTGGCGCAAGAGCTGAGCCAAGCAGGTAAACAGGTGGTGCTCTCCACCATGGCACTTCTTGAAGCGCCGAGTGAAGTCAACGTGATGAAAAAGTACATCGACAATGGTGACTTCGCTATTGAAGCGAACGATGTCTCCGCGATTCAGCTCGCCTCACAACACAAAGTGCCTTTTGTGGTCGGCCCTGCGGTCAATGCCTACAACGCCCACACGTTAAAGCTGTTTCTTAAACAAGGCATGATACGCTGGTGTATGCCCGTTGAGCTCTCGCGAGAGTGGCTCTCACACACCTTATCGCAATGTGAAGAGCTAGGCATTCGCGGCCAATTTGATGTTGAAGTGTTCAGCCACGGTTACCTGCCTTTGGCCTATTCAGCGCGCTGTTTTACCGCGCGTGCGGAAAACCGCGCCAAGGATGACTGCGAAACCTGCTGCATCAAATACCCGACGGGTCTCAAGGTACGCAGCCAGGAGGGGCAAGAGGTCTTCAATCTCAATGGCATTCAAACGCAATCTGGTTATTGCTATAACTTGGTCAATGACCTGCCGAGCATGCAAGGCTTGGTCGATGTGGTGCGCTTAAGCCCACTCGGATTGGAGACCTTTTCACACGTCAGCGAGTTTAAAGCCAATGAACAAGGTCAAAAACCTCAGACGTTGCACGATCGCCAATGTAATGGCTACTGGCATCAAATTGCTGGGCTTGAAGTGAAAAACATCACTTAACGTGTAGATAGCCATCACCTTTGCATCACTTCACAGCTGAAAATCGCTACCGATAGCGATATAGTGATGCGATAAGTTGTAGTGATGACACAAGGTTTTTAATGCGGTTTGGTAATGGTAGAGGTAAACCGGAAGGCTTTACTCTTATTGAGTTGGTCACTGTGATTATCATTCTCGGTATATTGGCAGTGGCGGCACTGCCTAAGATGTTGAACCTTTGGACAGACAGCCGTATCCGCGTATTGGAACAGATCGAAGTCAGTGTTGAAACCGCTAACAACCTCATCAATATGAAATCTCAGATGCCAAGTTACTCTACTCAAGCAGTACCGAATCGAGATGATTTATTGGACATCGATCTCGATGGCAATGGCGAGTTTGACATCCGTCTGAAGTGGAATTATCTCGATAATACCGATATTGAAAAACGCATCGTGCTTGATGAGAGTTTCGTGATTGAGTACGAAGGAATCTCTGAGACCTACATCGGCTATGACTTTGATGATGACGGGCAAAGTAAAGATGACAACTGCTACTTCCAGTACACTCAAGCCAGTGATGCCAATACCCCTCCGGTCTATCAAACCGTGACCTCAGGTTGCTAATCTTCTATCACACCCTGAATAAAGCCATCGCATTGCGATGGCTTTGTTCGTTATTGAGTGGCCTCTATGGCTTGCTGCTTCGCTTTGGCGAGCTGTTCCGCTTTCACTTGGTTGTAAATCCGGCTCAGCTCCAAGAAAGAGTAGCGGTGTTCGACATACTCATACACATTGAAGGAGATCGCGAGCTTATATAAAGAGATCGCGCTAGCGAAATCCCCTTCGCTTTGATAACGCTTACCTAGGTAGAAATACGCTTCAGTGAGACGCTGAGCCAGCAACGTATTATCACGAGTTCCCGCTAAGATCGCTTTAAACGCTTGCTGCTCTGACACTTCACCTAACGTGATCGCCACCAGCACCCACCCCCACTGCTCATCTCGGTCATGATAACGCTCAAGCAAGGTCGTACGGGCTTGCTCTGGTGCGCGCTCCGCTTCAATGATGTAGAGCCACAGCGCTCGAAACGGATCGCTCGGATCCTCGGCAAAATGCTTGTTCATGTCTTCAAGCGCAAGATCAAGTCGATCGCCATAGTACAAGGCAATAGCTCGATTGCGCGCCGCATAAGAGTTCTCAGGATCGAGCTCTAACGTCGAATCGAACGCATCGTACGCTGCGTCGAATTCACCAATTTGGGTAAAGTAGACGCCAAGCAGGTTAAACAGATCGGGCTGCGCGGGATTGAGTGACAAAGACTGATTGAAATCGAGTCGAGCTAAGTCACGCAGACCAACACTGTCATAGTAGTTTCCACGCTCATAAAGCATCTTCGCCCGCACATCATCATTCAGATCCGTACGTTGCAGTAACTGACTCAAACGCGCTATTTGCACTTCCTGTTGAACACTGGCTTGCAGAGGGACAGCCATGGGAGGGTAGAGCCACTCCGCATTTTGGTGAGACTGAGTGGCACAGCCTGCGGTAATGAGAAGGGTCAGGCCTAGAGTTGCGGTTTGAAACCATTTCACAAATAGATACTCCTGTAGCTAAGCGAGGCTTAGCGAAATCCCTGAAAATAATAAAGGGAGCGTAATGCTCCCTTTATAACATGCTTTTAGAGTAATAATCTAATTTACACCCTTAGGTGGCAAACTCGATTATGCGTCAGACGCTGGCTTCTCTTCTGCCGCTTCTTCCGTTTTCTCTACCGCTTCTTTCATGCTTAGACGAACGCGGCCTTGACGGTCAATCTCAAGCACTTTCACTTGAACTTCTTGACCTTCAGCAAGGTAGTCAGACACTTTCTCTACACGCTTGTCAGCAATTTGAGAGATGTGTACTAGACCATCTTTACCCGGCAGGATAGTAACGAATGCACCAAAGTCTGCAAGACGAGCCACTTTACCTGTATAGATACGGCCCACTTCAACTTCAGCCGTGATCTCTTCGATACGGCGGATAGCTTCTTTCGCTGCCGCGCCTTCCGTTGCTGCAATCTTGATAGTACCGTCGTCTTCGATTTCGATAGTTGTACCAGTCTCTTCAGTTAGAGCACGGATAACTGCACCACCTTTACCGATCACGTCTTTGATCTTCTCTGCGCTGATCTTCATGGTGTGAATGCGAGGAGCGAATTCAGAGATATCATCACGAGCACCAGAGATAGCTTCATCCATTACAGATAGGATGTGCTTACGTGCACCTTGAGCTTGGTTAAGCGCAATTTGCATGATCTCTTTAGTGATACCTTCGATCTTGATGTCCATTTGAAGTGCTGTGATACCCGTGTTAGTACCCGCTACTTTAAAGTCCATGTCACCTAGGTGGTCTTCGTCACCAAGGATGTCAGAAAGAACAACAAAGTCGTCGCCTTCTTTAACAAGACCCATTGCGATACCCGCAACAGAAGACTTGATTGGCACACCTGCGTCCATAAGAGCAAGAGAAGTACCACATACCGAAGCCATTGAAGAAGAACCGTTAGATTCCGTGATTTCCGATACAACACGTACTGTGTATGGGAATTCATCAACAGAAGGCATTACTGCTGCGATACCGCGTTTAGCCAGTTTACCGTGACCGATTTCACGACGCTTAGGAGAACCTACAAAACCCGTTTCACCTACACAGTATGGAGGGAAGTTGTAGTGTAGTAGGAAGTGATCTTTACGCTCACCCGTTAGCTCATCGATGATTTGTGCATCACGCTGAGTACCTAGAGTCGCAGTCACTAGAGCCTGAGTTTCACCACGAGTGAACAGTGCGCTGCCGTGAGTACGTGGAAGAACGCCAGTACGTACGTCTAGCGCACGAACCATGTCTTTTTCACGGCCGTCGATACGTGGGTTACCCGCGATGATGCTACGGCGAACCACTGTCTTCTCTAGATCGTGGAAGATAGTGTGAATTTCTTTGGTGTTTGCTTCTGGATCTTCAGCAAGCAGCACTTCGTTCACTTCACCTGCGATGGCGTGGATACGGTCGTAACGCGCCATCTTCTCAGTGATTTGGTATGCTTCAACCAATTTCGCTTCAGCCAGTTCTGCGATACGGTTTTTAAGCGCTGTGTTCTCTTCTGGTGCAACCCAATCCCAAGCTGGTGTTGCCACTTCAGCTTTGAATTCGTTAATTGCAGAGATCACGGCTTGCTGTTGATCGTGACCAAACACAACCGCTGCTAGCATCTCTTCTTCAGTTAGGTTATCCGCTTCTGATTCAACCATCAGTACCGCAGATTCCGTACCCGCAACCACGAGGTCTAGCTTAGACGTTTCTAGTTCAGTGTTGCTTGGGTTAAGAACAAGTTGACCGTCGATGTGACCAACACGCGCTGCACCGATAGGACCATTGAACGGAATACCAGAGATAGCAAGTGCTGCAGACGTACCAATCATTGTTGGGATGTCTGGTTGAACATCTGGGTTCACAGAGACAACCGTTGCAATCACTTGTACTTCGTTTTTGAATGCATCTGGGAATAGAGGACGGATTGGACGGTCGATCAGACGAGCCGTCAGTGTTTCGCCTTCAGAAGGACGACCTTCACGCTTGAAGAAGCCACCTGGGATTTTACCCGCAGCGTAGGTACGCTCTTGGTAGTTTACTGTTAGAGGGAAGAAGTCTTGACCTTCAACCGCTTCTTTTTTACCTACGACAGAAACGAATACCGCGGTATCGTCCATAGTGACCATAACGGCAGCCGTCGCTTGACGTGCGATAACGCCAGTCTCTAGAGTAACGGTGTGGTTACCGTACTGGAACGTTTTAACAACTGGTTTTTCGAACATTGTTTTTCCTTGTAACTAAGCCCATGTTGGCGCTTAGATTGTGTTAACTCACACTCAAGGCATTACGAATCGCGACTAGTAAAAACGAACTGTACCCAAGGATGCGTTTACATCGGACATCGAATTCACTTTTAATAGCCGCGACCTTTTGGTCGACGAGGTTGACTGTAATGCTATGAGCTTAAAGGTGACAGTCTGATCGTACAAAATAGCCAATCAAAACTATGCGGGGCGTAGTATAGCGAGATTAATTCGGTTTGGCTAAATTTAGCCAACAAAAAAGGGGCACAAAGCCCCTTTTTCGACAAACTGCTAAGCAGTCGCTGATTAGCGACGTAGACCTAGGCGAGCAATAAGATCTTGGTAACGACCTAGATTTTTGCCTTTTAGGTAGTCTAGTAGTTTACGACGGCGAGAAACCATACGTAGAAGACCACGACGGCTGTGGTGATCGCCTTTGTGCGCTTTGAAGTGACCTTGTAGGTGGTTGATAGAAGCAGTCAGTAGAGCTACTTGTACTTCTGGTGAACCTGTATCGCCTTCAGATTGTGCGTATTCTGCAACGATTGCTGCTTTAGTTTCTGCATTCAGAGACATCATTCTCTCCTAATAAGAGTAAGTTAATATTTGTGCCAGCCAATCTCTGATTCAGCCGACACGAGGAGCGCAAATTATAGGGGATGCGACTAGGCGGTGCAATAGGTATTTTGGTTATCAAGGGTTGTACCCATGGTGGATGCGGTAGCGCCGCGGCGACAAAGGGTGCCCTGCGGCATTTTTCTGATAAACTGTCGAGCAAACAGTATTCTAGTGAAAATGAACAGGATTCATTATGAAAATCGGTATTATCGGCGCGATGGCGCAAGAAGTTGCGATTCTAAAAGACGCGTTAGACAACGTCCAAACCACGACTAAGGCAGGCTGCACCTTTTATGCAGGTCAACTTCACGGTGTGGATGTCGTATTGCTGCAATCTGGTATCGGTAAAGTGGCCGCAGCCGTCGGCACCACCTTATTGATCAGTGAGCATCAACCAGACGTCGTGATCAACACTGGCTCTGCGGGCGGGTTCGACTCATCGCTAAATCTTGGTGATGTCGTGATTTCGAGTGAAGTTCGCCACCATGACGCCGATGTGACCGCGTTTGGCTATGAAATGGGCCAAATGGCCGGCCAACCTGCGGCGTTCGCGGCGGATGAAAAATTGATGGCCGTCGCTGAGCAAGCACTAGCAAAAATGGACGACAAACACGCGCTACGCGGTCTGATTTGTACCGGCGATGCGTTTGTCTGCACCACAGAGCGTCAAGCCTTTATCCGAACCCACTTCCCATCTGTCATTGCCGTAGAGATGGAGGCTTCTGCCATTGCTCAGACGTGTCATCAGTTCGCGGTGCCTTTTGTTGTCGTCCGCGCAATCTCTGATGTTGCAGACAAAGAGTCACCGATGAGCTTTGAAGAGTTTTTACCTTTGGCTGCGCAAAGTTCTTCGGAAATGGTGATCAATATGGTTCAGTTATTGAAATAAGCGCAGTGGAGCATCATGGAAGATCTGTTCACTCAATTCTACGCTGGGGGCGCACTGCTGGTGATGTGGGGCGCCCTGCTTTGCAACTGGCTGCTTCCTTTCCCCAGAGAGGCACACCCTGCCATCCTCTGGCACAAATTTGCCGAGCAGTTAGCTGAGAAGGTCAATACCCGCGCCAGCTACTCGCAAAGCCTCATCTCTGGGACACTGGCATGGGGCTTGATGATACTGCCGACACTGGCGGTCTTAATCGCGCTTAAACCTTTGGTGTGGCAACCTGCCCTATTTGAACTCGCGTTTTTGCTGCTGGCGATTGAGTGGCGCAATACCCAACGTTTTGGCCGCCTCTTTATTGAAGCGCTCGCTCGCAATGATAAAGAGCAAGCTCGGCTGCTTATTCGCCCCTATCTCAATCGAGAAACCCGTCCGTTGTCGCTACTTGGGCTTGGGAAAGCGGGCGTAGAAACGTTGACGATGTCGTACGGACGCAATCTGATTGGCGTCTTGTTTTGGTATGGCATCTCTGGTGCGACTGGCGCCTTTTTGTATCGCATGTGTGTCGAACTGGCGAGGGCATGGTCACCTTCTCGTGAATACTTTCATCCATTTGGGCTACCCGCGGTGCGCGTTGTCGCGATACTCGACTGGTTACCGCTGCGTCTTTATAGCCTCTTTATATTGCTTGGTCAGCGTAGCCGTGCGACTTATCTCTTACTAAGAGAGCAAGCGAGGCAATGGCCACTACCCGGCCCAGCTTGGTTGTTGGTGAGTGTTGGCGCGAAGTTGGAGTTATCGATGGGTGGACCTGCAATCTACCCCACCGATGCCAAACATCAAGCGAGCAAAAAACGTATCCGAGCGAAACTCGGCGGGCGAATCGCCCCGTCAGCCATTCATGTTGCCCAAGTCCTGACTTTACTCAACCAACGATTACTCGTCTGGTTTGTGTTACAAAGCCTGCTTATGGCAATGATTTATCAAGGATTCTAATGAGATTGCGACCTCTTTTCGCGCTGTTGGTACTGACTAGCGCCCCTTCGTGGGCGATCGAGCGCATCGTCAGCTTGTCCCCTCACACCACTGAGTTGGCGTTTAGTGCTGGCCTTGGCGATAAACTGATCGGCGTCTCCGAGTACAGCGATTACCCTGATCAAGCGCAGCGCATAGAGCGAGTCGCCAACTACCAAGGCTTTAAGCTCGAGAGAATCATTGCCTTGGAGCCGGATTTGATTCTCGCGTGGCCGGGCGGAAATCCCGCCAAGGAGCTCGACAAACTGGCTCAGCTTGGCTTTGAGATTTATTACTCACAAGCGCACTCCATCCCGGACATCGCCGAAAACATTGAGCGCTTAGGGCAGTTTGCTGACGACCCATCGGTCGCCAAGCAGCGCGCTGAGCAGTTTAGGCAAACGCTGAATGATATGGCTCAGCGCTACAACACCTCGCAACCTGTACGCTATTTCTATCAATTGAGCGAATCTCCCATCATCAGTGTCGCGCAAGGAAACTGGCCGAGCGAAGTGTTTACTTTTTGTGGCGGCGTCAATGTATTTGAAGATGCCGCCATGCCCTACCCACAAGTGGGAATGGAGCAAGTGCTGCTCGCCAATCCTGAGGTCATTTTTACCTCCGAGCACGCCATTGCCAATGGCAGCATGTGGCAACGTTGGCAGAGCGAGTTAACTGCCGTTCAAGCCAACAACGTATGGTCACTCCACTCAGACTGGATCAATCGACCCACTATGCGCACCCTCAAGGCCATTGAGCAAGTGTGTGACTATTTTCAGCAGGCCCGAGAAAAACGCTAGCGATGGCGCGAGCCTTTCCCTTACAATTGCGCCCCTGTTTTTTGCTGCACATGAAGAGAAACTCGTGTCATGGACACTATGCTGCTCTACTTTTTTGACTTATTCGGTACGGCCATCTTTGCAATCTCTGGCGTTCTGCTGGCAGGCCGTTTAAAAATGGATCCCTTTGGCGTAGTAGTACTGGGTAGTGTGACGGCCATTGGTGGTGGCACCATTCGAGATATGGCACTGGGTGCCACGCCTGTGTTTTGGATCACCGATACCAATTACTTGTGGGTGATTTTGTCGACCTGCTTACTGACGATGTTGATCGTCCGCCGCCCTAAGCGCGTGGCATGGTGGATACTGCCGGTATGTGATGCGATTGGTCTGGCGGCGTTTGTCGGTATTGGCGTGGAAAAAGCCATGGTCTATCAAGATTCGGCTTTGGTGGCCGTCATCATGGGCGTATTAACCGGTTGTGGCGGTGGCATCATACGCGACGTGTTAGCCCGAGAAGTCCCGATGGTATTGCGCAGTGAAGTGTACGCGACGGCCTGTATTGTCGGCGGCGCTTTTCACACAACCGCCCTCAGCATGGGGTACGACACCAACACCGCTTTCTTATCTGGCGTGTTGTCTACCTTGCTGATTCGTCTAGGGGCGATTCGCTGGCATTTATCACTGCCCACCTTTGCGATTAACCGCTAAACGAAGTAAAGCCAACCACATCAAAAACACAACAAAAAGGTCACTACGATGAGTGACCTTTTTGCTTAATCTAACGCCGAGCTAGACTTTATTTTTGCACGCGGCGTAGAACCTGCTTCAGTGCGCCGAAGTCATTGCCTAAATCTTCAGACAAGAGTTCCATCGCGGCATGTTTGGCGAGAGGGCCTGGCAGTTCGATGTCGGTATCCAGAATCTCATCAACCACTTCTTTGAATTTGGCAGGATGAGCGGTACAAAGGAATAACCCCGTTTCGCCCTCTTGAAGCTGCTCATCCAATACGCGGTAAGCAATCGCGCCGTGTGGCTCACATAAGTAACCCAAAGAATGCAATTCTTTGACTGACTGAGCACTTTGGTCATCAGAAACAGCGCCTTTACCTAGCGTCTCCAAGCCCCACTCTTTGACTCGGCATAGCTCTTCGATGCGCGGCCAGTTGTTTGGCTGGCTGACATCCATCGCATTGGAGGTTGTCGCGACAGTTGGCTTAGGATCCCACTGACCGGTCTCTAGATAACGTGGCACAGTATCGTTGGCGTTCGTCGCCGCAATGAAGCGTTTGATCGGCAAGCCCAACGCTTTTGCGAGTAGACCGGCGGTAAGGTTACCAAAGTTACCGCTTGGTACTGAGATCACTAGGTTCTCACGCTCGGCGTTACTCAACTGAGCAGCCGCTTCAAAGTAGTAACAGATTTGCGCCATAAGGCGGCTGATGTTGATTGAGTTGGCAGAGTTAAGACCAATCTCTTCACGCAGCGCTGCATCATCAAAGGCTTGCTTGACTAGCGCCTGACAGGCATCAAAATCACCATCGATTGCGACAGTATGGATGTTTTGACCCAAGGTACAGAACAGCTTCTCTTGCAGTGGGCTGATCTTACCTTTCGGATAAAGGATCACCACATTGATGTCTTCCATACCATAGAAGGCATGGGCTACCGCTGCGCCCGTATCACCAGATGTAGCCGTTAAAATGGTAATTTTACCGCCATCAGACACGGCTGCTAAAGATTGCGCCATAAAACGGCCGCCAAAGTCTTTGAACGCCAGCGTTGGACCGTGGAACAACTCTAGTGCGTAGACCCCATCTTTCACTTTGTTGATCGGTGCTGGGAATTGGAATGCCGCATCCACCATCGAATGCACTTGCTCTTGCGTCAGTTCATCGCCGATCAATGCCGACAAAATCTTAGTGCTACGAGAAACAAAATCCTCTGCTAAAAGCGCATCCACATCATCGAATGTTGGCAGTTCGGATGGAAAAAATAGGCCCTGATTGCGACCTAACCCTTGGCGAACGGCTTGGCCAAAGGAAACTTGTTCATCATTTTCTTTTATGTTGTAAAGCTTCATAGCTCACTTCCTGTTACTGTCGACCCTTGCTTGTTCAAACGACAAACATGGACGAATCCTTCTTCATTTTGTACGTAGTTCTGCTCGAGCCAGTGAGCAACCCGCTCGGCGACGTCTTTATCTTTGCAAACACTAAATAGTGTGGGACCACTTCCTGAAATGCCCGTTGCTAAGGCGCCCGCCGATGCCGCGTATTTACGCGCATCCGCAAAACCAGGCAGCAGTTTCTCACGATATGGTTCTGCGATCACGTCTTTGATCATTTTCGCTGCCAACTCAGGCTGACCCGAGTGGCACGCATGAATAAAGCCCGCCAAATGGCGACCGTGAGCAATAATATCTTGGCGGCGGTATTGAGCCGGCAAAATAGCGCGCGCTTCCGCCGTCGATACTTTAATGCCCGGGTAGGCCATCACCCAGTACCAATCATCAAAACAAGGCACTTCTTGGCTGATGATACCGAGCTCTTCCAACATCAACTGCACGCCACCTAAATAGCAGGGCGCAACGTTGTCGTAATGGATACCACCGGAAATTTGACCTTCCATTTCCCCCATCAACGCTAGTAGTTCGGTTTCATCTAAAGGCTGTCCATGAAAACGGTTAAGCGCATCCAATGCCGCGACAATAGAACAAGCGCTTGAGCCAAGCCCTGAACCAATCGGCATGTTTTTCTCTAACGTCATCTCAACCGGCAATACGGTCTGCCCTTTTTTGTCCAGCTCTCGCGAGAACACTTGCCAGCAGTGATAGACAATGTTCTCTTTCGCATCGCTCGGCAGCTTATCGACGAAACGACCTGCGGTGCGTAGGTCAAACGCGTCATTCCCAGCTTTCACCAACACACGATCACCAAGTAAGGTGCCATCCACAGGTGAGACCGCCGCGCCAAGCACATCAAAACCCACACTGACGTTACCAATTGACGCTGGGGCGTATACCACTACATCCATACCACGACTCATTACACTACACCCCTAATTTCCAGCCAAGTGTACGCATCACGTCAGCAAAGACGCCCGCGGCAGTCACTTCCGTGCCCGCACCATAGCCACGCAGAACCAAAGGAATGGGCTGATAGTAGCGGCTGTAAAACGCAAGCGCATTTTCACCATCTTTGATTTTGAACATAGGGTCGTTCTCATCGACCGCTGCCATGCTAACGCGGCACTCTCCATCTTTGATTTCACCAACGTATCGCAGTACTTTACCCTCTTGGGCTGCCTGCTTTGACAGCTCTTGGAAGTAAGCGTCCGCTTGAGGAAGACGCGCCATAAACTCATCTACTGTACCAGAATCATCAAAACCTGGCGGCAGCGCCTGATCGACCACGACATCTTCAAGCTCAAGATTCATACCCGCTTCACGAGCCAAGATAAGCAGCTTACGTGCGACATCCATACCGGACAGGTCGTCACGTGGGTCAGGCTCGGTAAAGCCGTTCTCTTTAGCGATATTGGTCGCTTGGCTCAACGTCATGCCTTCATCCAATTTACCGAAGATGAAAGAGAGAGAGCCCGACAAAATACCGGTGAAGCGCTCAAGTTCGTCACCCGCTGAAATCAGATTTTGCAGGTTTTCGATGACGGGAAGGCCGGCACCAACGGTTGTTTCGTACATTAGCTTACGACGAGAGCTACGCGCAACATCGCGTAACTGATGATAGTAGGCCATGCTCGCCGTATTGGCTTTCTTGTTCGGAGTAACGACGTGGAAACCCGCCGCCAAAAAGTCCGCGTATTGGTTAGCAATCGCTTCGCTCGAGGTACAATCAACCAAGACTGGGTTGATGATGTGATTACGTTGAACGGTCGAGATCAGGCGCGCTAAGCTGAACTCTTCGCTTGCGCCATTCATACGATCACGCCAGTGATCCAAAGGCAGTCCGTCACTATCAAGTAGCAAACCTTTACTATTGGCAAGGCCGCAGACACGAAGCACGATGCCTTTTTCTGCTAACTTGGCTTGTTGACGCTCGATTTGATCCACCAACTCACCGCCCACACCGCCGACACCGACAATAAAGACATCAAGGAAGTGCTTTGAGTTAAATAGATTTTCATGACACGCTTTGATCGATTCAGAGATCTTATCTTCTGGGATCACCGCCGAGATTGCACGCTCAGAGGAACCTTGTGCAATCGCAACAATATTGACGTTCACTTCCGCAAGCGACGAGAAGAACTGAGAGGCCACACCGCGTGATGTGCGCATGCCATCGCCCACTAGGGTCACAATAGCAACGTTATCGATAAAATCTACCGGCTCGAGCAAGCCATCTTTCAGCTCCAACTCAAACGCATCAGCGAGTGCTTTTTGCGCCAGCGCTTTATCTTGCGCTTCGATACAGAAGCTGATGCTGTACTCTGACGATGACTGAGTGATCAAGACGATAGAGACGCCCGCCGATGACATCGCACCAAACACACGACTCGCCATGCCCACCATACCTTTCATACCAGGACCGGAGACGTTAACCATAGTCAAATCGTTGAGCGTCGTGATGCCTTTGATCGCCAGCTTGTCTTCGCCCGTATCTTGGCCAATCAAGGTACCTGCACCTTGAGGGTTAAAACTGTTTTTGATGAGGCAAGGGATATGGAATTGAGCAATCGGTGCAATCGTTTTGGGATGCAGTACAGACGCGCCAAAATACGACAACTCCATCGCTTCTTGGTAACTCAGTGACTTAAGCAGACGCGCGTCATCAACTAAACGCGGATCGCAATTGTAGACACCGTCAACATCTGTCCAAATCTCGCAGCAATCGGCACGCAAACATGCCGCCAACACTGCAGCAGAGTAGTCCGAGCCATTGCGGCCCAACGTGACCAACTCACCTTTGTCATTGCCCGCGGTAAAGCCCGGCATAATATTGACATGACCTTGTGGAAGCGGCTTCTGACGAAAGTTCTGGGTGGAAATCTCCACATCTACCATGGCTTCAAGTGGCTCACCTTTTGCAAAAAGGTACTCAACGGGATCGATCAAGCTTGCCGCTTGACCTTTCGCTTCCAAGACGGCTTTCATCAATTGAATCGAGACGCGCTCACCTTTGCTAATGATGCGAGCATTCACGTTATCAGGACACATACCCAGTAGGTTAATGCCATGAACAAATTGACGCAGTTGAGAGAGGGAGGTTTTCACTTGATGGTTATAGGCACTGCCATCGATCGAAGGCAGCACTTGTTTGATGTCTTGGAACAGGTCGCGGAACGAATCTTCAAGCTCGGCGATTTGCAGTTCAGACTCTCCGTTTTTCAACGCTGATTCAATCACAGCCACGAGCTTGTTGGTTGTTTTACCCGGTGCGGAGAGCACCACGGCCACTTCTTCTTGTTGGGCATTATTGGCAATGATATCCGCCGCTCTTAAGAAGCGGTCGGCGTCCGCCAACGACGAACCGCCAAACTTTAATACACGCATCCCTTCCTCCAAATGATAATAAATGGGTATAAAAAAAGGCCTGTATCTTGTTGGATACAGGCCTTTTTTTGAATTTCCTTCGCTTAGCAGCCTGCCCCAACATAAATAGTGTCGGTAATAATAATGGTTGTGGTCATTACTGAGCTGTTAAACATATTTGATTCTACTTGATGTGTTTGCTTCACATAGGTTTAACCTATTTGTGAATAGCGAGTCAACGAAAACTTGCTATTTTTTCATTTGCTTATTCTTGCACCAGGTTCACATCTACCGACCATAGCAACCAGGCTCATAACAAATCATCCACAGACGCTCTGCCTAATAACCAAATGCTATATAATTTCTGCTCAATACGGTGCACTTTTGTGCTTTAATGATAGTTACCCTTCCGTTATGACTTGAAGGACAATACACCTCAAGCGTAATGTGGGCAGTGGAGAAAACAGCACGAATCAATCGAGCGACAACGAAACAACCATAAGCTAAGGAGTGGCGTATGAAAACGACAATCGGCCTCTTGCTGCTGCTTACTACTTTTTCGTCTGTTGCCGTCACCTTGCCCCCCTTGCCTGCCTCGCAACACACGTCACCGCACAAGCTCTTCCTTTCGAGTGAAAATGACAGCTTAGATTTTGACTCTTGGAAAATTGATGGCGGTTACTCTTATTCTCTGTTCGACAATATCGATCTCTATGTCGGTGCGCGTCTCAATCAAAGTGACACAAACAGTGAATCAGGATTTCTTAGTGGGGTGAGTTACCAGCTTACGCCGCGTCTCTCAGTGAAAAGTACCTTGCACTCTTACAGCATAGAAAGTGTGGATGAAGGGAAACGTCAGCCAGCGCTCTCAGCCGAAGTGTCTAGCCGAATGAAACTGACTGAAAACCTCGATATTCATGCCACTCTCGATTATCAAGAGTGGCAACAAGGCGTTGAGGTCGGGTTAGGCTTTCGCTTCTAACTCCACTCTAACGCCTCAGAAGACATCAAGACGCCATTCCAATCCGCGTAGATATAGTCGCCCGGTTGAATCATCTGGTTTTGTATAGTGAGTGTTACGTTGACTTCACCCGCACCGCGCTTCTCAGTCTTGAAAGGACAGGTACCTAGCGCTTTTATGCCCAGCTCCATTTCAGCCATCGTCGCGACATCACGTACCGCCCCATTAACAATGACCCCTTCCCAATTGTTTTCGATCGCCATGATCGCCAATTGATCGCCGAGTAGCGCTTTTTGACACGAACCATGCCCATCGACCACCAGCACCTTTCCGCTGCCATCTTGACTCAGCATGTCTCGCACTTTGGAATTGTCGTGATAACAACGAATAGTGACGATCTCTCCCCAAAAAGCCAACTTACGGCCAAAGCTTTGAAGCGGTAACTCAAGCAGTGTCACTTTGTCTTCGTGCTGATCACAAATATCAGGCGTAATATCCATTGTATATCCTCCATGAAACATTCAATTGTTAAACTGATTCTCTGTCGTTCGCCTCGTAACCCCAGAGGGTAAATCGACCTTTATAGGCATCGAGTGCGCCACTGCCCTAGCGATTCTTGTCGACCATCAGGCAAACAAGACACCAAGATCAACGTCTCTCCTTGGACGTAGTAAATGGCATTTTGCCCAAAACGGTTGGCCAATGAAAGCGCGGTTTGCATCGGCATCGTCACCGCCAGGCTCTCTTCGCTCCATTCAAAACGGCGATCCCCCACCAATACTTCACTCCATGCTGCGCCGCCTAGACTTGTGATCATCGCCTGCTGCCGAAGGCGATTTTGCTCTAAGGTAAGGCGTTGGCTGGCGGGGTTCCACGCCGTCACGATGGCAAACGCATCACCAAGTGGCGGACTGAGAAATCGGAAAAATGGCTCGCGATAGGCTTGCCAAAGCTGAGCATTGATTGTCATATCGTCAACAGTTTTACATTTACTCGAGACTATTAATATTTGTTACATTAGAACTCTTGATATAAATCAACAAAGTGATTGGAATTAACATTTCTGCATTGTTAGCATGCTGTTAACATTATAGAATCCGCTTCAACGACTAATGGGATACAGAGGACTAAGGGACCTCGCTGCAAGTCTGTTAGACACCAAGGATGGCGGGCAACTAAAGGCAGTGTAATTTTAAAGTCTTTGGTTTATTATCAACAAGACATTACCTGTATGTTATGTTTTTGCCTAGAATTTATTCTATTAGCACAGTTTTTTCACAAGTTTAGGTACCGCCAATGCAAACCCCGCACATTCTTATTGTTGAAGATGAGCAAGTAACTCGTAACACTCTAAAGAGTATTTTTGAAGCAGAGGGATACGCTGTTTTTGAGGCCAGTGACGGTGAAGAGATGCACCAGGTTCTGTCTGAGAGCCATGTAAATCTGGTGATCATGGATATTAACCTGCCTGGTAAAAACGGCCTGCTACTGGCTCGTGAGCTGCGCGAACAAGCCAATGTGGCACTGATGTTCCTAACAGGTCGTGACAATGAAGTGGATAAAATTCTAGGCCTAGAAATCGGTGCGGATGATTACATCACCAAACCATTTAACCCACGTGAATTGACCATTCGCGCGCGCAACCTGCTTAATCGTTCGATGAACGCAAGCGCCGTGCAAGAAGAAAAACGCAGCGTTGAAAAGTACCAGTTCAATGGTTGGGTACTGGATATCAACAGCCGCTCATTGGTGAGCCCAAGTGGCGATGGCTACAAGCTACCTCGTTCAGAATTCCGTGCACTACTGCACTTCTGTGAGAACCCAGGTAAGATCCAAACTCGCGCTGATCTTCTGAAGAAAATGACCGGCCGTGAGCTTAAACCTCATGACCGTACTGTTGATGTTACGATTCGTCGCATTCGTAAGCACTTTGAATCGGTATCAGGTACGCCTGAAATCATCGCGACTATTCACGGTGAAGGTTACCGTTTCTGCGGTGATTTAGAAGAGTAATCGACATCTCGCAGTCAACATAAAAAATGGAGCCTAAGGGCTCCATTTTTGTTGGGTATTTTTGGTATGTGTCGCTCGGTTGAATCAGCCTTTTCCAACACGGATGGCTTGAATGATTTCTGTGGTCGAGCAACCGTCTTCAAAATTGAGCACTTTGACTTCACCGCCGTTAGCAATCACCTCAGCTCCACCAGCAATCTCTTCAGGCTTGTAATCACCGCCTTTGACAAGCAGATCCGGTAATACCGTAGCAATCAAGCGTTGCGGGGTATCTTCACTGAACGGCACGACCCAGTCGACGGCACCGAGCCCTGCCAGTACTGCCATGCGGCGATCGGTTGGGTTGACAGGTCGACCTGGGCCTTTAAGGCGTTTTACCGACTCATCAGTATTGACAGCGACGATCAAACGATCGCCGAGCTCTGCCGCGTGATTGAGGTAAGAGACATGGCCGGCGTGCAAAATATCGAAACAGCCATTGGTCATGACCACTTTCTCGCCTTTCTGCTGCGCCTGCTTAACGGCAGTAATTAACGCTTTCTCGCTGATCACACCATAATCGGTATCTTGGCTGCCATGTACAGCTTCGGCAAGCTCGATGGTTGATACTGTAGAAGTCCCCAGCTTACCCACCACAACGCCAGCGGCGGCATTGGCCAACGCACAGGCTTCATCCAACGCTTTCCCTGATGCAAAGGAGGCAGCCAATACGGAAATCACCGTATCGCCGGCACCCGTCACATCAAATACTTCTTTCGCTTGAGTGGGAAGATGGAATGGCGCTTGCGCGCGACGTAGCAAGGTCATACCGTGCTCACTGCGCGTCACCAACAGTGCGTCCAAGTCAAACTGCTCGATAAGGGCTAAGCCCTTTTCCACCAAGTCGTCATCGGACTTCACTTTGCCTACCACATGCTCAAACTCTGCCATGTTAGGTGTCAACAAGGTTGCGCCGCGGTAGCGTTCAAAATCTGCGCCTTTCGGGTCGATAAAGACAGGTACGTTTGCCGCTCGCGCTTTTTGAATGTACTGCTGGACGTGCTCGAGCGCGCCTTTGGCGTAATCCGATAACACCACCGCTTTGACGTTGGGCAGTGCTTTCTCCATACGGGCAAGCACTAATGACGGATCTACACCTTCAAACTTGTCTTCAAAATCGAGACGAATCAGTTGCTGCCCTCGGCTCATCACGCGCAGTTTTGTGATGGTTGGATACTCGGCCAAACCAACAAAATCGCAGGTCACGTTCAGCGCCGTCAGCGTATCACTCAACACCTGAGCTGGCTCATCAATACCCGTTAGACCGACGATGTGCGCATGTCCGCCGAGTGACGCAATGTTCATAGCGACGTTGGCGGCCCCACCTGGACGCTCTTCGTTATTTTCTACTTTAACCACAGGCACCGGCGCTTCTGGTGAAATACGGCCAGTCGGTCCGTACCAGTAGCGATCCAGCATCACATCACCAATGATTAAGACACCAGAATCCTTGTAGTTCGGCAGGATAGGTTTCATCAACGATCTCCAAAATTAAATTCTCGCGAGAGTTTAGCACAGCGTCATACCACCCTAAACCATTGCCTTAATGCCAAATTGTCGGAATTGGGCGATTTTTCTGCCAGCCACCGCGTATCGGCTTTATCACTTTAGTAAACCTTAAGAGGCCGACTCCAAACTTAACCACTGCGCCCATATTCTCTGCACCAGCGCACGCTCATCGGTAAATTTATCTTGGGTGACATCGGCGTCAAGGTTGAGCAGATTGCGGTGATGAATTTGGTCGCGCATGGTGGTGTAGGCGTGAGTCAGCGCCTGCGCCGCCGATTCCTCAAGCACGCCTTGCGCCATCATGGATTCGAAAATTCGGACGTTATCACTCCAACGCGTGAGTTTTGGCTTCTCATGACTATAACGAAGCACTAAATATTGCGCCAAAAACTCCACATCCGTGATACCGCCTGGGTCTTGTTTGAGCATAAAGCGGCCAGGCTTTTTCCCACCCAGATGATCGCGCATTTTTTCTCGCATCTCCGCGACGTCTTTGCGCAAACTGGCTTCATCGCGCGGCGTCGCCAACACCTCATGGCGCGTTTTAGCAAATGCAGCCTGTAGCGGCTCTTCACCGTAAATCATGCGGGCGCGCACTAGAGCTTGATGCTCCCATGTCCACGCCTCTTGATGCTGATAATCATCAAAGGCGTCGGCAGGGCTAACCAGTAAACCAGAGATGCCGGATGGCCTTAAGCGGGTATCCACTTCATACAAAATCCCCGAGGCTGTGCGGGTTGAGAAAATATGGATAATGCGCTGAGCAAGGCGTAGATAAAACTGGCGCCCATCAATCTCTTTTGCGCCATCGGTGTAGACGTTCACTGGGCAATCGTGCATGAACACGATATCCAGATCCGAGTTATAGCCCAGCTCCCAGCCTCCCACTTTGCCATAGCCAACGACCGCAAAGCCTTTGCCCTCTCTCTCTTTGAGGTGTGTCGGCTCGCCATACTTCTCAGCCATTTGTAGCCAAGCTTGATGGACGACCGACTCAACAATGGCTTCGGCTAAATAGGTTAAGTGGTCACTCACTTTCATGACAGGCAAGACACCGGTGATATCGGCGGCGGCAATACGCAAGATGCAAATCTGTTTAAATTGACGCAGCGCCTCCATCTGCTGCTCCATATCATCCTCTGGGATACGAGCAAGAAAATCGCGCAATTCAGTGCGGTAACTATCAAGTGGGACGGGGTTATACAGCTGCTGAGGATCAATCAGTTCGTCAAGCAAGATCGGATAGCGACCTAACTGCTCCGATATCATAGGACTGGCGGTACACAAACGCACCAGTTGCGTCAACGCGGCAGGATGTTCATCCAACAGCTCAAGATAGGTGGTGCGTGTGACAATTTTATGCAATAGATGCAGCACTCTAGATAAACCGAACTCTGCATCCTGATGCGAATAGATCGCAGCAAAGATCTTGGGCATCAAACGGTTGAGTACCTCACGCCCACGTAGGCCCAAGGTTTTTTTCGCCAAATCATGCTTAAATTGAATGATGGTCATCGCCATCGCACTAGCTTCTTCTCGCCCGATGTCATGAGACAAAATATGCTCCATCACATCCGGTTTTTCTGCCATATCCCACAGCTCATGAAAATGCTTGGCGACATCGCTCTGCTCGTGCTCTTCTTCATCGTCACCAATTAATGCCTGAAACACATGGTGAACCCGCTGCATATGTGCTTCTACCTCGCGCGTTAGTGCGGGCCAATCAGCAAAGCCCATCGCCGTTGCTAACTGACACTGCTCAAGGTCAGACTCTGGCAAGGTTTGCGTCTGTCTGTCGGCCATCGCTTGGAGCAGATTCTCTAAACGACGCAGAAAATGATACGCCTGAGTGAGATGGGCCACTTCATCGCTTGAGAGCAACGCCAGTGCTTCAATCCCCTCTAAGGTGACTAATAATCCACGCTGCCTTAAGCTCGGCTCTCGGCCCCCTCGGATCAACTGGAACACTTGGGCGATAAATTCGATTTCGCGGATACCACCAGCCCCTAGCTTGATATTGTTACTCAGCCCACGGCGGCGTACTTCACTGCTGATCATGGATTTCATTCGGCGCAGCGATTGAATGGCACTAAAATCGATGTAACGACGGAAAACAAAGGGTCGCAACATCTCTCGCAGCGCTTGATATTCGGGATACATTTCTCGCCCCATCACTCGCGCTTTGATCATCGCGTAGCGCTCCCAATCACGTCCTTGCTCTTGGTAGTAATCTTCCAGCGCGGCAAAACTCATCACCAAAGGGCCACTTTCGCCGAAAGGGCGCAAGCGCATGTCGACGCGGTAACAAAAACCGTCAAAGGTGTGTTGATCGAGCGCTTTGATAATGCGCTGGCCCAAGCGGGTAAAAAACTGAGCGTTAGCAATCGAACGACGCGCGCCTTTGGTTTCCCCGTTTTCTGGATAGGTAAAAATCAGATCGATATCGGATGAGAAGTTGAGCTCACCACCGCCAAGCTTACCCATACCAATGATCAACATCGGCTGTGGCTTCCCCGCCTCATCACAAGGCGTACCCCACAATTCGCAGCAGGCTTTGTATTGCCATTGATAGGTTTCAACAATCATCGCCTCAGCCAGTTCCGAAAGATGACTCAGGCTCTCTTCTAATGTCCAACTCTGACAAAAGTCTCGCCAAGCGATGTAGGTCATTTCACGACGACGAAACTGTCTTAAGACTCGCTGTCCTTGCATCTCATCGGAACAGGTTTCCAGTTGCGCGCAAAGATCTGCACGATAGTGCTGCTTGCGATCTTGCTCAGCAAGCATCTCTGGCAGTTGGCGCAGCAGTGACTCATCTTTGGTCAGATTGTCTGCGACGAACTGACTTAACCCTAGGACGTACTTGAGCGACTCGATCAACGCGGCAGGCCATTGCGCCAATGCCTCACTGGGCAGCGCCGCGAACGCTTTATCACTAAGAGGAGACAACGAGGAAGGCAGATGCATGAGGAGTCCTTACAATCGAATGCATAAAAAAAACCGAAGACGTTAGTTATACCAGACTTGCGTCAATAAAAAACGCCCATGCGTAGGCGATGGGCGTTGGTTCAATCAATTTTCTTTGTCGTTGCGCGATTTATTCATCAGACACGGAAAGAGGTAATTTTCTCATCCAGCTCTTCGGCATTGCGCTGCATCATTTCTGACGTCTCAAGCAGTTCCGTTACCACCACCACAGAGGCTTCCACCAGCTCACGAACATTGGTCAGGTTCTGGTTCATCTCTTCCGCCACGCTGCTTTGTTGGCCCGCTGCCGTCGCAATTTGGAAGTTCATATCATTGATTTGGTTGACTTGCGATACGATACCATCCAGCTCACCGCCAGCATTGGTGACCAATTCCACCCCTTCTGCCGCTTCGACAACACTCTTTTCCATCAGCTCAACCGCCGAGGATGCGCTGCTTTGCAGCTGAGAAATCATATCTTGGATCTCGACCGTCGCTTGCTGTGTGCGCTGCGCCAGATTACGGACTTCATCCGCAACCACAGCAAAACCGCGCCCAGCTTCGCCGGCACGCGCTGCTTCGATCGCCGCGTTCAATGCCAAAAGGTTGGTTTGCTCTGAGATGCCTTGAATAGTGCCGACAACACTGCCGATGGCTTCAACGCTCTCTTCGACCTCGTTAACGGCCTGCGCTGAGGCAGCGATGTCTTTCGACAACGCACTGATTTTATCAACCGTACCTTTCACAAAGTGTTGGCCGCTTTGTGCTTGCCCTGTGGCACTTTCCGTCAGCGCAGAGGCATTCTGTGCATGATCAGCAACGGTTTGTACCGTTGAGGTCATCTCACTCATCGCCGTGGCTAATTGGTCTATTTCGTTGAACTCTTCTTGCGCCGACTCTTTCGTCTCAGACATGCTAAGGGTCATCACTTCGGTCATCGTTGAGAGCTCTTGCGAGGCCTCCACTTGCAGTTTGATCACCTCTTGCAACTGACGGCGTGTTTTTTCTAGCTCACGCGCCACATCGCCATATTCATCTTTGCAGTCCATTTCAATCGGATTGGAGAGATCGCGATTCGCCATTTGTTTGATCGAATCATTCAAATACTGAGTTTGGCGCAGCATAATACGAGCAGCAAAGAGCAAAATAACGACAAAGACCCCAATCAGAAGTACGGTTTGCCAAGCCACTTGCACTAAATAAGCTTGATAATGCGCTTGTGCCACTTGGGCATTTTGAGTGGCGGCGAGCAGGGCGTCGTGGAAAGTGCTGGCATCCCACAACTGTTTAGCCACGATAAGGACGGTACTGAATACCATCAGTAGCACCATTTTGGGGATCAAACGGACGTTCGTTATCGCTCGCTCCCATGGCTTAAATGCCATTTTGGTCATTGTTCGTTCTCCGCTAAGTCAACTATGATACGGTGTGATTGAGTACTTATCAGACACTTAATGCTTATCGCTGCCTACCGCGAGGGAACGGCCGCACTCATATTATTTATTTCGAGCCTCGTATGAAAAGAGATGATACCAAAGACGATACGAAACCAATGAGCTTACTGTCACTAATTTTGTCTTTCGTCGCACTATTTGTGATTTCAGGCTTATTGTTCTTTCCAGTCAGTCAGGAAACTCGACAAGTCCTTATCGGCTTGGATTTCGCAATCTGTAGCATATTTATCCTGCAGTTGAGCATAGATTTGATCCGTGCAACAGATCGCGTGAAATACATGAAACGCCATTGGATCGATTTTGTCGCCAGCATCCCGATGATTGAACCCCTGCGCTACGCGCGTCTGTTTCATATCATGCGAGTGATCTTGGTGATCCGCGCCAGTAAGCACATCTTGCGTCAGATCTTAAGCAATCGTCATGAAATGACCTTAGCGTCGATCTTATTGCTGTTGATCGTTTTACTTACGGTTGGCTCAAGTATGATGTTGTTGATTGAGGGCGGTTCGGATCACGCCAATATTCAATCCGGTGGGGATGCCCTGTGGTGGGCATTGGTCACCATCTCTACCGTTGGCTATGGCGATCACTTTCCCGTCACCCACGGCGGTAAGATCTTAGCGTCGGCCCTTATCATCTGTGGAGTAGGCTTGTTTGGTATGATCTCAGGGCTTATCACTTCGTTGATCACCTCGCCGTCTAAGTTGCAAGCCAAACGATCTGAGCATAAAGAACAACTGCTCAAAGAGATTCTCGCCAATCAACGCGCCATCATTAAACGGCTCGATACATTGGAGAATAAAGCGCACAAAGCCACTCCTCAGACAACAAAAAGGGAGCCTTAAGCTCCCTAGTGATGGTAATGATGCGAGATCAGTGGCGCCAATAAGGCTGAGCCTCTAAGCAGATAATTCGCGTCTGCTCCATCGCATGCAAAATGGAGTTTTCTTGGCGAGTTAACCAACGCAACAGTTGCTCGCGCTGCTCACCCTCTAACTTGTCGCTGAGTTGATCCAGCGTTTCAAGGGTCAGCAAATCATCGATGCCATGCAGCAAGTCACTCCAAGGCAAGCGGAAGCTGTTGCGCTCATCGACATTGAATAAGCTGGCAAAACTCACCCCAGTGTATAGATTGCGCATCAAATGGTACTGCTGCTCCACATACGCCGGCGCGTTGAGATCTTGCTCCGGCGAGAACACCTCAAGCAACTGTGACCAGGTTTTGTCGAGCTGGGCGACAGCAAAGCGCTCGACGCCTTCAGCCATCTCTTCACGGGCTTTCTCATCTAAAAACGGCTGCCAGCCACGAGTCAAAATCCAACGGCTTAAATCCAGCAACAAACCGGCATAGCGGGCGGAATGAATCAGAGCCAACATCTCTTCTCTGTCAGGTAACTGCTGCTGAATCTCTTTCAGCTCTGCGACAAGGAACTTACGTGCCTCTAGTTTACGTAGCGCGTGCCCTTTATCGTCCAGCAGCTCTTCGAGGTAGTCGTACTGCTTAAGCCACTCTAAGCTTTGTTCAAGCCATTTGAGCTCTTGTCGAACCAAGGCGCTGGCACGACGTGGCACCACATCGCCATAGACGGTCAATACCTGGCGAATAAAACTGATGGCGTTTTTGATTTCATGCAGCGCATCAATCGACTCGCGCTCAGAGTAAATCTGCTCATGGTAGTGCCAGTGCGACAACGCATGCTCAAGCGACTGGACAAAACAGGTCTCTACGCTGTCTTTTTGCTGTGTCTCAACCAAACTCAGCGGTTTCACTTCGTCACCTTGGTAGCCAGATGCTAAGCGATAACCTTTGGCCGCTTTGCTCAAGTTGCCTAAGCGCATCCCGCCCTGCTCTGACAAACTGCGCGCTAAGGTAAAGAGGGCGTCGGTTTGGCCTGATTTCAGCTCCAGTTCCACTTCGCAAATCGGCGCGGTTAAGTCCCCTGACTCGACACAGCCTAAATCAAACGCCACTTCAATTTGGCTACCATCTGGCATGCCAACCAGCCATTGCTCACGGGTAAAGTTGGTCGAGAAGAGAGGAGCGATTTGAGATTGCAGTTCCTCAATCGAACGGCCATCGGGCCAGATGTCTTGCGGATGTAAGGTAAGGACGGGATCGTTGCTGTTATGCTCTGCATTGTATTCCGGTCTTTGATGAAGTCCGGCGACCACACGTCCTGCGGTTTTGACCGTTTGCACGAACACATCATCATAACGACGAATTCTTAATCCAATATCATGTTGACGTAGCCAGTTGTCCGGGGTGTCAAAGTAAGTATTCCCTAACTCACGACAACTGTGCTGAAGTACTTTTGTTAACGCTATTTTTTCTCTTAACGTCTCTGAAAATTCAGGTGAAACAAAAAACTTCAGTTCTATCTCGGTTTCCATAGTGTTACCTTTTAACGCAGATAGCCAAAGGATATTGCCTATTTTCTTACTCGGCAAGAGAGAAATATCGCCCCATTGATGATCTAAAACAGTTTAAATGCACACTTTAATGGGTTAACATGCGCGCCTTTATAGCCATCGCTCAACATTTCACCATTCTTATTGGTGTCTGTTTTTTCTAGGTTATATTAATTGGGTTGAATGACCATGCCAGTAAATACAATTATGGGGTTATTTGCAAAGTCCCCTATCAAACCTTTGCAGCGCCACGTTGTGTGTGTGAACGAATGTTGCTCGCACCTAGTGAACTTCTTTGAAGTCAGTTCAAAGGGTGACTGGGAAAAAGCCGCAGAAATCCGTGCACAAATTTCTCACCTAGAGAAAGAAGCCGACGTACTAAAGCGCGAGATCCGTCTCAAACTTCCTCGTGGTTTGTTTTTGCCAGTCGACCGCAGCGACATGCTGGAGCTGCTGACTCAACAAGACAAACTGGCCAACCTAGCCAAAGATATTGCTGGTCGTGTCTACGGCCGACAACTGACTATTCCTGAGCCTCTTCAAGAAAACTTCATTGCTTACGTGAAGCGTTGTCTCGACGCTGCAAACCAAGCGCAAGAAGTCATCAATGAGCTCGATGAGTTATTGGAAACTGGATTTAAAGGTCGCGAAGTGACTCTCGTGGCTGAAATGATCCATCAACTGGATGTGATTGAGGACGACACAGACGCGATGCAAATCCAACTTCGCCAACAACTGATGGCGATCGAAAGCGATTTGAATCCGATTGATGTGATGTTCCTTTACAAGATTCTTGAATGGGTCGGTGGTATTGCAGATCAAGCTCAGCGTGTAGGCGCGCGTCTTGAACTCATGCTGTCTCGCTCATAAACATAAGTTAACCAAATAACGAAGAGCATTTTATAAGCACACCCCAGTAAGCGAGCTACACTGAATTCGCTGTGGGGTTTTGTCGTGTCCAATTTGCTCCGCTTGTTATCAACAACTAGGTATTACGATGGATATCCTTGCGAATTACGGCACTGTCCTGATTATTATTGCAGCAGCCTTCGGCTTTTTAATGGCGATTGGTATCGGCGCGAATGACGTCGCGAACGCCATGGGTACCTCGGTAGGTTCAAAAGCACTCACCGTAAAACAAGCGATCATTATCGCGATGATCTTTGAATTTGCCGGTGCGTATTTAGCCGGCGGTGAAGTGACGGATACGATCCGCAAAGGCGTAATCGAAACCTCTCTGTTTGCCAATCAACCTGACGTTCTTGTCTACGGCATGATGTCGGCACTATTAGCAGCGGGTACATGGTTACTACTGGCCTCTTACATGGGTTGGCCGGTATCGACGACTCACTCTATCATCGGCGCCATCATCGGTTTTGCTTGTGTCTCTGTTGGCACAGAAGCGGTGGACTGGGGCAGTGTGAAAGGCATTGTCGGCAGTTGGATCGTTACCCCTGTCATCTCAGGTTTCTTTGCTTACGTTATTTTCGTCAGTGCTCAGCGCCTGATTTTCGATACCGAAAAACCGCTGATCAACGCCAAACGTTTTGTGCCTGTCTACATGTTCATCACCACCATGGTGATTGCGCTTGTGACCATTAAGAAAGGCCTAAAGCACGTCGGTCTTCACCTATCGAACAGCGAAGCGTGGATGTGGTCAGCTGGCTTCTCAGGGCTGGTCATGATTGGTGGCTTCCTCTACATCCAGAAGAAATTTGCGAGCCGCGAAGATGACCACGGATTTGCCGGCGTTGAAGGCATCTTCAGTGTTCTTATGGTCATTACTGCGTGTGCGATGGCGTTTGCACACGGTTCGAACGACGTTGCCAACGCGATTGGTCCACTGTCTGCGGTCGTCTCTACCGTCGAGCACATGGGTGAAATCACTGGCAAGAGCACCATCGCTTGGTGGATCCTTCCGCTAGGTGGCTTTGGTATTGTGGTCGGTCTTGCGACATTGGGTCACAAAGTGATGGCAACGGTGGGTACCGGCATCACTGAACTGACGCCAAGCCGCGGCTTCGCTGCGCAGCTCGCAACGGCATGTACTGTGGTATTGGCATCGGGTACTGGTCTGCCTATCTCGACCACTCAAACACTGGTCGGCGCGGTACTGGGTGTCGGCTTTGCTCGCGGCATCGCAGCATTGAACCTAGGCGTGGTACGTAACATCGTTGCGTCTTGGATTGTGACACTCCCAGCCGGTGCACTGCTGGCCGTGGTGTTCTACTACGCGATTCAAGCAATGTTTGTCTAAGTCATCTGTCAGCTAAGTCATCTGTCAGTACTGTGTTAGTGGATTCTTACTTCTGTTAATACACTGTCATTATTGACTCAATACCGCAGAAAGGGAGGCTCAGCCTCCCTTCTTTGTTGCGAAGCCCCTAGAAAATTCTTACTATTTGCCCTAGTAAAAATTAGACACAAAAAACTGTTAAAGGATTTACCGTGAAAAAATGGGTTTACCTGCTTTTGGCATCGATTGTGGCGGCCCCCGCCGCATTTGCTCAAGACCGCTACATCTCTGATCAATTGTTTACTTACATGCACTCAGGACCAAGTAATCAATTTCGAATTATTGGCAGTGTCGATGCGGGCGAAAAAGTGACGTTTATCGAGTCCAATAAAGATTCCGGTTACAGTCACATCCAAGACTCGAAAGGACGCCGAGGATGGGTCGAAAGCCGTTTCGTGACCTCACAAGAGAGCGTGACACTGCGCTTACCTCGCGTAGAAAAAGAGCTGGCAGAAGTAAAAGAGAAGCTTGCCAATGCACGCGCAAACTCTGATCAAGAAAAAGCGGGCTTGGTCGATTCTCTTGAAACACGCAACCGCCAAATCGCCGACCTAGAAAGCGGATACAGTGAGATGAGTCAGCAACTGACGGCTTCTCAAGAAGAGGTACGCAAGCTAAGAGCGCAGCTTGACACCCAAAAAGACGACTTGCTACTCAAGTACTTTATGTACGGTGGTGGCGTGGCTGGCATTGGCTTGCTGCTGGGTTTGATTCTGCCGCACATTATCCCGCGCAGAAAGCGTTCACCTTCGGGCTGGGCGTAATCCACTAACCAAGATAACGAAAAGGTCGCCAGCGCGACCTTTTCTTTTCCCTCTGTTTTTTACACCAGCCCTAGAGCTACCCTTGCCAATCATACAAGGCTGGGATTTCAATCCGCTCACCCGAGAAACTCACCATACAGTGCTGCGGTTCAATTGACACCAGTTGAACGCCGGTTGCGATCCAGTCTCCCTCTTGATACTCGACACCATTGACCTTAACCCAGCGTTTATCTGGCTTGCTTGAATAGACATGAGTTTGGAAATTGAGCGCGGGTAACTGCCCCGTCCACTTGAGACCTTGCTGTGCGAGTTGACTGACATTCGACGTCGGAGTTGGTGTTGACGACGGTTTGAGGGCACTTTGCACGCGAAGGGCTAACTCGGGCGATAGCTGAGAGAGATCTAAGTCATCAATGAAAGGTTGAGGCGAAGCCTGTACATTAGGTTGGCGATAAACCGGCGGTGTATCCATTGGTTGGCTATCCTCGGCCTCATTGCTACGAGAGTAGCTCGGTACTGCTTGTGCATCATAAAGGGTGAGTTCGTACGTCATGGCTAACGCCTGCTCGTCTCGCCAAGGGGTAACGCTGAACTCGATAGGGCGCTCAATGACACTAGGCGACGCCGTTTGTTTGAAAAGCCAGTCGGCTTCCACTTGACGGTAGTGACGCTCAACACCCAACCCTACTCCGAGTGAGGCAGGCAGTAATATCAGCAAACTCATGACCATCATACTTGGGCGCGTTGCAACGCTCTCTATCGGTGAGTCGTTGACCTCATCAGGTGCAGATACCGCTTGATAGCGATGCTGGGACGCCTTTAAGGCTTTCATCATTTGCGACATCAGCGGTTCTCCTGCGCATCCGCGCTGTGATTGGCTGTGACCATCCGGGTATCCAACCTCGGAGCCTCATGCAGACTCATCTGCTCAATTTTACGCAGCGTTTTCGAGCCAGCAATCCCATCAACCGTGAGCCCCTGCCAACGTTGGAACAATTTCACTTTTTGCTCTAGCGCCTCATCAAAGCGTGCACTTTGTGCTGAGGGTTGGTCAAGAATTGATGAGAGATGAGCATCGAGCGCGGCAATAGCCTCCCCCTCCATGCCAGGCTTGAGCGTGCCTACCCAATAGCGCCGCCAAATATGTCGATACTCGCCATTCCAACGCCTCTCCAGTTCGGCGCTGGGCAAGGTGTACAACTGCCCGTCAAGCAGCAGCGTCGCGTGCTCTGAATCGAGTTGATGCAACACCGCATAACGGGGGGAGTCTGCCTCACCCAACGTGAGCAGCACTGGGCGATTGGCTTGCGCCAACGTGGCTAAATCCCCTTGAGTCAGTTGGCATTGAAACACGCTTTGCTCATTCTCCAAACAGAGCTTATCCAACACGGACGCCTGATAGCCCCACACGCGATACAAGTTCGCCAAACCTTGCTCAAGATTGATAGCGGAGTCGAGTGCCGTTTTCAGCGTATCTGGCAGCACGTGGTTGACCGTCGGTTCACTGTGCTGGATAGGGTGACTGCGGGCGACTTGCTGCGTAATCAGATCATCAGCCCAAAGCGCCGCACTTTGATAACCCACAACACTCAACGCGATACCTATTGCAGCCGCAAACCAATAAGGTGCACCTGAGGCTCTTACTGAATGGCGAGGGCGAGTGACTTGAAACGAGGGCTGAAAGCTCATCACCTCATCACAGGCACGCTGCACAGTGTCATGGCTAGGCTTTAGCTCACCGCTCGAGTAGGCATGACGCAGCGCCGCATCACACACCAAGTTGATCAACCTTGGGATCCCTTGCGTTTGGGTGGCGATCCACTTGAGCGAGCGCGAAGAGAAAAGATCAGGATCGCCGCCGGCGAGTGTCAGCCGATGACGAACATAGTTCGCGGTTTCGGCGCTGTCTAGAGGGAGCAAATGATAGCGGCCCGTGATCCTTTGCGCCAACTGACGCAAGATCGGCATTTGCAATTTTTGATGCAACTCAGGCTGACCAATTAATAACACTTTCAATAGCTTGTGCTGCTCTGTTTCAAGGTTGGTCAACAGACGCAGCTGCTCAAGCACTTGCGCACTGAGGTGCTGAGCTTCATCAATCACCAACAAGGTTTGTCGACCTTGCGCGTAACTCTCAATTAAAAACTGGTGGATGGCCTGACTCAATTGCTTCAGTGAAGCGTCATCAGAATAGGCAATGGAGAACTCATCACAGATGGCTTCCAGCAACTCTGATTCGGAAAAGGTTGGGTTGAGTATAAAACCGGCTTGCAGGCGTCCTTGATCGACGATCGCATCCAAGTCATCCAACATCGCCTTGGCTACCGTGGTTTTGCCCGTTCCCACTTCTCCGGTTAACATGGCAAAACCGCCCCCTTCCCCTAAACCAGAGGTGAGGCGAAAGATCGCTTCCTTGTGACGCTGGCTGAGATAGAGAAAACGAGAGCTAGGCACAATCGAGAAAGGGAGCTCATGAAAAGCAAAGTGGTGTTTGTACATGCATCTCGTCTCTGAGTGGGTGGCGACTATTTGTTACTGGGCATTTGTTGATAAGAAAAGTACCATTGCACACCCAATTAGCCAACGGCTATGTTTTAAAATGAGAAGGAGTGGCCATGAAACGATACCTTGTCGGTGGCGCGGTACGCGATCACCTGCTCAATATTGATGTTTACGATCAGGATTGGGTGATCGTTGGGGCCACACCCGATGACCTTATCGCGCAAGGCTACACCCCCGTGGGTAAAGAGTTCCCTGTCTTTCTGCACCCCAAGACGAAGCAAGAGTATGCGCTCGCACGTACAGAGCGGAAAACCGGTGCGGGCTACACTGGCTTTGATTGCTACTTCGCACCGGATGTCACGCTCGAAGAGGATTTACGCCGCCGCGATTTGACTATTAACGCCATCGCGCAAGACAATGAGGGACAGCTGATTGATCCCTACGGTGGCCTAAACGACATCGAGCAGCGCCAACTTCGTCATGTCTCTGAGGCGTTTGTGGAAGATCCGCTGCGCGTGTTAAGAGTCGCTCGATTCGCAGCAAAACTCCATCATTTAGGCTTTGAGGTCGCTCAAGAGACGCTCGGCTTGATGCGCTCCATTGCCGAGTCGGGAGAACTTTCTCAACTTACCCCTGAGCGAATCTGGCTGGAGTGGCAAAAGTCGCTCACCACAGAGAACCCGCACATTTTTCTTTCCGTACTGCGCGAATGCGGCGCGCTCGCAGTCGTGCTGCCCGAACTAGACGCTCTATTTGGCGTACCACAACCAGAACAATGGCACCCAGAAATCGATACTGGCATCCACACGTTAATGGTCGCTGAACGTGCGGCGCGCTTGTCGCCGTCAGCGAGCGTGCGTTTTGCCGCTCAAGTGCACGACCTCGGTAAAGGGGTCACGCCGAAAAACGAGTGGCCGAGTCATAAACTGCACTGTCATACCGGGCTCAAATTGATTAGAGATCTATGTGAGCGGATAAAGATTCCCAATGAATACCGCGATTTGGCGTTGCTCGTCTGCCAGTACCACTCCAATATTCATCGCGCCGCTGAGCTCAAGCCGGCAACGCTACTCAAAGTGCTCGATGCCTTTGACGTCTGGCGAAAGCCTGAACGGTTAGACGATATCCTGCTCTGCTGCATGGCAGATAGCCAGGGAAGAAAAGGCTTTGAGACCGCATCCTATCCACAAAAACTATGGTTCGAACAAGCCTACCAAGCGGCGCTGAGCGTTGAAGTGAAAGACATCATTGCCGCTGGTTATCAAGGTGCAGAGATTCGCCAAGCGCTCAATCAACGCCGCGTCGAAGCGATTGCCCAAAGCAAAGCGAAGCGCCTCTCTAGTGACCAAAACGAAGAGTAGATGCTTAAAAGAAACATCGTCACCCAAACGAAAAAAGCCTAAGCAACAAGACTTAGGCTTTGCACTCTACACAGAGTAACAGTTATGCGCTTTGCTCATTGAGTTCCGGCTCATCCGCTTTCTGTTTTAACAAGCGGCTGGTGATCGTACCGGCTGTCATGGCGCCTGAGACATTGAGTGCTGTACGTGCCATATCAATCAAAGGCTCAATCGAGATCAATAGTGCAGCAATTGTCACCGGCAGCCCCATCGCAGGCAACACAATCAGCGCAGCAAAGGTCGCGCCGCCACCTACACCAGCAATACCGAATGAGCTAATAGTAATGATCGCCACCAGCGACAGGATAAAGTTGATGTCCATTGGGTTGATACCAACCGTCGGCGCGACCATCACCGCCAACATCGCAGGATAGATACCCGCACAGCCATTTTGACCAATGGTGGCACCAAATGAGGCGGATAAGTTGGCAATCGCAGGCGGCACTTTTAATTTGCTGATTTGTGCTTCAACGTTCAATGGAATGGTCGCTGCCGAGCTGCGTGACGTGAAAGCAAAGGTCAACACTGGCCAGATCTTAGTGAAGTACTCTTTCGGGCTCACGCCAACAAAAGAGACCAACACACCATGCACAAGGAACATCAACGCAATCGCAAAGTAAGAGGCGATGATAAAGCCCAGCAGATTAAGAATATCACTCGCACTTGAGGTCGCGACCACTTTGGCCATCAAAGCGGCAATACCGTAAGGCGTGAGAGCCATGATCATTTTCACTAGGCGCATCACAATGGATTGCACAGCTTCAACAAAGGTACGAATGGGCGCCGCCAACTCGGTCTTTTCCAACATCACCTTACGCGCGGCAACACCAGAAAGGATACCGAAGATCACCACGGCGATAATCGAGGTCGAACGCGCGCCCGTCAGATCAGCAAAGGGATTGGTTGGAATGAAGCTGACTAGCATCTGGGGAATCGTCAGGTCACTGACACGATCCATTCGACCTTCTAAGGCAGACAGACGCGCCGCTTCACGCGAACCTTCTGTTAACCCTTCAGCAGAAAGACCAAAGCCTTGCGTCACTGCAATACCAATCAAAGCAGAAATCGCGGTGGTAAACAGCAGCACGCCAATGGTTAAGCCACTAATTTTGCCAAGGGAGGCCGAGTTCTCAAGCTTCACTACCGCAGCAAACATTGAGACCAACACCAAAGGCATGATGACCATTTGCAGCAAACCAACATAACCGCGGCCAACCACATTGATCCAGTCTAGGCTCGCACCAATCGCTAGGCTACCTTCACCGTAAATCAGCTGTAACGCTAAACCAAATCCACTACCTAGCACCAATCCAATCAGCACTTGTCTTGATAGTGTTGCGCCTTTTCTTTGCTGAAGATTCAAGAAGAAAAGAAGCGCTGCAAATACCACTAAATTTGCAATCACTGCGACACTCATGATGTTTCCTTTTTAACCAACGTTGTTATTTGAATAATGTAAGACAAATACGGTAACGGTTTGTTGGCAAAATAGAAAATACTCAATTTCCATTATCTAGACACTTTAGTTATAGAACTGAGTGCATAATGAGCAACAATGTAAACAGGTCGTAAACACCATTGATATTGTAGATAGAAAAACAAAAACGCCCCACCGAAGTGGAGCGTTTCTAAAAAGCGTTAAAGCTAAACCTTATTCAATGAAGAATTAAGCTTGGCCTTTTACTTCTTTAAGACCGTTGAAAGGTGCACGCTCACCTAGCGCTTCCTCGATACGGATTAGCTGGTTGTACTTAGCAACACGGTCAGAACGGCTCATAGAACCCGTCTTGATTTGACCTGCAGCAGTACCTACCGCTAGATCAGCGATAGTTGCATCTTCAGTTTCGCCAGAACGGTGAGAGATTACTGCTGTGTAACCTGCGTCTTTAGCCATCTTGATTGCAGCTAGAGTCTCAGTTAGAGAACCGATTTGGTTGAACTTGATAAGGATAGAGTTAGCTACGCCTTTCTCGATACCTTCAGCAAGGATCTTAGTGTTAGTAACGAATAGATCGTCACCTACTAGTTGAAGCTTGTCACCTAGTAGTTCAGTTTGGTGCTTGAAGCCAGTCCAGTCAGACTCGTCTAGACCATCTTCGATAGAAACGATTGGGAACTTGCTTGCTAGCTCAGCTAGGTAGTGGTTGAACTCTTCAGAAGTGAAGGTTTTGCCTTCGCCTTTCATGTTGTAGATGCCAGCTTCTTTGTCGAAGAACTCAGATGCAGCACAGTCCATAGCTAGAGTCACGTCTTTACCTAGTTCGTAACCTGCCGCTGCAACCGCTTCTGCGATCACTTCTAGAGCTTCAGCGTTAGACTTAAGGTTTGGAGCGAAACCACCTTCGTCACCCACTGCAGTGCTGTAGCCTTTAGACTTAAGAACTTTAGCTAGGTTGTGGAATACTTCAGCACCGATACGTAGACCTTCTTTAAGAGTCTTAGCGCCAACTGGTTGAATCATGAACTCTTGGATGTCAACGTTGTTGTCTGCGTGCTCACCACCGTTGATGATGTTCATCATTGGTAGAGGCATTGAGAACTGACCAGCAGTACCGTTTAGCTCAGCGATGTGCTCGTATAGAGGCATGCCTTTCGCTGCAGCAGCAGCTTTAGCGTTCGCTAGAGAAACCGCTAGGATTGCGTTTGCACCGAACTTAGATTTGTTCTCAGTGCCGTCTAGCTCGATCATGATTGCGTCGATAGCCGCTTGGTCTTTCGCGTCTTTACCTGTTAGAGCAGTCGCGATTTCGCCGTTTACTGCTTCAACAGCTTTAAGAACACCTTTACCTAGGAAACGTGCTTTGTCACCGTCACGTAGCTCAAGAGCTTCGCGAGAACCAGTAGATGCGCCAGATGGAGCAGCAGCCATACCTACGAAACCGCCTTCTAGGTGTACTTCAGCTTCTACAGTTGGGTTACCACGTGAGTCGATGATTTCACGACCTAGAACTTTAACGATCTTAGACATTAATGTTTCCTCTCGTTCAAATATAAATGTCAAATTTAAAAGGCAGCAGCACAACCTTCGCCGCCGCCCGTATCCTTTTTACTTACTTCTCAAACTCGCCGCGTGAGTGCTGACCAGCGGCTTTCACGAAACCTGCGAATAATGGGTGACCATCGCGAGGCGTCGATGTGAATTCTGGGTGGAACTGAGCCGCAACGAACCATGGGTGCGCAGGGTTTTCAATCATTTCCACCAGCTTCTTGTCTGCAGAAAGACCAGAGACCTTCAAGCCCGCTTTTTCAATTTGTGGTCGAAGGACGTTGTTCACTTCGTAACGGTGACGGTGACGTTCATGAATCGTCGCGCTACCATAAAGCTCGCGAGCCTTAGTTCCTTTCTCTAAGTGACATAGCTGAGAGCCAAGACGCATAGTACCACCAAGATCCGACGTTTCGGTACGTTCTTCAACTTTACCTTCACCGTCGACCCACTCAGTGATCAAGCCTACCACAGGGTATTTCGTCTCTTTATTAAATTCTGTTGAATGCGCGCCTTCCATACCCGCGACGTTACGAGCGTATTCAATCAGCGCGACTTGCATACCAAGACAGATACCAAGGTAAGGGACATTGTTTTCACGCGCGTATTGCGCTGCGCGAATCTTACCTTCGATACCACGGTCACCAAAACCGCCCGGTACTAGAATAGCGTCAAGACCGGCAAGCACTTCAACGCCTTTAGTCTCAACATCTTGTGAATCTACGTATTTAATGGTGACGTTCAAGCGGTTTTTCAAGCCAGCATGCTTAAGCGCTTCGTTGACTGATTTGTACGCATCCGGCAGTTCGATGTATTTACCGATCATACCGATAGTCACTTCGCCCGTTGGGTTCGCTTCTTCATAGATAACCTGTTCCCATTCAGACAGGTCTGCTTCTGGAGCGTCGATACCAAAACGTGCACACACAAGATCATCAAGACCTTGCGATTTGATCAGTTGAGGGATCTTGTAGATCGAATCCACGTCCTTCATCGAAATCACTGCTTTCTCAGGAACGTTACAGAAAAGGGCAATTTTCTTACGCTCGTTCGCTGGGATCATGCGATCACTACGACAAACCAAAATATCAGGTTGGATACCGATAGAGAGCAGCTCTTTCACTGAGTGCTGAGTCGGCTTGGTTTTCACTTCACCCGCCGCAGCAAGGTAAGGGACTAGCGTCAAGTGCATGAACATCGCACGCTCACGGCCGAGTTCAACAGCAAGCTGACGAATCGCTTCCATAAACGGCAATGACTCGATGTCACCGACCGTACCACCAACTTCAACGATAGCCACATCGTGCCCTTCAGAACCGGCAATAACACGGTCTTTGATGGCGTTAGTGATGTGAGGGATAACTTGAATGGTGGCGCCTAGGTAGTCACCACGACGCTCTTTGCGAAGCACGTCTGCGTAAACACGACCGGCAGTAAAGTTATTGCGCTTAGTCATCTTGGTGCGAATGAAACGCTCATAGTGACCAAGGTCTAGGTCGGTCTCTGCGCCATCTTCCGTGACGAACACTTCACCGTGCTGAGTTGGGCTCATGGTGCCCGGGTCAACGTTGATGTAAGGGTCAAGCTTCATCATGGTCACTTTAAGACCACGAGCTTCTAGAATAGCGGCTAGAGATGCAGCTGCAATACCTTTACCTAGAGAGGATACAACCCCGCCAGTAACAAAAATGTAATTTGTCGTCATGTTTAACCTGAAATTGGTTGAATGAGGGAAATGGAATTCTTCTGGACGGGACGAAAATATACCAGAAGACCCTAACCGCCACAACGTGAAATCTATCACAGTGTCATTTTTTCTTTTTTGCTTCAAATCAAATTCACGCGACGGCTGACTGTACTCAGACGAATTCGCGTGATTACTCTGAGCGAGTCTATTTTTCCGCTGCTTTTACTTCATCCCACAGTGCATCAAGCGCCTCTAAAGGCAATTGTTCTAGCGTCTTATTCTGCGCTGCAACACGTGATTCTACGCCTTTAAAGCGACGCACAAACTTAAGATTCGCCTTGCTCAATGCCGCTTCAGGGTCATGACCGAGGTGACGAGCAAGATTCACCACCGCAAACAGCAAATCACCAAGCTCCATCTCGACCTTGTCATCTTGTACCGAGACTTGAACCGCTTCCGCGACGACTTCATCGACCTCCTCGCGTACTTTATCCACCACGGGTCCTAAAGTGTCCCAATCAAAGCCTACTTTGGCGCACTTTTTCTGAATTTTTGTAGCACGAGAAAGTGCAGGTAGAGAAGCTGGTATTGAGTCTAGGATACTTTGTTCATTTTTGCCTAGTTGCGCTTTCTCTTTGGCTTTTTCCGCCTCCCAATTGGCATTAATTTCCTCGTCGCTGGCAAACTCCGCTTGGCCAAAGACATGCGGGTGACGGCGCGTGAGTTTTTCATTCACTGTGTCGACCACCTCAGAAAAATCAAACAATTGCTGCTCTTTAGCCAGTTGACTGTAGAAAATCACCTGGAACAACAGATCGCCAAGCTCTTCTTTTAGATTGGTCCAATCGCGGTTGTGAATCGCATCCACCACTTCATAGGTTTCTTCAATGGTGTGGGGCACTATGGTGTCGAAAGACTGCTTTAAATCCCATGGACAGCCGTGTTCTGGATCACGCAGCTTGGCCATGATTTGCTCTAATTGTTCAATTGGATGACTCATGCCTCTCCCTCACAAAATGAAAAGGTGAGCAGCATAACCACTCACCTTCGAACTGTTGGTCGCGCTTGGCGCGCATTGTCAATAATTGCTACCGATTCCGCTTAGCCCAAACGTTTAACGCTCATCACGTCTCGGATCTGTTCCACACGTTTGATCACCCGTGATAACACCTCTATGTTGTTCACTTCAAGATCAAAATCCATGATCGATAACTGTTTACGGTAGTCGACGCGACTCTTCATGCTGGTCACTTTGATTTTCTCATTGGCAAACAGCGTAGTGATGTCTTTTAACAGCCCACCGCGCTCCATCGCCTCAACACGGACGGTGAGAATGTAGGAGCCCACAAAGCCGCTGCCCCAAACAGTATCAATAATACGTTCTGGCGCATGGTGCCTTAACTCATCAAGCTGCTCACAGTCGGCACGATGCACTGAAATGCCACGGCCTTGGGTGATATAACCGCAGATTTCATCGCCCGGGATTGGCTGACAGCATCGAGCAAGGTGGGTCATCAAGTTGTCGACCCCTTCAACCACAACCGCATCCTTCTTAGGACGGCTCTGAGCCGGCGCTTTGTGCTCTGCTTCTTGGAGCTTTTCTAGGGCTTGTTTGTCTTCTTCTTCTGCGGTGGGTTTATTCACCAACGCATTGATATGATTAATGATCTGGTTAATCCGTAAATCACCGCTGCCCACCCCAACAAACAGTTCATCGGTCGAGTTGACGTTGAAGCGCTTCAGCGAATAACGCTCGGCATCTTTTAACGTCGCACCAATTTTCGCCAGTTCCACCTCGAGAATCTCACGCCCCGCCTCGAGGTTTTTCTCACGAGACTGCTTGCGGAACCAAGCATTGATCTTGGCGCGTGCTCGCCCTGAGGTCACAAACCCCATCGACGGATTTAACCAGTCGCGCGATGGATTGGGCTCTTTAGCAGTAATGATCTCCACTTGATCGCCCATCGACAATTTATGGGTAAAAGGCACGATACGGCCCGCTACTTTGGCACCAATACAGCGATGCCCCACTTCTGAGTGAATGTGGTAAGCAAAATCGAGTGGAGTCGCGCCCATCGGTAAGTCGACGACATCGCCACGCGGAGTAAAGGCATAGACGCGGTCATCAAACACTTGGCTACGCACTTCATCCAACATCTCACCCGAGTCGGACATCTCCTCTTGCCAATCAAGCAGTTTGCGTAGCCAGGTAATTTTCTCATCGTACCCACTGCGACCAGCGCCACCCTCTTTGTATTTCCAGTGCGCGGCCACGCCAAGTTCAGAATCTTCGTGCATCTGCTTGGTGCGGATCTGAATCTCGATGGTTTTGCCTTCCGGGCCGAGGATCACGGTGTGAATGGATTGGTATCCATTTGGTTTTGGGTTTGCGACATAGTCATCAAACTCACTGGGCAGGTGTTTGTATTTGGTGTGCACCATCCCCAGCGCGGCGTAACAGTCTTGCAGTTTGTCGGCGATGATGCGCACTGCGCGCACGTCAAACAGCTCATCGAACGCCAAATTTTTCTTCTGCATTTTGCGCCAGATGCTGTAGATGTGCTTGGGACGCCCGCTCACTTCGGCGTTGATGCCCGCCTCTTTCATTTCATCGGAGAGATCATCGACAAAATCTTTGATGTACTGCTCACGGACAATGCGTCGCTCAGAGAGCTGCTTCGCAATCTGTTTGTAGGTTTCCGGTTGCTGGTAACGAAAGGCGTAGTCTTCAATTTCCCACTTCAACTGACCGATACCCAAACGGTTGGCCAGTGGTGCGTAGATATTCGCACACTCTTTCGCTGCAGCGCGGCGCACTTCATCGGGCGCTTTCTTTACTTCAATGAGGTTGCAAATTCGCTCAGCTAACTTAATGATTACGCAGCGAAAGTCATCAACCATCGCCAGTAGCATTCGGCGGACATTGTCCACCTGCGCCGATGCTGCGCTGCCTTCCATGGTGATGTTGAGCTGGCCAAGTGCCGCCATCTCTTCCACGCCATCAATCAGTTTGATGGTTTCTTTGCCAAAGTCTTCTTCAAAGGCATCACGCGCGTAGGCGCCAGCCGAGACGAGCGGAAACAGCAACGCCGCCACTAAGGTAGCTTTGTCCATCGACAGCGTGATTAAAATTTCGATCATTTCACGGCCACGCCATAACAGCAGTGGGCCTTGTTCATTACCCTCAAGTACCTTTTCGCACTGGCGGTACACTTCTTTTAAGCGCTGGGCAATTTTTGCGTCCTGATTCAGGCTCGCAATCCATTTTTCTAGCTCAAACTGTTCGTCTTGATTTAAGTGTGCGCTTCTTACCGCAACCATCTCTATCGTCCTAGTTTTTTTATTTTTTTAACCTCGCCCAGCGGGCGGGTCTAATCCTTAACAAATAACGCCATTGATTCTAAATGGCTGGTATGGGGGAACATATCCAACATCGCGAGTTTTTCTAATTGGTAGCCCTGCTCGAGAAGGCTTTGCGAATCCCTTGCTAGGGTAGCAGGATTGCAAGAAACATAAACGACACGAGTCGCACCCAAGGCAGAAAGTTGTTCTACGATGCCGCTCGCGCCCGCTCGTGCTGGGTCGAGCAACACTTTATCGAACTTTTCGCCCGCCCAGGCGTTATTTGCGATGGGCTGCTCCAAATTCGCTTGGAAAAACTCGACATTGGAGAGTTGGTTGAGCGCCGCATTGTTCGCCGCTTTCTCAACCATCGCCTCCACACCTTCAACACCAACCACATGCGCTACATGCTTAGCGATTGGCAAGCTAAAGTTGCCTAGACCGCAAAACAGATCCAACACACGATCGCTGTCGCTCAACGTTAGCCACGCCATCGCCTGTTGGACCATTTGCGCATTGACCTTCTGATTGACCTGAATAAAGTTATTTGGTTCAAACGCAATAGTCACGCCTGCTTCTTGGTAGACCCCAGCCTCGCCCCTCACCAATGTCAACTGATGACTTTCCGGCATCAAGTAAAGCGTGATGTGGTGAATGGTCGCAAAGGCGATCAACGCCGCTTCTTCATTCTCGGTCAGCGGCTTGAGATGTCTCACCACCAAGATATTAACGTTTTCTCCCTTCACCAACTCCACATGGCCAAGGTGCTCTGGCTGACTGAACTCCGACAACAAGGCATACAGCGGCGCCATTAACGCGCTCAGCTCTGGCGCCAATACTGGGCAATCGGTCAGTGTGATGATCTCTTGGCTCTGTTTTTTACGAAAACCAAACTGTAACTGACGCTGCTTTTTATCCCACTTGATACTGATGCGCGCGCGGCGGCGATAGCCTTGCTCATCCCCAGAAATCAGCGCTGAGAGCGCTGCATCCTGTCCGCTGAATTTGCGCATCAACTGCGCCAAGGTGCGCGATTTATGCGCTTGCTGATCGGCGCTAGAGAGGTGCTGCATGTTACAGCCGCCACACATGTCGTAATGCGGGCAAAATGGCGCAATACGCTCTGGGCTAGGCGTGAGAATTTTGATCAATTTGGCACGCGCGTACTTGGCTTTGCTTTCCGTCAGTTGAATCAATACCTCTTCTTTAGGCAGAGCGCCTTCAATAAAAATCGGCTTTTTATTTTGGTATGCCATGCCCGCACCGTGGTGATCGAGTTTCTCGACCAGAACAGATTGATGCTTCGTATTGAGTTGAGTTTTCTTTTTAGGTTGGAAGAAACGCGCCATGTACCGTGCCTATTTCGCAGTCAACAGACTGTATTTGCTCTAATTACAGTGTCGATTCCCGCTTTTACAGCAGAATCATTGTGTGAGCCGACCGAGTTGATTATGCTTAAACCTTCGGCGGCTTCTATTTATGGAAGTTATTTTCCCATATCCACACCACGATGTTTAGACAATAATGACCAGATATGGCTTACGCGCCCGCGTTATTTCTCTTACTCTCGCCCCCACATTGATCATCGGGCTTCTGCTGACCGCCTTCTTTTCCTTTAATCGCTATCACGATTTGGAAACTCAGGTCATCAATTCAGGTTTAAATATCGTTGAGCCTTTGGCAATTGCCAGTGAAGATGGGCTTCGCAACAACAGCCGCGAAGCCGTCAGGCGTATCATCAGCTTTGCGCATCGTAAGAACTCGAAATTTGTCCGCAGTATTGCCGTGTTTGATTACAAGCACGATCTGTTCGTGACCTCGAACTTTCACCCAAATTTCGAGTCGCTGACCTTTCCAAAACAAGAGCCCATCCCGCTGCTACTCACCTCTGATTTGCGCGACAACACCTTAATTCTTCGCGCGCCCGTTATCTCTGAGGCGGGCTTAACCGCCACACTCGAAGGGCAAAGCACCACACCAGCACTCGGCTATGTCTCGATTGAGCTCGATCTCTCTTCGCTGCGCTTGCAGCAGTATCAAGAGATTTTTGCCGCTGCGTTAGTGTTGCTCGTCGGACTCGGCCTATCCGCCGTCTTCGCCTACCGCTTGATGTACGACGTGACCCGTCCGATCTCTCACATGAAAAACATGGTGGATCGCATTCGTCGCGGGCATTTGGATGTGCGTATCGAAGGCAAAATGCACGGCGAGCTCGACTCATTGAAAAACGGCATCAACGCAATGGCGGTCTCGCTGTCGGAATACCACGTGGAAATGCAGCACAGCATCGACCAAGCCACTTCCGATCTGCGCGAAACCCTTGAGCAGCTTGAGATCCAAAACGTCGAGCTCGATATTGCGAAAAAACGCGCGCAAGAAGCAGCGCGAGTGAAATCTGAGTTTCTGGCAAACATGTCACACGAGCTAAGAACGCCGCTAAATGGTGTGATAGGTTTTACTCGCCAGATGTTGAAAACCAAACTTACCAACAGCCAAACCGATTACTTGCAGACCATCGAGCGTTCCGCCAACAACTTGCTCAACATCATCAATGACATCCTCGATTTCTCGAAACTTGAAGCGGGTAAGCTGGCGCTGGAGAATATTCCTTTTGAGTTCCAAGAGTCGCTGGAAGAGGTGGTCAGCCTGCAAGCCACCAGCGCCCATGAGAAAGGGCTAGAGTTGACGCTCAAAGTGGATCCGAAAATTCCGGCGGGTCTCGCTGGCGATCCGCTGCGCATCCAACAAGTGTTGACCAACCTGGTGGGCAACTCCATCAAGTTTACTGAGCGTGGCAACATCGATATCAGCGTCGAACTTCGCTCACAGCGCGATGACGTGGTTGAGTTGCAATTTATGGTGCGCGACACGGGTATCGGTATTTCAGAGCGCCAACAAGCGCAGCTTTTCCAAGCCTTTAGTCAAGCAGACGCTAGCATCTCGCGCCGCTATGGTGGCACCGGGCTTGGGCTAGTCATCACGCAGAAACTCGTCAGTCAAATGGGCGGTGAAATCAGCCTAACTAGTCGCTTGCACCAAGGCTCTACCTTCTGGTTTACCCTGAGATTGCATGTCACCGATATGCCGGTGAGCGATCTCATCGAAGCGCAAACCCTAGCGCAGCGCCAGTTGCTGCTAATCGAACCTAATATGCAAGCGGCCTCGATCGTACAAAACATGTTGACTCGCGAAGGGTTGTCAGTCACTTACCGCTCGTCGATGCCTGAAGAAGCCGCCAGCTATGATTACGTACTGCTCAATCTGGCTCCGAGCCAAGATAACACCGTTAGCGAAGTGGAAGCCTTGGTGGAACGCGCTATGGCCTACGCGCCGCACGTTGTCCTCGGCATGCCAAGTACCGCCCTTGCTTTGTCTGATCACTTGATTCAAAAGTATCAAGTTCACTGCATCACCAAACCATTGTCACGCCGTAAGCTTCTGCAGACATTAGCCGCGAACCAAGAGGCGCTGCCTATACTGGAGCCCAACACGCCTGTCAGCACCGATAAATTGCCACTGACGGTGATGGCGGTGGATGATAATCCCGCGAACTTGAAACTCATCACCGCCCTACTCAAAGAGCGCGTTGAGCGAGTGATCACCTGTAGCAATGGTGAAGACGCCGTCGCACAGGCGGAACATCAGCATTTCGATATGATCCTTATGGACATTCAAATGCCGAAAATGGATGGGGTTACCGCCTCCAAAGCGATCAAAAAACTGCCGCTCAATGAGCAAACTCCGGTGATCGCTGTCACCGCTCATGCCATGCTAGGCGAGCGCGACCGCCTACTCAAAGCCGGCATGGATGACTACCTCACCAAACCAATAGAAGAGCATGTATTGCAGCAGGTGTTGATGCACTGGAACCCCAATGCCACTGTGCAAGAGTTGGAAAAGCTCGATCTTTCCGTCCACACAACACCGGATGTACCGAGCACACCGTCCGCGAGTGATAGCCAAATCGTCATTGACTGGCCCGCCGCGCTGAAGCAATCTGCCAACAAAGCCTCGCTCGCCAAAGAGATGCTGCAAATGCTGGTCGACTACATTCCCGAGGTCAATTCGGTTGTCGAACAGGCGCTCACCGGGGATGGGGATGAAGAAGCTCGAGAGAATCTGATTCATCATGTCCACAAACTGCATGGCAGCAGTTCATATTGCGGTGTGCCTCGTCTTAAGTCGATTTGCGCGACATTAGAGAAAGCGCTGCGATCAGACGCGAGTATTGAAGAGGTGGAGCCGGAGCTGTTTGAGTTGCAAGATGAAATGGAAAAAGTGACCGAGGCGTCGGCCCACTACCTTACACTTAATTAGTTCTCGGCCTGAAATCAGGCCGATTCGTAAATTACTGTCGCCATCGCATAGTGGCGCTCATCAGAGATCGACAGGTGGACATGCGACACCTGTTTTTGATTCGCCAATACTAAAGCTTTATTCGCCAGCGTCAGGACAGGCGCACCGAGTTCGTCATTGCTGATGGTAAAGTCTTGAAAGGTCACGCCAAGCGCGATTCCCGTTCCCAATGCTTTTGATGCTGCTTCTTTCGCAGCAAAGCGTTTGGCGAGAAAACGCGCCTTCTGTTTAATGGCATGAAACGTATCGAGCTCAGGCGGCGTTAAGATTCGCTGGGCAAACGCATCACCACTGCGAGCGAGGGCTTTTTCCACTCGCTCGATTTCCGCAATGTCTGTGCCTAATCCTACGATCGCCATAGTGACTACTTTCTAGCTTCAACCATAATGGCCTTCATGTCAGCCACGGCTTTTGCCAAACCATCAAAGGCCGCGCGGCCGATAATTGAGTGACCAATGTTCAACTCGTACATTTCTGGAATGGCCGCAATCGGTGCCACGTTGTGATAGGTGAGGCCATGCCCGGCATTCACGGTAATGCCGAGATCGGCGGCATAGCTGGCGCCTGCGGCGATCTTTTTCAGTTCGTCTTGTTGGTCTGCATCATTGGTTGCATCGGCATAGTGGCCGGTGTGCAGTTCAATGTACGGTGCGCCACACGCTTTTGCGGCGTCGATTTGCTGGCGATCGGCATCAATGAACAGAGAGACTTTAATGCCGGCATCGGTGAGTTTTTGGGTCGCCGCTTTGACTTTCTCAAGTTGACCTACCACATCCAGACCACCTTCAGTGGTCAGCTCTTCGCGTTTCTCAGGCACCAAGCAGACATACTCTGGTTGGGTTTGCAGCGCAATCTCGACCATTTCGTCGGTAACGGCCATTTCCAGATTCATTCGCGTTTGAATCGTTTCACGTAAGATACGAACATCACGATCGTTGATGTGACGGCGATCTTCGCGTAGGTGGATGGTGATCCCATCTGCACCGGCGCGCTCAGCCACTTCAGCGGCATGGACAGGGTCTGGGTATTTTGTCCCGCGTGCGTTACGTAGAGTTGCGATGTGATCGATGTTCACGCCAAGGTAGATTGAGCTCATTATTCCATACTCCGTGCTCTGGGAACCCTTGCGATGAAAAGTTCCCTGCTTTTTAAAGGTTTGCCGCCAAGATACGGCTTTAAGGCCAGTCGTGTAAAGCGTTTTGCCGCTTTGAGTTGTTCTTTTGTGGTGAAGCGACGCTCGCTGATCGCGATCAGTTCATTGCCTAAAAACGTCAGGTTGTCGTTTCTCACTGAGGCAATGAATCCCTTCTGCTCGCGATAGCGATAGGTCATCTCCGGTGAGACTGGCTCGCCACTGCCCGCACAGTGTAAAAAATCCACGCCATACCCCATCGCCGACAGCAGTGCCAATTCAAAGCGGCGCAAAGCAGGCTCTGGATTCTCGCTTTGCGCCAACTCCGTCAACGCATGCAGGTAGTCATGAAACAGAGCGGGCATCGCCACTTCGGCCATCAACACTCGGCCGATCAACTCATTGACGTACATAGCGGAATAGAGATGAATACCAAAGAGAGGGAGACCTAAACTGATCGGCTCGGCTTGGCGCAGTGTTTTCATTGAACCTTTGCCTGACCATTTCAATAGCAGTGGTGTGAAGGGTTGCAGCGCCCCTTTGAGGTTAGAACGTTTGCTGCGCGCGCCTTTTGCCATCAAGGTGATGCGGCCATACTCTTCACTGAAGACGTCAAGAATCAGGCTCGATTCGCTATAGGGTCGGCGATGAAGTACAAAGCAGCGTTGTAAACCTTCTGATGACATAGCCTTTGATCACAACAGACACGAGGTTGCGATCCTTCGTCAACCTAGTGAGGAGAGTGCTCTCTTAGCGAGGCGCTAAGAGAGCCAACGGTTAAAGATCGTCGATGTAACCGAGAGAGCGCAGTGCACGCTCGTCATCCGCCCAACCCGATTTCACTTTGACCCACGTTTCTAAGTAGACCTTACGGCCAAACAGTTCTTCCATATCGAGGCGCGCTTCGCGACCAATCGTCTTGATTTTCTCGCCGCCTTTACCGATGACCATTTTCTTCTGGCCACTGCGTTCCACCAAGATCAGTGCGTTGATGTGAAAACCGTCGGTATCTGGATTGTAATCGAAACGCTCGATTTCCACCGTCACCGAATAAGGCAACTCTTCGCCAGTAAAGCGCATCAACTTTTCACGCACAATTTCAGACGCCATAAAGCGCTGAGAGCGGTCAGTCACATACTCTTCAGGGAAGTGATGGGCCGCTTTAGGTAAGTGTTCACGGACATGCTTGCGCAGCACATCAATGTTTTTACCGTGTTTGGCCGAAATCGGTACCACATCGACGAATTCCATCTTCTTCGATAGATTCATCATGTGCAGCATCACTTCGTTGCGATCTTGAACGTTGTCGACTTTGTTGACACAAAGCACAACTGGGAAGTTCGACTTCTGCAACTTAGTAAGCACCATCTCATCGTCTTTGGTCCAGTGGGTTCCATCAACGAGGAAAAACACCAGATTGACATCACTCAATGAAGAGTTGGCCGCTCGGTTCATCAACCGGTTGATGGCGCGCTTCTCTTCAATGTGTAGCCCTGGGGTATCGACATAAATCGCTTGGTAATCCCCTTCTGTGTCCACACCCATAATACGGTGGCGCGTGGTCTGAGGTTTACGTGAAGTTATCGAAATTTTTTGACCTAGAATGCGATTCAGCAGTGTCGATTTGCCAACATTCGGTCGGCCAACAATGGCAATAAAACCACAGTGTTGGTTCTCTGGCGACGCGGTTTCACCACTTGATGAAAAGAACGCATCGATATCAAATTCGTTGTTGTCGGTTGAGTCAGTCATTGTTAAGTTGCTCTAGCGCTAATTCCGCAGCCGCTTGTTCTGCCTTGCGGCGGCTGGTGCCTTTGCCAATGACAGGATCTCCGATGCCTGCCACTTCACACGAAACCGTAAATTGCTGGTTGTGTGCTTCACCTTTAATAGTAGTCACTGTATAGACAGGAAGCGGTTTTCTTCGCCCTTGCAGAAATTCTTGCAAACGCGTCTTGGGATCTTTTTGCGATACCCCCGGCTTAATGGCATCCAAACGACTCTGGTACCAGCTGAGTATAATCCTACGGACCACTTCAATATCGCTATCCAAGTATATCGCCCCAATGATCGCCTCTACGGCATCGGCAAGAATGGAATCACGACGGAAACCGCCACTTTTTAACTCACCTGGACCTAATTTTAAGTGATCTCCGAGTTCGAATTCTCGACCCAGTTCCGCCAGCGTATTGCCACGCACTAAGGTCGCACGCATACGGCTCATGTCCCCTTCGTTCACTTTAGGGAAGCGGTGATAAAGATCGTCAGCAATGACAAAACTTAAAATTGAATCGCCCAGAAACTCAAGACGCTCATTGTGTTTTCCATTTGCGCTGCGGTGCGTCAGCGCAAGTTGGAGTAACTCGGCATCGTTGAACGGATAGCCGAGTCTGTTTTCTAGATTAGTGATTGGAGAATTCATGCTCTCTCGATAGTTTGTGCTTTAAACAAGCTAGTTAATGCCACCAATGCGGTTAAAACGCACACCAGTTGGAATCCAAGTCGGTAAGACACTGTCTGCATCACGATCAAACTCAAAACTGATCCAAATTGCAACGGCCTTGCCAACGAGGTTGGCCTCTGGAACAAAGCCCCAGTAGCGGCTGTCAGCACTGTTGTCACGGTTGTCACCCATGACAAAATAGTGCCCTTGCGGTACGACCCACTCGTTCACACCACTGCGTGGCTGATACGCCGACACGCGATCGCGGCGAAGTGGGTTAACCAAAATTTGATGCTCCACTTCACCCAACTCTTCATTCAGTTGGATAAGTGGTACGCCGTCTTGAATAAACGGACTCTCTACCACATTCGATAGTCCCACTTGGCGGCAAGTGCTCTCACCTTGTGGCTGAATGCAGATCTCTTTTTTGCTGCTGTAACGCACGGTATCACCCGGAAGGCCGACCACGCGTTTGATGTAATCGATACTCGGTTGTGGTGGATACTTAAAGACGACCGTATCACCGCGCTCCGGTTTACCTGTTTCCACCAGTTGCGTACGCCAAACAGGATCTTTGAGTCCATAAGCGTATTTCTCAACTAGGATAAAGTCGCCGACCAATAGCGTTGGCATCATTGAGCCTGATGGAATCTGAAACGGCTCATAAATGAACGAACGCAGCACCAACACAATCGCAATCACGGGGAAGATGGAGACACTGTTCTCGATCCACCAAGGCTGCTTTTTCACTTTGGCTAACGTCGCGTCATCCAAACCTGTGGTTTGCGCTTCGATATCCATCACTTGGCGTTGACGCTGCTTAGCAAAAACCAGCTTCTCCAGTAGCCAAACAATACCTGTCACCAAAGTGACGATGACTAGGATGAGTGAAAATGTGTTCGCCATTGACTTCCCTTATCTCAAAAATACGAAAGTGAAAGGGTAACCCCTTTCACTCAAAACGTTGGCGCCAAAGCGAGTCAACATCGCCGACCCGCTAACGCGCTCAATCTTTACCGGTGGGCAAACTTAATCTTTGCCTACGTGCAAAATAGCAAGGAACGCTTCTTGTGGCAGCTCGACGTTACCGATCTGCTTCATACGCTTCTTACCCTCTTTTTGCTTCTTCAGTAGCTTCTTCTTACGACTCACGTCACCACCATAACATTTAGCGATAACGTTTTTACGCAACTGCTTCACCGTAGAACGAGCGATGATGTGGTTACCGATCGCCGCTTGAATCGCAATATCAAACATCTGACGTGGAATGAACTCTTTCATTTTTTCCACCAGCTGGCGGCCGCGCGTCTGCGAATGATCTTTGTGCGTAATTAGCGCCAGTGCGTCGACTTTGTCACCGTTCAGCAGTACATCCACACGTACCATGTTTGAGGCTTCAAAGCGTTGGAAGTTGTAATCCAGAGAAGCATAACCACGCGAGGTAGACTTCAAACGGTCAAAGAAATCAAGCACAACCTCTGCCATCGGGACATCGTAGGTTACCGCCACTTGGTTGCCGTGGTACACCATATCTACTTGAACACCGCGCTTCTCAACACACAAGGTAATCACGTTACCCAAGTAATCAGCAGGCACCAGAATATTACAACGTGCAATCGGTTCACGAATCTCTTCGATATCGTTGATCGCCGGCAGTTTTGCTGGGCTATCAACATAAATCAACGTGCCGTCGGTCTTTTCCACTTCGTAAACTACGGTTGGCGCAGTGGTAATCAAGTCAAGATCGTATTCACGCTCCAGACGCTCTTGAATGATCTCCATGTGCAGCATGCCAAGGAAGCCACAACGGAAACCAAAGCCCAGCGCTGCCGAGTTTTCTGGCTCGTAGAACAAAGAGGCATCGTTCAAACTCAGTTTACCTAGCGCATCACGGAAGTTCTCATAATCGTCTGAGGAGACAGGGAAGAGACCCGCGTACACCTGAGGTTTGACTTTCTTAAAGCCCGGTAGTGGCTTTTCGCTGCCGTTCTTCGCTAACGTCAGCGTATCACCAACAGGCGCGCCCAAGATGTCTTTGATACCACACACAACCCAACCTACTTCGCCAGTGCGAAGGATATCAGTATCGACTTGTTTTGGCGTGAAAATACCTAAACGATCCACACCCCAAGTTTGACCTGTGCTCATCACTTTGATCTTGTCGTTCTTTTTCAATTGGCCGTTCTTGATGCGCACCAAAGAGACGACACCTAAGTAGTTATCAAACCAAGAATCGATGATCAACGCTTGCAGCGGTGCATCAGGATCGCCTTCTGGCGCTGGAATCGCAGCAACGATATTTTCCAGCACATCGTCCACACCTAGACCTGTCTTCGCTGAGCAGCGAGTGGCCTCCATCGCATCAATCCCGACGATCTCTTCGATCTCTTCGGCAACACGCTCAGGATCAGCGGCAGGCAAGTCAATCTTGTTCAGAATAGGCACGACTTCCAGATCCATTTCGATCGCGGTGTAGCAGTTCGCTAGGGTTTGTGCTTCAACGCCTTGACCGGCATCTACCACCAACAGCGCACCTTCACAAGCAGCCAAAGAGCGCGATACCTCATAGGCAAAGTCAACGTGCCCTGGAGTGTCGATAAAGTTGAGCTGATAAGTTTCACCGTCTTTAGCGGTGTAGTTCAGTGTCACACTCTGCGATTTGATGGTGATACCACGCTCACGCTCCAGATCCATTGAGTCGAGAACCTGAGCGGCCATTTCACGGTCGCTTAAACCACCACAAACTTGGATTAAACGGTCTGATAGGGTCGACTTACCGTGGTCGATATGGGCAATGATCGAAAAGTTACGAATGTGCTTCATGATTTGGTGTGACTAAACTCTTTCAAATAGGGACGAAATACCAATCGAAATAACCCTCTGCTGAGCAGTTCAGTTCAGAGAGTTATCCAGATTGGTATGAGAAAGCCGTCATCTGACGGCATTTCAAACAAGTTGGCAGATTCTACCCAATTTCTAAGCGCTACGCACTAGCTAATTGGCTCACCGAGAATCCGTATCAAAGTGACTTGTTGCGACGATTGTCGCTCAAGATGAGAGGCGAACTTCTTGGCAAAGAGGATACCCGCTGCCGTTGCCAGTGCGGAGCACAAAATGACGACGCCCTCGCCAAGGCCAAACCAAGGCGCGATGAGAGCGGAGCCAAACCAAGCCCCCAAGATCAAACCAAACAATGGTAACAGATAGACCAGCGCGGCCGACTGCAACACGCTCTTCTCAGTCAGGCCAATTTCCACCACCTGCCCTTCACGTACCGCTTGTTTGGTCTCTAAGTGCCAGTAAAGTGATTTATTGCCAACCGCTTTCGACACAATCCCCGTGCCGCAGCTTTTTTGCGACGAGCAACTGCTGCAACTGGTCTGCTGCTCACAGCTCAGCTCCACGTGAAATCCGCCATGGTGCGCCTTGACCGAGGAGACGGTCGCCAGTGCCGTCATCATTGGTTGTGCCTTGAAGCATCAATCGTGACGGACTGAGCGATGCGTTTCGCCGTCGCAGGAGGAATATCACCAATCACAGAGATTTCCGCTGAACCACTGACAAAACTGTGCAACGTTCTTCGCCCTTGACGAACAAGCTGCCCTTTGAGTGACAAGTTGTCACTGTCGGAGACATAAATCGAGAAACTGAACAGACCGTCACTGTACATTTGACTCTCCACCATGCGCTCAGTGTTCGCCATACGATAACGGTTGAGCTCTTTGGGCTCAAAGCCGTTTGGAATCCAGTCTGCATGCCAATTAGGATTATCTAAACTGCCTTTGGGCAGTGAGAGGACCTCTGGCAATTTCACCTCATTCAAACCACTTAAAATCGTGCCGATATGGTCGTTGACGCTATAGGAAATGGTGCGATATTGCTCTAACACTTCGCCATCTCGATCCACCAGATCCGCTCTTAGAGGCAAATGCGTTTTCTCATCGACCCACAGCACGTAGGAGTAACGCAATCCGTCTTTGGGTACCACACGCAGCACTTGGCACGCCGTACCGGCCTCGCGAGCTCGGCCCACTTGGACGAAATCGTAGTACTGGCTTAATTCGTCAACGTCGGCATTGAGCAAAGGGATGGTGGGGGCGACAATTTCACCCGACTCAATCGTAAACGGTTCGACACCAGGCTCAATGTAGCTGACTTCATTGCCACGGCGAATCACTTCACGGATAGGCCCACTGAGATAGACAAGGTGGGCAAGTTGTTGGTCGTCCGCTCTCGCGTGACGGTACAGCAAAGGCTCAATACTGTTTTTCTTGATCAGGATGTAAGAAAGCTCGTAATTGAGGTGCTGGCTGGCATCGTTCATTTGATCCAACAACGCCTTCGCAGCGTCATCGGCTGCAAAGGCGATTGGTGTATTCAAACTGAACAGTGCCAGCGCACTGATCAGGATTTTTCTCATTCAACTACCATTTCTGGGTGGTCATTCATCTGCTCTGTTTTACTGTTCAGACGCAGCTGAAGTTCATAATCTTGCAGCATAGCGTTAATGCGACGGCGTTGCTCTTGTACATCGACTTGACTCGCCGTACTGGACTGCGGCTCAACCGACGAACGCGTCAAGCTGACCGGCTCTGCACTGCCCGCAAACGGAATGGTTTGCAAAACAGGTAACTGGTCTGATTCTGGCGCAGCGGCGTCAGACCCACCGTATTGCTGAACGCCTAAAATAACGGCCAGCGACACGCAAGCCGCGACCGCGACTTGGCCAAACTGATTGAGCCATGCGGGCAACTGACGACGGGCTTGAGCAGGCGTCGGCTGCGACTCTACCGCAGTATCGTTAATCTCTCGCACTGACGTATCTTGCAGAGTCGAATGCGCAGGCTCAGACTCCAAAGCCAAAGCGACGCTGTCTGCGATATTCCATTCAGGCTTTTGCGGCGCATCGCCACGCATGACATCACCAATGAGATGGTAATGCTTCCAAGCTTGTTGGCTGGACGCATCTTGCTCAAGCTCTGCAATCAGACCTTTGTCCACCAACTCTCCATCCATGAGCGCTGAAAGTTTCTCTTTGTCAGCCATTATCATTCACCATTAATCCTATCTATCAGGCATTAGGGTTGTCATTTACCTATCATTGACGTTGCATTAGCGGTTGGATTTTCTTCTCCACCGCCTCTCGAGCACGGAATATTCTCGAACGTACGGTTCCTACTGGGCAATCCATAACCGCAGCAATCTCTTCATAGCTCAAGCCATCGAGCTCACGCAACGTCATCGCGGTTTTTAAATCATCAGGCAGTGCTTCAATCGCACTGAAAACAACGTGTTTCAATTCATTGGACAACGTTAAATTCTCAGGGTTCGATATTTCTTTCAGTGCACTACCGTTTTCGTAATATTCAGCTTCTTCAGTATCCACATCTTGCGCGGGTGGTCTGCGACCTTGGGCAACAATATGGTTTTTCGCAGTATTAACGGCTATTCGATACAACCAAGTGTAAAACGCGCTCTCGCCTCGAAAACTTGGGATGGCTCGATACGCCTTAATAAATGCTTCTTGTGCTACATCCGGGACATCCCCTGGGTTATTGATGTAGCGGGAGATAAGGTTACAGACTTTGTTTTGATAGCGAATCACCAACAGGTTGAACGCTTGCTTATCTCCATTCTGAACTCGCTCAATTAATACTTGATCGGTCAGCTGCTCGTTCATTCGAGCGGGTACTCCTATTGTTATCGACTCTTATCCTCTCAGATATGAGCATTAATTATGCAAAATGTAGTATTGACACCACTGCTTACTTGAGCACTATTGTGACCTAGTAATAAAAATAAAGTTCAAAACAAATTTCACTATTTTTTGAGAAGTGATGCCCTTGCCACGAAGACGATTTGATTGTGCGCAGTGCCAAGGGGAAAAGCAATGTAATTTACGAAGAATTGCACCACTGGCGGTGCTATGATAGCAAACCAGAGCAAGCTTTTATTGCAATTCATGGCTACCCGTACGCGACAGCTGACCGTGGCGGATGGATTTTGTCGGGTACAAATTAACTCGGGAACGTAACAGTTTTATGAACACAAACCGTGAACATCAATGTGATGTGTTAGTGGTGGGCAGCGGCGCTGCGGGTCTTTCATTGGCACTTAGAGTGGCGGAGCATGGCAAGGTCATTGTATTGAGCAAAGGACCGCGTAGCGAAGGCGCGACTTACTATGCACAAGGAGGCATTGCCGCCGTTTTCGACGAATCAGACAGTATAGAATCCCATGTCCAAGACACCCTCATTGCTGGTGCGGGATTGTGTGAAGAGGAAAGCGTCAAATTTATCGCCGAAAATGCAAAAAAATGCGTGCAGTGGCTGATTGATGGTGGCGTACCGTTCGACAAAGAAGATGACGACGGCAATGGCGAATCGCCTCGCTACCATCTCACGCGAGAAGGCGGCCACAGCCACAGACGCATTTTGCACGCTGCCGATGCTACGGGCATGGCGATGCAAACGTCGCTGCAAGACAACGCTCACAACCACCCAAACATCACGGTGCTCGAACGCCATAACGCGCTCGACCTCATCACAGAAGATAAAATAGGCGGTGATAAAGACAAAGTCATCGGCGCCTATATTTGGAACCGTAACCAAGAACACGTCGAAACCGTGCGCGCAAAGTTTGTGGTGTTAGCCACCGGCGGCGCCTCCAAAGTCTACCAATACACCTCAAACCCTGACGTCTCATCCGGTGATGGTATCGCGATGGCGTGGCGTGCAGGCTGCCGAGTGGCGAACTTGGAGTTCAATCAATTCCACCCAACCTGTCTCTATCATCCAGAGGCGCGAAACTTCTTGCTCACGGAAGCACTGCGTGGTGAAGGTGCGTACTTACGCCGCCCCGATGGTTCTCGCTTTATGCCCGATTTCGATGAACGAGAAGAGCTGGCCCCTCGAGATGTGGTGGCTCGCGCTATCGACTTCGAAATGAAACGCCTAGGTGCCGATTGCATGTATCTCGACATTAGCCACAAACCGGCAGACTTTATCGAGAAGCATTTCCCAACCATCAATATGCGTTTGCTCGATCTTGGTATTGATATGACCAAAGAGCCGATTCCTGTCGTTCCGGCTGCTCACTACACTTGTGGTGGCGTGATGGTCGACTTCAATGGTCAAACCGATTTGGCGCAGCTTTATGCGATCGGTGAAGTGAGTTACACCGGCTTGCATGGTGCCAACCGCATGGCCTCGAACTCTCTGCTCGAGTGTGTGGTGTATGCGTGGTCTGCCTCACAAGACATCATTGAGAAACTGCCATCGGCGACACTGGCCTCGAACTTACCGGCTTGGGATGAAAGCCAAGTCAGCTGCTCAGACGAAGAGGTGGTGATCCAACATAACTGGCATGAACTGCGCCTGTTCATGTGGGATTACATGGGCATTGTCCGTACCGACAAACGCTTAGAGCGCGCCATGCGCCGCATCCAACTGCTTCAGCAAGAGACACACGAGTACTACAGCAACTTTAAAGTCTCTAATAACCTGTTGGAGTTGCGAAATCTGCTCCAAGTGGCTGAGTTAATGGTGCGCTGTGCCATGCAACGTAAAGAGAGTCGCGGCTTGCATTATACCCTCGACTACCCTGAACTAGCCAAAGACAGCGGCCCGACCATTCTCGTGCCGGATAGACGTCAGTCGATCAAAAATTAACACTAGGGAGCGCGCTGCTCCCTTTTTGTTTGCTGCAACTTGGTTTGACGCAACGCCACCAGCAAATGTCGATAGTGCTCATCGGGCAGACTGTCTCGCCACAACAACACGCGCTTACCGTCACTACGCGTCAAACACAGCGCCCACGCAGACAAAGCGGTGGAGACCGCTTTAATCCCAACCTGTCGGCCTTGGTAGTGATAGCAAAAATCCGCATCAAATGTGATAGCCCCCTTTAGAGACTCATGGAGCATCCCGTCTGAGTTGGCGTTGGCCCATCGAAACAGAGACAACAACACAATAGGCGTCACGACTAAAGGTAAAGCGCTTGTGACGAGTAGGCAGCAAGTCAACATCGATACAATGACATTGACTTGAGCGGCCATAAAAGAAGGATGAGCGTAAACGCTCATGGATGAAGGGGAGTTAACGTACCTTACTGAGGTTGTGGGCGACAATTTTGTCCACCATTGCTGCATGACCTAGGTTCTCACTACGACCGTGCCCCATTATCCAGGTGAACAAGTCCGGATCATCACACTCCAGCAGTGACACAAAATCGCGCTGTTCGTTTTCTTGCAGGCTATCAAAGCACTCTTCGAAAAACGGCATGATGACCACATCCAGCTCCAACATTCCTCGGCGACATCCCCATTTGATACGCGCTTTCTCTTCCGCGGTGTACATTCTATTTATTCCTCACCTTGTCGGTTGTTTTCGCCGAGTGTAACAAGCAAAGCACTTTGCAACTACTAACTCAGTCACAGTCCGAACGCTTGCTGTTGAAGACAAAGGTTGTTTCAGGGCGCAGAGGGGCATTATGATAGCCCAATTAAGTCACCTTCATTACTCATTAGGTAGTCAACTATGGATTGGAACACGACATTTTCGCCACTCCCACTCTCTTCGCAAGACGCTCTTCCTTCGCTTGCCATAGCGCCACTGGAGTCTTGGGCGCTGATTCAGGCAACCGGCCAAGACAGTAAGTCTTACCTGCAAGGGCAGTTGACCTGTGACGTCGTGACTCTGGCGCAAGATGAAGTTCGCCTCGGCGCCCATTGCGATGCGAAAGGTAAGGTATGGAGTGCGTTTCACCTCTTTCATCACCAACAAGGTTATGGGATGTTTCAGCCTAAGGCTTTAGTTGAGAAAGAGATCGCCGAGCTAAAAAAATACGCCATTTTTTCCAAAGTGGAGTTCAGTGAAAGTCCGCTAACCCTCCTAGGCGTGATGGGCAGTGCAGCCGATGCATTTATTGATACTTTGACTCAAGAGCGCGGTGATGTGCGTTTGCTACGCGAAGGCAGCGCGGTACGTATCGGCCAGCAGCGCTGGGTTGTGATCACCAATGAAGAGACGGCATTTCAAATCGTCGATGCCTTTGAAGGGCAAAAGAGCGATGAGTCACTGTGGCGCCTGTACGACATTCAGTCGGCTAGCCCTAGCCTTACTCAAGCGCAGCAAAATGAGCACATTCCTCAAGCGCTGAACCTTCAAGCTCTCGGCGGGATTAGCTTCACAAAAGGCTGCTACACCGGACAAGAAACCGTAGCACGAGCGAAATACCGTGGCATCAACAAGCGCGCTCTGTTTATTTTAAAAGGCCAGTGCGATGTAGCGCTGGAAGAAAACGCGGAACTTGAGCGTGCGGTCGGTGAGAACTGGCGCAGTGCGGGCCATGTATTGGCGAGCTACCAATACACCGATGGCGTGTGTCTCGCGTTAGCGGTACTGCCAAATAATCTAGAGGCAGAGACACCCTTTCGTTTCAAGCACCTTGAGCACTCTCGTCTGACGTTTGCACCGTTGCCATACTCACTTGACGAGGCATAAGCGTATCCGTACTCAAGTCACGCAATTTCTGGAGCAGCAGCAGGTGTCTTATCGCTTGCTGCCTCACGAGAGCGAAGCGATCACAATTGACGAGGCAGCACGGCAACGTGGCGTGCGCCCAGCCCAAATGGTTAAGTCTATTTTGCTGCGTGATATGAGCGATCGCTACGCCTTGGCGTGTGCCCCTGGCCACTGCCGCGTTGACCCGAAAAAAGTGAGAGCGCAGCTCAATTGGCGCCGCATGACTTGCGTTCCGATAGACGAAGTCCCCACTATCACCGGCTACCCTATCGGAGCTGTCGTGCCTTTACTACTCGCTCAAGAAATGCCGATCCTGTTCGATGCTCACATTCTTAATGAACCCATTGTCACCATTAGTAGTGGTTCTCCCCTTGCAGGTATCGCTCTTCAGTGCGACGACCTGCTTAAGCTTTGCCAACCCTTGGTATCAGATATCATTCACACATGATACACAGCTCTCACTTTCAGAGATTGTGTGATAAAGATCGCAATTAGCAATCACTAATTAAAAATTTTTATTCATTTTTAAAGCATACATAGTCACCAGAAATAAAATGCAGTATCCTGCTCGCGTTGGTTTAAGAATCGAGCGAATTAAGATGTATTGCTTGGCACTGCGATTTTATTCACCTAGTGTAAAGCGCGTAGTGTAATCCTTCTCCAACAAAAAAGTGAATCCACTGATTGTTTCAGGACATCCACTTTTTGTGTAATGCATCTGTGACTATTCGCCCGCCTTGTGCGGGCATTTTTTCTGGCAGTTAACAATTTCCTAACACTTTCCTATTAGTTTGGGCTATTCTTATTTCTGTCATATTGCTCTGGCTTAATTGCCGGCGTTGAGAAACCCCAAATCGAACAGAATCGACAGAACATAAATGAGGTAACAATCACACCAATTTGGATATTTATCCGTAAATTTGCCTACAGCAACACAAATATCCAAATAGAAAGACTTTAACTGCATATTCCCCCATAACAATCACACATTCTAATTGGGGAATTTAGTATGATTCGCAGTGCTTGCTAAAGAAAAGGAACAACGTATGAGACTGTTTAAGCGCTATACACCAAGTATGATTGCTAAACACGTGAGTCGGCTATTTAAGGGAAGAATCTACATCTACGGAGTCGGAGGTTTTGAGTTTGATAATGGCAAGCTCATCCTACCCGCAAAAGCAGAAAGCAAACACTTCAAAGCGGTGAAGGAAGTGAATCAAGAAATTATGAAGCTCCGTTGCGCGTACGCTTGAGCGTTACCATACCGCCAATGAGCGCGGGTGGAACACTCAAAGAGGTAAAGTAAAAGGGTTGGTCAATGACCAACCCTTTATTCTTTTCGCGGCTATGGTTTTACGACTAAGGTTGTTGTGGATAAGAGTATCCCGCCTATGGGCGCTTGATAAACGCACGGAGTGAGCTTAATCGGGTTGGAGTGTTCGAGCCCGTTTGGCCAACTCAGGGAGATTGCCTTTAAGCCCAAGAGCGCGCTTCATCACTTCATCTTTTGCACCCGGTAGTTGCCCCAACAAAGACATACCAATCCCTCGCACCAGTTTCTTCGCGGGGTTGTCGCCGGAAAACAGATCTTTAAATCCTTGCATGGCGGCAATCATTTTCGCCGCTTCCGCTTTCCGCCAGCGTTCATAGGCGCGCAAATTGCGCTTGCGGCCAATATCTTCACCGCGCTGCCAAATCTCGACGATCTCTTGCGCTAAGCTAGCTGCATCCAGCAAGCCCAAGTTCACGCCTTGACCGGCCAATGGATGAATGGTGTGCGCGGCATCGCCCACTAAGGCGATACGCTCAGCAACAAAATCTCGTGCGTAACGCATTTTAAGAGGAAAGGCGAAGCGTTCACCTTGCACTTCACACGGCCCTAGCCGTCCGTCAAACTCAACCATCAACTGCTTGTTGAACTCGCTGTCACTCATCTCAACTAAGCGCTGAGCTCGGTTCGGATCGGTGGACCAGACAATCGAACTCATCTTGCTATCATTAAGGGGAAGAAACGCAAGCGGCCCTTGCGCAGTAAAAATCTGCCGAGCGACTCTTTGATGCTCATCTTCTGTGACGACATTCGCCACCACCGCACTATGGCCATAATCCCAATGGGTCAATGGAATATCTTGCTGCTGTCGAACCCAAGAGTTCGCGCCATCTGCGCCAACCACCAGCTTGGCCGTCAATGCTTGACCATCATCCAACGTCAACCACGCTTCGCTTTCACCGACCGCAAGGGTTTGACACTTGGCCGGCATAAACATTGATACATTGGCTTGCTGCGTCACTTTCTCAAGCAACGCGAGCTGTATGACTCGGTTTTCAACAATATGGCCGAGATCGGGTTGGGCGAGCTGCGTGGCATCAAACTCGATACGTGCAAAGCTGTCTTGCTCCCACACTTCCATCGCTTGATAAGGCGCTGCACGTCTTGAAGTAATGCCATCCCAAGCGCCAATATTGCGCAATAGAATTTCACTGGAGCGACTGAGCGCAGAGACGCGCACGTCCGGCAATGCTCCTAGCTCAGGCTCGGGTTGCTGACTTTCAATCACGGCAATCCGCAAATCGGTCTCTTTGAGCGCTGCGGCCAGCGCTAGACCAACCATTCCGCCACCAACGATAGCAATATCAACACTTTGCATGAACTGTCCTTTCTTTTCTACGATGCGATGGCCGGTTAACGTGCCACCAAACCCAATGTTCGTTGTAAAAGTGGCTTTTTCACTGGCGGCGCCCACTCCATTGCCGCCAGTCCGACGTTTCGACCAATTCGCATGGCTAAGTAATCGTTCGAAAAGGTATGAACCAGACCAGCGGTCAACGCAATGGTCTGCTCACGATCTGTTTCTCGACGCTGGCGATAATTGGACAAAAGATCATAGTGCCCAGGATCGTTGGGTGCGCCCGCGATCAGCTCAGCCAGCGTCGCCACATCTCGGATACCTAGGTTAAACCCTTGCCCTGCGATAGGGTGCAAGGTTTGCGCTGCGTTGCCCACCACCGCGATGCGATGGGCGATCGTTTGTCGACGTGTACGCAAAATCAGTGGATAGCTGGCGCGTTGGCCAGCCTGTTGCAACTGGCCAAGTCTCCAGCCAAACGCCGTTTGTAGCTGAGCTAAAAACGCTCTGTCAGAGAGGGAAAGCAACTCGCTAGCGCGATCAGGTTTAACGCACCACACCAAAGACAACCGCTCTTGAGACATAGGTAACAGTGCCAAAGGGCCGGTTTCAGTGAAGCGTTCAAATGCCTGTCCATGATGTGGCTGCTGAGCACGAACATTGGCAATGATTGCCACTTGATCAAAGTCATGCTCATCGAGGGTCAGCCCCACTTGATCGCAGCTCGATGATAACGCACCGTCTGCCGCAACCAGCAATCGACTTCGAATGTGCTCGCCACTAGACAGGATAATCTCAACGTGCTGAGCACTTCTCTCAAGTTGCAGCACAGAATCTGGGCAGTAGAGCGTAATCGCGGGGCGCTCACTGACCAGTTGGTGATAAATACGCCCAACATCGGCTAACTCGACAACGTAGCCCAACGCTTGATCACCGATCTCTTCTCTGCTGATCGACGTCATGCCTGCATGGCCGCGATCAGAGACATGGATATGATTGATGCTCGTTGCCACTGGCGCGATGGCTGCCCACAGCCCCCACTGCTTCAACTGCTTCGCACTGCCATAAGAGAGCGCGATCGAACGCGAATCAAAGCCAGGGTGTCGACTGTGATCGGACTCGAAAGACTCCACAACCGCAATCGACAACTCACCATGACACAGAGTATCCAACGCGAGAGCCAACGTCATTCCCGCCATGGCTCCCCCTGATATCACCACATCATACTGCTTCATCCTGATTCCTTACTGACGAATTAATGGATCGTAGGTGCGCGCTCGGGCGTACTCGGTTTTTGACCGAACTCGGCATGAATCGTCAGTACGCACGCTTTGATGTGCTCGATCACTTGCAGAAGTAGATCGGCCTGCTCTTGCAGATCATCGTCTTCGTCGATCCCCAATTTCGAGATCTCCTCAAGATCTGCAAGGGCTTCTCTGCACTCTTGAGACGCTTTTTTCAAATTGGTGCCGACCAAGCCAAGCCCAGAGATAAAATGGTTTACCCAATCGGCCACACCATCAGCCACATCAAACAACGAGGCACTGGCCTCCTCATCGGGCAATAGCAAGGCCATCTCTAAGCTGGCGCTGGTCATATCTGCAACCGTCACATCCAACGTCTTTTGCGCGTGCGCTAACGCACTGGTTGGCCATCCCATGCCTTCGTTGGTGTAGTCAAACAGCATCGGCTGCCAACTTTTATCAGTCAGACTCAAACCACCGCTGAGCATGCCCGTCAATAAGCCGTGTAGCTCGGAAGGGTTCACAGCCAGTCCGGCACTTTGCAGTTCGCTAGCGAGAGAGAGGTAATCTGGTAGGGATTTATTGCTCATAGAAATGACCCAAATTTTACAGGAATGGGACTAATCCTAACACTTACCACACCTGGCGAAAACGCACGAATCAACAATAGTGAATAGCTTTTACGCAAATTGTCCATTTCGTGTCTTTTTACACCCGAGTCAGTCGTGAAAAGCTTGAATCTTATCTAGGCTTTTCCTATAGTTTCCTCCTCGGTGACATTGCGTAGGGCGCTGGATTGTCATCTTAATCGGAATATTTGAATTGATATGAGTAATCAAGCGGTAGATGTCGAAATTTTAGGAAAGCTGACGAGAGTGAATTGCCCTGCGGGACAAGAAGACTCACTACGTCGAGCTGCAAAGCGCCTTGATGAAAGCCTAAAAGAGATGACCGCAAAAACCAAAATGACCAATGAAGTGCAATTGCTGACCTTCGTCGCGTTGAACTTCTGTCATGAACTCGAAACCCGTGATACTGTGGAAGAGCAACAGAATCACATGTGTGAGCGCATGGAATTGCTCACAGCATCGATTGACGATGCATTGAACAAAGTAAAGCCAGGACAGCAATAATCAAGAATTTACCCTGGAGTGTGCGTGAGGGGATTAGTCCCTGAGCCGATAAGCAATACCCAAGGGTCGGTACTTGATAGCTATTGAGCAAGCTCGGCATGCACCGAGAAGCCTACGGTTATCATTGCTGATCCGCCTTGAACCAGCTGGTTCAAGGGTCAACATCTCCAACGGCACTCTGGGGTATCCTCTTTGCGCAACATGCGTTGGATTTACCCTTTGATAGGGGTAACGCAGCATGTCTGAGTCTCGACAACAATTTCGTCAAACCATCCGCCAAAAACGACAGCAACTTGCCAGTGATGTGCAGCACCTCGCCGCGCTTGATCTCGTGCGTCAGTTTTCATCACTTCCAGAGCTCACCTCTGCCGAGCACATCGCACTTTATCTCTCAACGGACGGCGAAATTGACACCATGCCGTTAATCGAATGGCTATGGCAACAAGGTAAAAAAACCTATCTCCCTGTGCTGCATCCTTTTTCCAAAGGCCACCTACTGTTTTTGCACTATCACGCCAACACACCGTTAGTGGAAAACCGCTTCTACATTCCAGAGCCCAAGCTTGACCAGACCCAAGTCATCCCGGTAGAACAACTGGATTTAATCTGCACACCTTTGGTCGGGTTTGACTCCCGTGGCCAACGCCTTGGCATGGGCGGCGGCTACTACGATCGTACCTTAGCCAAATGGTTTGCCTGCTCGCAAGGCGCAAAGCCAATTGGCTTAGCCCATGATTGCCAACACGTTGATGTCCTACCTGCTGAGCAATGGGACGTGCCACTTCCAAAAATAGTGACCCCAAGCCGGATATGGGATTGGGAATAGACGCCATTTGCGGCTATAATCGCGCGCAATTCACCGATATTTACACCGCATTTAGGAGATGGGCATGACTCAAGATGAAATGAAAAAAGAAGCCGGCTGGGCTGCACTACAATATGTCGAAAAAGGCAGCATTGTCGGTGTGGGTACGGGCTCCACTGTGAATCACTTCATCGATGCATTGGGCACTATGAAAGACGACATCAAAGGTGCCGTATCCAGCTCTGAAGCTTCCACCGAGAAACTCAAAGGACTCGGTATCGAAGTGTTTGATTGCAATGACGTGACCAAACTGGATGTTTACGTCGATGGCGCGGATGAAATCAACCCAGCACGTGAAATGATCAAAGGTGGCGGCGCGGCACTGACTCGTGAAAAGATCGTCGCGGCGATTTCCGACAAGTTCATCTGTATTGTCGACAACACCAAAGCCGTTGACGTTCTTGGTCAATTCCCATTGCCTGTTGAAGTCATCCCTATGGCTCGCGCTTACGTTGCACGTGAACTGGTTAAACTTGGTGGTGAGCCTGTCTACCGTGAAGGTGTTCTGACCGACAATGGCAACATCATTCTCGACGTTCACAATATGAAGATTGTTGAACCTAAAAAGACCGAAGATCAGATCAATGCCATCGCGGGCGTCGTGACCGTTGGCCTGTTCGCTCATCGCGGCGCGGATGTCGTGATCACCGGGACACCAAACGGAGCCCAAATCGAGGCATAACACGACTTAATTTAGTTATTTCCTTACAAACGGTGCCTTTAGGTGCCGTTTTTCTTTTTAGCCCGATAAAAATTATTCCTTATTCCGTAATTTTCTTACCCAAGCTGTATTTTTTTTGTTAACTTAGTGAGCAGAAGACGCACAAAGAAAACGTTTGCGTCACACTAAGTGTCGAAAAAACGTTGTCATTTAACATGTGCGCCAGTTAAGCCCCAATTTCCCATTATAAGGATGAACATAATGGCCAAAGTTTCACTGGAAAAAGACAAAATTAAGATTCTACTCCTAGAAGGCCTTCACCCATCGTCGGTCGAAGTTTTGCAAGCCGCTGGCTACTCCAACATTGAGTACCATAAAGGTTCCCTTGCAGAAGATGAGCTTCTAGAAGCCGTTAAAGATGCCCACTTTATTGGTATTCGCTCGCGCACCAATCTCTCCAAGGAAGTGATTGATGCTGCTGAAAAGTTAGTCGCGATTGGCTGTTTTTGTATTGGTACCAACCAAGTGGATCTTAATGCGGCATCCGTTCGCGGAATTCCAGTGTTTAACGCCCCATTCTCCAACACGCGCAGTGTGGCAGAGTTGGTACTTGGTCAAGTTCTCCTACTCCTTCGAGGTATCCCTGAAAAGAATGCTCTCGCCCACCGTGGCATTTGGAAGAAGAGTGCCGATCACTCTTACGAAGCGCGCGGTAAACGCCTTGGCATCATTGGTTACGGTCACATCGGTACTCAGCTGGGCATCATCGCTGAAAACTTGGGTATGCGCGTCTACTACTACGACATTGAAAACAAACTCTCTCTAGGGAACGCGACACAAGTTCACACAATGAGTGAGCTTCTCAATAAGTGTGATGTCATCTCTCTGCATGTACCAGAAACGCCAGAAACCAAAAACATGATGGGCGCTGAAGAGTTTGCTCGCATGAAGCCAGGCTCAATCTTCATCAACGCCGCTCGTGGTACCGTGGTGGATATTGAAGCGCTGTGCCATGCAATGGAATCAGGCCACCTAGCTGGCGCGGCGATTGATGTATTCCCGGTGGAACCAAAGACCAATGCGGACCCATTTGAATCGCCATTACAGAAGTTTGACAACGTGATCCTGACCCCTCACGTCGGCGGTTCGACACAAGAAGCGCAAGAGAACATCGGCGTGGAAGTCGCGGGTAAATTAGCGAAATACTCAGACAACGGGTCAACCCTGTCGAGTGTTAACTTCCCAGAGGTGTCACTGCCTGAACACCGTGACTGCTCGCGTTTGCTACACATTCACAAAAACCGTCCTGGCATCCTGACGCAAATTAACACCATCTTCGCAGAAGACGGCATCAACATCGCGGCTCAGTACCTGCAAACCAGCGCAGAGATTGGCTACGTGGTGATTGACGTTGAAACGGGCCGCTCTGAAGAGGCGCTTGAGAAGCTAAAAAGCATTGAAGGCACCATTCGTGCGCGAATCCTGCACTAATGGTTCGTTGAGCAGCAATAAAAAAACCACCGCGAGGTGGTTTTTTATTGGGATAAACTTAATTAAAGAGGGGTTTATGGCTTGAGTGTGCGCTCTCCGCGAGCAATGCCTACCACGCCACTTCGCGCCACTTCAATCACATCCGTCACTTCAGAAATCGCTTGAATGAAGGCATCCAGTTTATCGCTGGTCCCGGCCAACTGAACGGTGTATTGCGAAGAGGTCACATCGACAATTTGGCCGCGGAAAATATCCGCCGTGCGCTTCACTTCAGCGCGGGCAAAGCCACTGGCTTTGACTTTCACCATCATCAGTTCGCGTTCGATATGCTCAAACTCGGTGACTTCTTGCACTTTCAGCACGTCAATCAGCTTGTGCAGTTGCTTTTGAATCTGTTCAAGCTGCATGTTATCTGAAATGGTCGTAATGTTGAGGCGTGATAACGTCTCATCGTCTGTCGGTGATACCGTCAATGACTCAATGTTATAGCCACGCTGAGAGAATAGCCCCACCACGCGAGACAAGGCACCCGGCTGGTTTTCCAGTAGTAGTGAAATAATATGTCGCATAATTAGGTTCTCTCCGTTTTGCTCAACCACATTTTGTCCATACCCTCGCCTTTGATCTGCATTGGGTAAACGTGCTCTGTTTCATCGACATTGATATCCACAAACACCAAACGATCTTTCATATCCAAAGCTTGCTTTAAGCCCGCTTCCAGCTGATCGGGGGTTTCGATACGGATACCCACATGTCCATACGCCTGTGCAATGGCTGCAAAGTCAGGAACAGAACTCATGTAGGAGTTGGAGTGTCGCCCTTGGTAGATGATGTCTTGCCACTGTTTGACCATGCCCAAGAAACGGTTGTTGAGGTTAATGATCTTCACCGGAATATCATACTGCATCGCCGTAGAGAGCTCTTGGATGTTCATCTGAATACTGCCATCGCCCGTCACGACAACCACTTCTTCATTCGGCTTCGCAAATTTCACCCCCATACCCGCAGGAAGGCCAAAGCCCATCGTGCCTAGACCACCTGAATTGATCCAGCGGCGAGGTTTATTAAACGGGTAGTAGAGCGCGGCAAACATCTGGTGCTGACCAACATCAGAAGCCACATAAGCGTCGCCATTCGTCAGCTTGTGCAGTGTCTCGATAACTTGCTGAGGCTTAATCCGCTCTGGAGAGGTTTCATACGCTAAGCAAGCGCGATCGCGCCATGTTTGAATGTCGTCCCACCAGCGAGTCAATGCTTGTTGATCATTGGATGCTTGTTGATCTTCGAGCAGATCCACCATAGCTTGCAGCACTTTGTCCGCAGAGCCGACGATCGGCAGATCCGCTTTGACGTTTTTAGAGATGGATGAAGGATCAATGTCGACATGCATAACTTTCGCATCGGGACAATATTTCTCTAGATTGTTGGTGGTGCGATCATCAAAGCGAACCCCAACACCAAAGATCAGATCGGCGTTATGCATTGCCATGTTTGCTTCATACACGCCATGCATTCCGAGCATGCCGAGCGCATTTTTGTGTGTGCCGGGGAAAGCCCCTAGCCCCATCAGTGTGCTAACAACCGGCAAATTCAGCGCTTCTGCCAATTTAAGCAGCGGTTTATCTGCTTCGGCGATCACCGCGCCACCACCGACATAAAGAACCGGCTTTTTCGCGTCGAGCAGCGCTTTTAGCGCCTTTTTGATCTGCCCTTTGTGGCCGCTGGTTGTCGGCTTATAAGAGCGCATTGAGATGGATGAAGGATACTCGTAAGGCAGCTTCACCAGAGGATTCATCACATCCTTAGGCAAATCAATCACCACAGGACCTGGTCGCCCGGTAGTGGCAATATAAAAGGCTTTTTTGACCGTTTCAGGAATATCTTCCGCTTTTTTCACCAAAAAGCTATGTTTTACCACAGGACGAGAAACCCCAACAATGTCACACTCTTGGAACGCATCGTTACCAATCAAGTTATTGGGCACGTTGCCGGAAATGACGATCATCGGGATAGAATCCATGTACGCCGTCGCGATCCCCGTAATGGTATTGGTCGCACCGGGTCCAGAACAGACAAGCACCACACCTGGGTTGCCCGTTGCTCTTGCATAGCCGTCGGCCATGTGGGTAGCGGCTTGTTCGTGACGCACGAGAACGTGCTTGATTTGGTCTGTTTTGGCGTGCAGCGCATCATAGATATCAAGAACGGAACCACCTGGGTATCCAAAGATCTGTTCAACGCCTTCTTCGATCAGAGATTGCACCACCATCTCTGCTCCGGACAACATTGCTGCCATATTTTTCTCCTTACCAGTACCTCAATCAATAAGGTCAATCAATTGAGCTGGTTTTACATAGTCTAGGTCTTATTCGTAGCCTAATCGAAATACATACACTTTTTCGGCTATGTCTTGCCCTGTCGTAACAAAAAGCAAGGTAACGCAACAAATGTAACGTTTAATTAGCACCAGGTCTAATGCGATTTACCTCGCAAAATTGACAAGATGCTACCAAACAAGGAAACAGTGCCTTAATTGCTCACCAAGTGTCACCGAAGCAATACAAGGCGTTAAAGTAATGGGAAATTTCAGTCATATATATTGTTTCATCACTTCTTATCACCCTCATCTCATTGGCTAACGCTGATGAGTAAAGCGCAAAAAAAATCCCTCAATGACTCATGTATGTCATTGAGGGATTTTTCATCAATCGAAGAATTATCCTAGTGCGGAACTACTTGTGTTCCGGCTTATCACTGTACATTTCTTCGATTTCGTCCTGATATTTATCATTAATCACTTTTCTGCGCAGTTTTTGAGTTGGCGTTAGCTCACCATCGTCCATTGAGAAGGCTTTAGGCAGCAGTTTGAACTTCTTCACTTGCTCAAAATTGGCCAACTCTTTTTGCAGATCTTTGACTCGCTTTTCCAGCATTTCGACCACTTGGTGGTGTTTTATCAGCTCGACCCTGTCGTGATACTTAATGTTCAACTCTTTGGCGTACTCTTCCAAGCTGTCAAAACAAGGCACAATCAGAGCGGAGACAAATTTACGCGTATCGGCAATCACCGCCACCTGCTCAATGAAGTGATCTTTACCGATCGCCCCTTCCACCACTTGAGGCGCAATGTATTTACCGCCAGAGGTTTTCATCAGCTCTTTGATACGGTCGGTAATAAAGAGATGGCCATCCTCATCAATATGCCCCGCGTCTCCTGTCTTCAAGAAGCCTTGCTCGTCAAAACTCTTCGCTGTCTCTTCGGGCATTTTGTAATAACCACGCATGACCATAGGGCCACGAACGAGAATCTCGTTGTTCTCTCCGATTTTCACTTGCGCACCGGGCATAGTGACACCAATAGAGTCAGGGTTAAAACCGGTATCGCTCCAGCATGACACCGTCGCGGTGGTTTCCGTCATACCGTAGCCTAACTTGACGTTAATGCCTAAGGCATGGAAAAAACGGCCAATGGTTTCATCAAGCTTTGCGCCGCCACAAGGCATAAAGTTGATGCGACCACCCAATAAAGCACGCAGCTTCGACAGGACCAACTTATCCGCAAGCGCATGTGACTTTTTCAGTAGAAAAGAAGGCTCTCGTCCCTCTTGATGACACGCCGACACCTTAGCGCCCATATTCACCGCCCAAGTGAACAGCACTTTGCGAATCAGTGGGGCTTTAGACACTTTCTCATGAATGGCCGAGAAGATTTTCTCGTAAAATCTTGGCACTGCACACATCACAGTAGGGCGCACTTCACCTAAGGCATCACGCACTTGCATGGTGTCTTGCAGATAGCAGTTGGTCGCGCCTTTGTAGAGCACGTAGTACGTCCACGCCCGCTCAAACACGTGAGACAACGGCAAGAAACAGAGCGACACATCATCTTGAGAGAGGCTCAGACGTTTGTCATGCCCTTCAAGTTGCGCGGCAATGTTAGCGTAATCGAGCATCACGCCTTTCGGTTGACCGGTAGTACCTGAGGTGTAAATCAGTGTGAGCAGATCATCTGAGTTTGCTTGGCTTAAACGCGCGTCAAGCTCCGCTTGGTGCGCTTGGCTGCCGCTGGCAATAAACCCTTTCCAGCTCATCGCGTTCGGCGCATCCCCTAATTCGATGTCATCGGACATAGCGACAATCAACTCAAGCTGCGGGCACAATGTCGTGATCTCTAACGCCGCATCAAACTGAGCTTGCTCGCCAACAAACAGCACTTTCACATCCGCATTTTCTACGATGTATGCGGACTGGGCGGCGGTGTTGGTCGGATAAATAGGAACGGTCACGATACGGGCTTGCAGCGCACCGATATCAGCGATGGTCCATTGCGGCATGTTGTTGGAAAAAATGCCGACTTTATCTTGTATTCTCAATCCTTGAGCCAATAGTGCAAGCGACACGGCGTCCACTTGCTGACCGAACTGCTTCCAACTGATGTCTTGCCAAGCACCGTTCACTTTGTGCTTGAGCGCGGCGCGATCGGCGCCTTGTGCAATTCTGTCTCGAATTCGTTGTACGATATGAAAATCTAAATTGGCCATCACTTCTACCTTTAGCTTACACCTGTAAGCCTTATTTCAGCGCACAAGTGTACATTTCAAGTTTGAAAAGGCAACTGACACTCATCAAACTTCTGCCGCTAAATAGTAAAAAACCTCGGGAGGCCAGAGCCACCCAAGGTTTTTTAATACAAGAAAAGTGTGTCAATTAGTTTAAAGCGACCACTTCACCGCACACCATCATCAGTTGATCACGCAACCAGATGTGGCCTTTGTCTTTTTCACTCGACTCGTGCCAGCTAAGGTAACCACTGATACTGGCGTTCTCAAACGGGAACTCAAGTACTTGTAGCTGCTCTTTGTTGGCGGCATTTTCAACCATCCAACGCGGTGCGATAGTCACGAGCTCTGACTGACCGACCACGTAAAGCACGTTACTCAAGCTCGTACCTTCATAGTACGCTTGTACGTCTAGATCACGATAAGCTTGCTCAGAGAAGCTACGCTGACCATGGATTTTAGACAGTTTTGCGTGACGCTCACGCAGCAAGTCATCTGCGCTCACGCTGCCGTTAATGCGCGAGTGTGCTTTTGATGCGACGACAACCAATTCGTCTTGGAAGATTTCTGTGCTTGAGAAACCTTGCTCATCAAAACGGGCGTAATCAATCACAAAATCAATTTCTTGATAACGCATGCGCTCAGCCAATTGGCGGTCAAATTCCGCATCGAGATGCAGTTGGACATTCGGTGCCAACTCGTGAATCGTTGCCATGATTTTAGGTGCAAAACGCATGTCACAAGGGCTACAAATACCAAGCTTGAAAAGACGTGTTGACGTTTCAGGAGAAAACACAGAACTTGGCAGCTCGTTGCGGATCAGTTGCAACGCTTGGCGCACAGGGCCAAACAGTTGGCGAGCGCGTTGAGTCGGCTGGATACCGCGACCTTGACGCATAAAGAGTTCATCATTAAACATCACTTTTAGGCGTGCGACAGCGTTGCTCACTGCAGGTTGAGACATGCCCAAGTTATGCGCAGCGCGTGTGATGTTTTGCTCTTGCATCACTGCATCAAACACAGTTAATAGGTTGAGATCCACTCCACGTAACGTACTTTCCATACGGTAGCTAGACATAGCGCTAACCGATTCTTTCTTGTCATTCATTTGGCAAGCCTCATTAAAATTCGTCAAATTCATTCAATATTTTTGATGCGAATAGGTGGGGAACAGAAAGCCGTGGCACGGGATGGCACTCGTATTTCTAAGTCAGATATTTCCTAACGCATTACTACTATCAACGAATCAAACTGCGCTTATCAACTAGATTGATATTTAATCAGTATTTTTTATCATACAAATCAGAAAGACCTTACAAATCAACATATTAAGCCATATATAAAAATAACTAAAACGCTGTTTTTTATAGAAATATACAAATATTTTATATGCCTCGCGCATTTCCATATCGCGCCGCTATTATGGAGGAAATCAATAGTTACTCTCGCAGATACAAAAACAGCATCAATAACTGATGCTGTTTTTGTCGAATCAACGTAGCGCCTATCTCAATGCTAGGAGGGGGTGACATAACTTGGAAAATCCACTCGCTCCCATAGTTCACCGGTCAACGCCAACTGATCATCCCAACGCCCTTTTTCAATCCACGCCACAATTGCCTGTGCGACATCGGGGTAATTCACACTCTCTGCTCTAGGCTCATCGAGCCAACGACGAACAATCGAGGCATCCAGCATCTCCATCGACGACGCCAACCCAAGATCCTCTAATGTTGCCACATTGCTCAGTTGCTCAAACTGCCCACTCAAGGGCTTGAGTAGCAGCTTCTTACCCAACGTTAACGCTTCTGATGGCAGCTCAAAACCACCATTGGTAATCACCCCACCGCAGCGATTGAGATGGTAATGAAAAGAGGAGACGCTGAGTGGCATAAACTCGATATTGTCGATCAATTCAGGTTCGATGATTTCTGGGTGATAACAGATAAAGCGATGGTTAACAAAGCGAAGCAACAACTCCGAAATGTCGGCGGTGCTTTCAAACGGCAAATAAACCAAAATAAACGCTTCTTCTGCCACTTCTTCTCTGTGCGTATGCACAATGGGTGGCAAAATGGGTTGATCAAAATGATACCAATGCAACCCGATGTGATAATTGGCAGGGGCAAAATGCTCGATGACTTGTTTATCAAACCAACTCGCGCCACGTAAAGGGACAGGATAGCGAAAGGCGTTTTGGTGGCTGATGCTAATCGATGGGATGTTTTGTTGCCGCGCGGCCCAAGCAGACACAGGCTCGAAATCATTGAGGACGAGATCGTACTGAGACAAATCGAGCTGTTTGACTTCTCGCCAAAAGTGCCAGGGGTTATTGCTCAGGGCGGTTTTTAGGTAATCCACCTGACCTTTATTGGTCACAAATGAAAAGCCTTGCCGAGTTTGATAGTCGCCAAACTCCTCCATAGAGAAGTACTTAGACTTTTCTCGCCCAGAAAAGAGAAACTGCACCTCCAACCCGCTCTTTTTTAAACACTGTGCCATTGCTCTTGCACGAGCGATATGACCATTACCAGTGCCTTGAACGCCATACAGTATTTTCACTCACTAACCTCCAATCAGGGTGAGGGCAGCTTGAGCACACATCATGCCCAAGACGGCGCCTAACAACACATCGGTGAGAAAATGAACCCCCAACAAGATACGAGATAAGGCGATGAAACAGGCCCAGACTAACGCGATGACCGCCAAGCCTGGATAAAAGTGTCCGATCAAGGTGGCTATTAAGAACGCCGCTGCCGTATGCCCAGAGGGTAAACTGTAGCGATCGGATGGCGTGATAAAAGAGGGCACCAGATCTGACAACTCCTGCGGACGGCGGCGCTTAAATAGGTTTTTCAACGTCCAGTAAATCGGAAGCTCGATAAGAAACGCCGTTAAACCAGCAAGCAGAAACCAAGCCCCAGTATCGCCACCCCAGCCCCACGCTAGAGCGCCAAATAACACATAGAGGTGTCCATCACCTGTGTGAGAGACGGCTTTGCTCAAGCGAGACACAGGCCAAGAAAACTTGTGCTGCAAGCAAAACAATGAGAACGCCAAATCTAACTTTGCGATAGGTTCGATAGTACGCATGACCGACTCCTTTCCATGACGGTATTGATGACAAACTAAGCGTTCTTGGTGACAGGTTCGTGAACGTTTCACTGTAGTTGCGTGACATCAACGCTCAGCAGAGAAAGCAAACCTTTGCGTCTGTTGAAAATAAAGAAAACAAGAAAGAGGAGAAAACTTGCACTTTAGGGTTGACCTAGGCGGTTGAGTACGGTACTAATTTGTTAACTTAATTTTGTGGATATATATCGACCTTTAAGGACACGTTAATCATGTATATGCGTTTTTCTCTCCTGCTGAGCCTCCTCCTTATCGTGACCAAATCGCGCGGGTAGGCTGTGGACGAAAAACCACCACACAGATTCAAAAAGCCCGCATCAATATGCGGGCTTTTTTTTACTATAACGAAACCGGAAGTCATCGATTCACTCACTCAAATGTGTAGAAATCACTAAGGAAGCAAACATGAACGATCAAGTCATTATTTTCGACACCACATTGCGTGATGGCGAACAAGCGTTGTCAGCAAGTTTGACAGTTAAAGAGAAACTGCAGATTGCCTACGCGCTTGAAAGACTCGGCGTTGATGTTATTGAAGCAGGCTTCCCTGTATCGTCTCCGGGTGATTTTGAATCCGTCCAAGCGATTGCTCGCAACATCAAGAATAGCCGAATCTGTGCGCTTTCTCGTGCGGTGGCGAAAGACATCGATGCGGCGGCTGAAGCATTAAAGGTCGCCGACCAATTCCGTATCCATACCTTCATTTCAACCTCTACAGTACACGTTCAAGACAAGCTTCGCCGCAGCTACGACGATGTAGTCGAGATGGGTGTCAAAGCGGTTAAACATGCGCGTAACTATACCGATGATGTCGAGTTCTCTTGTGAAGACGCTGGCCGTACTCCAATTGACAACCTATGTCGTATGGTCGAAGCGGCGATCAATGCTGGTGCCAGTACGATCAATATCCCTGATACCGTAGGCTACACGGTGCCCGACGAGTTTGGCGGCATTATTCAAACTCTATTCAACCGCGTGCCAAACATCGATAAAGCGATTATCTCTGTTCACTGTCACGATGACCTTGGTATGTCTGTTGCCAACTCAATTGCAGCGGTTCAAGCAGGTGCACGTCAAATTGAAGGCACCATTAATGGCATCGGAGAGCGAGCGGGCAACTGTTCTCTCGAAGAGATCGCGATGATCATCAAAACTCGTCAAGAACTGCTTGGCGTTCACACTGGCCTTAAACACGACGAAATCCATCGCACCAGTAAACTCGTCAGCCAATTGTGCAATATGCCGATTCAATCCAACAAAGCGATCGTTGGCGCCAACGCGTTTAGCCACTCTTCCGGCATTCACCAAGATGGCATGCTGAAGAATAAGAACACTTACGAAATCATGACGCCAGAGTCGATTGGGTTGAAAAACCAAGCGTTGAACCTAACCAGCCGCAGTGGACGTGCTGCGGTGAAGAGTCATATGGACTCGATGGGCTACAAGAGCGAAGAGTACAACCTAGATGCGTTGTACGAAGATTTCTTGAAGCTGGCTGACCGCAAGGGGCAAGTGTTTGACTACGATTTGGAAGCCTTGATGCACTTCTCTAACTTGCGCGAAGAAGATGACTACTACAAGTTGAACTATCTCAGCGTGCAATCTGGTAGCGTAATGGCCACCACCAGTATCAAGTTGCAGTGCGGTGATGAAGAGCGCTGCGAAGCGGCCGTCGGCAATGGCCCGGTGGATGCCTTGTACCAGTGTATCTATCGCGTCACTGGGTATGATATTGTGCTGGATAAGTTTGACTTAACCGCCAAAGGTGAAGGGGAAGATGGTTTGGGCCAAGCGGATATTATCGCCAACTACAAAGGCCGAAAATATCACGGTACCGGCGTTTCAACGGACATTGTCGAAGCCTCCGGCCAAGCCCTTCTTCACGTGATCAACAGCATTCACCGTGCAAACCAAATTGCTGAAATAAAACAGAAAAAAATCGCAACCGTATAAGACGCCTGAGACTCAGGTCTCAAGGCTTCACGATAATTAAAATTAAAGGATTAACATGACAGACAAAACGTACAACATTGCCGTTCTCCCTGGTGACGGCATCGGCCCAGAAGTAATGGCGCAAGCCAATAAAGTACTGGATGCGATTGAGAGTAAGCACGGAATCCGCTTTGAGCGTGAACAGCATGATGTGGGTGGCATCGCCATCGACAACCACGGTACGCCACTCCCAGAGAGCACGGTGAAGGCATGTGAAGAGTCCGATGCCGTTCTATTTGGCTCAGTAGGTGGCCCGAAATGGGAACACCTACCGCCAAACGATCAACCTGAACGTGGTGCGTTACTGCCGCTACGTAAACTCTTCCAACTCTTTTGCAACCTGCGCCCGGCTCAAATCCATTCTGGACTGGAAGCCTTCTCACCACTGCGCGCAGACATCTCTGAGCGTGGCTTTGATATCGTCGTCGTGCGTGAGCTAACTGGCGGTATCTACTTCGGTCAACCGAAAGGACGTGAAGGTGAAGGCGCCAACGAGAAAGCCTTTGATACCGAAGTGTACCACCGCTTTGAAATCGAGCGCATTGCGCGTATTGCGTTTGAGTCTGCACAGCTGCGCCGCAAGAAAGTGTGCTCAATTGATAAAGCGAACGTACTGCAAAGCTCTATTCTATGGCGAGAAGTAGTGGAACAGATCGCAAAAGAGTACCCAGACGTTGAGCTTTCTCACATGTACATCGATAACGCCACGATGCAGCTTATCAAAGATCCGGCTCAGTTTGATGTCATGCTGTGCTCGAATATTTTCGGCGACATCATCTCGGATGAGTGTGCGATGATCACCGGCTCAATGGGTATGCTCCCTTCTGCCAGTCTCAATGAGAGCAAGTTTGGTCTGTATGAACCCGCTGGCGGTAGTGCCCCAGACATCGCAGGCAAAAACATCGCCAACCCAGTAGCGCAAATTCTGTCAGCAGCACTCATGCTGCGTTACAGCCTAGGCGAAGAAGCCGCAGCACAAGATATTGAACATGCCGTGTCAAAAGCGCTAGCCGCTGGTGAGCTTACCACAGACCTTGCCGGTAAGAACCCCGCTCTGACGACCTCAGAGATGGGCGACAAAATCGTTGGATACATTTTAAACTCGTAATCGACAGACCAAACACAACAGACTATAAGTCGTCATGACACCGCCAATCGCCGCTTGGCATTGGCGGGTTTATCGACAAGGACGACGAGGAAGAGCAATGGGTAAAACATTATACGAAAAGGTGTATGACGCACATATCGCCGTCGAAGCCGAGGGTGAAAACCCTATCCTTTATATTGATCGTCACTTAGTGCATGAAGTGACCTCACCACAAGCGTTTGATGGCTTGCGTGAGAAAGGACGCACCGTGCGTCAAGTCAGCAAGACCTTCGCAACCATGGATCACAACGTCTCGACCACCACCAAAGACATCAATGCATCCGGTGAAATGGCGCGAATCCAGATGGAAACGCTGTCCAAAAACTGTGAAGAGTTTGGCGTCACACTTTATGACATCAACCACAAGTACCAAGGCATTGTCCACGTAATGGGCCCTGAGCTCGGTATTACGCTTCCGGGTATGACCATCGTATGTGGTGACTCACATACCGCAACGCACGGCGCCTTTGGTTCCTTGGCATTCGGTATCGGTACCTCAGAAGTTGAGCATGTGCTTGCTACTCAAACCTTGAAGCAAGCGCGCGCCAAAACAATGAAGATTGAAGTCAAAGGCAAGGTCGCCCCTGGCATCACAGCAAAAGACATCGTGCTTGCCATCATAGGGAAGACCACTGCCGCAGGCGGCACGGGTTACGTAGTCGAGTTCTGTGGTGAAGCGATCCGAGATCTGTCGATGGAAGGTCGTATGACGGTGTGTAACATGGCAATTGAATTAGGCGCTAAAGCCGGCCTGATTGCACCCGATCAAACCACTTTCGATTACATCAAAGGTCGTAAGTTTGCACCTACAGGCGCCAACTGGGATGCTGCCGTAGAGTATTGGCAAACCCTTAAAACCGACGATGACGCCAAGTTTGACGCAGTCGTTACGCTAAATGGTGCAGACATCAAACCACAAGTCACTTGGGGGACAAACCCAGGACAAGTGATCGCCGTCGATAGTCCAATCCCAGCGCCCGAGAGCTTTCAAGATCCTATCGAGAAAGCCTCTGCTGAGAAAGCCCTTGCCTACATGGGACTAGAAGCTGGCAAAGCGCTGTCTGACTACTCCGTTGATAAAGTGTTCGTTGGTTCTTGTACTAACTCTCGTATCGAGGATATGCGCGCCGCTGCCGCAGTGGCGAAAGGACGCAAAGTGGCGGCTCATGTGCAAGCGTTGATCGTACCGGGTTCCGAGCAAGTAAAAGCGCAAGCCGAAGCTGAAGGGCTCGATGTCATCTTCAAAGAAGCTGGCTTTGAATGGCGCTTACCTGGTTGCTCTATGTGTCTAGCCATGAACAATGACCGCTTAGGGCCAGGAGAGCGTTGCGCCTCCACATCAAACCGAAATTTTGAAGGTCGACAAGGCCGTGGGGGTCGTACCCATCTAGTCAGCCCTGCCATGGCCGCTGCTGCCGCCATTGCTGGCCACTTTGTTGATATTCGTGAGTTAAACTAAGGAGACACCACATGTCAGGATTCAAACAACATACCGGCTTGGTTGTGCCTCTCGATGCAGCGAATGTCGACACTGATGCAATCATTCCTAAGCAGTTCCTACAAAAGGTTTCGCGCTTAGGGTTTGGCAAGCACCTCTTTCATGATTGGCGATTTCTAGATGATGCCGGCGAACAGCCTAACCCGGACTTCGTACTCAACGCTCCGCGTTATAAAGGGGCCTCAATCCTGCTCGCACGCGAGAACTTTGGTTGTGGTTCATCACGTGAACATGCTCCTTGGGCGTTAGCCGACTACGGTATCAAAGCCATGATCGCGCCGAGTTTTGCCGATATTTTTTACGGCAACTCGATCAACAACCAAATGGTCCCTGTACGCTTAGCAGAACAAGAAGTCGACGAGATTTTTCAATTTGTTGAGGCCAATGAAGGCGCGGAAGTGGAAGTGGACTTAGAAGCGATGAAAGTGCGTGCTAATGGAAAAGAGTACAGCTTCGAGATCGATGAGTTCCGTCGTCACTGCTTGCTCAATGGACTCGACAACATCGGTTTGACCTTACAACACGAAGAGAAGATCGCCGCTTTTGAGGCGAATATCCCCGAGTTCTTGCGTTAATCTCGCGCTCACCATAAAGCTGGCAACCTGCCAGCTTTTTTTTGACCACTCTGAAGATGAAATATATCAGGCACTCGGCGGGTCTCAATCATTATGTACGATTTGTCAGATCAGATTTGTAAAGGTATAAGATGAAAACATCGCTCGCTACACTTCTCTTGCTAGCCCCTATCTCCGCATTGGCTGCACCCGAATCAAAACTTTGGGCATATTGGAACACAAGCAACCCGGAACACGCAGAGTCAATCTCTCATCAAGCATGGCAAGAGCTCCTTGATAAATATCTGGTTGTGCAAGGCGAAGACCATCTGTTGCGTTATGGCGCGTTTGAGCCTCAAGATACACTCAAACTCAATCGGTATATCGAGTCATTGGAGACGCTCGACCCTCGTCAATTACGCCAGAACCAGCAATATGCCTATTGGGTAAACCTGTACAATGCCGTCACCGTTAAACTCATCATCGACCACTATCCCGTATCATCCATAACGAAACTCGGTGGGCTATTTAGCTTTGGTCCTTGGGATCAAGATGTCCTGACGATCAATGGTCAAGACGTCACTCTCAACGATATCGAGCACCGCATTTTACGCCCAATCTGGCAGGATCCTCGTACTCACTACGCCGTCAATTGCGCCAGTCTTGGCTGTCCAAACTTGCAGGCGTCTGCGTTCACCGCAGAGAATACAGAAACCCTGCTAGAACAAGCCGCAGAGGCATTTATCAATAGTCGCAAAGGAGCAGATATACAAGGTGAGACACTCACTCTCTCCTCAATTTATGATTGGTTTGCCGCAGACTTTGGCGACAAAGAAGCGCTGTTTGATCACCTAACCCACTACCGCCCGGAACTGGCCGAGTTTTCAGGTAAAATACGCTACGATTACGATTGGCAACTGAACGAACGAAAAGAGTAGTCGAGAACAACAAGATTAAAAACGAAAAACGCCCAGCTGAAGTAGCTGGGCGTTTGAGTATTTAAGCCTGGCGATGTCCTACTCTCACATGGGGAAGCCCCACACTACCATCGGCGCTAATTCGTTTCACTTCTGAGTTCGGCATGGAATCAGGTGGGTCCAAATCGCTATGGTCGCCAAGCAAATTTTGTTGTCTACTCACCATGATGAGTGAGACGAATAACTGGTGCTGATACCCAGACTCGAACTGGGGACCTCATCCTTACCAAGGATGCGCTCTACCACCTGAGCTATATCAGCACACAAAATCTTGTGTCGGTGGACTAAAAAAACCCGTCTAACAACGGGCTCTCTTTATTTTTAGATACCTTGTTCTAAAAATCAGAGGTCTTACCTTTGTCTTCACTTTTCTATAAAAAATGAAAAGAAATTGGAAGCCTGGCGATGTCCTACTCTCACATGGGGAAACCCCACACTACCATCGGCGCTAATTCGTTTCACTTCTGAGTTCGGCATGGAATCAGGTGGGTCCAAATCGCTATGGTCGCCAAGCAAAATTTGTTTAAGTTCCTAGAAGCTAGTGCCTAGTTCCTAGAACTTAATAATTCGGAAAGCTGTGTTTATAGTTTCTAGCTACTAGGAACCAGGAACTCGTCTCTTTGACACATTCAATGTTCTT
>JACGDM010000004.1:0-302464 GCA_036903855.1 Vibrio cholerae | reverse complement strand
TTCGGCTCAATGAATACTGAACATTACATAAAGTAATGTTTGAATTGACTGTGCTGAGTCCGAAGACTCAATGGTCACTTCGTATCATTGAAACCTAAATTGTTTCAGAAGAAACTATTTGGATTATCATCAACGAGTGCCCACACAGATTGATAGGTTTATATTGTTAAAGAGCTAGGTGTTTCTCACTTGCCGTTAGGCTCACTCGAAACGGACGGCCATTTTAGCGATTTAACTTTTAGTGTCAAACACTTTTCGCTTAATTTCGGAAACTAATTTTCATTGCGTTTCTTCGACCTATTGGCTCGATTGCATCGTGTGCTTTTCCGTGCCAACGGAGGCGCATTATAGGCAGGAATCGCATCGAGGCAAGAGGCATTTAGCAAAAAATCGTAATATTTGCGTCGTTCGCTCAAGCTTTGACCGATGCGATTTAAATAGCAGCAAAAAGGGCCGTTTTCGGCCCTTCTGTTAGAGGAAAGTTATTGGTGAGCAATAATTTGATCGTGACTCACCACAAGCTTCACGGGTTTATCTGGTATCACCTCACCCGCGAGGATAGATTTCGCTAGCGGGTTTTCAACGCTCTGTTGTATCGCCCGTTTCAGCGGTCTTGCACCATAGACAGGGTCAAACCCAACTTGAGCAATGAGATCGAGCGCTTTGTCAGACACCTCAAGCATAAAGCCTTTTTCTTCCATGCGAGCAGACAGTCTCGCTAACTGAATTGAAGCAATCGACTTGATATGGTCTGCTCCTAATGGGTGGAATACCACACTTTCGTCCACACGGTTTAAAAACTCTGGGCGGAAATGTTTGCTGACCACCTCCATCACTTGCTGCTTCATGCCCTCATAATCGACCTGACCAAAGCTTTCTTGGATGCGAGCAGAGCCAAGGTTAGATGTCATGATGACAACGGTATTACGAAAATCGACCGTACGACCTTGTCCATCCGTTAATCGTCCATCATCTAATACTTGAAGCAGGATGTTAAACACATCAGGGTGAGCCTTCTCCACTTCATCCAATAAGATGACTGAATAAGGTTTACGACGCACCGCTTCTGTTAGGTAGCCGCCCTCTTCATAGCCCACATAACCCGGAGGCGCACCAACAAGACGAGCCACAGAGTGTTTCTCCATGAACTCGGACATATCGATACGAACCATGGCGTCTTCGCTGTCAAACATAAAGTTCGCTAGGGTTTTGCAAAGCTCGGTTTTACCAACACCGGTTGGCCCTAAGAATAGAAACGAACCAATCGGTTTGTTTGGATCGGATAAGCCCGCACGACTGCGGCGAATCGCATTCGAGACCACTTCAACAGCTTCAGTCTGGCCAATCACACGCTTATGCAAGACGTCTTCCATTCGCAGCAGTTTTTCTTTCTCTGCTTCAAGCATCTTCGACACAGGAATGCCCGTCTGTTTTGACAACACTTCGGCAATTTCATTGTCGGTGACCTTATTGCGTAGCAGAGTCATCTCCTGCATTTCGGCTTGGGTTGCCAAATCAAGCTGCTTCTCTAACTCTGGGATTCGGCCATATTGCAACTCAGACATGCGGTTTAAATCACCCGCGCGGCGTGCAAACTCCATATCCATTCTCGCTTGCTCGAGTTCCCCTTTAATGTGTTGAGTACCCGATAAGGCCGCCTTTTCTGCGTTCCACACCTCTTCCAGCTCAGCAAACTCTCGCTCTTTTTCACTCAACTCTTCATTGAGGATCTGCAATCGCTTCTCACTGGCTTCATCGTGTTCGTTGGTCAGCGCTTGTTGCTCAATTTTAAGTTGAATGATTTTACGCTCCAACTTATCGAGCGACTCGGGTTTGGAGTCAATCTGCATGCGAATGCTGGATGCGGCTTCATCAATTAAGTCGATCGCTTTGTCAGGCAATTGGCGATCCGATACGTATCGATGAGAAAGACTCGCCGCCGCCACAATAGCAGGGTCAGTAATTTCCACATGGTGATGCAACTCATAGCGCTCTTTTAAACCGCGTAAGATAGCCACGGTATCTTCCACTGACGGCTCATCCACCAGCACTTTTTGGAAGCGTCGTTCAAGCGCAGGATCTTTTTCGATGTATTGGCGGTACTCATCTAAGGTGGTTGCCCCGACACAATGCAACTCGCCTCGAGCCAACGCGGGTTTAAGCATGTTACCGGCATCCATTGAACCTTCACCTTTACCCGCACCCACCATGGTATGAATCTCATCAATAAAGAGGATGATGTTTCCCTCTTCTTTAGACAATTCATTAAGGACAGATTTCAAACGCTCTTCGAACTCACCACGGTATTTGGCCCCCGCAACCAGTGCGCCCATATCCAAGGAGAGCACTCGGCGCCCACGCAACCCCTCTGGCACTTCGTTATTGATGATACGTTGTGCCAACCCTTCGACGATGGCGGTTTTACCCACGCCAGGTTCACCAATGATCACCGGGTTGTTTTTGGTGCGACGCTGCAAGACTTGAATGGTGCGACGTATCTCATCATCACGGCCTATCACAGGGTCAAGCTTGCCTTGCTCGGCACGCTCGGTGAGATCAATCGTGAATTTCTCTAACGCTTGGCGCAACTCTTCGGCATTGGGGTCGTTGACGGTTTGTCCACCGCGAATCTTATCTATCGCCGCTGCGATTTTATCTTGAGTAAGACCTTGCTCTTTAAGCAAACTTCCAAGTGGGCCGCGGTCTTCGATCGCCGCCAGCAAGAAAATTTCTGAAGAGATGTACGCATCTTTGCGCTTTTGCGCCACTTTGTCACACAGGTTAAACAGCGTGCCCATTGCGCTCGACAATTGAACATCACCGCCAATGCCACTGACTTTGGGCAAGCGGTCAAGAATTTCACTCAATTTTGAGCGTAGATGCATCACGTCCACGTTGAGCATGGTGAGCAAAGGACGAATCGGGCTACCGTCCTGATCCATCAGCGCTACCATTAGGTGAACGGGTTCTATGTATTGATGGTCGCGGCCGAGCGCCAACGATTGGGCGTCAGATATCGCGATTTGGAATTTGCTCGTAAATCTGTCAAGACGCATACCTACCTTCCTAACTCAAATGAGGTGAACGAATTTCATCATAAAGAAAGATGGATACGCGCAAGGGCAATTTCAAGGTAGCAGGGAGGAGTTTCCCTAATAAACAGGTGGGATTATGATTCAAGCCAAATAAAACTGGCTTGTCGACCTGTCACGCCATCGCGTCGGTAGGAGTAAAAACGGTCAGCATCACGATAGGTACACAGCCCGCTTTGATAGATGGCCGTCACACCGACCGATTGAAGGCGCTGCTCAACAAGGCGATTCATATCCGCCATGTACTTGCCAGGTTGGCGGCCAGGTAAAAACGCCGTTTGGGCTTGTGAATCATGAGCGACAAATTGATCACGGACTTCTGGACCCACTTCAAACGCCTCAACGCTGATCGCAGGACCAATCCAGGCCATCAATTCGCCACTCATCAAGCGCACCGCATTCTCAACAATCCCGTCAAGTAAGCCTCGCCACCCTGCATGCACCGCGGCAACCTCTGTACCCTCACGATTGGTCAGCAGCACCGGCAAACAATCGGCGGTCATCGCGCTGCATACGATGCCGGTTTGTCGAGTCAACGCCCCATCGGCATCCAAAACCGTATTGGTCGCCGAGTCAAGCGTCACAACATGGGTAGAGTGGGTCTGGTTGAGCCAAACCGGCGCCGAAGGCATACCTGAATGCGCCATCAACCATTGGCGGTTTTGCGCCACCAACTCAGGATCGTCTCCGACATGCATCCCCACATTCAACCCTTGATAAGGAGGCATAGAAACGCCCCCCTCTCGAGTTGAGGCAAACGCTTTTACGTTCGCTGGCGCGGGCCAGTTGGGGATGATCATAGACATTTAAATCTCTTCTTCCAGACCGTGGGTTTGAGCATCCAGGCGCAGCGCTAAGGTCATCTCAACCATGTCATCAGGCACAGGCGCATGAAACTCGAGCTCCTCGCCAGTGATCGGATGCGCAAAACGCAACATGACCGCATGCAAAGCTTGACGATCAAAACCGCGGATTTTCTCCGTCAGCTCTTGGGTTGCGCCAGAAGGAATGCGAGCGCGGCCACCATAAGCGGTGTCACCCAATAGTGGGTGCTGCAAGTACGACATATGCACACGAATTTGGTGTGTACGTCCGGTCTCCAAACGCAAGCGAATGCGCGTGTGTTCGCGGAAATGCTCGGCCACGCGGTAATGCGTCACCGCAGGTTTACCCATTGGACTCACGGCCATCAGTGTGCGTTTGGTTGAGTGCCGGCCAATCGGCTGCTCGACCTTACCGCCCGCGGTCATACGACCAATCGCGATCGCTTCATACTCACGAGTAATGTTGCGCTTTTGCAGAGCACGAACCAGGCGCGTTTGCGCTGGGACCGTTTTCGCCACCACCATAAGGCCCGTGGTGTCTTTGTCCAAGCGGTGAACGATCCCAGCGCGAGGCACTTCCGCAATCGCTGGGTAATGATGCAGTAACGCGTTGAGCACAGTGCCATCTGGCGTACCGGCACCTGGGTGAACCACAAAGTCACGCGGTTTGTTGATCACGATAATGTCGTCATCTTCGTAAACGATATCCAGAGGAATATCTTGCGCTTCCCAACGTTCTTCGTCTTCGAGTTCCGCTTGTAAGGTGATCTCTTCACCGCCCATCACTTTGGTGCGCGGCTTGGTGACCACTTGGCCGTCCACACTCACTTTGCCTTCGAGTAACCACTCTTTTAGACGTGAACGCGAAAAATCGGCAAACAATTCGGCAATCGCCTGATCGAGGCGTTGACCTAACTGGCTATCTTTTACTGTATTGGTTAATTCAATCTGCTGAGCCATATCGAACTTTTTTAAAAACTGTGAGACTAATAGTCTCTACTATGAAAAAATAAGTGTCATTGTATCCGTTACCGCTTAGAAAGTAACGGCGGCGTACTAAATATTTAATTCAAGGAATCGAATCCTGACATGAAACAGCATACATTATCTGGCTTATTGGCATTATCCATATTGGTTGGCTGCTCGAGCAGCGAGGAGATCGTTCCTGATGTGCCACCATCAGAGCTGTATTCTGAAGCACAACTTTCTTTGCAAAGCGGCAACTGGCTCACCGCTATTGAGCAACTTGAAGCTCTAGATTCACGTTATCCATTCGGCGCTTACTCAGAGCAGGTTCAGCTAGACCTTATTTACGCTTACTACAAAAACGATGACTTGGCGCTCGGTTTGGCGACCATAGAGCGCTTTACGCGTTTGAACCCAACCCATGAGAAATTGGACTGGGTCCTCTACATGCGCGGACTCTCTCACATGGCGCAAGATCGCAACTTTATGCATGATCTGCTCAATATCGATCGTAGTGACCGAGATCCTGAGCCGGTGAAAAAAGCATTCGCAGACTTTAAGCGTCTTCTTGAGCGTTACCCAAACAGCCCATACGCAGCAGACTCTCAAAAACGCATGTACGCGCTCAAAAATCGCCTCGCCAACTACGATTTAGCGACCGCGGATTTCTACCTTCGCCGCGAGGCATGGATTGCCGCCATCAACCGTACCCAAGAGTTGCAGCGCACTTATCCTGATACCGAAGCCGCTCGCAAATCATTGCAGATTCAGCTTGAAGCCTATCAACAACTTGGCTTAGAGGATGCCGTGAAGCGGACTGAAGCGTTAATCGAACTCAATCCGGACTCTTAAGCCATCCGTTCGCTTCTCTACTCGCCGCGCAACTTGCGCGGCGTTTTTGTTTCTGCAAATCACAGTTGTTTCTTCAAATAATAGAGTGAGAACAAGCAAAGTGAATGAGAAGAATACGATGATGGGTACGCTGGCTGTCGTCAGAGGTGTATTAGGAAAATCGAGAGAGGAAGAGAAAGGGAGCGCGATGTCACACTATTGATGCGATTAAAATGCAACCAATGATTTATTTTGACCGTAAACCGTCCCTAAAAAGCGGATGATTTTTAGCGTGTTACCTCTTCCAATCTAATGAGTTTTTATGGTTAAACAAGCTTTTTTGAGCGGTGATGAATCGACTCTTTGAGTTAGATCACGTTTGAATTTAATCCGCAAAACAGCCTACACAATAGTGATCTAGATCACTTTATTTATACCTGCGGTGAGTAATCTGGAGTTAACCCATGAGGGATGACACAGAGGAAAGCATCTATGAAAGTAAACATCACTGGTAAAAACATCGACATCACCTCTGCAATCCGCAATCACATTGAGAGCAAGTTCCAGAAGCTAGAAAAATGGCAAGTAGACATTATCGGTTGCCAAGCCACCTTTAGTGAAGAACCGAATAAACAGAAAAAATTCGAGGCTATCATCACGGTTCCTAAAGGCCAACTTATCGCTTCTGCCACCCATGAAGATTTGTACGCTGCCGTTAACGAGGTAGAACAGAAATTAGAACGTCAGCTTAATAAACTCCGCCACAAACCTGAGGCACGTCGTACGGACAAGCCAGAACTGGAAGAAGTCGAAGAGTAATCAGCAGACTGAGAGGATTTGAGAATAGCGCCCGACGGGCGCTATTTTTTTGCTTGACGCTCCATACTCCGTTGCTTATTGTGGTTGAACATTCATTTGGAATCGACTTTTATGCATCGTTCACCCCTGTTCTTTTTTGACTTGTTTTTTCTCCACTAGACTGGAGGCTCGCTCGTTTTTAAAAACAAGTCAAAAACGAACAGAAAGCCTCCCAACGGGAGGCTTTTTTTATAAGGAATACTAGGATGACTGAACAAAAATACTCACTTGATGACATTCGTTTACGCTTAAACGAACTCGACGACCAACTGCTTAAACTCCTTTCTGAACGCCGAGAGATGAGCATTGAGGTTGCGAAGAGTAAAGTTCAAACATCCAAACCAGTACGTGACGCCGTACGTGAGCAGCAGTTGCTGGTTAAGCTCATCAATAATGGCAAAGAGAAGTATCAGCTCGATGCGCAATACATCACCAAACTGTTTCACACCATCATTGAAGACTCTGTACTCCTCCAGCAATCGTATCTGCAAAACCTAGCTAACCCAGAACTGAGCCGCAAACCGTTAGCTCGGGTTGCTTTTCTTGGTGCCAAGGGTTCCTACTCCCACCTCGCGAGCCGAGAATACTTCAGCCGTAAAAACACTGAGTTAATTGAATTAAACTGCGATCACTTTAAAGAAGTGGCGAACACTGTGGAGTCCGGTCATGCAGACTATGGCGTACTTCCGATTGAAAACACCAGTTCAGGCTCTATCAATGAGGTGTATGACTTACTGCAACACACCACTCTCTATATTGTCGGTGAGCTGACATTACCGATTGAGCACTGCTTGGTGGCCACGCAGGACATCCGCTTGGAAGAGATCAAAACCTTGTACTCTCACCCACAGCCCCACCAGCAATGCAGCGAGTTTTTGAGCCGTTTGAAAGGCGTAAAACTAGAGTCTTGCGCGAGCACGGCCGATGCGATGCAAAAAGTTCAAGAAATGAACCGACGCGACGTCGCTGCCATCGGGAATGCATCGAGCGGTAAGTTGTATGGCCTTCAAGCGATTCAAGGCAACATTGCCAATCAAACCGAGAACCACACTCGCTTTATCGTTGTTGCGCGTAAGCCTGTCGAAGTGTCGGCGCAAATTCCGGCAAAAACCACTTTGATCATGTCCACCTCTCAGCAAGCAGGATCCTTGGTAGAAACCCTACTGGTGCTGCAACGTTACGGCATCAACATGAACAAATTGGAATCAAGACCTATCATGGGCAACCCTTGGGAGGAGATGTTCTACGTCGATCTCGAGGCGCATCTGGACTCTCAAGAAATGCAGCAAGCCCTGAACGAACTCACTCGGATTACCAAACATCTTAAAGTGTTGGGCTGCTACCCGAGTGAAAATGTCAAACCCACACAGGTGAAATTGCTGTAACTTTGCTCACAGCCTAATCAATAAATTGACGATTAAAGCTGACACCTAGTGCAAATGCTCATACTATGAGTACATTAAGTTGCATAGCAGGGTGTCAGCGCACGCTGACTTTCATTCATCAACTCAATAAAGTCAGTTATGAGGCTCGCTCTTTTTTCATTCATTGCTCCGCTCTTTTGTAGCGCCATTACGTATGCCAATCCGCTCAATCTCTACATGTGGGAGGACACCTTGTCCCCGAATGTGATTGACCAATGGCAGCAACAAAGCTCTACCCCGCTGCGCCTTGACCATTTTGACAATGACGACAAACGCAGTTTATTGATGCTCCGCACTGACCAATTGCCATTTGATGTTGTCGTGCTTGATAACGTCTCTGCGCAAATCTATGGTCGCCTCAACATGTTTGAGGACCTGACTGACCTCCCCAACCGTCAACACAATGCGGCGAAATGGAATCAAGTCTGCGGCCCCCATGCCGTTCCTTACTTTTGGGGGTCGGTGGGCATTGCATTTCGGCACTCAGCGGTGAAGCATCCTCCCGCAACATGGCATGACTTCGTCTACCCGCCCCAAGAGCACGAGGGTAAGATCGGCATGATCAACGACAGCATCGAAAGCTTTCTTCCGCTGTTTTATGCGCTTGGTCTCTCTCCGATCGAAAATAACCCGGACACATTACAAAAGGCATACCCACAGTTAATTGAATTTAGTGACCGGGTGCTGACCTTTGAGTACATCCTCAGCTATATCCGTAGCCAAGCGGATGCCAACGCACTGGACATGGCGCTGGCCTACAGCGGAGATCAATATTCTCTTAATCGATTCTACGGTGAAGGGAAATGGGGCTTTGTGATTCCTGAAGGACAGCTGTTTATTTGGGTCGACTGTCTGGCGATTCCGAAAAGCAGCACCAACAAAGACGCCGCCAAAGCCTTTGTGAATTTCCTGATGGATCCCAATATTGCTGCAACAAATGCAACAGATATTAAAGCTGCAACGCCCAACTTAAGTGCATTGAAACTGTTGCCCGAATGGTACATAAATGATGCATCATTATTTCCAGAATCAAGCAGGGTCGAGGGGGCGCTGATCGACAGCGAGCTCACCGCGGCCAACATAAGCCTAAGGGCAAAAATTATTAATAGTATTCTCAAACGTCATGAAGCTCAGCACTAGAGTCCTACTGCTGGTTGCCCCCGTGGTGCTGATGAGCGCGGCGGTATCTAGCTATAGCATCTACATCAACCAAAAAGATGCGTTAATTAAACGTGAGAACAGTTATCTGCAACTCACGATGGAAAAGCTCGCCGGTCACTTTCGTCAATCCGTTGCATTACTCAATAGCTACTCACTTTCATTGACCAAAAGCGACATCATCCGTTACTACCTCACCCAACCCGAAAACCCCTATCGAGAAATGAATCTGATCAGCAATTTGCAGCTATCCGTCAAGCAGCTGCAAACCAGCGACGATGACTCGATTGCCGTCGCGATTCTCGATAGCGAACAAAACGTGGAGTTCTATTCGGACAACCAATCCGACCCGTTCGCAACGCTCGATGACAACGTGCGCGACTATGTTGAGCAGACCTACCACAATACCGGCCAAACGCGCCATCTAGGGTTTGCAAAAAACTTCCAAGGCCAAAGCATTCTGATTCGTTATGATGTGCTCGACCAAAGCACCCTCAATGTGCCGCTGAGTTATAACAAGGAGCGGGTATTTTTTGTCGTGGTGGCTTTGACACTCGACAAATATGATCAGCTCAAACACATCATCGAATTTGATAACGACAGCAGCATCTTCTATGCCCCCAAGCCCATTTTTAAATCTGGTTTAACCCAGTCGGTCGAGCTTAAACATGGCTTGTTCGCCGTGCTTGACCCGGCGCACTATCTACTGACCGAAAAATTGGCCAAAATTGAACAAAAGCTACTGCTCTCGTTTGGTGCGTCCTCTTTGGTTACCGTGCTGATCTTACTGTTTTTACTTTATCGACATGTCATTCGTCCTATCACCCGCCTTGATCACCAATTGCAAGAGGTGGAACAACACAAGCGACACAACATCGACAGGCTAGGCAGTGACAACGAAATTGGTCGCTTGTCGATGCGTTTTTATGACATGTATCGTGAGCTCGATTCGAGCTATCAAAAAACCAAGGCGATGGCAGAAAACGATCATTTAACTCAGTTGGCCAACCGCTACCAATTTCAGATGTGCGTTGAACGCAGCCTTTCCAATACTCTGGCCGTCACTCATGCATGGATTCTTTACATCGACCTCGATAACTTCAAGTACGTCAATGACAAGTACGGCCATCACATCGGCGATACGCTACTGGTCAATTTCGCCCAACACCTGAAAACACTGTGCGACCAACTAGAAAGCAATTTTGGCGTCAAGTCCCTCGCCTCTCGCCTTTCTGGTGATGAGTTTGCCATATTTATTGCCGCTGGCAGACGAGGCGATTACGCGACCTACATCGCCAACGCGATTTTGCAACCGATTCAAAGCCATACTCACTCCCCTTTGGGCTCTTTTCCGATCACCGCCAGTATTGGTATCGCCTCCTACCCCGATGATGGCAAAGACTTGGCTAAGTTGCTCTCCAATGCCGACACGGCCATGTATCAAGCCAAACGAGCCGGTAAAAACCAAGTGGCGCCTTACTCGAAAGCGCTTGATGACGTGGTGCGACGCAAAGAGAAAATTGAGCGCGCGCTGCGCAGTGGTGAGTACGACAAAGAGTTCACGTTGCTCTATCAGCCCTATTACAATCGCGATGGCAGTGAAATTCGCGGGGTCGAAGCGCTGCTGCGCTGGGAGTCGCCCAAGTTAGGGCGAGTCGAACCCAGTGAGTTTATTCCAATCTCTGAGCAAACCGGCCTATTTGGCAGTATTGATCGTTGGGTGATTGAAGAAGCCTTCAAAGATTTTTCCGATATTCAGCGTAGCTTCGACGGCCCGGTGCAAGTCTCTATCAACCTATCGTCAGCAGAACTCGATTCGTTACAACTTGCCCAGTTTATTCAGACAATGAGCGACAAGTATCACGTGATTCCTAGCTTGATCGATTTTGAAATTACCGAGACCTTTGCCTCAGACTCCCAGAGCTATCTACTGCTTCATGAGTTGTCGATTATGGGCTTTAAGCTCGCCATTGATGACTTTGGCTCTGGCTATACCTCCATCGTTCAACTGGTCGAGTACCCAGTGCAAAAGATCAAGCTTGATAAAGAGTTCTTAGCCACGCTAGTCAAAACCGATAACCGTAAAGTGATCAAACCCTTGGTTGACCTTTGCCACTCACAATCTATGATAGTCACCGCTGAGGGCATTGAGACACAAGAGGATCATGAGTGGCTAGCCAGTTATGAATGTGACTATATGCAAGGCTATTACTTGTCTCCGCCTTTGACCTTAGCGCAACTCAGCCTAATCCACTTAGCACCAGAAGAGGTTATTGATGTCCGTGAAGAAGGTTATTGTCGCTTCGCTTAACCCGGCGAAGATCAACGCGGTAAAAAGTGCGTTTCTTGCCTCGTTTCCAAACCAATCGTTTGAATTCTCTGGCGTTAGCGTGCCAAGCGGCGTCGCTGACCAACCGATGAGCAATCAAGAGACGTACCAAGGTGCTCGCCAACGTGTGACCAACGCTAAGCAGGCCGTAGCAGATGCGGATTTCTATGTCGGGCTAGAAGCCGGTATTGAAGGACAAGTGACCTTTGCATGGATGGTGATTGAGTCTCAACAACAACGCGGCGAATCGCGTTCAGCGAGCTTGATGTTGCCACCGGTGGTCCTTGACAAGCTCAAAGACGCCAATGAACTTGGCGATGTGATGGACGAGGTCTTTGGCACTGAAAACATTAAGCAAAAAGGCGGCGCTATTAGCCTACTGACCCACGATTTGTTGACGCGCAGCTCCGTGTACCAGCAAGCGCTTATTTTGGCGCTCATCCCATTTATGAACCCAGATCACTTCCCAGTGAGTGGTAGTGAGTCTTAATCGCTCTCACCGCGCTCGAGCAGCGCCGCCAGTGCGGCTTTATCTTGCGCGGATTTGGACTTGAGTTCATTCGAGCCGCGCGTGATGGTTGCGACCCCGACACCCAGCATCTGACTGATTTGACGCTGTGACAACTCCCCCTTCAGTAACTCACGGAAAATATTGACCCGCGCGACCAACGCTTCCCTTTCATCGGGCGTCAGCAGCATCGTCAGTAGCATCTCATGCTGATGAGACTCACTGCTTTTGGCGACAAGGTCTAGGATCTGTTGCCACTCTTTGTACTCTGGTTCCATTGCGTTTACTTCAGTACGACCATTGATAGCGTCAATATTCCCAAGCTTTACCTTTGGATTCAAGCGTCACGGTCTCAGTACTTCGCTTGCAGCTCTTTTTGGCTCAAAAAGTGTCCGTCCTCACCTAACACTTCACGATAGTAAGTTTCAAACATCAAAATATTCTGTACATAGCCGCGCGTTTCCTTAAAGGGGATCGCTTCAATAAAAGCGAACACGTCCAGCTTACCGTCACTGCGCTCACGCCACGTTTTGACCCGATTCGGCCCCGCATTATACGCCGCGAACGCCAAAATGCGGTTGTGGTCGTAATCGTCAAGCAACCCTTTCAGGTAGTGGCTGCCGATTTCGATGTTTTTGCCCACTTCGTACAGATCCGCACTGCCTTGATAGGTTAACTGATACTTTCTCGCCGTGTATTTGGCTGTGGACGGCATGATCTGCATAATGCCGCGAGCACCGACCGGCGAACGGGCCTCGACATCCATAGCACTCTCCTGGCGAGCCAGTGACATTAGGGTGATAGGATCAATGTTGTGCTTATCGCCATAGAAGTTGAACCACCAGCGATGCGCAATCGGGAAACGAATTTCTAGGTTATCCCACATTTTGGCCTGAATACTGGCGGTAACGGTCAAATGGTGCCAACCTTTGAACGATGCATAAGCGGCCAACATCTCTCGCTGTGATTTATTGACCCGCCCAAGCAGCCATCGCCACTCACTTTTGGCTGCAGTAATTTTATCGCGATCAATCAACTCCTCGATACGCACTAGAGTCGTCTCGAATGGCTCAACCAGCTCGGGTGCCAATGTAATGGTGGAGGTGGGATAGACAATCGAGCGCTGAAGCGCTTGCGCAGCCGCCACGCTGTAGAAGTTGCGCTGACCAATAATAGCCTCTAAACGCTGATTCGCTTGGCTCATTTGACCGGCGGCCATTTCCGCTCTCGCGCGCCAATATTGCCAGCGGAGAGTCTCTTGATAACTCACAGGGAGCACATCAAGCCAACGACTGACCGCTGGCCAATCATCTTCACCTATCGCCAAACGGATGCGCCGCTCGAGCAAAGAGAGGTTGGCACTCCGCGCTATCACATCATCACGCCACGCGATCAGATCCGGCTCGTCACGATTCATCAAACGAAAAGCAATAAAATCGGCTAAGTTCTGCTGAGATTCGGTAGGTAGCGACACTGCCGCCATCACGTCACTGTACTCTTGCTGCGCTTTAACAACGTCACGACGCGCGAGCTTTTTCATGCCACTGCTGACTAACTGATGATAAAACGCCTCATCAGGAAACTGCGCTGCCACCTTTGCCAAGGTTGCGGGATCGCGAAACAGCGATTGTGCTCGTTGTCCTGCTATTTTGGCTTGCTCACTCTCAAGTTGCTTAACCAAGTAGTTGAGTAAGCTGCCGTTTCCAGAGTCAAACACGAGTAATACCCGATCGAGCACATCACGATCACTGCGTTGGCCATGTGCATCCCAAGCGGCAAAAAGCGGGTCACACGCATCCGCAATACTGGAACCGGATCGCCATAGCGTTTTCGCGCCTTGCCATGCTAACGCTTTGTTGCCTGTTTGGTAATGAGCCCAGTAATAGTGACACTGATAACTCTCGCCTCGCGGCAACTCTGTCTGAAATTCAAGAAAGCGCTGCCATTGGTTATCTTTGGCTAATGCGTCCAAATACGGCGCGCTAATACGCCCAGAAAAAGGCAGCGTTTTATAGCGCTCAATAAATTGATTCACGTCTATGGGGGAGCGCTCTCCAATATTGACTAAGAAAGCGCGATAATCGACGTAGGGCGTTAAGGGATAGTCGGCGATGTTGGGCCTTAGAGCCTGATAATCATCAACCTTTTTCTCATCGAGCAAATCTTGTGCTTGATCGTACAACGCTCGCTGAGTGGCGAGGTCGGCTACCGCTGAAGTAGCATAAGTGGCGCTGCCCACAACCGCACAAAACCAGACCGCGGTTCGAGAAAAGTAGGACAACAAACGGGGATCGCTCAGCGTCATAAAGCCTCATCCTTGAAGGGAAAACCTCTCTCTAATTAACTCGATCCTCCCCCCTGCTGTAAAGAGCTCAGATGTAAATAATAATAAATTCACACAATAGTGACATTGAGTGGCAAGGCTTGACTGACGTTGAACCGATTTCCTCCCTCTCGGGAGTAACAAAACGCGTTCGCTTGGTATAAAATGACGAGTTACGTAGATTGAATAGTTAGGAACGATCGGCAATGGCTGAATACGTATATACCATGTCGCGCGTGAGCAAAGTGGTGCCACCAAAGCGACAAATTCTTAAAGACATCTCTCTGAGCTTTTTCCCAGGCGCAAAAATTGGTGTTTTGGGCCTCAATGGTGCAGGTAAGTCGACCCTACTGCGTATCATGGCGGGTATTGATACCGACATCGATGGTGAAGCGCGTCCACAATCGGGCCTGAATGTCGGCTACCTGCCGCAGGAACCTGTGCTCGATGAATCGAAAACGGTACGTGAAATCGTCGAAGAGGCGGTATCTGATGTCGCTGGCGCAATGAAGCGTCTGGACGAAGTCTACGCGGCTTACGCAGAACCCAATGCGGATTTCGATGCCCTCGCAAAAGAGCAAGGTGAGCTAGAAGCGCTAATTCAAGCCAAAGAAGGCCACAACCTCGAAAACGCGCTAGAGCGCGCCGCGGATGCACTGCGTCTGCCTGAGTGGGATCAAAAAATTGCCCATCTATCGGGTGGTGAGCGCCGCCGTGTGGCGATTTGTCGCCTACTTCTTTCTAAGCCCGATATGCTGCTGCTCGACGAACCGACCAACCACTTGGATGCGGAATCCGTCGCGTGGCTAGAGCGTTTCCTTGTTGATTACACTGGCACCGTTGTGGCTATTACCCACGACCGTTACTTCCTCGACAACGCCGCAGGTTGGATCCTTGAATTGGACCGTGGTGAAGGTATTCCATGGCAAGGTAACTACACCTCATGGCTAGAGCAAAAAGACGCGCGTCTGCAACAAGAAGCGTCACAAGAGAAAGCACGTCAAAAGACCATTGAGAAAGAGCTGGAGTGGGTTCGTCAAAACCCGAAAGGTCGTCAATCGAAGTCTAAGGCGCGTATGGCTCGCTTTGAAGAGCTGCAAAGCGGCGATCGTCAAAAGCGTAACGAAACCAACGAGCTGTTTATTCCGCCAGGTGAGCGTCTTGGCGACAAGGTGATTGAAGTCTCTAACCTGAGCAAGTCGTTCGACGGCCGCGTATTGATTGATGACCTGTCGTTCAGCATGCCAAAAGGGGCGATTGTCGGCATCATTGGTGCCAACGGTGCGGGTAAATCAACGCTGTTTAAGATGTTGAGTGGTGCAGAGCAACCGGATTCAGGCACTATCGAAATGGGTGAAACCGTCAAGTTGGCATCCGTCGATCAGTTCCGTGACTCGATGGACGATTCGAAAACCGTCTACCAAGAGATTTCGGAAGGCGCGGACATCATCAAGATCAACAACTTCGAAATCCCTGCTCGCGCGTACTGCTCTCGCTTTAACTTTAAAGGCAGCGATCAGCAGAAAGTGATTGGCGAGTTGTCGGGTGGTGAGCGCAACCGTGTCCACTTAGCGAAACTGCTTAAAGCGGGCGGCAACGTGTTGCTTCTCGATGAGCCAACCAACGACCTCGACGTGGAAACCCTACGAGCATTGGAAGAAGCGCTGCTTGAGTTCCCTGGCTGTGCCATGGTGATCTCGCACGACCGTTGGTTCCTTGATCGTATCGCTACGCACATCATTGATTACCGTGATGAAGGCCAAGTGAACTTCTACGAAGGCAACTACACGGAATACATGGAATGGCTGAAAAAGACCTTGGGGCCTGAAGCAGCCGAACCACACCGTATCAAATACAAGCGCATCGCCAAGTAATCGATTACTGCTTGATCTTTACCCAAAGGCCGCTAAGATTAGCGGCCTTTCATATTGAGGACAATAGCGACTCACCGATGGTTCTCGCCATCTCAGAGCATTGGGCCTGATGGGCAAAATATTCTGTTGAGTAGGTCAACAATGAGAAGGGTCGAGGGTTTGTCTTTATCGCTTGTCTGCTAGACTCAACACATAGTCATGGGAGAAGCAACAGATGAAAGAACGTCGCCGATTTTCACGGGTGGTTTATCAAGCCCCTGCCGTGTTAGTTCAAGGATCGCATCGTATTGACGCATCAATTCGTGATCTTTCTTTGCACGGTGTATTACTCGCATGTGATGCTGCCTCGACGCTGAGCCGCGAAGAGGACGTCAATGTACAATTTTCACTTCCAGGGAGTGATGTCGAGATTCAACTTGTCGCCAAGGTAGTTGGACTCAATAACAATATCATCCGTCTTGCGATCGATCATATTGATATTGAGAGTATCGGACACCTAAAACGCCTAGTCGAACTCAATGTTGGGGATGACGATCTTCTCCATAGGGATATTGAACATTTATCCGATTTAGGTGAAGAAGCCTAATAGAACCCATATGTCGAACAAAATTACTATTTCGATACCAGCGCCGGCTGGTATTTCGCGTTTTTACCTATCTCGTCGTGCTGTCGCGACCACATTGGCCCTAGCGGTTGCGGGTGTCATGGCCGCAGGCAGTGGTGTCTACGCCTATTGGCAAACAAGCCAAAGCGAGCAAGCGGCGCTGACGCAAGCACTGGCTGCAGTGAGTGAAGAAAAGCGTCAGCTCGAGCAACTTTACAGCCAACAGCAAGACGAAACCCATCAGTTGGTGCAAGAGCTTGAAGCGAAGAAGACTCAGATTAGCGTATTGGGTCGACGCGTGTACGATGTGGAAGCGGTGCTCGGTCTGGTTGATGACAATCAAGAAACACCACTGGAAGAAGTCCCACTGGAAAGCCGTATTGATGCTGCTGCAATAGACTCTGCAGTGCGTGCGACGATGTTTCGTCTGATCCCCAATGACTCACCGATGGAGTACCTGCGTGTCTCCTCGTCTTACGGGAGGCGCACAAACCCCATTACAGGGCAGCGCCATACACACACCGGGATAGATCTCACCTGCAAACCTGGTCAGCCTATCTATTCACCGGCCGATGGTGTGGTAGAAACCGTGCGACCGAGCAACAAAGGGTTTGGTAACTTCCTCACCTTGCGTCACTCGTTTGGCTTTATGAGCTCCTACGCGCACCTTGCCAAGTTTAAAGTACGCAGCGGACAGTTTGTCAGCAAAGGCGAGCAGATCGCCACTTGTGGCAATTCTGGCAACTCAACCGGCCCACATTTGCACTACGAGATCCGCTTTTTAGGCCGAGCGCTCAACCCGCAATACACCATGGATTGGACCCCGGACAACTTCCACTACTTGTTTGAAAAAGAGAACAAAGTGAAGTGGGCTCCGCTGGTACAGTTGATTGATAATACCGTCAGACTGCAAGTGAGCTTGACGCAAAGCCCGTACGTCGATGACTCGGTCAATACCGTAAAAGCGGACGACTCAGAGCCTGAGCACACCAGCGTACAATAAGTACATGGGTGGTCGATGTACAGATAAATGCAACGCGATCAAAAAAAGCTGCCTAGGCAGCTTTTTTTATAACAAGCGTGTAGCTCAGCCACGATGAATCGCGTCGTTCGCTTGCTTGAGTAGATTTTGGCTCTCATTCATAAACTGCTGAGAATAGTCACCAAACCACTCGCTCACTTTGTTAAAACTGTCGACAAACGCTTGTTTGTCCTTATCTTCCAAAATTTCTAATGCCTCACCGAAACTGCGATGGAAGCGCTTAATCATCTCAATATTCTCTTGCGAAGAGAGGATGATGTCTCCATAGAGGTTGGGATCTTGCGCAAACAATCGCCCAACCATAGCCAACTCCAAGCGGTAAATCGGCGAGCTCAGCGTCAGTAGCTTGTCCAAATTCGGATTTTCACGGCTAAGGTGTAGGCCATAGGCAAACGAAGTAAAGTGGCGCAAAGCTTGGATCAGAGTCATCCCTTGATCGTGCTCTTTGGCATCTATTTGGCACAAACTTGCGCCCCAAATCGAAAATTGCTTGAGCAGCCACTGATACTGTTCTTCACCACGACCATCACAATAGACAATGACCTGCTTGGCTAAACTCGGCACATCAGGACCAAACATCGGGTGCAAACCGACCACTGGGCCAGAGTGAATTGCCATCATCGCTTGCAGCGGCTTAGACTTAATCGAGGTGAGATCGCACAAAATACAGTCATGGGGCAGATTACCCAGTTTATCAATCACCCCTTGAGTGAGATGAATCGGCACTGTCACGACCACCATACCCGCGTTGTGGAGGATCTCGTCCGCATTCGGCCAATCTTGACTGCCAAGCACTTTGACTTGATAGCCCGACAAGGCAAACATGCGGCCAAACAGACGACCAAGCTGACCGTGACCACCAACGATCACCACCGAACGCAGCTCTGGGTTCAAACACTTAAAGCCGGAGTCTTTTTCACTGGCGTAGGACTCACGCATAGTGCGGCGCAAAATGTCCTCAATCAACTGAGGAGGAACCCCGATCTTTTCCGCTTCGGCTCGGCGGGAAGCCAACATCGCCGCTTCGCGGTCAGGCGCATAAATGGGCAAGCCGTGCTGGCTTTTTACCTCTCCCACTTTCTCTACTAATGCGAGGCGCTGCGCCAGTAAAGCCAATATCTGTTTATCGACTGCGTCAATCTCATCACGCAACCCGCTAAGTTCTACAGCCATCAATATCCCTTCGTATCCCTTTTTAACTTGCGAAGCATTACTTCGCTAAGCGGTCTTGTAGAAATGGAACCAGCTCTTTATGAGCGTGACGTAATAGTGCCTCAGTTGCGTCCCAATTGATACACGCATCCGTGATAGAGACGCCGTATTTCATCTCACTTAGCGGGATGTCAGACGACTGGTTGCCTTCATTTAGGTGACTCTCAATCATCAAACCAATAATTGACTTGTTGCCTTCACGAATTTGGTGAATCACATCTTCCGCCACCAGTGGTTGACGGCGGAAATCTTTGCGAGAGTTGGCGTGGCTACAATCCACCATCAACGAGGCGTCAAGACCCACTTTTGCCATGTCTTGCTCACACTCCGTTACGGAGACAGAATCGTAGTTGGTCTGTTTGCCGCCACGTAAGATCACGTGACCATTCGGGTTACCTTGTGTGGTAAGCAGCGCCACTTGGCCTTCGCTGTTGATGCCCATAAAGCGGTGACTTGAAGAGGCCGCTTGCATCGCGTTAATGGCAGTAGACAGGCTGCCATCGGTACCGTTTTTAAATCCAATCGGCATCGAAAGACCACTGGCCATTTCGCGGTGAGTTTGAGATTCCGTCGTGCGGGCACCAATCGCCGCCCAGCTGAAGGTATCCGCAAGGTACTGTGGGCTGATAGGGTCGAGCGCTTCAGTGGCCAGTGGAATCTCCATCTCTGCCAGTTCCACCAGCAGTTGACGACCTACATGCAGGCCATGTTCAATATCAAAAGAGCCGTCAAGATGCGGGTCATTGATCAAACCTTTCCAGCCGACGGTCGTGCGCGGCTTCTCAAAGTACACGCGCATCACAATGTAGAGTTGATCGCTGAGTTGCTCATTGAGCTTTTTCAGTCGCTGCGCGTACTCTTTCGCCGCATCGACGTCGTGAATAGAACAAGGACCACACACCACCAATAGACGGTGATCTTTTTTATGGATAATGTTGGCGACGGTTTGACGAGACTCTTGAATAAAACGGCGCGCTTTATCACTCAGCGGCAGTTTCTCTTTCAACTGCTCAGGGGTAATTAGGACCTGCTCGTCCGTAATGTTGATATTACTTAACTCACTCTTTTTCATCTCGCTCACCGTACACTTAAATTTACATTCAATTTTATTTTGGCGCTTATCTAAAGCAATAACGACAAAATAACAGAGTAAAAAAAGAATGCAACCGTAAACAATAAAAAACACCAATTGTAAATTATTATATACACCCATTACTTTCTGAACGAAACGGTCATTCTATATCAAGAATGCCTTACCGCCTCGGCGATACCTTTCCGCTGGCTTACGATATACACTATACAAAAACAGACGTACGGTGTGTTATGGACCTGATCCTCTCTTTGCTGCAACAAATGTGTGTCTATCTTGTGTTGGCTTATATGCTCAGCAAGACACCCATTTTTCTTCCTTTACTTAGCATCTCAAGTCGGCTGAGCCACAAAATCAGTGTCTACATTCTCTTCTCATTGTTTTGCATTATGGGCACCTACTTTGGTCTACAAATCAATGATGCCATTGCGAACACGCGCGCCATTGGTGCGGTTATGGGTGGGCTGTTTGGCGGCCCGGTGGTTGGCTTTTTTGTCGGCCTCACGGGGGGGCTACACCGATATACGTTAGGTGGCTTTACCGACTTAGCTTGTGCGATCTCCACCACGGCAGAGGGGCTTATTGGTGGCCTTCTACACACCTATTTGCTGCGTAAAGGTCGCGGAGAACAGCTTTTTAACGCCAGTGTGGTATTTGCGATTACTTTGGTCGCCGAGGTAGTGCAGATGGTGATCATCTTGATTGTGGCAAAACCCTTTGATCAAGCTTACACATTAGTTTCGGCCATCGCTGCGCCTATGATCATCGCCAACTCGGTAGGGGCAGCCCTGTTTATGAGCATCCTTCACGACCGTAAAACCATCTTTGAGGAGTACTCGGCGACATTTTCACGCCGAGCTTTAAACATCGCCGAGCGCTCTGTCGGTATCCTCGCCTCCGGTTTTACCAGTCAGAACGCAGAAAAAATCGCCCGCATTGTCTATGAAGAGACCAACGTCGGCGCGGTGTCGATCACCGATAATGAGAAAATCCTCGCGTTTGTTGGTATTGGCGATGATCACCACAAACCGCGAACGCCAATCTCTTCACAAAGCACCTATGACGCCATCAACCAAAACAGCATCATCTATCTCGATGGCAGCGAGCGACCTTATCAATGCTCGCTCTCGACGACGTGCAAACTGGGCAGCGCCTTGATCATCCCGTTACGCTCTGGTGATGAGGTGATCGGCACGATTAAGCTCTATGAACCCAAACGCAAACTGTTCTCCACCATCAATATGACGATGGCAAAAGGGATCGCGCAGTTACTCTCCAGCCAGATCCTCTATGGTGATTACCAACAGAAACAGACTCTACTCTCGCAGGCGGAAATCAAACTGCTGCACGCTCAGGTCAATCCGCACTTTCTGTTTAATGCATTAAACACCATCAGTGCCGTTATCCGTCGCGATCCTGCCAAGGCGCGTGAACTGATTCAGCATTTGTCGCAGTTCTTTCGCAGTAACCTCAAGCAAAACATCGCCAGTGTGACACTCAAAGAGGAGCTCGCGCACGTCAACGCCTACCTAACGATAGAGAAAGCGCGCTTTGATGATCGCTTAGAAGTGGAGATCGACATTGACGACGCGTTACTCAACCTACAAGTCCCAACCTTTACTTTGCAGCCTTTGGTGGAAAATGCGATCAAGCATGGTATCTCAAACTTGCTCGAGGGCGGCCATGTGCGGATATACAATGAAACGACACCCCAAGGCGAAAAGATTGTGGTGGAAGACAACGCCGGCAGTTATCAAGAGCCCGAGCCAGGTCACTTAGGATTGGGGATGCAAATTGTCGATAAACGGCTCACCAGTAAATTTGGCCGTGGTTCAGCGCTCAATATTGAGGTAAAACCCAACCAATTAACACAAATGAGCTTTATCATACCTCGCCCTTTGAAGGTGGCGTAGAACCGATGCGGATTGATGAGTAAGGACGATACATGCTGACAGCACTAGTCATTGATGACGAGCGATTTGCCCGCGAAGAGCTGACCCAATTGCTTGAAGAAACGGAATGTGTGACCGTCATAGGTGAAGCAAGCAATGCCATTGAGGGGCTAAAGAAGATTAACCAATTGAGGCCAGATGTGGTCTTTCTCGACATTCAAATGCCGCAAATCACAGGGATTGAGCTGCTCAGCATGCTCGACCCCGACACCATGCCCAAGGTGGTGTTTGTCACCGCGTATGATGAGTTTGCCATTCAAGCGTTTGAGGACAATGCGTTTGACTACTTACTCAAGCCCGTTGAGCCCTGTCGTTTGGGAAAAACCATCAAACGACTTAAACACACAGAGCCCCGCCCGCTCCCATCCGCTTTGGCACCTGAGGGACTGAATCAAATTCCCTGTATCGGTTTAAACCGCATCGTGATCATCCCGACGCACGAGGTCGAATTTGCGTACAGCGATATTTCGGGCGTCCATGTACAAACTCGGCATCAAAAAGCGACCTCTCAATTGACGTTAAAGGTGCTGGAAGAAAAAACTCCGCTGGTACGCTGCCATCGCCAGTTTCTCGTCAACTTGAAAACCATTAAGGAGATCAAGTTGCTCGAAAACGGCCTTGCGGAGATCTACACCGTCAGTGGTTACCCGATTCCAGTCAGCCGCCGCTATTTAAAAACACTCAAAGAACGGCTCGGTTTTCACTGATCCAGCATGCGCTTCATGGCCTCGGAGGCTTGCTTCCACTCATCACTTCGCGTCAGTTCGCTGAGGGTAAATCGCTGGGTCTTGAGTAGCGTGTGTGCCTTAGGCACTGCCTGAATGGTCAAGCCATCCAATACTTGCACTTGTGCATCGCGCTGATTGCACACCAAAACCATATCGCACCCCGCTTGAAGCGATTGCTGCGCGCGCTGTGCAGGACCACCCATGACCGCTGCGCCTTCCATGGTCAAATCATCAGAAAAGACAATGCCATCAAAGCCCAGTTGCTGACGCAAAACCTGCTGCAACCAATAACGTGAACCGCTGGCGGGCTGATCGTCATAGTGAGGGTAGATGACGTGCGCCGGCATCATGGCATCCAATACTCCAGCGTCGATGTGCGCCTTAAAGACTTGCATATCGAGTTCAAAAATCGAACGGCGCTCATCAATCGGTGTTTCAAGATGAGAGTCAGCAATCACACCACCATGACCTGGGAAGTGTTTGCCTGTCGTGGCCATACCTAGCGTCTTCATCCCCTGCATAAACGCTCGGCTATGACGAATGATGCTCTCCACATCGTCACCGAATGCCCGGTTACCAATCGCTCGGCACTCATGCCCTTTATCCAGAACTGGCGCGAAACTTAAATCGATATCGTGCGCGATCAATTCAGCGGCCATCAGCCAGCCGCCCCAACGGGCCAGTTGCTCCCCATTCTTATGCTCAGCATACGCTTGAGCGGGGGGAATGGAAGAGAACCCATCGCGAAAACGCTGTACGCGGCCCCCTTCTTGGTCCACGCCGATCAAGATAGGTCGTGTCGCCGCCCGTCGGATAGACGCGGTAAGCGCTTGTAACTGCTCGCTATCGTGATAATTGCGTGTGAACAGAATCACGCCCCCGACAGTGGGGTGACGCAAAATTTCTCGGTCTTCAGCGGTCAGTTCGTACCCCGCCACATCTAGCCATAATGGTCCCATGTCAATTGACTCCAGCCCATGCTATTTTTCTCTATGCTGCCGAGAGTATTAGGATTATTCTCGGTTTACAATGGAAAGCATGTCGGCTTAGCGAAAATTTGACCATGAGCGAAAAAGCGTTATATATCGGTATCATGTCCGGCACGAGCCTGGACGGTGTGGACTGTGCCCTTGTCGAGATTGATGACCAAAGTGTCACGCTGCGCGATGCGCTCGACTACCCCTACCCTGACCATCTACGCCAAAAAGTACTGGCGATGTGCCTTGGTCAGCCGACCCGATTAGACCAGATTGGCGCGCTCGACCATCAGTTAGGCCACCTTTATGCCGATGCAGCGCTGGCGCTCTTAGCAAAATCTGGCACTAAAGCCCGTGACATCGCTGCGATTGGCAATCACGGCCAAACCGTATTTCATCAACCTAGCGGCCCGACTCCCTTTACCACCCAGCTCGGCGACGCCCATATCATTGCAGCCAAAACGGGTATCGACACGATCGCCGATTTTCGTCGAAAAGACATGGCGCTCGGTGGGCAAGGCGCGCCCTTGGTGCCGGCTTTTCACCAAGCTCTGTTTCCTGTGACAGATTCTAGCGTAGCGGTTCTCAACATCGGGGGCATCGCCAATATTTCGCTGCTTCGGCCTGACAAACCCGTCATCGGTTACGATACCGGGCCGGGCAACATGTTGATGGATGCGTGGTGCGAGAAACATCTCGGCGCGCCATTTGATAAAGACGCGCAATGGGCACAGCAAGGTCAGGTACATCCCCTTTTACTTAACACTTTGCTGAGCGATCCCTACCTCACCCAACCTGCCCCGAAAAGTACCGGGCGAGAACATTACAATCTGCCTTGGCTAATGGCACAACTCACTCCTTTTTCACTGCCCGTCGAAGACGTGCAGCGTACGTTGTGTGAGTTCACAGCCATCAGCATTGCCAATGAAGTCGCACGATACGCCGAAGGCCCTCATCCTGAGTTACTGGTGTGCGGCGGCGGTGTTCGCAATCCGCTGTTGATGAACAGACTAGCCGCGTTATTGCCACAATGGCAAGTGAGCTCCACAAGCGATAAAGGGGTCGACAGTGATAATATGGAAGCGATGGCGTTTGCTTGGCTAGCCTATCGCCGCCTACATGGATTACCGAGTAATTTACCCGATGTCACCGGTGCTCAGCGCTCAGCCTCGCTTGGCGTGATGTACTGGGCAGAGAAATAGGAACACTATGACTAACGATGCTTTGATTGCCGCCTTGTCTCATCTCGTGTCTGAAGGGCGCAACCCTGACACCATGGACATTGACCTGCAACCGTCGATTGAAATCGTCAAACGCTTAAACCAACAAGATAAGAGCGTACCGCTTGCCGTGGAGAAAGTGCTGCCCGAGGTGGCTCAAGCGGTCGACAAAATCGTCGAGGCGTTTCAAGTCGGCGGTCGACTGATTTATTTGGGCGCGGGTACCAGTGGCCGCCTTGGTGTGCTTGATGCCTCCGAATGTCCACCCACCTTTGGCGTATCGGATCAGATGGTGATCGGCTTAATTGCAGGCGGCCAAGACGCCATGTTCAAGGCCAAAGAAGGTGCGGAAGATGACCCGCAGCTTGGCGAGAGTGACTTGCAATCCGTCAACTTAACTCCAGATGATGTGGTGGTCGGCATTGCTGCCAGTGGTCGCACACCTTACGTCATTGGTGCGCTGACTTACGCCAATGAGTTAGGCGCAACGACCGTTGCACTCTCTTGCAATCCTGACTCCCCCATCGCAGAGATCGCAGAGATTGCGATAAGCCCAGTCGTGGGGCCAGAAGCGCTGACGGGTTCAACGCGCCTGAAATCCGGCACGGCGCAAAAGTTGGTGCTCAATATGCTGACTACAGCCAGTATGATCCGACTTGGAAAAAGCTATCAGAATTTGATGGTAGACGTAAAAGCCACCAACAAGAAGTTGCTAGCGCGAGCAACACGCATCGTCATGCAAGCGACAGATTGTGATAAAGCACAGGCCACAAGTACGCTCGAAGAGACCGAGTTTGACGTCAAACTGGCCATTTTAATGATTCTGACTGGGCTGGGTATTCAAGAGGCTCGTGAGCAGTTGCATCACCAGCAAGGCTTTCTGCGCGCGGCCGTCGAGAAACACCAGTAGCGCGCAGGGTTATTCAGTAAAAGGCTATTCAGTAAACGGTTATTGAGTATAAGAGTAAACACGGTGCACTCGATAGTGGATGAACCTTGCTCATCCATCATCAATTATTGTATTCGTCCCAGCCTCGCTTCCACTCCATGCGAAACTGCTGGGCAAACTCGGTGCCTTCACAGGCACCTTGGTAATATTGGCCTGATAATCCGATCTGGTAAGCAAAATTGGGGTTACAGTACTCTTGTACACCCTCGCCATAGCCTTGATCGTAATCGTGCTGTTTAACGACGCCCAAGCTAGACAGCTCTTTGAGCGTGCGTTGGCTATTCCCTCGCACGCCATCTTGATAGCCGATTTCATACCAATCGCCCTGCTGGGCAAGCTGTTCCACAGACGCACTGCAACCACTGAGTAGCGCGATAGCACTGAATGAAGTGACGCTGAAAAGCGTCGTCAGTCCGATTCTCACTCGATATCCTTTTTGATGATTGATTGTTGGTAGCTAGACGCACCTACTACACCACTAAAGCCGATAAATAGCCACTCCCGCCGCGAAAAAACCACTCATTACCCATACAGACCACTTAACTCACCAAACAACCACTGACCTAACCAGCACACGAAACTCGCCAAACAGCGGAGTAACATACAGGGTGTATCAATAAAACTAACACTAAGGAACGAGCTATGTTGTGGTTTTTAACCTGTGTCGCCGCACTCATCGGCGGGTACTTTATCTACGGCGCTTTCGTCGAAAAAGTATTCGGAATCAATGAAAAGCGTCAGACCCCAGCCCATACCAAAGCGGACGGTGTCGACTATGTGGCCATGTCCACCCCTAAAGTTTATCTAGTCCAACTTCTTAATATCGCTGGTGTCGGCCCGATTTTTGGTCCGATCATGGGTGCACTGTACGGCCCGGCTGCTATGCTGTGGATTGTCATCGGTTGTATCTTCGCCGGCGCTGTCCATGACTACTTCTCAGGTATGCTGTCGATTCGTAATGGCGGTGCTTCCGTACCGACGATTACCGGTCGCTACCTAGGTAATGGCGCCAAACATTTCATGAACATTTTTGCCATTGTCTTATTGCTGCTTGTAGGTGTGGTTTTCGTTTCTGCGCCAGCCGGTATGATCACCAATTTGATCAACGACCAAACCAGCCTCAGCGTCAGCATGACGACCATGGTGATTGCGATTTTCGCCTACTACATCATCGCGACTATCGTTCCGGTCGATAAGATCATTGGTCGTTTCTACCCACTGTTCGGCGCGCTGCTTATCTTTATGTCTGTCGGTCTCATGACGGCAATCGCCTTCTCTAGTGAGCATACCGTCATGGGTGATTTCCAAGTCTCTGACATGCTTAGCAACCTCAACCCGAATGACATGCCGCTCTGGCCTGCACTGTTTATCACCATCGCATGCGGCGCTATTTCAGGCTTCCACGCCACTCAGTCACCACTGATGGCGCGCTGTATGGAAAACGAGAAAAACGGTCGCTTTGTCTTCTACGGAGCCATGATCGGTGAAGGTGTGATTGCCCTCATCTGGTGTGCGATTGCGCTTTCATTCTTCGGTTCGCTAGAGTCACTGTCAGAAGCAGTGAAAAACGGTGGCCCAGGTAACGTTGTCTACAGCGCCTCTTTTGGTCTGCTTGGCGTCTTTGGTGGCATCATCGCCTTCCTAGGTGTGGTGATTCTGCCTATCACTTCCGGTGACACGGCGTTTCGTTCAAGCCGTCTGATCTTGGCTGAGTACTTCAACATGGAACAGAAAACACTGCGCAACCGCCTACTGATGGCCTTGCCTCTGTTCGTAATTGGTGGCGTATTGACTCAAGTGGACTTCGGTATCATCTGGCGCTACTTCGGTTTTGCAAACCAAACCACTGCGGTGATGATGCTTTGGACAGCGTCGGCGTATCTGCTTCGTCACAACAAACTGCACTGGATTACCACAGTACCAGCGATCTTCATGACTACGGTATGTGTTAGCTTTATCCTAAACAACAGTACGCTGGGTTTTGGTCTGCCGATTCAAGTCTCAACCATTGCGGGTATTCTATTCGCACTGGCCGTGACCCTGTACGTGATTAAAACCTCAAAAGGCAAAGGGGAATCTGAGCTTGCGGATGAAGAAACGCCGCAAACCGTCACCAAGACTGCCTGATTCAATCCACCTTCGCTTCGCACTGCTGGCCTGAATGGCCAGCCAAAGAAAAGGCTCCCATTGGGAGCCTTAATTTTGCAGGTGGTTGGACTAGCGCGAGAGCCGTCCGTTGCCTTAATCGACTTGTTTGATCTGCAACTCTTTCGGCACTTCAAAGAACATGTTCTCTTCACGGCCTTGGATCTCTTCGATCTCTTTTGCGCCGCCAAGGGTCTTAATGCGATCAAGGATTTGGTTCACCAACTCTTCAGGGGCTGATGCCCCAGCTGTGACACCGACTTTCGCTTTACCTTCTAACCATTGCGGCTGCACATCTTCAGGGCAATCGGTCAAGTAACCAGGGGTACCCAGCTTTTCCGCCAACTCTTTGAGACGAGTGGAGTTCGAGGAGTTTTTCGAACCGACAACAATCACCACATCCACATCTTGCGCCATTTCACGCACCGCATCTTGGCGGTTCTGGGTTGCGTAGCAGATGTCGTCTTTGCGCGGTCCTTGAATATCGGGAAACACGCGACGCAGTTCATCAATCACATCAGCCGTTTCATCCACCGATAAGGTGGTTTGGCTGACATAGTGAAGATGCGAAGGATCTTTGACTTTCGCCTTCAACGCCATCACATCACTTGGGGTCTCAACTAGGTACATGCCCCCCGTTGGACTGGCATACTGGCCCATGGTGCCTTCCACTTCAGGATGACCGGCGTGGCCGATGAGCACCACTTCCATGTTCTTGCGGCTCGCTCTCGCCACTTCCATATGTACTTTTGTCACCAAAGGACAGGTGGCATCAAACACAGTCAGAGCACGCTCTTTGGCCTCTTTGCGTACCGCTTGCGACACGCCGTGAGCGGAGAAGATGACGATGTTGTCATCAGGCACTTCACTCAGTTCTTCAACGAAGACTGCCCCACGTTGCTTTAAGCCTTCAACCACAAATCGGTTGTGTACCACTTCATGGCGAACGTAGATTGGCGGTTGATACATCTCCAATGCACGCTCAACTATGCTGATTGCGCGATCAACACCAGCACAAAAGCCACGGGGGTTCGCTAACAGAATTTTCATTTCATTGCTCATCGAGTCATCGTCTTCAATTGGGCGGTTATTCTACTGATAAAATTTCAACTTCAAAAGTCACATCTTGCCCAGCTAATGGGTGGTTGAAATCCACCGTGACGGAGTCGCCCGCGATTTCAGTGATGATGCCGGGGATTTCCATACCATCTGGGCCTGAAAATGCCATGATGGTGCCCACTTCAACTTCGGCATCGCCGACGAATTTGGTTCGATCCATGTGATGAATGTTATCTGGATTGGGTACGCCAAACGCATCGCTGGCGGCGAGCTCTATCGATTTGCTGTCCCCTTGCTTGAGACCAAGCAAACATTGCTCAAAATTATCACTCAAACTGCCATCACCAATCACTAACTTGGCGGGCTTGCCCATGTTGTGGGTACTGTCGGCGACAGAGCCATCTTTCATCTTGATGGTAAAGTGCAGCGTTACTGCGCTGTCTTGGGCGATTGTCATCACGTTACGGCTTCCTTGTTATTGTCATTCTTCGGTCTAATTCTGCGACCACTTTCTCGTTCTGCGTCCAGTTTCTAGCTCTGCGTCCAGTTTCTAGCTCTGCGTCCAGTTCCTAGCTCTGCGTCCAGTTATAGTAAAAAGCGCCGTCCGAATCAACGGACGACGCCTAAGGTTATTGCTGTCACAGACCTTTACGACTCATGCTTGGCTCTTTTTGCTACGAAAACCGTCCAAAATGATCATCGCGGCGCCAATGCAAATGGCACTGTCTGCCAAGTTGAACGCAGGCCAATGGTAATCACCCCAGAAAAAATCGAGATAGTCGACCACAAAACCGTGGACTACACGATCAAAAACGTTCCCTACCGCGCCGCCAATAATCAGCGCGTAGGCGATGTTGTTCCACTTTTCTGTGCTCGGCAGCTTGCTCATCCAGTAGCTAAGTAGCCCCGTCACTATCACCGCGATAGCAGTAAAGAACCAGCGCTGCCAGCCAGCCTGATCACTCAAGAAACTGAATGCCGCGCCATAATTGTGAACGTACAGAAGATTGAAGAAGGGTAAGACTTCGATACGATTTGCCCAGCCATACCCCATGTTATCCATCACCAACAACTTAATCGCAATGTCTGCGACAAAAATCACCAATGCCAACCACAGCCAGCGCAGGCCAGATTGTTTTAATGTCAATGCGTGCTCACTCATGCTCTTACCTAAAAACAGCCCCAGTGTATACTGGGGCTGTTTATTTAACTTAAAGTTCAATGAATTACGCGAATTTACGCGTTTCACCATCGCCTTCTACGTTGGAGACACAGCGACCACAAATGGCTTCGTGACCCGCAATCGTACCCACGTCTGGCGTGTGGTGCCAACAGCGATCGCACTTCTTCGCATCAGTGGCATGCACTTCAACGAACAAACCGTCTAGCTCTGTTGCTTGCGCCGCATCGCTTTTCTCGCTCAGTGGTTTCACTACAGCAGCAGAGGTCAGAAGAACGAATCGAAGTTCATCTTCCAGCTTATTGATTTTCGCGGCTAACGCGTCGTCTGCGAACAGCGTAACTTCCGCTTGTAATGAACCACCGATGGTTTTCTCTTTACGTGCATCTTCAAGCAGCTTGTTCACGCTACCACGAACGGCTTGAATGTCCGCCCAAAACGCGTTGTTGAGCTCTTCACCTTGCGCAAGACCAAACAGGCCATCAAACCATTCGCCGGTAAAGACGAACTTGTCGCGTGACTCACCGCTTGGCAAAGCACTTGGCATTTCATTCCAAATTTCATCGGCAGTGAATGACATGATGGGTGCCATCCAACGAACTAAGGCTTCGACGATATAGTACAACGCCGTCTGACAGCTGCGTTGAGCGTGGCCACCACGTTTCGCCGTGTATTGACGGTCTTTAATCACGTCTAGGTAGAATGAGCCCATCTCGATAGAACAGAACTGCATAAGACGCTGTGTCACCGCGTGCGTGTTGTACTCGCCGTACGCTTTGACAATCTCTTCTTGCGCCGCCAATGCGCGACCCACAGCCCAACGGTCCAGTGCCACCATCTCTTCTGCTGGCACAATGTCTGTCGCTGGGTTAAAACCACTGAGGTTCGCTAAGAAGAAACGCGCGGTGTTACGAATACGACGGTAAGCATCCGCTGAGCGTTTTAGAATTTCGTCTGAAACCGCTACTTCACCCGTGTAATCTGTCGATGCAACCCACAGACGCAGAATATCTGCACCCAGTTTGTTGGTCACATCTTTCGGTGCCACAACGTTACCGATGGATTTCGACATTTTACGGCCTTGACCGTCAACCACGAAACCGTGCGTCAATACTTGTTTGTATGGCGCTTCGCCTTTCATCGCAATCGATGAAATCAGTGAAGATTGGAACCAACCACGGTGCTGGTCTGAACCTTCAAGGTAAAGGTCTGCACTGTTGCCGTTGTACTCTTCACGAGCATCAACCACTGAGTAGTGCGTGACACCAGAGTCGAACCATACGTCTAGCGTATCCAGTACTTTTTCGTAGTGATCGGCTTCTTCGCCAAGCAGTTCTGAAATCTCCAGATCCCACCAAGCCTGAATGCCTTTCTGTTCAACAAGCTGAGCGACTTTCTCAACCAGTTCAATCGTATTTGGATGAAGCTCTGCGGTCTCTTTATGTACAAACAGAGCAATTGGCACACCCCAAGTACGTTGACGAGAGATACACCACTCCGGACGACCTTCAATCATGCCTTCAATACGGCTTTGACCCCATTCTGGCATCCACTCAACACCCTTGATGGATTCCAGCGCTTTAGCACGCAGACCGGCTTGATCCATCGACACAAACCACTGTGGAGTCGCGCGGAAAATGATGGGCGTTTTATGACGCCAGCAGTGTGGGTAGCTGTGCTCGTAAGCATGGTGATGAAGAAGTGCGCCTTTTTCTTTCAGCGTTTCCACCACGGCATCGTTCGCTTTGAAGACGTGTTGACCAGCAAAAAGCTCGGTATCCGGTAGGTAAACACCGTTTGAACCTACTGGGTTTGCCACTTCTAGGTTGTACTTGTTACCCACAGCGAAGTCTTCTTGACCGTGGCCAGGCGCGGTGTGTACCACACCCGTACCCGACTCAGTGGTCACGTGATCGCCAAGGATAGCTGGCACAGTGAAATCGTAGAACGGATGTTGGAATTGAGTCAGTTCAAGATCCGCACCTTTCGCAAAGCCTAGGTTGTGGAAATGCTCGATACCAGCACGGTCCATCACGTCTTTCGCCAGTTCAGCAGCGACGATGATACGCTCTTTTGTCTCACCTTCAACTTGAATAAGGACATACTCTAGATCGTCACGCAGACACACCGCTCGGTTCGCCGGCAACGTCCATGGCGTGGTCGTCCAGATAACAATCGAAATCTCACCTTCGCCTTCGTGGCCTTCATTAAGGTTAAACTTCGACAGCAGTGCAGCTTCATCCGCCGCTTTAAAGCGCACGTCAATAGAAGGGGAGACTTTGTCTTTGTATTCCACTTCCGCTTCCGCGAGCGCACTGCCACAGTCTGTACACCAGTGAACCGGTTTAAAGCCTTTTAGCAGGTGGCCGTTGTCGGCAATCTTACCCAACGCGCGGATGATGTTTGCTTCTGTTGCAAAGTCCATGGTGCGGTATGGTTTGTCCCACTCACCCATGATGCCTAAGCGCTTAAAGCTCTCTTTTTGACCTTCTACTTGGCCCTGTGCGTATTGACGACACTTATCACGGAACTCCGCTGCCGATACTTTTTGCCCAGGCTTACCCACTTTCTTTTCTACCATCAATTCAATAGGTAGACCGTGGCAGTCCCAGCCAGGGATATAAGGCGCATCGAAGCCGGAAAGCGTCTTCGATTTAATAATAATGTCTTTAAGAATCTTGTTTAGTGCGTGACCAATATGAATGTCACCGTTGGCGTATGGAGGGCCATCGTGTAGAACGAAAGATTTTTTGCCTTTCTTCGCTTTACGGATTTCTCCGTAAAGGTCTTCTTTATACCAACGCTCGAGCATTTCTGGCTCACGGTTCGCCAGGTTGCCGCGCATTGGAAACCCTGTTTCAGGAAGGTTCAGGGTATCTTTATACTCACTCATCGATTCTTAATTCCGTTGTGTTGGGCGAAAGTTAGACATTAGGCCAAACGGTGGACTAAACCGTTTAGCGGTTGTGCTGAGGCAGCCACACCCTTGCTGCCTCAGCATCCAATTCAATTTGTTGTTTTAAAGCGTCGAATGACTCAAATTTATGCTCATTGCGCAGCTTATGTAAAAGTACGATTTCTAACTGTTTGCCATACAAGTTGGCTTGAAAGTCGAATAAATGCACTTCGAGTTGTTGCCGAACTCCGTTGACGGTCGGGCGATTGCCTATGTTGGCCACGCCGCCAATCGGCTGTGGGCCTAGACCTAGTGCCTCAACGACGTAAACGCCAGAGACCGGCGATACGCAACGTTTCAAAGGGATATTTGCGGTAGGAAAACCTATCGTTCTTCCCAATTTTCGGCCGTGGGATACTCGCCCACTAATACTGTAATCGCGTCCAAGCATCGTCGCGGCAAGCGCTAAGTCATCTTTTGCAAGCGCATCACGAATCAAGGTGCTGCTGACACGGTCGGTTTGCAGACAAAAGCTTTGCGTACTCACCACTTCAAAACCGTGGGTTTTACCCGCTTGTTTCAGCATCTCAAAGTTACCAAGACGCCCGCGACCGAAGCAAAAATCATCGCCTACGACCAGAAACTTAACACCCAAACGCTTGACCAACAAGTCGCTAATAAACTCGTCAGCCGTCAGGTTGGCAAACTCTTGATTAAAGTTCACGCATAGCAGTCGCTCAAGGCCCAATTTGCTTAACTGGACAAATTTGTCACGCAGACGCGTTAAACGCGCTGGCGCATTGTGCTTGGCAAACAACTCCAATGGTTGCGGGTCAAAAGTCATCACGGTTGACGGCAAGCCTAGCATGCTCGCTTGTTGCGACACTTGACGCAGCACAGCCTGATGGCCTAAATGTACGCCGTCGAAGTTTCCTATCGTCAACACACACCCATAATGCTGAGCTTTGATGTTATGAATCCCTCGAATTAATTCCATTGGACGTTGATAAAACCTGTGTATTTGTGATTACTAAAGCGTGAAACTGACGGATTATATACTAATCCGCGTTACTCTGTCGCTGCTTTTAAATCTTTTGCTCGCACGCCCATCACCAGTAGTGACAATAGGTAAACCCCTGCGCCAAGACCGATTAACAACGCCAGTGACACCACTCTGTCACTAAGACTCCACTCCAGCCACACCGACATACTGTCCAGCTGTGAACTTATCGCCGCGACCATCAAACCGCCGGCAACAATAAGCTTGCCAACAAACCACCACGTTCTACTGGTCAATTGGTAGACCCCCGCGCGATGCAAGCCTCGGTAGAGCAGCGCCATATTGACAAACGCAGAGAGCGCGGTCGCCATAGCAAGGCCCACATAACCATAAAACCAAGCAAAAATGGCGTTAAACACCATGTTGGAGACCATGGCGATGATGCCGTATTTGACCGGCGTTTTGGTATCTTGACGTGAGTAGTAACCGGGGGCTAATACCTTGATAAGCATGAAGTTCAGCAACCCTGAGGCATACGCCACTAGCGACAGCGAGGCAAACTGGACGTCTTGCGCCGAAAACTCACCGCGCATAAACAGCACCATCAGCATCGGTTTGGCCAGCACCATCAACCCTAGCATGGCCGGGATCCCAAGTAGCGTGACCATTCTTACCCCCCAATCCATGGTGTGGGCAAACCCTTCACGCTGCTCATCAACGTGCTTGCGAGATAGCGCCGGCAAAATAACGGTCGCAATGGCAATGCCAAACAGGCCGAGAGGAAATTCCAGCAATCGATCCGAATAGTAAAGCCAACTGATCGAGCCTGTTTGAAGAAAACTGGCAATAAAGGTATCAAACAACAAGTTGATTTGACTGACCGATACCCCAAAAAGCGCAGGGATCATCAGGGTGCGAATTTTCACGACCCCCGGGTCACGCCATCCCCACTTGGGCTTAACCATCACACCGGCTTTAATAAGAAACGGCAGTTGAAAAAGAAACTGGACTACACCGCCCAAGAATACCCCAATCGCCAGGCCAATTTCAGGCTGTGCCAACTGAGGGGCGATCCACCACGCCGAAGCGATGATCATCACATTGAGAAAAACCGGGGTAAAAGAGGAGACCGCAAACTTACCGAGCGTATTGAGGATCGCGCCAGACAGCGCAACAAAGGTGATGAACCATAAATAAGGAAAGGTAATTTTGAGCATCAGACTGGCCAGCTCAAATTTTTCTGCCGATGGTCCGCCACTCAGCCAATCGAGAAACCAGCCAAAACCAAACAGAGCCGTGACGACACCCGAGCCCAACACACCAAACAGTGTCACGATGGAAACAATGACGCCGAGCGTTCCTGCCGCACGGGCAATCAGTTGGCGGGTTTCCTCCTCATCACCGCTGGCGTGATATTCGGTCAATACCGGCACAAAGGCTTGAGAAAACGCGCCTTCAGCAAACAGGCGGCGTAAAAAGTTGGGAATTTTATTAGCGAAGAAGAAGACATCAGCACTCGCGCCTGCCCCCATCAAGTTTGCGACCACGACGTCGCGCACAAGGCCCAACACTCGAGAAATCAATGTCATAGCACTGACAATCATGCCTGATTTTAAGAGACGTTTACTCACGACTACCTCAAGAACTCGCTCATACTAACAATTCAGTGCTTGGGTTATTAGGGAATAACTCATTGAGAGCAGATTAGTATTAGCATTGAAAAAAAAATACTGATAGAATCCCCGCCATCTTAACCGTGAAGACCTTTCTAATCCAAAATTTGTTTGGCTGCGATGGGTTTTTGCACAAATCATTTGACATTTAGGCGCAAATGAGGGATATTCCTCGCCCTTAAATTGTCACCGAACTAAAGTTTTTGGGAGTTAGACCCTTGGCAAATAGTAAATCTGCTAAGAAGCGCGCTATCCAAGCTGAGAAACGTCGCCAGCACAACGCTAGCCGTCGTTCTATGATGCGCACTTACATGAAGAAAACTGTTGCTGCTATCGAAGCAGGCGACAAAGCTGCTGCAACTGAAGCATTTGCTGCAGTTACACCAATCCTAGACCGCATGGCAACTAAAGGCCTTATTCACAAGAATAAAGCTGCTCGTCATAAGTCTCGTTTCGCTGCTGCAATCAAAGCTCTATAATAGAACTCTGATTTCCCAGTGAAGAAAAAACCGGCTATTGCCGGTTTTTTTATATCTGAAATTTGTCGAACCTTACTCCAGTTCTTGTGGTAAACGATACATCAAGAACAGTAAAGATGGTGCAACAGCTCGATCATCTTCTTCACTTCTTCGCTGTGAAGAGTGTAATACACCGTCTGCGCTTCTTTGCGCGTCACCACGAGTTCATCACGACGTAGCCACGCTAAGTGCTGAGATAGCGCAGACTGACTTAGCTGCAACTGCGCGGATAACTCCCCCACCGACAGCTCTTGGTTATGCAAAAGACACAAAATCTGCAAGCGTCTTTCGTTCGCCATCGCTTTGAGTAAGACAACTGCTTGAGCAGAGTTCTTTTCCATCTCTTCCAGATTCATCACTACCTACCCCTAAACCCGATGAGCAAAGAAGCCCTAACTTCCCGCACGTGATACTCTTTTATCGCTGTTTCAGCCCATTTGCCGCAGGCTGCTGATAGTAATCTAAATAAGAACAGTAATCTATTCTCATTTAGGCAAGGTTATAAATTAAACAAAGAATTGAAATCTGCGTCACACACATTTTTCACCGCTGGATGTTGAATCATTCGCTCAGCAAATATCACGTAGTACTCTTCTTTTAGCTCCTCAATATCACCGATGTGTTGCAGCGGCAGATCGCTATCCACTTCCGAGACATATAAAGAAGGCGCTAAAAAGATCACGTCTTGATGATAACGAGCAAACGCCTTCATAAGCGCAGCGTCATCAAACTCGCCCAAAATATTCGGTTGTAAACCCTGACGATCAAACCATTGCAGCACTTTGCGCCCCATTGCCGTGCGACTACCGGGGATCAGCAGTTTTCGATGCTCTAACACACTGGGAAAACTCGCCCCAGCCACTTGGCCACTGCAGAAAAAGCTCATCTTGGACTCACCCAACTTTTTACTGTACAGACCTGGGCTTTGACTTGAGTCCACCGGGCAATCAGACAAAATCATATCCAACTTGTGCTGCGACAATTGCTCAAGCAACATTTCATGCGTCGATTCAAAACAGCGTAAATGAATACTGTTGTCTTGCGGCACCGTGGTCATCAGGATCTTGCTGACCAGACGCTTTGAGAGCGCATCCGCTACCCCCACATCAAACAGCAGGTTGGAACGTTGGCTGTAATTGACGATGTCCAACATCTCATAGCTTAGACCAAACATTCTGTCCGCATACTTATAGACCAATTGGCCCAGTTCAGTGGGCTCGATACTGCGTCCATTGCGCTTAGTCAACTTTCCATCCATGCGCTCTTCTAACGCTTTGATCTGGCCAGTGACCGTTTGCGGCGTTAAAAACAAAGCATCTGCAGCTTTCGTCACTGAGCCTTGTTTGCACACCATCCAAAAATAGTAGAGGTGGTTATAGTTCAAATGAGACATAGGGGAAACAACTTAAATAAACGCACAATAGATAAGGGTTATATCAAAACTCGTTGATGACAACAATAACTCGTCAAAACCGAATGATCATTGACTTTTCACTACTAATACCGAAATTTAACAATGATTTTATGACACTCTCCTGTCATAAAGCTGACGAGAAAAAGCCGATCAGTTGAATTTTTTGTCAAAAAACGCGCTCGTGCACAGTTTTATCAATGCGAAAATAATTAAAAATTTTCAAAGACTTAAATCAATCGTAACGTAAGAATTACACCGATAAGCCTCGCTATCCCTCAAAAAAGACCGCATTACATAGAAATGTAATATTACTGAAATATTTCCTCTCTAACATCAGCCTCAATTTCAACAACCGACCAATAAGTATTAAACGGTCCACGGAGAAAATTATGAACCAAGCTACTACTACAGCAGCACCAATCTCGAGTACGACTCGCTGGTTACGCTGGGCTAACTTGGCATTCATGTTATACCTACTACTACTTGCTGTTTCTATGGTAGGTAGCGGCTTTAAATGGGCAACCGGCGATCAAGCTAAAGTCCTATTTGAATTTGCGTCACACCCTATTGCTGGATTAATGATTGGCTTGACTGCCACCGCCTTGATCCAATCCTCAAGTACCGTCACCTCTATTATTGTCGGCTTGGTGGCAGGTGGTTTGCCTGTTGAGACCGCCATTCCAATGATCATGGGTGCCAACATTGGTACGACAGTCACCAACACCTTGGTCTCTCTTGGTCACATTCGCAATAAAGAAGAGTTCAAACGTGCATTCGCCAGTGCCACGATTCATGACTTCTTCAACCTGCTTGCCGTTGCTATCTTCCTTCCGTTGGAAATGATGTTTGGCATTCTAGAGAAGATCTCCCACTGGCTAGTCTCTCCGTTCCTTGCAACGGGTGACATGAGCATGAAAGGCTTGAACTTCATCAAACCTATCACTAAGCCTGTTGTGAATGCTGTCAAAGAGCCGTTGGCAACCTTTGGCGACACCATGGGTGGGGTGCTATTGATTGTTCTAGGCATTGCGACCATCTTCGTTGCCATTACCGTTATGGGTAAATTGATGAAGAGCTTGATGGTTGGCCGTGCTCGTGAGATTTTGAAGAGCGCTATCGGTCGTGGTCCTATCCACGGCATCGTGTCAGGCTCTGTGGTGACCGTACTGGTTCAATCTTCCTCTACTACGACCAGCTTGATGGTTCCGCTTGTAGGCTCTGGCGTGTTGAAAGTCCGTGACGTCTACCCATTCACTCTGGGTGCGAACATCGGTACTTGTATCACAGCCTTGCTTGCTGCAACGGCAGCCTCGGGTGAGTTCGCGGTTTTTGCACTGCAGATTGCCTTGGTGCACCTCGCATTTAACGTATTGGCCACCGTGTTCATCTTCGGTATTCCGTTCTTACGTGAGCTACCGGTCAAAGCCGCCGACATGATTTCTGACATGGCGGTGAAGAACAAAGCGGTCGTCGCCGCCTATTTGGTGACAGTATTTTTAGTCCTACCAGGCGCTATCCTTGCACTGACAACCTAAACAGACTTGCCATCGCATACTAAGCCCTCAACCTCGGTTGAGGGCTTTTTTTATACAAAAAAACCAGCGAGTACGCTGGTTTCTTGTTAGTCATTACAGTGCGAATGGCTATTGCACTGAGAATGGCTATTACACTGAAAACGGCTATTACACTGAGAACGGATAGTGGATTGGGTCATGGTGCTCATACCCTTCCACCCAAAAGTCATCCAAGGTGACCCACGTTTCCAAATCTTCCAAGGTTTTGATCTCTGGGTTGATGTGGAACGTGGGCGCAGCCAAAGGCTCACGCTTCAACTGAACATCTCGCATTAGGGCTAACTGGTCTTCGTAGATGTGTGCATTGACAATCTTGTGGTAGGCTTGTCCGGCTTTCTTGCCCGTAATTTGCGCCATGATTGCCAAGAAGACATACACTTGAACCATATTAAAATTCAGGCCCAACGGCACATCACACGAACGCTGTGTGCTGTTAAGGTACAAGGTATCCCCAAGCAGAGAGAAATGGTGGCTGTACATGCACGGGCGTAAACAGCCCATGTGAAACTCACCCGGGTTATAGAAATTGAGGATTTCACCGCGATCATCCACGCCTCGAGTCAGGTCATCGACAATTTTTCGCAACTGATCAATATGACCGCCATCGGGTTTGGCCCAAGCTCGACCTTGAACGCCATAGACGCGTCCCATGTCATCGTCACCTTTGCGGTAAGGGTTCTCAAGCCAAGCGGTATTTAAGTTGGCATTGGCATCCCAGGTTTTTGTGCCTAACTGACGAAAATCAGCGGCATTGTCATACCCTCGGATGTAGCCAAGCAGCTCTGCCACAGCGGCCTTCCAAAAGCTCTTACGAGTGGTCACGAGTGGGAATTGATTTTGCGCTACATCATAAGTGAGATCGGCATTGATCACCGTTAGGCAACGCTTGCCCGTGCGCTCATTTTCTACCCATTCTCCTTGGTCAACGATGCGCTGACAAAGATCTAAATACTGTTTCACAGCCAATCCTTACTTCGTTTGTTGTGGTAATTCGTCTTTATAAAGCCCGCGTCGATATGCCCAAGCGACCATCAAGGCGCCAATGATCACCATTGGCAGAGACAAGATTTGCCCCATAGAGATAAACCCGCCAAACAGGCCCAAATGCGCATCAGGCTCACGTACGTACTCGACCAAGAAACGGAAGGTACCATAACCGGCAAGGAAGAGCCCTGATACAGCGCCAAGCGGACGCGGCTTTTTAATAAACCAGTTGAGAATAAAGAACAGCACTATGCCTTCGAGTAGCATTTCGTATAACTGAGACGGGTGACGTGGCAGTGGACCACCATTTGGGAAGACAAACGCCCAAGGCACATCCGTCACACGTCCCCACAGCTCACTGTTCATAAAATTACCTAAACGGCCCATACCGAGACCAAACGGCACCAGCGGGGCGATAAAGTCGGCCACACCGAAGAAGGTTCGACCATTCTTTTTCGCGTACCAGAACATCGCGCTAATGACACCTAGCAGACCGCCGTGGAATGACATACCGCCGGTCCATACTTTAAACAGATAGAGCGGGTCTTGAAGGAAGAGGTCAAAGTTGTAGAAAAGCACGTAGCCAACTCGGCCACCAATGACCACACCGAGAAAACCAGCAAACAGCAAATCGGACACCTGCTCTCTTGTCCAGCCACTACCGGGCTTATCTGCGCGGCGGTTCGCTAGCCAAAGAGCAAAAGCAAATCCCACCAAGTACATCAAACCGTACCAACGGATAGAGAGTGGGCCAATGGAGAGTAATACCGGATCAATATTTGGAAAGTCTAGATATCCCTGGGACATAGGAGAGATTCTCTTGTGGTGTTCAATGGGTTCAAGATAGAAGTTGAGAGTGCGTCACAGTAGCATAGTTCCCGCAACGAACATTAAAAACAGTGCAAATATTTTTTTCAGCCTGGTGGTTGGCATACTGGTCGCTAATGTCGCACCAAAACGAGTGGTCAACATTGAGGTGGAGGCGATCGCCACTAAGGCAGGTAAATAGACATAGCCGAGACTGCCCGCGGGCAGAGCTTGTGCCTGCATGCCGTTAAGAATAAACCCCAACATGCCCGAGATGGCCAATACACAGCCACAGACCGATGACGACCCGACCGCTTTTCTCATTTCAATCCCATGACGATTGAGAAACGGTACCGACAACGACCCACCACCAATCCCGGCCAGACTCGACACCACACCAATTCCCATCCCCGTCGAGAGCGTTGCCGCGTGCCCCGGCATTTCTCTCGTTTGAGTCGCTTTGAGAGAAAACAGCATTTGCAAAGAGAGCATCAGAACAATGCCTCCAAACACTTTGGGTAAGTAAGCGGCCGGTATCCACTCTGCGACGTGCGCGCCAAGAAAGCCGCCAATCACCACACCGGGCATCAGCCATTTGATGACGAACATATCGACATTACCGAGTTTAAAGTGGTTGAGGGCCGATGAGCCGGAAGTGATGATAATCGACGCAAGCGAGGTCGCGAGGGCCATGTGCATGGCGATATCAGGATCAATCCCCGCCAACGGGAGTAAGAAAAGCAGCGAGGGCACGACAATCAAACCGCCGCCAATGCCAAGTAAGCCCGCCATCATGCCGACAAAGGCACCAAGTACCAGCAATAAGCCAAGAAATACTACAAACACTGCCTATCCTATCGTTTACCTGCGCGAATAAAGCCGGCAAAACCTTTCTGCTCAAAAAAGGCCTGCATCATAGCATAGATGTCTTTTCCATAAGCTTGTGACAGCGCATTTTGCGCCAAATGTTGCAGCTCATCGACTTGAGTATGTCTGAGGAGATACTTGATCTTAGCGACATTCGAGGTATTCATACTCAGGCTTCGATATCCCAAGCCCACCATCAACATCGCCCCGATCGGATCGCCCGCCAATTCACCACAAATGCACACAGGAATGCCTAACTCATCGCAGGTACGGCGAATGTGATCCAGTGCCATCACCACCGATGGATGCATCGATTCGTAGACATCGGCCACGCGTGAGTTATTGCGATCCACCGCCAACAGGTATTGGGTTAAGTCGTTCGTCCCGATAGAGACAAAATCGACTTTCTCAGCAATCATCGGAAGCAGATAAATCATCGAAGGCACTTCAATCATGACGCCAATTTGCGGCATGCTCAGTCGCTCATCGAGCAGTTTGACTTCTTGATAAGCCCGCTCAATCAGCGTGATGGCATCATCCAACTCCTGCGCCCCTGATACCATTGGTAGCAAAATACTTAAGTTATGATGCGTCGTGCTCGCGCGTAGCATCGCGCGTATCTGCATCAAGAAAATATCGGGATGGTCTAAGGTAAAACGGATACCGCGCCAACCAAGAAATGGATTGTCCTCTTCAATCGGCAGATAAGGTAAGGCTTTATCACCGCCGATATCGAGCGTGCGCATCACCACTCGTTTGTCCGGATAACTATTAAGTACCGCTTGATACTGCTGGGTTTGCTCTTCTTCCGAAGGAAAACGGTGCTGAAGCAAAAAAGAAATTTCGGTTCGATAGAGGCCAACCCCATCAACGCCCTGATTGATAGCAATGTTAGTGTCTGCGCTCAGACCAGCGTTGAGCATCACTTCCACTCGTTCACCATCCTGAGTGCAAGCCGGTGCTTGAATGGTCTGATTGACCAAGTTAGACAGCTCCGCCTCTTCGTTGACCAGCGCGCGATACTCTCTCAGTAACTGTTTGCTCGGTGAAATCAGAATCTTACCGCTGTAACCGTCGACAATCCCCTGCTTACCATTTATCGCTTTGAGATTGAGGTTCACGCCCATCACGGCCGGAATACCGAGGGCACGCGACAAAATCGCGGCGTGCGAGTTCGCCGCGCCCTCTAAGGCAATCACCGCCAGTAGCTTGTCTTTAGGAATAGAGGCGAGTAGAGAAGCGGTCAGTTCACGCACCACGAGGATGATTGGGCGCTCAATCAATTGCTGCTCTTTGTCGGTATTGTGCAAGAAAAACAGTAAGCGTTGCCCCAGTTCGCGAATGTCTTGTGCTCTTTCTCGTAGATAGAGATCCGACATGCGGGCAAAACGGTTCGAGTAGGACTCGACCACTTGTCTCAGCGCCCAGTCAGCTCTATCGCCTTTTTGGATTTGCGACTTGAGATCTTTGCGCAACATGGGGTCGTTAAGCAAGTGAGTAAAGAGGTCAAAAATGGCCAAAGCGTCTTTGTTGATTTCGCTATCGAGCTTTTTCCGCATGCGACGAAAATCGCCGAGCGCTTCTTCAATCGCCAGTAAGAGCCACTCTTGCTCTCGTTCGATATCCAGTGTCGAGGCTGGGTAGACTTCAGATAACTCTGGCTGAGTATCGTCCCACCAGAACTCACCAATGGCCACACCACTTGAGGCAGGCAGTCCTCGAATAGCTTGCTGCTTCTTCTCTAATCGCCAATGACCTTGGGTTTGAGCATGGGCAATAATCACCGCAAGCTGCGCCGCTAGGGTAACAAGGAAAGACTCCTCCATTTCGTCAAACTGACGCGGCGTCTTTTGCTGCACCACCAAAACACCCAACACTTGCTTACGGTGGATAATCGGTGTGCCAAGGAAGCTGTGATAAATCTCTTCACCCAGCTCGGAAAAGTATTTGAAATCCGGATGTTTGGAGGCTTCAGCGAGGTTGAGCGGCTCAGCACTGCGCTTGACCAAACCTACCAAGCCCTCTTCAAAGCGGATATGGATTTTATCCCCTTTAAAGCGCAGACCTTGAGTCGCCATCAGCTCAAGGCGCTGCATTTCTTCATTTGCAAGATAGACAGTACAACACTCCGTACTCATCGCGTTGCACGTTTGCTTAACCAATACATCTAAGGCCTGATGCACATCATCGACCTTAGAAACTTGTTCAACTATTTCCCTTAGTTGAGACAGCATGTCTATCCTCTTTTGTGTTTACGTTTGCCTTTCGTCCTGCGTTCTTTGAACGGCATTGCCATCGAGGCGAACTCCTTCATTGCGCGGCGATACACATCACGCTTGAAAGAAACCACTTGTCGCACCGGATACCAATAACTTACCCAACGCCAACCATCAAATTCAGGGGAACTCCCGTGCTGCATATTGATCTTTGCTTCATCACAATCTAGCCGCAGGAGGAACCATTTCTGTTTTTGCCCGATACAAACAGGTTTTGAGTCCCATCGAACCAGCCGTTTGGGTAATTTATACCTTAACCAATGACGACTCGTTGCCACTATGGTGACATCACTCTTTGTTAAACCCACTTCTTCATACAGTTCCCGATACATTGCTTGCTCGGGAGTCTCACCGTCGTCAATTCCCCCTTGAGGAAACTGCCAAGAATGTTGTCCGTATCGTTTAGCCCAGAATACCTGACCATGGTTGTTACAGATTACAATTCCCACATTTAAGCGGTAACCATCGCCATCTATCACTGGCCACCCTCTAGTAAAATCTTTTATTACAGTGATTTTTCCACATATCCCCAATCGGAGCAAACTTCCTATTGTGACTCACACTCAATTTATGGCGTCACGCACCTACTCTGCATATTTTTCGGTCAACCCTACAGTTATTCACACAGTTGTGAGACATGGCCCACATTTATTCACCTTTTCTGTGTATAACTATGTGAAGAATCTCGGTTCAACTGATCATTTTCCCGCCAAGTCTCACCTAGCAAAATAAAACAGAAAGAACAGCACGCCACAAAACCATTTAAAAACAATAAAATAGAAGAAGACAACTTATTACCAATCCCTTTTTATCTGACATATTTCACGCACAACACAGATCGGTCAAAGATCCACCACAGGACACTTTATCCACACAAGCAAGATGCAAAATAACAGCAACCGCAGAAATCAAGCCTAAAACAGCCCTAAAACCCCTGTTAATTGATCCAGATATTAAAAATATTGCTTAATGGCGATGAAATTCTGTGGATAAGTCTATTTGGTAGGATCTTTCACCACTTGGGATCCCAAGCAAGATTTCATCGCTCGAATGGATTCGATACAATGTCTCACCAACCTTAAGGAATCGTATTGATGAAACCAGCCCCACACTCCGAGCAAGAACTGTTTGAACGAGCTAGCCAAATCGCAGGGCTCACTTTTGCAGAGCTCGCCCAAGAAGCCCAGATGACGGTGCCGGCAAATCTACAGCGTGATAAAGGCTGGGTTGGTCAATTACTGGAATGGCATTTAGGCGCTACCGCAGGCAGCAAACCACAGCAAGACTTTGAGCATCTCGGAATTGAACTTAAGACCATTCCGATCAGTTATAGCGGTAAGCCACTGGAAACCACCTTTGTTTGTGTCGCCCCTTTAACGGGAGTGCATGGTTTAACATGGGAAAACAGCCACGTAAGAAACAAGTTATCACGGGTACTGTGGGTGCCGGTTGAGGGAGAACGCGAAATTCCACTGGCAGAGCGGCGTGTCGGCTCTCCGCTTTTGTGGTCGCCAAGTGTCGAAGAAGAACGTCAATTGCGAGCGGACTGGGAAGAGCTGATGGAGATGATCGTACTTGGCCAAGTCAGCCATATTACCGCTAAGCACGGTGAAGTCCTGCAAATCAGACCGAAAGCCGCCAACAGTCGAGTATCAACCGACGCCTACGGTGCAACAGGAAAACGCATCAAGACGCTACCTCGCGGCTTTTACTTGCGTACGCAATTTACCGCCAACATACTCGCTCGTCACTTTATTTAGCGCCGGCTTAATGCGTCGTGAGCGACAACGCCACATCGTGAAAACGAGGTCCACTGCCCGCACCACACTCATCATAGGTGTTGTGCAATCTTAAGTAGGCACGCTCAACACCAAGTTTCAACAGCGCCTCTCTCACCTGCTCTATCGAATCAAAATGAAGGGGCTCTTCTCCTTCTCTGATGGGTTCGAGCTTATGCTTGTATTCCACCGCTAACAAGTATTGCGATACATCGGAACATCCGATAACGAACACCTTGGGTGGCTGATAGCTCTCTTTGTGATCGCCGTGGATCCATTTATCTAACTGACCTTTTTGCATCGCGCACCTTCATCTCTTAAAGACCTGGGTCTCTTAAAGATAGTCAAGACGCAGAATTTTGCGAAATTGTTAATAAAGCCTATATCCACCAGCCACACCTTGCCCTATATTGGACTTATCTCCACTGGAAACTAGGAAGGTTCATGCAATACAACAAGTTACCGCACTCATCTCTCGAAGTCAGTCAGATTGCTCTTGGAACCATGACCTTTGGTGAACAGAACACAGAGCAAGACGCATTCAGTCAGCTAGATTATGCCTTAGAGCGTGGCGTCAACTTTATTGATACCGCCGAAATGTACCCGGTACCGCCCAAAGCGCAAAGCCAGGGGCTAACCGAAACCTATATTGGCAACTGGCTCAAACAATCAGGTAAGCGTGAGAAAGTCATTTTAGCGACCAAAGTCGCCGGTCCACGTAGCGTGCCTTATATCCGTGACAACATGAGGCTCGACTGGCGCAACATTCACCAAGCCATTGATGATAGCTTGCAGCGTTTGCAAACCGACTATGTCGACCTGTATCAAATCCACTGGCCTCAGCGTCAGACAAACTGTTTCGGTCAGCTCAATTACCCTTATCCGGATCAGCAGCAGGAAGTCACCCTGATCGAAACCCTAGAAGCGTTGGCGGAATTGGTCCGTGCAGGAAAAGTACGCTATATCGGCGTCTCTAACGAAACACCTTGGGGAGTGATGTCGCTGCTCAAACTCGCAGAGAAGCATGAGTTGCCACGGATCGTTTCGATTCAAAACCCCTACAATTTACTTAATCGCAGCTTTGAAGTCGGTCTTTCTGAAATCAGCCATTTCGAAGGCGTGCAACTTCTGGCCTATTCCCCGCTCGCCTTTGGCTGTTTGAGTGGTAAATACCTTGATGGTGCCAAACCCAAAGGCGCCCGTTGCAGCTTGTACGAACGCTTTGTGCGCTACTTTACGCCACAAGGGATCGCCGCCACACAGGCGTACGTCTCGTTGGCGCGTGAACACGGGCTGGACCCCGCGCAGATGGCATTGGCTTTCGTGAATCAAAGACCGTTTGTCGCCTCCAATATTATCGGTGCCACCAGCCTGACACAGTTGAAATCCAATATTGACAGTCTCGATATCACTTTAAGCCCTGAACTGCTGGATGGCTTGCAAGCCATAGGTATTCAATATTCCAACCCTTGCCCATAAGGGCGTATTCACCACACAGGCGCAGAAACGTAAAAACCGACCTTCACGGTCGGTTTTTTTGCTCGATTACAGGGGCTGACGGTCATCACCGCCAGCCCCTAACGTTACGTCGGTATTCGCGCACTCAGCACACGACGAAGATGACGAATACGGCGCTCGGCTTTGACGTGGGCAGGTTCACTGAGGCCAATCGGACGACCATCGCTTTCCAAACCAATATCTCTTAGCAGGTGCGCGTTCTCCCATGGGATGTGGTGCGCACTGCGTCTGATTTTTCGTTTCCAGGCTCGCTCTTCTCGGCTCAAGTCCGCTTTAACAAGTAGGGTGGCAAGTTTTAGATATACAGAATGACTCATGAGAAATCTCCAGTCTAAACGTTGCTGGGGAAACACATGGAAGCAAAAATGAGGAAAGAGTCGTGTGATCCATCACTTTTAATTCGCTGCATTTCCGCAGCCAATTAAAAGAAAAAGGATACGGATACGTTATTGTGTGCGGGCCGGTTTTCGGGCGATATCAGACATAGATAGGGTGTGAGACCAATCTGTCATGATCATCGCGGCGCTAACGGCGTCAGAGGCACAAAGGGTAAACACGGGTGTCATGATGAAATGTGTCATTGTGCGCCTCCTAGCAAAAATAAAGAATCCGTTGGGTGTGTAGAGCGTTGAGCTCATGGTTAAATTCTAACCACCAAGGATGATTAATCAACCTATTTATTAATGGAAAGTTAAAAACACGTTTTTCAACTGAATCATGTTTTTATTCTCCCTGAATATAAGATATTCAAACTGTGAATATCTTATAGATGGCAGATCCTGTTGAACCAATAGCAAAAAGCCATGCAATCGAAGCATGGCTTTTTATTTACAAAACAATCAATTAAACAGTCGCGTCACTGATCAAATTATGTTTGTTTAATAAACGATACATAGTGGCACGCGATACACCCAATTCTTTGGCCGCCATCGACACTTGTCCCGAATGGGATTCAAGCACCAACAACAGCGCATCGCGCTCACTTCGCTCACGGATACTTTTCAAACTTCGTTTACCGTCGGTGCGTTTAGGGAGATCCAATTGCTGATCGTCTAGCATCACACTGTCGGACATCAGCACCACGCGCTTAATCTGGTTCATCAGCTCTCGCACGTTACCAGGCCAATGATAGCGTGTCAGCTCTCGCAACGCCTCTTCAGTAAAACTGCGCGCTTGGGCGTTGTATTCTTTAGAGTACTCCTGCAAGAAATGACGCGCCAAAATCGCAATGTCCCCGGCACGCTCTTTTAGACTCGGAACGTTGATGCGCAGTACATTAATGTAATGATAAAGCTCCTCATTGAAGTCTCCATCAATCAAGGCTTTCTCAATATCCGCTGAGTTCGCGGCAAGAATCCTCACATCAACTTCTTTTGGGCCCTCTTTGGTTTCTATCGTCCCCTCTTGCAAGAATCGCAGTAAGTTCACTTGCTGAGATTTGGGCAAGGTGAGAATGTCGTTCAACAGCACGGTTCCGCCATGGGCTTTCTCCAGCAAACAAGGCTCATCACTGTCATGACGTTGAAGACCAAACAGATCGCTTTCAATTCGACTCTCTGACATGGCTCGACAATTGACGGAAACAAACTCTTTGTTGGCTCTTGAGGAGGTCTTATGTACCGCTCTGGCCACCGTTTCTTTACCCGTGCCATTTTCACCGTAAATCAGAATGCTGACATCGGTAGGCCCGATGCGTTTAATCTGATCGCGTAGGCGTTTGACTGGAATAGAGTCACCAATCAGCCCCATATCGCTGTTGTTGCCGTAGTAAGGCCACACCTTTTGCTCAAGCTTGAGCATCCCTAATTGGTGACCTATGGTGCTGAGCAGTTGCGCATCAGGGATCGGAGCGGTGAAAAAATCAATACAGAAGTTGACGATAAACTGACAGATGGTGTCAGAGCTCAACTGTGACTCACGAATAAAGGCGAGCCAACGCACCTGCTTATGATTGCTCACCAAATTCGCAATGCCATTGAGACTAAACTCATCATGACTTAAATCGACAATACCGATACAAGGTCCGGTTTCGTTGAACAAGCTATCGGCTTTTCTTAAATCCGCGACTTGGGTACACCGCCAGCCAACTTGTTCCAGCACTGACAACCAGGGCTCATACGTTCCTCCCACGACCACTAACGATCCCGGAACGGAATCCATGCGGAATTGATTTCCCATGACGCTATTCCTTATCACTATTATTCTACTACTGTGCCACTGCTATCGGCGGTTTCGCCAGCGGTGAGCTAGGCTGGATGGCAAACATATAAGGGGAACAATCTCGCCCCTTAAGACCATTCACATCACACCCACTCATCGAAAATGCGACACTGGTTAGTTACATTATAGAGACTCTCGCAGAGTGTCTGTCTTAATGTTAAGACTATTTAGATAATGCCACATCTTACATATGAGCTTGAGATGCAGATCCAAAAAACATTCACGTTATTTATTGCTCTTTCTTTTTTCACCTTATCCAGGCATAAAAAAACCACCCGAAGGTGGTTTTTAACGTCAATCGCGTATCCGATTAAGATTGCGCTTGCGGACGCATGGCTGGGAACAGAATCACGTCACGAATCGTGTGCGTGTTGGTAAAGAGCATCGCTAGGCGATCAATACCAATCCCTTGGCCCGCTGTGGGTGGCAAGCCGTGCTCAAGTGCCGTGATGTAGTCTGCATCGTAATACATGGCTTCATCGTCACCAGCATCTTTCGCATCCACTTGCGCTTTAAAACGTGCGTCTTGGTCTTCTGCATCGTTAAGCTCAGAGAAACCGTTCGCCACTTCACGGCCGCCAATAAAGAACTCGAAACGATCAGTAAAGAACGGGTTGTCATCGCTACGGCGAGCCAGAGGCGAAATATCCGCCGGGTAACCGGTAATAAAGGTTGGCTGAATCAGTTGAGGTTCAGCCGTTTCACCGAAGATCTCTTCAAGCAGCTGACCACACGTCCAGAACGGTTCCACGTCAACATGAACAGATTTAGCAATCGCGACCATTTTCTCGCGATCTTGCAAGTCCGCTTCTGTTAGTGCTTGGATCTCAGCGTGATCTGGGTTGTAGTGCTTGATGGCTTCAAACATGCTCATGCGAGCGTACGTACCACCAAACTCTACCGTCTCATCACCGTAAGGCATAGAGGTAGAACCAAGAACATCCATGGCTACAGTGCTGAGCATCTCTTCAGTGAGATCCATCAGATCTTTGTAGTCAGAGTACGCTTGGTAGAATTCCATCATGGTGAATTCTGGGTTGTGACGTGGCGATAGACCTTCGTTACGGAAGTTACGGTTGATCTCAAATACGCGATCGAAACCGCCCACAACGAGACGCTTCAAGTACAGCTCTGGCGCCACACGTAAGTACATGTCGATATCCAACGCATTGTGGTGCGTCACGAATGGACGAGCAGTCGCACCACCAGGGATGACATGCATCATTGGCGTTTCCACTTCAAGGTAGCCTTTTGAGCTCATGAAGTTACGGATCGCAGAAACAAGCTTAGAGCGAATGATAAACGCTTGACGTGAATCTTCATTGACAATCAAGTCAACGTAACGCTGGCGGTAACGCATCTCTTGGTCAGTCAGGCCGTGGAATTTCTCTGGCAGTGGACGAAGCGCTTTAGTCAGCAATTCGTACTCTTCCATATTCACGTAAAGATCGCCTTTACCGGATTTATGCAGCGCACCTTTCACACCGATGATGTCACCGATATCCAAGCCTTGGTATTGTTCTTTAAGGTGCTTTTGTACGTCTTTTGCCGCATACGCTTGAATACGACCAGATGTCTCTTGAATCACAAGGAACGGACCACGCTTAGCCATAATACGGCCGGCAATCGCCACCACGTGGTTGAGCGCTTCTAGCTCTTCCTTGCTCTTCTCTCCGAACTCTTTTTGTAGATCGCCCGCTAGTGCATCACGACGGAAGTCATTAGGATGGCCATTTGCCTTGCAGCTCTTGCGGATAGCGTCCAGCTTCGCGCGGCGCTCAGCAATCAGCTTGTTTTCTTCAGGTGAAAGGACGTCTTGTTGATTTTCGTTTTGAACAGCATCAGTCATTTTCGATGTATCCTGTTTCGTTTCTGAGTGTCGGTGAAAAGCTTACAGGCCTGATTTCAGGCTAGCTTCAATAAATTTGTCTAGATCGCCATCCAGTACCGCTTGTGTATTGCGGTTTTCTACCCCGGTACGCAGATCTTTAATGCGCGAGTCATCTAGGACGTAAGATCGAATCTGGCTGCCCCAACCAATGTCAGACTTCGCGTCTTCGTTGGCCTGCTTCTCTGCATTCTGCTTTTGAATCTCAAGTTCAAAGAGCTTAGCGCGCAGCTGCTTCATCGCCTGATCTTTGTTCTTGTGCTGAGAGCGATCGTTCTGACATTGCACGACCGTGTTGGTAGGTACGTGAGTAATACGTACCGCCGATTCGGTGGTGTTAACGTGCTGACCACCCGCACCGGACGCACGGTACACGTCAATGCGCAAATCCGCAGGGTTAATGTCGATATCGATGTTGTCATCAATCTCTGGGTAGATAAACGCAGAAGCAAACGAAGTATGACGGCGGCCGCTAGAGTCAAACGGCGATTTACGGACTAGACGATGCACGCCAGTTTCAGTGCGAAGCCAACCATAGGCATACTCGCCAGAGATTTTCACCGTCGCGCCTTTCAAGCCCGCCACTTCACCCTCTGACACTTCGATCACTTCGGTTTTGAAGCCTTTGGCTTCTGCCCAGCGCAAGTACATGCGCAGCATCATCGATGTCCAGTCTTGCGCTTCAGTACCGCCTGAACCAGATTGCAGGTCGATATAGCAATCAGACGCATCGTGATCGCCAGAGAACATACGACGGAATTCAAGCTGTTCAAGCTTCGCTTCCAGTTCCGCAAGCTCGGGCTCGATTTCATCGAAGGTTTCTTGATCGTCTTCTTCGACCGCAAGCTCAAGTAAACCATCAACGTCTTCAACCCCTTGGTCGAGCTGATCAATGGTTTCCACGACAGCTTCTAACGCCGCACGCTCTTTACCTAACGCTTGTGCGCGCTCAGGTTCGTTCCAGACATCTGGTTGTTCCAGTTCTGCGTTGACTTCTTCTAGACGCTCTTTTTTGGCGTCATAGTCAAAGATACCCCCTCAGGACTAAAGTGCGCTGAGACACGTCCTGTAAGCGGTTTTTAATTGGATTGATTTCAAACATGTTTGCTCAACATTGATGAGTAGAATTTAACCGAAGAATTGTACTGAAAAGTGTGACGAAGATACAGGAATTTTTTGAACAGGACTGGCAGTGCACCAGAAACAACAATCCCTTGCCACACAGGGTATGACAAGGGATTCAGCGCAAAGAAATACGAGCGGTTAGGCGTTGTCTTGTGCCAGTGACGCTTGCTCAGATTGGCCGATGAACATCATGCACACCATCGCCGCCGCCGTTGGCAGCAACCAGCCCATGCCGACATCAAAAAGCGGCAACATGCTCAGTGCGGACATATCCAATCCAGCCACCTTAGCGGCATCAATAAGCGCAAACAGTAAAGCAACAAGAATCACCACACGATACGCCATAGTTGGATTCGCGAGCTTGTTGCGCATAAAGGTCAACGCGATCAGAGCAATGGCAACCGGGTAAAGCGCAAACAGCACAGGTACTGAAAGGGCAATCAGTTGAGCGAGGCCAACGTTCGCCACTACAGCACACGCCACACCATTAATGACCACCCACTGCTTATAAGAGAGCGGAGTGAGCGAGCTGAAATAGTCAGAACACGCAGAGATAAGGCCGATCGCCGTCGTCAAACACGCCAACAACACGATGACAGAGAGAACCACTTGACCGTACGGACCAAACAGCGCTTGAACATACAAGCTTAACACTACACCACCATTGTCCGCGCCCGCTGCAACCGCCGAACTGGTCGCGCCGAGATAGAAGAGTGAGATATAAACAAACGCAAGTCCCACTGCGGCAATGCAGGCTGCACTGATCAGGTATTTTGAGGTCGCTTTTTGCGAAGTAATGCCTTTTTGGCGCAGCGCATCAACAATCAACACCCCAAACATCAAGGCGCCAAAGGTATCCATGGTGTTATAGCCTTCCAGAAACCCTTTTTGCAATGGGTGAGTTAAGTACTCACCTTGCGCCGCTAAAATTTCGCCTTGAGGATCAATAAAGACCGCACCGGCCAGGACAATTAGGCCAATAAACAGCGCCGGCGTCAGTACTTTACCAATCACATCAATCAGTTTGCCCTGAGACCAAGCAAAGAACACCGCAACCGCAAAAAAGAGAATGGAGAACATAGTCAACTGCATTTGCGCGGCGTCAGCCAAGAAGGGTTTGATCGCCATCTCGTAGGCAACCAAACCAGTACGAGGAGCCGCGAACGCAGGGCCGATAATGACGAAAATCAGTACCGCCATCACCACAGCAGCGCGCTTTGGCAAATGCTCTGTCAGATGATCCCATGAACCACCGGCTACGGCGATCGCAATGATCGTTGCCAGTGGCAAACCGACGGCTGTCGCGAGAAAACCCATCATTGCAGGGAACACATTGTCGCCTGCAAACTGACCAGCAATCGGTGGAAAGATGATGTTACCCGCACCTAAAAAAAACGCGAACAGCATGAAGCCGAGCGCAAGAATATCTGTGATTTTTAAACTCTGATTCACGAGAGAACCTTCTTATACTTCTGTTCCCAATGCGACTATGACGGCAGTATCGAGTAAACTCGGCTACCCCATAACCTGATGGGAGATATCGATGTTGTGAATGGAGAGTGATGTCATTGACCCACTCAATCTTTAAAATAAGGCGCGCATGATGAACAAACCGTGTCGCTTTCGCAACCGAATGGCGAAAAACACCATATAAATTTAGAGTACACTCAGATATACAGCAGCAATCACTAGTTGGAGAGAAGAAATTGGATTTTAATACCGATCAAAACCACCAACAGCACCACAACAAGAAGAACAAAAAACCATACACAACATTAACAACCATTGAAGTCACCACCATAGCACTCAATGACAACATAAGGTTCCAATGACCATCAAAGCCACTAAAGCGTTTTCATTTAAACAGTTTTCTATTCAGTCTGGACAATCTGGGATGCCTGTCAGTACCGATGGTGTCATGCTCGGCGCGTGGGCGCAGATAGAGAGCGCACGCCAAATACTCGACATCGGCACTGGAACGGGGCTATTAGCCTTGATGTGCGCCCAGCGCAATCCAAATGCACAGATATGCGCGATAGATATTGACCGTCACGCCATTTGCGCCGCGCAAAGTAATTTCAGCGCCAGTCCGTGGAACAGCAGATTACGTCTTCTTCAAGGTGATATCCTCAGCACCGAACTCCTAGACTCTTTTGACGCGATTATTTGTAATCCGCCCTATTTCACCACTGGCGAGTCTGCCAAAGCGCCCGCTCGCGCCATCGCAAGGCATGCCGATACATTGGCACACGAACCTTTATTGCGACGATGTCAGCAACTACTCGCGCCTCTTGGCACCGCCAGTTTCATCTTGCCTCAAGTGGAAGGGGAAGCGTTTATCGAGTTAGCGAAGAATATGGGTTGGTCGTTAAGAAGGCGGTGTGAAGTGCGCACCACAGCCAACAAACCCGTCAGTCGCCTGATGTTTGAACTGCAACACACCGAAGGTGAGTGCCAATATCAATCACTGCTGATTCATGACGGAGCTGAGTACAGCGAAGATTTTGTCGCCCTGACGAGAGCGTTTTATTTAAAGATGCCGTAATTAAGGTGTGATCCTTATCACCAAAGACACTATACTATGCGACCTTTGTTATCCCTGAGGTCAACATAGAGGGATAAAAACCATTTCGTGCGCTTGTGGAGAGACCAGAGTGATCAAAAATTTTGCCGAACTTGAGCTAGACAACAATCTACTCGAAGCCATCGAAGAGATGGGTTACAGCCGCCCAACCCAGATTCAGGCGGAAGCAATTCCACACGCCCTTGATGGTCGAGATATTCTCGCGTCTGCGCCCACAGGAACAGGCAAAACAGCCGCGTTCGTACTACCCGCTCTGCAATATTTGCAAGATTTCCCGCGCCGTAAACCTGGGCCTGCACGCGTGCTGATCTTAACGCCAACACGTGAACTGGCAATGCAAGTGGCGGATCAAGCGCGCGCTTTAGCAAAAAACACCAATCTCAACATCTTCACCATTACTGGTGGCGTTCAATATGAAGAGCACGCCGACATTTTGAAAAAGACCCAAGATATCGTTGTTGCAACACCGGGCCGCTTAATGGAATACATCAATGCGGAGCGATTCGATTGTCGAGCAATTGAATGGTTAATCCTCGATGAAGCGGATCGAATGCTCGACATGGGCTTTGGTCCAACGGTTGACCGCCTTTCAAATGAATGTCGTTGGCGTAAACAAACTCTGCTCTTTTCTGCCACGCTCGAAGGCCGAGGTGTGGAAGGTTTCACTGCTGATCTATTGACGAACCCGGCAGAAATTGATGCCGAGCCATCACGCCGCGAACGTAAGAAAATCGCTCAATGGTATCACCGTGCAGATGATATGGAGCACAAACTGGCGCTACTCAAAACCATTCTCACCGAGCAAGCTCAGCGTAGCATCATCTTCTTAAAAACCCGCGAACGTTTGGCGGACTTACGTGGCGAACTGGAAAAAGCGCAGATCCCTTGTGCGTGGATCCAAGGCGAAATGCCACAAGATCGCCGCAACAACGCCATTGCGCGATTCCGCGATGGAACGGTCAACGTACTGCTCGCCACCGACGTTGCCGCGCGTGGTATTGACCTGCCGGATGTCAGCCATGTGATCAACTTTGACTTGCCACGCAGCGCTGATGTTTACCTGCACCGCATTGGCCGTACCGCACGCGCAGGCAAGAAAGGCAACGCAGTCTCACTGGTGGAAGCGCACGATCAACCTATGATGGATCGCGTCGCTCGCTACGTGAAAGAAGAGATCAAAGAGCGCTTTATTAAAGAATTACGTCCAAAACACAAAAAACCGGTGTTTAAGAAAAAGAACAAGAAAAAAGACGACAAGAAGAAAAGCGTGACTAAAACGAAGAAAAAGAGCGCCAGCAAGAAAAAGTAACGCTATCGCTTAGATATATGGAAAAAGGGTTGATGTGTATGCATCAACCCTTTTTTTATCGTTGGCCTTCAAGGCTCTGCGCAATGAAAGCCGCTGATTATTTCAGCGACTTTTGCCAGTCTCAAGGGGTGGTATTAGTGCTCACGAGTGGCACGGAACTCAACATCCGGGAAGCGCTCTTTGGCCAGGTTCAGATTAACCATGGTTGGCGCGATGTAAGTTAAGTTGTCACCGCCATCGAGGGCTAAGTTGACTTGGTTCTTGCGCTGGAACTCGTCGAGCTTCTTACCATCCTCACACTCAACCCAACGTGCAGTCGCCACGTTAACCCCTTCGTAAATTGCTTCCACGTTGTATTCCGCTTTCAAGCGCGCGACCACCACATCAAACTGAAGGACACCGACGGCGCCCACAATCAAGTCGTTGTTCTGCAAAGGTCTGAATACCTGCACTGCCCCTTCTTCTGAAAGCTGCACTAAGCCTTTGAGCAACTGCTTTTGCTTAAGAGGATCTTTCAAGCGAATACGACGGAACAGCTCAGGAGCGAAGTTTGGAATACCCGAGAACTTCAGTGCTTCACCTTGAGTAAAGGTATCACCAATCTGGATGGTGCCGTGGTTATGGAGACCGATGATGTCACCTGCGTAGGCGTTTTCAGCGCGAGAACGATCGCCCGCCATGAACGTCACCGCATCAGAGATGTTCACTTGCTTGCCAAGACGAACGTGGTTCATCTTCATGCCTTGCTTGTATGTCCCCGACACGATACGCATAAACGCGATGCGGTCACGGTGTTTCGGGTCCATATTGGCTTGGATTTTAAACACAAATCCACTGAAGTTCTCTTCTGACGCCTCAACTTTACGCTCATTGGCTTCTCGCGGCATTGGTGCCGGAGCCCACTCAGTCAGGCCATCAAGCATATGATCAACGCCGAAGTTACCTAATGCGGTACCAAAGTACACAGGCGTCAATTCACCGGCAAGGAACAGCTCTTGATCAAACTCAGGACAAGCGCCAATGACTAATTCGAGCTCTTCACGCAGTTGCTCCGCCAATTCGCTGCCGACAGCTGCGTCTAGCTCTGGGTTATCTAGCCCTTTGATGATGCGCTGCTCTTGAATCGTGTGGCCTTGACCTGTTGCGTAAAGAATCGTTTCGTCACGGTGAATATGGTAAACACCCTTAAACTCTTTACCGCAGCCAATCGGCCATGAGATTGGTGCGCACGCCATATTCAGTTCGCTTTCGACCTCATCCAGCAACTCCATAGGATCACGGATATCGCGGTCAAGCTTGTTCATGAAGGTCACGATTGGGGTATCACGTAAACGCGTCACTTCCATCAGCTTGCGGGTACGATCCTCGACACCTTTCGCGGCATCAATCACCATCAGACATGAGTCAACAGCGGTCAGCGTACGGTAGGTATCTTCCGAGAAATCTTCGTGCCCTGGGGTATCGAGAAGGTTGACCAAGCATTCGTTGTACGGGAACTGCATCACAGAGGTGGTCACGGAGATGCCACGCTCTTTTTCCATCTCCATCCAGTCTGATTTGGCATGCTGAGCGGAGCCGCGTCCTTTCACCGTACCGGCGGTCTGAATGGCGCGTCCGAACAACAACACTTTTTCAGTAATGGTGGTTTTACCCGCATCGGGGTGCGAGATGATCGCGAATGTTCTACGTTTAGACACTTCGCTTAGAAATGGGGTATTTGACATGAACAGGTCTTCTTAACTATCTGTAAGCCGTTTTTCTCGGTCATACCGAGCCTAAACCACTCTGGGTTCGATTCTATTTTGCGCGGTATTCTCGCTTATATTGATGCAATCAGCAACTTCATACAAAAAGATGAATTGAAAAGTCACGCTTTTCGTCGATAGATTAGATTATCAATAAATATGAGCTATAACTTAAGAAGTACATCTCACAAGTAGAAGCTATGTCCGAGACTATAAAGATCAATTCGTTAGCCATCCGCCAAGCAAAAACGGTGTTTTTGGTGTCTGTCCTGCTGGGCGTCTGCTTCAGCTTGTATCAGATTTTTGTTGATGTATCGAAAGAGCAGCAACGTATCGAAGATCACTATCAGTTCAAGTTGCTGCAAAATTACTCTAATGCGAGTCAAGCGGCCTATCATCTCAACCAGTTGTTGGCCGAGCAAGTGGCCTCAACGTTGATGATGGATAACGCCATCTACCGTGTGGAAATCATCGATGACTTCGGTGATACCCTGACCCGTAATGAGCGCAGCGTGACACGCCAAGGGGATTTTGCTGAACTGGTGGCCACTTACCTCACGCCGACATCGCCGGTCTATCAGACCGATCTCCATCAGCCTAATTCTCATGTTGTGGTAGGCTCACTCAGCTTCTCCGTGAACGGCATCAGCATTGCGCGCGAGTTTATCGCCAAAACCAGCAAAATCTTACTGTTTGATTTGCTGCGTAATATTTTGCTGACCACTATTTTGCTGATCTTTTTCTACAAAAAGCTCTCCAAGCCACTGATTACTCTACTTAATTGGGTGCGTTCACTCAATGATCAGCACAGTGCGACCACGCCTCCTCCGCTTCAAGGTAACGATGAGCTCGGTCACCTTGCCAAGACCTTCCATTCCCTATGGCAAGACCGTGAAGTAGCGCAAGCGAAGCTCAATCAGCTCGCATACTACGACTCGCTCACTGGGTTGGCCAATCGCAGCTTATTGATGCAAACCCTAGGAAAGTCTATTGACCAAGCGGTACACAACAATCAAACCGGCGCGCTGTTTTACTTGGATTTAGACCGTTTTAAAACCATCAACGACTCACTCGGTCACACCATAGGGGATCAGCTGCTCAAGGCGATCGCCAAGCGTATTGTCTCGTGGCAACAAAAAGGCTACACCGCGGCGAGGATCGGCGGCGATGAGTTTGCGATCTTGCTGCCCAACGTGGGCCCAGAGCAAACCAAAAGTTTAGCTCAGCAATTGCTTGCACTGATCTCAAACCCTTATTCGATTGATGATCACCAACTCTACTGTACCGTCAGTGTGGGTATCGCGACCTTTCCGTCAGTCGCCTGTACCAACATTGATGTGCTGCGCCAAGCGGATACCGCCTTGTACCGCGCCAAGGTGGCAGGTAAAAACAAGTACACCTTCTACGAGCCTGAAATGCAGGCGCAAGTCGAATCCTTCCTGGAGATTGAAAAAGGGTTGCATGAGGCCATCAATAAAGGGCAGCTTGAACTCTATTATCAGCCTCAGGTCAGTGATAAACACCAAATTATCGGGGTCGAAGCCTTAATTCGCTGGAACCACCCCGAAAAAGGGCTATTGCCTCCGGGCGTGTTTATGCCGGTCGCGGAAGAGACCGGTCAGATCCTTCAAATCGGTAATTGGATTATTGAGGAAGCGTGCTACCAGTATGCCAAGTGGAAGAAACAGGGCATCTTGCCAGACACTTTCCGCCGCTTGGCAATCAATATCAGCCCACTTCAGTTCGCGCAAGAGTCCTTCGTTGATCACATCAATGAAGCCTTAGCGCAAGCAGGGATCAGTGGAGAGTGCATCGAACTGGAAATCACTGAAAACTTACTGCTCGAGAATGTGGAAGGCGCAATTCAAAAGATGGTTAAACTCAAAGAGTTTAATCTCAAAACCTCGATTGATGACTTTGGCACCGGCTACTCATCACTGCGCTACTTAAAGCATTTATCGGTAGACGTACTTAAAATTGACCGCTCATTTGTCACCCAACTGCATTTAGACGAAAGTGACCAAGCGATTGTCGATACCATCATAATGACAGCGCATCGTTTGAACTTGGAAGTCATCGCAGAAGGGGTGGAAGATGTGTACGAGTTGGAGACGCTGAAAAAACTGGGTTGCGAACAGTTCCAAGGTTACATTTTCGATAAACCTCTCCCGGCGAGTGAGCTAAAAAGCCGCTTCGAGGCCAACTACTATCCGCTAGAATTACCGGAAGACGCGAAGTTCGCTCAGCGTTAATAAAACCCTAAGCTGAAGCGAAAAAGCTTAGAAAAACAGATAACTCATGATGATCGCGTCTTCTTTACCCTTGCTCGTTGGGTAATAGTTGATGCGACGGTCAATCTCATTGAAGCCGACTTCTTGGTAGAGATTTAACGCCACCTGGTTACTTTCTCGAACTTCAAGCCAAGCGCTATCAGCGCCTGCGCCCTCACACATCGACAAGAAGCCTTCAATAAGCGCTCGGCCAAAGCCCTGTCCTTGCTTAGCAGGATCAACAGCAATGTTGAGTAACGTCACCTCACCCACAATATTCTGAGCGTAAAAATAGCCCACGACCTCACCACTCACCTCAAGCACATGATGGCACGCACCGCGGCTCTCAATGGCGTTAATCAAGTTGGCAGACCAAGGATGTGAATGCGCGGCACACTCAATGCGATACACCTCATCAAGGTGCGTTGGCGCCAATGGAACCAGTGCCATATTTATTCTCCTTTGAGAGCCGTTTGGATTTGCTGCCACAAAGCGCGGCGCTCCACTTGATTACCATCAATCGCAGCTAATTCTGGCGACACCAAGGTTTTCACGCCCTCAAATTGGTGAGCATCGCAACCGGCATACCAAACCCACGTCAACGCCTCGCTAGTAACGGCCATCACCTGATGAGGATAAACGTGGCGCACATGCTCAAGGGTCAAGGACATCGCTTGCAACACCTTTTGTAAAAACAGGGCGTCTCTGCCTTGAGGCAGTACAGGCGACACCAACAACAAACGGCAGTCATCATCGAGTGTAATAGGGCTAAGCTCTACGCCATGAAGACGGGAGGGATGCTCAAGTTGGTAGGTATCAATGCCCATCTCATGGAGATAGCCAGTGTTTAACAAAGACATATCGGTTGGTTATCCTTTATTCATGACAAACGGATTCATGAGAAAACGGGGGTGATGAGAATCGGTTAATTAAAACGGACTAATGCGCAGAAAAAGCCTTGTTTGGGTTTCACGACCAAGTGAAGCTAGCGACTTGGTCGTGAAAATCTGCACACGCGAGAGCGATTAAAAGCTCGCTTTCACCGCATTGGCAATTTTGAGGGCGCTCGCTTGAACCAGCTCAGCATCTTCGCCTTCCACCATAACGCGAATCAAAGGCTCAGTGCCCGACTTACGCAGTAGCACGCGGCCTTTATCACCAAGTTCGGCTTCAACTTGTGCCACACTCTCTTGTACGGCTTTCGCTTCTAGCGGGTTGGATTCGCCCGAGAAACGCACGTTTTCCAACACTTGCGGGTACAGTGTCATACCTTGCGACAACTCGTGCAAAGTGAGTTTACTGCCCACCACTGATGCCAACACTTGCAGCGCTGCGACAATCGCATCACCAGTGGTCACCTTATCAAGCAAGATAACGTGGCCTGAGTTTTCCGCACCAATACGCCAGCCTTTTTCGATCAACTGCTCCATCACGTAGCGGTCACCGACAGCCGCACGAACGAAAGGAATCCCCAACGCCTTGAGGCCATTTTCCATGCCTAAGTTGGTCATCAAAGTGCCAACCACGCCGCCTTTTAACTCACCACGACGCAACGCATCTCGCGCAATGATGTAGGCAATTTGGTCACCATCAATTTTGTTGCCCAGATGATCCACCATGATGATGCGATCGCCATCGCCATCAAAGGCGAGACCCAGCGCGGCTTGCTCTTCGACGACACGTTTTTGCAGCGCACGCACATCGGTCGCACCGACTTCATGGTTGATGTTGGTACCATTCGGCTCCACACCCATCGCGATCACTTCAGCACCGAGTTCGCTAAAGACCGCTGGCGCAATATGGTAAGTCGCGCCGTTAGCACAATCGACGACAATTTTGAGCCCAGCTAAGCTCAATAACGACGGGAAGGTACTTTTACAAAACTCGATGTAGCGCCCTGCTGCGTCGTTCAGGCGGGTCGCTTTACCCAGCATGGCCGATTCTACGCACTCAATCTCTTTATCGAGCTCCGCTTCAATCGCGAGCTCCACCTCATCGGGCAGCTTGGTGCCTTCTGATGAGAAGAATTTAATCCCGTTGTCGTAATATGGGTTGTGCGATGCAGAGATAACAATCCCAGCCTCAGCACGGAAAGTTTGTGTCAGATAAGCCACCGCTGGCGTAGGCATTGGGCCGGTAAAGGTCGCTTTCAAACCTGCGGCAGCCAGGCCAGCTTCAAGCGCTGACTCTAGCATGTAACCAGAAATACGCGTGTCTTTGCCAATGATGACTTTTTTCGTGCCTTGCTTTGCCAATACCTGGCCAGTTGCCCAACCGAGTTTCAATACAAAATCAGGGGTGATGGGGTATTGGCCAACTTTGCCGCGTACTCCATCGGTTCCAAAATAACGTCTTTTATCAGACATGGTGAGTCCTTATCTTATTATTTTATCGCCGCAGAAGGTGAATGGTTCGCTTTGACCATCTCAACCACCTTCATGGCATCAAGCGTTTGTTCGTAGTCGTGCACACGAATCATTTGCGCGCCTTTCATCGCTGCGATCGTCGCGCAGCTGACACTCGCCGCCATGCATTCGGCTGGCGCTTTGTCGAGCAGTTTAAATAACATCGATTTACGTGACATGCCCGCCAAGAGAGGCAAACCAAAACGGTGGAACTGCTCAAGATGCGCGAGCATATGATAGTTGTGTTCAAGGGTTTTGCCAAAGCCAAATCCAGGGTCGAGGATCAACTGCGCTTTATCAATCCCTGCCGCCTGACAAGCTTGCATGCGCTCTTGCAAAAACTCGCCTACCTCCACTAAGAGATCATCATAGCTTGGGTTTGCTTGCATGGTGCGCGGCTGGCCTTTCATGTGCATCAAGCAAATCGGCAGCCCAGATTGAGCCGCCACCTCCAGCGCCCCTGGCTCTTGCAGCGCACGGACGTCATTGATGATATCCGCCCCCGCCGCTATCGCTTGCGCCATGACTTGCGCTTTACTGGTGTCAATAGAGATCCACACATCAGAGCGGGCGCGAATCGCTTGGATGATGGGTACCACGCGCGCAAGTTCTTCTTCCAAACTCACGTCCGGTGCCCCAGGACGCGTCGACTCACCGCCGATATCGATGATAGTCACACCGGCGTCTATCATACGCTGCGCTTGCTCTAAGGCGCGCTCTAAGGAGTTAAACTGGCCGCCATCAGAAAACGAATCGGGCGTAACATTAAGAATCCCCATCACCTGAGGTGTGGAGAGATCGAGGGTTTTATTGTTTGCTTTTAGAATCATCATAAACAGAAAAACCCCGAGTTGCCTCGGGGTTTGGTCATTAACAGAAATTATTCTGAGTCTTTTTTCTCAGTGCCTTCTTCAGCAGGTTGCGCTTTTTCTGCTGATTCGCTACTGCTGTTTTCTACTGTTTCATCAGCTTGGACAGGCTCAGCTGCACTCTTGTTTGAGGCATTATCTCCCCATCCTGCAGGCTCACGAATGTCGCTCTTACGCTCCATCAGGTCATCGATTTGACCCGCATCGATGGTTTCGTATTTCATCAGCGCATCTTTCATCGCATGCATGATGTCCATGTTGTCTTCCAAGATTTTCTTCGCACGGTCATAGTTGCGGTCGATAATCTTGCGCACTTCATCGTCAATCAGCTTGGCGGTATCATCAGAGACATGCTTGGTTTGCGTTACGCTGCGTCCTAGGAACACTTCACCTTCATCTTCAGCGTACAACAATGGGCCTAGCTTCTCCGAGAAGCCCCATTGCGTCACCATCTTACGCGCAATGTCAGTCGCACGTTCAATGTCATTCGATGCGCCTGTCGAGACTTTATCAGGGCCATAAATCAGCTCTTCCGCCAATCGGCCGCCATACAAGCTCGAAATCATCGACTCAAGGTGCTGACGAGACATACTGACTCGGTCTTGCTCTGGCAGATACATGGTCACACCAAGCGCACGGCCACGTGGAATGATCGACACTTTGTATACTGGATCATGCTCAGGGACAAGACGGCCAACGATCGCGTGACCGGCCTCGTGATAAGCGGTAGACGCTTTGGTCTCTTCAGACATCACCATAGAGCGGCGTTCTGCCCCCATCATGATTTTGTCTTTTGCCAGCTCGAACTCCACCATAGAGACATTGCGCTTGTTACCGCGCGCCGCAAATAATGCTGCTTCGTTGACGAGGTTAGCAAGATCCGCACCCGAGAAGCCCGGTGTACCACGCGCAATCAATGAAGGTTCTACATCACCCGCCAGCGGCACTTTACGCATGTGAACTTTCAAAATTTGCTCACGGCCACGTACATCTGGCAAGCCTACGACAACTTGACGGTCAAAACGACCTGGTCGTAACAAGGCTGGGTCCAGTACATCTGGTCGGTTTGTCGCAGCGATAACAATAATGCCCTCGTTGCCTTCAAAACCGTCCATTTCAACCAGCATTTGGTTCAGGGTTTGCTCACGTTCATCGTGACCACCACCCACACCTGCGCCACGTTGACGACCTACCGCATCAATCTCATCGATAAAGATGATACAAGGGGCAGCTTTCTTCGCTTGTTCGAACATGTCACGAACACGCGAGGCACCGACACCAACGAACATTTCGACAAAGTCAGAACCAGAAATGGTAAAGAACGGTACTTTGGCTTCACCGGCAATCGCCTTCGCCAGCAAGGTTTTACCCGTACCCGGAGGACCGACCATCAACACACCCGTTGGGATCTTACCGCCCAGCTTTTGGAAGCGACTCGGGTCGCGCAGGTAATCCACCAGCTCTTTGACGTCTTCTTTCGCTTCATCACAGCCAGCCACATCGCCAAAGGTAGTTTTAATTTGCTCTTCGCTCATCATACGAGCTTTGCTCTTACCGAAGGACATCGCGCCTTTGCCGCCACCGCCCTGCATTTGACGCATGAAGAAAATCCATACACCAATCAGTAAGATCATTGGGAACCATGAGATAAAGATAGTGCCGAGCAAGCTTTGCTCTTCCGGCGGCGTACCTTGCACCTTCACGTTTTGATTGATCAAGTCATCGAGGAGTTTTTGATCGTAGACGGGCATGTAAGTCACATAACGAGAGCCACCGCCACGACGAACGAAGGTGATTTCGCCGTCTTTAAATGTTGCTTCCTGAATCTGGCCTTGGCCAACTTCCTGTACGAACGTGGTGTAATCTACTGCTCGTCCGTTGCTCTCTCCCGGCCCAAAGCTTTGGAATACCGACATCAAGACTACGGCGATCACTAGCCACAGAATTAAATTTTTTGCCATGTCACTCAAGGTGTCAGCCTCTCGATAACTAATTGTAATTAAAGGTAGGGTACTACAGTTTGAAAACTGTAGCTACAGTGTTAACCGCTGCGAAAAAGAGCAAATAGTTAACCTTTGTAACTAGCGGCCAGCTTGATTAGCCTTTGTAGCCAGTAGCCACGATGAAGACTTCACGTGAGCGTGCTCGCGATGAGTCTGGTTTTCTTACTTTTACGGTTTTAAACAAATCTCGGACTTCTTTCACGTATTGATCGAAGCCTTCGCCCTGAAAAACCTTGACGACAAAGCTACCATTGGGTGCTAGAACTTGTCGACACATATCTAACGCGAGCTCAACCAAGTACATCGCTCTTGGCTGGTCCACTGAGTTATTACCAGCGATGTTCGGCGCCATATCGGACATCACCACATCGACCATAGACGGTTGGATTCGCTCTAGCAGGGCTTCGAGCACGGCATCGTCTCTAAAATCCCCTTGCAGAAAGCTCACCCCAGCGATCGGATCCATCGGCAACAAATCACACGCGATGATTTGCCCGCTGTCCCCCACTATTTTAGCAGCATATTGAGACCAACCACCGGGCGCAGCGCCCAAATCCACCACAGTCATGCCTGGTTTTAGTAGCTTATCTTTGCTTTGGATCTCTTCCATCTTAAAATAAGCGCGAGAGCGATAGCCTTTTTTTCTCGCTTCGTTGGCATATTTGTCGTCGAAGTGTTCTTTCAACCAACGACCAGAACTGGCCGAATGCTTTTGTTTACTCATTCTAATCCTAATAAGACGTAAATAGGAGCTATTACTGTAATAGGGAAACCCTATTGCGGCTCACTCCGGAGCGAGGAAACTCATCTTTCGATCATTCCCGCCCGCTTGATAATTAACCATCGCTCAATAAATGATAGTCTTCCACCATAGATGGCGTTAAAATAGGGCTTTTCAACCCTAATATTAAAGAAAATTGGCCGCGTAATGAACCTAAGCACCAAACAAAAGCAGCATCTTAAGGGCCTAGCACACAGCTTAAAACCAGTTGTGCTCCTCGGCGCGAACGGACTCACGGAAGCTGTTCTAGCGGAAATCGACATTGCTCTCAACTACCACGAACTGATCAAGGTAAAAATCGCCTCTGAAGATCGTGACACCAAAAACCTGATTGTCGACGCCATCGTGCGTGAAACAGAAGCAGAGAAAGTCCAAGTGATTGGTAAAACGCTTGTTCTGTTCCGCCAATCGGAAGATCGTAAAATCGAACTTCCACGCAAGTAATCTCGTCCGAGCCGATGGGCCCCCCATCACGGCGGACAAGCCACTTGCCACACCAAGATTCGCGCTCCCTATTACTTAAGTACACGCACTTAAGTAGGCACACTGTTTAGGTACATCCGCTGTACTCATTGCAATATCGAGTATTGAATCCAACAAAAAAGGTCGCGCTGCGACCTTTTTTGTTGCTTGAAACCTTTTCTGAACACACCGATGAGCGGTAGGCTCACGTCGTTGCTCAGCGAGCATCCTGCTTACTTATATTCTCTCAACTAAAGGTACTCAACACGATCAATTTCGAAATCGCGCTCACCACCTGGGGTTGCAATCACGACTTCATCGCCTTCCATCTTACCAATCAAGCCTCGAGCAATCGGAGAGCTGACAGAAATGCGACCCGCTTTGATGTTGGCCTCGTCATCACCGACGATTTGGTAGGTTTTTTCTTCTTCAGTGTCGCAATCGATCAATGTGACCGTTGAGCCGAAAATCACTTTGCCTGTGTTTTCCATCTTAGTGACATCGATAACTTGAGCGACCGACAGCTTGTATTCGATATCACGGATCTGTGCCTCACAAATACCTTGCTCTTCACGAGCCGCGTGGTACTCAGCGTTTTCTTTCAGGTCGCCAAGCTCACGAGCTTCAGCAATCGCTTCAGAAATTTGTGGGCGAAGTTTCAAGAGTCGGTCGAGTTCTTCACGTAGCTGCTTTTCGCCACGCAGTGTCATTGGGACTTTTTCCATTATTACCTCATTCCAAAGCATTCTTTGGACAAAACAAAACTACCTAATCACGGGGACTAGGTAGGGATTCAATCAATCGGTTTGTTCTAGTGTAAACAAACTTGGCAACGAAATCATCTTAATTCATCGTACATGAGAGATCACACTCTTAATGTACACATATGCAACCAAACCAACACCCAAACCAGATTTTCGCCGCGGTCAAAAATCCGACAATCAAGATAAAAAATGATAAATTTTTCGTTTTTTTCGATGCTTAGAAAAAAAGGTAAAAACCACAACAAATCAAACACTTGATATTTTTTTACCCTCAATAAAACAGTGTTCAAAAACTGTTTTTATATCGTTTTACTACCGCTCAGGGGAACTTTGACGGTACAACATGAGCACGAATTGCTCTGGCGACTCAAATCAGTATTTCATATTTATCCGCCTTTTCTTAAGTATGAACATTGAGTCTTCAGGGAATGCGTACGAGGATAAACACGCAAGTGACATCACTCGCATATAAAATTTATGGACAGTAAATTAGGACTAAATAAGATGAACAAGACTCTAATCGCTCTAGCAGTATCTGCAGCAGCAGTGGCAACTGGCGCAACCGCAGCAGACGGCATCCAAGCTGGTGGTATCGAAGGTACTTCTGTATACAGCTCAAACGGTAACTCACTAGAAATCGGTGGCCGTGCTGAAGCTCGCCTATCTCTAAAAGACGGCAAAGCTGAAGACAAAACACGCGTACGTCTAAACTTCCTAGGTAAAACTCAAATCACTGACGGTCTATACGGTGTTGGTTTTTACGAAGGTGAATTTACTACTGCTGACGAAGGTGGTGCTACAGACTCAAACAGCAGTGACATCACAAACCGTTACACGTACGCGGGTATCGGCGGTGAGTTCGGCGAGATCACTTACGGTAAAAACGACGGCGCACTAGGCGTAATCACAGACTTCACAGATATCATGTCTTACCACGGTAACTCCGCAGCAGACAAAATCAACGTTGCTGACCGTGCTGACAACATGGTGTCTTACAAAGGCCAATTTGACGCTCTCGGTCTAAAAGCAAGCTACCGTTTCGCGGATCGTGACGATGCAGTATCAGGTGAATATGAAGAAAACAATGCCGATGGTTACTCATTGTCGGCTATCTACGCTATCGGCGAAACTGGTCTAAGCGTTGGTGCAGGTTATGCTGATCAAGACGAGCAAAACGAGTACATGCTTGCTGCATCATACAAAGTGAATGATTTCTACTTTGCAGGTCTATTCACAGACGGTGAAAAAGCGAAAACTGACGGCGACTACACAGGCTACGAATTAGCAGCTGCGTACAAATTAGAGAAAACTGCGTTCACTCTAACGTACAACAATGCAGAAACAAACGATGAAACATCTGCAGATAACGTTGCAATCGATGCGACTTACTACTTCAAGCCAAACTTCCGTACGTACATCTCATACAACTTCAACCTAATCAGTGAAGGTGATGCTTACGGTAAAGTCGGTGGTAACTCTACAGCAACTAAAGCACAAGCTGAAGACGAGCTAGCTCTAGGTCTACGTTACGACTTCTAATTTGCTGACCTTTTGTCAACAATCTAAGACGCCTGCTTGCTAGCAGGCGTTTTTTTTTCTCGTTATACTGACACGCGTTTCCTAATCGGTGCTTTGGTATGACTTCTCTTCTTCGCTCCCTTGTTTCTCTGTCGTTGTGCCTATTCGTGGCTCCTAGCGCGTATGCCAACATTGAATCGAGTCCAGCGCCTACTGCGCAGCCTTATCCCCCACTCTCTCATCTGCCCGCTGGCAGTCGCAGTGCGCTAAGAATTGAAAGCTTAGTGGAGAGAGACACCGCGCTCGTCACCGACAACCAAGACCAATATTTCCCCCCAGCTAGTACGCTGAAACTGCTCACGGCGCTCGCGGCCAAGCTAGAGCTTAACGATAATTTCCGCTTTGAGACTCACCTTGCGACAGCCGGTCAAGATTGGGTGATTCAGTTTAGTGGCGACCCGACCTTAATGAGCCAAGATCTCAACAATCTGCTCGCTCTCGCCAAACGCGATGGCCATACTGAGATTAAAGGGGATCTTTGGCTCGATAACCAAGCGTTTACCGGCTATGACCGTGCGGTTGGCTGGCCTTGGGATAGCTTAGGTGTGTGCTACAGCGCGCCGGCCAGTGCCATTTCACTCGATGAAAACTGTGTCTACGCGTCGATTTATACCCAAGACGATGGCAAAACACGTGTCTATGTGCCTGAGCAGTACCCGATTTATGTCACATCGAGCGCTCAGTCGGTTAGTCAAACCGAGCAACAAGCCACACAGTGTGATTTAGAGCTGCTCTCTTCCCCCGACAACCACTACCAGCTTCAAGGATGCTTAACCCAGCGTGAGAAACCGCTACCGCTCAAATTCGCGGTTCAAGACCCAGAACTTTACACCCAACGTATGGTAAGTCAGCAACTGCGCGCACTCGGCATTACGCTGAAAGGGCAAGTTCGTATTGGCCAACCGCCAGCGACGGACACTCTGCGTATCGCCACTCACCGCTCTGCGCCGCTATCCGATTTGATTACCACCATGTTGACCAAATCCGACAACTTGATTGCAGATAACCTGACCAAAACATTAGGCGCGAAGTTCTATATTCAAGCGGGCAGTTTCAGTAATGGTACCAAGGCGATTAAGCAGATTATCTTCGCCCATACCGGCATTGATTTAACCGATGTCCCCATGACCGATGGCTCAGGGTTGTCACGCAACAATCGCATCACGACAGCCATGATGGCGAAGGTGCTTCGCTACATCTGGCAACACGATGAAGACTTAAATCTGATCGCTGCCATGCCAAAATCAGGCGAAAATGGCACGCTGCAATATCGACGCAGTATGCGTCAATCCCCCATCAAGGGCGCATTGGTGGCGAAAAGTGGCTCGATTTACGGCAGCATGAATATGGCAGGCTTTGGGTTGGATGAGCATGGCACACCGACCACACTATTTATTCAGTTTGTGGCCGATTACCACCCGGGAGAGGAGAGACGCGACGCCCCAAGAGGCCCCGCAGCTATTACCCAGTTTGAAAGGTTGTTTTATCAAGACGTAGTCAATTTCAGTCAGGCAATCCCTAAGAACGCGTTAACGACAGTGAAATAGATCCACATCCCCGAAATATCAACAATCGACGCCAACACCGGGCTGACGAGTACCGCCGGATCCAACTTGAAAGCCCGCGCGACAATGGGCAGTACACCGCCTAACGTCGTTGATAGGGTAACTTGGATAAACAAAGCCACCGCAATGGCGAGCGCAATAAGGTCAATATCAAACCCGCCTGCTGAAGCGCTGTCGCTAAACAACAAAATGCGGCCTATCATCACCAGAGCAATCGCCAACGCAAGGCACAGTGCCACGCGACTCTCTTTCCACAGCACTAACAGCCATTGCCGCTTACGCAGCTCTCCCGTTGCTAACGCTCGAATCACCAAGGTCGCCGCTTGGGTGCCGGTATTGCCCCCTGCTGCTGCGATGACAGGCATATACACCGCCAATAGCACCAATTGGCTTAAGGTGTCTTCATATTGGGCGATGATCAACCCAGAGACGATCCCGAGTAGGGCCAGCGCGATGATCCAACCGATGCGTTGCTTCACGTGCTCAAGCACCGACGTACTCAGATAGCTATCCCCGGTTTCTACTTCCGAGTGGATAAGACCTAGTTGGTGCGCATAATGACGCGCCAGTTTGTCATGCCCTTGAAGCTCAAGTTTTGAAATCAAGGTCTGAACGTAACCGATGGTGCAGTGGTGTAAAATGGCCACTGCCTCTTCAATCGGCATTACCGTCAACAGATGAAGCTGATGACTTTGCTCGTATTGCAAAAACGCGCTGCGAGCGGCACCAATCTCTTCACGAGAAAAGTGTGATTGTGTGTCTACAAAAGGTTTGCTCATTACCGTCATGGCGAATCTCCCGATTGGCAAAAAGGTAACGACCATCACGCATGAGAAATGCGTAACTAGTATGAATAAGCGAAAATGCTGTGAGGAGAAAAACGCGAGAAAGGAAACAGGACTCTACCACCGAGGTAGAGCAAATGGAGGCCATACCGACAGCGGATTATTTTTCCCCTTTGATACTAGGGGGATGGTCGGTAGTGTTCATAAAAATCTCCAAAAAAACCACCAAATTGGCAGCGGCGAGAGTGTAGCAAAACAGGCAGAAAAAATCAGTCAAAATCGTGTTAAAACGCCCGATAGATTTGCCCTATAACTGGCACTAACCCATCATCACAGACAATAAAAAAGCGCCGAATATCGACGCTTTTTCAAACCCGTTTTACCCTCTCGGAACTCGCCACTAGGAACTAGGAACTAGGAACGAAAACCAATCACTCAATCGTGATACGTGCGAACTTACGCTTACCCACTTGGAATACATAAGTGCCCGCTTCAGGTGCGAATTTCGCGTCCGCGACCTTCTCACCTTCTATTTTCGCCGCGCCCTGTTTCACCATGCGCATCGCGTCTGAAGTAGAAGCGCACAAACCGGCGTCTTTAAGCAGGTTGGCAACAGGCGTACCAGCGTCAAAGGTAAACTCTGGCATCTCATCTGGGATCTGATTTTTAGCAAAGCGGTTAACAAACTCTTGCTCAGCGGCATCCGCATCAGCTTCACTATGGAAGCGGGCGATGATCTCTTTCGCCAACAAGACTTTGACATCACGAGGGTTTTTACCCGCAGCAACGTCGGCTTTAAATTGCGCGATCTCCTCAAGAGGACGGAACGACAGCAACTCGTAATAGCTCCACATCAGATCATCAGAGATAGACATGATCTTACCAAACATCTCACTCGGCGCTTCGCTCACACCAATGTAGTTGTGCGCCGACTTAGACATCTTCTTCTCACCATCTAAGCCCACCAGCAGTGGCATGGTCAGCACAACTTGCGGTTTTTGTCCGTGCGCTTTTTGCAGCTCACGTCCCATCAGCAGGTTAAACTTCTGGTCCGTACCACCTAGCTCAACATCGGTCTCCATCGCCACCGAGTCGTAACCTTGCAGTAGTGGGTACATGAACTCGTGAATCGCGATTGGCTGACCGCCTGTGTAGCGCTTTTTAAAATCATCACGCTCAAGCATACGCGCCACAGTTTGCTGCGCGGCAAGACGGATCATACCTTCAGCGCCTAGCTCAGATAACCACTCAGAGTTGAACTGAATCTTAGTCTTGGCAGGATCGAGGATCTTAAATACTTGCTCTTTGTAAGTCTCTGCGTTGCGCAGTACGTCTTCACGAGTCAGTGGTGGACGTGTGGTGTTCTTCCCGGTTGGATCACCCACCATGCCGGTAAAATCACCAATCAAAAAGGTCACATCATGGCCTAGCTCTTGGAACGCACGCAGCTTGTTTAGGATAACCGTATGGCCTAAGTGAATGTCGGGAGCCGTGGGATCTGCGCCCAACTTAATGCGTAGTGGACGCCCTTCTTTTAACTTAGCAATCAGTTCTTCTTCTGGAATTAGCTCTTCAACACCGCGCTTAATCTCCGCTAGTGCAGCTTCAATGCTCGCCATTCTTGTTCACTCCCACAGATTTGGCAAAAATTTGATAATTTCCCATCTTACTTGAATAGCGATGCTTTTTGAAACCAGTTAGACTAAACAGCTAGGCTTTTTCTCGAATTTTTTAGAACGGACAAACGATGTTGTCTCTTTTCGCTCGACTTCCTTGGTTTCACCGAGCTTTTATCGCTTTGTTTAGCGCGCTAATTGTGGTTGCCTTGTTTCTTCCCACACCTCAGGATTTGCGTCAGGATGACAAGCGCTACCAAATAGGCACGCCTTACCCTATCGCGATTGATGCCGCCGCGTTAGAGATCGACACTGTAATCGGTCCACCATCGATTCTTCGTTGGGACAAACACACCATTGGCTCCGGCGACAGCATGGCACTGCTGTTTCAGCGTGCTGGCCTCTCATCTCGATTGCTGTATGAACTCACCTCCACCAATAAAGAGATCGAGCAACAACTTACAAGAGTACGCCCCGGCGATGCGTTTCTATTTGGCTTTGATGAGAACAACCAACTGGTGCAAATCAAACGCGAACTCAGCCCGTACGAATCATTCCTGATCACCCGCTCTGAAGACGGTTTTCGTTCAAGTCTTGATGTCAAAGAGGTCTTTTATCAATACAACTACGCCGAAGCGACCATTACCTCTAACTTTTGGAATGCTGGGGTCAGCGCCGGTTTAACCGCTAACCAAATCATGGAGCTGGCTGGGATTTTTGGTTGGGATATCGACTTTGCCCTCGATATCCGCCAAGGCGACGGCTTTAAGATTCTTTACCAAGAGAAAGTGGTCGAAGGGGAAATTGTCGGACGAGGTAAAATCATCGCTGCGCTGTTTACCAACCAAGGTGATAACTTCACGGCGATTTTAGATGACCACACGGGCAACTATTACGATGAAAATGGCCGCGCGATGAAAAAAGCCTTTTTGCGCTCACCGCTCGATTTTCGCCGCGTCTCTTCTAACTTTAACCCAACGCGTCGCCATCCGGTGACCGGACAGGTACGTGCTCACCGCGGCACCGATTACGCCGCGCCTGTCGGCACGCCGATATGGGCCGCTGGTGATGGTGTAGTGATTAAATCTAGCTATAACCAGTTCAATGGTAACTACGTCTTTATCAAGCACAGCAACACCTACATTACTAAGTATCTGCACCTGCAAAAACGCAAAGTCAAAACCGGGCAGCGCGTAAAACAGGGGCAAACCGTGGGGACGCTCGGTGGTACTGGCCGTGTAACTGGGCCGCACTTGCATTATGAGTTTTTGGTCAATGGCGTGCACAAAAACCCTAGAACGGTCAAACTGCCGCAATCAAAGTCGTTAACGGGTAAAGAGAAAACCACCTTTATTGCCAACGCCAAGATTCGCTTAGATAAACTCGAACGCTATGGTGAGCTGTTAGCCACTCGTTAAGTGGACAAGAAAAAACGGGCTGCGTCGCTTTAGGAAAACCCGAAAACGACGCAGCCCGTTTTTGTTATCGCTACACACAGCGGCAGCGTATGGTTGCACCTGTATGGCGTTACTCTTCGATTTTGTGCTCGCGGCCGAGCATCAACAAACACGGCGTCAGCACTAAGGTTAATACCGTTGCGAAGGCCAGACCTCCGGCTACCGCTGTCGCAAGTTGTGACCACCACTGCGTACTCGGCGCGCCAAACTCGATCTTCTGATTGAGTAGATCAATGTTCATTTCCAGCACCATAGGCAGCAAGCCAAGAATGGTCGTGACTGTGGTCAACATCACCGGACGCAGCCTTTGTACGCCGGTGCGCAAGATCGCTTCGCGTTTTTCCAAGCCACGTTTTCGCAGCTGATTGAAGGTATCAATCAAGACAATGTTGTTGTTCACCACTATACCCGCCAACGCTATCACACCAATGCCCGACATAATGACGCCAAACGGTTTTTGGAACACGATCAACCCAGCAAACACGCCTACCGTGGAGAAAAGAACCGCACTGAGGATCAAAAACGCTTGGTAGAAGCTATTGAACTGGGTGATCAAAATCAGCGCCATCACCACCAGCGCCACCATAAAGGCTTGCTGAAGGAAGGCCGATGAGTTTTCTTGCTCTTCGTTCTGCCCGCGAATTTTAAACTCAACACCGGAAGGTAAATCCAAACTGGCTAATGCTTGATTCACTTTAGGCAGTTCCAGCGCCAAGTTGTAGCCTTCGCGAATATCGGCAAAGATGTTGATCACTCGGTGGCCGTCAATGCGACGAATCGTATCTTGCTTGTGATTCGGGATAATGCTGGCAAAGTTAGTGATCGGCACCATGCCTGCCGCGGTTTTGACTTTCAACTGGTCAAAGCGGCCAATATCGCGCTTCTCTGCTGGGTAGCGCACTAATATATCGACCTCTTCGTTCGCATCATCGGGCAAGTAATCCCCCAACTTGAGACCATTGGTAACAAACTGCACCGTATTGCCGACCAGCGTAGCGTCAGCAAGAAAGCGTGACGCATCATCACGGCGGATATCAATTTGCCAATCAATCCCCTCTTTACTGGAGGTATCACTGACGTTAGTGAAAGCCTCATAGCCATCGGCCCAGTGACGGACCACTTTGGCCGCTGAGTCGAGTTCGGTCGGGATTCGCGCGGACATTTCGATCACCAAATCGTGCTCAACTGGCGGGCCCGCATCGGGAAATTTGTACTCAATCTCAACGCCGGCGTAGTGATCGGTTTGCGCTTTCAACTCTTCAATAATGGTTTTGACTTTACGACGGTATTGCCAATCCACTGGTGTAATTTGGATCTGGCCAATTTCATCATCGCCACCGGTTTTGGTATAGACGCTTTCAAACTCATCATGACCAAGCATCACCGCTTCGATATCGCGCATGATGACGTCTTTCTCATCCAATGAGAGATCACCATACGAACGTACTTTCACCGTGAAAAATGGCGGATCAACCTCAGGGAAGAACTCCGCCCCTAAGCCTGCTTTTGAGTACGTAAAGCCCACCCCCACCGAGAGCAAAATAGCGCTGAGCAGAATTTTCAACGGATGTTTTAGAGCAATATCCAGCGTGTGATAATAAAGCTTAGTAATACCGGTGGCTTGGCTAAAATCACCCTCGTGCAGCGCAACCATCTTCTCTCGCTGCGCTTTCGTCACATTTTGTGGACGTCCAATCAAACTGCCGAGCACAGGGACAAACAGCAGTGCCATTGCCAAAGAAGCCGCTAAGGTAGCGATCAATGTCAAAGGCAGATACTTCATAAACTCGCCGGTAATGTCTGGCCAAAACAGCAGCGGTGCAAACGCCGCTAAGGTGGTCGCTGTCGACGCTGTGATGGGCCACGCCATGCGTTTGGCCGCATCACGATACGCATCGCGCCTTGGCGTCCCTTCCTGCATCCGTCTGTCAGCGAACTCGGTGACCACAATGGCCCCGTCGACCAACATGCCCACCGCCATAATCAGCGAAAACAGCACCACAATGTTGACTGTGAGGCCAAACACTGACAGCACCAACAAACCAGTTAGAAACGAGCCCGGTATCGACACCCCCACCAGCAAGGCAGTTCGCACACCAAGAATGGCGATGATCACTATCACCACCAAAATGATCGCCGACATGATGTTGTTTTGCAGATCATTAAGCATCATTTTGACATCATCAGACTGGTCGTAGGTGTATTTGACCAGCAGATTGCTTGGCCACTCATCGCGTTGCTGCGCTTCGCTCATCACGGCTTTGACCAGTGCCACGGTATCAATGATGTTCTCCCCAGCACGCTTTTTCACATCCAACACAATGGCCGATTTGCCATCTAACCGCGCGTAACTCTCTGGGTCACGAAATGCGCGTCGCACCGTTGCCACATCGCCAAAGGTAATCACTTGCTTGCCATCGACTTTGACCGGCAGCTCCAGTACATCCTTTAATGAGTCGAACACCGACGGCACCTTGACCGAAAAGCGGCCATAGCCGGTATCCACAAAACCGGCGGCGACCACGCGGTTATTCAGCGCTATCAGGTTATAAATATCCGCTTGATCCAGCCCGTAGCTTTCCATCAATAAGGGATCGACAATGATCTCGACGATGTCTTCGCGATCCCCGGCAATGTCGACTTCCAGAATCTGTCGATAGCTCTCTAGCTTATCTCGTAACTGACGGGCGATTTGAACAATGGTTCGCTCAGGTACGGTGCCATACAGCACCACGGTCAACGCAGGCTCTTCAGAGGCCAATGTCACTTCGTTGACCGTAGGCTCATCACTGTCTGCGGGCAATTTAGGTTTGGCCAAATCCACCGCTTCACGTACGTCTGCCATTGCTTTGTTTAAATCCACGCCGACACTGAACTCCAGCATCACTGACGCATGCCCTTCTGATGCGGTTGAGGTCATCTCTTTGACCCCTTCGATAGCACGCAGCTCTTGCTCTATTGGGCGCACTAATAATCGCTCCGCATCGGTGGGCGAAATGCCTTGGTGACCGACGGACACATAGATAATAGGAATGGTGATGTCAGGGCTCGACTCTTTTGGGATGGTGACATAAGTCATCACACCAGCGACCAAAATAAACAGCAATAACACCAACATGGTACGCGTACGCGACAGCGCCGCATCAATCACGGATAACATAGTGCGCCCCTATTGCTGCAAGGTGGAAGAGTCTGAAGAGGACGATCGCGCCACCGCATTCACTTCATCACCGTCACGCACAAACCCTTGCCCAACAGTAATGATGTCAACCCGTTCACCCAAACCCGTAAGCCATACGCCATCTTGCTCAGCCTTAACCAGTTGAATCGGAACAAACTTCACCCGCTTACCCTGCAAGGTCTTCACGCCCAAATTGCCGGCTTCGTCGAGTGCCAACATGGCCGGTGTCACTTTGACGGCCAACTGCTCTGTAAGATTCAAGGTCACTTCTGCGCTCACCCCCGCGGGGATCGCTTGCTTGGGATTCTCTAGCTCGATTTCTATCGGAAAAGTATTGGTAGAGGCGGAAGAGACACGGGAGATATAGCGGATTTTACCAACCAGTTTGTCGCCATGAATTAAGCTCACTTGCGCTTCTTGATCGAGGGACAGATCGCGAATATGCCGCTCGCTTACATCCGCTTCGATGACCAATCGCTCAAGATCAATCAAGGTCGCCACGGGGTCGCCAATACCAACAAAATCCCCTTGTTCAATAAAGAGGTGATCCACAATGCCATTGAACGGCGCGCGCACGGATGTGTTCGCCAATGAGGTTTTGACATTGCTGACCATTGCCTTGGCTTCCACCAGCGCCGCTTGAGCAGTGGTAAATGCCACTTCCCCTTGCAGCCCTCTGTCTTTAAGCGATTGCGCAGCTTTGTACTCTTTCTCTCGCACTTGCAACATTGCCTGCGCTCGTTCGAGTTGGATTCCGAGATCGGCCTTATCAATCAGCGCAATCACCTGACCTTGGGTGACTGACTGACCTTTCTCAACCTGAAGTGAGACGATTTTACCGGCAATCTCAGCCCCTAAGCGTGCTTGCTTGTTCGGTGCAGTGCGTCCATACAATTCAATGGTTTTGTGGGTATTTTGCGCCTCGAATGTCTGATAAGAGACCTTAGCAAGAGGAATGGGTGGCGCCGCGCTGGCTATTTCGGCTTCGTCCGCATTGGTCGCCCCCATGCCTAGCCACACCGATAATCCGATCACAATCATCAGTGACACCAAGTAGGGTCTGACCGCGAAAAATCGCAACAGAGAGAATCTAGCCATGACAGTCCTTTGAGTTTTATTTTGTCGTGTTAATTTAGGATATAAATTAACCACATAAAAAGAAAACAGTGTGACAAGGATATTTAGCTGAGATCTCAGTTTCAGGAAAACGCCCCGTTTTATGGGATTGGCAGCGATAAAATCAAACGGGCAAAAGCATTCTCATGAAACCATGCTAAAAAAACAAAGGCTGCCAATCGGCAGCCTTTGTCGGTAGGAAAAGGAGTATGGGGGTTACACGCTAAAAGACGCGCCACAACCGCAGGTAGTGGTCGCATTCGGGTTATTAACGAAAAAGCGCGAGCCTTCCAACCCTTCAGTATAGTCAACTTGACCACCGACCAAGTATTGCAAACTCATCGGATCCACCACTAAGGTCACGCCGCTATTTACAATGGTGGTGTCGCCTTCGTTGACACTCTCATCAAAAGTGAAACCGTATTGGAAGCCGCTACAGCCGCCCCCGGTGATGTAGACGCGCAGTTTTAGGTTTGGGTTTTCTTCTTCTGCAATCAGAGCACCAACTCGCTTCGCTGCGGCATCAGAAAATGTTAGTGGGATATTTACTTCGCTCACGATGACCTCTCTCACTCGTGTCAACCCAACTGCTTTCGCGCTGGATGGTTCATCTTTATATAATAGCCACGATTATCTAATACCTGAGTGAAGCGTTCAAGTATTCACCATCTTTGCCCGAGTATTTTTAACAATTTCGCCGCTTCGTGATGAAAAACTCCCCGTTCTGTGGTGGAAAGCGTTTTAATCGCATCAGTGGGGCAGGTACAATGCGAGGCAAATTGGTCCGAGCAATCAGAAGAGGATATCCCAATGACCAAATCAGCCGAACTGTATCAAAAGGCACAGCAAACAATCCCAGGCGGCGTGAACTCTCCCGTTCGTGCGTTTAATGGCGTGGGCGGAGCACCGATTTTTATCGAGCGAGCCGATGGCCCTTTGATTTTTGATGCGGATGGCAAAGCGTACATCGACTACGTTGGCTCTTGGGGTCCAATGATTCTTGGTCACAACCATGTGGCGATTCGTGATGCCGTGATCACCGCAGCGCAGCGCGGCCTCAGCTTTGGCGCGCCGACGGAAATGGAAATCACCATGGCGGAATTGGTCAGCGAGTTGGTGCCATCAATGGAACAAGTGCGCATGGTCAGCTCAGGTACCGAGGCAACCATGAGTGCGATTCGTCTTGCGCGTGGCTTCACTGACCGAGACAAAATCATCAAGTTTGAAGGTTGCTACCATGGTCATGCCGACAGCTTGCTGGTCAAAGCAGGCTCTGGTGCGCTGACACTCGGTCAACCAAGCTCGCCTGGCGTTCCGGCCGATTTTGCCAAGCACACCCTAACGGCAACGTTTAACGACCTTGATTCTGTACGCGAACTGTTTGCAGCCAACCCAGGTGAGATCGCCTGTATTATCGTTGAGCCTGTGGCAGGCAACATGAACTGTATTCCACCTGTTGATGGCTTCCATGAAGGGCTGCGTGAGATTTGTGATCAAGAAGGTGCCTTGCTGATTTTTGATGAAGTCATGACAGGTTTCCGCGTTGCCCTTGGCGGCGCACAAGGCCACTACAACATCAAGCCAGACCTCACCACACTGGGTAAAGTGATCGGTGGCGGCATGCCTGTGGGCGCCTTTGGTGGCCGCAAAGATGTCATGCAATACATCGCGCCAACAGGTCCTGTTTACCAAGCGGGCACACTGTCTGGCAACCCAGTCGCGATGGCAGCGGGTTACGCCTGTTTGTCGGTTCTGCGTGAAGAGGGCAACGAAAAACGCCTAGCGGCAAAAACCAAACAACTGGCCGATGGATTTAAAACGCTGGCTGCCGAACACGGCATTCCGCTGCTGGTCAATCAAGTGGGTGGCATGTTCGGTTTCTTCTTTACCGACCAAGAACGCATCACCTGCTACGAAGATGTGACACGCTGTGACATCGAGCGCTTTAAGCGCTTCTTCCACTTGATGTTAGAACACGGCGTCTACCTTGCCCCATCGGCGTTCGAAGCAAGCTTCACCTCCCTCGCTCACGGCAGCAAAGAGATCGAAGCAACGCTTGAAGCGGCGGATCGCTGTTTCGCTCAGCTTGCGCAAGAAGCCTAATCGCATCTAGGCGGCATTGCGCTCCTAATGAAAGGCAAAGAGAAAGGCTGCATCGCGCAGCCTTTTTTATGCCCGTAGAATCATCGCCAAAATAAGAGCACGGTGACCACCAGTGCGAGTATCAACAGACCAAACCAAGAGAGTCCACGACGCTTTGCTCGCGTAGGGCAATTACCGTTCTCATTATTACAACAGCCCATCATTTTTCTCCTTACATCGCCGCCTCAACCAGCGCCGTGCACGTTAGTGATTGAAGCTTGAAGGGTTTAACGCCATTATACGACTACCTTGTTGCATAAATGGACGTCATCGTGTCAAACAAAGTTACCATCACTTCGAGTCATTGGGTATTGATCCTCGCCTTGTTAGCGGCCGGATTTGCGTGCTATCTGTTAGTCGAACCCTACGTCAACTCCATCGTCATGGCGTTTATCATCTCCATCCTCATGTTGCCGATTCATCAGGCTCTTGAGCGTAAAATGCCCAAGCACAACAATGTCGTCGCCCTGCTCTCCTGCGTGATTTTGACCTTCATTATCGTCGTCCCGTTGCTGTTTGTGTTTGCTGCGATTGTGCAGCAAGGCTCCGCCTTTTCACAAAACGTCTATCAATGGGTCACGCAAGGTGGGATTCAAGCGCTGTTTGAGCATCCTTGGGTTGTCAAAGGCTTATCGATCGTCAACAACTACCTCCCCTTTGATGCGATTGAGCCCTCGCAAATCGCCCAAAAAGTAGGCCAGTTTGCCACCCGTTTTGGCTCCAACTTGGTCGGCATCAGCGCGAAAATTTTAGGTGATGCCACAACCTTCTTGATGGATTTCTTCCTCATGCTGTTTGTGCTGTTTTTCTTATTGCGTGATCGCGAGAAGATCATTGGCGCCATTCGTCATATCCTGCCGCTTTCACGCAGCCAAGAAGACAAATTGCTTGATGAGATAGAACAAGTATCCAAATCCGCCGTAATGGGATCGTTTTTAACCGCTATTGCGCAAGGGGTAGCAGGCGGCATCGGCATGTGGTTGGCGGGATTCCCGGGTTTGTTCTGGGGCACCATGATGGGGTTTGCATCGTTTATCCCCGTCGTCGGTACTGCGCTGATTTGGATTCCTGCCGTGAGCTATCTATTTTTAAGTGGCGATACCACTTGGGCGATTTTCCTCACGGTGTGGAGCGTTGCGGTGGTGGGCTCCATCGATAACTTACTCAGACCTTTGCTGATGCAAGGCAGCGCGGGGATGAACACGCTCATGATCTTTTTCTCCCTGCTTGGCGGCATCCATCTATTTGGTTTGATTGGCTTAATTTACGGTCCGCTGATCTTTGCCGTGACTATGGTGTTGTTCAACATCTATGAGGAAGAGTTTCAAGACTTTCTCGATCGCCAAGATCAGAACTGACCTCACGCCTAACGCTTAGTATGACTGGGCGCTTGGTATCATCGGGGGATTGTGCGAAAATCCCCCGTCTTTTTCCGTCAGAGCTCATTATGTCTGCTTACATCGCGCCTAGCCAAATTGCCCAACGTCAACTCGCTTACTTTGAAGGTAAACACGTCTTAGTGGCCGGAGAATCCGAAGATCTCTTTCCCATTGAATTAGCCAACCACTGCCAATCGGTCACCGTATTCACCACCCACTATGGCTACTATCGCCAGTTGAGTGGGCATACCGCCATAGATTGTCAGTTTGGCGTGCAATACGAACCCAAAGACGAGAATAAAGCGCCAGCGGATTTAGTGCTGCTGTACTGGCCAAAAGCCAAAGCGGAAGCAGAATACCTACTGGCAATGTTGATGGCTCAATTGGGCGAAGGGTGCGAAATCGTCGTTGTTGGGGAAAATCGCTCAGGCATTAAAAGCATCGAAAAGATGTTCAAGCCCTACGGCACAATCCGCAAATATGACTCAGCACGCCGCTGCTCCTTCTATTGGGGTCAATGCACGCAAACTCCCCCTGCGTTTCAATTGGACGCTTGGTTTAAGCGCTATGAAGTGAGCTACCAAGAGATGCGCCTGACGATCCACAGTTTGCCTGGGGTATTCAGTCACGGGGAGTTTGATATTGGCAGCCAACTGCTGCTTGATACCCTGCCGCCGCTCAGCGGAAAAGTACTCGACTTTGGTTGTGGCGCGGGCGTGATTGGCAGCGTGATGGCTGCACTCAACCCTGGTATAGAGCTAGAGATGTGTGACATCAGCGCCCTGGCCGTGGCATCAAGCCAAGCGACCTTAGCCGCCAATGGTTTAACTGGGCGTGTGTTTGCGTCCGATATCTACTCTGATACCGATGATGACTATCAATTTATCATCAGCAACCCACCGTTCCACTCAGGCCTTGATACCAGTTACAGCGCAACCGAGACCTTACTTGAGCAAGCGCCCGCTCACCTCAATCGCCAAGGAGCGCTGTTTATTGTTGCCAATAGCTTTCTCAAGTACCCGCCGATTATCGACGCCGCTTTCGGTAAATGCGAGACACTAAATAAGACCAACAAGTTCGCTATTTATCACTCCAAACGCTAGCCTATCTCGCCCAACCTCGCTCAGAAGTTGGGCTATTTTGTCCTCTTTTCGTTGAAAATGCGCCGATAACCACGCTTTGCGGGCAACTTACTTGTCAAAGTAAAAAAACTCGTTAAATTTGTCAGTTTAAGAAATTAACGTTTTTAGCCATAAGCCCCCACGACATGTTTAAGTTGTATAAAAAGCAAAGATTTAAGCGTCTTCAAAACACGTTAATGTTGGCGTTTTTGGTACTGAGCATCACGCCGTTGACTTTAATGGCCATCTTTTTTCTTCAATCTCATACCAAAGATCTGCAAGAGCAAAGCACCTACCACCTCACCTCAGTGCGCGATACCAAACAGCAGCAGGTTGAGGATTACCTCTACGCCAAAGAGTCGGAAGTCATGGGCTTTGTTCGCTCAGAACTGGCCTACGCCAGTGGCGGGCGCTTTTACGGCTTAGTCAACGCCTTTCAAAGCTTGGGCTTGGATATTGAACAAGCACGCGAGTACGCACAAAAACGCTATATTCCTGGCTCCGGAGATCAAATCAAAACCTCGATTTTGCCTCAATCGAGTGTCTACACCGGCACAGAGCGCTATCGCCTGCTGCACAAACGCTACCATTGGGCGTACCTAGAGCTGCTCAAACGCTCCGACTTTGACGATATTCTATTGGTTGACCGTGAAGGCAATGTCACCTACTCCATTTACAAGCACGATAACTACGGCACTAACCTGCTGAGCGGCCGCTACAAAGATCAAAATCTTGGTAAAACCTTTCAAGCCCTGCGCAAGCAAGTGACCGAACGACGCAAGACCAACGAAGATTACACCCCGGTGATTATCTCTGACTTTTCGCTCGAACAAGGTCGCATGGTGGCGTGGTTTGGTGCCCCCATTGTTCAACAAGGCTACCTACACAGCTATGCGATGTTTCGCCTCCCCAATAATGGCATCACCAAACTCATCGCGGACAAAAGCAATCAGGTGGCAATCAAAACCTTATTGGTCGGCCAAGATCACCGCTCGCGCACCCTCTCTTACGATGAGAGCGAGGTCGAAAAAAGCCTTGAGGTGGTCAATTTGGCCCTAAGCGGGGAAAGTGCCGTTGGCACCTACACCAATGCCGAGAAGGAGTCGATGTTTGCCGCGTACACACCGATTGAAGTCAACGGCATTCATTGGGCTATGGTGGTTGAAGTGCCGATGAAGGTCGCTTTTGCCCGCGTCAATCAGTTAGAAACCCTGTTTATTCTCGCCATGTTGGGGGCCATCGTCTTAGTCGTTGTCGCCTCGCATTACCTGTCCAACTTCATCACTTCGCCGCTGCTGCAACTGACCTGGTCGGCGGAAAAAGTCTCGGCGGGCGACTTAGAAGCGGACATCAACAACACCAACCGTAAAGATGAGATTGGCCGACTTGCGGTCAGTTTCGAGCGCATGCAGCGCTCCATTCGGGAGAAAATTCAGTTAATTAAAGAGCAAAATGAAGAGCTCGAAAGCCATCTAAAACTGATCAAAAAACAAAATGAAGAGTTACAGCTCGCCAATAAACTCAAAGATGAGTTTTTAGCCACCACCTCTCATGAACTCAGAACGCCACTACATGGCATGGTTGGCATCGCCGAAGCCCTGATCTCCGGCGCCAATGGCCCGATCACCTCAGTTCACAAATACCAGTTAGAGATCATTATCAGCAGCGGCCAGCGCCTCGCTACCTTGGTCGACGATCTGCTCGATTACCACAAGATGCGCTATGGCAATCTCGATATAGAAACCAGCGCGGTGGATCTCTCTTCTGCCACTCGCTTAGTGCTTGAGCTCTCATCACACCTACTGGGCAACAAACCAATTCGAATCATCAATCAGGTTCCTGTTGAGCCCGTTTGGGTCAGTGCCGATCCGCAACGCCTCGAACAGGTGCTCTATAACCTAATTGGCAATGCCATCAAATACACCAGCGAAGGGAAGATCGTTATCTCAGCCAGCGTGGTGGATGATCAAATACGCGTGCAGGTGGTGGATACCGGTCAAGGTATTCCCGCCGATCAACTGGAACACATTTTTGAGCCGCTCATTCAAGCAGGCAGTGACGCCCATCGATACCGCCAAGGGGCGGGACTTGGGCTGTCGATCAGTCGTCAATTGATCGATTTAATGCACGGCAATCTGTACGTCAGCAGCCAGCCCATGGTGGGGACGACCTTCAGCTTTACGCTCCCGATGGCAAGTGAAGAACAAATTGCCCAAGCCAATCACACCGTACTGCCTCACTTTAAAGCGCCTGATAATACTGAGATTGAGCTGCCTGAAGTCTCGAGCTTGCCAGAAAATCCAGACGGGCCGTTACTACTGGTGGTCGATGATGAACCGGTCAACTTGCGGGTGCTTGATAGCTTCCTGCGCCTTGAAGGCTATCGTGTACGCTGCGCGAAAGATGGCCAAGAAGCGTTGGAAGCCTTGGATGCAGAGCCACCACAACTGTTGCTGCTCGACATCATGATGCCCGGAATGAACGGCTATCAGGTGTGTGAAAAAGTACGCCAACAGTACGACCACGCCGCGCTGCCGGTGATCATGTTGACGGCGCTTAACCAAAGCGACGATCGCGTCAAAGGCTTCAATGCGGGCGCGAATGACTACCTATCCAAACCTTTCAACAAGCAAGAGTTGGCGGCACGCATTCAAGCCCACTTGACCGCCAGTAAAGCGGAGCTGCGTCGACAAGAGAACCAGCAGCTGCAAATCGAGTTAAAACGACGGGCAGCGGTCGAAGCAAGCTTACTGGAAACACAAGGACGACTGCTCGAGCAACTTGAATCGGCCCCTGAAGCCATCATTTGTGTGCGTGAAGATGGCAAAGTGCGCTTCGCCAATGAAGCGGCCTCACGCCTCTTCCGCCGCTCTGCGGAGCAGCTCAAACGCTCAAACGCAGACGAGCTTATTGCGCCAAAATACCTCAGTGTCAAACAAGATCACTACTGCGGCACTATCGATGTCTATGTAGAAGATGTTCGTCAGCATATCTCCGCCGACATCCTGCGTATGCCTGAGGGCTCCGACCTGCGCGCCATGTACATCTTCAATGTGGGTGGCAGTGTCAATGCCACTCGTATCCACAACCTAGAGACGGCCATTGAGGCACTCTCTACCTTTGCCTTTGAAGGCGACAAGGCCAAACTGCAAGAACTCAAAGAGCTCGGCGGCGAGTTCACTCGCTTAGCCGAGCGAGTCAGTGGTGACAATAAATCCAAGCAAGATCTGATGCGCGAAGTCTTGGTCGATGCCATGACTCAAGCGTTAGACTATTGGGAGAGCGTGACCGGTCAGACGAAATTCGCCTTTGCTGAACAAAGTGGGTTGTGGCGCGTCTACTTAGACCGTAGCACACTGCAAACTCGTACATTGGACAAATACCTGCGAGTTGAAACACTGCCTAAGACGCCACGCTGGCGCACGGTATTAAGCTCGCTCGATTACATCTTGGAGCACTGCCAGGAACGCAGCCCACAGCGCGAACATATCGAAGAATTGCGCGATAAATTGCATCACTTATTGACCAACTAAGCTGATTGAGCCCGCTGTCTAGCGGGCTTTTTTCTGCCCTGAAAAACACCCTTTCTCACGCCTCAAACAGTTACTACACGACGTAAAAAAACCATGATAGCTAGGTTATTTCTCTCGTGTGATGCGGCAAAATATCGCCAACTAGCACGTTCAAATACCGGCAAGAAGGAATTTTTACGGCAGTTTGCGAAGCCAATCACAACAGAACGGCAGATTATAATTAACGAGGTAAATTAACCCAAACCAGGGCAAGTGACCAAGATCTCAATCAAATTGAGACCCGTCAATAAGCCTTTATTATAATAGCCTAGGTGATAGTACGCACTTACACACACACCAAATATGGCGCTTTTCTGCGATAAACTTCAAAGCAACAAATTGATTAAAATTAAAACAATTGCCGTGTTTTTTTAACGGTTTTAACGAGTCATTGATTCGTTTTAACGTTTTTAACGGGAAAGAGGATTGCACGTTTTCCGCTTCCGGTGTTTTCTTACTGTGCCTAAGGCCTACAGGCCACTCTGGCTGACTGGGTCCTCCGTCTTGGTCAGCACCAATCTGAGGTAGGCCTTAGTGAGTGTTTATCAATTGATGACATTCCAACCATTGTGAAATGAAAGCAAATAGTAAGGAACAGCTATGCTTGCCAACATTAAGAAAACAGCACTAGCAACCGCGATTATCGCAACTGCAACTACAGGTTTTGCATCAGTAGCAACAGCGGCAGAGCGCAGTGAGCTAACCGTCCACCCTAAAGAGTTCACGACCTTTGTTCGTAACTTCAACCCGTACCTAGGTGCGACCAACCTTCACACCACAACAGACTTCATGTATGAGCCACTCGTTGTCTTCAATGAGATGCACGGCAACACACCTGTGTTCCGTTTGGCAGAAGCGTACAAGATGTCTGACGACCTAATGAGCGTCACTTTTGACATTCGTAAAGGCGTGAAATGGTCTGATGGCGAAACATTTGACGCTAACGACGTCGTGTTCTCTTTCAACCTAGTGAAAAACAAACCTGAACTGGACCAAAGCGGTATCAACTCTTGGGTGACTGGCGTTGAGAAAATCAACGACTACCAAGTAAAATTCCGCCTAACGGAAGCGAACTCAAACGTTCCTTACGAAATTGCGAAAGTGCCTGTCGTCCCTGAGCACGTGTGGAAAGACGTCAAAGATCCTGCGACATTTACTAACGAAAACCCAGTAGGTTCAGGTCCATTTACTGAAATCGACACCTTCACCGCTCAGCTCTACATTCAGTGTGCAAACCCTAACTACTGGGATGCCGACAACCTAGAGGTTGACTGTCTACGCGTTCCACAAATCGCCAATAACGACCAATTCCTAGGTAAAGTCGTGAACGGTGAGATGGACTGGACATCATCCTTCATTCCAGACATCGATCGCACGTACGCTGCGGCAAGTCCGAATCACCAATACTGGTACCCGCCAGCGGGCACACAAGCGTTTGTAGTCAACTACAAAAACCCAGATCCTGCCAAAAACGAAGCGTTGACGAATGTTGATTTCCGTCGCGCGTTCTCAATGGCACTGGATCGTCAAACCATCATCGACATCGCGTTCTACGGCGGCGGTACAGTGAATGACTTTGCCTCTGGTCTGGGTTACGCGTTTGAAGCTTGGTCTGATGAGAGCACCCACAACAAGTACAAAGGCTACAACACGTACAATGTGGAAGGTGCGAAAGAACTTCTGAAGAAAGCGGGCTTTAAAGACGTCAACAAAGATGGCTTTGTCGACACGCCATCAGGCAAATCGTTTGAGCTATTGATTCAATCACCAAACGGCTGGACCGACTTTAACAACACAGTACAGCTTGCGGTTGAACAACTCGCGGAAGTGGGCATCAAAGCCCGTGCACGTACTCCAGACTTCTCTGTCTACAACCAAGCTATGCTTGAAGGGACATACGATGTGGCGTACACCAACTACTTCCACGGTGCAGACCCATACACTTACTGGAACAGTGCGTACAACTCAGCACTGCAATCAGGTGAAGGTATGCCGCGCTTCGCGATGCACTTCTACAAAAACGACAAGCTAGATGGACTACTCAACAGCTTCTACAAAACAGCGGACAAAAATGAGCAGTTAGAGATCGCTCACGGTATCCAGCAAATCATTGCCGCTGACCAAGTGACGATTCCTGTGATGTCTGGTGCTTACATGTACCAATACAACACCACTCGCTTCACTGGCTGGTGGAACGAAGAGAATCCAAAAGGCCGTCCAAACATTTGGGCTGGTATCCCAGAGCGTCTACTTCACGTACTGGACCTAAAACCAGTGAAATAAGTGAGTTTGCTTTGTCTTTGCGGCGTGCATCCGTACGCCGCTTAATCCCCAAAACGTTAAGTTGTTAAAGCTATGGCGCCCGTCGTCAGGGGATTTTTCGCTCAAAATTTTACGGTTTTCTTGAGCGACCTGAAACCAGAAACAGGAAAAATCTGGATAAGTAAGGTGTGAGTTATGGGTTACTTTTTAAGACGTTTGTCCTTTTATTTTGTCGCTTTGCTCGTTGCTGCGACGTTAAACTTTATTATTCCGCGCGCCATGCCAGGCGACCCCGTCACCATGATGTTTGCCAATGCATCGGTTCAAGTGACGCCTGAGCGTATCGCTGCTATGAAAGAGCTACTTGGCTTTGTCGAAGGCGGCTATCTCGCTCAGTACTACGCGTACATGAAAAACATTCTGAGCTGGGAGCTCGGTACTTCGATTCAGTTCTACCCACTCTCGGTGAACAAGCTACTGGGCAGTGCCTTTGGTTGGTCACTGTTTCTCGCGGGTACCGCGGTGGTGATTTCGTTCTCACTCGGTTCTATCTTGGGCATTTTCGCCGCCTGGAAACGAGGCAGTAAATACGATGCGTTTGTCACGCCAGGCATGCTGATCATCCAAGCGGTGCCTCAAGTGGTTATCGCCATGATCGCCATGTTTGTCTTCGCCATCGGCTTGAAATGGTTCCCGACAAGCTATGCCTATACCGCAGGCACCATTCCCGACTGGACCAGCTGGGCCTTTATTAAAGATGTCGCCTATCACGCGGTTCTGCCCCTATTTTGTGCCTCTATCGTTCAGATCGGTGGCTTCTTGGTCAACATGCGTAACAACATGATCAACCTACTCGCCGAAGATTACATCACCATGGCGAAAGGGAAAGGACTGAGCGAGAACCGAGTGGTCTTCAACTACGCGGCACGTAATGCGCTCTTGCCAAGTGTTACCGCACTTTCGATGGCATTGGGTATGGCTATCGGTGGTCAGTTGATCATCGAAATCATCTTCAACTATCCCGGTCTTGGCTCTGTTCTATTTAACGCCATCAAAGCGCGTGACTACCAAGTGCTGCAAGGTCAGCTCCTGATCATGACGTTGTTTATGCTGTTCTTTAACCTTCTTGCCGACATGCTGTATGTCGTGCTCGATCCTCGCCTACGTAAGGGAGGGAAATAATCATGAAAGGTTTCTTTAAACTTATCGTTGGCAACCCGATTGCGCTCGTTGGCTGCATTATTTTGAGCCTGTTCCTATTTATCGCCCTCGCCGCGCCCATTCTGACCAAGCATGCGCCAGACAAACGTTCGGGCAACCCGCATGAGTACCCCTCTTTTGTGGTTAAAGCTGCGCAGAGCAACCCTGAAGGTTGGGTGGCTGAAAACCTCGCCACGGATCGCCGCACGCTGATCATGTCGAAAAAGGCGGATCATGTCATGGGCACCACACGTATGGGCCGCGATGTTTGGTCTCAGTTTGTCCACGGCGCTCGCGTTTCACTGGCAGTTGGCTTTGGCGCAGGGATCACCGTCTGCTTTCTTGCCACCATCATCGGTATCTCTGCAGGCTACTTTGGTGGGCGCATTGATGACTTCCTCACGGCCGCAATGAACATCATGCTGGTTATCCCACAATACCCATTGCTGTTTGTTCTTGCCGCCTTCATCGGTGAAGCAGGTCCACTGACGATTGCGCTCATTATCGGCTTTACCGCCTGGGCGTGGGGCGCGAGGGTGATACGCTCGCAAACCTTAGCATTGCGTGAGAAAGAGTTCGTCAAAGCAGCGGAAGTGTTGGGTGAGTCCTCTTGGCGCATCATTTTCGTTGAGATTTTGCCAAACCTTATCCCCATTGTTGGCGCTAGCTTCATTGGCTCTGTGATGTACGCCATCATGATGGAAGCGACCATCTCCTTCCTGGGTCTTGGTGACCCGAACACGGTCAGCTGGGGCATCATGCTCTACAACGTCCAAACTTCCTCTTCGATGCTGATTGGCGCTTGGTGGGAACTGCTGGCTCCGTGTGCGGCGCTTGTACTGCTTGTGACTGGCCTTGCCCTACTTAACTTTGCCGTTGATGAAATTGCTAACCCGCAACTTCGTTCACACAAAGGCATGAAGCGCTGGAAGAAACTGGCCGAGCAAGACAAGAAAGAGCGTAAACCTGAGCTCGAACCTCAACCTGCAATCTGGAGCGGAGACAAATAATCATGACAGCACCTCTCATATCTATCCGCAACTTATGCGTTGATTACATCACAGCCGCCGGTGACGTGCGCGCCTGTAATGATGTCAGCTTCGATATTGCTCCGGGCGAGGTCTTCGGTCTCGCCGGTGAATCGGGCTGTGGTAAATCCACTGTCGCTTTCTCGCTCATGCGTCTGCATAAGCCGCCCGCGTTTATTACCGGTGGCGAGGTGATCTTCAACGGTGAAAACATCCTCAAATACAGCGATGACAGAATGCAGTCGTTCCGTTGGAGCGAGATGTCGATGGTCTTCCAAAGCGCCATGAACGCACTCAACCCGGTGTTGACCATGGAAGAGCAGTTTTGCGATGTGATCATGCGCCACACCAATATGACGCGTGAACAAGCCAGACGCCGCGCCGAAGGCTTGTTGGAGATCGTCGATATTCACCCAAGTCGCCTAACCGACTACCCTCACCAGTTCTCTGGTGGCATGCGTCAGCGTCTGGTTATTGCGATCGCTCTCGCATTGAATCCGAAAATGATCATCATGGATGAGCCTACCACCGCGCTTGATGTGGTGGTGCAACGCGAAATCTTGCAAAAGATTTACGCACTGAAAGAGGAGTTCGGTTTCTCTATTTTGTTCATTACTCATGATTTGTCCCTGATGGTCGAGTTCTCTGACCGTATCGGCGTCATGTATTCCGGTGAACTGATTGAAGTCGCACCTTCAAAACAAATTCTTGAAAGTCCATACCACCCTTACACCAAGGGGTTGGGTAGCTCTTTCCCTCCATTAACCGGGCCGAAAACCAAATTGACGGGCATTCCTGGTAACCCACTCAACTTGCTGGAGATCCCGCAAGGTTGTCGCTTCCAAGCGCGCTGTGATCGTGTCCATGACACCTGCACCCGCAAAGCGACCTCACTGCGAGAAATTGAGCCAAGTCGTTTCTCAAACTGCCACCTATACGGTGAGCCCATTGCGCAAGCAACGTTGTAACGAATTGAGAAACTGAAGAATTTCATTGGAGACCATTATGAGCACAGAATATGGCGACTTGTTGATTGAGGGAAAAAATCTAGTCAAAGATTTCCCGATCAACAGCAATGCACTGCAACAACCTATGATGCGCGCGATCAACGACGTGTCATTCAAAATGTACAAAAGCCGCGGTTTGTCGGTGGTGGGCGAATCCGGCTCGGGTAAATCCACGACCGCGAAAATGATCGCCAAAATGTATGCGCCAACCTCAGGCGACATCATTTACAAGGGCCGCGACATTCAAACCATCAAGTCAAAATCGGACTTAATGAGTTATCGCGAAGGGGTACAAATGGTCTGGCAAGACCCATTTGGCTCGCTCAACCCAACACACAATATTTTCCACCACATTGCCCGCCCCTTGCTGATCCATAAAAAAGTCACGCCGGGCAACAAAAAAGAGCTGCAAGAGCGAGTGTACGATCTGCTGGAACAAGTGGGCCTTATTCCGCCGAAAGAGACCGCAGAAAAATACCCGCACCAGCTCTCCGGTGGTCAGCGCCAACGGGTCAACTTGGCGCGCAATATTGCCGTTGGCGCTGAGGTTGTGCTTGCCGATGAACCGACCTCGATGCTCGATGTATCGATTCGCGCCGGGGTATTGAACCTGATGGAAGAGATGAAGTTCGACAAACAGATGTCACTGCTCTACATCACGCACGACATCGCCACGGCTCGCTACATCGCCGAAGATCTGGCGGTGATGTACGTGGGTCACATGGTCGAGTGGGGCGATACCGAAGAGATCATCCATAAACCTCAACACCCGTACACGCAGCTGCTGGTTTCTGCGGTGCCCGATCCGAGTAAATCGATTCACGAGAAGCTCAAAGGCAACAAAGGGGAGATTCCGCTTTGGACCCCCGCCTCAACCGGCTGTCCATTTGCAGGGCGCTGTGAGCACGCCACTGAGCGCTGCCGTGAGCAATTACCTGAGGTGACTCAACTGTCTGAAAACCACTTTGTGCGTTGTTATCTGTTTGAGCACTAATCGCGCTTAAACAGCCATCGCACCAAAAACGCAGCCAAGGGCGCTCCTTGGCTGTGATGAACACCTTGAATACCCGCGCTTGCGCGGCATAAGACATACCACGTTCGGAGAACAGAATGCTGCTACTGACTAACCATCTTGGTTATGAAGCCCTTGGTCCAAAACAGGCGGTACTGATGACAAACCACGCACTAGAGACGCTCCCCACTGCTCGTCTTGTGTGCGCGAAGAGTCATCAGACGCTCGCCACCTATCAAACCGAGCCCGGTGGCACCGTCGACCGTTGGCACCAAGGGCATTTTTTTCGCATTCTGTTTTCCAATTTTGATCAAATCGGCCAGTTCTACTTGGCCATTGATAGCTTGAACAAAGATACGTTAAAAGAAGATACCTCGAGAGAAAATCAGTTGAACAATGACGACTTTGTCCGCTCCCACACTTTCGAGATTCGCCATCAACATTTGCTCAGCGCCACGCTGTCCGATGTGCTGCACTACTTTAAGTCTCAGCGCTGTACGGGCGTGTTTGATCAGCAAGATCGCCACGTGCCCCTTTACGGCCATGATGCGTACGCGGATGTCCACGGCGGCTGGTATGATGCCTCCGGCGATGTCAGCAAATACCTCAGCCACCTCTCTTACGCCAATTACTTCAATCCACAGCAGATCCCCATGGTCGCGTGGAACCTATTCAATGGCTTAGAGCAGCTGCAAACGCTCGATTCCGTCCCCGCGTTTACTCGCCTGAGAATGGCAGAAGAAGCATTGCACGGCGCCGATTTTTTAGTGCGAATGCAACATCCCGATGGCTACTTTTACATGACGGTGTTTGACCAGTGGTCAAAAGAGACCAGCAAACGCCATATTTGCGCCTATGCGACACAATTGGGCCATAAGTCCTCGGACTTTCAAGCTGGATTTCGTCAAGGCGGCGGCATCGCGATTGCTGCGCTCGCTGCCGCGGCGCAGCGCGAGCAAGGCGGGCAATACCGACCCAACGACTACTTAGCGGCAGCGGAAAAAGGCTATTGGCACCTTATCTCACACAACCGAGAGTATTTAGACGATGGCGTTGAAAACATCATCGATGAGTACTGCGCACTACTGGCCTGTTGTGAGCTCTATCGCGCCACAAAACAGACACGCTATCTGCAACAAAGCCAAGAGTGGGCCAACAAACTGATGGCGCGTCAATGCAGCGATGACGAGCAGCGCCATTTCTGGTCCGCGAATCACGATGGCTCACGCCCCTACTTTCATGCCAGTGACGCAGGATTACCAGTGATCAGCTTGTGTCGCTATCTGGATATTGAAACCGGTGCGGCGCAGCGAGACAGCGTCCAGCGTGTGATTGAACAAGCAGTCCGATTTGAACTCTCCATCACACAAACGGTGCACAACCCCTTTGGTTACCCTCGCCAATACACTAAGCCTCTGTCAGGGGAGAAAAGCGCGCGCTTTTTTGTTCCCCATGACAATGAAACCGGCTACTGGTGGCAAGGCGAAAACGCGCGGCTCGGCTCTCTCGCGAGCATGGCCCATATCGCTCAGCCCCACCTTGATAACCCGGCACTGTGTCAGCAATTGGATGGGTTTGCTGAAGACTGTTTGAGCTGGATTTTGGGTTTGAACCCATTTGATCTCTGCATGCTTGATGGCGCAGGTCACAACAACCCAGACTACCTGCCTGAGCTGGGCTTTTTTAACGCCAAAGGAGGGATTTGTAACGGCATCACCAGCGGATTTGATGATGAACGAGACATCGCCTTCAATCCGTCCCCTCAATGTGATGACATGCTGCAAAACTGGCGTTGGGGCGAACAGTGGATTCCTCATGCAGCGTGGTATCTGCTCGCCATTTGTCACCAGGCGCGTCGCTTCTCTCAAACTCACTCGTTCTCAAAGGAGCAAGCGCAATGACCTATTTATATGTCGGCATTGATGGCGGCGGCACCTCGTGCCGAGCACGGATTAGAGATGCGCAGGGACGCTTACTTGGCGAGGGAAAAAGCGGCAGCGCAAACATTTTACTTGGCATCGAATCTGCTCTGACATCCATTGTCGATGCCGTCACGACAGCAGCTACGCAGGCCGAGTTGACGAGCGCTGACTTCACACGCATGCACCTTGGCCTTGCCCTCGCGGGCGCGGAGCAAAAGTCTGCATGGTTTGCGATGATGGAGCAGCCTCACCCGTTCGCCTCCATCGTCCTCAATACGGATGCCTATGGCGCTTGTCTTGGCGCGCATGACGGCCAAGATGGTGCCATTCTGATTGCTGGTACAGGATCATGCGGCCTATTGATCAACGGAGGTGAGCAGCAAGTGGTCGGTGGCCGTGAGTTTCCCATCTCCGATCAAGGCAGTGGCGCGATGATGGGGCTAAGGCTGATCCAAAAAGTGCTGCTCGCCTACGATGACATTGAGCCCCAAACACCGCTCTACCATTACGTGATGACACACTTTCACCATGACGTCGATGCGATTGTTGCCTGGTCAAAGCAAGCGCTGCCTCGCGATTATGGTCAGTTTTCACCTCAGATATTTCAATTCGCCGATGAAGGATGCCCGTTGGCACAAGCACTCTTACAGCAAACCCGTGACGATATCGAAATGTGGCTGCAAGCGTTACGCCGCCGAGGCGCGACGCGCATCTGTTTGATGGGTGGAGTGGCAGAGCGCATGCAAGCGTGGCTATCACCACCGATGAGAAGTCTGATTGTGCCTGCTAAGTTCGACGCCATCGAAGGGGCACTGATGTTTGCAGGTAAACCTGAGCACAACCTTTATAGACTGAGCGACATTCAACACGAAGGTGCACAATGAGTTATCGAGTGGATTTTGCGGTGCTCAATGAGAGCAAAGAAGGTTGCCGATTTGGCCTCACCTTGCACAACTTAACCGATCAAGACCTGCCCACCTGGCAGTTGCAGTTCATTCTTGATCGCTACATTCAGCCAAGCAGTGTCAGCCACGGGCAGATTGTGCAGATCGGAAGTTTTTGCACTTTAACGCCAGATGTCGACACGTTAACCGCGAACCAGCACTTTTATTGCGAATTTAGCATCAAAACCGCGCCATTACGCTTTTATACCGACGGACTAAAAGATGCGCTGCTGATCGACCTTGAGCAACACCAAACACACGCGGTGCATGTCTCGCCGATCGCGCTCGCCTCGCCCTACCGCGAGCGGGCCGAGATCCCAGCCCGCTCAGAGCTGCCGTCAGCGCCCTTGGCGCTGATTCCAAAGCCCAATGCTCTAGCACTCAAAGAGGGCGAATATCGCCTCTCTGAGCACAGCCAAATCACCTTGCAAACCGCATTGGCAGAACGCGGCGCTACTTGGCTGCAACAAGAGCTAGCCACACTGCATGATTTTGAGGTGCACACGATTGGGCAAAGTGACATCCTCTTTCGTTCGAACCCAACACTTGATGAGGAGGAATACCACTTAACCGTGACTCATCATGGTGTGCAGCTTGAATCCGGCTCGGACGTCGGTTTTATCCATGCCAGCGCCACCTTGCTGCAGCTCATCAGACCCGCGAAACAAGGCAATGGGATCGCCGTGCCGCTGGTCACCATCAGCGATAAACCCCGTTTTCGCTATCGCGGCATGATGCTAGATTGCGCGCGCCATTTTTACTCGGTGGCGCAAATCAAACGCCTCATCAACCAACTGGCGCACTACAAATTCAACACCTTCCATTGGCACCTTACCGATGACGAAGGGTGGCGAATTGAAATCAAATCCTTGCCTCAATTAACTGAGATTGGGGCGTTTCGCGGTCCAGATTTGGCGTTGCAAGCACAATTTAGTCATCTAGGGCAGCGTTACGGTGGATACTACCGCCAAGAAGAGATCGCCGCTGTGATCGACTATGCCGCAGAGCGCGGCATCACAGTGATCCCTGAAATTGATATTCCGGGCCACTGCCGAGCGGCGATCCAATCCCTACCGGAGTGGCTGTATGACGCCAGCGATCGCTCAAACTACCGCAGTATCCAGCATTACAGCGACAACGTGTTGTCCCCCGCTCTGCCTGGTACCTATGCGTTTCTCGATGCTGTACTTGAGGAAGTAGCGGCGCTTTTCCCGTCCCCTTGGGTGCATATCGGCGCCGACGAAGTGCCACAAGGGGTGTGGCTAGAAAGTCCGGCGTGCATCGCGCTAATGAAAGAGCACGGCTACCAAAGCAGCAAAGAGCTACAAGGTCATCTGCTGCGTTACGCCGAACGCAAGCTGCGCAGCTTAGGTAAACGAATGGTCGGTTGGGAAGAGGCGCAACATGGTGACAAAGTCAGCAAAGATACCGTGATCTACTCCTGGCTCAGTGAGGACGCTGCATTGCACTGCGCCAAACAAGGCTTTGACGTCATCTTACAGCCTGGTCAAAGCACCTATCTCGACATGAGCCAAGATTACGCCCCTGAAGAGCCGGGTGTCGATTGGGCCAGCGTGATCCCGCTTGAAAAGGCGTATCGCTACGAGCCACTGGCAGACATCGCCGACAACGACCCCATTCGACGTCGAATTTTAGGCATTCAATGTGCGCTGTGGAGCGAAATTGTCACCGAACCTGCACGCATGGACTACATGATTTTCCCGCGCCTGACCGCGCTTGCTGAAGCGGGCTGGAGTGAAAAACACCAGCGCGATTGGTTGGACTACCTTGCGCGACTCAACGCCCACTTACCGCAACTCGACAAACAAGGGGTGGCCTATAGAGCGCCTTGGCGAACACCTGCAAGCTCTAGCGCTAAACCTCCTCACTCGCCAAAACCTCAAGCACCCAAACAACGAGGTGACGAGACGAAAAAATGAGCGTCGGTTAGCGCTGGTTAGAGACCGGCAATCCTGACGATGAACTTAACCCATTGAATCACTACTTACAGTTTTCACTAGCTTAGATTTGGTTACTGATTGGTAACTTGTTAAAAGGAAAGACACATGAAATACGGCTATTTCGATAACGAACATCGTGAATACGTCATCACTCGACCAGACGTCCCTGCACCATGGACTAACTACTTAGGCACAGAAAAGTTCTGTACCGTCATTTCGCACAATGCGGGCGGCTACTCTTTCTACAACTCACCTGAGTACAATCGCGTCACCAAATTCCGCCCCAATGCCAGCTTTGATCGCCCTGGGCATTACGTCTATCTGCGCGATGATGTCAGCGGTGATTACTGGTCTGTCTCATGGCAGCCGGTTGCGAAGAGTTTAGACGAAGCGACCTATGAAGTGCGCCACGGCCTCTCTTACTCCAAATTCAAATGTGAGTACAGTGGCATTAGCGCGACCAAAACCTTATTTGTACCGAAAGGCGAAGACGTTGAAATTTGGGATGTGGTGATCAAAAACACCTCAGATACGCCACGCACGATCAGCGCGTTTTCGTTCGTTGAATTCTCATTTAGCCATATTCAATCGGACAATCAAAACCACCAGATGTCACTTTACTCTGCGGGCACCGAATACCGTGATGGCGTGATTGAGTATGATCTCTACTACAACACCAACGACTTTGAAGGCTTCTATTACCTCGCCTCCACCTTCGATCCAGACTCGTATGATGGTCAACGCGATCGTTTCCTTGGTCTCTACCGTGACGAAGCCAATCCGATTGCCGTCGAGCAAGGACGCTGCTCGAACAGCGCGCAAACCTGTTACAACCACTGTGGCTCACTGCACAAACAGTTCACGCTTGCACCGGGTGAAGAAGTGCGTTTCGCCTACTTGCTGGGTATCGGAAAAGGTAATGGCGAGCGTTTGCGCGCCAAATACCAAGATGTAAGTGAGATCGATCGCGCTTTTGCCGGCATCAAAGCGCACTGGGACGAGCGCTGCAACAAGTTCCAAGTCCGCTCGCCGAACGAAGGGCTGGATACCATGATCAACACTTGGACGCTGTACCAAGCCGAGACCTGTGTTGTTTGGTCGCGTTTCGCTTCCTTTATTGAAGTGGGTGGACGTACTGGGTTGGGCTATCGTGACACGGCTCAGGATGCGATTTCCGTCCCACACGCCAACCCGAAAATGACGCGCAAGCGCATTGTCGATCTGCTTCGCGGTCAGGTCAAAGCGGGGTACGGTCTGCACTTGTTTGATCCTGACTGGTTCGATCCTGAAAAAGCGGATGTGAAACCCTCCAAATCACCCACAGTGGTTCCGACCCCTTCCGATGAAGATAAGATCCACGGCATTGAAGATACCTGCTCTGACGATCACCTTTGGTTGGTGCCGACCATCTGTAAATACGTGATGGAAACGGGCGAGCACGGATTTTTTGATGAGACGATTCCGTATGCCGATGGCGGCGAAGCCAGTGTCTATGAGCACATGAAAGCCGCGCTCGACTTCTCGGCTGAGTACGTTGGTCAAACCGGCATCTGTAAAGGCCTGCGCGCTGACTGGAATGACTGTCTCAACCTTGGTGGCGGTGAGTCATCAATGGTCTCTTTCCTCCATTTCTGGGCACTGCAAGAGTTCATCGACTTGGCCAAGTTCCTTGGTAAAGAGGAGGATGTGGAGAAATACAGCCAAATGGCGGCTAACGTCCGTGAAGCGTGTGAAACTCACCTCTGGGACGACGAAGGCGGATGGTACATTCGCGGCTTGACCAAAAATGGCGACAAAATTGGTACTGCGCAGCAAAAAGAAGGCCGTGTCCATCTGGAGTCGAACACCCTCGCCGTCCTCTCTGGTGCAGTCTCGCAGCAGCGTGGCGAGCGTGCCATGGATGCGGTTGATGAACACCTGTTCTCCGAATACGGCTTGCATCTCAACTCGCCCTCGTTTGCGACCCCTAATGACGACATCGGCTTTGTTACTCGTGTCTACCAGGGCGTGAAAGAGAACGGCGCCATCTTCTCACACCCTAACCCTTGGGCTTGGGTCGCAGAGGCCAAACTGGGCCGCGGCGATCGTGCGATGAAGTTCTACGATGCGCTTAACCCATACAACCAAAACGACATCATCGAAAAACGTGTCGCTGAACCATACTCCTACGTGCAATTTATCATGGGGCGCGATCATCAAGATCATGGCCGAGCCAACCACCCTTGGTTAACCGGTACCTCAGGCTGGGCCTACTTTGCGGTCACAAACTTTATTTTGGGTGTGCGCAGTGGCTTTGATGGCCTAACCATCGACCCGTGTATTCCGACCGATTGGCCGGGCTTTGAGGTTACGCGTGAGTGGCTAGGTGCCACTTATCACATCAAAGTCGACAATCCGAATTCAGTGAGCAAAGGGGTTCAATCGATCACGGTGAACGGCCAAGCCGTCGAGGGTGTGGTTCCGGTTCAGCCTCAAGGCTCTATCAACCAAGTGGTCGTAGTATTGGGATAACGAGTCAGCCCAGAGCGTCCTTGCGCCGCTCTGGGCTTGCTAGAAAGGAAAACAACTATGAGTTCAGCAATTAAATTTGGCACCGGCGGTTGGCGTGCGTTTATTGGTGAAGCGTTCACAAAAGACAACGTGCGCCTTGTTGCCCAAGCGCTGGCCAATATCATCAATCACGAACAGGTCAGCGACCGCGGATTCGTGATTGGTTATGACCGCCGCTTTCTCTCCGATAAAGCGGGCCGCTGGTTTGCTGAAGTGCTCGCAGCGAACGGGATCTGCGTGAGTTTTATCGACAAATTCGTGCCCACCCCTATCGTGATGTTCAAGGCCAAGCAGATGAATTGCGCCTACTCGGCATGCATCACCGCCTCGCACAACCCAGCGGATTACAACGGTATCAAGGTGTTCATCGAAGGTGGCCGCGATGCCGATGAAGTGATCACACAAAAAATCGAAGCGCAAATTGAAACCCTCAGCCAAAGTGATGTGTTGAGCATGGAGTTTGAGCAGGCACTTGATAGCCAGCGTATTAAGCTCATTAATCCAATGAACGAGTTTGTCGATTCCATCATCGATTTCATCGACATTGAAGCGATCAAAAAAGCCAACTTACGCGTTCTCATCGACCCAATGTTTGGGGTCGCGAAGAACGCTTTGCAAACCGTTTTGATTAACGGGCGCTGCGATGTGGATGTGATTCACGATGGCAAGAACCCCGATTTTGGCGGACTGATGCCCTCACCCAGCGCTGCCACCTTGTATCGCCTCAAACATCTGGTGGCAGCAGAAGGCTACGACATTGGTATTGGTACCGATGGGGATGCCGACCGTTTAGGCATCATTGATGAAAAAGGTCATTTTATTCACCCCAACGAAGTGCTGATGCTGCTCTATTACTACCTACTTGAGTACAAGGGCTGGAAAGGTGCGGTGGTGCGTAACATCGCGACCACTCACCTGCTCGATAAGATTGCCGAAGATCATGGTGAAGCGTGTTATGAAGTCCCAGTTGGCTTTAAACACATCAGCTCCAAGATGGAAGCGCACGATGCGCTGATCGGCGGAGAGAGCTCTGGCGGCTTGACCATTCGCGGTCACATCAAGGGCAAAGATGGGGTGTTTGCATCCAGCTTATTGGTGGAGATGATCTCCGTCACTGGGAAAAAACTCTCCGAACTGCTTGGTGAAATCTATTCACGCTATGGCTACGCCTATACCGCAGAAGGAGATTGTACGTTTAAAGCGGCGCAAAAACAGGCACTGTATGATCGCCTCTACGTCGAGAAGCAACTGCCTGAATTTGAGTATGACATCGACAAAGTCAGCTACGAAGATGGCGCGAAAGTGGTGTTTAAAAATGGTGGATGGGTCATCGCACGTTTCTCTGGCACTGAGCCGCTACTGCGAATTTTTGCTGAGATGGCAGACCAAGCCACGGCTGAAAAAGTGGTGCTGCAAATGAAAACCTTCCTCAAACTCTAGGCTTCATCGCGATCCATCTTGGGTCCACCCTATAGGTGAAGAAGATTTGCCCGGTACTACACCGGGCATTTTTTTATCTGAGTGTCCGCTCTAGACTAGAACGCCAATACGCCTTGTGTATCCACTTTGACAGACACATGTTGGCCAATCATCAACGGCTCAGGGGAGCTGGCGAGCAAGAGATTGCCCCCCGCATTGATGACATAACGGCAGTGATCACCCATAAACTGCTGCTCTAACACCGAGATACTGCTCTCTTGAGTCGCACTGATCTGGACATGTTGCGGACGCAGTAGCAATTCACATTCGCCGCCTTGAGAGATCTCATGTTGCGCGGTCGCTTCAATCACACCGAGCTCGGTTTCGAACTCAGACGGTGAAATGCGCTTGGCTTTGATGTAACTGCCGCCGCCCAAGAAATCCGCCACAAACTTACTCGATGGCTGGTAGTAAAGCTCGCCTGCTGTGCCGTATTGCTCAATGACGCCGTGGTTCATCACTGCCATTTTGTCTGCAAAGGCAAAGGCCTCTTCGCGGCTATGGGTGACGAATATCGCCGTAACACCCTGCTTTTTGAAAATCTTGCGAATTTCACCAATCAGCTCATGACGCACTTGGGTATCGATGTTGGAGAACGGCTCATCAAGCAAGAGCAAGTCCGGCTTGTACGCCAAAGAGCGAGCAATGGCCACGCGTTGCTGTTGACCACCCGACAGCTGATGCGGGTAGCGATCGCCATAACCACTGAGATGCACCAATTCCAGCATCTCTTCCACGCGCTGATGTTTGTCTTGCGCTGAGAGAGTGGTCAAACCAAAGGCAATGTTTTGTTCTACCGTCAGATGGGGAAACAGCGCGTAATCTTGGAAAATCATACCGATGTTGCGCTGCTCTGGCGGCAACCAGTGCTCGCCATTATCAATTACGTTGCAATTGAGACTCATGGTGCCTGAACTAAGCGGAAGCAAACCGGCAATCGCTTTAAGCAACGTCGTTTTTCCACAACCACTGGCGCCAAGTAGACAGACAATTTCACCATGCTCGACCCGCAAAGATAACGACTCGAGCACCGTGGTCTGGTCGTCATATTTACAAGTGAGGTTTTCAATAGATAGCGCGCAACTCATCAGTGTGTGTGCTCCAGTGAACGGTTGATCAGAACTAAAGGAATAAGGCCAACGAGAACCAACAAGACGGCGGGCAGCGCCGCCAACTCCAATTTCTCATCGGAGGCAAAATTGTAGACGTAAGTCGCTAAGGTTTCGAAGTTGAATGGACGGAGCAAAAGGGCGGCGTTGAGCTCTTTCATCGACTCAATAAACACCAGCAGGCCCGCAATCAAAGCGCCGCGACGCACCAGTGGAAAATGAACCCGCCACACCATCTGATTAACGCTGCACCCCATGGTGCGTGATGCCATATCCAGTGAGGGCGACACTTTGCTCAAACTGCTTTCAATGCTGCCAATCGCCACCGCTGAAAAACGCACCACCATGGCGAAGATAACTGCAAACATAGAACCAGAGAAAATCAACCCTGGGCGTCCCCACTCCATCCATTTGGCGACATCATTCACCAAATGATCGAGACTGAGTACAGGCACCATGATACCAATTGCCAATACTGTGCCCGGCACCGCATAGCCCAGTGAAGAGAGGCGCATAAAACTGACGCTGGTCTTACTCGGCGTAATCCGCTGACAGAAGTTGAGTACCAAAGCGATCGCCACACCAATCACAGCAGCGGAAATAGAGACATAGAGACTATTGAGCGCAAATTGGCGAAACTCTGCGGTCCAACTTTGTGAGAAGTAGGTGTAGGCATACATCAGCAGTTGACCCAGAGGGAAAAGAAAAGCGATACAGACCAAACCCCAACACCAAATTAGGGCTAGCCACTTCTTCCAACCCGTTAGCACATAACGAAAATCTTCACGGCTATTAAACTGCTGCTGAAAGAGCTTTTGTTTGCGTCGGCTGTAACGCTCCGCGCTAAGCAGCAAGATCACAATCAACAACATGATGGCGGAAATTTTTGCTGCGGCGGTTAAGCTTGAGTAGCCTAACCAAGTGTCATACACCGCGGTGGTCAACGTATTGACAGCGAAATAGCTGACCGTACCAAAATCGCCGATGGTCTCCATCGCAACTAGCGACAACCCCACCGCCATCGCTGGGCGTGCCAGTGGCAATGAAATGCGGCGAAAGCTCTCCCAAGGGGAGCACTTCAATAAGCGCGCCGATTGCAACAGCGACACATTCTGTTCCATAAACGCGGCGCGGCACAGCAGATACACGTAGGGGTAGAGCACCAACGACAGCACCACCACAGCACCGCTTAGGGTACGAATGTCCGGAAACCAGTACTCCCCCGGTCCCCAGCCAGTGACGCCGCGCAGCCACACCTGCACCGGGCCAGCAAAATCAAACCAATCGGTAAAGATGTATCCGACAATATAGGCAGGCATAGCCAGCGGTAAGACCAATACCCACTGTAATACTCGCTCACTGGGCAGGCGACACATCGCCATCAACCACGCGCTCGGCACACCAAAAAGCAGAGAAAACGCCATGGTTCCCAGGGCTAGCAGCACAGTGTTGTAAGTGTAAGTTGGGAGAACAGTCGACATCAGATGGCCAAAAAGGTCATCTGTCTCGCCGATGGCGGTGTAGAATATCGCTAAGATCGGTAAAACCAGCAACAAAGCAAGCGCTCCACTGCTGGTTTTCCATGAATAATATTTTTCTTTCATTGCCTATTTATCATCAGGCTGTATGAGGGATAGATGCAGTTGCAAATACATCTCATATCCTTTAACCGTATAGGTGTATTTATACCCTTATAAGCAAACAACCTCAAGCTCGACAAAGAAAAGCGAGACTTGAGGTTGTCTTTAATTAATGGTCTGTATGAGCAGAATTACAGATCAAATTTCACTTCATCAAGCAGTTTCACTGCTGCTTCGTGGTGATCGGCGATCTCATCTAGCGAGAGAGTATCGGCTTTAAAGTCACCCCAAGAAGCCACGAGCTCTGAACGTTTTACACCCGCTTTTACTGGGTATTCGTAGTTCACTTCTGCGTACATCTCTTGCGCGACGTCACCCGCAAGGAATTCCATCAGCTTCACTGCGTTCTCTTTGTTAGGCGCGTATTTCGCCATCGCCATACCTGAGATGTTCACGTGTGTACCTGTGGTGCTTTGGTTCGGGAAGTTGATGTACACCGCGTCAGCCCATGCTTTCTGCTCTGGGTCGTTAACCATCGCGCCTAGGTAGTAGCTGTTGCCTAGCGACACGTCACACAAGCCTTCTTTGATCGCCTTCACTTGGCCACGGTCATTGCCTTGAGGTTTGCGTGCTAGGTTCGCTTTCACCCCTTCCAACCAAGCTTTGGTCGCGGCTTCACCTTCATGGGCAATCATAGAGGAGATCAGTGATACGTTGTATGGGTGCTTACCGCTACGTGTACAGATTTTACCTTTGAACTCTGGCTTGGCTAAATCGGCGTAAGTGAAGTCTTCACCCAATTTGCCTACGCGGTCGCGCGAAGAGTAAACGCTGCGAGTACGCGTCGTCAGAGCGAACCATTCGTTGTTTTCATCTTGGTATTGAGCAGGAATGTTGCTCTCAAGGACGTCACTGTTTACCGCTTGCACCAGACCTTTGTCGGTCAGCTCAGCCAAGCGGCTGATGTCAACAGTGAGCACGACGTCTGCTGGGCTGTACTCTCCTTCCTGAGCGAGCTTTTCTGCGATCCCTGTTTTGGCAAACTTGACGTTTACTTTGATACCGGTTTCTTTGGTAAATTCGTTGAACATCGGCTCAACAAGGAAAGGCTGGCGGTAAGAGTAGACGTTTACTTCTTCTGCAGCGAGAGCCGCGGTTGGAGCAACAGTTGCACAGGCTAATGCAGAAAGAGTCAGCAGTTTTTTCATCGAGTCAATCCTTTAGATTTATATAGTAATGATAATGTTTATCAATGCGTTTATTATATTCAGCAAAGTTTAGAAAACAATCCATCAATAAGCAAAACAGGCGGGTTAACGGCTGATTTTAAACCCCTTTATTTGTAACAACTTGTATCACACCTAACCTAATATTGATTGATTTTGTCACCCATTCAGCCTCAAAAGCCAGCGCGTACCTATGGTGCTTTTACTCAGTCCCTGAAGCATAGATCAAAAAAAGCCCACACTAAGTGTGGGCTTCATACTTTGTATTAAAAAGTGATTTATTTCACAGTCACGAACTCTGGGTAAGCACCAACACCACAGTCGTGCATGTCCATACCTTCCATCTCTTCGTCTTCAGAGACTCGGATACCCATTGTTGCTTTCAAGATACCCCAGACCACTAGGCTTGCACCGAATACCCAAGCGAAGATTACTGCAGCACCAAGAAGCTGTGCACCGAATGAAGCGTCACCATTGCTTAGTGGCACAACCATCAGGCCGAAGAAGCCACACACACCGTGAACAGAGATAGCACCCACTGGATCGTCAATCTTAAGTTTGTCTAGACCGATGATGCTAAACACAACCAATGCACCTGATACCGCACCGATAGCCACAGAGTAAAGTGGTGATGGTGACAGTGGGTCTGCGGTGATAGCTACCAAGCCCGCCAACGCACCGTTAAGAATCATAGTCAGGTCTGCTTTACCCCAAGTGGTTTTACAAACAAACAGCGCTGCAATGGCACCTGCTGCGGCTGCGGCATTGGTGTTTAGGAAGATTTGACCAACCGCTGTTGCGTTCTCGAAATCTGATACCATCAACTGTGAACCACCGTTGAAGCCGAACCAACCGAACCATAGGATGAAGGTACCCAACGTTGCCAATGGCATGTTTGAACCAGGAATTGGGTAGATTTCACCGTTTTTGCCGTATTTACCTTTACGTGCACCAAGAAGAAGTACGCCTGCCAATGCTGCTGCTGCGCCAGCCATGTGAACGATACCAGAGCCTGCAAAGTCGCTAAAGCCCGCTTCAGATAGGAAGCCACCGCCCCAAGTCCAGTAACCTTCGACTGGGTAGATGAAGGCTGTAAGTACGACAGCGAAAATCAAGAAAGCCCATAGCTTCATACGCTCAGCCACTGCGCCAGAGACAACCGACATTGCCGTCGCCACGAACACAACTTGGAAGAAGAAGTCAGACTCAAGGGAGTGGTCTGCACCTTCGCCTTGCGTACCAATCAGCGCACCGATTGATGGTAGCCAGCCGCCTTCGCCGTTGTCGACATACATGATGTTGTAGCCAACCACCAAGTACATGGTACAAGCGATAGCGTATAGGCAGAAGTTTTTGGTTAGGATTTCAGTGGTGTTCTTTGAACGTACTAGACCCGCTTCCAGCATCGCAAAGCCCGCTGCCATCCACATAACTAACGCACCTGAAATGAGGAAGAAAAAGGTGTCTAGTGCGTAACGTAACTCTGTTACTGTTGTTGATAATTCCATCGTGTTTATCTCCAGTCCTTTGAATTCTTAAAGTGCCTCAACATCCGTCTCACCAGTACGAATACGCACTGCTTGACTTAGGTCGTAGACAAAAATCTTACCGTCACCAATTTTTCCGGTGTGCGCCGCTTTCGTGATGGCTTCGATAACGCGGTCAACGTTTTCAGCCTGAGTGGCGATCTCTAGTTTTACTTTGGGTAGAAAATCGACTTGATATTCTGCACCACGGTAAAGTTCTGTATGGCCTTTTTGACGACCAAAGCCTTTCACCTCTGATACAGTCATCCCCTCGATGCCCACATCGGCTAACGCCTCTCGAACATCATCTAGTTTGAACGGTTTGATAATCGCATTAATAAGTTTCATCGCATCCTCTCTGAAGCAGTCGTCCTTTTGCTTTTCTATAATCCAAGGTGCGTGCCAAGTTTTTAAACCATTGATAAATATGGAATTACATTAAACTCCTATCCTGTAGAACGAAAAACGCGCACCATAAAGGTGCGCGCACTTCCCAAAAACAGAGCATCAGTGAATTCATTCACCAATAGGGTGCATTACATTGTACGAAGAAAGGATTTCCACTGGTCGAGCAGTTGTTCAAAATCTTCCAAACCGCAGCTTGCACGGCTCTCGCTCTCATACAACTCGAACTCACTTTCCGCGCCAAGGTCAAAGTCATGCTTTAAGCTGTTCTCTTCCACTAACACTTCATCACCTTGAACTGTCAGAGAAATTTCTCGGCCTTCTAAAATGAACTCTTGCTGAGGCGCAGCTTTAGCACTGGCTAGCAACTGATCAATGCTATCGAGTTTGACGAGGTCTTGACCAATTTCTTCCTGAAGCCAGCGACCAAAGACCTCATGCCCCATACTGGATCTTACGTAGACGTCACCCAGTAAGGTATTCTTAATAAATTCAAATTCCATAATTGAGCCACCTACCCAGAAAAAGTCGTGAAGAAAAGGCGCGCACTATACCTAAAATCGGCCCCAGACACTCTAAAAATCGACACCGTCAACCTAAAAAACAGAGATAAAAAAGCGCCTGCCGAAGCAGACGCTGATCAGTCATATTCGCTAGAGCGTGATTACGCAGGCTCTTGGAAGATCACGGTATCCGCTTTCTTGGTGTACTGTTCCATCTTGTGGAAGTTCAAGTAGCGGTAGGTATCCGCCGCGGTCGCATCAATTTGCTTCGCGTACTCAAGATACTCTTCTTTGGTTGGGATACGACCTAAGATAGCGCCCACTGCCGCAAGCTCAGCGGAAGAGAGGAACACATTCGCGCCCGTACCTAAACGGTTCGGGAAGTTACGCGTTGAGGTCGACATGACCGTCGCTTTATCCGCGACGCGCGCTTGGTTACCCATACAGAGTGAACACCCTGGAGTTTCAATACGCACACCCGCGCGGCCGTAAATGCCGTAATAGCCTTCTTCGGTCAATTGATCGCGGTCCATCTTGGTTGGCGGCGCTACCCAGAGACGTGTATTCAAGGTACCACCATATTGCTCAAGCAGTTTACCTGCCGCACGGAAGTGACCAATGTTGGTCATGCACGAGCCAATGAAGACTTCATCAATCTCTGTGCCTTGCACTTGAGAAAGTAGACGCGCATCATCCGGATCGTTTGGTGCACACAAGATAGGTTCGTTGATCTCGGCGAGATCAATCTCAATCACGTGCGCGTATTCCGCGTCAGCGTCGGCTTCCATTAGTTCAGGGTTAGCCAACCACTCTTCCATCGCTGTAATGCGACGCTCGATGGTGCGGCGATCGCCGTAACCTTCAGAGATCATCCACTTCAACATGGTGATGTTTGAGTTGAGGTACTCTTCAATTGACGCTTGAGAGAGCTTGACCGTACAGCCTGCTGCACTGCGCTCAGCTGAGGCATCAGAAAGCTCAAACGCTTGCTCAACCGTTAAGTGCTCCACCCCTTCAATCTCAAGTACGCGCCCTGAGAACTCATTGATCTTGCCTGCTTTTTCAACCGTCAATAGACCTTGTTGAATCGCATAGTAAGGGATCGCATGTACCAAATCACGCAAGGTAATACCCGGCTGCATCTCGCCTTTGAAGCGCACTAAGATAGACTCAGGCATATCCAATGGCATCACACCCGTCGCAGCGGCAAATGCCACCAAGCCAGAACCGGCTGGGAAGGAGATACCAAGAGGGAAACGAGTATGCGAGTCACCACCTGTACCTACGGTATCTGGCAGCAACATGCGGTTTAGCCATGAGTGGATAACACCGTCACCAGGGCGCAAAGAGACACCGCCACGGTTCATAATGAAGTCTGGCAAGGTATGGTGAGTATTCACATCCACCGGTTTTGGATACGCAGAGGTATGACAGAACGACTGCATAACAAGGTCTGCGGAGAAGCCAAGACACGCCAAGTCTTTCAACTCATCACGCGTCATTGGGCCCGTCGTATCTTGCGAGCCGACCGTGGTCATCTTAGGTTCACAGTATTGACCCGCGCGGACACCTTCTACGCCACAAGCCTTACCGACCATTTTCTGAGCCAGAGTAAAGCCCTTGGTTGACGATGATGGGTCAACGGGTTTTGCAAAGAGATCGGTTTCTTCAAGACCGAGCGATGCGCGCGCGCGGCTGGTTAGGCCACGACCGATAATAAGAGGAATACGGCCACCCGCTCGCACTTCATCAAGCAGCACTTTGCTCAGCTCGAAACGAGAAATCTCTTCGCCATCTTTACGTACCACACCTTCGTACGGGAAGATGTCGATCACATCGCCCATATTCATCTGTTGTACGTTCAATTCAATCGGTAGCGCGCCTGAATCTTCCATGGTGTTGTAGAAGATAGGGGCAATTTTGCCACCCAAGCAGATACCGCCGGTGCGCTTATTAGGTACGTATGGGATATCTTCGCCCATAAACCACAGCACTGAGTTAGTCGCGGATTTACGCGAAGAACCGGTGCCCACAACATCACCCACGTAAGCGAGTGGGATGCCGTCTTTTTTCAACTCTTCGAGTTGCGTGATAGGACCAACACTACCTGGTTGATCTGGGTTGATGCCTTCACGCTCCATTTTCAGCATCGCTTTCGCGTGAACAGGAATATCAGGACGTGACCAAGCATCGGGAGCTGGGGATAAGTCATCGGTGTTCGTCTCACCGGTCACTTTAAACACTTTCACCGTGATCTTTTCTGCGACTTTCTTCTTGGCAGTAAACCACTCTGCATCCGCCCATGATTGCATCACTTGCTGTGCAAAGCTGTTACCAGCTTTGGCTTTTTCTTCCACGTCGTAGAACGCATCAAACATCAGTAGTGTATGAGACAGCGCTTTAACCGCGATGGGGGCCAGAGTCTCATCATCAAGGAACTCAACCAGTGGCGCGATGTTGTAGCCACCTTGCATAGTACCAAGGAGCTGCGCGGCTTTTTCGCGGCTAACCAGCGGAGAAGAGACCTCGCCTTTCGCCACGGCCGTTAGGAAGCCAGCTTTGACGTAAGCCGCTTCATCAACACCCGGTGGGATACGGTTTTCCAGAAGGTCAAGAATAAACGCTTCTTCACCTTGAGGGGGATTTTTCAGAAGTTCCACTAGGCCGGCAACTTGCTCGGCATCCAATGGTTTAGGTACAACTCCTTCAGCAGCACGCTCTTCGACGTGTTTACGGTAGGCTTCAAGCACGACTTTTTCCTCTCATTGCGGTTCCTCCCCTTTATTGCTATTTATTCAGAAAAGAAGGGAGTGAACATCCTTGGAAACTTGGCGCTCCATGCCATATTGTCATTCAATTGGGTGCGATACCGAACATCGAATAATCATGCCAAAGAGGCCAAACTGTGGGCGGTAGAATAGCAAATTTAACGTTAAATTAAAATCTCATCATTTTGACCAACATAGCAACTTGAGACTAAAGTTCTATGCTTTTTCATGCAGTATAAGCACATTTTCCCTATAAACCGTACAACAATTTATATCGACTCGATCCCACTATTTAAACGAACTGCCGATGATGAGATAAAACGAGTCGTAGTTTTGTTCAGTACGGCCATAACCAAACATCACCGGTCCGACTGGCGAGTCAATCCCAGCAAAAACCGAGGCCGCCTGATACATCGGCGCTTTGCTGATTTCTGTATCCGGATCAGACCACACACCACCATATTCCAATGACGCGCCAACGTAGAAGGGCGAGCTGAAGAGGCCAAAATCGTTATCAAACCAACGGTAGCGATAAGTGGCATTGCCATAGAGTTTGTTTTGCCCAACCAGACTGTTTTTCGGGATGCCGGAGAGGTTTAGAAAACCGCCCAACTGTTTAGGGTCCACCAGCAACTGGGACTTTTTGCTCTCCACTAGCGCGCCATCAAAGTTACCCACTAAAGTATGACGGCCAAAGCTGTGCGCACCTATCCAACGCACGGTGGTTTCGTACACGGTATCATCGATATCCGACAAACTGTCTTGCGAGCTATCATCAGAAACTAAGAATCCTAGATCAACGTAAACACCCTTGTTTGGCAGGGCAAAGTTGTCCAAAGTATCAATGCGGTAGTTGGCAAACAGACCTAGGCGCTCATAGCGGCCAGTACCAAACAAGGAGAAGGTCGACGCTTCCACTTCACCGTAGGTATAACGCCCGCCCACCTTAAATTGACTCCATAAGTTGCTCTGATAACCAATCGCCAACTCCCCAATCCACTGGGCATAGTTCACCGGCAGGTAATTCTCGGTTGTCTCTAAGGTAGGATCGGTAATGAATTCGAACTCTCCATCGGCGTCAAACGGCAGGTTGCGCGTCTGCTCCTTGTAACTGACTATCGCGTTACCAAACAGTGTTTGAGAGGAGAGGATCGGTGAATAGAGATCAAACTCCAACAGCTTATCTGTACCCAGTTCGACATTGGCTCTCAGCTCGGCTCCTTGCTCCGTCAAGCCGGTGAAGTTGGTGGAGACACCAATCGAGTACTGGCTTTTGGTCTGAAAATCATCTTCAAGGAAGAAACGAAAGTCGACAAAATTTGGCCCCCAGGATTTCTCTTTGATGTTCACGCGCAGCACGTTGTCATCGTCTTGCTGATCAAACTGGTAGGTCACCAACTCAAACCGATCCAACACATAGAGATCGCGTATGCTCTGCTCCAACGTTTCCGTCGAATACTGCTCGCCGCTTTCAAGATTCAATCGCTGCGCTATCACCTCATCGGAGAATGAGCTGTTATTAATCACCTCCAATCGGTCAATCACCACCTCATCGACATAAGTGAGTTTGGCTCGTGCTTGCTGTTTTTTCTCCACATAGTGTTGGTACTCAGCGGAAGACACCGACAACGCCTGCAATTGCTCCTTTGCTGCATGGGCGACCTCATAACCTTTGATATACGCTTCAGGCATGATGGAGAAATCGGTGGTGCCGTAGCGACCCACCTCAGGTTTCAGAAGGACATCACCCTCAGCAAGAAAGCTCGTCTGCTCTCGGGTACTGCGCTGGACAAGATAATTAGACAACTGCGAAGCGACGGTAAATAAGTTGGTGAATTCCTCTTCGGCGCGATAATCCGAGCTGATATCCACCGCGATAATGATGTCCGCGCCCAGTGCCCGCGCGAGTTCGACCGGCATATTGTTCGTCACCCCGCCGTCGACCAACATTTTGCCATCCACTTCATACGGCGGCAGTGCGCCAGGGACAGACATGCTCGCCATCATGGCATCGGTCAAATAGCCACTGCTTAAGATGACAGGTTCTAATTGAATGATGTCGGTTGCCACCGAACGATAGGGAATCGCCAGTTCATCAAAGCTGGTAAAAGGAGGAAGATTGCCTGTGGTTTCGCGCAAGATACGCAGCATACTCTGCCCTTGCACGACCCCTTTGGCGGCTTTGAGCTCGCCAATCCCGAGGCCAAAATCGGTTGTCAGTTGGTAGCGGTCTTCGTACTCTTTATCTCGCACACGGCGTTCGCTGCGCGGCACTTTATCTACAAAGCCAGAGTTCCAATTGACGCTGTAAAGAAAACTCTCGATTTCATCAGCGCTCATCCCTGTTGCATAAAGGCCGCCTACATAGGCGCCCATACTGGTGCCGGTAATGTAGTCGACCGGAATTTTCAGCTCTTCAAGCGCTTTCAACACCCCAATGTGCGCCGCACCTTTGGCGCCGCCGCCCGCCAGCACCACGGCAATTTTAGGGCGCTCAACGGCTGGCACATCGGTATCAAGCAGTGATGGTCCTGACTGTGCTGTCGCCATGAGTGGCCACCCGCCTAAAAAAGCGCATAGATAGCTAAAACCGCACAAGGAGCGAAGCGTTTTTTTCACGTTTGAATTCCTTTCAAAACCAATGATCTCGGATTATATACACAAACCCATCTGACCTTACCAGTCAAAGAGTCGATTGATCCAGGATGCCGACGCTTTATCACACTGTTGTTTGAGCTGACCTGTGTTATCCCACACAGGCAACCTAAAGTCGTTACGACAATCAAGCGCCAAGCTGCCCGACTCTCGCCCAGCAAAACCTAACGTTGTGATGCCTTGGGGCCATGGCAGACTCAATGGCTGCGGAATACGCTGCGATAAGTAATCGGCATAGACACGTAATGCGCCGCTGGACCCCGTCAGTTTGGTCGGTGTATTGTCGTCTCGGCCAAGCCAAATCGTGGTCACCTCTCGCCCATCAACACCGACAAACCAACTGTCACGCGTATCATTACTGGTACCTGTTTTCCCTGCCAGCGCCGCTTGAGAAAACTGACTATTGAGATAGCGGCCAGTACCTTCAGTAACGCCGATTTTCATCGCATAAGTGGTCAGCCAGGCCGCTTGTTGATCGACGCGCTGTGACGCGCTAGGCAGGGACTCATACAGCACCTGCCCTTCAAGGTTTAACACCGAACGCAACGCAGAGAGCTTCGCGTATCGGCCCGAGTTGGTTAAGGTTTGGTACATCTGCGCCACCTGAAACGGGGTAAGACTGAATGAGCCTAAGAACATCGAAGGCACCGGGCGAATCTCTTCACGTGGCACGCCAAGCTGCTCAAAGGTGTTGATGACCTTCTCGATGCCCACTTGCATACCCAGCTCCACCGTCGGCACATTGAGTGATTTGGCCAGCGCCAGATAGAGTGGCACATCACCGCGATATTCTCGGTCGTAATTACGCGGCGACCAGACGTTACCTTGACTGCCCTTGAGCGTAATCGGCTTGTCGTGCAGCGTGGTGGCTAAGGTATATTTCTCCGGCTGATTGAGCGCCGCCAAATAGACCGCAGGTTTTGCCAATGAGCCAATTTGCCGCTTCGCGTTCAAGGCTCGATTAAAGCCATCAAAGCCGGTGCGTTTGCCACCGACCATCGCGCGAATTTCGCCGGTGTGTCGATCCACCGCCACCGCTGCGCCCTCTAATTCATCGCCTGCCACCGTTGCCAATTGCGTTACCTTAGAGGCTACAGCGCGTTCCAATTGATGCTGCGAGACAGGGTCAAGCGAGGTAAACACGCGCAGGCCGCTGTCCCCCTGGAATCGCTCTCCCAGCTTCTCTTTGAGCTCAATACTCACTTGCTGAAAATAAGCGGGCTGACGACTGGCAATTTGTGGCGTTGCTTGTAAATCCAGTGGGCGGCTGGCAGCGGCATCAAACTCACTCGCCGTCAGCGTGCCTTGTTGCATCATTAAGCGCAGCACCAGATCTCGGCGCTCTTTCGCCCGCTCTGGGTAGCGTTGCGGGTTGTAATAGGAAGGGCCTTTCACCATGCCGACCAACAACGCCAGTTGATCAATTCTCAGCTCTTGAATCGGTTGGCCGAAATAAAAACGCGACGCCAAACCAAAGCCGTGAATAGCTTCGCCGCGACTTTGGCCTAAATAGACCTCATTGAGGTACGCTTCCAAAATGCGGTCTTTGCTGTAGCGATAATCAAGAATCAGGGCGATGTAAGCCTCTCTCATTTTGCGCCATAAGGTGCGATCGCTCGATAAAAAGAGGTTTTTGGCTAACTGCTGCGTCAGGGTACTGCCGCCTTGCACGGTCCGCCCCGCTTTCACGTTGGCCACCAAAGCACGCGCGATCGCCAATGGTGACACACCATCGTGCTGATAAAACTGCCTGTCCTCTGTTGCGAGCAGCGCGTCAATCATCACTTCCGGAAAATCGACCCGCTTGATAAACAGCCGTTGCTCATCTTGATTTTTTTCAAGCATACCCAGCATTTTCGGCTCAATGCGCAAATAGCCCAAATCCCCCGTTTTCTCTAACGATTGGATCCGTTGCAGGCTTGACGCATCAAAATGCAGCATGACGTGGCGGTCAGGCTCTGGGCCATCGGAGAACTCAAATGGCCGACGAATCAGCTCAATCTTGCTCGAAGAAGAGGAATACTCACCCGGGTATTGAGGTTGACGCACTTTGCGATAATTGAGCACATCCAGCTCATTACGTACTTCTTGAATCGAAATGTTGTCACCCGGTGCGAGATGCAAAATACGCGCATACACCACCGTCGGCAAAGAGAACAGCTGACCTTCAAATTTCTGTTTGACCAAGCTATCGAGATAGATGCCCACCACCAGTAGCAAGGCAAACCCAGCCAAGGCGAGCTTCCATGTTAGGCCCCATAGGGTTCGTAACACACTGGCTTTTAATTGTGTTTTATTAGGCGAAGAGGGCTTTTTCGAGGCGGTTCGCGCTGGCGTACGTTTTTTCGTGGCTGTCCCTTTCGAACGCGGCTTCTTATTGCTGGTCATGAGCTAAATTCGGATTGTTGAGCATTGGCGCTTACTATATCGCGCTTTGCTGTATGCCTAAACAGCAGTAAGTCAGTTCGGCGTAAAAAAGCCCAGCGTTCAAGCCCATTCTCCGTAGGGAGACAAAAAGTAAAAATGTGACTCGCTGCGCTATCGATCTCGCAAAATTGACGATGGCCAAGTAAAGCTGGCTCATTTTTAAAGGTGAACATCGCGCCGCCCTGCAACTATACACTGCGTAAATCAATAACGATAAACCCAACCAACCAATAACATAATCAAAAGCCATTATGTATGGAGGATACTATGTCCCGACTCTACACCCCCTTCAATAAAGCCGTTTTAGCATCCGCACTGATGCTGGCTGCGCAAGGCGCTTACGCGAACACCGTACTCAAGCTTGCCTACGCTGAAAACAGCCAACCCGTGAAAGCCGCTTTACAGTACATTGGTGATGCTGTGGCTGAAAAAACCAACGGCGAAGTCACGATTCAATACTTCCCAGACAGCCAGCTCGGCGGCGAACGTGAACTGGTTGAAATGGTTCAAGTCGGTGCCATTGATATCACTAAAGTCTCATCTGGCCTTCTCGAAAGCTTCTCCCCTCTCTACGGCGTTTTTTCATTGCCTTACCTTTTTGACAGCAAAGAGGGCTTTTACCGCGTAATGGAAGACGAGGATGTCATGAGCACGGTCTACCGTTCAACAGAAGCGCAAGGCTTCTCCGGTGTCGGTTGGTATGACTCAGGAGCGCGCAGCTTCTACATGAGCAAAGCACCGGTGAAAACGCTCGACGACCTCAAAGGTAAAAAGATCCGCGTGATGCAGAGTGAAACGTCCATCGAGACAATGAAGCTCCTCGGCGCCGCACCTATCGCCATGAGCCAAGCTGAGGTGTATACCTCATTGCAGCAAGGCATTCTTGATGGCGCAGAAAACAACGAGTTTGCTCTAACCATCGCCCGTCATGGCGAAGTGGCCAAATTCTACAGCTACGACATGCACACTCGAATCCCTGACGTGGTGGTCATGAGCAACATCACCAAACAAAAGCTGACCCCAGATCAACTTGCGGCCCTACAAGAAGCGATTGATGAATCCATCACACTTCAGCAAGAGTTATGGCAAGAAGAGATGGCGAAAACGACCGAATCTGCGCGCAAAGATTTTGGCGTCGAGTTCTTCGAAATAGACCAAGCCCCCTTTAAACAAGCGGTGCAGCCCATCTATGAAAACCTCAAGAAAAAACCAGAGCTTTACTCGCTCTATCAGAAAATCGAACAAGTAGAACAAAACTAAAACCGAGGAGATAGAAGCCAGTCTTCTATCTCCTGCCCTACGAGGTTGATATGAATACGCTCAGAAAGTGGCTCGATAAAGCCATCGAATGGTTTGGTTGCTCACTGATGACCGTGATGGTCTTTGTCGCTTGCTGGCAAGTGATCAGTCGCTACCTATTTAATACGCCCAGCACCTTCTCTGAAGAAATGCTGCGCTTCTCTTTGGTTTGGCTCTCGGTGATTGGGCTTGCCTATGTGGCCGGAAAACGAGAACACATTAGCCTAACGCTGTTTCTTGATCGCTACCCTGCCCGAATTGCGGGTTACTGGAACATCGTCATCCAAATGGTGTTCATTGCCTTTTCGGTCTACATCATGATCATCGGCGGTTGGAAAGTCTCTAGCAACGCCATGATGCAGATCTCGCCAGTGCTGCAACTGTCGATGGGTAAGGTCTACTATGCTCTACCGCTCTCTGGCGTGCTGATCATCATTTATAGCCTGCTCAACATCCTTGATATTCATAAAGAAATTCGCGCTCTTCCTTGCAAAGAGAGCCCTATCAACGATCGCGCAACAAGGAAAACCGCATGACCGATCCCATCACCGCAGCGAGCCTATTGATCGGCGTTTTTGTCTTGCTGCTAGTTTTAGGTACGCCGATTGGTTTGTGCATCGTGATTGCCTCCTGCGCGACCGTGATGCTCGTTCTTCCGTTTGATATTGCGATGTTTACTACCGCACAGAAGATGTTTTCTAGCCTAGATAGCTTTGCACTGCTGGCCGTTCCCTTCTTCATTCTTTCGGGCGTGATCATGAATAACGGCGGCATCGCGACCCGATTAGTCAACTTTGCCAAGCTGTTTACGGGGCGGATCCCCGGCTCTTTGTCTTACACCAACATCGCGGGCAATATGATGTTTGGTGCCGTGTCTGGATCGGCCATTGCGGCTTCCACCTCGATTGGTGGTGTGATGATTCCAATGAGCGCCAAAGAGGGCTACAACCGTAATTTTGCCTCTGCGGTCAATATCGCGTCAGCGCCGACAGGGATGCTCATTCCTCCTACCACGGCGTTTATTCTTTATGCGTTGGCCAGTGGCGGTACATCAATTGCAGCGCTGTTTGCGGGCGGTCTGATTGCGGGCAGTCTTTGGGGGCTGGGGTGCATTCTCATCACCTATGTGGTGGCGAAGAGAAACAACTACACAAACTTCTTTACCCTACAAAAAGGCGCGGCGTGGATCGTGACACGAGAAGCGATCCCAAGCTTACTGCTGGTGGTCATCATTGTTGGCGGGATCGTTCAAGGGATCTTCACCGCCATCGAAGCCTCAGCGATCGCTGTTGTGTACACCGCGTTTTTAACCTTAGTGATGTACCGAACCTTAACCCTTAAAGATCTGCCGAAGATTTTGATCCAGACCTTCGTCATGACGGGCGTGATCATGTTCTTACTCGCCACGTCTTCGGCGATGTCTTTTGCGATGTCGATGACCGGGATCCCTGGTGCGCTGAGTAAGTTGATCCTTGGCATCTCAGATAACCCGGCGATTATCATGCTGGTCATCACCCTGTTTATTTTGATTGTCGGCGCCTTTATGGATATCGGACCTGCGATCCTGATATTCACTCCTATCTTACTGCCGATTGTGCAAAAGATTGGCGTTGACCCCGTCCACTTTGGCATCTTGATGGTTTTCAACCTTGCCATCGGTACCATCACGCCTCCGGTAGGCAGTGGCCTGTATGTCGGCGCAAGCGTCGGCCAAGTTAAAGTCGAAGAGGTGATCAAGCCGCTGATCCCGTTCTACATCGCCATTATCGCGATGCTGATGCTGATTACCTATGTCCCTGAACTTACTCTATTCTTACCAAGACTGCTTGGTGTTATGTAATCGAATTAAGGAATGAAAATGAAAGTGTTTCCTGTAAAACAAAGCCCACTCCTTCGCCGTATCGAACGTGAACACCCGAAAAAAGTGGTGGTCGATAAGATCCAATCTTTGATCAACAACTTAATCAACATTCAAGATGAAACCGGCGAGTTTTTGCTTCATCTTGATGACGGTCGCACCATAGATACCAAAGGCTGGGCCGGCTGGGAATGGACGCATGGTATTGGTCTGTATGGCATGTACAAGTATTACCAACAAACCAATGATCAAAACGTGCTCAACATTATTGATGAGTGGTTTGAAGACCGATTTGCCGAAGAGCAAGCCACAAAAAACGTCAATACGGTGTGCCCATTTTTGACCTTGGCCTATCGCTATGAAGAGACGCAAGATCAGTCCTTGATTCCGTATCTGGAAACTTGGGCAGAGTATGTGATGTACCAGATGCCCAAAACGCAGAGCGGTGGCATTCAGCACATTGTTTACAATAGTGAAAACAATGAACAGATGTGGGATGACACACTTATGATGAGCGTTATGCCGCTCACCAAGATTGGCCTACTGCTTGATCGCCCAGAGTATGTGGAAGAAGCGAAATATCAGTTCCTGACCCACATTCAATACCTTATGGATCGCGAGACCGGCGCTTGGTTCCATGGCTGGACCTTTGATGGCAACCATAACTTTGCCAATGCACGTTGGGCACGCGGCAACAGCTGGGTCACGATTGTGATCCCTGATTTCCTTGAGTTGCTCGACTTGCCAGAGCATGACGCTTATCGTCGTCACTTGGTGCACATTCTTGAACGTCAGGTGGCGATGCTCGCTCGCACTCAACAAGAGAGTGGCTTGTGGTGCACCCTGCTCGATGACGATCACTCTTATGTGGAAGCATCAGCCACGGCGGGTTTTGCTTATGGCATATTAAAAGCGGTACGCAAGCGATACATTTCTGCCGACTACGCCCCAATGGCGAACAAAGCCGTCGATGTGCTCATCAAGGACTACATCAGCGAATCCGGTGAACTGATCAATGTCTCTTTTGGCACCGCCATGGGCGATGACCTCGATTACTACCGCAACATCCCATTGACCTCCATGCCTTATGGTCAGGCTATGGCGATCCTTTGTCTCTCTGAGTATTTACGTACCTATTTATAAACACCTACCGTGTCCTCGAAACGCGATGTTTGCCCTGCTCATGCAGGGCTTTTTTTCACCTGTTGTGCGCCAAAAACAGAGGTGTGAGCTTTTGTGATCTAACGCAAATCGATATTGAAAAACCTGACACCTTATCGCCAACCCCTGCATTTTTTTTAAGTCTCTCAAGAAGAGATTTACCGATAATTTCTCACATTAAGAACAACGGACATCCATTATGCAGCAACACGTAATTGCGATTGATATTGGCGCCTCTAGCGGCAGAGTCATGCTAGGAACGTTTGATGGTCAGCGCCTCTCCCTTGATGAGCAACATCGATTTACCAACCAGTTGGTTTCAATCCAAGGGCAAGACTGTTGGGATATTGATGCACTGTTTGAACAAGTGTGTATCGGTATCGACGTCGTGCTCGAAAGTGGGATTCACCCTGCGAGCATCGGTATTGACACTTGGGGTGTCGACTTTGTGCTGCTGGATAAACAAGGGCAAAGGCACAGCCCTGCAGTCTCCTATCGAGACGCGCGCACTCAAGGTGTCATGAAGCAACTGCTGGCCGACACACTCGATCGAAAAGCCCTTTACCAAACCACGGGCATCCAATTTTTGCCCTTTAATACGCTTTACCAATTGTGCGCACTGCCCAAAGAATCACTCAGCGATGTGGTGACCCTATTGCTGATTCCTGACTACCTCAACTATCGACTGACTGGTGTCAAGCATTGCGAGTACACCAACGCGTCCACCACCCAACTGCTCGACTGTCGCACCAAACAGTGGAGCCAAGCTTTGCTTGATCGCATTGGTATTCCAAGTGATTGGTTTCTGGAACCGAAAGCACCTAACCAGATCATTGGTGAGTATAAAACTGTTCCAGTCGCGTCCATTGCCAGCCATGACACGGCGTCAGCGGTATTAGGCACGCCACTCCAATCCGACACGTGCGCCTATTTATGTTCGGGAACCTGGTCGCTCATGGGATACGAGTCCGATCATCCCACATTGAATGACGAAGCCCTATTGTCCAACGTGACCAATGAAGGCGGTGCGGGTGGCACCTATCGCACCTTGAAAAACATCATGGGACTGTGGCTGATTCAATCCATCCAAAAACTGCACAGCGAATATCACTTCGCTCAGTTAGTAGAGATGGCTCAGCAAAGCCCGGCGTTTGAGTTTTTGATTGACCCGGACGCCGCCTGCTTCCTCAATCCTGACAACATGGAGCACGCGATCGTCGATTTTTGCCAACGAACAGGGCAAGGAACCCCACAAACATTGGCACAGATTGCGCGCTGCATTTTCGACAGTCTGGCACTGCGCTATGCACAAGTGTTTGCTCAGCTCAACCATTTAGCGCCCAAACCTCTGACCGCCATTCATGTGGTGGGCGGCGGAGCCAAAAATCATTTTCTCAACCAGTTGTGCGCCAATACCTGTCAAGTGCCCGTCTTGGCTAATCCGACTGAAGCTTCGGCACTGGGCAATATGATGGGTCAATTGATTGCCACTGGCGCGGTGAACTCGATTGAGCATGGGCGCGAGATCATCGCGTACTCTTTCGAACTCACCCAATTTTCACCGACACCGATTTCACAACTCGACGCGCTGCAAGCGCGCTTCGACGCCTTGACTCAATAAGGATACTTTGATGCCAACTCAACAACAGATTCACTCCGCCTACCAACTGGCGAAACAACAATTTGCCGATATGGGCATTGATACCGACAACGTCATAAAAGCAGTCAATGAGATTCCCATCTCCATCCATTGCTGGCAAGGGGACGACGTGCGTGGGTTTGAAAACCCAGAGCAAGCACTCAGTGGTGGCATCCAAGCAACAGGGAACTACCCGGGTAGAGCGCGTACACCCGCAGAATTGCGTCAAGATCTCGATAAAGCATTCAGTTTGATCCCGGGGGCTAAGCGACTCAACTTGCACGCCATCTACTTAGAATCGGACCAACCTGTTTCGCGCGACCAGATCAAACCTGAGCATTTTAAGAATTGGGTTGAATGGGCCAAACGAAATGAGTTAGGACTGGACTTTAACCCTTCATGCTTCTCACACCCACTCAGTGAGGATGGCTTTACCCTCTCTCACCCCGACGCTGAGATTCGTCAGTTCTGGATTGACCACTGCAAGGCGAGCCGAAAGATCTCTGAGTACTTTGGTAAGGAGCTTGGTACTCCGTCAGTGATGAACATTTGGGTCCCGGATGGCATGAAAGATGTGCCCATCGATCGCTTAGCCCCTAGACAGCGCTTAATGGCCTCATTGGATGAAATCATCGCCGAGCCGATTGATAGCGCTTTTCACAAAGACGCCGTCGAAAGCAAGCTTTTTGGCATTGGCGCTGAAGCCTACACAGTAGGCAGCAACGAGTTCTATATGGGCTATGCCGCCACTCGCGACATTTTGCTGTGTCTCGACGCGGGGCACTTCCACCCGACCGAAGTGATCAGTGACAAGATTTCAGCTTGCTCACTCTATGTGAAAGAGTTCTTGCTTCATGTCACCCGTCCTATTCGCTGGGATAGCGACCACGTCGTGCTGCTGGATGATGAAACACAAGCCATTGCCAACGAAATTGTTCGCAACAAGCTCTTTGATCGCGTCAATGTGGGACTCGATTTCTTTGATGCGTCCATCAACCGCGTTGCCGCTTGGGTGATTGGCACACGCAATACGCGCAAAGCGCTGCTCAAAGCGATGCTCGAACCCGAAACGCAACTGCGCCTTGCGGAAAACAGCGGTGACTACACCACACGACTGGCTCTGTTAGAAGAGACCCGCAGCGCGCCATGGGCAGCGGTCTGGGATTACTACTGTTTGATGAACCAGGTTCCTGTCGGTTTGGATTGGCTACGCGATATCAAAGAGTACGAGGAAACCGTACTGCTGCACCGTGATGCAGAGTGAGAGAACCCATGACGCCCAATTCAATCAGAATCGCCACGGTCATGCAGCTTAAACCCGGCCAAGCCCGAGAGTACCAGCGTCGCCATGATGAACTGTGGCCTGAACTGGAACGTGCGCTAAAAGCACACGGTGCCGAGCACTATTCCATTTTTCTTCACCCGGAGACCGAGCAATTGTTTGCCTGCCTCAATATACGAAGTGAAGAGAAATGGCAAGCCATCGCAGACACTGACATCTGCCAAAAGTGGTGGCGATACATGGCCGACATCATGGATACCAACGAGGATAACTCGCCTCGTTCAGTGCCACTGCAATCGGTCTTCTATCTCGCGTAACCACGACTATTAATTAAGGAATTCAAATGCAAACGGTGACCATTAACCAAGCAGTCCAAGACGAAATCGCCAAAGTGAGCGAAGTTGCGCAGTATCTGTGGCAACGAGAGTGGGCAGAGCGCAATGGCGGTAATATCTCTGTCGACATTACCGATATTTTTGGCGACCTCCCACCCGACCTCAGTGCTTTTCCGCATAAAAAGCTCTCTATGATTGGCGGTGATGCCTTTCCAAGCGCTGCGGCGGGTCATCTCTTTTTTGTCAAAGGAACCGGAGAGCGGATTCGTGAGTTGCGTGACCCAGAAGCAGCGGGCTGCATTTTGCGCATTGACGACAGCGCACAGGGATACCATCTACTTTGGGGTGGGCGAAATAATCCAGATTTCGCCCCCACCAGCGAATTTATCTCTCATGTCGAGATCATCATCTCACAACAGCAGGCTGGGCGAGATAGCCGATGCGTGGTTCACACGCATCCGATTGAGCTGATCGCACTCTCCCATCATCCAGATTTTGCGCAAAACGATGATGCGTACACCATGGCTTGTTGGCAAATGCTGCCAGAAGTGCGCGCTTTCGTACCTAGAGGGATTGGCATAGTGCCTTACTGCATGCCGGGTAGCCAAACTATGGCCCAAGGAACCCGCGATAAGCTGCTGATGCACGACGTCGCTATTTGGGAAAAACATGGCGCTGTCGCCACTGGCAAAGACGCACTGACCGCGTTCGATTTTGTCGATGTCGCCAACAAAGGCGCCAAACTCTATTTGATGTGCTTAGCCAGTGGATTTATCCCACAAGGCGTCAGCCCTGAAGATATGCAAGCGCTGAAAGAGACTTTTAACCTCTAAGCCAGTACGGCGTCGCTGCCACAGATGCAAATAGCTGAGAAGTACTCCACTTCTCAGCTTTTCTGTGTTTTTTTCTCCGAAATTAGAGCAAAAACTGGAGAAGTGAAAAGGATCACACTCTGACTTCCATGGCGCACTAAAGATCACACTCTGTCTATCCCAGAGTTGCTGCTCCAGCATGGAAGGAGTACAAAAAACCAACCAAAGAGGAGTAAAACAATGTTTCAATTAAACGGTGACGACTTTTTTCATACCTCAGACTCCGCCGTGTGTGCCGAAGTCCGTGCTCCTCAACCCAACTACCCAGAACATTCGCATGATTTCCACGAGTTGATCATTGTCACCAAAGGCACGGGACAACATATTCTTAATGACATCCCGACCAATCTCGCAAAGAATCATATTTGCTTTATTTCACCCAATGACCGTCACTTGTACGAACAGGTGGATGACCTCCATCTAACCAATATCTTGTTTAAAAAGAGTCGACTGGCCTACTCGCCATTGCTGAAAAATCTGCTACCGAGGGAAGAGTCTGAAGAGAAAAGTTGGCTGATTTCCACCGCCACGTTGAAACGCACCGAGCAACTGATGGCACAACTCGAAAAAGAAGCGATGCAGAACTCGGTCGATTCTCGCATTATGGCTGAAGCGCTGTTTCAGCAGTTGATCGTTGAGCTGTCACGCGGACGGTTAACTTCCCAAAATAACAACGCCGACGATAACACCATTTTGCAAGTGATCGACTGGTTACAGAATAACTACAGTGAAGAGATATGCGTTAACGACATTTCCGAGCGGTTTAACATCTCGTCACGCACTCTGAGCCGTAAGATTAAGCAAGTCACTAACCTCACGTTCAACAACTACGTCCACCGTGTTCGAGTCAATAAAGCCATTGATCTGCTCCATTACTCTGACCTGTCGATCACCGACATTGCCTTTCAAGTCGGCTACAAAGACAGCAACTACTTCAGCACTAAATTCAAGCGTTTTACCCATCAGACGCCGTCCCAGTTCCGGTAACGCGCCCTGACCGTTAAGTCGCCCTGTCAGTTAAAGTGCCGCTTGGTTTTCGTCGTTGCCACATGATTGGCAGGATCATCCGGCCAAACGTGTTTGGGGTAGCGCCCCTTCATCTCTTTTTGTACTTCCACGTAGCTGCCTGCCCAGAACCCTGCGAGATCTCGGGTGATCTGCAATGGTCTGCGTGCGGGAGAGAGCAGCTCCAATACTAAGGTTTTGCGACCGTCGGCAATGCGTGGCGACGTCTGCTCGCCATACACTTCTTGAATCCGAACCGACAGCACGGGCTCTTGTCCATCTTGATAACGAATCCGCGCTCGTGTGCCCGTTGGTAGGGTGTAGTGCGTAGGCAGCCACTCGTCCAACTGCTGATTTAACGGCCAGCCCAAATAGGCCAGCAGCGCTTGCTCTATCGATATCGATGCCAACTGCTTGACCGACGTGACCTGATTCATGTACGGCTCTAGCCAGCGCTCTAAAGCCGCCAATAAGCCATCGTCAGAGCAATCTGGCCAATCGTGCTCTGGCAGCCACTGCGCAGCGCAGCGAATGCGCTCTAACGTGTCACGCGCGCGATCAGACCACTCTAATACAGACAAACCTTTACGACGTACATAGCTCAGTAAAGCTTGTGTCATTTTTTCTTTATCTGGCGTTGCCATTGCGGTTCGAGACACCACGAGCGCGCCGAGCTTCTTCTGTTTCTCGGCGACTAAGCGGCCTTTTTTCTCATCCCAATCAACCCAGTCATGATCAGTAAATAATGACTGACAATGCTGTTCAAGCACCGAGACCTCACAGGCTTGCGCAAGGTGAATACGGGACGCGTCCGATTGACTGCGTAGCAAGTCAATCACCACCAAATACGGCGCATCGGCGAGCGGTTCGCTGTCATCGAGCTCTGCGCCATGGCCATTGGCGAGTAAGAAAGTACCGGCGCCGCTGCTGCGTTGCTGCGCAATGCGGTCAGGATAGGCACAGGCCAGAGCGACCGGGACAAGGGCATCATCTAACGCCGCCAATGGCGCGGTGATGGCGAGCATCTTCGCTAGCGCCGCCGCGCGCGCACTGACCACTTTTTGCTTGCTGTGTTGGCCTTGGCGTAAACGCCAAACGCTGGTGCGAAAATCGAGCGTGTGACGCTCTGGCTCTTCCAGTAACGCCGCGACCCACACGGCGCTTTGCTGCCAACGCTGCTCGTCACTGTGGAGTAACATCGCCGCCAGTCTCGGCTCCAATCCAAGTGCACAGGCGCGCTGACCTTGCGCGGTTAATAATGCCTGCTCGTTGAGTAGTCCGAGTGATCGTAGCAATTGACGCGCCTGCGCCAACGCGACTTTGGGTGGCGGGGTCAGCCAGGTCAGCTCATCGCTGTCTTGTGTTCCCCACTGCGCCAGCTCCATCGCAAGAGCGGAGAGATCGGCATGCTGCATCTCTGGCGCGGGCACATCCGGCTGCTGACTCAGTTGACTTTCACTGTACAGGCGCACGCACAGCCCCGGCTCAATACGCCCTGCGCGACCCGCGCGCTGCTCGGCGGAAGATTTGGCAATGCGGACTTGCTCCAATTTGGTAATGCCTGTGCGGCTATCACACTTGGCAATGCGCTCGACGCCGCTGTCGATGACCAGACGAATGCCTTCAATGGTCAGTGAGGTTTCAGCAATGTTGGTCGCCAGAACCACCTTGCGTTGCGGCGCTGGTGCGATCGCCGCTTGCTGCTCGTTAAAACTGAGCTGACCATATAAAGGGCAGACGAGGATACCCTCGCCCAAATCTTCAAGACGCTGCGCCACGCGCCGGATAGTGGCAACGCCAGGGAGAAACGCCAGCAACGAACCAGACTCGGTCGCCATCAGGTGGCGGATCTGCTTCGCCATCGCCTCTTCTAGTCCTTGATTCGGCTTAAGGGGCTGGTAGCGATACTCAATCGGGTAACTGCGCCCGTGCGATTCCACATACGCCGCGTCAGGCATGATGGTTTGCAACGCTCTCTGGTCGAGCGTCGCCGACATCACCACCAGCTTTAAATCGTCGCGCAGCGCTTGCTGAATCTCAAGGCAGAGCGTCAACGCAGTGTCGGCGTGCAAGCTGCGTTCGTGAAACTCATCAAAGATGATCATATCAACGCCGCTCAGCTCAGGATCGGACTGGATCATGCGCGTTAAGATGCCTTCGGTGACGATTTCAAGCTGTGTCGTTTGGCTGACTTTACTCTCACCTCGCATCCGATAGCCGACGGTTTGTCCAACCCGCTCCCCACACTGCTTCGCCAAATAGTGCGCGATATTTCTCACCGCCAAGCGTCTGGGCTCAAGCATGATGATTTTTCCCTGCACAATGCCTGCGTTGAGCAATTGCAGTGGAAAGTAGGTGGATTTACCGGCACCCGGCGCCGCTTTGAGGATCAGTTGAGCGTGATGCGCGACGCCTGCGAGAAGCTCGGGCATCACGTCTTGAATCGGCAGTTGTGACAATGGAGAAACCTTATGCTCTAATTGAGAGCTCAATTGTACATAAAAACAGTACTGATCCTAACTCTCTCACTCTGTTAAGTCTTAGTTATGAAGTTTTCCCCCTCTTTGCAACGCGCCACACTCATCCAGCGCTATAAACGCTTTCTCGCCGACGTCACCCTACCCGATGGCAGTGAGCGGACCATTCACTGCGCCAACACAGGAGCAATGACAGGTTGCGCCACGCCGGGTAATCCGGTGTGGTATTCGACCTCAGACAACCCAAAACGCAAGTACCCCAACAGTTGGGAGCTAACGCAAACCGCGCAGCAGCATCGCATCTGTATTAACACCGCGCGCGCCAACGCATTGGCTGTCGAAGCGATTGAAAATGGCACCATCAAAGAACTGCAAGGCTATGAGCGACTTCAAACTGAGCAGAAGTATGGCAGTGAAAATAGTCGGATTGATATCTTGCTCTCTGCACAATCCAAACCAAACTGCTATATAGAAGTGAAAAGTGTCACCCTGTTGGATGAAGCGCAGAATCAGCAAAAGGGACAAGGTTACTTTCCTGACGCCGTGACAACACGAGGTCAAAAGCACCTAAGAGAACTGACCGAGATGGCACAAAGTGGAAGCAGAGCGGTACTTTTATTCACCGTTTTACATTCAGGTATTGAAAAAGTCTCTCCTGCCCACCATATAGACGCCGATTATTCACAATTACTCAAAACAGCAATAGAAAACGGGGTGGAAGTCTTGTGCTACAAGGCCACGCTCAACGAGGATGAGATAGCACTAGTAGAGCCGCTCAATTTTCGGTGCTAGGGGCAAAAAATGATGTCGCCTTCACATTGATTGTAAGTTTCATCTCTAGTATTTGCCTCGGTTGATTCTTTTTGCTATAGATACCCGCCTTAAAATTAACTGCAGAGCGCAGTTGACTAGGTGTTAGTAGGAGATGCTGCATGCCAGAATCAAAGAAAAAAGCGCTAGGCATCCTAGCCATTGCAGGGGTTGAGCCATACCAAGAAAAAGCAGGTGAAGAGTACATGTCACCTGAGCAAATGGCTCATTTTACAAAAATTTTGACAGCTTGGCGTAACCAGCTCAGGGAAGAAGTTGATCGCACTGTGCACCACATGCAGGACGAAGCCGCGAATTTCCCTGATCCCGTTGACCGCGCTTCACAAGAAGAAGAATTTAGCCTAGAACTTCGCAACCGTGACCGTGAGCGTCGCTTGATCAAGAAGATTGAGAAAACGCTAAACAAGATCGAAGAAGATGATTTTGGCTTCTGCGAATCTTGTGGCATCGAGATTGGCATCCGTCGTCTAGAAGCTCGTCCTACCGCTGACCTTTGTATCGACTGTAAAACGCTTGCAGAGATCAAAGAGAAGCAGATGCAAGGTTAATCCTGCATCACCCGCTGTATCCTAGTCACTAGGGTATACATTAAGGGAGCATTGGCTCCCTTTTTGGTTTTTATCTATGACGAATATGATTGGCCGTTTTGCTCCCTCCCCCTCAGGCCCGCTCCATTTTGGCTCATTGGTTGCCGCCCTCGGCAGTTACTTTCAAGCCAAAGCGCAGCAAGGGCAGTGGCTGGTACGCATCGAAGACCTTGACCCTCCACGAGAGGTGCCAGGGGCAGCCGATCTCATCCTGAGAACCTTAGAAGCGTATGGCCTGCATTGGGATGGTCAAGTCCTTTACCAAAGCCAGCGTTTAGACGCTTATCAAGCGCAAATTGACCAGTGGCGACGCAGCGGCGATTCCTATTTGTGTCAGTGCACGCGCAAACAGATCAAAGCGACGGGCGGCTTTTACTCAGGCACTTGCCGTGACAAAGCGCTGAGCGACGCCACATCGTGCGCGGTGAGGCTCACCATGTCCCAGCCGACGTACCAGTTTGACGACCTCAAACATGGCACCATTGACATCCCACGCGCGCTCGCAGATGAAGATTTTATTATCAAACGTCGCGATGGCTATTTTGCCTATAACCTTGCGGTAGTATTGGATGATATCGAGCAAGGCGTGACTCAAGTGGTCCGCGGCGCCGATTTGATTGAGCCAACCGGCAGACAAATCAGCCTGTATAAATTGCTCGGACAAACACCGGTGAGCTATTTGCACTTGCCGCTCGCCATCGGTGAGAACGGGCAAAAGCTATCGAAACAGAACCATGCGCCGGCGATTGACCTACAAGACCCGACACCCGTGCTGCTCGACGCAATGCGCTTTTTGGGTTTGCCAATGACGCCGGAACTCTCTTCTGGGAGTGTGGAAGAGATCATCGCTTGGGGCGTTGAGAATTGGTCGATTGAGGCACTCCCTCAGCCGATCGAGATCACACCCATATTCTCAAACCGCTCCCCGTAGGCTATCATTAGCCGCAAATTCGCGCCGAATTGGGCTGAACATGACCGCAACGCCTAAGGAAAACCAAGGCTCAGCACGCAATCTGCACACGGATTGGAACATCAACCTGACTAGGCAAACACCGAATAACAGCTAGAAGCACATGAATAAAAACGACGATACACCCAACGAAACTCAAGTTTATCCGCAGCTTTCGTTAAATATTATTACTCGCCAAGAGCATAATATCTCACGCAAACAGATCAGCGATAATGCATTGAAGGTGCTATACCGTCTTCATGGTGCAGGCTATGACGCCTACCTCGTAGGAGGAGGTGTTCGCGATCTGCTGCTTAATCAATCACCCAAAGATTTTGATATCGCGACCAATGCGACCCCGGAGCAAATCCGCCAACAGTTTAAAAACTGCCGCTTAATCGGTCGACGTTTTCGTCTCGCGCATATCATGTTTGGTCGAGACATCATCGAGGTGGCGACGTTCCGCGGCCATCACCAAGAGCCAAGCAAAAACGTCTCGCAACAATCGAAAGAAGGGATGTTGCTGCGCGATAACGTCTACGGCACTGTCGATGAAGACGCTGAGCGCCGCGATTTCACCGTGAATGCGATGTACTACAACATCAGTGACTACTCGATTCACGACTACGCGGGCGGCATGGAAGACCTCGAAGATAAGCTGATTCGCTTGATTGGCGATCCCGACACACGCTATCGCGAAGATCCTGTGCGCATGTTACGCGCGATCCGCTTTGCGGTGAAGCTGGACTTTGATATCGAAGAAGAGACCGCAGCCCCAATTGAAGAGCTGGCGCACCTTCTTCAAGACATCCCTGCTGCGCGCTTGTATGAAGAGTCACTCAAGATGCTGCAATCGGGCTATGGCTTAGAGACGTATCACTTGATGCGTGAGTACAACCTGTTCCAGCAACTCTTCCCGACCATTGCGCAGTACTTTACCGAAGATTACTCGTCTCCAACCGAACAGATGCTGGATCTAGTACTCGACTCTACCGATCAGCGCATTGAGGAAGGCAAGCGCATCAACCCTGCCTTTATGTTCGCGGCGATGCTGTGGTACCCGTTGCAAGAGAAAGCCGCTCAGTTGATGGAAAAGCAAAAGCTCTCTGAGTATGACGCGATTATGGAAGCGAGCAACCTAGTGCTCGATGAGCAAGTGCGCACCATCGCGATTCCTCGTCGTCACACTGCAACCATTCGTGAGATATGGCAATTGCAACTGCGTATGCCGCGCCGCAATGGCAAGCGTGCGTTCCGCCTGCTTGAGCTTAACAAGTTCCGCGCTGGCTTTGATTTCCTAGAGATGCGCGGTGAAGTCGAGCAAGGGGAGACCCTAGCGCTGGCCAAATGGTGGGAGACCTTCCAAAACGCGGGGCGCAATATGCGTCAAGCCATGGTCGCTGACCTCGATGCCAATGAGACCGGCGAGCCTAATAAAACACGTCGCCGCAGAACCAACCGTAAAAAGCGCAGCAAGGCGTCGTCATGATCACCGCATACATTGCTGTCGGCAGCAATTTGTCTGATCCTGTGACCCAAGCGAATGAGGCCATTGAAGCGCTCAAATCGCTGCCAAAATCGCGCTTTATCGCCACCTCCGCGCTCTACAGCAGTAGCCCTATGGGGCCACAAGATCAGCCGGATTACATCAATGCCGTGGTGGCGATTGAAACAGAATTAACGCCCATTGAACTGCTCGATTGCACCCAAGCGATTGAACAATCTCAAGGGCGTGTCCGTAAAGATGAACGCTGGGGCCCAAGAACCTTAGATCTCGATATCATTCTTTACGGCAATGAGGTGATGGATTCCGAGCGATTAACGCTTCCTCACTATGGAATGAAAGAGAGAGAATTCGTTCTCTACCCGCTCGCCGAAATCGCACCAAATTTAACGCTCCCAGATGGGGCCAGGCTCTCTGAACTGCTCAAGCAAGTAGACAGAAACGGCCTGCGTCAATGGCAGTCGTCTTAATGATTGCGCCTGCCACCCTCATGGTAAGGAAAGAAAAATGAAAAAAATCTCGATTAATGACTTGATGAAATGGAAGCAAGAAGGCCGTAAGTTCGCCACCTCGACGGCGTACGATGCCAGCTTTGCGCAGTTATTTGAAAGTCAGGAAATGCCTGTTCTTTTGGTGGGTGATTCCCTTGGTATGGTATTGCAAGGCACGACCAGTACACTGCCAGTCACAGTTGATGAAGTGGCTTACCATACTCGCTGCGTACGTGCGGGCAGCCCAAACTGCCTACTGATGGCGGACATGCCTTTCATGAGCTATGCCACACCGGAACAAGCGTGTGAAAACGCCGCAACGCTGATGCGTGCCGGGGCGAACATGGTCAAAATCGAAGGTGGCGACTGGTTAGTTGAAACCGTAAAAATGCTGACTGAGCGCGCCGTACCTGTGTGTGCGCACCTTGGCTTGACGCCGCAATCTGTCAATATTTTTGGCGGATTCAAAGTGCAAGGCCGTGAGCAAGACAAAGCCGATCGCATGGTGCGTGATGCGCTTGCGCTGCAAGAAGCGGGCGCACAAATCATCTTGCTAGAGTGTGTTCCTGCCGAGCTGGCAAGACGCATTACCGAAGTGTGTGATGTGCCAGTGATTGGTATTGGTGCGGGCAATGTGACCGATGGTCAGATCCTCGTTATGCACGATATGTTCGGTATTTCAGCCAATTACATGCCTAAGTTCTCGAAAAACTTCCTTGCCGAAACGGGCGACATGCGTAAAGCTGTAGCGAAATACAAAGAGGATGTAGAGAGTGGTGCGTTCCCAGATGACGCTCACACGATTGCTTAAGGATCAAACCCATGCAAACTTTTGCTGATATTGCCGCTCTTAGAGAGCAAATCAAACAGTATAAGCGTGATGGCCGTCGGGTTGCTTTTGTTCCCACTATGGGCAATTTACACGAAGGTCACCTGACGCTAGTGCGCAAAGCGCGTGAAAACGCCGATGTGGTGGTGGTGAGTATTTTCGTTAACCCCATGCAGTTTGATAGAGCGGATGATCTCAATAACTACCCGCGCACACTCGACGACGATTTAGCCAAACTCAGCGGTGAAGCCGTCGAGGTAGTCTTTACGCCGACACCTGAGACCATCTATCCTGAAGGGCTCGATAAACAGACATCGGTCGATGTCCCTGGTTTATCCACCATTCTTGAAGGTGCTTCGCGTCCGGGGCACTTTAAAGGGGTCGCGACCGTGGTGACTAAGCTGTTCAACATCGTTCAGCCTGACGTTGCCTGCTTTGGTGAAAAAGATTTCCAACAGTTGGCGGTCATTCGTAAGATGACGCTCGATCTGGCGATGGATATTGAGATCATTGGTGTACCGACCGTGCGTGAGATGGATGGATTAGCCATGAGTTCACGTAACGGCTTGCTGACGCTTGAAGAGCGTCAACTCGCCCCGGTATTAGCACGCACGATGCGCTGGATCAGCAGTGCCATGCGTGGTGGGCGCGATGACTACGCATCGATCATTGAAGATGCGAGCGATCAGCTCCGCGCCGCAGGCCTGCAACCGGATGAGATCTTCATTCGAGATGCACGCACCCTGCAAGCGATCACCACAGAGACCACCCAAGCGGTGATCTTGATGTCGGCCTTTTTGGGTAAGGCTCGCCTTATCGACAACCAAGTGGTCGAGTTAACTTCCTCATCGGACGTCAGTGGCAACGAAGATGAGGCGACCAGCGAGAGCGCCGAGTCGAGCAAAGCATAATTGCCGGTACGTAAATCGCAGAACGTAAAAAGGTTGGCATTTCGCCAACCTTTTTTATTCCGCTCTTTTTGTTCCACTAAAAGAGTCATCTCCGATTAAGAACGCAAACCGATGCCTTTAGTGACGAGGTAGTGTGCCACGCCATACAAGGCCAACACAAACACACTCAAGACCCCAAAAGAGGTGACAATACCCACGTCAGACACGCCCAAGAATCCGTAGCGGAAAGCGTTCACCATGTAGACGATGGGGTTTATCTTCGATACCCCTTGCCAAAACTCAGGCAACAAGCTGATCGAATAGAACACGCCACCCAAGTAGGTTAACGGCGTCAACACAAACGTCGGGATGATAGAGATGTCATCAAAGGTTTTCGCGTAGACGGCATTGATCAATCCCCCTAAAGCGAACACCACCGAGGTCATGAATACTGTCGCGATGATGATACCCCAGTGCTCCACTTGCAGGTCAACAAACAGTAGTGATACAAAGGTAACAATGGTGCCGACCAACAGCCCACGCACTACACCGCCCATCACAAAGCCTAGAATGATCACATAGTTGGGCACTGGCGCGACCAACAGCTCTTCAATATTGCGCTGAAATTTGGCACTGAAAAACGACGAGGCGACATTCGAGTATGAGTTAGTGATAACCGACATCATGATCAAACCCGGTACAATGTACTCCATGTAGCTAAAGCCGTTCATTTCCCCAATACGCGAACCAATCAAGCTACCAAAGATAATGAAGTAGAGCGTCATGGTGATCGCTGGCGGCACTAAGGTTTGCACCCAGATACGGGTAAAGCGGTTGATCTCTTTGGTTAATAGACTGCAAAACGCCGTCCAATACAACTGAAGCATTACTTCGCCCCCTCTCTAACGATGGTCACGAACAGCTCTTCCAAACGGTTCGCTTTGTTGCGCATTGACTGAACCGTGACACCTTGCTCACTCAATTGACTGAAGATGTCGTTCAAACCTTGCGACTTGTCGATCTCAATCTCCAAAGAGCCCGCCGTGAGCTGCTGACGAATCACGCCCTCCAATGGCGCAACCTCGACGCCCTCTTGCAGATCGAGGATAAAGGTTTCCACCGTCAGCTTACTCAGCAAGGATTTCATGGTGGTGTTTTCAATCAACTCACCTTTACTGATGATGCCAATATTGCGACACAACATTTCCGCTTCTTCGAGGTAGTGCGTGGTCAGAATAATGGTGATGCCCTGCTCTTGGTTGATCTCTTTTAAGAACTGCCACATCGAGCGACGCAGCTCGATATCAACGCCGGCGGTCGGCTCGTCGAGAATCAAAAGTTGTGGCTCGTGCATCAGCGCACGGGCGATCATCAAACGGCGCTTCATGCCACCCGACAGATTGCGCGCTCGCTCGGCGCGTTTTTCCCACAAATCGAGCTTAGTGAGATACGTTTTCGCCCGCTCTTTGGCTAATGACTTAGGCACACCGTAATACCCCGCCTGCTGCAATACGATCTGCTCAACGGTTTCAAACTGGTTAAAGTTAAACTCTTGCGGGACCAAGCCTAAGTTTTGTTTGGCGAGCTCAAGATCGGTATCAATGTCATATCCGAACACTTTCACCGTGCCCGAAGTCTTGTTAACCAATGACGAGATGACGCCAATAGTGGTGGATTTACCCGCACCATTGGGCCCAAGCAAGGCGTAAAAATCCCCTTTTTTGACCTGTAAGCTGATTCCTTTGAGCGCTTCAAAGCCACCGGCATACGTTTTACGTAGCTGGTCTATTTCTAGTGCATACATAATGGTTGTCTGTACCTGTTGGTCTTGCTTATCGCCTCAGAATTGGGGCGATGAATGGTAATCAGTGTATCGGCGAACGCGGTTGATTACAATTAAACCTTTCGACTTTTTTGGAAATATAGAAATCAGAAGTTATAGCGAAAACATATAGCGTGAAAAATTAGAGCGCGAAAAGGGAACGTGATAGGAAGGCTGGATTCGCACCGGATACGCTCCCCACTGCGTAAGGCGAATGGGGAGCGTACACCGAGTTTCAATTAGATCGAATAACCGATTTCCGGTGTCTCATCGACATGTTTCAGCGCGGCTTTCAGTGCTTCGTAACGGAACTTAAAGGTGTTGTCACTTGGCACGAGATCAATCACGTGGAACTTCTCAAGTTGCTGACGGGTACTTTCGTTCGGGCAGAGCAAGTAAACCTGACATTTGGCGTCCAATGCGTCTTTGATGGCGTTTTCCAACGCAAGCCCGACGGTGACATCAATCATAGGTACATCGGTCAAATCCAAGATCATCGCTTGATAGTCAGAGATACTGCTGTGTTGACGCGAAATCGCTTTAGAAACACTGAAAATCATCGGACCGGAGAGATAGAAGAACAGCACTTTACCGTTGGCTTTATCGAGTAAGGCGCGCTCGCTGTCAGTCAGTGGTACATCGTCTTGGTCCGCATCACTGATTGCTTTGACCTGTCTCGCTTGCTCGCGGCTAAGGCGCTCGATGATGATAATGTTGGAGATAAACACCCCTAGCCCCACAGCGACAATCAAATCCACAAACACCGTCAGCAGCATCACACCATACATGACGGCCATGCCCGGAAAGCTGACCTTGTGCGCACGCTGGATAAAACTCCAGTCAAGAATGTTAAATCCGACATACACCGCAATACCGGCCAACACCGCCATCGGGATAGGCTCGGTTAAGCCACTGGCCACCAGCACCACTAAGGCCAAAATCAGTGCGCGAATCACACCTGAGAGCGGAGAACGCGCCCCCACTTGAATGTTGGTCACTGTGCCCATGGTTGCACCCGCGCCTGGCAGAGCACCAAACAGGCCTGAAACCATGTTGGCAAGGCCCTGACCACGGAGCTCTTTGTCGGAGTCGTGCTCTTTACGCGTGAGCGAGTCACCGATAACCGCAGTCAGCAGGGTATCGATACAGCCCAGCGTGCCCAATACCAAGGCGTCTATCACCATTTCCACCAGCATCGATGGATCGATATGTGGCATCACCAGAGAAGGCAGACCCGCAGGAATTTCACCAATTCGACGAATCGCGTCAGGCTCAAACAGCACGACGGAGAGTAAGGTCACCGCCACAAGCGCAACCAACTGCGCAGGGACATATTTACGATACTGTTTAGGGAAAAAGAACAGAATGGCCAAGGTCAACGCGCCAAGAAGCAGCTCACTGAATTTCATGTTGGCCAAAGTGTCAGGCAAAGCGGAAAGGGTGCCAACCACACCGCCCGCAGGGGCGGCATGCCCCAATAACGGCGAGAGCTGAAGGATAATTAAGATCACGCCAATACCCGACATAAACCCGGAGATCACGCTATATGGCATCAAAGTGACGTACTTTCCGAGCTTTAATGTTCCGATCAAGATCTGGAATGCACCCGCCATCATCACCACGGTGAAGGTCATCGCCATACCCGTTTCAGGGTATTTGGCCATCATGCTGGTGAGAACGGCGGTCATGATCACTGTCATTGGACCCGTCGGCTCTGAGATCAAAGTATTCGAGCCACCGAACAGGGCAGCGAATAGACCGACCATGATCGCCCCCCATAGACCCGCCTCAGCCCCAGCACCTGACGCCACACCAAACGCCAGTGCGAGTGGCAAAGAAATGATTGCAGTGGTCACACCGCCAAACAGATCGCCTTTAATATTGATATCTTCAAATCGATTTCCAAGCACAACCTTGCTCCATGCTTAACAACATCTTTCACCACTTAGCTTCAGCGCGTGAATACCAAGTGGAAAACCAATAACCATAAAATTTATGCTACTATCTGACGTGAAAAATCAGATTATTGAGGCGAAATGCCGCAAAAACATCACTCTAACAAATGTTACCCCTCAGCAGTAACAGTAATTGGTATCACATTCCGACTACTTTATAACTGTTTGTTAGGATCTCGACTAAGTTTATGTATTTTCATCCCTAAACTCGTCAGATGAGTGCCTTTTTACTGATTTTTTACGGGTATGAATTTGTAACATTATGTATAGTGATGAAACATTTTTTTAGGATTGATAAGTAAGATGCCAGAGATTAAACAGTTATTTGACAATAACTCTAAGTGGTCAGAGTCGATCAAAGCCGAGCGACCTGAATATTTTACTCAATTGGAACAAGGACAGAGCCCAGGCTTCTTGTGGATTGGTTGTTCAGACAGCCGTGTCCCAGCAGAGCGCCTAACCGGGTTGTACTCTGGTGAGCTCTTCGTTCATCGAAATGTGGCAAACCAAGTCATTCACACCGACCTCAACTGTTTGTCTGTGGTGCAATACGCGGTGGATGTATTGAAAGTGAAGCACATTATCGTGTGTGGTCACTATGGCTGCGGCGGGGTGAAAGCGGCGATCGACAATCCGCAGCTTGGCCTGATTAACAACTGGCTACTGCATATTCGCGATCTTTACTTTAAGCATCGTCACTACCTTGATGGCATGCCGTTAGAGGATCAAGCGGACAAGTTGGGTGAAATCAACGTTGCGGAGCAAGTGTACAATTTGGGCAACTCGACCATTATGCAAAATGCATGGGAGCGCGGTCAGGACGTAGAAATCCACGGTGTTGTGTATGGGATTGGTGACGGTAAACTGGAGTATTTGGGCGTGCGTTCAAGCTCAAGAGAATCGGTCGATGACTCTTATCAGAAAGCGATGGAAGCAATCCTAAACCCAGAACAAAAACTCTTGTGTCGCTAAGTTCATTGACACACATAGCCTAATAACAACAATGCCCGCAATCGCGGGCATTGTTCAATGTCGTGTTGGCAGTTTATGTGTGACCACTTTATTCCTGTGGTACCACTTTACCGATGTAAGGAAGATGGCGATACTTTTGCGCGTAGTCAATCCCAACACCAACGACAAACTCATCCGGAATTGAGAAACCAATCCAATCCACAGGCACCTCGACTTCGCGACGCGAAGGCTTATCAAGCAGCGTACAGATGGCGATCGATTTAGGTTCACGCAGCGACAAAATTTCTTTGATTTTGTTGAGTGTGTTGCCTGTATCGATAATGTCTTCAATAATCAGCACATCCTTGCCTTTAATGTCGTCATCGAGATCTTTCAAGATGCGAACATCGCGTGAGCTTTCCATGGTATTGCCGTAGCTAGAAGCCGTCATGAAGTCTACTTGATGCGTCAGGTCAATTTGGCGCGCTAAGTCGGCCATAAAGACAAACGAACCACGCAGCAATCCAACCAACACCAAGTCTTCACTTCCTTGGTAGTGCTCGGTGATCTGCTTGCCCAGCTCATTTACTCGCGCCTGAACATCTTGCTCAGAAATCATCACTTCTACTGTATGTTTCATACCCATCTCGTCTTTCGTTTTGCCAGTACCTGAAGGATAGCGTATTCGCGCCTATGTGCCCGTTCCGAGCCGTTTGACTCGCCGGTACTGCTAAATGATCAAGCGCGTAGTCTAACACTTGAGCGCTCACTCTTAAACGTTTGCTTGGATGAAAACCCGGGGACTGATAAAAATGGAATATTAGTAACTAACAAAATTGATTATTAAATCACCTCAAAACGTTGACCCAAAGCATATGCACCATTACACTCATCAATGCTACGGCAAATAATAAAATACTAAATAGGGCTCAGCCCACAACGACAACTCAATTGGCAAGGAAATGAACTATGGATTCTATAGCGAAACGACCCCGTACACGCCTTTCTCCACAAAAACGCAAACAGCAGTTGATGGAAATCGCCTTGGAAGTGTTTGCTCGCCGCGGAATTGGACGTGGTGGCCACGCTGACATTGCAGAGATCGCACAAGTCTCTGTGGCGACGGTGTTTAACTACTTTCCAACCCGAGAAGATCTCGTCGATGACGTTCTAAACTATGTCGTCAGACAGTTCTCTAACTTCCTCACCGACAATATTGACCTAGACCTCCACGCGAGAGAAAACCTGCACAATCTGACCTCTGCGATGGTTGAGCTGGTGCTCAATGATTGTCACTGGCTCAAAGTGTGGTTCGAATGGAGCGCCTCAACTCGTGATGAAGTCTGGCCGCTGTTTGTCTCCACCAACAGCACCAACCAACTGCTGGTGCAAAATATGTTTGTGAAAGCCATCGAGCGCGATGAAGTGTGTGACAAACACGATCCTGTCGACCTCGCCACCCTGTTCCACGGCATGTTCTACTCGCTGTTCATTCAAGCCAATCGTATTCAAGATACTGAAGCGATGGAGAAATTGACCAACAGCCACCTAAACATGCTCTGTATTTACAAGCGCGATCAGTAATACGCTCGTCAGCTACGCCTATTCGCTATGCCTGCTCTTTAACGTACAGGAGCGAGCACAGTGAATAGGCATAAGTTAACCAGCCCCGTGAACAGGCTTAAGTTAACGGGCAGTGAACAGGCATAAAAAAACCGCTGACTTATCAGCGGTTTTTCTCTATTCCAGTCTAAGAAGAATTACTTCTTCTTCGCTTTCGGGTTTGGAAGGTCGGTAATGGTGCCTTCAAACACTTCCGCGGCTAGACCTACAGACTCATGCAGAGTTGGGTGAGCATGGATAGTCAGTGCGATATCTTCTGCATCACAACCCATTTCGATAGCTAGGCCGATTTCGCCCAACAGTTCACCACCGTTAGTACCGACAATCGCACCACCGATAACGCGATGGGTATCTTTATCGAAAATAAGCTTCGTCATACCGTCTGCACAGTCAGATGCGATAGCACGACCAGACGCCGCCCACGGGAAAGTAGCCGTTTCGTAGTTGATGCCTTCTGCTTTCGCTTCTTTCTCAGTCTTACCAACCCACGCCACTTCTGGCTCAGTGTAGGCAATTGAAGGAATAACTTTCGGGTCAAAGTAGTGTTTCTTACCAGAAATCACTTCTGCTGCAACGTGACCTTCATGCACACCTTTGTGCGCTAGCATTGGCTGACCAACGATATCGCCGATCGCGAAGATGTGTGGGATGTTGGTACGCATTTGCTTGTCAACGTTGATGAAGCCGCGCTCGTCGATTTCAATCCCAGCTTTCTCACCATCGATAAGCTTACCGTTTGGCACACGACCGATAGCCACAAGAACCGCATCGTAGCGCTCTGGCTCCGCTGGTGCTTTCTTGCCTTCCATTGACACGTAGATACCGTCTTCTTTCGCTTCAACAGCGGTCACCTTAGTTTCAAGCATCAAGTTGAACTTGTTCTTAATACGTTTGGTGTAAACTTTAACGATGTCTTTGTCTGCCGCTGGGATAACTTGGTCGAACATTTCAACCACGTCAATTTGAGAACCCAGAGAGTGGTAAACCGTACCCATTTCTAGGCCGATGATGCCACCGCCCATGATCAGCAGCTTTCCTGGTACTTCTTTCAGCTCTAGTGCATCCGTTGAATCCCAAATACGTGGGTCTTCATGCGGAATGAATGGAAGTTTGATAGGTCGAGAGCCCGCAGCAACGATAGCGTTATCAAAGTTAACGACCGTTTTACCGTCTTCACCTTCCACTTCAATCGAGTTAGGACCCGTGAACTTACCAAAGCCGTTCACCACATTTACTTTACGCATCTTAGCCATACCGCCAAGACCGCCAGTCAATTGGTTGATCACTTTCTCTTTCCACAGACGAATTTTATCAATATCTGTTTGTGGCTCACCGAACACGATACCGTGCTCAGCCAAAGCTTTCGCTTCTTCGATCACTTTTGCCACGTGTAGAAGCGCTTTTGATGGGATACAACCCACGTTCAAACAAACACCACCTAGGGTGCTGTAACGCTCGATAAGAACAGTGTCCAGACCTAAGTCTGCACAACGGAATGCAGCGGAGTAACCAGCAGGACCGGCACCAAGTACTACCACCTGGGCTTTAATTTCTTTGCTCATTTTGACCTCTTGTAGTCATTATCCCTAACAGGCTGAGTGAGTATGGAATCTATCGTTCAACGAATGGTTTGTTTTTCAATATTATTTTCAGACCGCCAACAGTTTACAGAGATGTTAATGGTGTGAAAAGTAAATCCATTTAGCCTGTGAGCTAGACAACAATTCACGAATGAACTGCTGAATATAGAAAAAGTGACTCCCCTTTACACCGAGGGTAAAGGGGAGTCATGAATTACAATACTAGACGACGAATGTCAGACAGACACGCGTTTAAGTAAGTAATGAAACGTGCACCTTCTGCACCATCAATCACACGGTGATCGTAAGAGAGAGACAGTGGAAGCTGTAGACGCGGTTCAAACTCTTTACCGTTCCACACTGGCTTCATTTCAGACTTAGACACGCCAAGGATACCGACTTCCGGAGCATTAACGATTGGCGTAAACGCCGTACCGCCGATACCGCCAAGACTTGAGATAGTGAAACAGCCACCTTGCATGTCAGCCGCTGTGAGCTTGCCAGCACGTGCTTTCTTAGACACGACCATCAGTTCTTCAGACAGCTCGTAAATGCCCTTCTTGTTCACATCTTTAAATACAGGAACAACTAGGCCGTTTGGCGTATCTACCGCAATACCTACGTTGACGTATTTCTTCAGAATCAGGCTCTCACCGTCATCAGATAGAGAAGAGTTGAACGCAGGGAACGCTTCAAGTGCTTTCGCTACCGCTTTCATGATGAACACAAGTGGCGTGATCTTCATGCCCGTGTCTTTCTTCGCTTCGATGGCGTTCTGCTCTTTACGGAACGCTTCTAGCTCAGTGATGTCTGCGTTGTCCCATTGGGTCACGTGCGGGATCATCACCCAGTTGCGGTGTAGGTTTGCACCCGAGATCTTCTTAATGCGAGATAGCGGCTGAGTTTCCGTCTCACCGAACTTGCTGAAGTCTACTTTTGGCCATGGGAGTAGACCAAGTGCCGCGCCGTCGCCTTTACCAGATGCGGCTGCACCTGCGCCAGACTCAAGACGCTTAAGCGCTTCTTTCACGTAGTTCTGAACGTCTTCCTTCAGGATACGGCTCTTACGACCGCTGCCTTTAACCTTAGAAAGGTTAACGCCAAATTCACGCGCTAGACGACGAACCACCGGAGACGCGTGAGCGTACTCATCATTGTCTTGGAAGTCGCCAGCTGCTGGAGCTACTGCCGCTGGTGCTTCTGCTTTAGGCGCTGCCGCTGCAGGTGCTGCCGCTTGAGCTGGAGCCGAAGCGGGTGCTGCGCCCGCAACCGGAGTGCCGGCCACCGGAGTGCCGGCCACCTCAAATACCATGATTAGTGAGCCAGTAGACACTTTGTCACCAGCTGCAATCTTGATTTCTTTCACTGTACCAGCGAATGGTGCAGGTACTTCCATAGACGCTTTGTCACCTTCAACAGTGATCAGAGATTGCTCTTCTTCCACTGTATCGCCAACGGCAACCATGATTTCAGTGACTTCAACTTCGTCGCCACCGATATCTGGAACGTTCACTTCTTTTGCCGCAGACGCTGCTGGCGCTGCTGCCGCAGGAGCTTCAGCTGCCGCTGGTGCGGCTGGAGCGCCTGAACCTGCGGTTTCAAAGACCATGATAAGTGAGCCAGTCGATACTTTATCGCCTGCTGCAACTTTGATCTCTTTTAGCGTACCTGCGAATGGCGCTGGAACTTCCATAGAAGCTTTGTCGCCTTCAACAGTGAGAAGAGATTGCTCTTCTTCGATGCTGTCGCCAACAGCAACCATGATTTCAGTCACTTCTACTTCATCACCACCGATGTCTGGTACGTGAACTTCTTTTAGTTCTGCCGCTGCTGCTGGAGCTGCTGCTGGAGCTGCTTCTGCCGCAGGAGCAGGTGCAGCGTCAGCTGCACCCGGAGCGCCGGCCGCCTCAGCTTCGAAAATCATGATTAGAGAACCAGTAGAAACCTTGTCGCCTTCTGCAACTTTGATTTCTTTAACGATACCCGCTGTCGATGCAGGCACTTCCATAGAAGCTTTGTCGCCTTCAACTGTGATCAGAGACTGCTCTTCTTCAACCTTGTCGCCAACGCTTACAAGAATCTCAGTAACTTCAACCTCATCCGCACCGATGTCTGGTACATTAATTTCGATTGCCATTTCTTATCTACCTTCTTAATTAAGCGTATAGCGGGTTTGTTTTCTCTGTGTCGATGTCGAATTTCTTAATTGCTTCTGCAACTACAGATTTCTCAACTTCGCCACGTTTCGCTAGTTCAGTTAGCGCTGCAACTACGACGTAGCCTGCGTTCACTTCGAAGTGACGACGTAGGTTTTCACGGCTGTCTGAACGACCGAAGCCATCAGTACCAAGAACTTTGAAAGACTCAGCAGGAATGTATGCACGAACCTGCTCTGCGTAGTTCTTCATGTAGTCAGTGGCTGCGATAGCAGGTTCAGTACCCATTACTGTTTGGATGTAAGGTACTTTCGCTTCCGCTTCTGGGTGAAGCATGTTGAAACGCTCTGCATCTTGGCCATCGCGAGTGAGTTCGTTGAATGACGTTACAGAGTAAACATCAGAAGCAACACCATAATCTTCGCTTAGGATTTGAGCTGCTTTACGTACTTCATTCATGATAGTACCAGAGCTCATTAGCTGAACTTTCGCTTTGTCGCCCGTGTAAGTTTCTAGCTTGTAGATACCTTTACGGATGCCTTCTTCAGCGCCTTCTGGCATTGCTGGCATTGCGTAGTTTTCGTTCATTAGCGTTAGGTAGTAGAACACGTTTTCTTGTTCTGGACCGTACATGCGACGGATACCGTCTTGCATGATTACTGCTACTTCGTACGCGAATGTTGGGTCGTAAGAAATACAGTTAGGAACCGTACCCGCCAAAATGTGCGAGTGGCCGTCTTCGTGCTGTAGACCTTCACCGTTCAACGTTGTACGACCTGCCGTTGCGCCTAGTAGGAAACCACGTGCTTGTTGGTCACCAGCCATCCACGCCATGTCGCCAACACGTTGGAAGCCGAACATTGAGTAGTAGATGTAGAACGGGATCATTGGTAGGTCGTTTGTCGAGTATGAAGTCGCAGCAGCAACCCATGAAGACATAGCACCTAGCTCGTTAATACCTTCTTGTAGAACCTGACCTGAAGTCGCTTCTTTGTAGTAAGAAACAACGCCACGGTCTTCTGGTGTGTAAGTTTGGCCGTGCGGGTTGTAGATACCGATTTGACGGAACAGACCTTCCATACCGAATGTACGTGCTTCGTCAGCAATGATAGGAACGATGTTCTTACCAATGTTCTTGTTCTTAAGTAGAACGTTTAGCGCACGTACGAATGCCATAGTAGAAGAGATATCACGCTTCTGTTCTTCTAGTAGTGGCTTGAATTCTTCTAGCTCAGGAACGATGAATTCTTGAGTGAATTTTGGTAGACGCTGTGGCGTGTAGCCGTGTAGCGCTTTACGACGAGCGTGTAGGTATTCGTACTCTTTTGAACCTTCTTCAAGTTTCAGGTACGGAAGTTCTTTCACTGCTTCGTCAGTTAGGATGTCTTGAAGACCTAGACGGTCACGTAGGTGTAGTACGTGAGTCATGTCCATCTTCTTAACTTGGTGCGCGATGTTCTTACCTTCCGCCGCTTCACCCATGCCGTAACCTTTAACAGTCTTAGCTAGGATTACTGTTGGACGACCTTTAGTTTCTGCCGCGTTTTTGTATGCCGCGTATAGCTTAGAAGACTCGTGACCACCACGCTTAAGTGCGAAGATTTCGTCATCAGTCATGTCAGCAACAAGTGCAGCTGTCTCTGGGTACTTACCAAAGAAGTGCTCACGTACGTACGCGCCATCTTTTGATTTGAATGTTTGGTAGTCGCCGTCGATCGTTTCATTCATAAGCTGTAGAAGCTTACCAGTCGTATCTTTAGCTAGTAGTGAATCCCAGTTGTTACCCCAGATTACCTTCACTACGTTCCAACCAGCACCTTTGAACAGACCTTCAAGTTCTTGAATGATCTTACCGTTACCCATTACAGGGCCATCTAGACGCTGTAGGTTACAGTTGATTAGGAAGCATAGGTTGTCTAGTTTCTCACGCGCAGCGAAAGAGATAGCACCACGTGATTCTGGCTCATCCATCTCACCGTCACCTAGGAACGCGTAAACGCGCTGCTCTGAAGTATCTTTAAGACCACGGCCTTCTAGGTACTTAAGGAAACGAGCTTGGTAGATAGAAGCGATTGGACCTAGGCCCATCGATACCGTCGGGAACTGCCAGAATTCAGGCATCAGTTTAGGGTGCGGGTATGAAGGAATACCTTTGCCGTCTACTTCTTGACGGAAGTTGTCTAGCTGCTCTTCAGTTAGACGACCTTCAACGAATGCACGTGAGTAGATACCTGGTGAAATGTGACCTTGGTAGTAAACCAAATCGCCACCATCCTTCTCGTTCGGTGCACGGAAGAAGTGGTTAAAACAGGTTTCGTAGAACGCAGCAGAAGACTGGAAAGACGCCATGTGGCCGCCTAGCTCTAGATCTTTCTTAGATGCACGTAGAACGATCATGATTGCGTTCCAACGGATGATGGAACGGATACGGCGCTCAAGCGTAGTATCACCAGGGTAAGCTGGTTCTTGGTTCGCTGGAATCGTGTTGATGTAGTTGGTTGTGATGCCCGTTGGCATATCAACGCCGTCTAGGCGAGCTTTGTCTAGAACTTGCTCTAGTAGGTACTGTGCACGTTCTACACCTTCTTCACGAACTACTGACTCAAGAGCTTGTAACCATTCTTGAGTCTCAAGTGCGTCTACGTCATGCTTCATGTCAGACATGGCGATCTATCCTTCTGTTGGTTGGATCTACTTATTTAAGTAACGGTTTTAGTTAGCATCGTTACCTTGCTGAATTCGACGCAAAGAGCGTTCTCTGCGCGACTCTTCACGAGTCAAATCCAACAATGTTTCTTCGATATAAGCTAAATGCGAATGGGACATCTCACGCGCTTTTTCAGGTTGGCCTGAAACAATCGCATCCACGATATTAGCCCTGTGTCTACTTACTTTCTCCACCACTTCATCGCGGCGGTGTAATAGTTTTAAATTCTGTAATACGTTCTGCTCAAGCAAAGGCGCAAGGCTGCGAATAATGTGCAGCAGCACCACATTGTGCGCGGCTTCAGTTAGGGCAATCAAAAACTGCACCACCGCCGCGGCTTCCGCGTCCACTTCTTTTGTGGACTGAGCTTGCGAGATGATCTCTAAGCAAGCCTGAATGCGAGCAAAATCTTCTTCGGTACCACGTAGAGCTGCAAAATAAGCGGCAATCCCTTCCATCGCGTGACGCGTTTCCAGCAAGTCCAATTGAGTCTCAGAATGACTCGATAGGAGATTGAGTAAAGGATCCGAAAAACTGGTCCAAATCGTTTCACTGACAAACGTCCCTCCCCCTTGTTTGCGGGTCAAAAGACGTTTCGCTTCTAAGCGCTGGATGGCTTCACGGATAGACGGACGAGACACATCGAACTGCTTCGCCAGTTCGCGCTCGGGTGGCAGTTGTTGCCCCGGCGAGAGTGTACCTTCCACAATCAACCTTTCTAACTCTTGTTCAATCACATCGGAGAGTTTTGGCTGACGAATCCTTTGATAAGCCATAGTTGTTATTCTTCTTTCTCTTTGCAGTCAATTGGTAATACCAATTTTATGTTGGCGAGGAAATTAACATAATTAAAACGCAACTTCCAGCCAAAATTTGATTCAAATCATAGAACGACTCATGCGGTCACAGTTTGATAACAGCTCATAATTAAAACATCAATCAAATTGGTATGACCAATTACAAAAGAGAAACAGATGGGGCAAAAACGTGCCACGCATCACACTTTACTTGGTTGAGTCATCATACAAATGAAACGAAGCGAATAACATCAAAGCATAGTCTATCCACCGTCGATACCTTGGTGAGATGACATTTTTCTGAATTCAACAGCGATTTTTCTGAAAACAGGGTAACGGATCCCGATAGCATTCCCTGGTCAGACCTGAAAACTCTCTTCTCACAGCTCTCGTCTCTAAACTCTCTTCTCAAAAAACGAAACAAAAAAAAACGCCAAGCATTTCTGCTTGGCGCGGTATCAATGAGGGAGCCTCTGAGATGTCGAGAGCGTTCATCTCGCTTCAATATAATCGACCATCAGCTGCAAAGACTGATTGCCCCGAAACTCATTAATATCGAGGCGATAAGCCAGATGGACGGTTTTGGCGCTCGCATCCGGCCAGCGTCTCAAGTCGACATTAAACGCGATCGCATCCATCGTCAGCCCGGTTGGGTGACCACGATAGAGTGGCTCTAACATCAGCTTTAAGTGCTTCTCGGCCACCAGCTTTTGGTGCAGCACCATAAACTCGCCGTCAAAAATAGGCTCTGGGAACGCTTGCCCCCAAGGCCCACCAGAACGAAGCACGTGCGCGGTGTGCATGGAAAACTCTTCTGGGCGCAGCTCGCCATCGGACAAGATCACCCCTTTGAGCGCTGCTTCATCCAACTCTTGTTCCACCGTTTGGTTAAACAAGGTCGCAAAGCGTTCAAAATCTTTTTCCATGATGGTTAAACCGGCCGCCATCGCATGGCCGCCAAATTTTTTAATCAGCCCCGGATGTTGCGTATCGATACGATCGAGCGCATCGCGCATGTGTAAACCCGGTATCGAGCGACAAGAGCCTTTAATCGCGCCATCACCGCCATCGGCAAACGCAATGACAGGGCGATGAAATTGCTCTTTGATGCGCGAGGCCAGAATCCCGATCACCCCTTGGTGCCAATCGCGTTGAAACAGCACCAGTCCATAAGGAAGCTGGCTCCCTTCACCAAACTGCAACCGCTCACAAAACGCCATCGCCTCTTGCTTCATGCCCTCTTCAATCTCTTTGCGCGTTTGATTCAGCCCATCAAGCTCAGAAGCCATGCGCCTTGCGGCGTGGATGTTGTTGCTCATCAGCAGTTCAACCCCAAACGACATATCGTCCAGTCGACCGGCGGCGTTGATTCTTGGCCCCAAGGCAAAACCGAAATCTGAGGCGACGAGACGCTTTGCATCGCGCTTCGCCACTTCAATCAGCGCTTGAATACCTGGCCTTGCTTTGCCAGCACGGATACGTTGCAGTCCTTGATGCACCAAAATGCGGTTGTTCTCATCTAGCGGCACCACGTCTGCGACCGTGCCCAGCGCCACGAGATCGATCAGCTCCATCAATTTAGGCTCCGCCATGCCTTGTTCAGCAAACCATCCCGCTTTTCGCATGTGGACGCACAGCGCCATCATCAAGTAAAAAGCGACACCGACACCGGCCAGCGCCTTAGACGGAAACGCGCACTCGTCGAGATTTGGATTGACCATCGCATCAACCTCAGGCAACTCATGCCCAGGTAGGTGGTGATCCGTGACCAATACCGTAAGCCCCTGCTGCTTGGCATAGCGAACGCCCTCAATCGATGACACGCCATTATCGACGGTCATGATCACTTGCGCGCCCAGTTCGATCGCTTGATCGACCACTTCCGGGCTAAGGCCGTAGCCGTCTTCAAATCGGTTCGGCACCAAATAGTCAACATTGCTCGATCCCAACATCCGCAGTGCCAGTACAGACAACGCAGAGCTGGTCGCGCCATCGGCATCAAAATCGCCGACCACTATGATGCGCTGATTAAGGCGAATCGCCTCAAACAACAAACTCACCGCGGCCTCGATACCATGCAATTTCTGGTAAGAGTGCAGGGCTCTGGCGGTTGTTTCTAGCTGCTCAACACTTTGGATACCACGGTTGAGGTAGATGCGGCGCAGCAGCGGATCGATGCTCTCAGGCAACAGGGTAATGTCTGCCTCAGGACGACGTTGAATCTCTATCATCGCTCATTCCTGCTCATTATTGGATTTGCTCTAAACGCTCGAGCAAATCGCGGGGTGGTAGGTATCCCCCCACCATGTCGCCATTAGGCAGAAAGATCGCTGGTGTGCCACGAATGCCTAGCTCACGCCCAAGAGCATAATGCTGGCTAATGATCTGCTGGTATTTGGCAAAGTCTTCCCCTGGCTCAGGGATCTCGCGACGAGTTTTCCCGTCAGACATGGCTTGCTGAGGATCGCTTGCACCCCAAATGGCCGCCATCTGATCGGCGGTGCCCCCCGTTGCGCCCTGTCTTGGAAACGCCATGTAGCGCACGGTGATGCCCAGCTTGTTATAGTCTTGCATTTGGCTGTGCAGACGCACACAGTAACCACAGGTAATGTCGGTAAAGACGGTCACCACATACTGTTCGTTGTCGGCTTTGAACGGAATCATGGTCTGTTTGAAAGCGTCGATTTTTGCTGCATTAATCGGAGCCTGTCGCTTTGCCAGTACATCTTCATATTGACCATTGCTGTCTAACTTGTACAAGGTGCCCGCCATAAAGTACTCACCATCAGGCGTCGCAAACAAGATGCCGCCATTGATTTGCACTTCTAACAAGCCATCAATCTCGGCAGGAACAACATCTTGCACTTCCAGCCCAAGCTGATTAAAACGCGCTTCAATCTGCGCTTTATCGAAAGCCGGCTCTGTTGCAGCGCTGGCTTGCGCCGTCAACAGTAGTGGCAGTGTCAGTAGAGTGATACGGCGTAATACGCTCATTTAATTCACCTTTCTTGTCTTGTGGTTCAAAGTGCCTAATCAGGCTCTTGGATGATGCTCACTGTGGAGCTGTTTCAATCGTTCGGTCGCAACGTGAGTATAGATTTGGGTAGTGGATAAATCACTGTGCCCGAGGAGCATCTGCACCACGCGCAAATCCGCGCCGTAGTTTAATAGGTGCGTCGCAAACGCGTGACGCAATACGTGCGGCGACAACTGCTCGGTGTCGATGCCCGCTCTCACCGCATAATGTTTAATACGATACCAAAAGGTTTGACGCGTCATTTGCCTCGCCCTTTTGCTCGGAAAGACCACATCAGAGGTAGTGTCACCCAATAATTCAGACCGGCCTTGTTTGAGAAAAGTTTCCGTCCAGTCGACGGCATTTTCGCCCATCGGCACCAAACGCTCTTTACCACCTTTACCGATCACTCGCACCACGCCTTGGCGCAAGCTGATGTTTTCCATCGTTAAGCTCACCAATTCCGTCACACGAAGTCCTGTGGCGTATAAAAGCTCTAGCATTGCTTTATCTCGAAGCTCCATCGCGTCATTGACGTCCGGCGCATCGAGCAGCGCATCGACCTGCGCCTCAGAGAGATCTTTCGGTAAGCGTTTAGGCAATTTAGGGCTTAGCAGCAAGGCACTCGGATCGTCAGCCCGTATCTTTTCACGGTGCAGGTACTGAAACAAGCGACGGATGGCCGACAGCATGCGCGCACGCGACGTCTGCTTATAGCCTTGGTCCATCAACCAACTTTGATAATCCTGCAACCCTGAGAGGCTAATGAAACTGAGCCGATAGTTGTGCTCACTCATCCAGCTCAGCAGTTTAAACAGATCATTGCGATACGAGGCCAAGGTATTTTCCGATAACCCGCGCTCCATCCACATGGTATCTAAAAACTGCTCAATGATTCCTTGGTCCGGAGTCAACACCTGCGACACACTTACTCTCTCACGTTGATGCTTAATGGCTTTCAATGTAAGTGCCTCGCTAGAAGAAAGCCATAAAAAATCACCGTTGAGGAGGATATTCGCTGCAAAGCTCGCCATTTTGTGGTTAGAATTCGCGGTACGCACACCAATCAAGATGGAAACCAATGATGAAAATCGGCCTGTTTTACGGTTCTACGACGTGTTACACAGAGATGGCAGCAGAGAAAATGCGCGCGATCATCGGGGAAGACTTACTCGACATCCACAATGTCAAAGAGTCCGACCTCTCGCAGATGGCTGACTACGATTTACTGATTTTAGGCATTTCCACTTGGGATTTTGGCGAGATTCAAGAAGACTGGAACGCGATTTGGCAACAAGTACCAACGGTGGATCTCAGCGGCAAAACCGTCGCGCTGTTTGGCCTTGGCGACCAAGAAGGTTATGGTGAGTGGTACCTTGACGCGATGGGCTTACTGCACGATGAAATCGTCAAGACCGGCGCCAATCTGATTGGTTACTGGCCCAATGATGAGCAGTACGAATTCGAAGCCTCGAAAGCGCTCACCGAAGATGGCCAGTTCTTTGTCGGTCTTGCGCTCGATGAAGACTCTCAATACGAACTGAGCGATGAGCGCATTGCGACTTGGGTGGAACAAGTGCTTACGGAGTACCAAGAGTCACTCTAAAACGAACGCATTCTCTGCGTTCGCTCACTCTTCGCCGGCGCGATTCACTGGCGTTATTAAGCGTCGAAAACGCGGCCAATCAAACACCAAGCCTGGGTCGGTTTTGCGCAGCGGCGCGATGTACTGGTGCCCCGTCACCCGCGATACGTTGATCTGCGGGTACGCGCTCATTAACTCTAGACTTAATGTGGCCAGCGCTTGGTACTGCTTTGGCGTATAGGCGATGGTGTCTGTGCCTTCCAGTTCGATACCAATCGAGTAATCGTTGCAGCGGCTGCGACCTGCAAAACTCGACGCGCCCGCATGCCAAGCACGATCATCAAACGACACAAATTGCACCACCTCACCATCACGGCGAATCAAGCAGTGCGCCGAGACGCCCATTTTATGGATGACTGAAAAAAATGGATGCGCGTTGGGATCGAGCGTTCCGCTAAAAAACTGCTCGATATAGGGGCCACCAAATTGACCCGGTGGCAAACTGATGTTGTGCACCACCAGCAAAGAGATCGTCTCACCTTGTGGTCTTTGATCAAAAAACGGTGAGGGCACATGACGCGCCGCTTGATACCACCCTTGGTTATCTATCATGTTGTTATACGACTCGGAACTCAAACATAGCCTTGCTAGAGTCTATCTCGCCTGAGATAAAATGCGAGAATAATGGCTGAATTTCATGCTCAGTCAGCGTATCATGCCCCACTCTGTTCAACTGCGTATTAGATTTGCGATGAAAAACACACACAATAGCCAAGAACGTCTTGAATATTTGAAGCAGCAACTTCCGCTGGAGATCACGCGAGCGGTGGCCGACGCGCTGAAAGAAGATCTCGGTGGCACTTTGGATCCCGAAGCCGACATTACCGCGGCTCTGATACCTGCAGATGCACAGAACCAAGCCACCTTAATCACCCGCGAACACGGTGTGTTCTGTGGTAAAGCATGGGCAGAAGAAGTCTTCAAACAGCTTGCCGAACAGCCCGGTGGAAGCCCAGTGACGATTGAATGGAACGTCGACGATGGTGACACAGTGGAGCCCAACCAAGTGCTGTGCACCTTAACGGGTTCATCACGCATGCTGCTGACCGGCGAGCGTAACGCGATGAACTTTATCCAAACGCTGTCTGGCTGCGCGAGTACCGTGGCGCAATACGCCAAACAGCTGCAAGGCACTGACTGTCGCTTGCTCGATACGCGCAAAACCATTCCTGGCCTTCGCAGCGCACTGAAATACGCCGTGGCGTGCGGTGGTGGCTTTAACCACCGCATCGGTGTGTTTGATGCCTACCTCATCAAGGAAAACCACATTATTGCCAATGGCGGTATCACACCAACCATTCAGATGGCCAAACAGCTCAACCCGGGCAAACCTGTGGAAGTGGAAACCGAAAGCTTGCAAGAGCTGCAAGAGGCTATCGATGCTGGCGCAGACATCATCATGCTCGACAACTTCACCACAGAGATGATGCGTGAAGCGGTGAAAATCAATGCAGGGCGCGCTGCTCTTGAGAACTCAGGCAACGTCACGCTTGAGACCATCCGCGAGTTTGCAGAGACAGGTGTGGATTACATCTCCGTCGGCGCTTTGACCAAACACCTAAAAGCGCTCGATCTCTCTATGCGTTTTAAAGAGGCGTTTTAAAGAGGCGTTTTAAAGCAGTGTTTTGAAACAGCGCTTTGAAGCAGCGTTTTCGCGCTACCGCTTGGCTGTGTTTTCAGCAAAGTGCGCCATTGACTAAAAAATGGAAGAAAGATCTTATTTTTCAATCAGTAAATGGAGACCTCGCGTCTCCATTTTTTGTTTTTCTCTCACACTAAAGCCTCTCGACTCTCACAAAGTTTTGTCCTCGCTCGAAGTAATTTGCCGTGTAAATGAAATCAAGTCGTATTTTTTCCTAATTGACTCGGAAAGCGCTGCGCCACCATTTCCACAAGTTTCATAGCCCTTCTATGCTCTCCCCATCAACAAACACCGCGGTGCCTCAAGCACCCAAATGGAGAGTTCTATGCAAACCAAACCACGTCGCCAGCAAGCTGGTTTTACTTTAATTGAATTGATGATCGTAGTGGCGATTATTGGGGTATTGTCGGCAATTGCTGTTCCTGCCTACCAAAACTATGTGGCAAAAAGTGAAGCAGCGTCGGCGCTAGCAACACTGAAATCTACAATTACACCCGCAGAATTGTATATCCAAGAAAATGGCGATTTCACTACCACAGACGAAACTGCACTATTTGCTGCTATTGGTATTTCTGCAGGCTCTAGCACATTAGGGACGTTAAGTGTTAGCGCCAATAATTCAATTCAGTTCCAGTTCACTCAAGGATCAATGGCGACATCAGGTAGTGAAGGTACTATTACTTACAAGAAGGAGTCTTCAGGCTGGGTATGTGAAACTAACACACACGTGCCTGCATCGGCTAAACCAAGCGGCTGCTCTTAATGCTCACCAACCTCCCCTCAATCTTGCGTCAAGCCAAGTTGCTTGACGCAGCGCAAGAGATACAAGTGCTGGAGCATGTGCAAGCGTCAGGGGGCTCCGTCCCTGACGCTTTGCACGATCTGGCCATTATTAACCATACCCAATTGACCGAGCACCTCAGTCAGCTATTTGGTCTCAACGTCATTGACCTGTCGCAAACGCCCTACGCTGAGCTGTGCCAAACCCTTGGCTTGCGTGAGCTCATCACTCGCTTACAAGCACTGCCCGTTGGCAAAACGGCTTGTTCACTCAGTATCGCGGTCGCCGACCCTACCCACCTTGATGTCGAAGAAGAGTTTCGTTTTGCTACCGGTCTGCAAGTCGAGTTGGTGCTGGCCGATGCGAAAGCGCTGCAAGGGGCGATTCGCCGTTTGTATGGGCGCGCGATCGCCGGCGAGCAAAACAGCAATAAAGAGATCAACGAGCAAGAGCTGGCCAACCTTGTGGATGTCAGTGATGACGAAGTGGGTAGCATTGAAGATCTCAGTAAAGATGACGCGCCCGTCAGTCGTTACATTAACCAAATCCTGCTCGATGCGGTGCGCAAGGGCGCCTCAGATATCCATTTTGAGCCCTATGAAGAGACCTTTCGCGTTCGGCTACGCTGTGATGGCATCTTGATTGAAACTCAGCAGCCCGCCCATCACCTCAGTCGCCGTTTATCGGCGCGTATTAAAATCCTCGCCAAATTGGATATTGCCGAGCGCCGACTGCCACAAGATGGACGTATCAAGCTCAGGCTGAGCCAAGAGACCGCGATCGATATGCGCGTCTCGACGTTGCCAACCTTGTGGGGCGAAAAAATCGTATTGCGCCTTCTCGACAGCAGCGAAGCGAATCTGAACATCGATAAGCTCGGTTATAACGAGCAGCAAAAAACGCTCTACCTCAATGCGCTAAAAAAGCCTCAGGGGCTAATTTTAATGACTGGCCCAACAGGGAGCGGTAAGACGGTCTCCCTCTATACTGGGCTAAAAATTCTCAACACAGCGCAAGTCAACATCGCCACCGCTGAAGATCCGGTGGAGATCAACTTACCTGGGATCAATCAGGTTCAGGTGCAACCGCAAATTGGTCTCGATTTCGCCAGTGCGCTGCGCGCCTTTCTCCGCCAAGATCCCGACATCGTGATGGTCGGCGAAATACGCGATCTCGATACCGCCGAGATTGCTGTCAAAGCGGCGCAAACCGGCCACTTGGTGCTCTCGACCTTGCACACCAATTCCGCCGCCGAGAGCGTTGTGCGCCTTAGCAGCATGGGCATAGCGCCTTTTAATGTCGCCTCGTCACTGATCCTGATTATTGCCCAGCGATTGGCGCGTCGACTGTGCCCTCACTGCAAACAGCCTGAGCCGCGCGCTCAGCACTACTGCCAGCAGCTTGGCATCTCAGTTGTGCCACTTTTTACCGCACACCTCGATGGCTGCCCAGAGTGCAACGCCGGCTACTCGGGCCGAGTAGGTCTATACGAAGTGATGAACGTGAATGAAACGCTGGCGAGTGCCATCGCCGATGGGGCGACCATCGCTGGTATCGAGCAGCTGGCGCGATCACAAGGCATGCAAACGCTCAAAGAGTCCGGCATAGAGAAAATGCTCAGTGGCATCACCAGTTATCAAGAGCTGCAACGCGTGCTCTACCTTTAATCCCTTGTTTATTTCGATACCCTATAGGAGTTCTTGATGCCCATCCAAAAACAAGCACAACTGAAAAACTACCGCTGGAAAGGCCTCAATAGTTCAGGGAAAAAAGTCTCCGGTCAATATCTCGCTTTAACCGAGAGCGAGGTGCGTGACAAACTGAAAGCGCAGCATATTCAAGTTAAAAAGATCAAAAAACACAGTTTCTCCGCCATTACTCGCGCAACGCAGCGCATCAAGTGCAAAGACATCACCATCCTCACCCGTCAGCTGTCGACCATGCTCGCCACTGGCATTCCGATCATTCAGGCGATCAAGTTGGTGGGCGACAATCACAAGAAAGCCGAAATGAAATCCGTACTGGCGCAAATAGGCAAAAACATTGAAGCCGGTACGCCGATTTCAAAAGCGATGCGCAACGCCTCTAACCACTTTGATACCTTGTACATCGATATGGTCGCCACCGGAGAGCAAGCGGGCAACTTGCCACAAGTGTTTGAACGCCTAGCACTCTATCGTGAAAAATCGGAGCAGCTGCGCGCGAAAGTCATCAAGGCGCTGATCTACCCTGCGATGGTGGTGTTCACCGCGTTAGGGGTCTCCTACTTGATGCTCACTATGGTCATTCCTGAATTTGAAAGCATGTTTCAAGGGTTTGGCGCAGAACTGCCTTGGTTTACGCAACAGGTACTCCACCTCTCTCATCTCACCCAAACCTACAGCTTACCTGCGGCGCTCGGCTTGGGTATTTCAGCCATTGTGCTAAAAATCGCCAAACAAAAATCGTCCCGAATCAAACTGATATCGAGCCGGATAGGATTGAAAATGCCCGTGATTGGCGGCGTATTGACCAAAGCCTCTATCGCCAAGTTTAGCCGCACACTGGCCACCAGCTTTAGCGCGGGCATTCCGATTCTCTCTAGCCTAAAAACCTCCGCGAAAACCGCCAACAACCTGCACTACCAAACCGCGATTGATAAGGTGTATGACGATACCGCCGCCGGAATGCCGATGTACATTGCGATGCGAAATACACAATCGTTCCCCGAGATGGTGCTGCAAATGGTGATGATCGGCGAAGAGTCGGGGCGACTTGATGATATGCTCAATAAAATCGCCACCATCTACGAGTTTGAAGTCGATAACACGGTCGACAACTTGGGCAAGATCCTCGAGCCACTGATCATTATTTTCCTTGGTGTGGTGGTGGGAGGATTGGTCGTGGCTATGTACCTGCCCATCTTTAACTTAATGAGTGTATTAGGATAAGATGAGCACTCTATTGATTGGATAAGGCACTTCTCTTGATTGCGCTGTTTGAGTATTACCCTTGGCTTTTTCCTACGCTGGCAGGCGTGTTTGGCTTAATTATTGGCAGCTTTCTTAACGTGGTGATTCACCGCCTACCCATCATTATGGAGCGAGAGTGGCGTAGCGAGTGCGCCGAGAGCTTCCCTGAGTACAAGATAGCGCCCCCCGAAGGCACCTATAATCTCAGCATTCCCCGTTCGACATGCCCAAAATGCGACTCGCCACTGCGCCTTATCGATAATATTCCGGTGGTCAGTTGGCTGATGCTGCGCGGGCAATGTGCTCATTGCCAAGCCCCCATCAGTGCGCGTTACCCCTTAATTGAACTGCTGTCGGCTGGCCTATCTGTACTGGTTGCCTGGCAATTTGGCTTCTCAGCGATGAGCCTCGCGCTGCTGCTGTTCACCTTTGTTCTTCTCTGCGCGACCTTTATCGACCTCGACACCATGCTACTGCCCGATCAGTTGACGTTACCACTGGTGTGGGCGGGGTTGGCACTGGCGCTATTTAACATCAGCCCCGTCTCGCTTGAGGATGCCGTCATTGGCGCGATGGCCGGTTACTTGGCCCTATGGAGCGTCTATTGGCTGTTTAAGTTAGTCACTCGCAAAGAGGGCATGGGCTATGGCGATTTTAAACTGCTCGCCGCCCTTGGCGCATGGCTAGGCTGGCAAGCACTTCCAATGATCATCTTGCTTTCATCTGTGGTTGGTTTGCTGTTTGGCTTGATTCAACTCAGGCTCAAGCAGCAAGGTATCGACAAAGCCTTTCCCTTTGGCCCTTATCTCGCGATCGCTGGCTTTATCAGCATGATGTGGGGCGATGGTCTACTTCATTGGTATCTGACTGAGATGGTAGGAATCTAATATGGCGTTGATCGTGGGATTAACAGGCGGTATTGCCAGTGGCAAAACCACCGTGGCAAACCTATTTCAGCAACACTTTGCCATCGATATTGTCGATGCCGATGTCGTGGCGCGCGAAGTGGTGGAACCGGGCAGTGAGGGTTTAAAAGCCATCGCCGCGCGCTACGGCGCATCGATGTTGCAAGCCGATGGCAGCTTGAATCGAGCTGCACTGCGCGAGGCCATCTTTTCCGATCCCAAAGAGAAAACCTGGCTGGATAACCTGCTCCATCCGATGATTCGTCAAAAGATGCTCGCCGAGCTTGAGCAGGTCACCTCACCCTATGCGCTGCTTGTGATCCCCCTGATGGTGGAAAACAATCTCCAAGCACTGGCTCAGCGCGTCCTTGTGGTCGATGTGGCGCCAGAAATTCAGATTAAGCGAACGATGGCCCGCGACAATGTCGACGAAAAACAAGCCCGTGCGATTCTCAGTGCGCAAGCAAGCCGAGAGGAACGTTTGGCGATTGCCGATGATGTGATTAAAAATGATGCAGCAAACGAGAAACTTTTGCCTCAAATCACAGAATTGCATCAAAAGTTCCTAGAAATCTGTAGGGAAAATCTGTGAGAATAAAGGCAGTACAACCCAGAGCCATTGATCAATGACCACGCACTATTTCGAACACCCACTCAATGAGAAAACTCGCATTTATCTTCGCGTTGAAGCCTTGCTGACGCAGATGGATAAAGCGGCGCAGTTTGGTGACGAAATGCAGCATCTGATCTTCTTCCGCTCGCTGTTTGATCTGCTGGAAATCTTTGAGCAGATTCAGCTCAAAAGCGAGTTAGCCAAAGACATTGAAAAGCAGCGCCTTAGCTATCGAGCCTATCTCAATATCGATGGCGTTAATCTGGAAATGCTGCGCGCGGTATTGGATGAAATTGATGGCGTGCACAGCGAACTGATGGCGGCGGAACGTTTTGGCCAGAGCTTGAAAGAAGACCGCTTCTTAAGCGCCATTCGCCAACGCTTTAACCTGCCCGGCGGCTCATGCTGTTTCGACTTGCCGGCACTACACCACTGGCTCCACCTTCCACTTGAGAAAAAACAAGCGGATGCGCGAAAGTGGTCCACCAACCTAGCCCCACTGACACAAGCGTTGAAACTGTGGCTGCGCCTTACACGAGAAACCGGTCAACTGCGAGAGCGCCTTGCTAACAACGGCTTCTACCAAAGTGATGCGACAGAGGCCAACATTCTGCGTCTTGAAATCCCTCTAGAAACGGGCGTTTACCCGATGATCTCCGGGCATAAAAACCGTTTCGCCATCAAGTTCATCGATTTTGAATCTGGCCAAGCGAGCGCCTCGAGCATTCCATTTAAATTGGCCGTCTGCTGCTAATCTCTTTGCCATCGGCATCGCTCACCCTTTGCCATCGACATCCCGCTGTTTAATGAAGCGTGGCGCTAAGTTCGGTATACTGCGGCTAAACTCCGAAGAAATAGGAAAGCATGATGTCTAAGATTACCGTGGTTCCATGCCCACAGTGCGGCCAAAACGTCGAGTGGAGCGAAAAAAGCCCCCACCGCCCGTTTTGCAGTAAACAGTGTCAAATGATCGATTTCGGCGAGTGGGCCGATGAAGAAAACACCATTGCCGGTGCGCCTGATATGTCCGACAGTGATGGGTGGTCAGAAGATCAGTATTAAAGCGGTTCAATTCTCTCGGGATGATTAAGCATAAAAAAGCGGAGGCCAATTGGCCTCCGCTAATACTATGAGAACGCTAGTTATAGCATTACTTCTTAGCAAGTTTCTCTTTGATACGAGCTGACTTACCAGAACGCTCACGTAGGTAGTACAGTTTGGCACGACGTACTGCACCGCGGCGTTTAACTTCAATGCTATCAACCATTGGAGAGTGAGTTTGGAACGTACGCTCAACACCTTCACCGTTAGAAATCTTACGTACAGTGAATGCAGAGTGTAGACCACGGTTACGGATACCGATTACAACGCCTTCAAAAGCCTGTAGACGCTCACGGTCACCTTCTTTTACCTTAACTTGAACAACAACTGTGTCACCAGGTGCGAAGTTAGGTAGGTCTTTTTTCATTTGCTCTTCTTCAAGAGCTTTGATGATGTTACTCATTTTCAATATTCCTAGAATAAACTGATACTAAATTTAATAGGTTACTTAGCATGATGCTCTTTAATGAACTCAGCTAGTAGTAGTTCCTGTTCGTCAGTCAGAGCTAGGTTTTCCAGGAGCTCTGGTCTTCTAATCCAGGTGCGGCCGAGCGACTGTTTCAGTCGCCAACGACGAATGTCCTTGTGGTTGCCAGATTTCAGTACTGCGGGTACTTCTTTTCCTTCCAACACTTCAGGACGGGTGTAATGCGGGCAATCCAACAAGCCATTGGCAAAAGAGTCTTCTTCTGCTGACGCAAAATCACCAAGTACCCCCGGTACAAACCGAGAGACAGAGTCAATTAAGGTCATGGCTGGGATCTCTCCCCCAGTCATCACAAAGTCACCAATTGACCATTCTTCGTCAACTTCAGACTCAATGATGCGCTCATCTACCCCTTCGTAGCGACCGCAAATAAGAAGCAAGTTCTCATTGCTAGCCAGCTCTTCGACTCCCTGCTGATCGAGTTTTCGACCTTGAGGAGAGAGGTAAATCACCTTCGTCTTACCCGGTGAGGCCTGTTTGGCTGCATGAATGGCATCGCGCAATGGCTGCACCATCATTAACATACCCGGACCACCACCGTAGGGTCGATCATCGACAGTGCGATGCTTGTCGTGAGTGAAATCTCGAGGATTCCATGTCTCCACCGACAACAACCCTTTTTTAACCGCTTGACCTGTTACTCCGAACTCAGTAACGCTGCGGAACATTTCAGGAAACAGGCTAATTACGCCAACCCACATGCCCTAAAGCCTCATTACTTGGGAGTTAGAATCCAGGATCCCAGTCAACTTCGATCCGTTGAGCAGCGCGATCAACTTGAATGATCACTTGCTCTTCAAGGAACGGAATTAATCGTTCCTTTTGGCCAAAAGCATCTTTTAGATTTGCTTTGACTACCAAAACATCGTTTGAGCCGGTTTCGAGCATGTCCGTCACCACACCAAGGTCATAACCTTTTGTCGTCACGACTTGCATGCCAAACAATTCACGCCAGTAGAATTCATCTTCTGACAATTCTGGTAATACTGCAGGGTCAATAGCAATTTCAAAGTTAGTCAACAGATGCGCGTCTTCGCGAACATCCAGACCTTCCAGCTTCACCACCATACCTTTGTTATGGCGCTTCCACGTTTCTACTTTGTACTCGACCCACTCCCCTTTATGGTTAACAAACCAAGGGTTGTAATCAAATAAGCTTTCAGCCTCGTCTGTGTAGGAAAAAACTTTAAGCCAACCACGAATGCCGTAAGTAGCACCAAACTTGCCTACAACAATCTTGTCATTGCTCATCGTTTCTTTACCTTTCATCGACATAAGCTAATTACTACTTATAGAGTAAGAATTAAGCCGCTTTTTGAGCGTCTTTAACTAGCTTAGCTACGCGGTCAGATAGAGACGCGCCTTGACCAACCCAGTGGTTAACGCGGTCTAGGTCTAGACGTAGACCTTCTTCTTGACCTTGAGCAGTAGGGTTAAAGAAACCTACTTTCTCGATGAAACGGCCAGTTGCAGCATTGCGGCTGTCCGCTACTACGATTTGATAAAATGGACGCTTCTTAGCGCCGTGACGTGCCAAACGAATGGTTACCATGTCGTCCTCTTTGCTTTCTCAAAAATAAAATTAACCCCAGAAACTATCTATCAGTAAACCGTTGTGGTCTATTACTAAACAGTTTGGGGTCTCGTGCCAAAATAAAGCTCCGGAATTTTACTCTTATTCCGACGCATTGCAAGGTCTTTAGCTATTTTTTCACCACCATAAAACCGGATTTAAGATTGTGACTTAGCTAACACCTTGAAAATAAAAAACCGAAAGGCTTAGCACCACGGCTAAGCCTTTTAGCGAGCGAAACAGACTCGGTGTTTCAGTTAACGACCAAACGGGTTGAAGCCGCCGCCTCCACCACCCATTCCGCCCATTCCGCCCATCATGCCTTGCATGTTGCGCATCATGCCTTTCATGCCACCCTTTTGCATTTTCTTCATCATCTTCTGCATTTGGGTAAACTGCTTAAGCAAACGGTTCACATCTTGCACTTGCACACCAGAACCGGCAGCAATGCGCTTCTTGCGCGAACCTTTGATGATTTCAGGGCGTTGACGCTCTTTCATGGTCATTGAGCTGATGATCGCTTCCATCTGCTTAAACATCTTGTCATCGACTTTGTCTTTCACGTCAGAAGGAAGTTGAGACATGCCAGGCAGCTTGTCTAGCATCCCCATCATGCCGCCCATGTTTTGCATCTGACCGAGCTGCTCACGGAAGTCTTCCAAATCGAAGCCTTTCTTCTCTTTGAATTTCTTCGCCAGTTTCTCGGCTTTCTCATGGTCGACATTGCGCTGCAAGTCTTCAATCAGAGAGAGAACATCACCCATTCCCAAAATACGCGAGGCGACGCGATCGGGGTGGAACGGCTCTAGCGCGTCGGTTTTCTCACCCACACCCAAGAACTTGATCGGTTTACCCGTAATGTGACGCACCGACAGCGCAGCACCACCACGAGCATCACCATCCACTTTGGTCAGGATAACCCCGGTCAGCGGTAGCGCTTCGCCAAAGGCTTTCGCGGTATTCGCCGCATCTTGACCTGTCATCGCGTCAACAACAAACAGCGTTTCCACTGGATTGATCGCACTATGAAGCTGCTGGATTTCGCCCATCATTTGCTCATCAATCGCTAAACGACCCGCGGTATCGACCACTAACACATCGTAGAATTTCTTCTTCGCGTGATCGATGGCGGCATTGGCAATATCAATCGGCTTTTGTTCAGCGCTTGATGGGAAAAAGTCAACGCCGATGTCTTGCGCTAAGGTTTCTAGCTGTTTGATCGCCGCTGGGCGATACACGTCAGCAGACACGACCAAAACTTTCTTCTTGTCTTTTTCCTTGAGGAATTTAGACAGCTTACCCACCGAGGTGGTTTTACCCGCACCTTGCAGACCGGCCATCAAAATCACCGCAGGTGGCTGAGCCGCGAGGTTTAGTGCCTCATTGGACTCGCCCATGACGGCTTCCAGTTCACCTTGAACAATTTTGATGAACTCTTGCCCTGGCGTGAGCGATTTGGAGACCTCAACGCCCACTGCCGCTTCTTTCACTCGCTTGATAAAATCGCGAACGACAGGCAGTGCAACGTCAGCCTCGAGCAACGCCATGCGGACTTCACGCAGCGTTTCTTTTATGTTGTCTTCGGTCAGACGACCTTTACCGCTGATGTTCTTCAGCGTTCTGGATAAACGATCCGTTAAATTCTCAAACATCTTAGTCTCTTTACACTGAGTGGCTTACGTAGACGACACCACTACCTAAAATTGAGCGACAATTACTAAGAGTATACCTTAGCCAAGTGACGCTTTGCACGGTTGCGTGATGATTTGATCTCTCAACTCGAATAAATGACAGAGATAAGTCATGGCTCAAGCCGTTGATGCAGGGTATAATTTGTTAAAAATCCACCACCACCAAGAGAAGAATGGACAACTTAATTGCCGTAGCCGCTGCAGTGCTGTATCTGCTTGCAATTGCGACTATCGTTCCGGGGCTGGTTCACCAAACCGGTATCCGCTCAAAAACCGTGTTGATCAGTGCGTCTGTGGCACTGGTTTTTCACGCGTGGCTATTAAGCGATCTGATCATTGAAGCCTCGGGGCAAAACTTAAGCATTCTCAATGTCGCCTCTCTCATCAGCTTCATTATCTCTTTGGTAATGAGCGCGTCTATGCTCAAAACACGACTGTGGTTTTTGTTGCCTGTCGTGTATAGCTTTTCCGCCATCAACTTAAGCGCTGCGGCGTTTCTCCCTAGCACTTTCATTACTCATTTAGAGCAAGACCCTAAACTGCTGATCCACATCTCTCTTGCGCTGTTTTCCTACTCGACTCTCAGTATCGGCGCTCTGTACGCTCTGCAACTGGCCTGGTTGGATCACAAGCTCAAAGCGAAGAAAGCGCTGGCGATTAACCCAAACCTTCCTCCTTTAATGATGGTGGAACGTCAGCTTTTCAACATCATCATGGTGGGCACCTTACTCCTCACCGGAACATTAATCACTGGATTTGTCTTTGTTCAGGACATGTTCGCCCAAGGAAAAGCCCATAAAGCGATTCTCTCTTTCATCGCTTGGATTGTGTACAGCGTGCTGTTATGGGGCCACTTCCATAAAGGTTGGCGCGGACGCAAAGTCACATGGTTCGCAGTTGCCGGTGCAACCTTGCTGACGCTCGCCTATTTTGGCAGTCGCTTCGTTCGTGAAGTGATATTGACTTAGCCGCAACACTGGGCGATAAATTAATCAAACATAACAAGGAATCATTAAGCTTTGGACGACATATCAACGGGTATCTTATTTGCGCTACTCGCGTGTCTGATTGTAATTTCAGGATATTTCTCCGGTTCAGAAACAGGGATGATGTCTCTCAACCGATACCGCTTAAAGCACCTCGCGAACAATGGCCATAAAGGCGCTAAGCGCGTAGAAAAGCTGCTCGACAGGCCCGATCGTTTGATCGGTTTGATTCTGATTGGTAACAACTTAGTCAATATTCTTGCCTCCGCCATCGCCACCATCATTGGTATGCGCCTATACGGAGACTTAGGAGTCGCCATCGCCACCGGTGCGCTGACGCTTGTAGTGCTGGTCTTTGCTGAAGTCACGCCGAAAACCCTCGCGGCGCTCTACCCAGAAAAAGTCTCTTACACCAGCAGTATCTTGCTTGGCATTTTAATGAAATTGCTCTCGCCGCTGGTGCTGTTCGTTAACCTCATCACTAATGGTTTTATCCGCTTACTGGGGATTAAAGTCGACCACAATGGCGAAGATCACCTGAGCTCGGAAGAGTTGCGCACCGTGGTGAACGAAGCGGGCAGCCTGATCCCAAGACGCCACCAAGATATGTTGATCTCCATTCTCGATTTAGAGCATGTGACGGTGAATGACATCATGGTGCCGAGAAACGAAATCACCGGCATTGATATCAACGACGATTGGAAATCAATTGTGCGTCAATTGTCTCACTCACCGCACGGGCGCGTGGTGCTGTATCGCGGTCAAATTGACGAAGTGGTGGGCATGCTACGTTTGCGTGAGTCTTATCGCTTGATGCTGGAGAAAAACGAGTCGACCAAAGAGACCCTGCTACGCGCTGCCGATGAAGTCTACTTTATTCCTGAAGGCACGCCACTCAACGTCCAACTGCTCAAGTTCCAGCGCAACAAAGAGCGGATTGGTCTGATTGTTGATGAGTATGGCGACATCATAGGTCTCATTACGTTGGAAGATATTTTGGAAGAGATCGTCGGTGAGTTCACCACCTCTATCACGCCAAGTTTGTCGGATGAGATTACCCCACAACGTGATGGCAGCTTCTTGATTGAGGGCAGCGCCAACATCCGCGATATCAACAAGGGTCTCAAGTGGGACTTCCCTACCGATGGCCCAAGAACCCTAAACGGTTTGATTCTCGAGCACCTTGAAGAGATCCCTGAAAGCCATTTGAGCGTTCATGTCTCTGGTCACCCGATGGAAATCGTCGAGCTAGAAGAGAATCGTATCAAGACTGTGAAAGTCTTCCCACGCAGCAAAGGGAAAAAGCACGCTTAACCTTTGCCGTTTTTCATCACTGATTGAATTTTCATCACTGATTGAACAACGGCATTTCGCCACACGATCAAAAAAGCCTTGGTTCCCCCAAGGCTTTTTTCTGATTAAGACACTCTATCTATATCTATGATTATGTGTCTATCGTTATATCTCTTCCGTAATACGTCTGTCGTTACTCTTCGGTCACACCAAACAAGTTCTCCATATTGAGGCCTTGTTTAACCAGCAACTCACGTAAACGACGCAGACCTTCCACTTGGATTTGACGTACCCGCTCACGGGTGAGGTTGATCTCACGTCCGACTTCTTCAAGTGTTGAAGGCTCGTAGCCAAGTAGACCAAAGCGGCGTGCTAGCACTTCTTTTTGTTTCGGATTGAGCTCATCCAGCCAATGGATCAATGAGTTTTTAATGTCATCGTCTTGAGTGGAAATTTCTGGGTCTGAGTTGTTGGCATCTGGGATGATGTCCAGCAACGCTTTCTCACCGTCGCCGCCAATTGGCGTATCCACAGAACTAATGCGCTCATTCAGACGCAGCATTTTACTTACGTCATCAACCGGCTTATCCAGTTGCTGAGCAATCTCTTCGGCGGTCGGCTCATGGTCGAGTTTTTGCGACAACTCGCGCGCAGTACGCAGATAGATGTTGAGCTCTTTCACCACATGAATAGGTAGACGGATGGTACGAGTTTGGTTCATCAATGCGCGTTCAATGGTTTGACGAATCCACCACGTTGCGTAGGTCGAGAAACGGAATCCGCGTTCTGGGTCGAATTTTTCTACCGCGCGAATCAATCCCAAGTTCCCTTCTTCAATAAGATCCAAGAGAGCAAGGCCACGGTTGCTATAACGACGGGAGATTTTCACCACCAAACGCAAGTTACTTTCGATCATACGTTTACGCGCTGCTTCATCGCCGCGTAATGCACGTCTTGCGTAGAGGACTTCTTCCTCTGCGGTTAATAGGGGTGAGAAGCCGATTTCGCCAAGGTAAAGCTGTGTGGCATCTAGGCTTTTCGATGAAGCGTCAAACTCCTCTTTGACACTCTCAGATTTGGATGAGGTGAGTTCATTACTGTCTTGAAGCGTGTCTAGTTGTGCTTCCTGCTCAATATCAAACTCTTCGACTTTCGTTGCTGTATTGCTGATACTCATGGCGCCTCCCCTTGGCGAGCTAGCAAGACATTACTACCTCTAATGTCGCTAATTTACCCAGTCAGTAAAGTAAATTTAAGGTAAGTATCGTTTCGGATCGACCGACTTACCTTGATAGCGAATTTCAAAATGCAAACGAACGCTGTTCGTTCCGGAGCTGCCCATTGTTGCTATCTTTTGACCAGCCTTAACACTTTGTCCTTCATGTACTAGCAACTTGTCGTTGTGTGCGTACGCACTTAGATAGTTATCGTTATGTTTGATAATCACCAGATTACCGTAGCCGCGCAGTGCGTTGCCTGAATAGACGACAGTGCCACTTGCTGTCGATACGATGGATTGACCACGCTGTCCTGCGATATCAATGCCTTTATTTCCCTGATCGCCAGCAGAAAAGTTTTTGATTACCCTCCCTTTTGTTGGCCATAACCATTTGGAAACCTTTTGATTAGAAGCCGTGTTACTCGCTTTGCTGCTAGAGGCAGTGTTGGCATTTTTGTTAACACTTTGTTGCTTCTTAGGTTCAACATACTCCTTTGATTTTGATTGATCAATACTCTTTTTAGGTGGCGTTTGGGTGACGTTTTTCTGACTGCTGCTGTTTTGCGATGCAACTGATTGATTAGAGTTTTTACTTGAATCCGGAGTGGATGGGGTAGCGGCAACCACAGCGACAGGCGCAGATACCGCACCAGCGCCCGTCCCACCAAAGGCGGGCGCTTTATAGGCACTACGCCATAAGTTGAGTTTTTGTCCGGGGTAAATGGTGTAGGGCTCAGTCAAGCCGTTGTAACGAATAATATCGTTTACATCTTTATCTGTGACGTAGGCTATAAAGTATAGCGTATCGCCTTTTTCTACTTCGTAATAGCTGCCGCGATAACTGCCACGAGTGACAGACCCATAATCTTTGTTTAACCCAGACACAGGAGCAGGCGAGTGTGCAGCGCAGCCATACAGCGCACTGAATACCAGTATCAGCCACACACACCTTCTCAAGCTCATGCCTACGCCAATTCACCTGCGACTAAAGGAACAAAACGCACCATTTCTATGGGCTCTGTCGAGAACGCCTCACCCTGTCGGGTGATTTTGTACAGTTGCTGCTGCTCGACACCGACAGGTATCACCATTATGCCACCCTCACTGAGTTGCGAGAGCAGCGCCTGCGGTACAGACTCCGCTGCCGCGGTGACAATAATGGCATCAAATGGACCCTTCGCTGGCCAACCTTGCCAACCATCACCGTGCTTGGTGGAGATGTTGTAAATGTCGAGCTGCTTTAAACGGCGTTTGGCTTCCCATTGCAACGCCTTAATCCGCTCAATGGAGAAGACGTGATCGACCAGTTGAGCCAGTACGGCGGTTTGGTAACCAGACCCAGTGCCAACTTCCAGCACTTTGCTGTCTTGATTCAGAGCCAACAGTTCGGTCATTTTCGCCACGATATAGGGCTGAGAGATGGTCTGCCCAGCGCCAATCGGCAGCGCATTATTATCGTATGCTTGATGCATCATCGCCTGTGACACAAACTGCTCACGAGGTAATCGATAGATGGCATCTAATACGCGTTGATCTTGAATGCCACTCGCGACAAGAAAGTCGATTAATCTGTCGGCATGTGGGTTTACCATTATTACTTGTCCTTTAACCAATTATCCATGCTCATCAGCGATTCATGAGCGGTCAAATCTACTTGCAGCGGTGTAATGGAGACAAAGCCATGTTCGATGGCGTAAAAGTCGGTTCCTTCACCCGCATCCTGCTCTTTTCCTGGAGGGCCTAACCAATAAATATCATGACCACGAGGATCTTGCTGTTTTATCATTGCTTCCGCGTGATGGCGCGCACCTAAACGGGTCACTTTCGAGCCTTTTAGCGCGGAGAGCTCAACGTCGGGAATATTGACGTTTAACAATCGGTTAGTGGGGATAGGGCGTCGTCCGTGCTGCAACACCAGCTGTTTGGCAATGTGCGCCGCCGTGTCAAAATGGCGCTGCCCCACCAGTGAAAAGGCGATCGCCTGAACACCGAGAAAGTGCCCTTCCATCGCTGCCGCGACCGTGCCAGAGTAGAGCACATCATCCCCAAGGTTTGCACCATGGTTAATGCCCGCTAGCACCAGATCCGGAAGATCGTCTTTCATCAGCTCATTAAGCGCAAAGTGCACACAATCGGTCGGCGTTCCTTGTACCGAATAAGTACGCTCGGCTATGCGAGTCACCCTCAAAGGCTGCTCTAGGGTTAACGAGTTGGATGCGCCTGAGCGGTTTCTATCTGGCGCGACGATCGTCACTTCGGCGATCTCACTCAGTGCCTGCGCGAGCGCGTGTATGCCCTTCGCATGCACGCCATCATCGTTACTGATCAATACTCTCAGTGTGTTGGCTGTCATAAGTCCTGTCACTTCCTGTTGAAAGAGGGCACATGGCCCTACCGGCTACTGACTGTCATTGTCCTGGCTGTCATTAGCGTAATGGCGTTCTTTTTCCGTCGCAATGAGCAGCTCTCGCAAAATAGCAGTCGCAAAGCTGCCTGCATCCAATGAGAAGTCGAGCGTTAAGCTATCACCATCGACGGACCAAGTCAGATTCTCAGGCTTCAATAACACCTCTCGGCGATCGTGACGCATGCGATTACCACGAATCAACGCCATGAGATCTGGCTCATTATCAAGCAGCGGTTGTTCAAGTGCGAGCGCCTCGTGCTGAGTGGGTAAGGCATTGTCACCCGCGAGCGCAGCGGTTAATGCCACCTCACCACGCTGCAACTGCGCATTGAACGCCTCGCACTCTTCAGGCGTGACAAGGCGCGTTTCATTGCCTTGATAGACAATATCGCCCGCAATACAGGTGTTCAATAGCGCTTGTTCAATCCGCGCGGAGACGATGGTGTTAAACACCCAAGAACGAGCGGCAGAGAGGTAGAGACTGCGTTTGTTTTGGTTACGAGTACGGACATTGTCTCTTCCCCAACGTCTGGCTTCAGTGAGGTTATTGCCATCGTAACCAAAACGCTGACTGCCAAAGTAGTTGGGAACCCCTTTCGCTTGCACCTTCTCCAATCGAGACAGCACCGATGGCATGTCGGAGACTTGGGTTAACGTTAAGCGAAAGTCATTACCGATTAAGTCGCCGGGACGCAGCTTTTTATGGTGTCGGTCTGTGGCGAGAATTTCGATACTCGGGTACGCCGCCAGAAAGGCGCTAAAGTCTGGCGTCTCGCCTTTAGGTAGATGCACACTCAGCCACTGCTCTGTGACTGCATGACGATCCTTAAGCCCTGCCCAACTGACGTCTTTCGATTTCACCCCGCACGCTTTGGCCAGTTCATTGGCGACAAAGCTGGTGTTCTCGCCGGTTTTGCGAATACGCACCATTAGGTGCTCACCCGCACCACTAAATGAGAACCCTAAGTTTTCGCGTACTTGAAAGTGCTCGGGTTGCGCTTTGAGTAAGCCGGTGGCGACAGGCTGACCATTGAGGTACGCCAACGAAGAAAGTAAATCAGACATGAATAGAGTTCCGTTTAGACAGAGGCCGGGCTTGTGACCGTCCGCTGTTGAAAAATAGCTAGAAATTACGCTTTGACCAGCAGCACAACTGCTTCGCTGGCAATGCCTTCTTTGCGCCCAGTAAAGCCGAGACGCTCTGTGGTGGTCGCTTTGACATTAATGTTGGTGACGTCGGTGTCCAAATCTTGTGCGATGGTTTGGCACATCGATTCGATGTATGGCGCCATTTTCGGTGCTTGGGCAATGATGGTGATGTCAGCATTACCCAGCACATACCCCTGCGCTTGTACTCTTTGGTACACATCACGCAAAAGAAAACGACTGTCCGCGCCTTTCCACTCATCATCGGTATCAGGGAAATGGCGACCAATATCACCGGCAGCAATCGCGCCCAACAGTGCATCGCACAGTGCGTGCAGCGCCACATCGCCATCGGAGTGAGCAATCAAACCTTGCTCGTAAGGAATGGCAACACCGCCAATGATGACTGGGCCTTCTCCGCCAAATTTGTGCACGTCAAAACCGTGACCGATTCGAATCATCGTGTTATATCCTTTCATTCATTCGAGGCAAAGGGCCTGTTCCCTCTGCAAATAAAACTCTGCCAGAGCCAGATCCTCTGGTTGGGTGATTTTAATATTGTCGCCGCTTCCAGGTACTAGCAGTGATGCTCCGCCACTCCACTCAATCGCGGACGCTTCGTCCGTAATGACAGCCTGAGATTGCAACGCCTTGCTCAGCGCTTGGGTCAAGGTGTGAGTCGGGTACATCTGCGGTGTCAGGGCATGCCACAGCCCCTCTCTATCGACGGTGTGATCCACCGTATTGCTGACTGCGTTGTGATGAGCTGCTCGTTTCATGGTATCTCGTACCGGCATGGCAAGAATGCCTCCGATTTGCTCAGCTAAGCAGCGCTCAATCAGATGAGAAATATCCGCTAATTTCACACAAGGTCTGGCCGCATCATGCACTAACACCCAAGGTGACATCTGATGCTGAGAAACATACTCGAGCCCACGCAGCACAGAATCAGCGCGCTCACTACCACCACTGACACGAATCACCTTGGGGTGAGTCGCAATGGGTAGCTGTTCAAAGTAAGGGTCGCCATCGCTAATCGCGACGACAACATGTTCAATATCTGGGTGAGAAAGTAGACGCGAGAGGGTGTGTTCAAGAACGGTTTTACCCAAGATCTCTAGATACTGCTTGGGGCGATCCGCTTGCATGCGTTTGCCTATGCCTGCCGCGGGGACAATCGCAGTAATTTTGCCAGAAAAATGGCTGTCTGACATTTAGTTGTCCTCTCCAATGATGCGATAGAAGGTTTCCCCTTCTTTCACCATGCCCAGCTCATGCCGAGCACGCTCTTCGATGGCATCGAGCCCTTGGCGTAAGTCGTCAATTTCGGCGAACATTTCATTGTTGCGAGATTGGAGGCTCGCATTGACTTGATGTTGAACGTCGATTTCTGCACTGACCGCTTGGTAATCGGCCACGCCATTCTTACCCAGCCACAACTCATATTGTAGCCAGCCTAAAATCAGCAATAGAGTCAGAGCAAAAACACGCATACTGTCAATCAAAGATGAGAGATAAAGAAAGACCACATATATATCACAATGTTGCCTCTCAAGCGAGGTACGGATTGTCTATGTGGTCTGAGAAGAGTGGGATTAGCGAGTCAGCAGAAAAGCAAACAAACCGACACCCAAAAGCAAACGGTAAATCACAAATGGCGTCATACCCATTTTTGAAATCAGCTTCAAGAAGAAGTGAATACAGAGGTAAGCGCTGACAAATGACGTGACAATGCCCGTTAATAGGAAACCAGTGTGGATTGGCTCACCGCTGATCACCAACTTAAGACCTAAGTAACCGCCAGCAAGAAGAATGATAGGGATAGACATCAAAAACGAAAAACGCGCCGCGGCTTCGCGAGTAAAGCCTAGATAGAGCGCTGCCGTCATCGTTGCGCCAGAACGTGAGGTACCCGGAATCATCGCCATCGCTTGCGCAAGACCAATAAAGAGCGCCTTTTTCCAACCCGCTTGGTATTCATCATCGGCCAGCGTGGCGGTTTTATCCACCCACCAGAGCAACAAACCAAACACTATGGTGGTGGTGGCAATCACCCAGGCACTGCGCAAGTAGATCTCAATAATGTCTTTCATCAGTAGCCCGAAAATACAAGCCGGTATCGTGGCTAATAGAATCATCCACGCCAATTTGGCTTCTTTGCTGCGCTCTGCTCTAAAAATGGACGCAAAAAAGGACGAGAGCAGTGTCACCACTTCTTGGCGGAAATAGATAATGACCGCCGCCAAGGTTCCCACGTGTACCGCGACATCAAACGCTAAGCCTTGGTCATCCCAGCCTAAAATAGCAGAAGGCAAAATTAAGTGCGCAGAGCTGGAGATGGGCAAAAACTCGGTCAGACCTTGGATCAAGGCCAAAATAAAGGCTTCAAAATAACTCATGGGTATCTCATTGGGTGGTGTCATCGAACCACAGCGGAACGGCGGTCAATGGCGTGGTTAAATTCAGTTGTTGCTGGAGTTCTTGCACTTGTCGGCCATCACCGGGAATGACCCTATCGGGGCAAAGCTCCGCCAATGGTTTGAGAACAAACGCGTAGTGATAAATGTCTTTGCGCGGAATCTGGGGCGATAGCGCAGAGACTTCATCACCAAACAGCAGAATGTCCAGATCGATAGTGCGAGGCTGAAATTTTTCTGCGTGTTCACAGCGGCCCCATTTAAGCTCAATATCGCGCAGAGAGCGTGAAAATTCTGTCAGATTTTCAGTCGTTTGCAACTCAACGACCAAATTATAGAAACGGTCTCCGTCAAATCCGACCGACGGGCACTCGTAAATGGTCGACAGCCTTAATCCTTGGCCTAAATGGCGCAACTCATCAATCGCCGCCTTGATGTGCTTTTTTCTCTCCACATTGGAACCGACGCCAATGTATGCGGTGATCATGCCTCGCCTCGCTCAATCACCACACCCACAGCTTTGGCCTGTGCCACCGCGCCCGGCTTGGCTAGTCGAATGCGAATCCAGGGTACATTAAAGGTGGTCATGACTAACTCCGCGACCTCTTCCGCCACACGCTCAACCAACAAAAAACGGCCTTGCTCAATGTGGTTCAACACCGCTTCACTCACCTTGGCGTAATCTAAGGCGTCCACCACATCATCGCTTTTACCTGCGGGGCGGTTGTCGTGCGCCATTTCAATGTCCAACACCAATTTTTGTTTGATTTGTTGTTCCCAGTCGTACACGCCAATGGTGGTGATGACTTCTAACTGCTCAATAAATACTTTATCCATGGTCATTGCTGTCCTGTTTGATCCGAGGAGAGGTCGGATACCCATTTCTCATAAAAAGTCGTACTATTTTACTGCTCTGGCGCTCAGTGTCAGTAGTTTAAGTCGCGAAGCCGCGATATGATACCAGTTAAACGCAACAGAATATCAATGACTGGTTTACCTCACCCTTGCTGACTATGAGTTAATTCGAATGACACCACTTGCCCTCATCTTGATCATTTGCGCCTATTTATTAGGCTCAATCTCAAGTGCGGTGCTGATTTGTCGTCTCCTCAAACTCCCCGACCCCAGAAAGCAAGGCTCACACAACCCCGGCGCCACTAATGTGTTGCGTATTGGGGGCAAAAAAGCCGCTATCGCGGTGTTACTGTGCGACATGCTCAAGGGCACTATTCCAGTGTGGGGTGGATACTTTTTGCACATTGATCCAATCATTCTTGGTGTTGTTGCAATTGCTGCCTGCTTGGGTCACATGTACCCCATCTTCTTTCACTTTAAAGGTGGGAAAGGCGTGGCCACCGCATTGGGTGCGATAGCCCCTATCGGTTTGGATTTAACAAGCATGATCATCGCCACTTGGCTCAGCGTTGCTCTGATCTTTCGCTACTCTTCGTTGGCGGCGATTGTCACCGTGCTGCTGGCGCCGTTTTATACTTGGATGGTCAAGCCGCAGTACACCTTGCCAGTCGCCATGCTGTGTTGTCTGATTGTCTTGCGTCATCATCAAAACATTAAACGCCTGTTTGCGGGCACCGAGCCCAAAGTGGGTGAAAAGAAGCAGGCATAAAAAAGGCTTCCACCAAGAAGCCTCTAACTCGATGTATTCCATTAAACGGAACGAAGAATCCAGTGATTACTCTGCGCCGCGCAGTGGTTGCAGAGTATCGATAGGCCATCGCGGCGTCGCTTGAACCGCCAAATCCGCTACCTCACCGTTTTTAAGACGCTGCATACCCGCAAACGCGATCATCGCACCATTATCGGTACAAAATTCCGTGCGTGGATAATAGACTTCCCCACCAATTTTTTTCGCCAGCGCCGCCAAATCAGCCCGCAAACGCTTATTAGCACTCACGCCACCGGCAATAACGATGCGCTTAAAGCCAGTTTGTTCCAACGCTCGCTTACATTTGATGGTTAACGTCGCACACACGGCCTCTTCAAACGCTAGGGCAATATCCGCTCGGGTTTGTTCATCATCGCCATTGGCGGCAATCGTATTGGCCGTGAATGTTTTCAAGCCAGAGAAGCTCATATCCAGGCCCGGACGATCCGTCATAGGGCGCGGAAACTTAAATCGCCCCGGCGTACCTTTCTCGGCCAGCTTCGACAACAGCGGACCACCTGGGTAATCTAGCCCCATCAGCTTTGCGGTTTTATCAAAGGCTTCACCCGCGGCGTCATCAATCGACTCACCTAAGATTTTGTACTCGCCAATCCCTTTGACTTCGACCATCATCGAGTGGCCACCTGAGACCAACACCGCAACAAACGGAAACGGCGGCGGGTTCTCTTCCAGCATCGGCGCGAGCAAGTGCCCTTCCATATGATGCACGGGCACGGCCGGCACACCCCAAGCGTACGCGAGACTGCGACCAATAGTCGCCCCTACCAGCAGCGCACCCACAAGTCCTGGGCCTGCGGTGTAAGCAATGCCATCAATCTCTTTTGGCGTGACGCCCGCTTCTTTCATCGCCGCTTTAATTAACGGAATGGTCTTTTTTACGTGATCGCGAGAGGCCAACTCAGGCACAACACCGCCGTAGTCAGCATGAAGCTTAACTTGGCTGTAGAGTTGATGGGAAAGCAGTCCTTTCTCATCATCGTAAATGGCTATGCCTGTCTCATCACACGAGGTTTCTATACCAATAATGCGCATGGTTTACCCTGGATGCCTCTGTCTCAATTTCAAAATTGGCGCAATCTTACCTTGCCTTCGCGCTGCAAACAAATTTTGTACAGTGTATAAACAATAAAAGGCTTTACAAAGCTAATGTGATCGGATTAAAATTCCGCACCATTTTTGATCAAGCTGATTGTAGGCCTTGCAACTGAGCAGGTACTGTGAAGTCAGCATTAACGAATTAACCCCTGAGGTGAAAGGCATATGCCAGTAGTTAAAGTACGTGAAAACGAACCGTTCGACGTTGCACTACGTCGTTTCAAACGCTCTTGCGAAAAAGCAGGTATCCTTTCTGAAGTGCGTCGTCGTGAGCACTACGAAAAACCAACTACAGTTCGCAAACGCGCTAAAGCAGCAGCTCAAAAGCGTCACGCTAAGAAGCTAGCTCGCGAAAACGCTCGTCGCGTTCGCCTGTACTAATAGCTAAGTCCTAAAGGATTCTAGTTATGGCTCTGATTGACCAACTCAAAGAAGAGCAAAAATTAGCGATGAAAGCCAAGGACAAATTGCGCCTTGGCACTATCCGTTTAGCTTTGTCAGCAATTAAGCAACGTGAAGTCGACGAACAGATCACTCTGAACGACGACGACATTCTTGCTGTGTTGACGAAAATGGTTAAACAGCGTCGCGATTCTGTCGCTCAATATGAATCAGCGGGTCGCCAAGACCTTGCGGATGCAGAAAAAGCTGAAATTACGGTACTTGAGGATTTTATGCCTCAACCACTGACCGACGATGAAGTTGCCGCATTGATTGACAATGCAGTCACTGAATCAGGCGCAGCGGGCATGCAAGACATGGGTAAAGTAATGGGCGTTCTAAAACCACAGATTCAAGGGCGTGCAGACATGGGTAAAGTGAGCGGTTTAGTTCGCGCTAAACTGGCTTAACACACCCAAGCCTATTACAACAAGCCGTGCTATCCTTCGGAATGCGCGGCTTGTTTGTATCTATCCCCCAATTGTTTAGTTAGTGCATTTTTCTAAGGTTTTATGGCAGGACACATTCCTCGTAGTTTTATTGATGATCTGCTTGCTCGACTGGATATCGTCGACATCATAGACGCACGAGTAAAACTTAAGAAAAAAGGCAAAAACTACAGCGCGTGCTGCCCTTTCCATAACGAAAAGACCCCGTCATTCAGCGTGTCGCAAGAGAAGCAGTTTTACCACTGTTTTGGCTGTGGTGTGCATGGCAACGCCATCGACTTTATGATGGAGTATGAGCGCCTCGAATTTGTCGAAGCCATTGAAGAGCTTGCCTCATTCCTAGGTTTAGATGTCCCTAGAGAGCAGCGCCAAGATGGTCGTTTCAACCGAAGCAATCAACCGCAAGCCAATAGCGAACAAAAGCGTAACCTCTACGATTTGATGGGCACCATCGCGCAGTTTTATCGTGACCAGCTTAAGCTCTCTAGTAGCAAGCCTGCGATTGAATACCTTAAGCAGCGCGGCCTCTCTGGCGAAATCGTACAGAAATTTGGCATTGGCTATGTCGCCGACGAATGGGATTTAGTGCGCAAGAACTTTGGTCAGCATAAAGCGACCCAAGACATGCTTGTCAGTGGCGGCATGTTGATTGAGAACGACAAAGGCAACCGCTACGACCGTTTTCGCGGGCGTATTATGTTCCCGATTCGTGACCGACGCGGGCGGGTGATTGGCTTTGGTGGCCGAATTATTGACGAAGGCACGCCCAAGTACCTCAACTCGCCAGAGACGCCGATTTTCCACAAAGGTAAAGAGCTCTATGGCTTGTATGAAGTCATGCAGGCGTATCGAGAGCCGAAGCAAATCCTCGTGGTTGAAGGCTATATGGACGTGGTTGCTCTCGCGCAATATGGTATTGATTATTCCGTAGCGTCACTGGGCACCTCAACGACCGGTGATCATATCCAGCTTTTGTTTCGACAAACCCATACCGTGGTCTGTTGTTATGACGGTGACCGAGCAGGTAAAGAAGCCGCATGGCGCGCTCTAGAGAATGCCCTTCAGTACCTAAAAACAGGCAACACACTGAAGTTTCTCTTCCTGCCGGACGGAGAGGATCCAGACAGTTACGTACGTAAATACGGTAAAGAAGCGTTTGAGCAACAAATGGAGCAGGCCACGCCGCTCTCCAGTTACTTATTTGATAATTTGATTGAGATTCACAACCTCAATTTAGGTTCGAACGAGGGCAAGTCGGCACTGCGCGCACACGCTAGCAGCCTGATCGATAAGATTCCAGACCCGTATTTTCAAGAACTGCTAGAAAAATTGCTCGATGAGCGAACCGGATTTGATAATCAACTTAGACAGCCGCGCAAAAAGCAAAGCGAAACTCGACCTCAGCCACACAAAGAGATCAAACGCACCCCCATGCGTGAGGTGATCGCTTTGCTTATCCAAAATCCGAGCTATGCTCAAATGGTACCGGATTTATCGAGCGTTAGAGAGTTACCCGTACCCGGTTTAAGTTTATTTGCCCAGGTGCTTGAATATTGTCATCAGCACCCCAATATCAACACAGGCCAGTTGTTAGAGACCTGGCGAAATACGAGCCATGAAGCGCTACTGTCTCGTTTAGCGAGCTGGGAAATCCCGCTCGATGAAGATAACGAGCAAGATATATTTTTAGATTCATTGGACAGAATACTGGCCCAGTGCGTCGAAAAACAAATTGAAAACCTGCAGGCCAAAGAAAGAAGTGTCGGTTTATCAGCCGAAGAAAGAAGGGAGCTGCTAGCGTTGATGCTAGATTTGAAAGCGTAACCCTGTTTAATTAGTCAGCAATCAATTAATTTGTTATTATGTGTGGTTTGCAACTCGCATACTAATTCCTTCACCAGATACTAAGTTGGATACCGTCTATGGATCAAAATCCGCAGTCACAGCTGAAACAACTTGTCATTAAAGGCAAGGAACAAGGCTATCTGACCTACGCAGAAGTAAACGACCACCTGCCAGCAGAAATCGTCGATTCCGAGCAGGTTGAAGATATCATTCAGATGATCAACGACATGGGCATTCGAGTCGTCGAAACGGCGCCCGATGCCGATGATCTTGCACTGAACGATGATGACACCATTACCGATGAAGACGCAGCAGAAGCTGCGGCAGCGGCGCTTTCTAGCGTAGAGAACGAAATTGGCCGCACAACTGACCCAGTTCGCATGTACATGCGTGAAATGGGTACGGTTGAACTTCTGACTCGAGAGGGCGAAATCGACATCGCTAAGCGTATTGAAGACGGTATTAACCAAGTTCAACACGCTGTCGCCGAATACCCAGGCACTATCCCATACATTCTTGAGCAGTTCGACAAAGTACAAGCGGAAGAGCTTCGTCTTACCGATCTCATTACTGGCTTTGTTGATCCAGATGCAGAAGAGACCACAGCACCGACGGCGACGCACATCGGTTCTGAGCTCGCAGAGTCTGATCTGAAAGATGAAGACGAAGAAGATGTCGATGACGATGAAGACGATTCAGATGACGATGAGTCTGAAGAAGATACTGGCATCGACCCTGAACTTGCACTAGAGAAGTTCACGTCGCTACGTAATACCTTCCAGAACTTCCAGCTCGCCTGTAACGAGTACGGCAAAGAGAGTCCAAAAGCGCAAATCGCTCATGAACTCGTTCTCGACGTATTCAAAGAGTTCCGTCTGACGCCGAAGCAGTTTGACTACTTGGTCGATGAACTTCGCACCTCGATGGAGCGCGTTCGTACTCAAGAGCGTCTGATCATGAAAGCGGCCGTTGAATACGGAAAGATGCCGAAAAAATCGTTCATTACGCTCTTTACCGGCAATGAATCTAGCGACGCTTGGCTTGATGAGATCCTTGCTTCTGACAAGCCGTACGCAGAGAAAGTTCGTCGCAGCGAAGACGACATCCGCCGCTCGATCATGAAACTAAAAGCGATCGAAGAAGAGACCTCTTTGACGGTGCAAAACATCAAAGAGATCAGCCGCCGTATGTCGATCGGTGAAGCGAAAGCTCGCCGTGCGAAGAAAGAGATGGTGGAAGCGAACTTACGTCTGGTTATCTCGATTGCGAAGAAATACACCAACCGTGGTCTACAGTTCTTGGATCTTATCCAAGAAGGTAACATCGGCTTGATGAAAGCGGTCGACAAATTTGAATACCGTCGTGGTTACAAATTCTCGACCTACGCAACGTGGTGGATTCGTCAGGCGATCACTCGCTCGATTGCAGACCAAGCACGTACTATCCGTATTCCGGTACACATGATCGAAACGATCAACAAGCTCAACCGTATCTCTCGTCAAATGTTGCAAGAGATGGGTCGTGAACCCCTACCGGAAGAGCTGGCTGAGCGCATGCAGATGCCAGAAGACAAGATCCGTAAAGTGCTGAAGATCGCCAAAGAGCCAATCTCAATGGAAACTCCGATCGGTGATGATGAAGATTCGCATCTAGGTGATTTTATCGAGGACACCACGCTTGAGTTGCCTCTCGATTCTGCCACTGCCACCAGCTTGAAAGTGGCCACCAAAGACGTACTGGCCGGCCTCACACCTCGTGAAGCAAAAGTACTGCGTATGCGCTTTGGTATCGACATGAATACAGACCACACTCTGGAAGAAGTCGGTAAGCAGTTCGATGTAACGCGTGAGCGTATTCGTCAGATCGAAGCGAAAGCGCTACGTAAATTGCGCCACCCTAGCCGCTCAGAAACTCTGCGCAGCTTCTTGGATGAGTAATTCACGCTAAGACGCATGATTGATGAAAAGGTGAGCAAGCGCTCACCTTTTTTATTATTAGCAGACTTAAGTGAATAAAAACTAAGCGCATTTAGCCATGCTTGCGGCTAGACAGCTTCAGGGGCTTCCCCTATAATCGATGCCCTACGGCCCCTTAGCTCAGTGGTTAGAGCAGTCGACTCATAATCGATTGGTCCCCAGTTCAAGTCTGGGAGGGGCCACCAAATTCCAGAAGGCGAGTAACCAAAGGTTAACTCGCCTTTTTAGATCCCATACTTAATTGTCGTGTCCTCTCTAATCATACTACAGCTCTCTCGTATCGTTCGATTCAAACATTAGTAAACGCTAATTTTTCAAACTCTTAAAAACGAGACATTTTTTGAATCTGTGCCACATATAAACTAAGTTAGTATAAGTACGCGTCAGCTTTTTCGGCTAGGTTGATATTAAGCACTCATTAGAAAGTAGCAAACCTATTTATATTTCATCGACCTAACGCACCCTGTTGGTGCCAATGAGGCCATTTATGCTATTTTTTCGCAGCCGTAAAGACTCTGCTCACACTGATCTTGAACTCAATGCAATGCGTTCCTCTGCGCAAGTATTCAACGCCATCAAATCCAGCGTTGCCTACATTGAGTTTCAACCTGACGGTCATGTCATCACCGCAAATAACTTGTTTCTTGACGCACTCGGCTACCAGTTGAGTGATGTTCAGGGTAAACATCATCGCCTTTTTTGTGATTCGATCCTGACCTCTTCTTCCGACTATCAACAATTTTGGCGCGATCTAGCCGATGGAAAGCCTCAGACAGGCACCTTCAGGCGTCTTCGTAAGGGGGGCGAAGAAATTTGGATTGAGGCGACCTACGTTCCCGTGAAAGATGACAACAATAAAGTAGTCAAAGTGATCAAAGTCGCTAGTGATGTCACGGAGAAAAAGCACCGCCTAGACAATCAAGAAGCCATTTTTGAATCGCTTAAAAAATCCATGGCCTATATTGAATTTACCCCCAAAGGGGAAATCATCAATGCCAACGATAACTTCTGCGCCTGTGTTGGCTATAAGCTTTCTGAGATTAGAGGTCAGCATCACCACATTTTTTGTAGCGAAGAGTTCATCCACAACAATCCAAATTTTTGGCCCTCACTAGCCAAAGGCGAGTTCAAAGGCGGGCTCTTTGAAAGACGTAACAAACACGGTGAGATACTGTGGTTAGAAGCGACCTACAACCCTGTTTTTGATCGTCATGGCAAGGTGGTGCGTGTGGTGAAATTTGCCAGTGATATCACTGACCGAATTCTTCATCAGCAGGCTATACGAGATGCCTCTAAAGTGGCTCAGCAGACCTCGCTTCACACTTTAGATATTGCCAATGATGGCGCTCGAACGCTGGGTACCGCGACCGATGTCGCCAATCAAATTGACGTATCTGTCAGTACCGCTTCCACTCTAATGGGGAAACTGACGGAGCAATCGCAACAAATTACCCACATTGTCACCACCATCTCCAACATTGCCGATCAAACCAACTTACTCGCACTGAATGCCGCCATAGAGGCCGCACGAGCAGGGGAGTTTGGCCGCGGGTTTGCAGTTGTGGCTGACGAGGTGCGAAACCTCGCAGCGAATACAACGAAAGCTACCGATGAGATAGGGAATATTGTTAAGCGCAACAGTGAGTTGACTTCAGAATCTGAGGAAACCATGGCGCAGATTCAAGCGAGAGTCGTCGAATGCAACCAGCAGTTGCAGGAGACACAAGCCCTGATTGACGAGATTCGACAAGGGGCGCAGAACGTTGCAGATACGGTGACGCAACTGGTCAAAGATTGATAAGGATATGTGCCCGGCCAGCGTCGGGCACGTAATTTCATTAAAAGCCTTTGCTTTTCTTAATCAAGTCGTAAGCGTTTTGAATTTCCTGCGCTTTTTCTTTCGCGACATTCATCATTTCAGGGGGGAGGCCCTTCGCCATCAACTTATCTGGATGATGCTCATTCATCAGTTTACGATAGGCACGCTTGATCGCTTTGGCATCAGCGCTGCTATCAATACCCAGTAATTTGTAGGCGTCGCTCAGTTGATCTGCGGTACTCGCTTGCTGCCTCTGCCCGCCAGATTGATGGGAGTGCCCACCGTTGCTGCCACCAAAACCGCCACGTTGAAAACGAAATGCCGCTTCTTGCATACGAAGGCGTTGCTCAAGCTGTTCTGATGAAAACCCCAAACCTTGTGCTATCTTGTGCAGCACATTGCGCTCTGCCGGGTGAATTTCGCCATCCGCAAACGCTGCTGATATTTGTAACTCGAGGAAAAACTGCAGCAAATCAAAACGGCCTCCGGTTGAGATGCTGACACGCTCTAAGACTCTCTCCAATGGGAAATCTGCGCTTTTCCCTTCTCTGAAGGCTTCTTGCGCTGCTAATTTCTGCTCACCATGCAGGTTCATGCGCTCCATCATCGTTGAGGCAAGCTGAATCTCCTCGCGAGTTACCTGCCCTTTTGATTTCGCAACGTGACCCATCACAGAGAACGCCGCTTTAAAAAACTCTTCTTGGCGCTGTGCTTGGCTTGGCCCTTCGCCAAAGCCGCTATTGAAACCCGCCTGTCTTAAACGGCGTGCTTTATCAAACTGATGGCCTAGAAAAAGACCGAATAACGCACCAAATGGTCCTCCAAACAGAAAACCAAAAAAAGTGCCAAGGATTTTGCCGAAAATGTGCATTATATGCTCTCAACCTCTGAATTTTTTCTTCTCAACGCGGTCTGATAGTGCCGTACGCCACAATTTACTTTATTATAAAGACCGTTTTATCTTAGATTCGGTTACCTATTCACCGGATATATCAAGTTCAACAGGATAGTAAAACTCGATGTCATTTTTCCCCCGCACCTTACTGGCCGCATCGATCGGCGCTGCGCTCTATGTCCCTCAGGCCTTATCTGAAGCAATCGTAGACGATAGTGTGCAGGAACTGCCCTCTATTGATCAATGCTTAATCAACGAACCTGAGTCTGACAACCCGAATCAAGATCCCATCAATGTCGAAGCCGACAGCTTAGAGGCGATCAACGGCGATAAAGCCACCTACAGCGGTAACGTTGTGGTCGTTCAAGGCAAGAAGCAGATGCGTGCCGACAACGTAACCCTCCACCAGCAAGAAAACATCGTGGTTGCGGAAGGGAACGTGATGTTCAGCGACGGTGAGCTGAAAAGTATATCAGAGAAAGCCACCAACAACCTCAACACAGAAGAAGTGACATTGGAGAACACCCAGTATCAATTCTTGTGTGAGCCAGGGCGCGGTGAAGCGGTCTACGTGGCCAAGACGGGTAAGGCAATGTACGAAATCGAAGACGGTACGATTACCTCTTGCCCGGAAGGTGATAAATCATGGCGACTGCGTGCCTCTAGTATTGATGTTGACCAAAACGAAGAAGAAGCGACCTTCTACAATCCGCGTTTCGAAATCGTCAATGTGCCCGTATTCTACTTGCCTTATTTGACCGTACCTATTGGAGACACTCGTAAGACAGGCTTTTTGTATCCGACGGTCTCATACGGTTCAAGCGATGGTTTTGAAATGGAGGTGCCGTTTTACTGGAACTTAGCCCCCAACTACGACCTCGAAACCACACTCAAATACATGCAAAACCGTGGGACGCAACTCAATAGTGAATTCCGCTATCTGTCGACGCTGGGCAACACTAATATCAAATCGGAATACTTGCCGGATGATAAGAAGTACACCTCTGATGGCTATAGTGATCGCTGGGGCGTGCAATGGGAGCACAATGGAATTTACAAGCAACATTGGAAGTTTGAGGTTGATTACTCAAAAGTCAGTGATATCTACTACTTCTCCCACGTAGACTCGAGTATCGGTAATAGAGAAGATGGACAACTGATTCAAGAAGCACAAGCAACGTACCGCAGTGATTCTTGGGACGCATCAATCCTCACCCGTGACTTTCAGGTATTAACCGAAAGTACTAGCAGCCTTCCATACCGACTGTTACCTCAACTGGAGTTTAACTATTATGCGCCAGAAGTACTGCGCTATTTAGACTTTGATGTAATCAGTCATATATCCCGCTTTGACACTGACGCTGACGGAAAGCCCAGCGCCACTCGTGTACACGTCGAGCCTGGGTTCAAAATTCCTATTGGTACGACTTGGGGGTCATGGACAACCGAAGCACGCTTGCTAGGTACCTACTATCAACAAGACCTCGAAGGTGTTGATACTACCTCCTCCGATAGTGATTATTATGGACTAGAAGAGAGCGTGTCTCGTGTAATACCCGAATTTAGAACTCACGCAGGTCTGATTCTAGAGCGAGATACTGTCGTGTTAGATAGTTATACACAGACACTAGAGCCACAAATTCAATATGTCTACGTCCCGAATCAAGACCAAAGTGACATCGCAACATATGATACAACCTTGATGCAAACCGACTATTACGGCTTATTTCGCAGTCGTCGATACAGTGGTGTTGATCAAATTGCTCATGCTAACCAAATTAGCTACGGTGCATCGACTCGTTTCTTAGACGACCAATTTAAAGAAAGATTGAACGTCTCCTTTGGACAAATCTTCTACTTGAAGAATGGCATAAAAAATCAGTCTCTCACGGATAGTGATACTGATAGCGATACTGATAGCACATCCAACTACTCTGCATGGGCCGTCGAAATGGATTTCAACTATGATGATTTCTTGTTTTATCATGGTGGTATCCAATACGATATTGATGCGGAAGAGGTACAACTCGCCAACAGCACACTGGAGTATCGATTCAATGGCGGTTACCTTCAAGGTAATTACCGATATGTCACGAGAGACTATATTGAGCAAACATTAGGCGACAGCTTAGGTGACCTAGACAGCATCACGGAAGAAGGTATTTCGCAAGCCGGTATTTTGGCCAGCTATAATATCTCCCGCCACTGGAGTGTAGGTGCTCAGTACTTTCATGATGTCACGACCAACGAGGCATTAGAGTGGCTGGCAAGAATTAATTATACCGACGATTGCTGGTATATAGGCTTCACCTACAGTAATCAGCTGGATAGCTGGGATCCTAGCTTCTCAAGTTATCCAGATTCAGACCCTGTCTATGAAAATAACTTTAGTGTTAACTTTGGCATTATCGGCTTTGGCACAAATATTGGAGCAGGCTCAGGTATGGCAGGGGTGGGTAGTGCAGGCAACTCCCTTGGCTACGGTCGCCCATTCTTCTTGAACAACTAAATCTCTCTCCTGCTGCTCAGCGGCAGGGGCCTAATAATGGATAGGATGTTAATGAAACCATTGAAACACACCCTACTCGCGCTTGTTGCCGCGAGCCAAGTTGCCATCGCTCACGCGCAGCCGGTTGAGCTGGATGGCGTTTCCGTCATCGTCAATGACGGGGTGATTTTACACAGTGACATCAACGCATCGCTCAAAACATTGAAAGCCAACGCGCGTAAAAACAACCAAGCATTACCCGATGAAGCGACGCTGCGTGAACAAGTCACGGAAAAACTCATCGTTGATACCATTCAGCAGCAAGAAGCTGAGCGATTGGGTGTGCGTATTGATGACAACCGTCTAAATCAAGCCATCGCTGAGATTGCCGAAAACAACAACCAGACCATCGAAGAACTGAGCAACGCCATTGTCAGTGAAGGTTTGAGTTATCCTGAGTTTCGTGAACAAATCCGCAAAGAAATCGCGGCGAGCGAAGCACGCAATGCACTGGTCCGTCGCCGCATCAACATTCTGCCGGCTGAGGTCGATAACCTAGCGGATATTCTCGCGCAAGAGACCAATGCTACCGTACAGTACAAAATCAGCCATATTCAGTTGCGTGTCGACGACGGTGAAGACAAAGCCGCGGTAGAAAAAGAGGCGACCGCGCTCGTTGAACGCCTCAATCAGGGTGAAGACTTCAGTACCATGGCCTACACCTATTCAAAAGGTCCGAAAGCCCTGGAAGGTGGTGATTGGGGCTGGATGCGTAAAGAAGAGATGCCGACCATCTTCGCCGACCAAATCAGCTTGCAAAACAAAGGCACCATCATTGGTCCATTTCGCAGTGGTGTCGGTTTCCATATCCTCAAAATCGACGATGTAAAAGGGCTAGAAACGGTGGCGGTGACCGAGGTAAACGCGCGTCACATCCTGATTAAGCCAACGGTGATCCTGAGTGATGAAGGGGTGCAAAAAGAGCTGAACGACATCATTGAACGCATCAACAATGGCGAAGCGACCTTTGGTGAGATGGCGCAGCAATACAGCCAAGACCCAGGCTCAGCTGCACGTGACGGTGAACTCGGCTATCAAACCTCAGATCTCTATGTCCCTGAGTTCAAACACCAAGTGGACACCTTACCGGCTGGAGAGATCAGTGCGCCGTTTAAAACCGTTCATGGTTGGCACATTGTCGAAGTTCTCGATCGCCGCGAGGTGGACCGCACGGACTCTGCGCTGAAAAACCGCGCGTATCGCATCCTGTTCAACCGCAAATTTAACGAAGAAGCCAGCACATGGATTCAAGAGATCCGCGCCAGCGCCTTTGTCGAAATGGTTGAGGATGAGCAAGATGACAATTAGACGTATCGTAGTCACCGCCGGTGAACCTGCCGGTATTGGCCCAGACTTAGTTCTGGCGCTCTCGAAAGAGAGTTGGACTCATCAGATAGTGGTGTGCGCCGACAAGTCCTTGCTCGCCGAGCGCGCTAAGCAACTCGGTATTGAGGTTGAGCTGCTGGATTATGAGCAAGGCAGCGAACCGAGTCCACAACGTCAAGGTACGCTGATTGTCGATCATATTGCGATGGATGCCCCCTGCATGGCGGGCGAACTCAATGAAGCGAACGGTCACTACGTACTAAAAACGCTCGAAAGAGCCGCTTTGGGCTGTATGAATCGTGAATTTGATGCTATTGTCACCGGCCCTGTGCACAAAGGGGTCATCAACCGTGCCGGTGTGGCATTCAGTGGTCATACTGAGTTTTTCGCTGAAAAGTCGAATACGCCACTGGTGGTCATGATGTTGGCGACACAAGGCTTACGCGTCGCGCTGGTCACCACACACATTCCTTTAGCGTATGTGTCCAAAGCGGTCACCACAGAACGCTTGGAAGCCATCATCCATATTCTTCACCAAGATTTGGTCGAGAAATTTGCGATCCCATCACCGAAAATTTACGTGTGTGGCTTAAACCCACATGCGGGTGAAGACGGTTGCTTAGGCCGAGAAGAGATAGAGACGATAACGCCAACATTAGAGCGCTTACGCGAGCGCGATGGCATCGACCTCATCGGGCCATTACCCGCTGACACCATCTTCAACGAAAAATACCTTGAAGAGGCGGACGCCGTATTAGGGATGTACCACGATCAGGTACTTCCTGTACTAAAATACAAAGGATTTGGGCGCTCAGTGAACATTACGTTGGGATTGCCCTTTATTAGGACCTCCGTTGATCACGGCACCGCATTAGATCTTGCAGGAACAGGCGATGCGGACACAGGAAGCTTTAGAACTGCACTAGCTCATGCCATTGAGCTAGTGGAAAAGAAACCCAGTTAACTTGAGATCATTATGAGAAACGATGTCCACTTAGGACACAAAGCACGTAAACGCTTTGGTCAGAACTTTTTAAACGACCCATACATCATTGACGGTATCGTCTCGGCCATCAACCCACTACCTGGGCAGAACTTGGTTGAGATCGGCCCAGGCCTTGGCGCCATCACTGAGCCAGTCGGTCGTGAAGTGGATAAATTCACCGTGATTGAGCTCGATCGCGATCTAGCAGAGCGCTTACGCAATCACCCTGAACTGGCGGATAAGCTGACCATTCATGAAGGCGATGCGATGCGTTTCGACTTCTCGCAACTCGTTAAGCCGAACAACAAGCTGCGCATCTTCGGCAACCTGCCATACAACATCTCAACGCCGTTGATGTTCCACCTTTTTGAGTACCATAAAGACGTACAAGACATGCACTTTATGTTGCAAAAAGAAGTGGTGAACCGCCTCGCTGCTGGCCCTGGTACTAAGGCATACGGCCGCTTGACGGTGATGGCACAATACTACTGCAAAGTAGTGCCGGTCCTTGAAGTGCCGCCGACGGCGTTTGTTCCGCCACCGAAAGTCGACTCAGCTGTGGTTCGTTTGGTGCCTTACGAGACGCTGCCTTACCCAGCCACCAGCTTGAATTGGCTTGATCGCGTTTGCCGTGAAGGCTTCAACCAGCGCCGTAAAACCGTGCGCAACTGCTACAAGTCACTGATTGATGCAGAATCGCTTGAAGCGCTAGGTATTAACCCAGGCATGCGACCAGAGAACCTCACCTTGCAGCAATTTGTCTCCCTCGCCAACTGGCTGGATGCAAAACATCAATAAAATCATCTAGTATAAGGGGGACAGTGCCACGCATTGTCGCCCTTTTTCTTTTTTGGAGGTGTGAAATGGATGTCGACCCTTGCATCAAAGTTCAGGTCAATACTCGCTATATCCCTGAGCAATCTCAACCACACGCGAAGCGCTATATTTTCGCCTACATGGTCACCATAAAAAACCTCAGCAATCAAACAGTGCAATTGATCAGCCGACGCTGGCTCATTACCGATGCCAATGGCAAGCAGATGACGGTGGAAGGCGATGGCGTCGTCGGCCAGCAGCCATTTATCGCCGCCGGTGATGAATACACCTACAGCAGTGGTACCGCACTCGAAACACCGGTCGGTGTGATGCAAGGCCAATACATAATGCACGATGAGCAAGGTCGTGAGTTCCATGCCGAGATTGAGCCTTTTCGCCTCGCACTGCCCAATATTCTTAACTAAATTAGGACAACGGTTTGGCTACCTATATTGTCGGTGACATTCAAGGCTGCTTTGACGAATTGCAGCAACTCCTCAGTAACATCAAATTCAAACCCAAAAAAGATACCCTCTGGTTCGCCGGCGATTTGGTCGCACGCGGGCCCAAATCACTGGAAACCCTGCGCTTTGTCCAAAGCCTCGGCGAGAGCGCCAAAGTGGTGCTCGGTAACCATGATTTACACCTTCTGGCTGTTGCGCTGGGTATCCATAAGAAAAAAGACAAAGACAAAACGGCGCCGATTTTTGATGCGCCCGATAAACAGGCGCTGCTTGACTGGCTGAGACAACAGCCGTTATTGGCAGAACATGACGAGTTCGTGATGTGCCATGCGGGCATCTCACCTGACTGGGATCTCGAGCAAGCCAGAGCGTGCGCCGCCGAAGTGGAAGCGATTTTAAAAAGTGACGAATGGCCTTGGCTGATTGAAAACATGTATGCCAACCAACCAGACAAATGGCACAACGCACTAAGCGGATTAGAGCGCTATCGCTACACCATCAATGCCTTCACGCGGATGCGATTTTGTTTTGCCGATGGGCGACTAGACATGGCCTGCAAACTGCCACCCAAACAAGTGAGCGGTGGTGAATTGATGCCTTGGTTTAAACTGCCCAGTCGCATCGCACTGGAAAAGCCCGTGCTGTTTGGTCATTGGGCGGCCTTAGAAGGTTACCAGAGCAAGGAAGTGATTGGCTTAGACACCGGCTGCGTGTGGGGCGGAAAGCTGACCCTGCTCCATTGGGAAAAGCAGCGTTACCACAGTGTCGCAGCGGGGAAGAAATAGTAGAGGTTTGGGGTGATGGGTGATGGGTGATGGGTGATGGGTGATGGGTGATGGGTGATGGGTGATGGAGCTTAGGGACAGGATGGGCGAGTGCAAGCGTTATTAAGTAACGATATTAGGTAAAAAGAGCGCGAACGGGAATGGGTCCGCGCCAGAGTGCTGCCCTACTTTTCTAACACCACAAACTGCATATCGTAGCGATTTTTCTCATCCGCAGCGTAGGCTTCACGGTAGGTTTCTTGATACGCATCGCCCCAGTCTGGGAACTGGGTATCGCCCTCTACCTTGGCATCAATAAAGGTCAGGTACAACTTATCTGCTTGCGCCAGACAGTGTTGATAGATGGAGCCGCCACCGATGATCATCACTTCTTCGACATTTCCAGCTGCGGCAAGCGCCTGCTCAATCGACGCCACCACCGTCACTCCTTCAATAGACAAACTGCTGTCTCGACTGATGACAATATTGGTTCGTCCCGGTAAAGGACGACCAATCGACTGATACGTTTTGCGCCCCATCACCACAGGCTTGCCCATCGTACAGCGCTTGAACCACGCAAAGTCGGCGGGCAGATGCCACGGCATTTGGTTGTCTTTTCCAATGACACGATCCTGGGCCATCGCCGCGATCATACTGATGATCATACTCTACTCCTAATCAAGACTGCGCAATATCAACGCTATACAATGGGTTTGCGGCGATAGAATAGCAACCCAGGCATCGCTAAGCCAACCGCTAATCCTGCAATAATAAACATCGCCTTGAGAAAGTTCTCGAGCAGCATGGCCACCAACTCAGGGCTGTAACCCACATGGTTGAGCTCTACTAACGCAATCATGGCTTTAAAAGCAAACACGCCCGGCACCATAGGGATCAACGCGGCGACAGTAAACACTTTCGGATGCGCCAAAAAGCGGCGTGACCAAACAATCCCCACCATGCTGACGATCATGGCCGCGAAAAACGTCGCCCACTCAATCGGCACGCCAAATTGCATCATCAAATAGCGTGAGCCATGACCAATCGCCCCCCCCAGTGCGCAGTAAAGCAAGGCTTTTTGCGGCACATTGAACACCAGGGCAAAGCCCACCGCGGGTATTGCGGCGAACAACATATCATTGAGTAGACCTAACAACAGTTCCATTCCGACATCCATCATCACACCACCCATCCACGAACGCCAACCACACTCATCGCAGCGACAATGCCCAAACAGGTCGCCAACGTGAGTAAGCTTGCCATCACGAATCGAGCGATGCCCATGTTGGTGTAGCCTTTGAGCATATCAGCCACCGCATTGATCAACGGAAAACCCGGTACGAGCATCAGCACAGAAGACGCCATCACAATCGATGGTGCATTACCCAGCTCATAAATCACGGCTTGGGCAGAAATCACTGTGGTGACAAACGCCGTTACTGCAAAGTTCATCAGCGGGTTAAAGTGACGATGGCCTATCTCTTGGCGCACGATCATGCCACCGGATGAGGCGAGAAAGGTCATCATAAACACCGTCCAGTCACCTCCCGCAAGGCGGCTAAAGGCGGCGCAAGATAAGCCAATCATGCCGACCACCAACCAACGGTTATATCGCTCGGGGCTGATGGCGTTGAGCTTGCGCTGCGCCATCTCATAGTCAATCACGCCGCGCTCAAGCATAATGCAGATACGTTGGATTTGAGTGACAGCACGCATATTAATGCCGCGGTCGGGGCAACTGCGAGTGGTAGTGATGCAGTGCTGCTGATATAAGGTCGTCACGACGAGTGAACTTGATGATAGCGAGATTTCCACCTCATCCATCCCAGAGGCGCGCCCAAAGCGGCGCATCAAATCGCCCACCAACGTGCTTTCTGCGCCGTGGGCCAAGAGCATTTGCCCTGCTTGGGCAATCAAGCGAGAGACGGCTCGCTGCTTCGATGCCATATTACCGATGTCCTATTCCATTAGAGAGAAGTCACAGCCAAAGGCTGCGTATATTGATCAAGAAATATTGATCAAGAAAGAGCCCTATTGTGCAACTCACACACACTATACGTATTGATGTAGATAAAAAAACAGCCGCAATATGTGATTGCGGCTGTTTATAAAGGTTTAATTAATCGCGGACGTAGACCACGTGACCATCGTCTTCTTCGTCGTCCCAATCATCCCAGTCGTCTTCATCTTCAGTGATGACGTCTTTACCTGACATGGCATCCTTGTGGTAATCATCCCACATGAAGTTGACCTTCTCTTCTTCAGAGATCTCTTCCTCTTCGCGTGGTAGAGATTCCATAAAGTCAGCCAGCTTGTAGCACAGTTCCTTAGTACCTTGACGGTTGATGGCAGAGATTTTGAAGTACTCGTCTTCCCAACCCAGTGCATCAAGGATGGCTTGAATCACTTCATTGGCTTCTTCTTCTGGCATCAGATCCACTTTATTGAAGACTAACCAACGCGGCTTATCCGCAAGCTTCTCGCTGTACTGCTCAAGCTCATCAATGATCGTCAACGCATTTTGCACCGGATCCGATTGATCAATCGGCATGATATCGATCATATGCAGCAACACGCGACAACGCTCAAGGTGCTTCAAGAATCGAATACCAAGACCGGCACCGTCCGCCGCGCCTTCGATTAGACCAGGGATGTCGGCGACAACAAAGCTTTTCTCTGGGACAATACTGACCACACCCAAGCTCGGGATCAAGGTCGTGAACGGGTAGTCCGCCACTTTCGGCTTCGCCGCAGAAACAGCGCGAATAAAGGTCGATTTACCTGCGTTAGGAAGACCAAGCATACCCACATCGGCTAATAGCAATAGCTCTAAACGCAGCTCACGGATTTCACCTTTCGTACCCAACGTCTTTTGACGTGGCGCACGGTTCACCGAGGATTTAAAACGCGTGTTACCTAAACCGTGCCAACCGCCTTTTGCAACCATGACTTTTTTGCCATGCTCGGCCACTTCAGCCACGATCTCATTGGTGTGGATATCCACCGCACGTGTACCAACAGGCACGCGCAACACTTTGTCTTTTCCGCGTTTACCCGTACAGTTACCGCCGCGACCATTTTCGCCACGCTCAGCTTCATAGAAGCGCTGAAAACGGTAATCAATCAGGGTGTTGAGGTTCTCGTCCGCCAGGATGTAAACATCACCACCGTCACCACCATCACCACCATCAGGGCCACCTTTGGTTACGAATTTTTCGCGCCAAAAACTGACGACACCACTACCGCCGTCGCCGGCTTGAACTTTAACGACCGCTTCATCAACGAATTTCATCTCTTACTCCGCTCTCTTACCGCGCACCTCGCTGAGTGCGCCGCTGCGTTGCAACATCATCTCAACCGCTCAGGTTGAATGATATAAATTCTAGCAGATTCCACCTTCAGCTTGATCTCATCAGCTGAGCAGGACATCGCCCGTGGGGAACCAATAATGAGGGACTCTTATACAGAGTGCCTGAGTATTGGTTCATAAATAAAAAACCCCGCCGAATCGGCAGGGCTTTTGAATTCAGTCAGAAGGTAAATTATTCAGCTTCGATGCTTACAAATTTACGGTTCTTAGGACCTTTCACTTCAAATTTCACTTTACCTTCAGTAAGAGCGAAAAGAGTGTGGTCTTTACCGATACCAACGTTGGTGCCAGCGTGGAACTTAGTACCACGTTGACGAACGATGATGTTACCTGCAAGAACAGATTCACCACCGAAACGCTTAACACCTAGACGTTTGCTTTCTGAATCGCGGCCGTTACGAGTAGAACCACCAGCTTTTTTGTGTGCCATTGTTAAACTCTCCTAATCGATTAAGCGTTGATACCAGTGATCTTCACTTCCGTGAACCACTGACGGTGACCTTGTTGCTTACGAGAGTGCTTACGACGACGGAACTTAACGATTTTAACTTTATCGCCACGACCGTGTTGTACAACTTCTGCTACAACTTTACCGCCCTCTACTAGAGGAGCACCAACTTTAATGTCTTCACCGTTAGCAACAAGAAGAACTTTATCAAATTCAACAGTTGCACCAGTTTCAACGTCTAATTTCTCTAAACGAAGAGTTTGACCTTCGCTTACACGGTGTTGTTTACCACCAGATTGGAAAACAGCGTACATATCTTACTCCGCTTTTTCCGCACAGCCTTATGCACTTTGGGCAATTTGGGTGTGCGCTAAACTAATCATCAATAGGGCGCAGATTCTACAGAAAGCTCGCACCTATGACAAGCCATATTTTTAAAAAATTGGCGAAAAGCTAATCGCCAATGAAAAGTGCGCCAATCATGCCCGTTAAGCATGTATTAATCAACGTTTTTTAGTGTATTATTGGCCGATAAATACAGATAAGAATACCTTACCAGTTCTAACCTTCAGCCGGATGTATAATGGATTTTAAAGCTATCCAAGCGCTCACTGCCGATGACATGGCAAAAGTGAATGAAACAATTCATGCCCAACTCAACTCTGACGTCTCTTTAATCAACCAACTAGGGTTCTATATCGTCAGTGGTGGCGGTAAACGAATCCGGCCGCTGCTTGCGGTGTTGTCTGCCCGCGCACTGGGCTACCAAGGTCAGGATCACACCACCGCCGCCGCGTTCATTGAATTTATTCACACAGCGACCCTGTTGCACGATGATGTCGTGGATGAATCTGACATGCGCCGTGGTAAAGCCACCGCGAACGCCGCGTTTGGCAATGCCGCCAGTGTTTTGGTGGGTGATTACATCTATACCCGTTCATTCCAAATGATGACGGCACTCGGATCATTAAAGATCCTCGAGTTAATGAGTGACGCGGTGAATGTAATTTCCGAAGGTGAAGTGCAGCAGCTGATCAACTGTAACGATCCCGATACCACCGAAGAGAGCTATATGCAGGTCATCTATTCGAAGACGGCACGTCTATTCGAAGCGGCAACGCAAATTGGCGCGATTCTCACCGACGCTGACGCCGAACTTGAGCTTGCGATGCAAAACTACGGCAAATATCTCGGCACCGCATTCCAGTTGATTGATGATGTGATGGATTACACCTCTGACGGCGAGGAGATGGGTAAGAACGTGGGCGACGATCTGGCCGAGGGCAAACCGACCCTCCCTCTTCTTTACGCAATGCGTCATGGCAACCCGGAACAAGCGGCAATGATTCGCGAAGCCATTGAACAAGCGAACGGAATGGAGAAGCTCAACGAGATTCTGGCCGCGATGGATGAAACCGGCTCTTTGGAGTACACGCGTCAACTGGCTTATCAAGAAGCCGATAAAGCCATCGCTCAGCTTGCCCTTGTGCCTGACTCGCCTTATAAAGAAGCATTGGTAACGCTTGCTCATATGGCGGTGCATCGCAGCGCTTAAACAGCGAAATCGTCCTCTCCTTGTCAGGCAGTGAGTCAGCATTCACTGCCTGTTCACTACCTGATGGTCATCCTATCGTTCGTCATCAAACCGTCATCGCTCAGTCACCGAACTCTCACTAAACTGTCCTTTCAGTGACATGTAAATGACCTACGCTCATCATCAACTCCTGTTTAGACGAGATTGATATGGACGTATCTAGCCCTTTCCGATTGCCGCGCAAAACGCCATTTGGCCTTGGTGAAAACCTCACTGAATGGGCCACGGGCCTCAGTCGTTTGGATAAGTTTTACGCCAAGCGCCCGGCTAACGCCACAACAGAGCAGTTTCTTCGCTACACCTTAACTATCCTAGGTATCGACTACCAGATTGCAAAAGGCTCACTCGATCCTATCCCGCGCAGCGGCGCGACCGTTGTGGTCGCCAATCATCCGCTGGGCTGCGTCGAAGGCGTGATCCTCGCTGAGCTGCTACTGCATATCCGCCAAGACGTGCAGATCTTAGCCAATCAGTATCTCAAAACTGTCCCAGAGTTAGATCGTCTATTTATTGGTGTGGATGTGTTTGAAGGCAAACATGCGCACAAAGCCAATTTAAAAGCGCTGAGACTGGCTCACCAACACCTAGAGCAAGGCGGGATCTTATTGATCTTTCCCGCCGGCGAAGTGTCACAACTGGTCGATAGCAAAACTCAGAAATTAGAAGATAAAGAGTGGAGCCGCTCGGTCGCTAGCTTAGTGCGAAGATCCAAAGCCACCACAGTTCCCGTCTTTATTGACGGCCAAAACTCAAAACGCTTTTACCTTGCGGGAAAAGTGCATCCACTGCTGCGCACATTAATGCTGGGTCGAGAGTTACTCAACAAATCACACACCCCGATTCGACTTTCCATCGGTTCCGCCATCAAGTACAAAGAGCTCCACGCGCTCAGTGATACTCAAATCGTCAACTATCTGCGTCTCAATACCTATTTGCTAGCGGCAAACACTCAGCTTCGCTCCAATAAAGCGCCTGGCATTGATCTCAGCGGTCCTATCGCGAGCCCCCTCCCAGCGAGCGATCTTGAAGTCGATCTCAACCAATTGCCGCGCGAACATCATCTATTATCGAGCGGTGAATTCGACGTCTACTGTACCAGCGCTGACTACATTCCCTCTGTGTTGTATGAAATCGGCCGCCTGCGTGAAAAGAACTTTCGCGCGGTGGGAGAAGGGACGGGCTTGGCCCTCGACATCGATCAGTTTGATGGTCACTACCAACATCTGTTTATTTGGGATAGAGAGCAGCGACGCCTGGTCGGCGCCTACCGACTCGGTTTGGTCGACAAACTGATTGAGCAACAAGGTGTTGATGCGCTCTATTCTCGTACTTTGTTTGAATATGATGAGCGCTTTATTAATACGATGGGCTGCGCCATTGAAATGGGCCGCTCAGTGATCGATCAGCCGTATCAAAAAAGCATGGGCGCATTACTCTTGCTCTGGAAGGGTATCGCAACGTTTGTTTCTCGCCATCCTCACTATACGCACCTGTTTGGCCCAGTCAGCATCAGTAGTGATTACAGCGAGCAGGCAAGACAACTGCTCGCAGAAACTATGACGCTGCACCACTACGACACGAAAGCCGCTGAGTACGTCTCGCCGTCCAACCCGCTGCCTAAACACGACACCCACTGGAACACCAGTATGTTAACCGCGCTGGCGGATTTACAACTGCTCTCTCGCGTGATTGATCGTATTGATGAAGGCAAGGGAGTGCCTGTTCTGCTGCGCCAATATTTGAACCTCAATGGCAAGCTGGTCTCATTCAATGTCGATCCTGATTTCAACAACGCTTTGGATGGATTGATCATGGTGGATTTAACTCGTGTTGGCACCAAAACTCTTGCCCGCTATATGGGTCAAGATGCCGCAAGCCAGTACCTTGACCATCATCACCCGCAAGCGAATTGATCCCTGTCGAGCAAAAACTCAATGCCATGTGATTCACATGGCATTTTCTATCGATCGCATCATTACTCTAAAAGCGCGGCTGGTTTTAGGGCAATTTGACTTCTTGCCACGCGGCTCAGCTCACTTCTCACTGTTTATTCATTCTCTATCCGAATATCTTATCGCTCAATTACTTGATGCCACCAATAAAATGGTTGACGAAAAATAGCGCAAATTCGAAGCTAACAGCGAATTTGAAGCAATAGACAAAAATCATTGCAATATTCTAATAACAACACAAAAGGACGTGAACTCAACATGCTGCCATCCACTCCCCGCTCACTCAAAAACATGAAACGCGTGACGACCACGTTGCTCGCGAGCGTATGCGCTCTGCTTGCTAGCGTCAGCCACGCTGACGATAAAATCTACCGACTCAAACTTGCCGAAACTTGGGGGCCCAATACCCCCATCTTAGGTGATGCAAGTAAGAACATGGCCAAACTGGCTGAAGAGATGTCCAATGGTCGTTTGCAGATCCGTATTGACTCTGCCAATAAGCACAAAGCACCTTTGGGTATTTTTGATATGGTCAAGTCCGGTCAATACGATTTAGGCCATTCCAGTTCTTACTACTGGAAAGGCAAGGTACCCAATACGCTGTTTTTCTCCTCGATGCCTTTTGGCATGATGGCGACCGAGCAATACGCATGGTTTTATCGCGGTGGCGGTATGGAGTTGATGGAAAAAGTCTACGCGCCGCACAATTTGCTCTCTTTCCCCGGCGGTAACTCCGATATTCAGATGGGTGGCTGGTTCAAAAAAGAGATCAACACCATTGATGACCTGCAAGGGCTGAAGATCCGCATTCCGGGCTTTGCCGGTGAAGTCATGGCGCGCGTCGGCGCCGCTCCAACCAACATCGCACCTGGAGAACTCTACACCTCACTAGAGAGAGGTACAATTGACGCACTCGAATGGGTCGGCCCTGCTTTTGATTTGCGTATGGGCTTTCAAAAAATCGCGCCGTATTACTACACCGCGTGGCACGAGCCAGGTTCCGAGACGCAGTTCTTAGTCAACAAGAAGGTGTGGGACAGCTTGCCAAAGGATCTGCAAGTGATCTTAGAAACCGCCTTTAGAGTGGCCGCTTTTGATATGTATACCCAAGCGATTGATGCGAATGCCAACAGTTGGGCAAGCATGAGCCAAGAGTTCCCAGACATAAAAGTGCGCGACTTCCCGCCGCAAGTATTGTCAGCGCTGCACAGCGCCACAGAAGCCTTGCTGCAAGAGCAAGCGGAGAAAGACGCATTGGCGCAAGAGATCATCACTTCGCAACGCGAGTACCTCACTAAAGTACGCGCTTGGACCGACATCTCAACCAAAGCCTATCTTGAGACGACGCCTTAAGCGCTGTACGGTTATTCCTGTCAAAAAATATGGCTGTCAAAAAGCATTGCTTTCAAAGTGACGTCTTCAATCACTATCGCCGCCTTCGGGCGGCGTTTTAGTCACTCGCTGGTCAACTCCTCCCTTCTCACTCCTTTTCTCGCTTTATAAAAAAACTGTCACTATTGATGTAGAGAATAGAGTCATAGAAGCCATTGATGGCCTATTTCGTGACGAAAGATCATTTATTCCACAAAAATAGTGGCGAAATCTCACGCCTTATTTTACAATGAAAATTAAGAAATCCAATCGAGCACTTGAAACAGGATAAAGACCAATGAGACTGATTCCCCTAAAAAATGCAGAACAAGTCGGCAAATGGGCTGCGCGTCATATCGCGAAGAAAATCAACGCCTTCAAACCGACGGCAGAACGCCCATTTGTTTTAGGTCTACCCACTGGCGGTACGCCACTATCGACATACAAAGCACTGATCGAGCTATACCAAGCCGGTGAAGTCAGCTTTAAACACGTCGTTACGTTCAACATGGATGAGTACGTGGGCATCGACCCAAATCACCCAGAGTCATACCGCTCTTTCATGTACAACAACTTCTTCAACCATGTTGATATTCAGGAAGAGAACATCAACCTGCTTGATGGCCTAGCGGACGATATCGATGCACACTGCGCGGCATACGAAGACAAGATCCGCTCTTACGGCAAGATCAACCTATTCATGGGTGGCGTTGGCATTGATGGTCACATCGCGTTTAACGAGCCAGGTTCATCACTCTCATCACGTACTCGTATCAAAACACTGACCGAAGACACGCGTATCGCAAACTCTCGCTTCTTTGATAACGACATCAACCAAGTGCCAAAATTTGCGTTAACGATTGGTGTCGCGACGCTACTGGATGCCGAAGAAGTGATGATTCTCTCGCTTGGTCACAACAAAGCCTTGGCACTGCAAATGGCGATTGAAGGCAGCGTAAACCACATGTGGACAGTCACTGCACTGCAAATGCACCGCAAAGCAATCATCGTTGCGGATGAACCTGCGCAGCAAGAGCTTAAAGTGAAGACAGTGAAATACTTCTCTGAACTGGAAGCGGAAAACATTAAAGGTCTGTAAGACGTTTTCGCTAGCACGAAACAAAAAAGCCACTTCGGTGGCTTTTTTCTTGTCTGATGGCTTTTTTGTTGTCTGATATAGTTGGCTAAGGAAATTGCCAAGAATAATTGCCTAGAATGGCTGTCTACTGTAGATGACGAAAAACGCTATCTAAAGATAGCGTCAACAGAACTGACAAAGAAAATCACTAGGAGGTCAGCGCGTTTTCTCTTGCGAGCTGCTGATGGATGTCGTTCACGGCCAACACTATAGTGGAACGCACTTTTTGGAAATGACGGTCTAAAAACATGGCTTTCATTTCGTCATTTAATCCCTCGACCAACTCGGGTGAGTAATCGATAGGCATGATTTTCTGTATCGCGTTCACTCGATTGAGCTCAAACACGATATCTTGGTCCCAGAAGTCCACTTTCCCCTCTTGAACCTTAACCCACTCTTTTAGGGTGACAAACACTTCGATGTCGTCATAAGTTTGTTTACTGATCACCCCAAGCCCGAGCAGTAACTTGATGCGCACCAGTATTTCCCCTAATGGCCCATCACTGGTCAGTAACGGGTCTACGACGAATTTCACTGCGTAATCGTCTTTGTGGAAAATACTTTTTAACAAGGCATCGAGCATGTCTTCCAATACATCATAAGCACATAGCAGACACTCAGCGGCATTGGCTGATTCTGCTAGCTCTTCTAAGAGTTCAACTTCATGACTCGAGTGTATTGGCATGGCTTCTTCAAAAGGAGAAAGTGCCACATCAGTGGCACTTTGGTGTTCCATCATTCATTGATTGCGTTATACGCTTGTTCGGCTAGTTTAACAACTTCTGAGTCACTATTCAGCTCTGAATAGTGGGCTAGCGTCTCGGCAAATCCTTTTTCTGCGAACATGCTCTGCAATTCAACCGCTTGTGGGTCATCGTCATTCTTGTAATGGAAGGCCGCAGCAATCCCTTTGATCAAATGCGCGTTTGGCAACCCATACTCCAAGGTGCCATTGAGTGGCTTGATCAAACGATCTTGCGGGCTGAGCTTACGAATAGGCTGGCGACCGACGCGGTCCACTTCATCACGCAAGTACGGGTTGGCGAAACGACCTAAGATTTTCTCAATGTAGGCTGCGTGGGCTTTGGGATCAAAACCGTAGCGCTGGATCAGTACCGCCCCGCTTTCTTCCATCGCCGCTTTCACTTCTTGGCGAATCGCGGGATCTTCAATCGAGTCTTTGATGGTCTCATGACCCGCCAGTACACCGAGATAAGCTGTGATCAAGTGACCAGTGTTGAGCGTAAACAGCTTACGTTCGACAAACGCCATTAAGTTGTCTGTGCACTCCATTCCCGGGATGGTTGGGATTGGGCCGTTGAACTGAGTTTGATCTACAATCCACTCACTGAAGGTTTCCACCGTGACGGCCAGTGGATCGGTTTCGCCCTCTTCTGCCGGCGGCACGATGCGGTCAACCGCAGAATCGACAAAACCAATGTGCGCATCACTGAACGCTTTGAGTTCATCACTAAGATGCTCATACACAGCTTCTTTAAGCTGAGTGGTACCACGCACCATGTTTTCTGCCGCGATAACGTTCAGTGGCGACGTGTTGCCCGCAGCAAAACGCTGCTCAATGCCTTTAGCAATCGAGCCAGAAATGATCTTGAGTACGGTTGGACCTACCGCTGTGGTGATGAGATCGGCGTTGGCGATACAGCCAATCACCTCATCGGTGGCGGAGTTGACTGCCGTGACGTTTTTCACCACTTCCACAACACACTCTTCACCGACGACTTTCACTGGGTATTCGTTGCGTCTTTGCAACTCAGAGACGACCGTTTCGTTGACGTCTGCAAATGTGACTTCCATGCCTGCGTCTGAGAGTAATTTACCGATGAAACCACGACCGATATTTCCTGCACCAAAATGTAACGCTTTCATAATCACTAACCTTTCAAATGTTGAATCTGTATAGCTAACGGCTTAACAGCACACGACTAAGCCTTCAGCTATCTAGACTAAAAAGGAGGCCAGAGCGGGGGAGAACTGGCCTCGTTCACTTAGGAGCTAGACAAAAGTACTGCTATGCATTGAGAATATTCAGAACATCTTCTGGGTTGGTTGTGTTCTGTAAACGCTCAACGGCTTCTTCGTCATCAAGTGAATTGGTAATAGCCATGAGAACCATGTTGTGCTCATCACCTTGGGCAGCGATGCCGATGACCATCTTGGCGATGTCATCCTCATCTTCACCCCACTGAATGCCTTCAGGGTATTGGCAGAACACAATGCCGGTTTTCTTGACGTACTGTTTCGCTTCAATGGTTCCGTGTGGCACCGCAATTGACTCACCGAGGTAGGTAGACACGAGTTCTTCGCGGGCAAACATGCCATCAACATATTCAGGTGCAACGTTGCCTAACTTGACCAGTTGCTCACCTGCAAACTTAATCGCCTCTTCCTTAGAGTTGGCTTTTAATCCGAGGAATACACTGTCGCTAGTGAGCGTCAACGTCTGTTCCTTTTCCTCGGCCGCTGCAGGTGCCTCAGGCTTTTTTACAGCGCCACTCCTTGCTTCAACTAGCTGAGCAACAAGGTTGTCGTACACAGTGCCATCTAAGAAGTTGCTTAGAGAGATGTGCATTGCGCCAGTAGCGTGAGTACGAGCACGGTCTGTCAAATCTTTGTGAGTCACCACAATTTGCGAGTCACTCGGTAGGTTGTTGATGGCCAAGTTAGAGACTTCAATATCCAGACCAGCCGCTTGCACTTTCTTACGTAGAAGACCGGCGCCCATCGCGCTTGAGCCCATACCCGCATCACAGGCAACGTAAATCGCTTTCACTGCTGCTGGGTCCACAGAAACTGCAGCGGTTTGACCTTTAGATGCTGCTTTCATGTCGTGCATGGCGGCAGAAGCTTTCTCTAGAGACTCGTCTTCGTCGGTCGCTTTTGAAGTCTTCATTAGGATAGAAGCAACGATGAACGACACAGCGGCGGAGGCAATCACAGATAGAACGACACCCACGTATGAGCCTTTAGGCGTCATCAGTAGTACCGCAAAGATTGAACCAGGAGACGCTGGAGAAATAAGACCAGAATCGAACATCACGTTAGTGAACACACCTGTCATACCACCGGCAATAACCGCAAGGATAAGACGAGGGTTCATCAACACGTATGGGAAGTAAATTTCGTGGATACCGCCTAGGAAGTGGATGATTGACGCACCCGCTGCCGACTGCTTCGCGTTCCCTTTACCAAACGCCATGTAAGCCAATAGAAGACCTAGACCAGGACCTGGGTTCGCTTCAATTAGGAAGAAGATTGAGCGGCCAAGTTCTTCAGACTGCTGGATACCCAGTGGCGAGAAGATACCGTGGTTAATCGCGTTGTTAAGGAAGAGGATTTTCGCTGGCTCAACGAAGATAGAAGCGAGTGGCAATGCACCGGTTTCTACCATCACGTTTACGCCCGCTGCCAATGCGCTAGACAGAACTTTTACCGCAGGGCCAATGATGAAGAATGCTAGGATAGCGAGGATCATACCGATGATACCGGCAGAGAAGTTGTTCACTAGCATTTCAAAGCCGCTTTTCACTTTACCGTGAACCGACTCATCGAATTTCTTGATAGCGTAGCCACCAAGTGGACCGACAATCATCGCGCCCATGAACATAGGAATATCAGTACCGACAATCACACCCATTGTCGTGATGGCACCCACAACCGCACCGCGGTCGCCGCCCACCATTTTACCGCCGGTGTAACCGATCAGCAGTGGCAATAGGAATTTGATCATTGGGCCAACCAGTGATGCCAATGTTTCGTTTGGCAACCAACCGGTTGGAATGAAAAGTGCAGTAATGAAACCCCAGGCAATAAATGCACCGATGTTTGGCATTACCATGTTGGATAGAAAACGACCAAAGTTTTGGACTTTGATCTTAGCTTCTGGTGATAACATAGGGAGACCTCAGTTTGTATTGGTTGGCCAAATGGCCCAAAATGTTTATTCAAAAGTCGATTAAAATGTATCACAACATTTCCAAAAGGCACTCCCACCCACAATTTAGTGACTCAAATCACACACAAAGCGTTAACATCTCATTTTTATAGTGACTCAAATCACATTTAATCACTGTCAGTAAATTACAAAGCCACTTTGTCGATAATGATTATCAATAACTAGAGATTTAGATCACAAAAACACAATCCGCACACTCAAAATAGTTAGTGATAAAGATCTCATTTTGATTATTTATCCGATTTTTAAGCACTACTTTAGTTCACTCCCTGCGCGACTTTGGTTCAATTATCCATCAAATATCGATAAGAGGTGTGAATGTGTAATTAAATTACAAAATAAGATTCATCAAAATTTCATCGTAAAATTGGTTAGGATGGTGACGCGCAATGGCAAAGAGAAGTGACGGAGAAAAGACAATGAAAGCGGTATTGTTTGATATGGATGGGCTAATCTTTGATACAGAGTCGCTCTATAAGAAAAGTTGGCAACGGGCGGCAGAAGAGCAAGGTTTCGATTTGTGTGACGAGTTTTATCAGGGGTTCATTGGCGTACAAGATGGCGAGTGTGAGCGTCGCTTACAGCACCATTTTGGTGCTGAGTTTGATCTCCAGCGATTTATACGCTGCCGAGATCAGGACTTTGCTGAGCGCAGCGCACAAGGCATTGACTACAAAAAAGGCTTTGAGACGCTGATGCGCCACCTTAAACAGAACGGTGTGAGGGCAGCGATCGTGACCTCATCCGGTCGAAAAGAAGTGCTAAGAAATTTTGCTGGCCGCGAGATCCTCGAACAATTTGAGTGCCTGATCACTTCTGATGAAGTAAGTCAAGGCAAGCCTGCGCCAGATGGCTACTTAATGGCGTGCCAGCAACTCAACCTCAAACCTTCACAATGTCTAGCGTTAGAAGACTCCAATAACGGCGTGAAATCGGCCTTGGCAGCAGGTTGTTCAGTCATCATGGTGCCCGATTTGCTGCCACCAGAACCACCACTTATCGAGAAAGTGACACTGGTCGATTCTTTAACTGAGGTGATCGCGTTGATCCCTACGACGACGCCTTGTTAAGCGACTGAGTCAAGAATCGTACCCAGGTCAGCGTTGTTTCATCGGCCTTCAGTTGATGAGCCTTTTGCGCACTTTCTAGGGCTTTTTCATGCTCATCCAATCGGTAGAAGGCTTGCGTCTTGGCCAATTCCACACGCTGACTGCTCGGCATGCTGGCCAGTACATTCAGCGCCGCTTGATACTGCTTCTGCTGCATCAGCAATTGCGCATACGACCAGTGATGATCTGCACTGAGGAGCGAGGCGTGTTGCCAGGCCTCTAGCGCGTATTGCCACTCCTTCGCGACTTGCCAGTAGCGAGCTAAGGTGGCGTAGCTCTCTGCCTCTTCTTGTTCAAGTAGATGCTCGGCGTAAACCTTCGCAGCAAGTTCTGGAGCGCCTTGTGAGGCGTAAAGCCCTGCTAAGGTTTGATACTCATTGGAGGATAAAGCAAAGCCTTTGCGCTCTCTCTGTTTGAGCGTCGCCAACGCCTCGGGGTAGTGTTTCAAACGAAGATGCAAGCTGGTCAATTGCTTCCACCACAGTTCGTTATCGGACTCCAAAGCGCGCAGTTGCTCTGTGGTACTCACCGCTCCTTTCCAGTGACTCAGCGCCACTTGAGCGCCGAGCTTCATGCTCAGCAAAGAGACATCCGCTTTTTTATCTAGCGCTTGATACTGCTTGATACTCGACAGTACCGCTTGCCAATCTTGCAGCTGGTAATTGGACTGAGCGACCCGTAGCCACAGTTGAGTGACAAATTCCGTGGTATACATTTTTTCAGCTTGCGAGCGACTCACATCGGATTGTTTATCCAGCACACTTTGATAGTGTCTGAGTGCTTTTGCCGGCTCCCCAGTCGATAACAAAATATCGGCCAGCATGCGCTCGGTTTCAATCGCCTGTTCAATCGGCAAAGCACCCGTGGACAACGCATTTTCCAGCGCAACTTGCGATCGCTGAGGTTGCGCTTGTTGCCAATACAAAATACCCAACATACGCGCCACGTAGGCTTGATCGTACGCTTTCACGGCGTCGATGCCTTCTAAGATGGTCACCGCCTCAGCTGTTTTTTCTTGCTGAGACAACTCAAACGCTTGATGGACTCGCATCGCAACGCTGCGTGATAGCTCTTGCGCCTGCGCCAACGGGACGCTCATCAAGCCCATCAACACTGACCATGCCAAAAGACGGCGTATCCATGCTGTAACCTTTGTCATTATTGCAACCTAAATTCTAATTTCACGGTTTGCCCTTCCTGTCTGGTCGCTTTGCCTGCGACGATCAAAGGTTGATACTTCCACTGACGCAATGCGCGCATCGCTTCACGATCAAACACACCGCGAGGCGAACCTTCCACCACCTCAATCGCATCGGGCCGACCGGTTTCATCAATGGCAAATCGCATCACCACATAGCCTTCAATTTTTCGTTTCAATGCCCGCGAGGGGTAACGCGGTTCAATACGATGCAGAGGCATGAGCTGTTGGTTTTGCGCAAGTTGAATCGGCCCTGGCGTTGCCATTGCCATTCCCGTTACTGACGTACTCAGATTGACGTTAGGCAAATTGGGTAGCGCCGTGGTCTGGATTTGCTGCGCGGCCATTTGGGTCGTCAAGCGCTCCACTTGCGGGGCTAAGGTCGGCGCTTTGGGTGGCTCAGGCAATTGCCTTGCTCTGCGCGCCGCCGCTCGCTCGTTTTCCACTTGCACGACATCAAATCGCAGCGCCGATTGCGGCTCTGGCAGCGGCGATTTTCCCGCGTCCACCAGCCACGCCATAAACGCGAAGAGAGAGAGCGTCACTAATAGGGCCAATGGGGTGGCAATTAGCCATCGTTTTAGCATCGTGATTTACGTCCTAGCATACGGATACCCTTCCTTCTTCCGGCTATTTCTGCTCGGTGGCCAATGCGATCTTCTCAATGCCTGCCCCTTTGGCGCCATCCATCACTTGCACCACAGTGCCATTGAACGCAAAGGCATCGGCTTGAATGACCAAGGAGGCATCCGGCTGTTCAAGCAGCACATTTTCGAGTGTCGCTTGCACTCGCTCTACATCGACCAATCGCTTATCGATGTAGACCTCGTTGTTGGCGGTAATGGCAATAAAAATGCCCGCGTCTTTTTGGCTAGTGGCATTCGCCGCCGTTGGGCGGTTCACTTCCACGCCCGACTCTCGCACAAACGAGCTGGTGACGATAAAGAAGATCAGCATGATAAATACGATGTCGAGCATCGAGGTCATGTCCACTTGGGCATCGTCTGACGGTTTTTTGTATCGACCTAGTCTCATGGTCATTCCTATTTAGTCATACGCATTAAACGTTCGAGGTGAAGGTGACGCGTTTCGCTCCACTTAGCGAGGCGAGCGTGGGCAAACATGCCGACCAATGCGGCGACCATGCCCGCCATCGTTGGCAACGTGGCCATCGAAATTCCCGCAGCCATCAAGCGCGGCTGCGCACTGCCCTGCCCGGCCATCACATCAAAGACTGAGATCATTCCCGTCACCGTGCCGAGAAGCCCCAGCATAGGGAAGAGCGCCACCAGCACTTTCATCAACGACAAGTGTTGATCAAGCGCCAACTTCGCTTCGGCCAACCAAGCGCTGCGCTGAGCGAGCGCATACCAGGAGTGGCGATCGTCACGCAGTTGCCATTTAGCGACCCAGTGATGCTGCGCTTTGGGGAACAGCCAAAAAAGGTACACCAATCGCTCAATCGCCAGTAACCAAAACAGCGCCAACACGCCCGCTAACCACCATAGCAGTGGACCACCACGATACATAAACTCGTTGATGGTGCTGCCAAGCGTGCTCCCCCCGAGATCGAGTAGAGACAGCCATTCCATTACGCGGCATCCTTCACAAGTCGGGTCGCTTGCTCGGCGCGCTCAGCCACCAAGCCAATACCCTGCTTCTCGATAATGGTGCGAATCGCTTCCGCTTTCGAGGCAAGGATATTGTGAATCAGGAGCAGAGGCATCGCAGCAATCAGGCCTAATACGGTGGTGATCAGTGCCATTGAGATCCCGCCTGCCATGACACGCGGATCGGCGTTGCCAAATTGAGTAATGGTTTGGAAAGTATCAATCATCCCGGTCACCGTACCCAACAAGCCAAGCATTGGAGCGAGCGCCGCCAGCAGTTTAATCATCGATAAACCGCGCTCTAGGTGCTGCTGTTCGTCCATCACCGCTTCGAGCAAGCGCAGCTCCAACGCCTCAACATTCGGGCTGCTATCTTGACGATAAACATTCAAAATACGCCCAAGTGCATTGTCATCTTGCGGCGAGTCGGTGTGTTTAAGCTGCTTGGCAATTTTTGCTTTCGCGCTCAGTAACGCTGCGCCGCGAACCAGACCAATCGCCATGCCCACCAGCAATAGCGCGATGATCACTTTGCCAACGATACCGCCGTGCTCAATGCGATCGAGCAAGGTCGGCGCCATTCCCAGCTGTTCGAGCAGCGCGCCACGTGAGGCATCCAGTGCAACGATCGGTAGCCCGCTTGTGACATCAGTACTTAGAGTCAGTGCACCCTGTGGCTGCTGAGCGTACACGGTAGCGCGCTGGCGCTGACCATTCCAATCTAAGTAACCTTGTTCACCCGCTAAGGCAAAACTACCCAAACGCAGCACCGATTTTGTCTCGGTTTCACCTTGTCCGTTGATGACATCAACGTTGAGCATTTGTGCCTCAGCACTGGCCTGAATTTGCTGTGCAAACGCCTGCCACAGGCCGTAGAGCTGCCTCTTCGCTGGTAGCTGTCTTGCAGCCACAATTTCTTCCACCACCGCACGATGCTCAGCGTGACCTAGGGTCGCAACAGAGCCAGCTTGCTCAAGGTCGAGATCTTTTGCCGCTTGGCGCACCACGCCAAACAGCTCACCTAAGCTGCCCGTCGCCAGATGCAAGGCTTGCTCTTTTTCGGCCAGTACGGCTTCGTTTTGCTGAAAGGTCTCTGACAGCTGTTCGTTTTCTTGCTTGAGAGAGGCAAGCTGCGCGTTGAGCTTATCAAGCTCTGCCTGCAACGCCTGTTCACGCTGCTTAAACTCCCCTTCACGCGCTTGATTGTGCTTCGCTTGCTCAACTTTCGCTTGTTGCGTCTCTTTCAGTAAGGCAGCATCCGAAGCAGCAACAGACAGCGAGACCGTAGACAGTGAAACGGCGATCACGCTCGCCGCTAGCCAAGTCATCCCTCTCATTGCTGACTCTCCTTAACCGACACCGGTAAATGCAATAACGTTGGGGCGGCTTGTTTATTCGCTACATCAAACGCTTTATCAATCTCTAAACCGGCTTTGCTGTCGAGCGCTTGCCATTGTTCGTTAGACGCATTCCACGCCCAGTAGTGCGCGCGATCAACACTGCGCGCCACCAAGCTGATTCGGCCGAGATAGAGCTGCTCGGTGACCAGTGATTTGCCGTCTACCTCGATCGGCGCAGAATAAGCACCAAGCTTAGTGCCGTAATCCAACTCGATTTGATACGCCTCTAAAATGCGGCGGTACTTTTCAGCATCACTGACGTCAGACTGAGTCATCATTTCGCGCAACTTGGCAACGCGTTCGCGGCGCACCTCTTGGCGAAGCGGGCGATCGCTCTCTACCCATGCCTCTAGCCCATCAAGCATGCTGTACATCAACGGTACGATGCTTTCACGCGTGCGCTCAATCTCTGACAACTGTTCATCAAAGCTGGCGATTTCTTTCTGTTGGCTGTCGAGCATGCCGCGAAGGTGATCTCGATACACTTCTAGCCCTTCCACCTCAGCTTGGCGCTGCTCAATTTGCGCTTCAAGATCGAGCGCTTTGTCGCTGCTGGCCGACACGCGGCTTTGCGTGTTGGCATTTGCGGTGGTGATCTCTGTTTCAAGACGTTGCGACTGTTTCAACTCTGCCCCTGTTGCCATCGCAGCAGAGGAGGCGGTCAGCATCCAACCTGCCAGCAACAAATGGGGTAAACGATTGTGTGTCATACTCTTCTCTTTGATCCGTTCTCTTTGACGTTAATCTTTGCGCTGGGCTAGGATGACTTCTCTTCAAGAATGTTCGCCATCGCTGGCACCATTTCATCAATCAAATATTGAATCGACAATGGGCTAAAAAAGGAGAACGCGCCACCGATGATATCGCCAGTGAAGTATTCGCGTTTCTCTTTGTAAAACGGCATGCGTTTACGAAAAATGGCGTTGCTAGACTGCTCTAGCTGCTCTTCCGTGGTCAGCCAAATGACGAGGTCGTTGTCCAACAAGTCCATACGCTCCTCGCTGAACGAGGTGTAAAACGCGTCCTTGGCGAGCGCATCAATGGACTCTGGAATATGAAAGCCCAGCGCAATCAGAAATTGTGAACGTAAGTCTTTGCTCGCGTAGGCGCCAGGCTGTTTGTTGTAGTAAAACGCCACCGACGCCGATTTGCCCTCAAATTCAGGGTGCTTTGCACGCAGCGTAGCAATCTGCTGCTTTATATCTTGCACTATGGCTTGCGATTTTTCTTCATAACCCAGCGCTTTACCTATCATAAGATGACGCTCATCCCACGGCATCGCCCAATCGGTATAAGCGCCCGATTGGGCGAGCGTAGGCGCAATCGTGCTGAGCTTGTCGTAGGTTTTCTTATCCATGCCGGAAGAGACACCGATGATCAGATCCGGTTTTAGCTGTGCGATGGCCTCAAAATCGACCGTTTGTCCTTTGAGTAATACCGGCTTGGCATCACCCAATTCATCTTGCGCCCATGGCCACACGCCGTAAGGCTGGTCACCATACCAATCGCGTACGGCTAGTGGGATAACGCCGAGCGCCAGAATATCATCATGATCCGTGACGCCCACAGAGACCACGCGCTGCGGCTGTTCGCTAAGCTCAATCTGACCGTATTTGTGTTCAATCGTCAGCGGATAGGCCTCGGCCAACACACTCACGACACTCGCCAATAGCAACGCGCCTAGCCGAGTGACTTCTCTTACCATGATGTATCCCTTCTCTTTTTCTAGCCTTGTTGTTTTCGCATTAAAAGCAGCGCAAACAGAGGCGCGCCGATAAGCGCGGTCACTAAGCCTGCGGCCAATTGCGTCGGCGCAAACAGGGTGCGCCCTAAGGTATCGGCGAACAGCACTAAGCTTGCGCCGACCAATGTAGTCAATATTAAGTGGCTATTCGGACCTGCGATGGTCATCTTTCTCGCCATGTGCGGTGCAAGCAAACCGACAAAACCGATCGGCCCAACAATCGCAGTCGCCAGCGCCGCCGCGCACACACTCAGCATCAACTGAACACGGCTCGCCCAAACAGTGTTCACGCCCAGACCGACTGCCATATCAACACCAAACGACAATGCCGCCATGTTACGTGCTTGGCCGATCGCCAACGCCAAGGTGGTCAGCAGTGCGATGGAGAGCAGTCCGACTTCAGACCAAGTCACCGCATGCACGCTGCCCGATAGCCATGCCAGTGCAGACATCGCAGCATCAATATCACCGTAAGTGAGCAAACTTGAGGTCAAGGCACTGAAAAACGCCGCCACCCCGATACCCATTAAAATAAATTTCAGCGGATGCCCAGAGCCACTCAAGCTCTGCACGCCCGCGGCGACCACCATCGCCCCGGTAAACGCGCTCACTTCACGCCAAGCGTCGATCGCCTCCGGAAATAGCATCGTCAAACACACCACGGCAAACGCCGCGCCTTGACTGATGCCGACCAAACTGGGATCGGCGAGAGGGTTGCGGGTCAGGTTTTGCAGCAGCGCTCCTGAAAGCGCAAACAAGCCCCCCGCGAGCAACGCCGCTAGACTGCGCGGCAAACGCAGCTCCCACATCACTAACGCCGCCTGACTATCGGCGATGGGGCCTTGCATGCCGAGCGCACTCATCACCTCATCCAATAGCGCCTGCATCGAGAGCGCATAACTGCCGATGCCAATACTGAGCAACCACAGCAGCGCCATCAAAAGAGCCATCAACACCATGACGCCGAGCGTTTTGGGCCGAACCCGGAATGAGACTCGACCGCCGAGCCACCTTAGCACCACCATGTTAACGAATCCTCGTTTTGACCAGCCACACAAACAGCGGTGCGCCGAGCAAAATCGTCATCAGCCCAGTCGCCACCTCTTGCGGGGCAATCAACCATCGCGCCAAACTGTCAACAAACAGCAAGTAGGCGCCGCCAAGCAGCAGCGAATACGGCACGACCCAGCGATAATCACTGCCCACCAGCAGCTTGACCACATGCGGAATCACCAAGCCGACAAAACCCAGCGGGCCTGCCAGTGCGACCGAGGCCGCCGTCAAGGACACCACGCACAGCAGCAACTGCCATTTGCGCTTTTGAATATCAATGCCAAGGCCCGTCGCGACCTGATCGCCCATCGACATCGCCGTCACCGCAGGGGCCAGCAGTATCGCCGTCACTAAGCCAAATAGAATCCAAGGCAGGCACCACCAGTATGTCTCCAATTGACTCCCCAGTAGAGAGCCCACCAGCCAGCCGCGCAAGGTTTCAAACGTTTTCTGGTCGATCAAATGATGAATCGACAAGAGCGCGGCGGTAAACGCGCTAAACGCCGAGCCGGTCAGCGTCAACGTCAGCGGCGTCACTCCGCTCGGCGTTCGCGCGGCAATCGTCCAGACTACCGCAGCGGCAATCAGCGAGCCCACGGCCGCCACCAATGGCAACCATACGATGCCCTCGACAGGCGCAAAACTCATCCAATAGACCACCGCCAACGCGCCGCCCGTCATCATGCCGAGTAAGCTAGGGTCGGCGAGCGGATTTCTCGTTACACCTTGCATTAAGGCGCCCGCCACAGCCAGACTCGCCCCCACTGACGCGGCAACGATGGCGCGTGGTAAGCGCAACTCTCGCACCACCAAATGGGAGAACTGATTGTCATCGTACGCGACCAACGCGGACCATACCTCCGTCAGCGCGACAGGTTGCGCCCCTAGCGATAAATGCCAAAGCAAAAAAACCAGCAGTATCATCGCCATCACGCCAAGACCAGCGCCACTTAACCAAGCTGAACGTCTCATATCACCGCCGACATCACCGTTCTTGTCTGCCCATGGGCAACACTGGCGGTCTCTGTGGGTACACATTGCAAGGTTTGTGTGTGCGGATCGCGAATCACATTGGCATTTAAACCAAACACCTGCTTGAGGTTGTCGGCGGTAAAGACCTGCTCGGGATGGCCTGCGGCGTAGATGGTGCCCGATTTCATCATGATGAGCTCATCGGCATACGCAGCGGCAAGATTCAATTCATGCAGCACCACAACAAGGGTGCGATGGTGTTGATGGGCCAATTGGCTCAATAAGCTCAGCAAGTCGACCTGAACTTTGAGATCTAAATAGGTGGTCGGCTCATCCAGCAAAATAATGTCGGTTTCTTGCGCCAGCACCATGGCAATCCAACAACGTTGACGCTGACCACCCGACAGGTCGGTCACCGCGCGATCGGCGAGCTCTGTGACGTTGGCCATCGCCATTGCCTCATCCACCATTTGCTCGTCATGCTCACTCCACTGCTGGAAAAAGGTTTGATGCGGATAGCGCCCCTGAGCGACGAGCTCACGTACAGTGAGACCTTCCGGTGCAATCGGGCCTTGTGGCAAAAGCGCTAAAGTTTTTGCTACCGCTTTCGCCCCCAATTGATGAATGGGCTCATCATTGAGCAACACCTGACCAGACATCGGTGGCAGCACTCGTGCTAAGCATTTGAGCAGCGTCGATTTTCCACACCCATTCGAACCAACCAAAATCGTCAGTTTACCGGGTTGAATCTCAAGACTGATGTTGTTGACGATCGGTGTATCGTAACCTACGACCAGGGACGAAGCCGCGAGACGTGCACTGTGTTGATGGGGGTCTAGCATTACTCTTTCTTAAAGCGAAGAAAACAAAATGATAACAATTATCAATTTTATTTCCTTATAATATGAGTAATTAAAAAAAGGTTCAACCATAGCGCGCTATCGTTGAACCTTTTTGAGTGATGAAGGTTGAAAAGATTAACCTAAGAAGCCGCCGGTTTGGTGCTTCCAAAGTTGGGCGTAGATGCCTTCTTGTGCGAGGAGCTCTTGGTGACTGCCTTGCTCAACCACACGGCCTTGATCCATCACGATCAAGCGATCCATAGCAGCAATAGTCGATAAACGGTGTGCAATCGCGATCACGGTTTTGCCTTCCATCAGCACTTGCAAGTTTTCTTGAATCGCCGACTCCACTTCAGAGTCGAGCGCAGACGTCGCTTCATCCATAATCAAGATCGGCGCATTTTTAAGTAACACACGCGCAATGGCAATACGTTGACGTTGCCCACCGGATAATTTCACCCCGCGCTCGCCCACTTCGACATCATAGCCGCTATGCCCCTGCTCATCTTTGAGGCCACAGATAAAGTCGTGCGCATGGGCTTTTTTCGCCGCCTCGATCAGCGCCGCGTCGTCGGCATCAGGATCACCGTAGAGGATGTTCTCTTTGATCGAACGGTGCAGCAGTGAGGTGTCTTGTGTGATCATACCGATCTGCTGGCGCAGAGACTCTTGGCTTACGTCTGCGATGTTTTGACCATCAATGCGAATATCGCCGCCTTTCAAATCGTAAAAACGCAGCAGCAAGTTAACCAAGCTCGACTTACCTGCACCGGAGCGGCCAACAATCCCGACTTTTTCACCCGGTTTAATGGCTAAGTTAAGCTGCTCAAACACCGGTTTCTCATCGGTGTAGTCAAAGTCCACGGCGTCGAACTCAATTGCGCCTTTTGTCACCGTCAACGCCGGTGCATTAGGTTTATCTTGCACTTCAACATCATTGGAGATGGTGTTCATGCCATCGACCACGGTACCAATATTTTCAAACAGTGCGCTCACCTCCCACATGATCCATTTCGACATGCCTTGTACGCGCAGCGCAATGCTGATCGCCACCGCAATCACACCGATGGTGACACTCGCCTCAAGCCATAACATGACCGACAAAGCGGCAATAGAGATGAGCAACAGATAGTTAATCGCATCAACACTCAATAGCAGGCAGGTCACCATGCGCATTTGGCGATATACCGTCAGCAAAAACTGCTTCATGCTGCCTTTGGCATACTCCAATTCACGCTTGGAGTGGGAGAAAAGCTTAACGGTTGAAATATTGGTGTAGGTATCGACAATTCGCCCCGTCATCACTGAGCGTGCATCGGCTTGGTCAGTCGCTACCTTTTTCAAACGTGGGATAAAAAATAGCTGGATGAGAATGTACATCACCAACCAAATCGCAATCGGCAGCATCAATAGCAGATCCGATTCGCCCATCATCCAGATCATCGCCACAAAATAGACCGAGATATACACCAGTACATCAACCAGCTTCATCACGGTTTCACGTACAGCCAGGGCACTTTGCATCACCTTGGTTGCCACTCGGCCAGCAAAATCTCGCTGGAAAAAGCCGACCGCTTGCTTGAGCAAATAGCGGTGAATCAACCAACGAATCGACATCGGATAATTACCTAGCAAGGTTTGATGCATGATCATCGAGTGGGTAATCCCCAGCGCGGGCATCACCACCACAACCAGCAGCACCATAGTCCACATCCGATCGCCTTGGTCTTGCCAAAACGTCGCGCGATCTTGGGTGCTGAGAATATCGACCAGTTCGCCCATGTAACTGAGCAGCGTCACTTCCGTCCAGGCAATCAACGCACTGAGTATCGCCATCAAGAGTAACGGGACTTCAAAGCCTCGGGTGTAGTGACGACAAAAACCGAGTAAATGCTTGGGCGGCATTTGCGGCTCTTGCTCGGGAAACGCTTGCGTTAATTTTTCAAACCAATTGAACATGCTTCCTACTTTCGGGTTTCGGGTTTCGGGTTTCGGGTTTCGGGTTTCGGGTTTCGGGTTTCGGGCACGTTTTACTATCTTTTGATGAAAAAGTCAGTAAAATAAAAACCAATACGAATAATAATAAATATCATTACTAAATTAACTTCTATTTATAGGAAAAGGACATGCATAACCAAACTCCTCTTTCAGTCGCCGTTCGTAAAGCGATCTGGTTGGGATTGGCGCCTGCTGCAGTGGTATGTTCAAGCGCTGTCTTGGCACAAGAGAGCACCACGGAACTGGAAACCATCACAGTCACAGCCCAAGCACTTAAAGTTGACACCCCTGCCCAAGAAACGCCTCGTAGTGTGTCAATTGTCACCGAAGATGACCTACGCACCCGCGCCCCACAAAAGCTTGATGAAGCGCTGCGTTATACGTCAGGTGTAACAGCTCAGCCTTATGGTGCGGATAATGATACGGATTGGTTTAAAGTTCGCGGGTTCAATGCAACAACCTACCTAGACGGCAACCGTCTATTTCGTGATGGCTACTACACTTGGCTAGTCGAACCTTACGGACTGGAAAGTATCGAAGTCATCAAAGGCCCATCCGCTATTTTATTTGGTGAGTCATCACCTGGCGGTGTGGTCAACGCAGTTCAGAAAAAACCAACCTTCACGCCACAAGGTGAATTAAAAGTGGAGGTAGGTACTAACAGTCATCAATCGATCGCATTCGACGTTTCCGATCTTGCCAATGAAGAGGGCACTGTGAGATATCGACTGGTTGGAGCGATGAAAAGCAGTGAAGGAGAGCTAAACGAGACTGAGAATGATCGATTCTACTTAGCTCCTAGCCTTGAGATCGACATTTCAGATCGCACAACTCTGACTCTTCTGGCTACCTACCTTGAAGACGACGGTGTACCAACCAACCCATTCTTCCCGGCAGCGGGCACTTTGATCGGTTCCGATTTCGGTAGTATCGATCCAAGTACGAACCTAGGCCAACCTGATTACGACAAGTATGAAAGAACACAGTTTTCTTTAGGCTACCTACTTCAACACGATATCAATGACAGTTGGACTTGGTCCCAAAATCTCAATTACGCATCCAATGAGTTGTACCTTAGAAGTTCCTATGCATTTTTCAACAATGATTCAAGTGTTGAAGAGCTAGGACAAGGGGTGGTTTATCGAGATGGGAAAAACCAGAGCTTCACTTTCGATAACAACGCTGTGGGTACTTGGTATACCTCAAACGCAGAGCAATCAGTGCTTGTCGGTTTTGATCTTCAACGCCATGAAACTGAAGGTGAAGAGCAAGACAGCTACGCATTTGGTACCATCAACCCTTGGAATCCTGTGTACGGCAATTACACCCCGCTCGACATGGCGAACAATACACATCGTGAAATCACCAAGTCGCAAGCCAGTGTTTACTCTCAGTATCAAATAAAACTTAACCAAGGATGGGTCGGTAGCGTAGGAGCTCGCTACGACTGGGTTAGCACTGAGAACGTTGGCCAAACTGCTAGCAGCTCAGACAAGAAATCACGAGATGATGGCCAGTTATCGTTAAATGCAGGTGTCATGTATTTGTCAGACATTGGATTGTCACCCTACGCGAGTTACTCACAATCCTTTGAAGTCTTGAGCACGATTGATAGTGGTACAGGAGAGCTGTATAAGCCTCTCGAAGGTGAGCAAGTGGAAGTCGGTGTGAAGTACCAGCCAGAATTCTTGGATGGGTACATCAATGTCGCTTGGTTTGATATCAGTGAGAAAAACGCTTTGGTCACCAACCCTGATACCTATCAAGTCACACAAACGGGTGAAGCGACATCAAACGGTATCGAAATTGAAACCGTTGCTCAGCTAACGGATGATCTCAAACTCTCGGCAAACTACACCTATACCAATGCAAAAACAGAGGAAACAAGCGGACAAGGAACCAAGAGAGCCGCACTGATTCCTGAGCATCAAGCCTCTGCTTGGTTGGACTACCGCGCTCAAGCATGGATACCTGGGCTAAATATTGGTTCTGGTGTTCGTTACGTAGGTGAATCAAAAGACAATCCGAAATGGTCAGATCTGACAGTCCCATCTGTGACCTTGTGGGATGCGTCTGTCTCCTACGACATCACGTCGCAATGGCAAGCTCAACTCAACGTCAACAATATCCTAGACAAAGAGTATGTATCTGGTTGTGATTACTGGTGCTACTACGGCCAATCACGTTCAGTGGTGCTAAACGCTAATTACCGCTGGTAATCAAGCAGATACTAAAAGGCCTAGCGAGATGTGTCGGAGGACATTAAAGTTTGAAACTTTTCTCTCGTGTAGAGTTTAGTACCAAGTAGCCTAGATAAAAGAAGGTAACAATAAAGTTTGAAACTAACTTAATGCCATAACTCTCTGCACAACATAATTATGACAATAAAGTTTGAAACTTTAAGTATTGTAAGAGACCTTCCTTTCTAGGCACTTAGTCATTGGTCAACCCAATCTCGCTTAGCAAACTTTTTGGATACAACGGAATAACGGACTCGTTCCGATTTAGTGCAAGAGCTCCTTTTAAATAAAAAAAAAGGGCTCCGCACTTACCTCAAGAGCCCAACTTCTTAATCGACTTTTAGTACTTATTATAAAGTTTCATCTGCCCTGTCTTATCAAAAGACACCACGTTAAAGCCTTTGTACTCCTGCCCTGGTCGTGCCATTCCCGGCGAATGCTGCGGCATACCGGGAGCGGCGATTCCTGAAATATTTTCAGGCCTTTCCTCAAGCAAACGCTTGATATCAGACTCAGGAACATGCCCTTCAATCATATATCCATCAATGACAGCTGTATGGCAGGACATCAGTTGACTAGGCATTCCAAACTCTTGTTTGACATAACTCCAGTCGCGAGCATGGTTAACATTCACTTCGTAGCCTTTCTTCTCCATAATTGCTGCCCATTCCTTACAGCAACCACACGTAGGCGATTTATAAAGCTCAATAACAGGCTTAGCGAAGACGTTAAAGCTCAAAATCAAAGATGAAAGTGCAATAAGTCTCAATTTTTTACTCATATAGTTACCTAACTAAAATCTATTTTACGTTAATACTGACGGCTTCATCGCCATAACTCAGCTCATACACTCCTTTTTCAGGAATCCACTCAAAGTGCTGAGTTTCATACGGCTCTACGCGCAGTGTTAAATGTTTACCAGCCAAAGGGGAGAGGTCAATTGACATTGACTCAAACGTTTTATTTAGTACCACCAATTGACTCTTCTCACCGCTATCTATAGAAACTGAGAGTAGCGCCTCTTTGGTGCCTTCATACATCCAATCCACTAACTGAAACGTTCCAAGATACTCCATGTAATCTGCTAGATTTATTTTATCTTGTTCACTTAGTGCATCGCCTAAAAGCTTCATTGTTTGTTCATGCTCTAGGCTATATTTCAGATCATTTAAGGAGCTACCTCTGATGTTCCCACCAACGTTACCTCCCCCTTGACCGTATAGCCCATGACACGCAATACATCCATATCCACCTACAGTAAGAAAAGTGGACTCACCGGCTGAAATTGAGTCTTCTGAAGCATAGGTGAACAAACTCACACTAAACATACCCGCTAGCATGAATAAACGCTTTAACATCATCAGGTTCCTTTATAGCGTCTATAAACTCACTTTTTTAATCATGCCTGCTTCTGCATGCCCTGGAATATTGCATGCAAATTCAACCTTGCTATCCCCGTGGAAGTGCCAAATCAACTGCTTAGCTTTACCCGGTTTTACTGTAACTGCATTCCCAGAATCATGCATATGATGAGGCATTTTCTTCATCATTTCTCGATGTTCAAGTTGCTCTTTCGCTGAGCCAATAGTGAACTCATGATCAATCTTGCCAACATTCATAACCACAAATTGAACTACATCATTAGGTTCAATTTGTACTTCTTTTTTGAACTTGATTGTCATGTCATCTGCCAACACAACATGAACCACTTTATCTGGCTTTGCACCTGTTGCTGGCATACCAACGTCAGACATCCCCTCCATCGACATCATCGAATTACTCATTTGACTGTGATCCATATCGCCATGGTTCATGTTGCTGCTATCCATATCAGCGTGATTCATCGAGCCATGATCCATGTTTGAGTGATCCATTCCTGCCATTACCGACATTGAAGTCACAGAGAATAATGTGGCTAGTAGTACCTTTTTCATGGTTATGTTCCTTACTAATTCATTAATGAATGTCTACGGGCTAGGTTTACTCTTAGCCCGTATATGTGTTTAGTTTCTTTTGAGTTCGCGTATTTTCCAAAGCTTGAAAATCGCTGGAAGAACGAGAAGTGTGAGGAGCAGAGCTGACGCCATACCTCCGATCATCGGCGCAGCGATGCGTTGCATAACTTCAGAACCTGTACCTTCACCGTACATAATTGGGACCAAGCCGATAATTACTGTCAATACCGTCATCATCACTGGGCGTACGCGTAAGCCTGCCCCCTCTTGAATCGAGTGACTTAAATCATCTTCACTAAGTGATTTGTTCTGCTCTTTAGCATCAAGCTTTGTGTAATGCCATGCTTGGTTGAGATATACCAACATGATAACCCCAATTTCGACAGCAACACCTGCCAGAGCGATAAAACCAACGCCCACTGCAATTGAAAAGTTATAGCCGAGGTAGTGCATTAGCCACAGCCCTCCAACCATTGCTAACGGTAGAGTTAACATGATGATCATTACTTCACCAACTCGCCGGAAACTGAAGTAAAGCAAAAGCATAATAATGGCAATCGTAATAGGTACTACGACACCTAAACGCTCTTTCGCTCGTTCCATATACTCATACTGACCAGACCAAGCGAGGGAATAGCCAGCAGGCATATCAAGCTGTTCTGCAACTGCCTGCTTGGCCTCTTGGACGTAAGAACCTAAGTCTCGACCATCAATATCAACAAACACCCAACCATTTGGACGAGCGTTCTCTGTTTTAATCATTGGAGGCCCATCTTCATAGCGGATATCAGCTACATCATCCAAAGCAATTCTAGCGCCACTAGGTGTAACCAATGGTAATTGCTGTAACTTAACAACGGAATTACGGTAGTCTTGTGGGTAACGAACATTAATTGGGTAACGTTCAAGGCCTTCAATAGTTTCACCAACATTCATACCACCTACAGCGGTAGAAACAACTTGTTGTATCTCCTTGATACTAAGACCATATCGAGCTGCGGCTACGCGATTGATATCAATGGTGACATAGCGGCCACCGGCAACACGTTCAGCGTATACCGACGCAGTGCCTGAAATGTTGTTAAGGATAGGTTCAAGTTGAGCACCTATTTTCTCAATTTCAGTCAAATCACTCCCGGCGATCTTGATTCCAATCGGAGTTTTGATACCGGTAGCCAACATATCGATGCGAGTTTTTATAGGCATCACCCAAGCGTTAGTCAAACCAGGGAACTGAATTAAGTCATCAAACTCTTTTCTTAGCGACTCAGTAGTCACGCCTGCACGCCACTCATCACGTGGTTTAAGCTGGATAACAGTTTCAATCATGGTTAATGGAGCAGGGTCTGTCGCTGTGTCTGCACGACCAACTTTACCCCATGCTGTTTCAACTTCCGGTACCGTTTTAATCAGCTTGTTTGTCTGCTGAATCAGCTCTCGAGCTTTACCAATTGAAATGCCAGGGTAAGTGGTAGGCATATACATCAAGTCACCCTCGTCAAGAGGGGGGATGAACTCACTGCCTAGTTTCGTTGTTGGGTAGTAAGCCGACCCCATAAGAGCCACCGCCAATACAATCATACTTTTCGGGTATTTAAGGCTGATATTGAGTAGAGGCTTATAAAGAGCAATTAACCCTTTGTTAATTGGATTCTTGTGCTCTGGTAATATTTTACCTCTAATAAGGTACCCCATAAGCACTGGTACTAGCGTGATAGCTAGACCCGCAGCGGCGGCCATCGCGTAAGTTTTGGTAAAGGCAAGTGGCGAGAACATTTTCCCTTCTTGACCTTCCAACGCGAAAACAGGCACAAAGCTCAATGTAATAATTAACAATGAGAAGAACAAAGGAGCGCCAACTTCTTGGGCTGCATCTCCAATGACTTGCCATCTATTCTTGTCAGTCAGTGGCGTTCTCTCAATGTGCTTATGCACATTTTCGATCATCACGATCGCACCATCTACCATCGCGCCTATTGCTATGGCAATACCACCTAATGACATGATATTGGCGTTAATACCTTGCCAATGCATGACAATAAAAGCACCTAAAATACCGACAGGAAGGCTCAACGCGATTACTAGCGAAGAGCGAATATGAAATAGGAACAGTGCACACACAATTGCTACGACAATGAACTCTTCAGCAAGTTTTTTCCAAAGGTTCTCGACTGCCGCATTAATTAACGTAGAACGGTCGTATGTAGCAACAATCTCAACGCCATCGGGTAAGCTACGCTGAAGCTCGCTTAATTTATCTTTAACATTACTTATCACTTCACTCGCGTTTTCTCCAAAACGCATGACAATTACACCACCAACGGCTTCACCTTCCCCATTTAATTCAGAAATACCTCGTCTCATCTGCGGACCAAGGTCAATATCAGCAACATCACCCAACAATAAGGGGACTCCCTTTTTGCTTACCTTGAGAGGAAGAGCTTTAATATCATCGACACTAGACAAGTAACCGGTCGTTCGTACCATGTGCTCTGCTTCAGCAACCTCAACTACGGATGCACCACTTTCTTGGTTACCGTTTTGAATTGCCATATTAACTTGTTGTAATGTGAGATCGTATGCACGCAACTTAGCCGGATCAATTTGCACTTGATACTGTTTAACCATACCGCCAACAGTCGCAACTTCTGACACTCCGTTAACTGTTTGCAACTCATACTTCAAAAACCAATCTTGTAAGCTACGCAACTCAGCTAGATCATGCTTCCCAGTTTTGTCTTGCAGTACATAACTATATATCCAGCCCACGCCTGTGGCGTCTGGACCAAGAGTTGGCTTGGCGTTTGGAGGGAGGTTTGGAGCCACTTGACTCAAATACTCAAGTACTCGAGAGCGAGCCCAATACATGTCGGTATCATCATTAAAAATGATATACACGTAGGAGTCTCCAAAGAATGAATACCCACGGACAGTTTCTGCTCCTGGCACGGCAAGCATCGCCGTGGTCAGCGGATAAGTGACTTGGTCCTCGACTACTTGAGGCGCCTGCCCCGGGTAACTTGTTTTTATGATCACTTGTACATCTGATAAATCAGGGAGAGCGTCAACAGGAGTGTTCTTTACGCTATATAACCCGCCAAAAACCAAAGCAAAGGTTGCTACCAATACCAAAAAGCGATTATTGATAGACCATCTAATTATTGCACCTATCATTTTTTATCCTCTCTTTTGGCTAACTCTTTGAGAAGATAATCAGAGCCTTGTTTTTCTACTAGAAACCGAACTTTGTCACCCTCCTGAAAACTAGAGAGCTCAACGTCGCCACCTACTGAAAAATTGAGTTCACCAGCGTCCCATGACCAATCGGCAACGGGAGAATGATTCAATGTAACCATGCCAAAATCTACCATTAGCATAGAAATCTCACCGTCAATCCATAACTCTGTGTTGATGTTCAGATCACTCATCTTGTAATCAATGACTTCATATTGGCCCGACTCAGATTTTTGCATTTCAAACTCAATTGTTTGACCTTTTGCAAGTTGGCCGATATCGACCTTCTTTGACACCATAAAATTCATGGTCATTCCTGGCCAGTCCCATTCAGGAACAGGTTTATGATTAATAGTAAGCATTCGATGCCCAGCCATCACATCAGTTATCTCACCGGTCGCCCAAGCAGTATTTGATGACACTTCAGTTCCGTTGATACGTGATAAATCTGCGGATTGACTTGATTCAGAATCCAACATGAAGTGAGCTGAAGTAACTATTCGATCCCCTTGTTTCAATCCCTTAAGAACCTCAATCTTGTCTGCTGCTTCACGACCAACTTCAATTCTGGCAGAACGATATTTCCCATCTCCTTCTGCAAGCACCACACGAGTCATACCACCAGAGCGAATTACTGCTGAACGAGGTATTGTTAACACCTTTTGATTCGATATCGGCTTCAATACAACGTTAGCGAACATATTTGGCTTCAATTCGCCATGGGAATTAGTAAACTTTAAACGAACACGCAAAGTTCTGGTGCTTGGGTCCAAAATAGGGTAGACGTAATCTATTTCACCATTCCACTTTCCGCCAGGAAGAGCATCGAGTGTCATCGAGGCTTGGCTACCCTCTTTTATCCAGTGCGACTGACGCTCAAGCACTTCTGCATCGACCCAGACTTCATCCAATGGCCCTGCGCTAATCACCGCTTGAGCAGGAGAGAGATAGCCCCCCTCACGAATGTTAAGACTCGCAATAACACCATCCGCTGGAGCCTTAATTTCAATAGTCTGAGAGGCTTCCCCTTTACGTACAAGTGAATTAATTTGCTCACGATCTACACCCAAGGTAATCAAACGATCGGTTGCACCTTTAATCATACCTTCACGCTTTGTTTTATAGGCTCTGATAAGTTCTTCTTGTGCTTTTACAAGTTCTGGCGAATATAGTGTGAACAATACATCGCCTTGATTTACTTTTTCACCTACTGCGTTGATATAGAGCTTTTCTACCCACCCCGACACGCGGACATTGGTCTGCCAAAGTTTGCTCTCATCAAAGGCGATGTAGCCAACCGTTTCTATACGCGGTTCAAGCGCTTCTTCCTCTGCGATAGCGACTTTAACACCAAGGTTATTTTCAACAGCAGGATCAATTTTCACTGTCCCTGGTTTGCTATTGCTGCCATTGATATCATCTGCATAAACTGGAATTAGATCCATCCCCATAGGGGACTTGCCAGGCTTATCTCGCTGATAGTTTGGATCCATTGGTGCGACCCAATACAGTGGTTCTTCACTAGACTTAGACTCTGAAGCTGTCATCCCTGCCATGTTATGGCTCATACCTGAAAGGTAAATATTCGCTCCATAACCTAATGCGCTACCGATTAAAAGCGCTAGGCTTGCAATTTTAAATGTACTCATCTTGATTCCTTTATTATTGTTCTTTGTACTTAGTGTTTGGCGCGGAGACTTGATATTCGAAACCACCAAGTAACATGGATAACTTGCTATTGACCTGGTTCATATCAGTTATTAGGCGGGCAAGTTCTAATTGAAGAGCCAGTTCATCCGTTGACGCAGTAATTACATCACCAAACTGAGCAGTATTGTTCTGATATCCACGCTCAACCGCTTCGATACGTGCTCTCGACTGAGGAATAAGTCGAGTTTGATAACGTTCGATACGCTCGGCTAGATTCTCTCTATCAGTCACTAAAGCAACAACTTGGGCATTCATCTGTGCAAGTAGCGTGTCTTTTTGATATTGAGCCGCTCCCACTTGATATTGAGCTGCTGCTACATTTTTATCTTGGCGGTTATCCGTGAACAATGGGATATCCATCGTGAGGTATGCACTCAGCAAATCTGAAGCCGGTTCCCCTCCCCCCATGGAACTCGCTTGGCGGTAGGCATACATCACTTCGACACCGAATTGAGGTATGTATGCTTGCTCGGCAACCTCAACTTGTGTGCGATTAGCTGAGATATTAGCGTCTGCAATTTGTGCCATAGGATGTTGATTAAGAAGAGCATAGTACTGGGTATTACTGGTGTGTTGCTCTAAAAGTACATTCAAACGCGACCAGTCTAATTGATAGCCCGCCTGGTTCGAATCAATAGAACGACTATTCAACCACTCAGAGCCCAGCCATTCCGATAGCTGGGCAACAACTCGATTTTGCATTTGTTGATTCGATTGCAGCTTTTCGTCGAGCTTATTGACTTGAAGTTGGGTGTTAAGCAGATCTTGTGCTTCGCTCTTACCAATTGAGTAATTAGTTTGAATATACTGCTCCATCTCTACCATGAGACGTTGATTCGATTCAATCAATGTTTCTGCGTGTTGAAGGTAGCCCAGTTCCAACCATAGTTGAGTAATACTATTCGCCACTTCACGCTCTCGAACTTGCACCTGATACGCTATACCATCTGCCTGTTGATTAGCTTTGCGTTGATTAAGATCTAACGTTGCACCACGCTCAAACTGTTGCATAATTCCAACAGAGATATTTGTCATGGGGTCTTCGTCAAATTTAAAGGAATCCACAGGTAAACCACCAAAGCCTACCTTGAGTTTTGGGTCCATGAGAGTTGCACTTGCAACGCCCATTTCACGCATAGCCTTTGACTGTGCTGCATATTGAGCACGACTAGAGTCACTCACTAGAGCCATTTCAATTAATGCGTTTAGCTGCTGAGTAGATACAGCAACAGTTTGCGGTTTCGAGATCGACCCCGTATGTGAAAGGGCAGGCATCGTATAAATTGCAGCCGCTACCCCAAGACTCAGGGCTTTAAAAGCACTTAAGCCGTTTGATTCAATATTCATTATTATTTATCCACGTAAAAACGATATGGACATACCTCAACCACTGCCTTCCAGCAGCAACGATTGAGAGCTAAATAGTTATGATAGTTGAATTAAACAGAGGGTGGTCGCAGTAAACTCTGAATACGAGTGGTTGTAACGCCTATTTTGATTGGATGACGAAGTGTTAAATCAGAATCAGAGGTGCTGATTAAGCGGGAAAATGTGAGCGGAAAAAACGCACTAGAACAGACATTGTTGCAGCAATCGTTACCGAAAGCAGACGAACCGTCACAATGAATAGACCGCTCGCTCCCCATATCCTGAATTTCCATCGGTGGACAGCCTACAATCGTATGTTGGTTTGCTGTCATCTGAGACTTTTCCATCGAGCCAGGATGAGCAACCTGCCCTGAAAAGGACGGTACCTGATTCATGTCCATCATTGGCATACTCGAGACGTAACTTGACACCAACATCGCTAAGATGCTGAAAATCAAAATACTAGTTTGTCTCAGAGAATTTGTCATGTCGTACCTTTTCACTTTGCGTTCATAATACCTTGTAAGAACTGATGAGCAATAGTGATATTTAAAATTTATTGGTTCTAAAGATTATTGAAAATAAAGACGAATTCAGTTCGCTCATCCTTCGCATTGACTAGGATATCCCCGTGATGTGCTTTCATGATAGCCTTAGCTATAGGAAGTCCTAATCCAGCTCCAACACTTCCGTTATGGACACGAGACTTATCTGAACGATAGAACCGTTCAAATAAATACGGCAAAGAATCTGTAGGGATAGGCTCACCAGTATTACTGATTGTCACCTTGTTGCTCGTCTCTGATTCGGAGATTACAACCGATATTTCAGTGTTATGAAAACAATGCCTTAACGCATTGGACAACACATTACTAAAAGCTCGTTGAAGCATATCTTTGTCACCGAACTGAGTTGATGAGCCATCTAAGGTAAAACGTACATTTTTATCTTCCGCCAACACTTCATAGTACTCTAGTAAAGGGGTGATAAGCTCTTTCAACTCTAACTCTGATTCGGTCTTATGCAGAAGTCTATTCTCTGATTTAGCTAAGTACAGTGTATCCGAAATGGTCTTATTGAAACGCTCTAGCTCTTCAATATTAGATACCAAAACGTCTTGGTACTCTTGAGTTGAGCGCTCTAAGCTGAGCACAACTTGAGTCTGAGTCATAATATTGTTTAAAGGTGTTCTTAACTCATGTGCAATATCGGATGAAAACTCACTTAACCTAAGGTACCCCGCTTGTAACCTCTCTAACATTTCATTTTGAGAAGTAATTAAGCTATTCAACTCCTTTGGAAGTGAGTCACTTGGGATGCGTATACTAAGGTTACTAGTGTTAACTTGCTCAATGTATTCTTTTAATGTCTTCAGTGGCAGCAGTCCATTTCTAACAATAATTAAAGCGTAAGCACCAGACAAGCTCACAGTCAAAGTCAATGTCCAAATTAGAATGGTGTTTAGTTTGTCGAAAAACAGATCATGGTAGGCGACATCCATTGCAAGAACAATTGCTCCACCTTCTATCTCGGGATAGTCGAACTTAAAAGCTTGATAATGATTATTTCCTACGGTCCATTCAAATGAAGAACCGTTTATCAGCTCGCGCGGAAAATCGATTGTATCATTGTTCGTTTTCACCACCTGTTTATTGTCTAAGATCCAGGCAGAAATATCCCAAGAGTGGAACAAGTCTAAATCTCGCTCAATAGTGCCCATTAATGGGCTAAGTTTCGTTTCTAGGTGCCTATAATCCTGCTCATTGAAATGGTTTTTGATAGCATGTTGGATCGTCAAAGCAAACACAACCAGAACCACAAAAGAGGCCGAGACAAACAGAAATACAAGCTTGCGAGCGATAGATTGGTTTAGTAATCGATTCATTCTACTGCATCATCGAGTTTGTACCCCATACCTCTCACGGTCTGGATAAGTTTTTTCTGATAGGGCTTGTCGATTTTCAATCTCAATCTTTTCACCGCCGCATCGATTACATTAGTATCACTATCAAAGTTCATATCCCAGATAGCAGATGCTATCTGGGTACGAGTAACAACTTGGCCTTTCTTCGCAAATAGGTACTCCAACAAAGAAAATTCTTTCGCTGTGAGTGTGATCGTGTCATTGTTTCTAATCGCTTTTCGTTTGAGCAAGTCGAGGCTCAAGTCAGCAATAGATAGAACAGACTCAATGTGCTCTGTGGAAGCTTGATGGCGTAATGCATTTTTGACTCTAGCAAGCAACTCGATAAAGGCAAAAGGTTTAACAAGGTAATCATTCGCTCCCAGTTCAAGTCCTTTCACTCTATCTTCAACTTGATCTTTAGCGGACAAAATAATCACAGGTATAGAAATTTCACTGCTGCGAAGCGTTTGCAATAGCTGCCACCCATTCAGCTTTGGTAGCATAATGTCTAAGATTATCAGGTCATAATCATTGGTGGTAGCTAAGTACAAAGCATCAACACCGTCGGTAGATAGATCGACAGTATAGCCTGATTCAACTAAGCCCTTTTTAAGATAAGCTCCAGCTTTCTCTTCATCTTCTACAACGAGTAACTTCATATAAGAAAAATGCCTTCATTTCCTTGGATGTTATAAATCGAGCTTGTGGTTATATGATGGGTTAGAAATTTGATTTTTCGTATTATTATCAAATAACAAAACGTTTTCTATGACAGACGTAACACCATTTCCTTCTTGTGACACACATAGAGTATCTAGTAATGCACCAACCAAACTCTGAGTATGGCTATGACCAATGAAAACATCTAGTTGGTAATGTGTATTTAAAGCATGGGTATCAATTAAGTTAGCATGACTCCCACGCCCTTGTACTTGATAAATAGTGAAGTTTCGAACTCCTTCTTCTGCGAGGATAGATTCTATATCTTCAAGCTTCTGTTCCTGAAATATTACCGAAATTTTATCAATCATAGTTGCTCCTTAGCTCCTAGAACAAATTGATGCTCTAGGAGCTCTGCTGAGTTTAGTTGTTGCTATCTCGTTCTTGATAATGGACATTGAGATGCACTTGGGCTACATACTCTAGCTTCCCTTGATTGTTCAACCTTTCCTGAACAGTTACATACCCTCCATCTTTTAGATGAGTAGTATTCCGAGCACTACCATAGGCTCTTACAGGAACCAGAGCTGTACTTAACTCTCGTCCGCTCATACCTTCAAACTCTGTCAGCTTTTCTACTCCTAAAGTGTATGCTTGTTGTTTAGAGCTCACAGCATCAATGGAGACAGTTTTATGATCAACTCGACTAATGTAATTTCCACCTGTTTGTAACGGCTGAGCAATTGATGCTGCACTAGTAAGTATAATAGAGCCTGCTAGTAGAGTTTTGACTAATACATTCATTTATCTTTCCTTCTCTGTTTGGATGCACTCAGTTTAACTAAACCAGTAAGACTAATTTCAGCACTCAAACATGACATTTTTGTCATATTGAGATTTGGATGAGAGCTAACCAATAGACTCATAACACTTCAAGTCAGACACCCTAAAATCACCCTCCCACTGCTACATGACGATTAAGAGCCGCCTGATTAGCACAGGCGGCTCTTTGTTAACTAACACTTACTTTTATCACGGGAGCTTCAATGACTTAACTACTCATCATTTTTCTGCACTCTTCTGGCATATCTTCCATCTTCATATCAGTCATCATTTGCATATTGCTCATCATGCCTTTGCGTTCCTTCATCCCATCCATATGAGATTGGTCAACATGACCCTTATCATTTAGAGAAACATTATGATGTTGATGCTGATCATCGACAGTGTTAGTTGCGAACACAGGCATTGCAACAACACCACTTAGTAAAACTAATGCATATAACTTTTTCATAATATTACCAACCCTTTACTTAAGCTTTGAACTGAGGATTATTTTCAACTTTTTCAATCGATTGATCGTTAGATTCCAAATCTTGTTTTTCGCTTGGCATCATCATTTTCATCATTAGACCATGCATTGCTAAACAAATGATCAATGGAACAATCGCGCTACTTAGGTATGCCCAACTAAACATCTCATGACTAGAAGAGAGAATATATAATGGAATACCCACCATTAATAACGCACATAGAATCATCATCCACCCATGACCTTTATGATGACCATTCTTGTGACAATTTGATTTTTTGCTTTTCATTCGATTACTCTCCAAATGACTTAAACTCGTTTAACTAAGACTAAGTTTATCGCAGCGCTTAGATCAGTAATGGGGGGGAATTTATGACATTTTTATCATCTTAGTAGTTTTTTTTACCCCAAAACCACCACGCTATAAACACGATTGCTGTAAGACCCAAAATATTGGCTAACATTTTATTACTCCTCAATGGCTGAAATAGTTGAACTCGGTGTGTACAAACGCAGGCGGTTCGCATTGGTTACGACGGTAACAGAGGACAGTGACATCGCAGCCCCAGCGATGATCGGACTTAATAGCCAACCCGTGAACGGAAACAGGAGCCCGGCAGCCACGGGAATGCCTAAGCTGTTATAGATAAACGCCCCCCATAAGTTCTGCTTAATGTTCTTCATTGTGGCAGTACTGATCCCAATCACATCTGAGATACCGTGGAGTGAGCTACGCATCAAGGTAATATCGGCACTTTCAATCGCGACATCCGTACCACTGCCGATAGCAAAGCCAACGTCTGATTGAGCAAGTGCAGGCGCATCATTGATACCATCACCGACCATGCCAACAACATGCCCTTTCGCTTGCAACTGCTTAATCCAGTGAAGCTTATCCTCAGGCATCAATTCCGCGTGATATTCATCAACATTCGCGAGTGATGCCACCGCTTTCGCTGTATTGTGATTATCCCCTGTTAGCATCACGACATGGATGCCTTGCTGGTGAAAACGATTTATCGCACTTCGAGCATCATCTCGAATCGGGTCACTGATACCGAACAGCGCTTGCACTTGATCGCCTATCGCAAAATACACCACTGTGTTGGCTTCTTGCTCCCACTGAAAAGCATACTCTGCTACCGATTCAACATTGACGTTAAACTGGCTCATCAGCTTGCGATTGCCAAGCAACACGCGTTGACTCGCATACTGAGCCTGAACACCAAGTCCAGTTAATGACTCAAAATCTGACACTTCTGGTAGGCTCGCTTCATCATGTACCTCACTTTGAGTAAATGCGATTAACGCTTTCGCTAGTGGATGGTTAGATCCCTTCTCCAAAGCATTGACCAGAGGCAGCAGCTCTGAATCTTCTGACAACGAGACAAAATTGGTTACTTCAGGTTTACCTTGAGTAATCGTGCCAGTTTTATCCAATACGACGACATCCAATTCACTGGCTCTTTGCAGCGCTTCACCATTTCGGATTAGCCCGCCAAACTCAGCTGCCTTACCGACACCGATCATAGTAGAAATCGGCGTTGCAAGACCAAGTGCACATGGGCATGCGATGATCAACACCGAGGTTGCTGCCACAATCATATAAACTAAGGAAGGTTGAGGACCAAAGTTATACCAAGCCAGTGCTGTAAGAATCGATAGAATCATCACGGTTGGTACAAACACTGAAGACACTTTATCGGCTAGATGGCTGATTGGTGGTTTTGAGTTTTGCGCGTTCGACACCATGCTGATGATCTGAGCAAGAACAGTATCACTGCCCACTTTCTGAGCCTCAAAAACGAAACTTCCGTGGTCATTAATTGTCCCGGCAGACACTGAGCTGCCCACTTGTTTAACCACAGGAATAGGCTCTCCAGTGAGCATAGACTCATCAATCGTTGTTTCACCCTCTGTAATCACACCATCAACTGGGACCTTTTCACCGGCTCTAACGCGAATCAAGTCGCCTGCGATAACTTGTTCAATCGGTAAAGACATCTCTTTGCCGTCACGAATCACCATGGCAGTTTTGACTCTCAAGTCAAGTAAACGCTTAATAGCCTGCGAAGTTCTGCCTCGCGCCTTTAACTCAAGCGCCTGTCCTAAATTGATTAAGCCAATGATCATGGCTGTAGCTTCAAAGTAGAGATGCCTTGCACTTTCCGGTAGCCACTGCGGCCCAACAACGACCACCATTGAATAGAGCCAGGCGGTACCCGTTCCCAGCGCTATCAACGTATCCATGTTCGCATTGCGGTTCAGAAAGGCCTTCCAAGCTCCAGTAAAAAAGTGCTTACCCGCACGGACTAAAATGAAAAATGTCACTAAGCCTACGGCCAACCATAGTAACTGCTCAGATTGCGTATTGACATTCATTGGTCCGCCGAACAGACCGTATAACATCAACGGTACGCCAAGGCCAAGACCAATAACGCTTTGTTTTACTTTAAAGCGATACTCCTCAGCTTCACGCGCTTCTTTGAGGTCACTTGCTAACGCCTGATCGACAATTTCTTCTGCGTCATATCCTGCGCCTCGTATCGCCTCAATAAGTACGCTGGCAGGCTGACTTGAAACCACGGTCGCCGTGCGATTCGCAAAGTTCACGTCAACAGAGTCGACTCCTGACACCGATATAAGCGCACCTTCAATCGTATTAACACAACTTGCGCAAGTGACACCAATTAATGACAGCTCAATACTGACATCCACCGCCTGTGTTGTTTTCATTTTATTCGATTTAATGACGTCCGTAGTTTGTGGTTGTGTGTCATCGGTATTACCGCTATAACCCAGTTCGGCTAATACGCTTTCAAGGTCATCGCCGTTCAAACTGCCATTCACCACCAATGTTTGTTTGTCTAAATCAACAACTACCTGAGCGGAGGCATCCAGTTCAACTATTGCTTTAGTGATTTTACCCACACAGTGTTGGCAAGTAACATTAGATACTGATGTACGATACTCTTGTTGCGTAGGTATTGAAGCTGCATAGCCTAACTTTGCAATGACTTCTATCGCGCTTTCCGGCATTAACGTGGTAATAAGCTCTGCTCTATGTTTGGTATCATTAATAGTGAAAGATACATCCGGGTCTCGTTCACGTAACCCATCTACAATTTTAGCGACACATCGGCCACAATTAATGCCGGAAAGTGCTAGTGAATACTGTGTTGTGTTCATGTTAGTTTTCCTCGGGTAGTACTTGATGGTGCTTCTCAGACCAGTCTTCGATTAGGCAACACAATGCGTTGCCGTTGGGATCCATATCCGGTTTTTTATCCCACTCTGTGTAAGTCGCTTCCATCATGGCTAAATGGCGCTGGTATTCTTCGATTTTTTGCTTGGTTTCTACAATTTTATCAGTCAGCATTTGCCTCACAGCAGGGCAAGGAGTCTGCCCTTGTTCTGAATAATCAATGATTTCTTGAATCTGGCTAAGGCTAAAACCAATAGATCGCGCATGAGAAATGAACTTCAGGCGATTAACCGCACTTTGGTGGTATATCTTGTAGCCATTGTTAGGATCTCGCTCTGCATAAAGAAGACCTTTTCTGGTGTAAAACCTGACTGTTTCAGCAGTCACACCTGCTGCTCTAGCAATTTCAGTTGTCAACATAATCCATGCCTCTGAAGGTTTAATGCACATGAAACTTTATTCGTTTTATGTTGCTAGCCAAAAATAAATGCGACTAAAAATATAATCACAAACAACACAATGAACATTTTAAACAACAACTTAGGGTCACTTCCCCCACCATTTGGGGCTTTGTTACAACAACTCATAACTATCTCCAGTTCATCATCAATTGTGTATTGGTTGTAGCTTAGAACCTATGTGTTAGACATAGGTCAAGCGTATTGAGAAAAAATTCAAGAGGAATGTTATTGGTGAGGGATAAATTGGGATCTAATTGCAATAATGTAATGAACATTAACTTTAAATGATCTGGAGGCACTCCGGATTCAGGTAGTGCCACGAATCGCTTAACCACATAGCTAAAAACACTAGAGTTTCTCAGCAACCCTCCCTGCCCAATCTAAGATTGATTCGATTGGAATACCTGTCGGGTGCCCTTCTACTGACTTAGGGTGAGATATACCAATATGCTTTTTGAAGCCAAACATGGCATCCATTTCTTGTGTTGGCCATCCAAGAGACTTTGTCACCACGCCTATTTTAATTCGAGAAAACTGTTCTTTCCAATTACGAGTATCGTTCTGCCGCACGCATTTGGTTGAGATCCATTTATTCAGGCCTGTTACATCTATCTCAATCAAGTAATTAATATGGCCGTTCCGTTCAACGACAACACAACGAATCGTTCTCTTGGCACCAGAGTCAATCAGGTGACATTTACTACGCCCAACCTGATCCAGCTCGTGAGTATAAGAATCAATGATTGTACAGGCGTATTTTTCCTCTAGCATTTGCACCATCATGTTAAAGGCCGTAAAGCGAGAGGCATACTCCTCAGACCTATCAGTACCATCTTGCATACCTCCACCCATGTCTGCCGAAGGTATCTCACCATTACTGCCAGGCTCATTGGTACTGACCTTATCACCAGCTTTCTTAGCTGCATCTTTGCTTCTATCTGGTCGATGACTCCTTTTGGGTGTTGTTGCTTTCGACGTTGAAAAACTATTTTTAAACCTTACTGAGCAGGTATTTTCACCTAGCAAGAAGGCGTGGTTAGCATCGGACGCCTCGCGATCATCATCGATAATATGATCTTCTGGGCGCTCATACGGTTCCGGGCCTTCACCACCACACGTTGGTTTTTGACCTTCATCTGGATGCGTAAAAGACGGGTTATGGAAGTAGACCCGAGACGGCATTTGAGCATTAATTTCAATATCTGTGATCTTTTCCACCAGAAAATAGCGACCACTTGCATCAAGCCTGCCTTCGTATTCGAAAGACCATCCAGCCATTTGTGGCGGATCAAAGTGAAATAGCCAACGCTTATACCCCGCAGACACATCTCGTTCCTTTTCGACGTTGAAATATCTAAAAATCGACTCAAATGAACGCTTTGCATTGCTATCAATAAGCAACCAGCTCAACATTGCTCTCGTTGCTGAATCATTGAATGCCGAAGGAGGAAAGTTTGATGTTTGCAACACTTCGATATTGGCATAGTCCTCCTTGGTGTTTACTTCGACCTTGAAGTCTGTAAGCAAACGAGAAGACATTAATGACGCTCGCGATAAGTACGAGCTGGCATAAAATAGGACCCTTGCCAGCTCAAGCTGAGGAATAACCAGTGTAGGGGCAGCGCCTCGGTCTAATATAAATGCATGTTGCTCTGACTCTTTCTTTCTCAAAGACTCTGCTGACTCTGAGTCAGGGAACTCACTCAAACTACTGTGTCGAAGGAACTCATTACTTCTAAATTTGTGACTTCCTCGTTTAGCGTAACTTTCTGATAACCCTCTTTGATTAATTATTTTTCCTCGATATAAAGCAGGAACGTTAGAAAATGCAGTCGCATGAAAATTATTTTTCTGCTGTGGTGGATAGCACCAAACTTCAATTGAAGGCCGGTAAGACGAATCACTTGTTCGTACTAATACTTTACCTGTATGGACTATACGTACATCATCGTCACACTTGTAAAACCTAGCTCCCATATCATTTCCTTATTTGATGTTTGATCCTATAACTACCCAGTCGAGCAAATCGTCAACGATTGGCAGTATTCTTTCTTTCGGGAGACTTGCTGAACGCATCAATTTCCAGCGACTCATTCCTGAACCTTTTTTTGATTTTGCAATTACTGCCATGACTAGCCGACGAGCTTGAAACTCAAAGACGCTTTCTTGATACCGATTCACAGTAAGAGATAGTAAGGGTAATAAGTTCAGTTTTTTGCTCACCGAGCCGTAATCATCTAGCTGCTTAAGTAAGAAATTTTTGCTTCTTCGAGGGCCATCAATAACGGTATCTAATCGTTCGACAACCCTAATAAGCTGCTTAGTTAGTGAGCGGTCTCTTGCGTTCCAATCTACTTTTTTCTGCCTTACATGAGATTGGGATTGATGGACTCGATTGAAAGCTAATAGCCAATCTCTATCATTTCGGTAAAGCCAAGCATACAGTGCACCGCCACCTCGAAGTTTGCGTGCTTTCTTAATAGGGGTCTTCCCTATTAAGTCACGCCACTGATTACGTTTTTTCTCATTAGAGTTTGGCACAAGATGAACGTTGTCCTTCGAGAAGGATATCGTCGCTCCCTCTTTTGATTTTACTTCTTTGATGATTTCACCAACCGACATTTCGGGAATAAAAGCAGACCAAACCGTTAAGTGCTGTAGGTAGCTAAAAGCTTTACGATGACGGCGAAACAACGTGCGAAGCCAGTTAGTATCTCTATCAGAATTGATGGTTAGCTCAGGGGTAACGATCTTGCTTACAACTAAGTCTGCAATCTTATCGTGAGCAACCTGTTTAGGACCTTTTCCACACCCAAAGTCGTGTGCTAGATGATTGTAGAAAAGGCTCCATTGATGCTGAGTCGGGGAGTCTTGGGCTGGTAAACACATGACCTCTTTAGCTTTGCTAGCTAAGTAAGCAAACCGCTGCGCTGTTACATTATGGTCGTTACATAAAAGGGGCTGACATCGTATTCGGCTACATGCATGGTACGTGTGCCTACTGTCATGGTAAGAGGTTGTCGATTGACTTAGAAGTCCATGCTTAGGGCAGTAAGGTAAAGATGGCAAAAACCACAATCTAGACCAATAACTTTCCCCATATTTTTGCTTTTGTTCCGCGACACAAGCTGGGCAAACACAAAAGTTATCCGACGTTTTTACAATAGAAGCGGGGGATCCTAGCATTAGATGAACAGAGCCCTTAGCGCGACGTTCCATTCGCTCCATCGCTCTAATCCTAATGCTTTCATCAACAAAAGGAGCGTAAATCGGGAACATTGTATGTTCATAAATAAGCTGTTGGACGTCAAATCGTCCCGTATTAATGAGCAGCTCTGATATCGACGATAAATGACTAGGCAGATCAATTGTCGCAATCACTTTTCTGTCACCAAACACTTCACTTAGTAGCTGTTTAGAGCTTGTTATCGCACTGCGAATTCCAGCTCTAGCTACCAAGCTATAGATTAATTCATCTGGGTATGGCACAGGGAAGCAGCGCAATATTAAACCACCTTTTCTAGCAATGACTGAATGTCTAAAATCAAACCCGACTTTGACATTGCGGTGTACACTTCGCTATCAGAATCAGATTGAGAGTGAACAAACCTCAAATCCTCACTATCAAGGGTATGCCATTGCGTCTGTTTAATTGAGGATGCCCTCTTACCCTTACTTGGCTTAGCCTCTGTTTTAGATTGTATCTGTTCAGGGCTAATGAGTTGCTCATGTACCAGTGGCAGTATGCTGGTCCACGTCAAATCAGGATGTAGATCAAATAGCTGTCGTATTGCAGGAGCCAAAAACGTTGAATCAAACTCATCTTTTAAGGCCATATATACACGCCGCTCTTCATCGGTTCTGAGTTGTTGATATGCAAACTCCTCCGGCGTCTGCTGAACAGTTGTTGCTACCTGTTTTTGCAGCTCAAGCAACCTTTTATCAGTGTTGCTTAGTTTAAGATCTGAAAACTTAATCATTTCTTCGGCATCACCCGAGCGAAGAGCTGCTAGCATTGGGTGAACAGGTTTTAATTCATCCTCGTAAACCTGTTGCATTAATTTAGGTGTGATCCTTTCTACTTTTGTCGCGATTGCTCTCAGCTGACACAAGACATATAGCTTAACCACAATATCCAAGACACCTTGGCTTAGGTCATACCATAGAGAGCGAATGTCATCCGACAACACCTCATCACGTTTTTGTAGCCATTGAAGAGTCCATAACTTATCCGTGAGCGCTTTCCATTCTCTTCCTTCTTCCATTGGATCCCAAAAAATCGCTCCAAGACCAGAGCCTCGCCTTGCAGATCTCATATCAGCCTCAAATATCTCGCGGGCTCGTGGTGTTCCAACCAAAATCACAGGAAGGCCAATGGTATTTACTAATGTCACAAAGAAATTAAGCATTTTCTCAGAGCCACCAGAGCGAGAACGGCTAAGGTGCTGTATTTCATCAATAATAAGAACACCAACTGCATGAGCGTTTGCAACCTGAGCCATTGCAGCTAAAAGTGTTTCAATACTCGGTCTTTTGCTCATCGAGTATTGTCTTTCGTAGTTAGATGTCCCTAATGCTCTATCCATTGCACGAAAAAAGTTCAAGCACAGCTCTTTCAGTGATCCATCATGGGAGCAGTCAATTTTTAGATAAACGACTTGCTCAAGATTTCTGTCAGGGTGGTAAATAACTTGAGGGTATAACGACAAAAGCTGCTTGATCGCCGTTGTTTTGCCATTTCCGCTACATCCAATCAATGTCATGCTTTGGGCTGTAGAACTAACTTCCGTGAACTTTATCGCCTTCAAATCACCAGATAAAACACGCTCATAACCATTTTGTATATGTCTTGCCCAATCACCTGTTTCGGGATTTCTTCCAACATAGCCACGCCGTATCATCAATGAAAGTCGTTCATGCAACTGTATGTGCTGACTGAGGGGCTGGAAAAAATCATCAATAACACGACAGATACTATGCGCTCTTTCGATGCCATTTCGATGGATATCTTCTGCGGCACACCTTAACGAGCCCTTCAGAGCAATCGAGTCGTCTAGGAAACTATTTATCGGTGGTAATGCCTCTATCAGCGGGTTATTTCGATAAACTGAGAGCGTAGCACTTTGATAGACGGCTACTACACGATGATCTTGGCTTTTCTTCATCAGTTATCATCCTCATCATCAAATAGCTCCGGAATGAAATCAGGCAGTTGATAACTTTCCTCTTCTCCCTTTATAGGTATCACCGACGCGACTTCTTCTTGTTTAGCCCTAACTGGCTGTATTGCTAACTCCTTTCTCTCTTGCTCTCGAACATTCCGTTTATTGCCTTTGATGTCATTTATCTTTTGCGCGTTGCTCAATGTACTGGTTTTTCGATTCTTTTTCGCCTTTTTCAGTTTCTTTTCAAGAAGGTCATCAAAATCCCGCTCTACCGGTGCAAATTGATAGTTAGCTTCTGCCAAAGTTTGTTTTTGAGCCGCTTGACGTTCCCATACTTGATACCAAGTTAGATCACGGAACTCTCTACTCCGACTAGCAAGTTCACAAACCCAAAATGTATTTTTGCCTTCTTCTGGAAACAGGTAGATGTAATTAGCTGAACCAAGTTCATAGGCTGCGAATAGTTTTTTGGGCCTAGAGACTTCAGAAGAGCGGTGCATCCAACCTGTCTGAATGACTTCTTTTCCTGTGTAGGTTAATCCCCATAATTTTATGCCTAACTCCGATACAGTGACTTTTTGACGCGGTAACAGTAATATTTTTGCAATATCCGTATCGATGGCTCGTAAACGTCCGGTACGATGCTGTAGTCCCCACCTCCAAAGCTCAATAGGGATCGATGGAAGGCTTTCTGGCATATCAGGAGCACGATCGTACTTTTCTAATGGTTTGTTTAAGTTGTGAGCAAGTATTGAATAGAGCAGTATTTCAATAAAGTCTGACCTCGCCACAGCAGCTTCAACTCTATAATCTCTTTCACCATGCTTCTTAACCTTGTTACCAGTTACGACACCTGGCATATATGGCTTAAACTTAGCTTGTAACGTGCCAAATGATCTCTCGACGATACCTTTGGCATCACCCCGTCGAGGAGGAGCACTTTCAAGGCGAACTCCTATAGCATCAACCAAATAATTTGCTTGATGACTCATCAATTCACCGCGATCAGCTAGCAGAACATCGGGAATACCTACACAGGGCCACTGCTCTTCAGAAATATCGATTCCATATTCTGCGCAGGCTTTTACTTTGCTATCAAAACTGCATATCAGTGCCTTCATTGCAACGGGAAAAGATGGGTTATCGAAACCGATATAAAAGCCAGCAACCATGCGGCTAAAAACATCAATGACCATATAAATTGTCGGCCGACCAATAACCTTGTCCGGGTCATCGTCATCTACTAGGTAAATATCGGCGATGGTAGCATCAATTTCGTATCGACTACCTGGGCCTAACGCTTGCTCGGTAGCTGTGCCATGAAGTGGTCTAATGTCTTTGTTGTAATTTCCTTGAGGCGTCTGAACAGTGAGCTGAGTGGCCTTTGTATACTCGGTTTTGTAAAAGTATTGAAACTGACGAAGTGTCGGAATTTCATGCTCTTCAGCTTCAGGGTGTTTGAGCTTGTAAGCCTTAGTAAACTTGATATACGAATACCGAATTGAAAAGCCTTTATCGTTCATCAGATACTTATCACAAATGATTCGAAATTGCTTTCTGACACTTTCGGTTACAGGCTCTCCGCGACCAATGCCATATATCCTCGGTCTACCAGCTTTGCTAGTCGTGAAGTTTCTTCTTTTTCCACCTGCACCAGAGTTTTTATAATCAGGTAAAAGAGCATTCTTAATCTGACCCCTTTGCCAATAGCGCCTTAAGAGTCGATAGATCGTAGGTTTTCCTTTACCCGATTCAGCAATAACCTGATTAAGCCTGCTCGCTCGAACTCGCTTGTCAAATGCCTCTTCGCCTTCAACGATAGGCTTTATCAGTTCATAGTTGCGTTGGCTTTCCAAATAACTACTAGATGCTTCGTCCCAAGACTCACCTTGGAGGTATGAATAGGGGTCAGGGATCTTTTCTAAACGCCCCTCATCAGTCCAATTGCAGCATTCATCAAAATAGACTCTTTCAGGTAAACCTTTGTTCTCATCAATAGCAATCCAATAGAAGTAGCTTGTCTCAGTAAAAAGAATGCGATAAGGCTTGCCATCAAATGATAGGGTTTCATTAACTCGCCACATAGCTGTGCCCCTCATCAAAAGCTACACCTCTAAATACAAGGTCTCTTGCTCGCAAGCTATGGAAAGGATATCGAATATCAAACGTGATAAGCCTAGCAGCGCACATCAATCGAAGATCGAACATAGAGTCTCCTAACTTCTGTCCATAAGCCAACTCATATTCTTTTGCAATTTCAACCACTTTTTTGTCAGGAATGCGAGAGAAATAAGCTTTCATGTGGTTAAACGTTAGCAAAAGCTCATCGGTAATCAATTCATCGAAATACCCTTTGACGCCATATAGCCACTCAATATTATCCACAACGACTTTATCTATTTCTTTTTCCGTGACTAGGAACCACGGGATCTTTTTTAACTGCCAATAACGACGTTCAATTTCAAGTTTTTCGATAGTTCTTGAGTCTTTAAGAGCATTTTTATACTTGGCTTGGATAACAAATCTAGGCTGAACTTTAGAAGAGGTGTTGACAAAAAAGTCTGACGACATCACTTGATTAACCCCATTTTGTGCAGGGTGCCAAAGCTGATGTTCCTGGCAGATATTTAGCGTGTCATCCCTATTGAGTGGAAACTGCTCACGAATGTCAGTTACGGCAGGGTTATGATCAAGAAGGAGAAAAATAGCGAATTCAAGGTCCGATAGCACATGATGAATGCGGCTCGTTAGGTGAGAGTAGACTCTTTGAGATCTACCTTCGGATGGAACCTCATTCACGTACAGCCACGGTTTATAGTTAGAAAGCTTTCCTGAACCTCGGCCTTCTTTAATCCGCCTGATGATTTGTTTTTCAGTTAAAACATACTTTGATTTTGCCATAACAAAAACCCGGTTAACTTTTAATCAGCTTAACCGGGTTTAAAAAGTTTTCAACTTTAATGTCTTAGTTTCAAACTTTATTGTTTAGTTTCAATCTTTATTGTCTTACGACAAGATGCTAGGCCTTTTTTTGGCTGTTATTCCACCGTTACCGCTTTCGCTAGGTTACGAGGTTGGTCGACGTCGGTGCCTTTGATCAGCGCAACGTGGTAAGACAGCAGCTGCATTGGAACGGTGTAGAAGATAGGTGCAGTCACTTCGTTGACGTGCGGCATCTTGATGATCTTCATGTTCTCATCGCCTTCAAACCCAGCGTCAGCATCGGCGAAGACGTACAGCAGGCCGCCACGGGCACGCACTTCTTCGACGTTAGATTTCAATTTCTCAAGCAGATCGTTACTCGGCGCGATCACGACAACAGGCATGTCCGCATCAATCAATGCTAGAGGGCCATGTTTCAGTTCACCCGCGGCGTAAGCCTCTGCGTGAATGTAAGAGATCTCTTTGAGCTTGAGCGACGCTTCCATCGCGATTGGGTAGTACTCGCCGCGGCCAAGGAACAAGGTGTGGTGCTTATCGGCAAAATCTGGAGCCAGCGCTTCGATCTCTTTGTCAAAGGCGAGCGCTTTTTCAATCGCACTTGGTAGCTCATGGAGCGCTTTTACAATCTCCGCTTCGCGCGTTTCGTTAACGCGGCCTTGCAAGCGACCAATGGACACCACCATCATCAGCATCGCAGCAAGCTGGGTCGTAAACGCTTTAGTCGAGGCCACACCGATCTCTGTGCCTGCGCGCGTCATAAAGGCAAAGTCAGACTCACGCACCAGTGAGGAGCCCGCGACGTTACAGATGGTTATCGCCGCCATATAGCCTTTCTCTTTGGCCAAACGCAGCGCGGCTAACGTATCCGCCGTTTCACCAGATTGAGATAACGTCACCAACAAGCTGTTTGGGCGAACCACGAAATCGCGGTAACGGAACTCAGACGCGATTTCCACATCACAGCTCACACCTGCAATGGATTCAAACCAGTAACGCGCCGCCATGCCTGAGTTGTAAGAGGTACCACACGCGATAATCTGCACGTGCTCGACTTTGCTCAGGATCTCTTCGGCATTCACGCCAATCGCATTGGTGATGACAGCCTTGTCGGAAATACGACCTTCCATTGTGTTGATCAGCGCCGTCGGCTGCTCAAAAATCTCTTTTTGCATAAAGTGACGGTACTTGCCTTTATCGCCGGCATCGTGCTCAGCGTTGGACTCAATCACTTCACGCTCAACTGCTTCGCCGTTGGCATCAAAGACGGTGACCGAGCGACGAGTCACCTCAGCAACATCGCCTTCCTCTAGGTACATAAAGCGGCGTGTCACGCTCAGCAGCGCAAGTTGGTCAGACGCAAGGAAGTTTTCACCGACGCCAAAACCAATCACAATTGGGCTCCCCGAACGGGCAACCACAATGCGAGAGGGATCTTTGCGATCCACGGCTACCGTGCCGTAAGCCCCTTCCAATTGCTTGGCGGTTTTTTGCAGCGCTTCAAGCAATGTGTCTGAGGTGCGACGTTCCCACTCAACCAAGTGTGCAATCACTTCGGTGTCAGTTTGTGATTCAAACACGTAACCACGAGATTGAAGCAGCTCGCGCAACGCTTCGTGGTTTTCGATGATCCCGTTGTGGACGACGGCGATATCGCCAGACATGTGTGGGTGCGCGTTCACTTCTGACGGCTCACCGTGCGTTGCCCAGCGTGTGTGTGCGATGCCAGTGCCACCAAGCACGTTCGCTTGCTCGACAGCGTCGGCCAACTCTTGCACTTTACCAAGGCGACGTACGCGAGTGAGGTTATTGTCACTGTCGACCACCGCCACACCTGCTGAGTCATAGCCGCGGTATTCAAGACGACGGAGACCTTCCACTAAAATTTCCGCTACATCACGCTGTGCCACTGCACCAACGATTCCACACATAGGTTCTACTCCCTTCCCTTTTGCTAGGGTTGTTTGATTTAGGCGTCAACCGAATAAGCAGCAAGCAAAAAACACTGGCGTCTATCGCCAAGTGGCCAATTCGGTTCGTGCGCCGATAATATGGTTAAAACGAGATGCCTAGACTCACACTTAAGTTTAGGCACAAATTACGGTGACGCCGTGAGACTCAATCTGTTGTTGGTACTCCGGCGGCAAATCGCTGTTGGTAATCAATACGTCAATACTGTCCCAGGCGAGCTCTAAGTTTGGGATTTTACGGCCAATTTTCTCGGACTCGACCATCACAATCACTTCACGTGAGACTTCCGCCATCACCTTGCTAAGACCTACAAGCTCATTGAACGTGGTGGTGCCACGCGCCAAATCGACGCCGTCAGCACCGATAAAAAGCTGGTCAAAGTCGTAGGAACGCAGTACCGACTCCGCCACCTGCCCTTGAAACGACTCGGAATGCGCATCCCAAGTGCCGCCCGTCATCAGTAACGTGGGCTCATTCTCTAATTCGTTGAGCGCATTGGCGACATTGAGCGAGTTTGTCATCACTACCAAACCACGCATGCCATCCAGTTGACGAATCAATGCGCCCGTCGTGCTGCCACTGTCGATGACAATGCGGTTGTGTTCACGGATTAAGGTGGCGGCGGCTTTCGCTAGCTCATTCTTGCGAACCGAAACATTTTCGCTCAATTCATCGCTGACCACTTCTTTCGGTAGTGCGATCGCCCCGCCGTAACGACGAAGCAGCTGACCATTTTTCTCTAAAGAAGCCAGATCCTTTCTAATCGTGACTTCAGAGGTCTCAAACCGCTGAGAAAGTTCTTCAACACTGACCTCCCCTTTCTCGTTAACGAGATGGGAAATAGAGTGTCTTCTTAATTGAGTGTTTCGTTTCGACATGATTACCAAAAATCAAAGTTTCAAATCAAAACAAATTATAATCAAAACGAAACATTTGCGTCCATTTATTTTGAACCAAAAAATAAAAAAATTGCGGCAAAACCTTGTCCTAAGACAATTCTTAAACAGTGATCCTTGAGTCAATCAGTGGTAGAATTCGCCACCGAAAAGAAAAAAAATTACAGAATTGACCGTTATTTTTTTGCAACTAACCTCTGATATCCTAGGTTAGTCACAAATTTGCGGCGAATTTCCCCATCAATTTAGTCATAAAATGACTAAATTTGATGAAAGACTTTCAGTAGCGAAGTTGACCTTGAAAGTACGTTTTTCTCTATGAGCGACGTCTCATTTAGCCCGAGAAAACGCTCGACTTCGACATGATCCATGACTTTCAAATTGTAACTATTATTGACCGGAGAGTATCTTCCATGAAAAAGACCAAAATCGTATGTACGATTGGCCCTAAAACTGAATCTGTAGAGAAACTGACTGAGCTTGTAAACGCAGGCATGAACGTAATGCGTCTTAACTTCTCTCACGGTGACTACGCAGAACACGGCACTCGTATCACGAACTTCCGTGAAGTCATGGCAAACACTGGTAAGCAGCTTGCGATTCTTCTGGATACTAAAGGTCCTGAAATCCGTACGATCAAACTAGAAAACGGCGATGACGTTGATCTAGAAGCGGGTCAAGAATTCACGTTCACAACAGACACTTCTGTTGTTGGTAACAAAAACACCGTTGCGGTAACTTACGCAGGTTTCGCTGCTGACCTAAACGTTGGCAACACTATCCTAGTCGATGATGGTCTTATCGAGATGGAAGTGATCGCAACAACAGAAACTGAAGTGAAGTGTAAAGTTCTAAACAACGGCGCACTGGGTGAAAACAAAGGTGTTAACCTTCCTGGTGTTTCTGTTCAACTTCCAGCTCTATCTGAAAAAGATAAAAACGACCTTAAATTTGGTTGTGAGCAAGGCGTTGATTTCGTTGCCGCTTCTTTCATTCGTAAAGCAGCAGACGTGAAAGAAATCCGTGAACTTCTAGACGCAAACGGCGGCGAAAACATCCACATCATCTCTAAGATCGAAAACCAAGAAGGTGTTGATAACTTCGACGAAATCCTAGAGCTTTCTGACGGTATCATGGTTGCTCGTGGTGACCTAGGTGTTGAAATCCCAGCAGAAGAAGTGATCTTCGCTCAGAAGATGATGATCGAGAAATGTAACCGTGCACGTAAAGTGGTTATCACAGCGACTCAAATGCTGGATTCTATGATCAAGAACCCTCGTCCAACACGCGCAGAAGCGGGTGACGTAGCGAACGCTATCATGGACGGTACAGATGCAGTGATGCTTTCTGGCGAAACAGCAAAAGGTAAGTACCCTGTAGAAGCGGTAACTATCATGGCTCAAATCGCTAACCGCACGGATTCTGCACTAAAAGCGGAACTAGGTTCACGTCTAGACAGCCCACGTCTACGCATCACTGAAGCGGTATGTAAAGGCGCTGTAGACACTGCTGAGAAGCTAGCGGCTCCTCTTATCGTTGTTGCAACAGAAGGCGGTAAGTCTGCTCGTTCAGTACGTAAGTACTTCCCAACAGCAAACATCCTAGCGCTAACGACTAACAAGAAGACAGCCGCTCAACTTGTTCTGACTAAAGGCGTTCGTCCAGTATTGGTTGACTCAATCGACAGCACTGACTCTTTCTACATCAAAGGTAAAGAGTTGGCACTTGAGTCTGGCCTTGGTAACAAAGGCGACATCGTTGTAATGGTATCAGGTGCACTTGTTGCTTCTGGCACAACCAACACAGCGTCAGTTCACGTTCTATAATCGTTGAACTCAGTAACATGAATCAAGGGAGCTTCGGCTCCCTTTTCTTTTGCCTGCGATCACGGATACGCATAGAGCAGTTAACAAAGAGAGTGAGAATAGCAAGAAGATTGCGGGGACTAACTTAGGCACTGACGTGCTCAATGAAGACAAGACGTACTTGAAGACGAGGCATGCTTAAAGACAAAAGATTTCGTTATGCGATGTCGTCGCTACTGCGACACGTAGAGACGCGGTTGCGCCCTAAGGTTTTTGATTCATACAGCGCGATATCCGCGCATTTATAACAGCGAGTGTAATCGTTCGTCATATCCGTGACGCCCACACTGATCGTGACCGGAATATCCAGCTGATTCGCCGTTGCTACCCTTAATCTATCGAGCGCACGTTCTGCTTCTTCAAGCGGCGTGTGAGGCATGATCACTGCAAACTCCTCGCCGCCAATTCGCGCCACAAAATCGGTATCGCGTAAGCGCTCTTTGATCAGATTTCCTACTCGCTGAATCACGCGATCCCCTTGGTCGTGCCCTTGCTCATCATTGATTCGCTTAAAGTAATCAATATCAATCAAGGCAAGGCAGGTGGTGTTGCTCTCTCCGTAGCGCTCCACTAGCTTGGCGCTCTTTCTTAGCTCTGCATCAAACTTGCGTCGATTCCAAAGCTGGGTTAGCTCATCAATTTCACTCAGCACCCTCAGGCGCTCTTCAAGGGCAACACGATCGGAGATATCCACGAGCGAGGTAATGTAATAACTGACGCTGCCTGTTTTCGATAATACGCTCTGAACACGTGCAATCACAGTGACGTCATAATCGAGCGGCGAACTGTTGAGTCTCACCTCACCTTCCCAAAATTGATGGGTCGCCAGTTGCTCAAAGATATGCAGAGACGCTTCTATCTGCTTTTCACCTAATAGCGTCTTGAACACATTGCGGTTGAGCATCTCTTGCTGGGTGAGCCCTGTCAGTTTGGTGAACTCATCATTGACTAAGATCGCTCGATACCAGCGATCGGAAATGATCACCGCCGACATCCCACTGAGGGCCGCTCTCGCCAGTTGGCTCTCAATACTGCGTTTACGATAATAGAAGATCAATACGCCGCCAGGTACGATCACTGCGATCACCAGTAGCGTCGCGAGCAGCGCCTCTTGGAACAGATCCAACAATTCTCGACCCGTGAGATCATTGAGCTGCTGCTGACTTAAATGGATCACCAAGTACATCTCATGGCGAGGAGAAAGGAACAACTTCTCAAACACCAGCAGATCACCGTTCTCCATCACTGAGCCGGACTCTTTGACCTGCATTTTGGCCCAAGCTTGAGGAAAGAGTTTAGGCAAACTGAAGTGCTTACGCTCTTCAATTACATGGCCAAAACGCTCTTGTTGATTGTCACTGACTAAGAAATAACCGCCGTCATTAGCGAGTTTTGGCCGCAGTAGGCCGTCAGGGGCATAGTTAAGTCTCGATGCCAACGCTTCCACATCAACATTAAGAATAAGGTAACCCGTCTTCACCTCATCAATGTATATCGGTGTCAACAAACGCAGGCTAGGACGATAGGGATACACCACCTCACCACGCTCGATTTCCAAATCGACGCCCCAAGTCCCTATCTCATTTTTTGCCAGAGTTTGAGCGTAATCAAAGTAGTCGCGCTGCGATTTATTTTGCAGGTTCTCCTCACTCACGACCACACTTTTGCCATCGAGGAAGTTCACGCGGATCTGCTCTTTGCCTTGACGATCCAGATAGCGGACTTGGGTATACCACAGCTGGCTGTCAGTCACCGAGACCCAAGACTGCTCGACAATGGTTTTATGCTCGTCCGTTGGCTCGGCAATATAGTCATAAAGATTACGACTGTGCGATAACAAATTGACGACAGAAACAAACTGATTGCGAACATTCAGATACTCGCGTTCGCTGTAGGTCAATTGATGTGAAGCTTGAGTGATGATGGTGTTCATTGCCGCCGTTTTTACTTCTTGGTATCGGCTATGATAGTAAGTCGTCACTATCGTAATGAGCACTAACATAACTAGCATTAGATACCAAAAGTTACTGCGGCTTTTCATCACTAGCTATGCTCTCAAAAAAATGAGGAGGAAGTATAGCATTAATACGAAAGTCGATTAAAGAGCGAGCGATGACACATTCGACCACTCGCTATTTTTCCCTTTAAAAAATAAAGGCTTTTAGTAAGAAATTAATCAATCTGATAAATGACATCCACGCTATCACGAATGATGATCGATGAGTCTTGGTAGCCAGATGATTCGATTTTCGCGTCCATGCTCATGGTACGCATTAAGACCGGTTGGTTTTGTTGACTACGATAATCGATCCGCCACACGCCTTTGATCGTTTTACCAAACCCTTCAGACAACGCGTGCGCTTTCTGATTGGCATCACGGATCGCCGCTTGACGGGCTTGATCTTGATAACGTGCGGCGTCTTTTACTTTCAACTCAATATTGCTCACTTGGTTGATGCCCACACTCAGCGCCAGATCAAGATAATCATTAAGCTTTTCCAGTTCATTGACTGTGACTTGAATGGTACGAGTCGCACGATAGCCGACCAACTCTGGAGACCCATTCTTAGGATACTGATATTGAGGCGAGAGGTAGAGATTAGAGCTTTGAATCTGTTCGCTCGGGACTTCTTCCCGCCCTAACGCTTTGAGAAAGTCACTCACCACTTGGTCGACGGCTTGTTTAGCCTGCTCTGCGGTGAGCATAGATTCGACCACGGTCACGGTAAATTTCGCCATATCAGGCTCAGCGGTGACCTCACCATAGCCTGTGGTGCTGAGGTGGGGAAAGTCTATCTCGGCAAAGCTCGGCGCGCTGGTCACACACGCCAGCAAAGCGAGCCAGCTACATTGAACACGCACAGCAGACATTCGAGTTGGGTTGGTCATAAAGCAATCCGTATGTTAGGTATTTCATACATAATAGAAAACGTTGATTTCTTCACCAAGTGAGACAAGAGAAAACTGACAAAGAATTAACGACTCGGCTGGATCAGATGCTGCTGCGCATAACTGAGAATCGCTTCGCTGACTTCTTTCAGCAGGCCCGTTTCGAGTTGCCAGTGATGCCAATACATTTCAAAGGAGATACAAAACCCGGGAAGCAAATCGACTAAAGTACCCTGCTCAAGCTCCTTTTCGATCTGTATGGTAGGAATCAAACAGTAGGCACAATGGTTAAGCGCCATATTAACGAACGCCTCAGAGCTCGAGACCCAGTGGTTGATCCCTCGATCAATATCAATGCCATGTTGTTTAAGAAAATCTCGATGCAGTGGATCGTGTTGATCAAACGAGACCGCAGGGGCTATCGAGAGCGCCTCTTTGGTCAATCCTTTTGGAAAAAAACGCTCGCGAAACTGCGGCGTGGCCACGCAAATGTAATCCATCCGCCCTAAATAGCGGGCCACGCAACCACTGAGGGCTTGGCTTGCCATACTGATCGCCCCCACCACCTCACCTTGCTTGAGTTTATTGAGTGTGCGCCCCTCTCTATCGACTTCAAATCTCATCTCGAGCGGGTGCTTTTTCAGTACCGGGCTCAACGCCGGTAGTAGCCAGGTGGCCAAACTATCGGCGTTGGTCGCAATCGAGAGCTGACGGATTTGCAAAGGCTGCTGATTGCTAATTTCCGGAATCAACTCTTGTTCAAGTAATTGAATGCGCTGATAGAAACCGAGCAGCTTTTGACCAAGGGGAGTAGGCCTTGGTGGCTGGTCACGAACCAAGACGGGCTGCGCCACGAATCGCTCAAGTTGTTTGATGCGCTGTGAAACCGCAGACTGGGTGACATACAGCGCATTGGCCGCTTTATCAAAGCCACCGGTTTTGACCACACTATCAAGCGCTTCAATCCAACGATAATCCAGCCCTTTCATCGCACCATCCTCATAAACATTACTAATAATCAATTAAAATCATTAATTGTATTTATATCTTAATTCTCATTATTGTGGGCGCCTATCATGAATAAAAAGAGAGGTTATCGTGAGTTTCTGGTTAATGCTGCAAGGGTTTGGCTTAGGGGCCAGTATGATTATCCCGATTGGCGCGCAAAATGCTTACGTACTGAATCAAGGCATCAAACGTCAACACCATCTGACTACGGCGACGATTTGCAGCTTTCTCGACATGCTGTTTATCTCTGTCGGTATTTTTGGCGGCGGGGCGATTCTGTCTCAAAATGCGACCTTGCTGACCTTGGTGACCATCGGCGGCATTCTGTTTCTGGGCTACTATGGATTCCTTTCTCTGAAAAGTGCGCTGGCCTCCCACAGCGAAGGGCTGCAAAGCAGTGAGCTATCGCGCGGTCGTAAAGCGGTCATTTTAGGCGCGCTCGCCGTCACCGTATTCAACCCGCACCTTTATCTCGATACCGTGGTGATTTTGGGCTCCATCGGCGGCCAATTCGAAGGTCAGGATCGACTCTCTTTCGCCATCGGTACTATCATGGCGTCTTTTGTGTGGTTTTACGGTCTGTCGATTGGCGCCGCTAAATTGGCGCCCACCTTATCCAAACCTAGAGTAAAACAAGTGATTGATTTGCTGGTCGGTACCATGATGTGGGTCATCGCTGGCATGCTCGCCAAGCACTTGCTGCAAGGCTGGGGATGAGTGGATAAAACAAAGCGAGGCTCAAGGGCCTCGCTTTTCACATTAAGTCGTTCAATCGTATTAGTCGACTTTGTTGAGATGCACGTCCATTTGTGGGAATGGAATCTCAATACCCGCCGCATCCAACGCTTCTTTAATGTTTTGCATAGAGTCGAAGTAAACCCCCCAGTAATCCGCCGTTTTCACCCAAGGACGAACCACAAAGTTCACCGAGGAGTCCGCCAGAGCGAGAACGCCAATCGTGATATCTGGATTTTTCAAGATACGCGGATCTTTTTCCAACGTTTCACGGATCACTTGCTTGGTCTGCTTAAGATCGGATTTGTACGAAACACCAATCACCAGATCAACACGTCGCGTTTCATGACGAGAGTAGTTGGTGATCGCACCGCCGATAACGCCCGCGTTTGGCACCACGACCATTTTGTTGTCAGGCGTTTTCAGCACCGTTTGGAAGATTTGGATGGAATCAACGCTGCCTGCTACACCGGCAATCTCAACATAATCACCAGATTTGAAAGGACGGAACGCGACAATCAACACACCCGCAGCGAAGTTAGACAACGAGCCTTGCAACGCTAAACCAACCGCAAGACCGGCCGCACCGATAACCGCAACCACAGACGCCGTTTGAACACCAACGCGACCTAACGCCGCAATCAACACAATTACAAAAAGCAAGTAGCGAACCAGACCGTGAATAAAGTCGACGACCGCTTTATCCATCTGCTTCTTCTCTAGGACTTTAGAGATGCTGTTGGCAATGCTTTTAACAATGATGTTACCGATAAACAGAATAATGACCGCAGAAATGATGTTCACACCATACTGGATCAGTAAATCTGAATTGTTGTTTAGCCAAGATTCGGCGTGAGACAAACTGTCGATGATTGGCGTTTCAATCCCTGTTGATTCTTCTGCCATACTCTCTTTCCTCTATTAAAGTGACTCAGTTGAATAGTTATAGATTACAGGTTACGCAAAGCCATAGTATTTCGCCAGAGTTTATAACGATTTATCTTCATTTGTTTTAAAAAGCGGACACAAAAAAAGCCGCTCGATGAGCGGCTTCTTATCAATCAGAGTGACGGGCTGAATTACAGTACGTCAATCGCGTTTAGGTCAGCGAAGGCTTTCTCTAGACGAGCAACCATTGAAGCTTGACCAGCACGTAGCCATACGCGTGGATCGTAGTACTTCTTGTTTGGCGCATCTTCGCCAGTTGGGTTACCGATTTGACCTTGTAGGTAATCGTGGTTTTCCGCTTCGTACTTACGGATACCGTCCCATGTTGCCCACTGAGTATCAGTATCGATGTTCATTTTGATGACACCGTAGCTGATTGACTCTTGGATTTCTGCTTCAGTTGAACCAGAACCACCGTGGAAAACGAAGTTTAGTGCGTTAGGCGCAATACCAAACTTCTCAGCACAGTAAGCTTGAGAGTCACGTAGGATAGTTGGAGTCAGAACAACGTTACCTGGCTTGTAAACGCCGTGTACGTTACCGAAAGACGCTGCGATAGTGAAACGAGGGCTGATTGCCACCAATTTCTCGTAAGCGTAAGCCACGTCTTCTGGAGAAGTGTACAGCTCAGATGCGTCCATGTGTGAGTTATCAACGCCGTCTTCTTCACCACCAGTACAGCCTAGTTCGATTTCTAGCGTCATACCCATTTTCGCCATGCGAGCTAGGTATTTTGCAGAGATCTCGATGTTCTCTTCTAGAGACTCTTCAGAAAGGTCAATCATGTGAGAAGAGAAAAGTGGCTTGCCAGTTTGAGCGAAGAACTCTTCACCCGCGTCTAGTAGACCGTCGATCCAAGGAAGCAGTTTTTTCGCTGCGTGGTCAGTGTGAAGAATTACAGGGATACCGTAAGATTCTGCAACAGCGTGAACGTATTTCGCGCCAGCAACTGCGCCAAGCACTTGTGCGTCTTGACCTTCAAGTTTTAGACCTTTACCCGCAAAGAAACCGGCACCGCCGTTAGAGAACTGAACCACAACAGGCGCTTTTACTTTTGCTGCTGCTTCTAGAACGCCGTTGATTGAGTCTGTGTTTACTACGTTCACTGCTGGTAAAGCGAAGTTGTTTTCCTTTGCAACTTCAAACACTTTCTGAACGTCATCGCCAGAGATAACACCTGGTTTTACGAAATCGAAGATCTTAGACATGGATTTAATCCTATTAGCTGTCATTTTTAAAAATGGTCGTTATAAAAATAAAACTTTTCAGTTTAAATTCTTGCAAACGTTTGCTCACAACTTGCGCTATTCTAGCAAAAATGTGATGTGCCGCAAACAAGAAAGCGGGAGAGAAACTCCCCCGCTTTCTATCAATTACTTAGCGCGTGCTTCTAGCATTTCAACCGCTGGAAGGACCTTGCCTTCTACAAACTCAAGGAACGCACCGCCGCCCGTTGAGATGTAAGACACATCCGCTTTGATACCGAACTTGTCGATCGCCGCTAGCGTGTCACCACCGCCTGCAACAGAGAAACCTTCAGACGCTGCGATCGCTTCAGAGATGCCTTTTGTGCCCGCTTCGAAGTTCTTGAATTCGAATACGCCCACAGGGCCGTTCCAAAGGATGGTTTTCGCGTTCTTCAGAATCTCAGCCAATTGCGCGGTAGAGTTTGGACCTAGGTCGAAAATCATGTCGTCGTCTTGAACTTCAGATACGTCTTTGATTTCCGCTTCTGCGTTCTCATCAAATGCTTTCGCACAAGCAACGTCAGTCGCCACTGGAATCGCGCACTCTTCCATTAGCTTTTTCGCTGTGTCGACTAGGTCTGCTTCGTATAGCGATTTACCTACGTTGTGGCCAGCCGCTGCGATGAAGGTGTTAGCAATACCGCCACCCACAACAAGTTGGTCAGCGATTTTAGATAGAGACTCAAGCACAGTCAGCTTAGTCGACACTTTTGAACCACCAACGATAGCAACCATTGGACGCGCAGGCTTGTCCATTGCTTTACCTAGCGCTTCTAGCTCGTTCGCAAGTAGAGGACCAGCACACGCAACGTCAGCGTGCATACCCACACCGTGAGTTGATGCTTGTGCACGGTGAGCCGTACCGAATGCGTCCATTACGAAGATGTCACAGAGTGCAGCGTACTGCTTAGACAGTGCTTCGTCGTTTTTCTTCTCGCCAGCGTTGAAACGAACGTTTTCTAGAACAACAAGCTCGCCCGCGTTCAGCTCTAGACCGTTTAGGTAGTCTTTCGCTAGCTTCACTTCGCAGTCAAGTGCATCGTTTAGGTAGTTTACGACAGGTTGTAGAGAGAACTCTTCCGCGTATTCACCCTCTGTTGGGCGACCTAGGTGAGAAGTAACCATCACTTTCGCGCCTGCTTCTAGGCAGTGCTTGATTGTTGGTAGAGACGCGAGGATACGCGCATCAGAAGTTACTTTGCCGTCTTTTACTGGCACGTTTAGGTCAGCACGGATGAATACACGTTTACCTGCTAGATCCAGGTCAGTCATCTTGATTACAGACATGGTTTGTCCTCTCAACTATTCAAAAAATAAAGTTTTCAGTCACTCGGCAACCCTGCCAAGCCTATTAATTCTTCAAACTGGTTTTGATATGGAGATTATCAATATTTATTTCAAGGGTAAAAATAAATATTACTCCACCGCCTTTCGGCGCTTCCAATCTGGGTAAAAATGACCGCTAAACGGCACTACCCAGCTTGTTCTGAAGCGGCCTGCATTGCGAGCGCAGTATCCAGCATGCGGTTCGCAAAGCCCCATTCGTTATCACACCAAACCAACATCTTGACCAGGTGCCCATTACTCACGCGAGTCTGGGAACCATCAACAATGGCACTGTGGGGATCGTGATTAAAGTCAATCGATACGAGCGGCGCTTCAGTATAGTCAACAATGCCGTGTAATGTACACTGAGATGCGTTAACAATGGTTTGATTTACGTCATTAACTTTCACATTCGTATTAATTGTGACACTTAAATCCATCGCAGTGACGTTTACCGTGGGAACGCGCACGGATATGGCTTCGAATTTGTTGGAAAATTTCGGGAAGATTCTTTCAATCCCTTTGTGCAGTTTTGTGTCGACCGGAATGATGGATTGGCTGGCTGCTCGAGTACGACGCAAATCGCTGTGATACGCATCAATCACCTGCTGATCATTCATTGAGGAATGAATGGTGGTGATCGTGCCAGAGTCGATACCAAAAGCATCATCCAACGCTTTGATGATAGGGACAATACAGTTGGTCGTACACGAACCGTTAGAAACGACGCGATGCTCTGCGGTTAATGTTTCATGGTTCACGCCATAGATGATGGTGTTGTCGAGATCACTGGCGCCTGGGTGGGAGAACAGCACTTTTTTAGCGCCGGCTTTGATGTGCGCTTGGCCATCGGCTTGCGAGCCATAGACACCAGTGCAGTCGAGCACCATATCGACCTCAAGATCGCGCCAAGGCAGTAACTCTATGTCGTTTAGGTGCAAAATCCGAATCGAATCAAAGTCGCCACTCTCCACGACGCCGTGATGAATATAGATATGCTCTTGATCATGCGTGATTTTTTTGCCAAAACGACCGTGGCTCGTATCGTATTGCAGTAAGTGCGCCATCGCATCAGGCTGTGCCAACTCGTTGACCGCAACCACTTTGATCTGCTGATGTTTGCCGCTCTCGTAAACCGAGCGCAACACATTACGACCGATACGTCCAAATCCATTGATCGCAATTTTAAGCATCCTTTCTTCACCCCACCTGATTTTCGTGTCACAGATAGTAACTGAGCCCGTGCCCAGATGCGAGTTCCAATCCCCGAAACCGCCTATTTCTAGAAACTAGAAACTAGGAACTAGGAACTAACATAAAAAAACCGAGCCACTCACGACTCGGTTTCCTTCAAACGACATCGCCGCGATTAAGCAAGCAGTTCTTTCGCTGTGTTCACGACGTTTTCTGTCGTGAAGCCAAATAGCTTGAACAGCTCTCCAGCAGGCGCTGATTCACCGAAAGTCGTCATACCGATGATCTTGCCGCCAAAGCCGACATACTTGTACCAGAAGTCCGCAATACCCGCTTCGATAGCGATACGTGCTGTTACGTCAGCTGGCAGTACGGATTCACGGTACGCTGCGTCTTGCTTATCGAACGCATCCGTCGATGGCATAGACACCACGCGTACTTGCTTGCCTTCAGCCGTAAGCTGCGCCGCCGCTTCGACAGCCAGTTCCACTTCAGAACCGGTGGCGATCAGGATAAGCTCTGGCTTGCCTGCGCAATCTTTCAGGATGTAACCACCCTTAGCGATGTCAGCCACTTGCTCAGGGTCACGCGCTTGCTGCGCGAGGTTTTGACGAGAGAAAATCAGAGACGTTGGGCCATCTTTACGCTCAATCGCCAATTTCCAAGCGACCGCAGATTCCACTTGGTCACATGGACGCCATGTGCTCATGTTTGGCGTTAGGCGAAGTGACGCCATTTGCTCAACGGGTTGGTGCGTTGGGCCATCTTCACCCAGACCAATCGAGTCATGCGTGTACACTTGGATGTTCTGAATTTTCATCAGCGCGGCCATACGCATCGCGTTACGAGCGTATTCCATAAACATCAAGAAGGTCGCACCGTAAGGGACAAAACCACCATGCAGCGCAATACCATTCATGATGGCCGTCATACCGAACTCACGCACACCGTAGTGAATGTAGTTCCCTGAGAAATCGTCTGCTTCCAGTGATTTTGAGCCCGACCACATGGTCAAGTTTGATGGCGCAAGGTCCGCCGAACCACCCATAAATTCAGGCAGCATTTTACCGAACGCTTCAAGCGCATTTTGAGACGCTTTGCGCGAGGCAATGTTCGCTGGGTTGGCTTGCAGATCAGCAATAATTTGATTCGCTTTCTCTTCCCATTGTGCAGGAAGCTCACCGTTGAGACGACGTTTCAGCTCTGCCGCTTCTGCTGGGTACGCTGCTGCGTAAGCCTCAAACTGAGCGTTCCACGCCGCTTCAGATGCTGCGCCTGCGGTTTTCGCATCCCACTGCTCGTATACGTCTGCTGGAATCTCAAACGCTGGGTGCTCCCAACCTAGGAACTCACGCGCGGCTTTGATTTCGTCTGCACCTAGTGGCGCGCCGTGACAATCGTGAGAGCCCGCTTTGTTTGGTGAACCAAAACCAATGATGGTCTTAGTACAAATCAGAGTAGGACGAGGGTCCGCTTTCGCGGCAGTGATGGCGGCGTTGATCGCCTCAGCATCATGGCCATCGACAGCTGGAATAACGTGCCAACCGTAAGCTTCAAAGCGTTTTGGTGTATCGTCAGAGAACCAACCTTCCACTTCACCATCAATCGAGATGCCGTTGTCATCCCAAAAAGCGATCAGCTTGCCAAGGCCCAGAGTGCCCGCGAGTGAACATGCTTCGTGAGAGATCCCTTCCATCAAACAGCCATCGCCCATGAATACGTAGGTGAAGTGGTCGATGATGTCATGGCCGTCTTTATTGAACTGCGCCGCTAATGCTTTCTCTGCCAGCGCCATGCCCACTGCGTTAGTGATGCCCTGACCAAGAGGACCAGTGGTGGTCTCTACGCCTGGTGCATAACCATATTCTGGGTGGCCCGGCGTTTTTGAATGAAGCTGACGGAAGTTTTTCAGATCGTCAATAGACAGCTCGTAACCACTTAGGTGCAGCAAAGAGTAAATCAGCATTGAGCCGTGGCCGTTTGATAGCACAAAACGGTCGCGGTTTGCCCATTCTGGGTTCGCTGGGTTGTGGTTTAAGTGTGAACGCCAAAGAACTTCGGCGATATCCGCCATCCCCATCGGTGCGCCTGGGTGACCGGAATTAGCTTGTTGAACACCATCCATGCTAAGTGCACGAATTGCATTGGCCAAGTGTTTACGAGAAGACATGTCTGCTCCTGAATGCATTAAGCGAATTGATAACTAAGGTGGGCGATAATTCTCGCAGAGCATCTGCGCGGGTGCAATCGATTACTGTCTAATCAACGCCAGATCTACGATATTTATTGCAAATTTCTCGAAGACCGCCGGTTTTCGTTACTGTTTGATGCAAACGATTGCTCTTTACCTCACGCGGCGGATTGAGAAAAATACGCGTTTTTACTCTACTTAAATCACAAAAATAACTTGTAATTCGAGCACGCAAAACTAGAATAGACGTCTAGATGTAGATACACCTACATAATTTAACATTATTTTTGTGCTGGGCGAGCAATGACGCCCATCCAACAGATTAAATGGAGCTCTCATGGCTAAGCACCTGTTTACTTCTGAATCCGTATCAGAAGGCCATCCAGATAAAATTGCAGACCAAATCTCAGATGCGGTTCTCGATGCGATCCTCGAGCAAGATCCAAAAGCTCGCGTAGCGTGTGAAACCTACGTCAAGACCGGTATGGTCATGGTCGGCGGTGAAATCACCACTTCTGCATGGGTAGACATCGAAGAGTTAACGCGCCAAACCGTACGTGAAATTGGCTACGTTCACTCTGACATGGGCTTTGACGCGGATTCGTGTGCAGTGCTAAACACCATCGGTAAACAGTCTCCAGACATCAACCAAGGTGTCGACAAAGCGGATCCAAAAGAGCAAGGTGCCGGTGACCAAGGCATCATGTTTGGTTACGCGTGTAACGAGACTGAAGTCCTCATGCCTGCGCCTATCACTTACTCACACCGCCTAGTGCAAAAGCAAGCGGAAGTGCGTAAGAACGGCACACTGCCATGGTTGCGTCCAGATGCAAAATCTCAGGTTACGTTCCAGTACAACGAAGGTAAGATCGTTGGTATCGATGCGGTCGTACTGTCAACTCAGCACTGTGACTCTATCTCAACGCCAGATCTGCGCGAAGCGGTAATGGAAGAGATCATCAAGCCTGTTCTACCGGCTGAGTGGCTCAACAAAGACACTAACTTCTTCATCAACCCAACCGGTCGTTTTGTTATCGGTGGCCCAATGGGCGACTGTGGTTTGACCGGTCGTAAGATCATTGTTGATACCTACGGCGGCGCAGCGCGTCACGGTGGTGGTGCATTCTCTGGTAAAGATCCATCGAAAGTAGACCGTAGTGCCGCTTACGCAGCACGTTACGTGGCGAAAAACATCGTCGCGGCGGGTATGGCAGATCGCTGTGAAATCCAATTGTCTTACGCAATCGGTGTTGCGGATCCAACGTCTATCATGGTGGAAACGTTCGGTACTGAGAAAGTCTCGCACGACATCATCATTGAAGCGGTACGTCAGTTCTTCGATCTACGTCCATACGGCCTGCAAGAGATGTTGAACCTACTTCAGCCAATCTACAAGAAGACCGCCGCTTACGGCCACTTCGGTCGTGAAGAGTTCCCTTGGGAAGCGACGGATAAAGCCGCAGAACTGCGTGACTTCGCTGGTCTCAAGTAATCACTGAGCCACACTATTTCAGGGCTTTTGGTTCGCCAAAAGCCCTTTCTTTTGCCTGCTATCTGACCTCCTCGATCGCTTTACTCACCCCGACCTCGCATCCCCACCTGTCATTGAACAAAATTTAACCGCCCAGGTTGTAATTTACGCCATTGAGGTCAATAGTTAACAATATGTTAAATGAACGCATCCAAGGATGACGTCTTTACGTATAAAACCGACGTGACTGCCATCCCCTCTGCGCCGAGTAACACGCGCAAAGCTTGTGTTCAGATCACGGCATCAACATGAAACTGAGAGTTCACACCCTTTAACGTCAGCGTCTAGGAGCACATCAGCGAATCGGGTCAGCACTCTCTCGTGTTTGCGAACGACTTGCGTTTACAAATACGTAACAACCCCTTTTCTCGGCCACCACTTAAAAGGCAAAGAAGAGGATGAGAATCGAGATTGATCAAGGAGGAGTTATGCCTCGTACGGTTAACCCACATGACTTCAAAGAGCAAAAACATAAGGAAGTCAGCGACCACGAATACGCGCGCACCATACCGTGTAATCAGGTCAGTATCTCTGCCCCATTTCATTGGCTCGCGCTCGGCTTGCACGACTTTGTTCGCATGCCGCTGATTAGCGCTTTCTACGGCTTGTGCTTTATGGCGGCGGCCATCGGCATTGTTCTCCTCGTCCAGTGGCAAGGCACCCACCTTGTGGTGATGCCCAGTCTGGTCGTCTATATGCTCATCGGGCCTTTTTTAGCGCTCGGTTTGTATGACGCAAGCTGGGAGCGAGAGCGCGGCCATAAACCGAGTTTGCTTCACTCGATGAAAGCCATCGGGCGTAACTCCACCTCACAATGGGCGTTTGCCGTACTGCTTGCGGTGTGTATGATTTTTTGGATGCGTATCGCAGCGCTGCTGCACGCACTCTACCCATCGGTACAAGGGGCGCCGTTAAGCGACTTTCTCCCCTTCTTGATCATCGGCTCATTAGTAGGTTTAGTGCTGGCGTGTGTCGTGTTCAGTATCTCAGCGTTCGCCATTCCACTGATGATGGAGCGACGCGTGGATATGATGACCGGCGTATTCAGTAGCTTTAACGCCGTCAAATCCAACATTGGTGCCATGATCGTCTGGGCTGCGATCATTTGTGGCGGGATCTTAATTGGCTTTGCCACTTATGGTATCGGGATGCTCTTTACGATGCCGATACTCGGCTACGCCACTTGGCACGCGTATCATGAGGTGATTAAGAAACGCCATCACCCTTAACATGTGGCCTATTTGAGGTATAGTGAACGCCCCGAGATCTCTCGGGGCGTTTTTTATCCTGTATATCTGCCAGCGAAAATGAGTCACCTGTGGATCTGACCCTCACCTATTCAACTCAGCGAGTGATCGCGCAATGCATCGAGAAAGCCCGCCAAGCGTTCGGACGGCCGTTTCCTATGCCAACGCTCTCGTTTAAGCTGCGCGGCAAAGCGGCAGGCAAAGCGTACCTGCAACTCAATGAAATCCGCCTCAATCCGGTTCTGTTTGTGGAGAATCAAGCGGCGTTTCTCCAAGAAGTGATCCCCCATGAAGTGGCCCATCTCGTCACCTATCAAGTTTATGGTCGCGTTCGCCCGCACGGCAAAGAGTGGCAAGGGGTCATGGAGTCAGTGTTCGGTGTCAAAGCCAACACCACCCACAGCTTTGCTGTCACTTCTGTTCAAGGTAAAACCTTTGAATACCGCTGTGCGTGTCGCGACTACCCGCTCTCTATTCGACGCCACAATAAAGTGCAGCGCAACCAAGCAAGCTATCGCTGCCAACAGTGTCAGCAGACACTGGTGTTTTCTGGCAAACAGTTGTCGTAATCACCCACACTCCATCCCTGCCAGCTATCTATCACCACTAAATCACATCCTATGGCGCGATCTCGTTCAGCGTAACAAATAACATCATCACTAAAATCCTACCTTTTTGCGTGCTAGACTGTGAAAAATAATACTTTTTTCATGCTTTAACGCTAACTCAGGTTTCATTATGTCTCGACTGCCCGTTTGGTTTACTGTGATGAGCTCGCTGCTAGCGGTGACGCTCTCTTTTGCTTTCTCTTTCGCGCACGCAGCGCCGCCGTCCTCTTTTTCCAAAGCCAAGAAAGAAGCGGTCAAGATCTACGCCGATCACCCCACCAGCTTTTATTGTGGCTGTAATATTGAGTGGCAAGGGCGCAAAGGCACGCCGGATCTTAACTCGTGCGGCTATCAGGTGCGTAAGCAAGAGCGCCGAGCCTCTCGCATTGAGTGGGAACATGTGGTGCCTGCGTGGCAATTTGGTCATCAACGTCAATGCTGGCAACAAGGTGGGCGTAAATACTGCACCAAGAACGATCAGCAATTTCGCTCGATGGAAGCCGATTTGCATAACTTGACCCCAGCGATTGGTGAGGTCAACGGCGATCGTTCAAATTACAACTTTAGCCAGTGGAATGGGATTCAAGGGGTGACCTATGGGCGCTGTGAGATGCAGGTCAACTTCAAACAGCGTGAAGTAATGCCGCCCGATCGAGCGCGCGGCTCCATTGCTCGCACTTATCTCTACATGAGTAAAGAGTACGGATTTAAACTCTCAAGCCAGCAAACCAAGCTGATGAACGCATGGAATAAAACCTACCCCGCCGACGCCTGGGAGTGTGAGCGCGACAAACGCATCGCTAAAGTGCAAGGCAATCACAATCCATTTGTGGTTGAGGCATGCCAAGCAACACCATAACCACCTAGCTCTAGGCTCTAGGCTCTAGGAACTAGAAACTAGGAACTAGGAACTAACCACTCGACTTCTCAGCACGCTTTATCTCACGCTAGCCCCTTGTTTTTTCGCTCAAAGGCATCCATGTTAGTGGGATAACTTTTGGATTTGCAGGAAACCAACGCAATGCGCATGCCACGACTCTATCACCCAGAGACCATTCACCAGCTTGGGCCTCTTGCCCTCAGTGACGATGCCGCCGGCCACGTCGGCCGAGTGCTGCGCATGAAAGAGGGTCAACAGGTGCTGTTGTTTGATGGCAGCGGCGCACAATTCCCTGCCACCATTACCGCTGTAGGAAAGAAAAACGTCGACGTCGAGGTGTTAGAGCGCGTTGAGCAAAGCTGCGAGTCACCGCTGGATCTGCACTTAGGTCAAGTGATCTCACGCGGCGATAAAATGGAGTTCACGATTCAAAAATCCGTTGAGCTTGGCGTCAATACCATTACGCCCCTTATCTCTGAGCGCTGTGGCGTCAAACTCGACCCCAAACGTTTTGAGAAAAAGCTCGCTCAATGGCAAAAAATTGCTATCAGCGCCTGTGAACAGTGCGGCCGGAATACCGTCCCTACCATTCGCCCGATTATGTCGCTCGAAGCGTGGTGCCAAGAGCAATTCGATGGCTTGAAGCTCAATTTGCATCCGCGCGCCAAATACTCAATCAACACCCTACCGACTCCGGTAGAAAAAGTGCGTTTGTTGATTGGCCCTGAAGGCGGCCTTTCTAGCGATGAAATCGATATGACGCAGCAATACCAATTTGAAGAGACGCTGCTCGGTCCTCGCGTACTACGTACCGAAACCGCAGCCCTTACCGCTATTACCGCCCTACAAGTTCGCTTTGGCGATCTTGGCTAAACGGAGAACACTATCCATGATCAAACTCGGCATCGTGATGGACCCGATCTCGTCCATCAACATCAAAAAAGACTCTAGCTTTGCCATGATGCTGGAAGCGCAGCGCCGCGGCTACGAAATTCACTACATGGAGATGAAGGATCTTCATCTAGAACAGGGCGTCGCGATTGCGGACACCAAAGTGGTGGAGCTAAAAGAAGATCCGAGCGGCTGGTATCAGTTTAAGTCTGAGCAGACCATTGAGCTGTCAGAGCTTGATGCAGTATTGATGCGTAAAGATCCCCCATTTGATACCGAATACATCTACGCCACATACATCCTTGAGCGCGCCGAAGAAAAAGGCACCTTGATCGTCAACAAGCCGCAAAGCTTGCGCGACTGCAATGAAAAACTGTTTACCGCGTGGTTCCCAGAACTAACGCCAACCACCTTAGTGACTCGCAGCGCAGACAAGATCAAAGCCTTCCGTGAGCAACATGGTGACGTGATTTTAAAACCATTGGATGGCATGGGCGGCGCGTCGATCTTCCGTGTAAAAGAGAACGATCCTAACGTTTCAGTGATCATCGAAACCTTGACCAACCATGGTCAACACTACGCGATGGCGCAAACTTTCGTCCCAGATATCAGCAATGGTGACAAGCGCATTTTGGTGGTGGATGGCGAACCGATGCCCTACTGCTTAGCGCGTATTCCTGCCAAAGGAGAGACTCGCGGTAACCTAGCTGCAGGCGGACGTGGTGAAGCAAGACCACTGAGTGAGACAGATAAACAGATCGCTCTCGCTGTAGCGCCTACACTTAAAGAAAAGGGGCTGATTTTTGTTGGCCTTGACGTCATAGGCGACAAACTGACTGAGATTAACGTTACCAGCCCAACGTGTATTCGTGAAATCGAAGCCGCATTTGATATCTCCATTACCGGCAAGCTGATGGATGCGATTGAACGTCGCATTGAGCAGAAATAATCTATCGGTGATGGGATAACCCAGCTCTTGAGCGGCATTCGCGCTGTGGATGCCGCTCAATTTAAGGTGGAGTCATGATGAATTTAACCAACCATTTTCTCGTTGCCATGCCGGGGATGAAAGATCCCTACTTTAAGCGCAGTGTCATCTATGTGTGTGAACACAACGAAGAGGGCGCTATGGGTCTCATGATCAATGCGCCTATTGATATCACCATTGGAAAAATGCTCGAACGCGTCGATGTGCAGCCCGTTCATCCGCAGCTCAACACCGACAGTCTGGAAAAACCGGTCCTTAATGGCGGGCCAGTGTCTGAAGACCGAGGTTTTATCCTTCATCGCCCTAAAGACACGTATGAATCCAGCATTCAGATGACCAGTGAAATCAGTGTCACCACCTCAAAAGACATTTTGAGTGTGCTCGGTACCGAGGCAGAGCCTAATCGCTACTTGGTCGCACTGGGGTATTCCGGTTGGGAGGCGGGTCAGCTGGAATCGGAGCTCTCGGAGAATTCATGGCTAACCATTGAAGCCGACCCGTCGGTCATCTTTGATACCCCGATTGCCGATCGCTGGCAAAAAGCGGTGCAGATGCTCGGCATTGACGTTGCACAGCTGTCCAACGACGTCGGTCATGCCTGACCATTCCGCGTTGCACTAAAACGATAAGCGGCGATAACTCCTCGCCGCTTATTCACTCTAATTTCACGAATCTAATTTCACTAAGTAGAACCCTTATGTCTAAAACCATCATGGCCTTCGACTATGGCACCAAAAGCATTGGCAGCGCTATTGGTCAAGAAATTACTGGCACCGCCTCACCGCTAAAAGCGTTTAAAGCCAAAGACGGCATTCCCAATTGGGATGAGATAGGAAAGCAGATTGCCGAGTGGCAACCGAATCTGTTGGTGGTAGGGCTGCCGACCGACCTGCACGGCAAAGATCTCGAAAGCATCACGCCGCGAGCCAAAAAATTCGCCAACCGCCTACATGGCCGATTTGGCCTACCGGTAGAGCTGCACGATGAACGCCTCTCGACCACCGAAGCCCGTTCCGAGCTGTTCTCGATGGGCGGCTACAAAGCGCTCACCAAAGGCAACGTTGATTGCCAATCCGCCGTGATCATTCTAGAAAGCTGGTTTGAAGCCCAATACCAATAACCCTAACTAATTCCTAAAGCGAGTTCTATCAAATTCCCTCCCTCTAGAAACTAGGAACTCGCCACTAGGAACTCTAATCCATATCAATCTTAACGTTATCCAACGCCCCACCGCCAAAGCCTTCTTGGCGATTGGTTTTCAGCATGATACGCAAATCATTGGCGGAATCAGCACTGTGCAAAGCATCCTCTTCGTTGATCTTGTCTTCCACCACCAGTTGATACAGCGCTTGGTCAAAGGTCTGCATACCCACTTGGTTGGATTTGGCCATGGTGCTTTTTAGCTCATGCAAATCGCCGCGACGAATCAGATCCGAGACACGAGGGCTGTTGAGTAGGATTTCAAACACGCCGTGACGTCCTTGGCCGTTTTTATCGCGAATCAACTGCTGAGCAATCACACCGCGCAGGTTCATCGACAGGTCAAACAAGAACTGCTCTTTTTGCTCTTTCGGCACCAGATGTAAAATCCGCTCTAGCGCTTGGTTGGCGTTGTTGGCGTGCAGTGTGGCCATACACAAATGACCCGTCTCAGCGAAGGTCATGGCGTACTCCATGGTCTCACGACTGCGGATCTCGCCAATCAAAATCATATCCGGCGCTTGGCGCAATGAATTTTTCAGCGCTACTTCGTAGCTCTCGGTATCGAGCCCCACTTCACGCTGAGTCACAATGCAGCGCTGGTGTTCATGGACAAACTCTATCGGGTCTTCGACCGTCAAAATGTGCCCGCTGCGATGCTGGTTGCGATAACCCGTCATCGCGGCCATCGTGGTCGATTTACCTGAGCCCGTCGCACCCACCACCAGCACCAAGCCCCGCTTCGCAATCGCTAGGTCTTGCAGCACCTCTGGCAGCTTTAACTGCTCAAACGTTGGGATTTTGGTTTCAATGCGACGAATGACCGCGCCGGGCAACTCGCGTTGGTGAAACGCCGAGACACGAAAGCGCCCCACTTCTCGCACAATGGCGAAATTGGCTTCGTGCGTTTGGGCGAACTCCGTTTGGCGTTTTTCATCCATCATGCCGACCAAGAGCGCATCCACATCGGGTTGCGTCAGCGTTTCACCGTACGCTTTAAGCTGACCATCAACGCGATACAACAGCGGCGCGCCTACCGTGATATAGAGATCCGACGCTTTTTGCGCCACCATCTCTTCTAAACAGGCTGTAATGTCCATCCGTCACCTCTTAAAATGGCGTGCTTTGCACTTCAATTTTCTTCGCCACTTCGTCGGCATCCACCAAGCCTTGCATGATCAACTGCTTGGCATTTTGTTCCATGGTTTGCATGCCGTGCGCCGCGCCCGTTTGAATAACTGAGTACATCTGCGCCACTTTATCTTCGCGGATAAGGTTACGAATCGCCGGCGTCGCCATCATGATTTCATGACACGCCACGCGTCCCCCGCCAAGGCGCTTGAGCAGTTTTTGGGCGATAACGCTGCGCAAGGATTCAGACAGCATAGAGCGCACCATGTCTTTATCGCTCCCCGGGAACACATCAATAATCCGGTCAATGGTTTTCGCGGCGCTACTGGTGTGCAGCGTACCAAACACTAGGTGACCGGTTTCTGCGGCGGTGAGAGCAAGGCTGATTGTCTCTTGGTCACGCAGCTCACCAACCAAAATCACATCCGGGTCTTCACGTAACGCACTGCGCAGCGCGTTGTTGAAGCTGTGGGTATCACGGTGCACTTCACGTTGGTTAATCAAACACTTATTGTTGCTGTGCACAAATTCAATCGGGTCTTCAATGGTAAGAATATGTTTATTGTGGTGGCGATTAATGTGGTCCACCATGGCGGCTAATGTGGTGGATTTACCCGAGCCAGTGGGCCCAGTCACTAGCACTAAGCCTTTTTCCATATTGGCAATGTCGGAGAAAATCTTTGGCGCCTCTAACTGCTCTAGGCTTGGAATCTCTGTCGGGATAGTACGAAAGACCGCCGCACAGCCACGGCTTTGATTGAAGGCGTTGACCCTAAAACGGCCAACATCGGAGAGTTCAAACGAGAAATCGACCTCAAGGCGCTCTTCAAATTCGCTGCGCTGAGCATCATTCATGATGTCGAACACTAAGCGATGCACGTCAGAGTGCGACAAAGCAGGAACGCCCAGCTTTCTGACATCACCATCAATACGAATCATTGGAGAAACCCCAGCAGAAAGATGTAGATCTGAGGCATTATGCTTTACACTAAAATCCAGTAACTCAGCGATATCCATTTCAATTCCTTAATAAAGTTAGCTATGAGTAGTATTCAACAAAACATCGAACAGATCACCTCACAGATTGATGCGTCCTTGCAAAAGTGTGGACGCCCTCGAGACTCAGTGCAACTTCTCGCGGTAAGTAAAACCAAACCTGTTGCCGATATTTTTGCAGCGGCGCAGGTTGGGCAACGCGCGTTTGGCGAAAATTACGTCCAAGAAGGGGCGGATAAAGTCGATTACTTTCGCCAAAATCACCCAGAGTTAGAGCTGGAGTGGCACTTCATCGGCCCGATTCAATCGAACAAAACCCGTATCGTGGCGGAGAATTTCGCCTGGGTACATACTGTTGACCGCGCTAAAATAGCGCAGCGCCTTAATGACCAGCGACCAGAAGGCCTAGCGCCGCTGCAAGTGCTCATTCAAGTCAACACCAGTGGCGAAGCCTCCAAATCCGGCGCCAGTGGCGAAGAAATCTTCGCACTCGCAGAGTTGATTTCTACGCTGCCCAACCTCACTTTAAGAGGATTGATGTCCATTCCGGCCAGTACACCCGATTACGCGGCTCAGCTAGGTGCTTTCACTAAGCTGGCTGAGCTGCAGAGGTCGTTGGCGCAACGTTTGCCAGACGTCACCTTAGATACATTATCGATGGGCATGAGCGGGGATATGGACGCCGCCATTGAAGCAGGCAGCACTATGGTGCGGATCGGTAGCGCGATTTTTGGCGCCCGTAGTTAAGCGCCATCCCCAACTATTACGGGCCGACACTTGGGCCCAATAACACAGAGATAAGGATTCACTCCGCCATGGAACAGAAGAAGATTGCCTTTATTGGCGCAGGAAATATGGTTCGCGCTATCGTTGCTGGCCTTGTCGCTGATGGCTACCCAGCCTCACTGATTACCGCGACGGCGCCGTCAACCACGCGCCGATTGCCACTGGAAGATACCTATGGCATTCACACCACCAGCGACAATATTCAAGCAGCGAACGATGCGGATGTGGTGGTTCTTTCGGTCAAGCCACAAATGATGGAAGCGGTCTGTCAGCCACTGCAGGGCATCGACTTTTCCAACAAACTGGTCATTTCTATTGCCGCAGGCATTCATTGCCAACGCCTACAAGAGATGCTCGCCACAAAGGCGCCACTGGTGCGTGTTATGCCAAACACACCATCGCAACTAGGTAAAGGGATGAGCGGTCTCTACGCGCCAGAGAGCGTCAGTGATAGCGACAAAGCCTTTGCTGAGCAGCTGATGAGCGCAGTGGGCCGCTGCTGTTGGGTAGAGCAAGAGTCCGGCATCAACAACATCATTGCCGCCGCAGGCAGCGCGCCGGCGTACTTCTTCCTGTTTATGGAAGCGATGCAGCAAGAGGCGATGGCTCTAGGATTTGACAAAGAGACCGCCCGATTGCTCGTCCAGCAATCGGCATTGGGCGCGGCTGAGATGGTGGTCGCCAACCCAGATATTGAACTGTCGACACTGCGCGAGCAGGTGACCTCCAAAGGTGGTACTACCGCAGAAGCGCTGCGTACATTCAACGAACACCAACTTTCCGCTATAGTAGCCAAAGCAATGCAAGCTGCGGTCAGCCGTGCGCAAGAGATGGAAACACTGTTTTAAAGTTCTGTTTTAACAGCCCGAGCCTTGGCTCGACGAAGTAAGGTTACCCTATGAATTCAATGAGTTTTTTGATTTCCACACTGTTCGACCTCTACATTATGGTCGTCATTTTGCGGATCTGGTTACAAGCGGCGCGCGCCGATTTCTATAACCCCTTCTCGCAATTTATCGTTAAAGCGACACAACCGGTCGTTGCGCCGCTGCGCCGCGTGATCCCATCAGTAGGCAGCATTGATCTCGCCACCGTGCTGTTTGCTTACGTGCTGTGCGTCTTGAAGTTTGTCGCGTTGATTTTGATTGCCTCAGGCGGCTCCGTCACCTTCAGTGCCGACTTCCTGTTCCTTGGCTTGCTCTCTTTGCTCAAAGCCGCAGGCAGCTTACTGTTCTGGGTTCTCCTGATCCGCGCGATTTTGAGCTGGGTCAGCCAAGGCCGCAGCCCAATTGAGTACGTGTTCCATCAGTTGACTGAACCTATGTTGGCGCCGATTCGCCGCATTCTTCCAGCCATGGGCGGCTTTGATTTGAGCGTCCTGGTGCTGTTTATCGTGTTGCAGTTTGCTAACTTCCTGATGGGTGACATCATTGGCCCTATTTGGTATCAGCTCTAATGGCACTCGCGGCTTGGCTAGAGGGCAGCGATCTGGTGTTGCGCCTCTATATCCAACCTAAAGCAAGCCGCGATAGTCTCCTCGGGCTACATGGTGATGAATTAAAAGTCGCCATTACCGCCCCGCCGGTAGACGGTAAAGCCAATGCGCATCTCACCAAATATCTTGCCAAGCAATGCAAAGTGGCCAAGGGTATGGTGGCGATAGAAAAAGGCGAATTGGGCCGCCACAAACAAGTGCGCATCGCCGATGCCAAGCAAATACCACCAGTTATCCAAGCCATCCTCTAGGGTGGCTTACTTTTACGCTCAAGCCTCATGCTCTCTAGCCATGTAAGGAGATCATGTCTATCAGGCATGAAAAACAATCATTGAAAGGAATGCTCATGAAAGCTCGCTTTTGCCTATTTCTACTCGCTCTGCTGTCACTCCCTAGCGCCGCCGAGCAGTTCAAAACCATCAAAGACATCGAAGTGCACTACTCCGCCTTCAATTCGACCTTTTTGACCCCAGCGGTGGCGCGCAGCTACCAGCTCAAACGCAACGGCCACTCGGCTATCCTCAATATCAGTGTGCTCGACAACTCAGCCGCCGGCAAACCTGCTATCAAGGCTGCGGTCAGCGGTCAGGCCAAAAACCTGATTGGCCAAAGCAAAACATTGGCGTTCCGCGAGATAGTGGAAGGCGAAGCAATTTACTATATCGCCGAGTTTCCAATCAGTAATGAAGAAACCTTGTCGTTCACGATTGATGTTAATGCTGGCATTAAAGGCACAGGACCAGTAAAGTTCAGCCAAAAATTTTATGTCGAAGAGTAAGACGATAGAGAGAGCGAGAGAAGTATGAAGAAAATCGTATTAGCCACGGGCAATCAAGGTAAAGTCCGCGAAATGGCGGATCTGTTGTCTGAATTTGGCTTTGATGTGGTCGCACAAAGTGACTATGCGGTATCAGAAGTGGCCGAGACAGGCACCACCTTTATCGAAAACGCCATCATCAAGGCGCGCCACGCCGCGAAAGAGACGGGGCTGGCCGCCATTGCCGATGACTCTGGCCTTGAAGTCGATTACCTACAAGGCGCGCCGGGCATTTATTCTGCGCGTTATGCCGGAGAAGGTGCCAGCGATCAGCAGAACTTAGAAAAGCTGCTCGCGGCGATGAAGAATGTTCCAGAAACGCAGCGCACGGCGCGCTTTCATTGTGTTTTGGTCTTGATGCGTCATCACCAAGATCCTACTCCAATCGTCTGTCATGGCGTGTGGGAAGGGCGCATTTTGACTGAGCCTCAAGGTGAACATGGCTTTGGCTACGATCCGATTTTCTTTGTTCCAGAAGATCAGTGCGCCAGCGCGCAGCTTGAACCCGCACGCAAAAAGCAGCTATCGCACCGCGGTAAAGCGCTTAAGCAGCTCTTTGCTCAGCTATCACAACAGCCGCTGTAACCGCTCATGTCCACGCTCATGTCAACGTTCATGACCAAGCTAACGCCTCCGAATCTCAGTCTCTATGTCCACATCCCTTGGTGTGTACAAAAGTGCCCGTACTGCGATTTTAACTCCCATGCACTCAAGGATACGATTCCTGAAGCGCAATACATTGATGCCCTGCTTGACGATCTCGACAGCGATATTGAGCGCTACCAGCTCAATACTAACCCGCGGCCCTTGCACTCGATTTTCATCGGTGGCGGCACGCCAAGCTTGATTTCGCCTCAGGGCATTGAGCGCCTGCTCTCTGGTATTCGTGCGCGCATTGCGTTTAAAGATAACATTGAGATCACCATGGAAGCCAACCCTGGCACGATAGAGGCCGAGCGTTTTGGCGGATACCAAGTAGCAGGAGTGACCCGCATCTCGATTGGCGTGCAAAGTTTTGCGGCAGAGAAACTCCAGCGATTGGGCCGCATTCACGGCGAGCAAGAAGCCGTCAACGCAGCGAAACTTGCGCATACAATAGGCTTAAACAGCTTTAATCTCGATTTGATGCACGGCTTGCCGGATCAATCAGTCCAAGAGGCGTTGTCCGATCTTGAACAAGCGATCGAGCTCAATCCTCCGCACCTCTCTTGGTATCAGCTGACGATTGAGCCCAACACCCTATTCTACTCCAAACCACCGGTACTGCCGGATGACGATGCGCTGTGGGATATTTTTGAGCTGGGCCATCAAAAGCTCACTCAAGCAGGCTACGTCCAGTATGAAATCTCTGGCTACAGTAAGCCGGGCTATCAGTGTCAGCACAACCTCAACTACTGGCGCTTTGGCGATTACCTTGGCATTGGTTGCGGCAGCGCTGGGAAGATAAGTTTTGCCGATGGTCGCATTGTGCGGACCACGAAAATCAAACACCCCAAAGGGTACTTGGCGGCGTATCAGAACCTCACCAAGCCCTACCTGTCTGATGAGCATCAAGTCGAGCAAAAAGAGCGCCCTTTTGAGTTCTTTATGAACCGTTTTCGCTTGCTTGAAGCGTGTCCGAAGCAAGACTTCATCGACACCACTGGCTTAGCGCTAGACGTGATCGCGCCAACCATGAACTGGGCCGTTGAAAAAGGCTATATCGATGAAAGTGTGACAAGCTGGCAAGTCACCGAGAAAGGCAAATTGTTTCTCAATGACCTGCTCGCGGCGTTTATGGATGAGAGTGAATAAGGGCGCGCGACAGGCGAACCTGCGCCCTAATCAGCACGAGAGAAAGTAAGCACTAAAAAATAGAGCGCCCGATACGCTGAGAAAACAGCTCAAGGGCGCGAGTGCCCGCTAGTGAGTTGCCAGAGGCGTCTAGCTCTGGGGACCACACTGCGATGGTCATCTCGCCAGGAATCACCGCGACAATGCCACCGCCGACCCCCGATTTACCCGGCATCCCCACTCGATAGGCAAACTCGCCCGCGCCATCGTATAGACCACACGTCGCCAGTAGCGCATTGAGCTGCTTGGTTTGTGTCGGCGTGATAACCGGCTTTTGTGTTTGCACCGAGGTGCCTTTGTTGGCGAGGTAACTGAAGGTTTTCGCCAAGTCGACGCAACTCATTTTCAACGCACAAGCGTGAAAATAGTTGTTCAGCACCGGGATGACCTCGTTTTCAAAGTTGCCAAATGAGCGCATCAAATACGCGATCGCCGCATTGCGGTCACTGTGCATCATCTCTGATGCGGCCACCACTTTGTCATAGCAAATATGAGTATCACCGGACAACTGACGCACAAACTCCAGCAGCCTCTGCCTAGGCGCTGAAAGACGCGAACTGAGCAGATCCGCCACCACAATGGCGCCAGCGTTAATAAACGGGTTCCGTGGAATGCCCTGTTCCATCTCAAGCTGAATTAAAGAGTTGAATGCCTGACCAGACGGCTCTTTCCCCACACGGCGCCAGATCTCTTCTGGCTGATAGAGACACATGGCTAACGTTAAGCTGAGCGCTTTCGAAATCGATTGAATCGAAAAGGGCTCATCGACATCCCCCGCTTTAAACACCTCACCTTGATTAGTGAAAACGGCCATGCCCAGTTTGTCTGCGGGCACTCTCGCGAGTGCGGGAATGTAGTTAGCGACCTTGCCCTTGCCAATCAGTGGGCGCACCTCATCGAGAATGCTCGTTAGCATGTCATTGGTCGGTGTCATTGCAAAACCTCAATCAGTTCAACGAAAAAAGCCAACATGAATCATGTCGGCTTTTGTGACTCTACGTGGCGCTTAGATTAGCCAACGCGCTTGTATTTAATGTCCCAAACGCCGTGGCCTAAACGATGGCCTCGGGCTTCAAATTTGGTAAGGGGACGCTCGTCAGGACGAGGAACAAAATCGCCCTCTGTGGCGATATTCTCATAGCCCGGCGCTTGATTCATCACCTCAATCATGTGCTGCGCGTAGTTTTCCCAATCTGTCGCCATATGGAAGATGCCTTCGCCTTCAATTAGCTTTTTGCGCACCATCTCAGCAAACTCAAGCTGAACGATTCGGCGCTTATGGTGACGCTTCTTATGCCATGGGTCTGGGAAGAAGAGTTGCAGCGTCGCAAGACTGCTGTCTGGGATCATGTGCTCAAACACTTCAACCGCATCGTGACACATGACGCGAAGGTTGCTGATGCCTGCGTCACGCGCATCCGATAGACACGCACCAACACCCGGGCTGTGTACTTCAATACCGATAAAGTTCTTTTCAGGAGCGTTCTTGGCCATTTCGACCAAAGAGGCGCCCATGCCAAAACCAATTTCTAGCACAACAGGGTTATCATTGCCGAACACCTCACGCCAATTGAGTCGCTCCGCTTTGTAATCGATGCCCATGGTCGGCCAGCACTCTTTCATCGCATTCTCTTGACCTTTGGTCAAACGACCTTCGCGACGAACAAAGCTTCTTACTTTGCGTATCAGTTTACCGTCTTCGTTGTACTCGTTGGTGGTCACTTCACTCATGATTCTGCCTGTCTAAAAATTGGTCTCGCCTCAAAGGGATTGTGATTATCCAAAGAATCGCCACTGGTGCAAGTGTTTTACGCGCACAAAGCGACAATTGCTCAAGCGCCTCAACACAACTCTAAGCTCAACCATGAGCTCAACATATCCCTACAGATTGTCGGTTGCACTCAAGGCGTGTTCTGTGGTGCAATTTTGCTCCATAAATCATAGAACACAGAGCAAGTCGTGACGCCTTATACAACCGCCATCTTAGAGTGGTATGACGCCTATGGTCGCAAAAACCTTCCATGGCAACAGAATAAAACCGCCTACAGTGTTTGGCTGTCGGAGATCATGCTCCAGCAGACCCAAGTCGCTACGGTTATCCCATATTACCAGCGTTTTTTAGCGCGCTTTCCGACGGTGACCGCGCTTGCTGATGCGCCGCAAGACGAAGTGCTGCATCTATGGACCGGGCTCGGCTATTACGCCAGAGCGCGCAATTTGCACAAAGCCGCTCAAATCGTTCGTGACCAGTACCAAGGCGAGTTTCCACAACAGATTGAACAACTCAACGCCCTACCCGGCATTGGCCGCTCCACTGCGGCGGCAATTTTGTCCTCTGTGTACAAACAGCCACATGCGATCTTAGATGGCAACGTCAAACGCACTCTCGCACGCTGTTTTGCCGTAGAAGGTTGGCCGGGGCAAAAACGGGTCGAAAATCAGCTCTGGTCCTTTGCCTGTGAACACACACCAAGCCGCGACGTCGACAAGTACAACCAAGCCATGATGGACATGGGCGCGATGGTCTGCACGCGCAGCAAGCCAAAATGTTCACTCTGCCCTGTCTCCACCTTCTGCGCGGCCTACAAACAGGGCAATCCGCTGGATTACCCGGGCAAAAAGCCGAAGAAAGAGAAACCGGTCAAAGAGACCTGGTTTGTGATCTTGCATCACAACCAACAGGTGTGGCTCGAGCAGCGCCCACAGTCGGGCATTTGGGGCGGTTTGTACTGTTTTCCTGAACACCACAACGCCGCTATCGAACCATCACTCGACACCCGAGGCGTGCTGCCAAGCAGCATTGTCGACCAACAACCACTGATCGCGTTTCGCCACACCTTCAGTCACTATCACCTCGATATCACGCCAATTTTGGTAGACGTATCAAAGCAACCCGATAGGATAATGGAAGGCAGCAAAGGTCTTTGGTATAACTTATCCCAACCTGTAGAAGTCGGTTTGGCCGCTCCCGTGAAGCAATTGCTGGAGAGCTTACCGTCAGAACTACGCAGCATTCGATCAAAGGAGTCGTTATGAGCCGCACGGTATTTTGTGCTCGACTACAAAAAGAAGCCGATGGACTGGATTTCCAGCTCTACCCAGGCGAACTAGGTAAACGTATTTTTGACAACATCTCAAAAGAAGCATGGGCGCAGTGGCAACACAAACAAACCATGCTGATCAACGAAAAGAAGCTCAATATGATGGATCCTGAGCACCGAAAATTGATCGAAACCGAGATGGTCAACTTCCTGTTTGAAGGCAAAGAGGTCCATATCGAGGGATACACGCCACCGAGCGAATAACAGCAGCCTTTAAAGACACCCCATTAAGAGCGGGTGTCTTTTTTTTGAGAGAGATATGAAGAAGTTAGCTTACTTTGGCCCAGTTATATCCTTGAGCCTAGCCGTAATCTTAACGGGTTGTAGCCGCGAATTTGTTGAAAGTCTTTATGACGTCAACTACGAGCCCACCAACCGTTTCGCCAAAAATCTGGCTGAGTTGCCTGGTCAATTTGAGAAAGACACCGCCGCACTGGAGTCGCTCATATCCAGTTTCTCTGGCAACATCGAAAAACGCTGGGGCCGCGCGGAAGTCAAATTCGCCGGTAAAAGTAACTACGTCAAATACATCGACAACTATCTAAGTCGTTCAGAAGTGAACTTCGATAAAGGACTGATCACGGTTGAAACCGTCTCTCCAACCGATCCTAAAGGCCACTTAAAAAACGCCATCGTCACCACACTGCTCACGCCCGATGATCCCGCGAACGTCGATCTCTTCTCCTCTAAAGGGATCAAACTCGAAGGCCAGCCGTTTCTTTATCGCCAAGTGGTCGACCAAGACAACAAAGCCATTCAGTGGTCATGGCGTGCTAATCGCTTCGCCGATTACCTCATTGCCAATCACCTGAAAGTCAAAGATGTCGACTTCAAAAAAGCCTACTACGTTGAAATTCCAATGGTGGAAGAGCAAATTGAGATCCGCAGCTATCAGTACGCCGATATTGTCCGCCGCGCATCGAAAAAATATGACATTCCAGAAGATCTTATCTACGCCATCATTAAAACCGAAAGTAGCTTTAATCCTTATGCGGTGAGTTGGGCCAACGCGTATGGCCTGATGCAGGTCGTGCCGAAAACCGCAGGGCGCGATGTGTTTCAACTGGTGAAAAAGAAATCCGGCCAACCGACGCCGGAGTATCTGTTTAATCCTGAAAACAACATAGATACGGGTACCGCCTACTTCTACATTCTCAAAAATCGCTACTTGAAAGACGTTCGCCATCCGACATCGCTCGAATACAGCATGATTTCTGCCTACAACGGTGGCACCGGGGGCGTACTCAACACTTTTGATCGCAACGACAGGAAACGGGCAATGCGTGACCTCAATGCCCTACAGCCAAATCAGGTCTACTGGGCGCTGACGAAAAAGCATCCCAACGCAGAAGCGCGTCGTTACCTAGAGAAAGTAACAAATTTCAAAAAAGCCTTTAACTCGGGGAGAACCTAATGTGCCAAAACGGCTAAATTGTCGGCACTTAACCACTTTTTTGTTTTTTTTTCCAAAAACAAGTTGACGCGAAGACGGAAAATCCGTTTAATAGCGCTCCGTCGCCCGGATAGCTCAGTCGGTAGAGCAGAGGATTGAAAATCCTCGTGTCGGTGGTTCGATTCCGCCTCCGGGCACCACAATTTGATTGTTGGTGTCTTAATAAGATATTAATACACAAGCAAAGCACAAAGAATACAGTGTGCCGACTTAGCTCAGTAGGTAGAGCAACTGACTTGTAATCAGTAGGTCACCAGTTCGATTCCGGTAGTCGGCACCATTCTTTTGCCTCGATAGCTCAGTCGGTAGAGCAGAGGATTGAAAATCCTCGTGTCGGTGGTTCGATTCCGCCTCGAGGCACCATTATTTGGTGTCATGTTTATACGCGATACACGAATAATTCCTCCTTAGCTCAGTTGGTAGAGCGACGGACTGTTAATCCGCAGGTCGCTGGTTCGAGCCCAGCAGGAGGAGCCACATCAGAGCCTCAGTCGAAAGACTGGGGCTTTTTTGTATTTACACCTTTATTATCATTTCGGTACAAATACAGATTGCCTACGTCTCGCTTTTGGAGTGCCTGCGCCAAACGGTTCAGTACATATCACTCCACAAAGCAGAAAGTCAGAACCTAGATGAGCAAGTTTAACGTTAAACACTAATCCATACGATAAGTAACAAAAAGCACGCTTTAACGCGTGCTTTTTCCTCTCTGTTATCACTCTTTGTTCTTTTCCACCTGGCTTTATACGCCAAGCGTTATGGTTCAAATCAGCAAAATGGGCAAAAACAGCCCACTAAGTATAGAAAAGCAACAAACGATATTTTTTTTGCAATTTGATGTTGACCTCAAACACGAAAAGTCTTTTAATACACCCCGTCGCCCGGATAGCTCAGTCGGTAGAGCAGAGGATTGAAAATCCTCGTGTCGGTGGTTCGATTCCGCCTCCGGGCACCACAATTTGATTGTTGGTGTCTAAGACAATTAAACATCAGCAAAGCACGAAGAATACAGTGTGCCGACTTAGCTCAGTAGGTAGAGCAACTGACTTGTAATCAGTAGGTCACCAGTTCGATTCCGGTAGTCGGCACCATTTATTCTTTATCGCAAACGAGATAATTCCTCCTTAGCTCAGTTGGTAGAGCGACGGACTGTTAATCCGCAGGTCGCTGGTTCGAGCCCAGCAGGAGGAGCCAATATCATTAACGAGCTTAGCTTGTTAATCCGGCGCCGACTTAGCTCAGTAGGTAGAGCAACTGACTTGTAATCAGTAGGTCACCAGTTCGATTCCGGTAGTCGGCACCATTTCTTTATTAGAGCTCTGCTCATAAAGAAAAGAAACGTAAAAAGATAATTCCTCCTTAGCTCAGTTGGTAGAGCGACGGACTGTTAATCCGCAGGTCGCTGGTTCGAGCCCAGCAGGAGGAGCCACTTTTAAAGCCAAGTCGAAAGACTTGGCTTTTTTTGTGTCTCTATAAATCAAACAAAAAAAGCAGCGACTCTAGGTCACTGCTCATATTCGACTTCGCGGTCGTGGGTTAAATTAGGCTTTCACGCCCTCTTGCTGATTCAGCATCGCCACTTCATTATCGAGCTCTTCTAGCTTTTTCGCCATCTGCTCGCGGCATAGCGTCGCCAGTTCACGTACATTCTCTTTGCCATACCCTTCGGTAGAGACCGGTGGCAGCATTTCTACAATCACATGACCGTTATTCCAACGATTGAGCTTCAAACCACTGGTTGAGCTACACACAATAGGAATGATCGGTAATTTCGCCCCCACAGCGGCGTGAAAGGCACCGGTTTTAAATGGCAGTAGGCCACGGCCACGTGAGCGCGTTCCTTCAGGGAACATCCATACAGAAACATCACTGCTGTTCATGCTATCGACCACTTGATCAATGGTGCCTTTCGCTTTCGAGCGGTTCGCACGGTCAATCAGGATATTACCGGTCAACCAGTAAAGCTGACCAAATAGCGGCATCCACGCGAGGCTCTTTTTACCCACAGTAACCACTTTAGGTGTCACCGCCGAAGAGACAGTGAACAAGTCCCAGTTGTTCTGGTGGTTGGCAATGTAGATATGTTGACCGCGTTGGTAGGCATCGTCTGGAATGCGCAGTTCTAGCTTGATACCAAACACACTCGACATTTTGCCAAACAGGCGACCGAAGGTGAAAACATGTTTAGGGTTACGAGGGCTTAACAAGCAATAGCCGCAACCAAAAATAAACATAACAATTGCAAAAAGCGCAACAGCCAATACACGAAGTAGTGCAATCATTGTGGTTCTCCAAGAACACTATGAACTAAAAACTAGCTCGACTCTAACTGATCTCACCCTTATAAAAAAGCCGAAACTCCCGTTTCGGCTTACTATTGTCGGCAAGAGACTATGACAAGGCGTTAATCGCGAAAGCGCTCAATCTTGGCGCCTAGCGCTGTCAACTTGTCTTCGATTTTGTCGTAACCACGATCGATGTGGTAAATACGGTCAACGATGGTTTCGCCTTGGGCAATGCAGCCGGCGATAACCAGACTGGCAGAAGCGCGCAAATCCGTCGCCATCACTTGAGCGCCGCTCAGCGAGGTCACATCACCGCAAATAACAGTATTGCCTTCGATCTCGGCTTTCGCGCCCATACGCATTAATTCAGGCACATGCATAAAGCGGTTTTCAAAGATGGTTTCCGTGATCACACCACCACCTTTCGCCATCATGTTCAGCAAAGTGAACTGCGCCTGCATGTCGGTTGGGAACCCTGGATGTGGTGCAGTGCGAATCGACACCGCTTTCAGCTCGCGCCCGGTCATATCCACGGAAATCCAATCGTCTCCCGTTTCAACCAAGGCCCCCGCCTCTTCCAGTTTCGCCAGTACCGCTTCAAGCAGGTGCGCATTGGTGTTGCGACACACCACTTTACCGCCCGATACGGCGGCAGCCACAAGGAAGGTCCCCGTTTCAATGCGATCGGCCACCACAGAGTGCTGACCGCCACCTAAGCGCTCAACCCCTTCAATCGTGATGGTGTCCGTACCTGCACCAGAAATTTTTGCGCCCAGCTTATTTAGAAACTCAGCCGTATCAACAATCTCTGGTTCACGCGCGGCGTTATCCAATACGGTTTTGCCATCTGCCAACGTCGCAGCGCACATGATGGTGATGGTTGCGCCCACGCTCACTTTATCCATCACGATATGCGCACCTTTAAGGCGACCATCGACGTGCGCTTTCACGTAGCCATCTTCTAGAGTGATCGTTGCCCCTAGTTGTTCTAAACCGTGGATATGCAAATCCACAGGACGAGCACCAATTGCACAGCCACCAGGCAGCGAGACTTGGCCTTGACCAAAACGTGCCACCAGCGGGCCAAGCGCCCAAATCGATGCGCGCATGGTTTTCACCAAGTCATACGGCGCGCAGTACTCTGTGATGCAGCTTGGGTCGACATGGACACTGCCATTGCGCTCAACCTTAGCGCCAAGGCGCTTAAGCAGCTCCATAGTCGTATCGATGTCACGTAACTTGGGTACATTCGATACTTCAACAGGCTCCTCGGCCAAAATAGAGGCAAACAAAATCGGCAAAGCCGCGTTTTTGGCGCCTGAAATGGTGACTTCACCAACGAGAGGTTGCTTAGACCCCGTTACTCGAAACTTTTCCATGACTAAACCTTATAGTGACATCAACTTCTTATCACGAGCCCACTCTTGCGGCGTAAAGGCTTTGATAGAAACAGCGTGAATGTCATTTCTTTGGATGTATTCCATGAGAGGAGCATAAATTAGCTGCTGTTTTTTAACGCGGCTCATGCCATCAAAACACGCATCAACGGCCACCACTTCATAGTGACTGCCCTCTCCTTTGACGTGTATTTCTTCCAGGTTTAGTGCGTTATTTAAAATCTGTTGTACTTGTGCGCTATCCACGATCCACCCCGGTATTAATTTTTAATGTGTCCAGCCAGCTCCTTGCGGATATTACTCAATTGAAAAAGGGTATTGAGTTCCACTGGTACGAAGCTGAGCATTATATGACAGTTTTGTTTTTTTGCATGCTCAATTAGGTGAATTAGCATCACCATTCCGGCAGAATCGATACGATTAACCGCTTTTAATGACCACTCTACGTTCTGCGCTTGAGGTTGCCACTGCTGCAATGTGCGCCAAAGTGCAGGTACGCTGTCTCTATCCAAATGACCAGACAGTTCACAGCATTCAGCGGACAACGACTGCCATGTCGCCCCGCTCATTACGACTTGTTCTCATAGCGAATCGGCGTTTTCGCCAGTGTTTGCAGCTCCTGTGCGACCGCAAGAATCCCTTCTTGGCGCAGCTTGCCACTCCACTCCGATTGTTTGCTCGACAGCATGCTGATGCCTTCTGCAATCATGTCAAATGCACTCCACTCACCACTCGATTTGTCTTTACGCAATTTGAACTCAAGCTTGATGTTCGGTCTTGGCGAATCAACTATGTCGAGCTTCACGCCAGTAATGGTGCGGCTGTCATCCACACGACCTTCAGGTTCAAATTCAATCGTCTGGTCGGTGTATTGGGTCAGCACTTGCGCGTAAGAGGCGACAATATAAGCGCGAAAAGCGTCGATAAACACCAACACGTCCTCACGCTTCGCCCCTTTTAAATTTGGCCCGAGTAGCTTGAGCGCCGCGTATTTTTCATCCACATACGGCATCAACTCTTGTTCGACAATGAGCTTCAATCTCTCTGGATCTTGCTGAATTTGCGCCTGCTCCGCTTTGAGACGCGCAAAGGTTTGATCCGACACCTGAACCATCATTTGATACGGGTCTTGCCTGTTGACCTCTTTTGCTCCAGCCGAAACACTGGCAATAACCAATGCAAGAGTAAGCACTAACTTTCTAAACATCCTTTTCTCCTTACTCTGCCTGTTTGTCAGAGTCACTGCCAAAGCTATACAGCACTTGGCCAATCAAATCTTCCAATACCAACGCTGACTTGGTGTCTTCAATATAATCGCCGTCCACCAGCATCTGCTCATCATCAAAGACAAACCCTGGCGTCAAACCAATGTATTGTTCGCCAATCAGACCCGATGTGAGAATTTTAAGGCTCGAGGTCTCCGGAAACTGGTCAAACTGGCGGCTAATCGACAAGGTCACTACCGGCAGCAGTGACTCAGGGTTAAGCTCAATTTTCGCCACGCGTCCTATCACTACCCCGCCCACTTTTACCGGCGAGCGCACCTTCAAGCTGCCGATGTTGTCAAACTCGGCTTTGAGCATGTAAGTGTCACCAGAACCGAGCCCTTTAACGTCAGCAACTTGAAAAATCATCACTAAGATTGCGCAAATTCCGGCAAGGACAAAGCTGCCGACCCATAATTCTGTCTTTCGTGTTTGTTGCATGATTAATTCCCAAACATCAAGGCGGTGAGTACGAAGTCTAGCCCCAGTACCGCGAGTGAAGAGTGCACGACGGTGCGTGTCGTCGCTTGGCTGATCCCGGCCGAAGTCGGCACGGCATCATAGCCATTAAACAGCGCTATCCAGGTCACTGTGATAGCGAATACAAAACTTTTAATGAAGCTGTTACCTATGTCTTGACCTAACTCAACCGACGCCTGCATCGCTGACCAAAAGCTGCCATGATCAATTCCTTTCCAATCAACGCCGACCAGTTGCCCGCCCCAAATGCCGACCGCCATAAATATCATCGTCAGCAGCGGCATAGAAATCACCCCGGCCCAAAAGCGTGGCGCAATCACTCGTTTCAGCGGATCGACCGCCATCATTTCCATGCTCGACAATTGCTCGGTGGCTTTCATCAAACCAATCTCTGCGGTCAATGCTGAGCCCGCTCGCCCGGCAAACAGCAGCGCCGTCACCACAGGGCCAAGCTCTCGCAGTAGCGACAACGCTACCATCTGGCCGAGTGCGCCCTCCGCACCAAAATCCACCAAGATAACGTAGCCTTGCAAACTCAGTACCATGCCGATAAATAGCCCCGACAAGACAATAATGATCAGCGATTGCACACCGACGCTATAAAGCTGCTTTACCAATAACGGCAAGTGTTTGACGGGCTGAGGGCGAGCGATGATCGCGCCCGCCAACATGAGACTCGAGCGACCAAAGGCGCTTGCGATGGCTAAGCTGCGTTGCCCGATATGAGCGATGACATTGACCAAATCCGACATTAGGAGAACAGCTCCTTTGCGATGGGTTGAGAGGGATAACGAAACGGCACCGGGCCATCGGCCTGACCAAGCAGAAACTGCTGCACTTGTGGATCCGGATTATCACGCAGTTGCTTCGGCGAGCCTGACGCAATCACTTGCCCATTAGCCATTAAGTACACCTTATCAGCAATGCTCATCACCTCAGGGACATCGTGTGAAACCACAATGGCTGTGATCCCAAGTGCGTGGTTAAGACTGCGAATCAGCTCCACCAGCACGCCCATGGTGATCGGATCTTGGCCAACGAAAGGCTCATCAAACATGATGAGCTCTGGGTCTAACGCAATCGCGCGAGCCAGCGCAGCGCGGCGTGCCATCCCACCGGAGAGCTCGCTTGGCATTAGCTCAGCGGCCCCGCGCAGACCAACGGCTTCCAGCTTGAGCAGCACCAAAGTGCGAATCATGGCTTCGTCGAGTTCGGTATGTTCACGCAGCGGAAATGCCACGTTGTCAAACACGGTTAAGTCGGTGAACAGTGCGCCCGATTGAAACAGCATGCTCATCTTTTTGCGCTCTCGATAGAGCTTGTTGCGACTGAGGGTAGGAATATTGTGCCCGTCAAACCAGACCTCACCGCTGTCTGGGTAGAGTTGACCGCCGATCAACCTGAGTAAGGTCGTTTTACCAATCCCTGATGGGCCCATAATGGCTGTGACCTTGCCTTTCGGCACGCTGAGATCGACATTGTCGAAGATCTTGCGCGTCCCTCGAGAGAAGGTAAGCTTCTGGATAGTAACCAAATCTTCTTCTGGCATAACGAACCCGTTGATATCCCTATTGATGCGCAATCATAAGCAGATTAATGACGAATTTAAAGCCACACAGCGTGAATTGTGAGTGACTCTTTCTTTATTAATTTAACGACAAAAATAATTAAATTACGAATTTCACAACAAAATGAACATGAAAATTCTCCTTTTACCGCTTCCCTTTTAAACGGCAAAGCGTCAAAATTGACGGTTAAATTCTCACGTTGTCTACTGTTTAGGGATTATCATGCTTGAAGCGATTGCGTTTCTCATCGTCGGGTTAGTGTTGCTTGTTTGGAGTGCGGACAAACTGGTGTTTGGCTCCGCCGCGCTGGCTCGAAACTTCGGTATTTCTCCGTTGGTTATCGGTATGACAATCTTGGCGATGGGCTCCTCCGCACCGGAAATGATGGTCTCTGCAACCGCCGCCCTTGAAGGTAAAACCGACACCGCGGTGGGCAACGTACTGGGCTCGAATATCGCCAACATCGCATTGATTCTCGGCATCACAGCGCTCATTAAGCCTCTCTCCATCAGCTCAGCCGTCATTCGACGTGAGTTACCACTGATGGTGGGCGTTACCGTCCTAGCGGGTATCCTGCTCTGGGATAACCATTTAGGCTTTTATGAAGGCGCAATACTGTTTGTGCTGTTTGCGGCCTTTATTGTGGCGATGTTGCAAATAAGCCGCAGCGAAAAGCAAAAAGGCGACGCACTACTGGCAGAACAAGAGTCTGAAGTGCCTGAAGGGGTCAGTAACCTCAAAGCGGGCATCTGGGTCGTGGTCGGTTTAATTTTGCTACCCATCGCAGCCGACACCCTAGTCGATAACGCGGTTGTCATCGCCCAATACTTTGGCATGAGCGATCTGGTCATCGGCCTGACCATCATTGCTGTCGGTACCAGTCTTCCTGAGCTCGCCGCCTCACTGGCTGGCGTCATGAAAGGGGAAGATGACATGGCGGTCGGTAACATCATCGGCTCAAACGTATTCAATATTCTTGCGGTCATGGGCATCCCTGGCATTCTTAACCCATCCATGCTCAGCGAGTATGCGATGGGACGTGATTTTTGGGTCATGCTCGGCGTATCACTCTTATTGGTCGCGATGGCGCTGGGTAAATCACGCAGCATCAATCGATTAGAAGGTGGCGTGCTGTTTTTCTGCTTTATCGCCTACCAAACCTATCTCGTGATGAATATGGCCGCTTAACCTTTTGGAGTTTTGTATGTACGACTACCGCAGCGCCGCGCTCGAGGTGCTGAACACTGAAATTGATGCACTCAAGCAGCTCGACCAATACTTCAATGACGATTTTGCCAAGGCGTGCGATCTCATTTTGAATAACCGTGATGGCAAAGTGGTCGTAATGGGGATTGGCAAATCTGGCCATATTGGCAATAAAATTGCCGCCACGCTGGCGAGCACAGGCACATCGGCGTTTTTCGTTCACCCAGGCGAAGCCGCGCATGGCGATCTCGGCATGATTGATCCAAATGATATCGTGCTGGCTATCTCAAATTCCGGCGAATCTTCAGAAATCTTGGGCCTTTTCCCAGTGCTCAAGCGCCTGAATATCAAAATCATCAGCATGACCGGCAAGCCAGAATCCAATATGGCTAAGCTGTCTGATTTGCATTTGCAAATCACGGTGCCCAAAGAAGCCTGCCCACTCGGTTTAGCGCCTACTTCGAGCACCACGGCAACGCTGGTGATGGGCGATGCACTGGCGGTTGCCATGCTCCAAGCACGCGGCTTTACCGCCGAAGATTTTGCGCTCTCCCACCCGGGCGGCGCTTTAGGTCGTAAGCTACTGCTGAAGCTGTCAGACATCATGCACACCGGCGATCAACTGCCTTTGGTGACGCCAACCACAGTGATTCGCGATGCACTCTTGGTCATCAGCGAGAAAGGGCTAGGCATGACGGCCGTGGTCGATGAAGCGCAAAAACTGGTCGGCATTTTCACTGATGGTGATTTACGTCGTATTCTCGATAAACGTATTGATATCCACACCGCGTTAATCGGTGATGTCATGACCACGCACCCAACGACGGCCAGCCCGGACATTCTGGCCGCAGAAGGTCTGGCTTTGATGCAAAACAAGAGCATCAATGGCTTGATTTTATGTCAAGACCAACGCGTCGTGGGCGCACTGAATATGCACGATTTATTGAAAGCGGGAGTGATGTAATGTCTGCGATGATCGACACTCTTTACCAACCCGTGGAACCGAATCTGTTTGCGATTGCCAAACAGATTAAGCTGCTTATTTGCGATGTCGATGGGGTGTTTTCTGACGGTCTGATTTACATGGGTAATCAGGGCGAAGAACTCAAAACCTTTCACACTCGCGATGGCTATGGTGTCAAGTCTTTGATGAATGCAGGCATTGAGATTGCCATTATTACCGGGCGCCGCTCTGCGATTGTCGAAAATCGCATGAAAGCGCTGGGAATTACGCTAATCTATCAAGGCCAAGATGACAAACTTAAGGCATACCAAGACATTTGCGACAAGCTCAATATTGCACCTGAGCATACTGGCTACATTGGTGATGATTTGATTGATTGGCCAGTTATGGATAAAGTCGCGCTCAAAGTGTGCGTGGCGGATGGTCACCCGTTGTTGGCTCAGCGCGCCAATTATGTCACAGCTATTCGTGGCGGACATGGCGCCGTGCGTGAGGTGTGCGACCTGATCCTTCAAGCGCGCGATGAACTGGATACTCACAAAGGTTTGAGTATATGACACTAACCCGTATTGGCTATCTACTCTTGCTACTTGTTGTCGCCATCAGTGCTTACACTCTGATCAACAAGCAGCAAAGTTATGATATTCAAGTTGATCCGGACACTGAACTGCCCATGTTCAGTGGCCAAGGCTTAGAAAATACCTCATACAATGAACAAGGGATTCGCAGCTATGTGATCACATCCATCCATTTGGATCACTTCGCGCAAAGCGGCGATACCGTTTTTCAAAGCCCTGTGCTAAAAGTCTATCGAGACGGCACAGTGCAAGAGTGGGAAGTCACCGCAAAACGTGGCGTCCTCACCAAAGATCATGTATTGACTCTGTATGAAGACGTTCTGACCACCAACTTATTGCCAGATTCTGGCTTTGACACTCTGTCCACTGACACCATGAGTATTCAATTGGACAATCGAGATTTTTGGGCTGACAACCAAGTCACTTTAGTCGGCCCACAGTTTGAAACAGTAGGGCAAGCCATGAAAGGCAACTTTGCAGATAACAACGCAACCCTCTACAAACACGTACAAGGTAGATATGAAACTCTCACACCTTAGTCTGATTTCCTGCTTGTTACTGACAAGCAACGCCATGGCCCTCTCAACCGACCGAGATCAGCCCGTATACATTGACTCTGACAGCCAACAGCTGGACATGCAGAGTAACCAAGTCACCTTCCTCGGCGATGTGAAGCTCAAACAAGGCAGCATCAATATCAACGCAGATAAAGTGGTGGTGACTCGAGATCCTGCCGATGGTTCCATTCAAGAGATTGAAGGGTATGGGAATTTAGCGACCTTTTCCCAGTTGACCGACGATGGCAAAACCCTTTACGGTGAAGCGAAGGAACTCTATTACAAGATGGTCGATGATCAACTGACGATGATTGACCAAGCGATGCTATCTCAAGATGACAGCGTGATTCGCGGCAACCAAATTCGCTATAAAATTTCTTCACAGAAGTTGATTGCAGACGGCAAAGAGAAAGGCGATCGCGTGTCGACGGTTCTACAGCCACAAGCGGTACAAAAGTAACGAGCGAAAACGTCGCGATCACTCGCGAAAACATCACTAAAGCGATACGAAACCATAGCGGCACAAAAAATTATGGCGATATTAAAAGCGCAAAACTTAGCGAAAACCTACGGCAATCGAACCGTCGTGACAGACGTCAGCCTGCAAGTCGAATCGGGCCAAATCGTCGGGTTGCTCGGCCCGAACGGCGCGGGTAAAACCACCTCCTTCTACATGATTGTGGGGTTAGTGGCGCGTGACGAAGGCTCCATCAGCATTGATGGCAACGACATCAGTATTTTGCCGATGCACAGCCGCTCTCGCATGGGCATTGGTTACTTGCCTCAAGAAGCGTCGATTTTTCGTAAGTTGTCGGTCGAGGACAACATCATGGCGGTACTCGAAACACGTGAAGAGTTGACCCGTGAGCAGCGCCAAGACCGCTTAGAAGATTTACTTGAAGAATTCCACATTCAGCACATTCGACACAGTGCGGGTATGGCATTATCAGGGGGAGAACGTCGCCGAGTTGAAATCGCGCGAGCATTAGCGGCCAATCCACAGTTCATTTTGTTGGATGAACCCTTTGCTGGGGTCGACCCCATTTCCGTTATCGACATCAAGAAAATCATTGAACACCTCAGGGATAGAGGTCTCGGTGTCTTGATCACTGACCACAACGTTCGTGAAACATTGGATGTGTGTGAAAAGGCTTACATCGTCAGCCAAGGCCATCTGATTGCAGAAGGCACACCCAACGAAGTATTGAACAACGAGCAGGTGAAACAAGTTTATCTTGGTGAACAATTCCGTCTATGATTACAGTAAGTAACAGAGATAATAATAGGATGAACACGTCAGTTCTCCAGTATTAAGGCAAGCATTACTGAATGAAACCCTCATTACAACTCAAGCTAGGACAGCAGTTAGCCATGACGCCACAATTGCAACAAGCGATTCGCTTATTGCAGTTGTCGACCTTGGATCTTCAACAAGAAATTCAGGAAGCATTAGACTCCAACCCACTACTCGAAGTGGAAGAGGCCAATGACGAGGTAAACGTTGAAGAAAAAAACCGTACTGAGGAAAAAGAGAGCCGCAATGAGGCGTCAGACTCGGATTCTGCAGAACCTGAATTTTCCGAGGTCGAGACCCAAGACAGCTCCGAAATGATTGAAAAATCGGAGATCAGTAATGAGCTTGAAATCGACACCACATGGGATGATGTCTACAGCGCCAACACCGGCAGCACCGGGTTAGCCGTTGATGATGACATGCCAGTTTATCAGGGTGAAACCACCCAATCTCTCCAAGACTACTTGGTGTGGCAACTGGATCTGACCCCATTTAGCGACACTGACCGCACCATAGCACTCGCGCTCATTGATGCCATTGATGACTACGGCTACCTCACCGTTTCACCGCAAGATATTCTCGACAGCTTCGACAATGAAGAGATCGAAATCGAAGAGATTGAAGCGGTGCGTAAACGCATTCAGCAATTTGACCCACTCGGTGTCGGCTCCGTGAACTTGCAAGATTGCTTGCTGCTGCAACTGGCGACCTTCCCTGAAGAGACACCCTGGCTTGCGGAAGCGAAAAAGGTGCTGACCGATCATATTGATCAATTAGGTAACCGCGACTACAAACTGATCATTAAAGAGACTAAGCTCAAAGAAGCTGAGCTCAAAGAGACCTTAGCACTGATTCAGCAGTTAGATCCTCGCCCTGGTAGCCGGATCGCAGAAGATCACGCCGAGTACGTTATCCCGGATGTGTCGGTGTACAAAGATCATGGCAAATGGGTAGTGACCATCAATCCCGACTCTGTGCCACGCTTGAAAGTCAACCAACAGTACGCGGCGCTCGGTAAAGGCAACAGTGCCGATAGCCAGTACATTCGCACCAATTTGCAAGAGGCGAAATGGCTGATCAAAAGCTTAGAAAGTAGAAATGAGACGCTACTCAAAGTTGCAAAATGTATTGTTGAACATCAACACGATTTCTTTGAGTATGGCGAAGAAGCCATGAAGCCGATGGTGTTGAACGACGTCGCATTAGCGGTTGATATGCACGAGTCCACCATCTCACGGGTTACGACACAAAAGTATATGCACACCCCTCGTGGCATTTTTGAGTTGAAATATTTCTTCTCTAGCCATGTCAGTACCGACAATGGCGGAGAGTGCTCATCCACTGCAATCCGAGCACTCATTAAGAAGCTGGTCGCTGCCGAAAACAGCGCTAAACCTCTTAGTGACAGTAAGATTGCAGCACTACTCGCTGACCAAGGAATTCAGGTCGCAAGGCGGACAATAGCTAAGTACCGTGAATCTCTAGGGATCGCCCCGTCGAGTCAGCGTAAACGCCTGCTATAAGGCCAACAACCGAGAAGGAAAGTCTATGCAAATTAATATTACCGGTCATCACGTCGAGCTCACCGATGCAATGCAAGACTACGTAAACGAAAAGTTTCAAAAGCTAGAGCGGTTCTTCGATCACATCAACAACGTCCATGTGGTACTTCGAGTTGAAAAAGTTCGTCAGATCGCTGAAGCTACCCTTCACGTAAACCAAGGCGACATTCACGCCTCTTCAGACGAAGAAAACATGTACGCGGCGATCGATTCGTTGGTCGATAAACTCGTGCGTCAATTGAACAAGCACAAAGAAAAGCTAAATACCCACTAAGTCCATAACCATGCAACTACGCGAAATCCTTACACTGGACTGCACGAAAAGTGCAGTTCAGTGCACCAGCAAAAAACGAGCCCTAGAAATGATCAGTGAAATTGTGGCTGATAAAACAGGCCAAAGTTCCACTGAATTGTTCGAATGTATGCTCAGCCGCGAAAAAATGGGCAGTACTGGCATAGGAAATGGAATTGCCATTCCCCATGCTCGTATGCAATCGAGCGACAAAGCGATTGCCGTTCTACTGCAATGCGAATCGCCGGTCGAATTTGATTCTATCGACAATCGCCCTGTCGATCTGATGTTTGCGCTTCTGGTCCCTGACGAGCAGTGCAAAGAGCACTTGAAAACCCTCTCGAGTATGGCAGAACGCCTCAACGACAAACAGGTCCTCAAACAGCTGCGCAAAGCTCAGTCTGATCAAGAACTTTACGACATCATGGTAAATCAGTAATGCGCTTAATTGTGGTCAGCGGTCAATCGGGTGCTGGGAAAAGCGTGGCACTGCGTGTCTTAGAAGACCTTGGATACTATTGCGTCGACAATCTACCGGTGGATCTTTTGGATGTGTTTATCCAGACCGTACAAACCAGCAAACAGAGCGTGGCGGTCAGTATTGATATCCGCAACCTGCCCTCAGAGCCGACACTACTGGAAGACATCCTGACCAAACTTAAGCAATCGTCGGATGCCAGCGTGTTGTTTCTCGATGCCAACAAAGAGACCTTGCTCAAACGCTACAGTGAAACGCGCCGCATCCACCCGCTGACATTAACCCAGCACAACACCTCCCTTGAGCAAGCGATCGAAAAAGAGAAATGCCTCCTCGCCCCGCTCAAAGAGCAAGCTGACTTGATCATCGACAGCAGCAGCCAATCATTGCATGAGCTGAGCGAAACCGTACGCATGCGCGTGGAAGGCCGTGAACGCAAAGATTTGGTGATGGTGTTTCAGTCGTTTGGTTTTAAATATGGCCTGCCTTCTGATGCCGACTACGTATTCGATGTACGCTTTTTACCTAACCCACATTGGGATCCGTCGCTGCGGCCATTGACTGGCCTCGATACGCCAATCAAATCGTTTTTAGAGCAGCATCAAGAGGTGCTGGAGTTAAAACAACAAATCCAAGGATTTATTGAGCAGTGGTTGCCGCTGCTTGAAAAAAATAATCGCAGCTACCTCACCGTAGCCATAGGTTGCACCGGCGGGAAACATCGTTCGGTCTACCTCACTCAGCAGATTGGCGAGTACTTTGCCCAGTTGGGCCACCAGGTCCAAATTCGTCATACCTCTCTAGAGAAACATCATAAGGAATAGCCATATGCAGCAAGAGAGCAGAACCGTCCTCATTCAAAATCGACTTGGCCTTCATGCTCGTGCTGCCGTCAAATTGGTCGAACTTGCTCAATCCTTTGATGCCGTGCTCACCATCCAAAATCCTGAAGGCAAAGAAGCCACCGCAGACAGTGTGATGGGTCTACTGATGCTTGAGTCTGCTCAAGGTGAACACGTGACGATCAGCGCAGAAGGCAGCGATGCCTCACCCGCCTTAGAAGCGGTCTGCTCGCTGATTGAAGACAAGTTCGACGAAGAGGAATAGCGCCGATTCGGCCCTCACTCTCACACGCCACCTTTTCGTCTCCCCCCTTAGAACGCCACTCGTCTTCCATTCATCACGTGGGCGCATTTTTCTCCTCGGCAAAGTCGTATCATGAGGTTACTTAACGTAAGATTTAAGTTACTATTCAATCCATTGTGAACCATTAGAGTCAGGGGGAATCCATGGCCGAGCAAATTGAATTCGATCAAGCTCACCAAGCCCTGCAAGAAGTATCTGAAGCGCTCGAAAACGGCCGCTTCGTCCATGTTCGTCGCCAATTGCAGGACATGGAACCCGAAGATATCGCCCATCTCCTAGAAGCCTCACCTCGTAAAAGCCGTGAAGTCCTGTGGCAACTCACCGATCCAGAAGATTACGGTGAGATCCTCGACGAGCTCAACGAAGACGTCAAAGACGACTTGGTGTCCAAAATGGCACCAGAAAAGCTCGCCGAAGCCACCGAAGGGATGGACACCGACGATGTCGCTTACGTACTGCGAAGCCTACCGGATGATCTCTCTAGAGAAGTTCTGTCACAAATGGATTCGACAGAGCGTCTGCGCATTGAAACCGCGCTCTCTTACCCAGAGGACTCAGCCGGTGGTCTAATGAATACCGACGTCATCACCATTCGTGGTGATGTCGATGTGGATGTCGTGCTGCGTTATCTACGCATGAAAGGCGAGCTGCCTGAAGCGACGGATGCCTTGTATGTCATTGATGAAGAGAACCACCTTATTGGTGAACTGCCCATTACCACGCTCATTACGACTCAGCCCGACATCAAAGTCGCCGAAGTAATGGAAGATGCGGATGAGGCCATCGAAGTGACCATGAACGACTCCGACGTCGCCAGCTTGTTTGAGCGCCGCAATTGGGTCTCAGCGCCGGTTATCGATGAGAACAAACATCTGGTTGGGCGTATTACCATCGATGATGTGGTCGATGTCATCCGAGAAGATGCCGAGCACTCCATGATGAGTATGGCCGGTATGGACGACGACGAAGATACCTTTGCGCCCGTGGTCAAATCAGCCCGTAAACGCAGCATTTGGCTTGGGGCCAATGTGTTAGCGGCGCTTGCTGCGGCCTCGGTATCGAACATGTTTGAAGCCACACTCGAGCAGATGGCCGCGATTGCCGTCTTGATGACCATAGTGCCTTCGATGGGCGGCGTGGCAGGTAACCAAACGGTCGCGCTCGTCATCCGTGGCTTGGCATTAGGCCATATCGGTGATGCCAACAAACGTGAACTATTAATGAAAGAAGCCGCCATCGGTCTGCTTAACGGCATTTTGTGGGCATTGATCATCGGCGGGATCGTGATTGCTTGGAAAGGCGACTGGATGCTCGGAGGCATCATCTCTGCCGCCATGCTCACCAACTTGTTTGTTGCCGGTGTGGCTGGCGTGATGATTCCAGTGCTGCTGAAAAAAATGAACATCGACCCTGCATTGGCAGGCGGAATGGCGCTCACTACCGTCACCGACGTCATCGGTCTGTCGGTCTTTTTAGGCTTAGCGACACTGTTTGTTTAACTTAGCCGCCACCAGATATTCGACAGATATTTCAAAAAGACAAAGCGCGACCCAAGGGCCGCGCTTTTTGTTAGTGACACTCAGCGCAAGCGCTAAGAGAGTAGATTACCCATTGATGTTGGGGCCAAGCCACTTCTCCGCTTCCAACATGTCCCAACCTTTGCGCAGTGCATAGCTCTCCACCTGATCTTGCTGGATTTGAGCGACGGCAAAGTAGCGCGAGTCAGGGTGAGAGAAGTACCAACCCGAAACAGAAGCGCCAGGGAACATCGCATAGCTCGACGTCAGCGTCATGCCTATGGTGTTTTCAACGTCCATCAGCTCCCAAATTGCGCCCTTCTCTGTGTGCTCAGGACACGCAGGATAGCCCGGAGCAGGACGAATACCTTGGTATTTCTCACGAATCAACTCCTCGTTGGATAAGTTCTCATCGGCCGCGTAGCCCCAGATCTCTTTACGTACCCGCTCATGCAGGTACTCGGCGAAGGCTTCGGCCAAACGGTCTGCCACCGCCTGAATCATAATGGCGTTGTAATCATCCCCTTGCGCTTTGTATTCATCGGCCAACTCACGCTCATTGATGCCTCCTGTCACCGCAAACGCGCCAATCCAATCGGCCTTACCGGATGATTTCGGTGCGATGTAATCCGACAAACAGTAGTTGAAGCCTTTAGGCTTTTCCGTCTGTTGACGTAAGTTGTGCAACACTTTAGCCACCTCGGTACGCGACTCATCGGTGTACACTTCAATGTCATCGCCAACGCTGGCCGCTGGGAACAAGGCACACATGCCGCGGGCTTGCATCAAGCCCTCTTTTTCAACGCGATCCAATAGAGCGTTGGCATCTTCGAACAAGCGTTTCGCCTCTTCACCGACCTCTTCATGGTCAAAGATTGCTGGGTATTTACCGACCAAGGACCACGTCATAAAGAATGGCGTCCAATCGATGTATTGGCGCAGCGTTGCAATATCAAAATCATCAAACACATGCACGCCAGGTTTCGCAGGAACCGGAGGCGTGTAGCTTTGCCAATCAATTGCCACTTTATTGCTTTGCGCCTGCTCCAAGCTTACCGGCTTAGTGCGGGGTTTCTTACGGTTATGCTGATCGCGCACCACGTCATAGTCCGCTTGCAGCTTTTCAACAAACGCTGGCTTTAACGTCTCAGACAACAACGAGGAACAGACCCCGACCGCACGTGAGGCGTTATTCACATACACCACAGGTTGTGAGTAATTTTGCTCAATTTTCACTGCGGTATGCGCTTTCGATGTGGTCGCGCCGCCAATCAAGAGTGGCAAATCGAAGTTGAGTCGCTCCATCTCTTTGGCAACATGCACCATTTCGTCCAAGGATGGGGTGATCAGGCCAGACAAACCAATGATGTCCACCTTCTCTTCTTTTGCGACTTTTAGGATTTGCTCGCACGGCACCATCACACCTAAGTCGATGATTTCGTAGTTATTACACTGCAGCACCACACCAACGATGTTTTTACCGATGTCGTGAACATCGCCTTTTACGGTCGCCAGCAGAATCTTCCCGTTGGTCGAGCCTGCTTGTTTCTGTGCATTAATGTGCGGCTCTAGGTGAGCCACGGCTTGCTTCATCACACGCGCGGACTTCACCACTTGAGGAAGGAACATTTTCCCTTCACCAAACAGGTCTCCAACCACGTTCATGCCATCCATCAGTGGCCCTTCGATGACCTCGAGAGGCTTGCTCGCATTGATTCGCGCTTCTTCCGTATCGTCGACAATAAACTCGGTGATGCCTTTCACTAGCGCATGTTCTAAACGCTTTTCAACGGGCCATGTCCGCCATTCCAGGGCAGAGGCATCCTCTTCTTTGCCGACCCCTTTTTCGGCGTATTCACCGGCAATATCCAATAAGCGCTCGGTAGCATCAGAGCGGCGGTTAAGCACCACATCTTCTACCGCTTCACGCAGCTTGTCTGGAACGTTGTCGTAGATTTCTAACTGCCCGGCGTTGACGATGCCCATGTCCATGCCGTTCTTGAAACAGTGATAGAGGAACACCGCATGGATCGCTTCGCGTACATAGTTATTACCGCGGAACGAGAACGATACGTTGGATACACCACCTGAAATCATCGCATACGGCAGATCGCGTTTGATGTCTGCTACGGCCTCAATGAAATCGACGGCGTAGTTGTTGTGCTCTTCAATACCGGTAGCCACTGCGAAGATATTCGGGTCAAAAATGATGTCTTCCGGCGGGAAGCCCACTTCGTCAACCAAAATACGATACGCGTTAGTACAGATCTGAAGTTTACGCTCACGCGTCTCCGCCTGACCCACTTCATCAAACGCCATCACAATCACAGCGGCGCCGTAGCGTCGGATCAGCTTGGCCTGCTCAATGAATTTCTCTTTGCCTTCTTTGAGCGAGATCGAGTTAACGATGCCTTTGCCTTGGATGCATTTCAGACCAGCTTCAATCACCTCCCACTTCGACGAGTCAACCATAATCGGCACGCGGGAGATTTCAGGCTCAGAGGCGCACAAGTTAAGGAAGCGCACCATGCAGGCCTGCGCATCAAGCATGCCCTCGTCCATATTGATATCGATGATTTGCGCGCCGTTTTCCACTTGCTGACGTGCCACTTCCAGCGCTTCATCATACTGCTCTTCTTTGATAAGACGCTTGAATCGCGCCGAGCCCGTGACGTTAGTTCGCTCGCCGACGTTAATAAATAGCGTCTTTTTCTCAATAGTGAGCGGCTCTAACCCTGACAAACGGCACGCGACGGGGAGCTTTGGCAGCGCGCGCGGCGTTACACCATCGACCACACGAGCCATTTCACGAATATGCTCTGGCGTGGTACCACAACAGCCACCGATTAAGTTAAGAAAGCCGCTTTTCGCCCACTCCTCAACATGTTGTGCCATCTCTTGTGGCGACAAGTCATACTCACCAAACGCATTCGGCAAACCGGCGTTTGGGTGCGCCGAGACAAAAGACTCCGAAATACGAGAGAGTTCATCGACGTAGGGACGCAGTTCATCAGGGCCAAGTGCACAGTTCAAGCCAAACGATAACGGTCTAACGTGACGCAGTGAGTTGTAAAAAGCTTCGGTAGTCTGGCCAGAGAGCGTACGTCCAGAGGCATCGGTAATCGTCCCTGAAATCATCACAGGCAGGGTAATGCCGAGCTCTTCAAATACGCTATCAACGGCAAACGCACACGCTTTGGCGTTGAGGGTGTCAAAAATGGTTTCGATAAGAATCAGATCGCTGCCGCCTTTGATTAGGGCGCGCGTCGACTCAGAGTACGCCTCGACCAACTGATCAAAGCTGACGTTGCGATAACCTGGGTCGTTCACATCAGGAGAGATGGAACAGGTGCGGTTGGTTGGGCCCAATACGCCCGCGACATAGCGAGGTTTGTCCGGCGTTTTTGCCGTCCATTCATCGGCCGCCTCCCGTGCAAGTTGGGCCGCTGCGAAGTTAATCTCTTCGCTTAAACTCTGCATGTCGTAGTCGGCCATCGCAATCGTGGTGGCATTAAAGGTATTGGTTTCGAGAATATCCGCACCGGCTTCTAAATAGGCGCTGTGGATCTCTTTGATCAATGCAGGCTGAGTCAACACCAACAGATCGTTGTTCCCTTTTAAATCACAATGCCAATCGGCGAAACGCGTACCACGATAATCTTGCTCTTCGAGCTTGTAACCTTGGATCATGGTGCCCATGCCACCATCGATCAAAAGTATCCGTTGTTGCAATTGCGCTTCGATTTGCTGCCTTACATTACTTCCCACAGTACTGCCTCATTCCTTTCGTTATTTCCCCATCCTATCACAGATCAAAAAGGAGTCTAGACGTCTAAACGGTAAAAATACGTCTCACACCACGGGTAAAAATCATTTGCTATTTGAACAAGTCAGTAACAAAATTCTTGTTCATAATTTGTTACATACTGGAACGCTCATGTCAGTCTACTACACACTCTGCTTTTTATCGGCTGCGGCAATGCTGATTGCCTTTGTAAACAGCAAGATAGGTAAAATGCAGACCACCATCGCCATCACTGCGGGCTCTATGGTGCTGTCGTTACTCATTTTGGTTGCAGGCCAAAATGATTGGTTCCAACTGACAGAAATTGCATCAAAGACAGTCGCCAGCATCAACTTCGAAGATTTTTTGTTGAAGGGGATTCTCGGCTTTCTCCTCTTCGCTGGCGGATTGGGCATCAAACTGCCCAACCTTAAAGATCAAAAATGGGAGATCACTGTCTTAGCCTTGGGCGCCACGCTGTTTTCGACGTTCTTCATCGGATTTGGTCTTTATGGCTTTTGCCAATGGCTGCACATTCCGTTTGATCTGGTGTACTGCTTACTCTTCGGGGCACTGATCTCTCCGACGGACCCGATTGCCGTGTTAGCGATCGTCAAAAAGCTTGATGCCCCCAAACGTATCTCGACCCAAATTGAGGGAGAGTCCCTTTTTAATGACGGCTTTGGCTTGGTCATTTTCGTCACTCTTTACACTATCGCTTTTGGTCACGACACGCCGACACTGGGCAGCGTCACCTTGCTGTTCGCACAAGAAGCGATAGGTGGCATTGTGTATGGCTTTGCCCTAGGGCTCTTGTTCCACTACCTGATCAGCGCGACCGACGATCACTCTATGGAGCTGCTGCTGACCATCGGCATTCCCACCGCAGGTTACGCCTTTGCCGAGATTTTGCATGTGTCGGGCCCGTTAGCAATGGTGGTATCAGGAATCATGATCGGTAACTGGACGCGCTTTATCGGCTTTTCAAAAGAGAGTGAAGATCACCTCGACCATTTCTGGGAGCTGATCGATGAATTCCTTAACGGGGTCTTGTTCCTTTTGATCGGTATGTCGATGTTGCTGTTTGAATTCCATCAAGAAGACTGGATCATGATGGCGGTCGCCGTTCCCTTGGTCTTGCTTTCGCGTTATCTGAGCGTGTTTTTCTCTTACGTAGGGTTTAAGCGCTATCGCACCTACAACCCTTGGTCAGTCAAAATCCTTACCTGGGGTGGACTAAGAGGTGGATTAGCGCTGGCCATGGCACTCTCCATTCCCTCTGGCATTTGGGTCATTCAAGATAAGCTGATTGACGTTAAAGAGATCATCCTTGTTATGACTTACTCTGTGGTGGTGTTTTCCATCTTAGTGCAAGGCTCTACCATTACCCCAATGGTAGAGAAAGCCAAAAGGGCAGAGAAACAGGCCTAGTGCCCGCAGCAATGTGCATAGATGCCAGCAAAATACGCTGGCATTTTTCTACCTGTATCGGATAAATGACATCCGATTGCAGCTATCGCCAAGCAAAATGTCTACTATAACTCTTCGATAGGCGCCCCCATCTTTGGCTACGTTATGGAAAACCTCTCTTTAGACATTCGCACACTTAACTTCACGGTTATCGTCTTCTCCTTTATCTATTCTTCAGGCTTGTTCTTTTATCAAGCCTCGCAGAAACAAGTTCAAGGACTAAACCGACTGGCCGCTGGCATCTTTATGATTGGCTTAGGGCCGCTGTTTTTAGGTTTCCGAGGAACCGCGCCAGAGTGGCTGACCATAGTGCTCGCCAATACCCTCATCATGCTGGGTTTTCTTTTTACCGTGAAAGGCATCTGCGCGATTCGCGCCTATCACAGTAAAGGAGTGCGATGGTTAGAGGGAGTATTGCTGCTAGCAGGTCTACTGTTTGTTTTCTTTACCTATGTAACGCCATCTATCAATGCCCGCATTCTTATCTTAAGCGCCTACCTCAGCGCCTGCTGTTTTTTCGCAGCTTGGGCACTGCTTAAGGGCGAGAAAGACGATGCCAAGTTTCCACTTCTCATGATGGTGATCCCATTTGTCAGCTATGGCAGTTTTATGGTGTTTCGCCTCGCCTATACCGCGCTCGGGCCTACGATTAGCAGTTATATGAGTTCTGGACTGATTCATGCCCTGACCTACCTATTCTGCATCATATTAATGGTTGCCATTAGCCTGAGCATGCTATGGCTCATCAATGCAAGATTGCTCGACTCCATCCATCAGTTGTCACAAAAGGATCCACTGACAGGACTCTATAACCGACGAGCAATGGACTCGTTACTGCCTTCTCTAGTTCGTCAATCGAAAGAAGAGCGTCTGCCTCTGAGCGTGATCATGACCGACATCGATAACTTCAAACGGATTAACGATGAGCTAGGGCATCTGGTGGGAGACAAAACCATTGAGAAAGTCGCCAAGCTTATGCAGCGCACCCTACCAGATTCGGTATTGGCAATACGTTTTGGCGGTGATGAGTTTATGCTGCTGTTACCCAAGCACACAGTGGAAGAAGCGATTCAACAAGCAGAACTATTGCGGCAAAAGGTGGCGCTGAACCCTATCGTCAGTAGTGTTCATCTTGATTGCACCATGAGCTTTGGTGTCGCAGAACTCAAACGCAGTGACTCGGTGGATGACCTACTCTCCAATGCCGATGTTGCCCTCTATGAAGCCAAAAATGGTGGACGAAACCAAGTGGTTGTTGCCCAGTAACCGCAACCATTTGTTGAGAAGCCCTGCCTATAGAAGGGCTTTTTCACATCTATACCGTCTGTACAAAGGTGACATTCAGAAAACGGCGCTGACCCATACAAACTAGAGATTTCGACTCTGTTGAGAACGCTGAGTTGATGGCAATTTGTATTGCTTTGATGCGAAGAAGCCTACTTTTCTACCTGTAGTAGTGCAGCTTGATACGAGTTGCTGGCTGAGAGGGGGTGAGTAGATGGTCCGGCATTCCGTGGTCCGGCATCCCGGCCTGCGAAAAAGTGCGCAGCTCTTTCGGGAGCGTTAAACGTAAAAAAGCCCAGTCTTTCGACTGGGCTTTCTAATAAGTGGCGGAGTGGACGGGACTCGAACCCGCGACCCCCGGCGTGACAGGCCGGTATTCTAACCAACTGAACTACCACTCCGCAGTGGTCTATTTAAAGTCTTATCTCAATCGTGCTTTAAACAGATAATG
>JACGDM010000003.1:0-341787 GCA_036903855.1 Vibrio cholerae | reverse complement strand
ACACTCGAACCACTACCTATTAGTCCAGATATCGACTCCACATCAAGCGTAAATGTCTCATCACCCTCATAGACATCATCTTGAGTCGTTGGGATCACAACATTGAGCGAGGTAGTGCCTGCTGGAACTGTTACTGTACCATCAGGGTTTACTGTTAAACTCTGCCCATCGGAAGTTTCAACTTGGATTGAACCTATATCTTCTTGTTCGGCTGAACCTAGTTGGTTTGTTAATTTCAGGACCGTATCCTGGGTAGACGGTTTATCGAAATTAACTGTGTAAGTTGCGTCACTTCCTTCACTTACATCACCTCCACCAATCACACTGATTTCTGGGATCGGTGTGATTGTCACGTTAACCACTAATGTGTCAGTACCACCGTTACCGTCGTCAACCGTAACGGTAAAACTATCGTTGCCATCGAAGTTTTCGTTGGGAGTATAAGTCCAAGTACCATCCGGGTTTACGACAGCAGTACCATTTGAAGGAGCGGAAGCTTGGGAAAAGGTTAGGATATCTTGCGCGTTTTGATCTGTAGCGGTGAGTGTGCCACTGATAGGCGTATCTTCATCGGTGACGACAGCAATACTCTCACCCAAAGGGTCGCTATTGCTATCAACGAACACAGGATCAAACTGCGTAATTTGCTCTATCAATGCGAGACTCTGGGTTTCTGAAAGCCCGAGTGACTCGAACCCGGAGGTGTCAAAATTGGTACTCGCTAATGATTCAGCCCCGTCACGCTCAATTGTTCCCGTTGGGGTTAGCGATGAGCCGGAGGTTCCACCGGCGGCGGTGGCGAATTCATCGCCTAATTGGGTTGGGTCTACGCCTTCTTCTAATGCAGCGAAAATGGCATCGATTTCACCGGTGATGTCCGTGAGGTCACCACTGTCTTGAACCAGGTTTACGCTGACTTCTGGATTTGGTGCGGATTCAACGAGGCTGGCATCGCCGGAAATAACGACTTCGCCGGGAAGGAGTTGTTCTCCTTCGTTGACGACTCTTACATTGCCATTTTTATCAATAACAATGATTTGACCACCGGCTAGGTTACCGATCAATGCATGCGTGACAAAACTCATAACGCGCCTCTAATCCTTTCTAATGATCTCTGCTTTGTTGTGATGATGGTAAGCAAAGACTTATTAATCACAGCTATAAATTAACACTACGGGTTAATTCAACAAACCGATTTCTAACCCTGTCACTTTGCAACATTTTAGATACAAGCGGCAGGTCACAACTTTTATAAATATGAACCAAGATCTCATTTTTATCGCACTTAAACTGAAACGTCGTATCGATAAATTAACAAAATTGACTAGTTCCGGGCTCCGAATTCTGTTGCAACTTTAAAGGTTATATAAATGTTAGCCTACGTTAGTCACAATCACCGTAAAGTGCTAGCCCATTGATGCCATAAATGTTTTAATCTCATTTATGAGACATGGGTATTCGCTATCATGCCCGCTCGTTGTATCTCATGGAGAATGAAAGTTGAATTGGAACACGTTGAAAGTGGTGGGCTGCTTGGTAGCTCTTAGCTGTCCAGCTCAAAGTCAAACACTCGAACAAGCGGTCGCTTATACCTTAACGACCAATCCTGACATCAAAGCATCGTTTAACGAATTCATGAGCAAAGTCTATGACGCCGAAGCCGCGTCTGGGGCCTATTTGCCGTCAATCGATCTCGATGCAGGCATTGGCTACGAAGCCGTTGATCTCGCAACTAGGGTTGAAAATGACCTCAATCGTAAAGAAGCGACTCTGTCTCTTACCCAGTTATTGTGGGATGGTTCATCAACCCTGAACGATATGGACCGCACCGCGGCAGACGCAGAGTCAGTGCGTTTTCAATTGTTAGCGGAAGCGCAAGACATGGCGCTTGAAGTTGCGGACATCTATTTAGACGCGGTCAAGGCGTTCGAAGTTCTGCAACTTTCCGAGAGCAACCTCGCCATTCATAAAGAGATCTACCGTGATATTAAAAGGCGCGTCGAGTCCGGTATCGGTTCGACAGCCGATTTGACCCAAGTTGAAGCTCGTATAGCGAAAGCTCACGGAAACTTGCTGGCCGCTCAGAACAATTTATTCGATACCCACACTCAATTTCAGCGCGTGGTGGGCCAATCACCTCAAGGTTTGATTTTCCCTCGTGCCGATCAGACGGCTATTCCTTATACGTTAGACGAAGCGCTCAACAAAGCTTACGAGACGCATCCCGTCATCAAAGTCGCCCAGGCGGATGTCGATTCAGCACGCTTTCAATATGAGCAGACCAAAGGCGTCAACTTCCCTACGCTGTCCATTGAAGCCAATCAGACGTGGCGCGACGACGCTGGCGGCTACGAAGGGTCAGCGGATGAGTTCTCCGCCATGCTGCGTATGCGCTATAACCTATACAATGGCGGATCGGATGCAGACCGCACTGAAAGCGCAGCGTATCAGTTAAATAAAGCCAAAGATTTCCGTGACCGCACATTCCGCTCAGTTGAGGAGAGTTTACGTCTTTCATGGAGCGCGCTAGACCTTACCTTACAGCAAAAAGAGTTTCTGGCTGATCATGTTGACTCCGCCTCACAGACTGTTATTGCGTACAACAAACAATACCGACTGGGCAAACGTACACTCCTCGACTTGCTCAACACGGAGAATGAGCTGTTTGAAGCCCGCAAAGACTATCTCGATGCGAAATACGATGAGCAGTACGCCAAATATCGAGTGATGAACGCCACTGGCAACTTGCTATCCGCCCTTAGAGTCAACACCCCAGAGCCATGGAACCAAGCTGTAGAATACTAATATGAAAGCCTCAATTTTTGCCCTTATCCTATCGTGCGTCACACTTTCAACGTCGGTATTATCTGATGATGAGTTTGACTATATTCAAACCCCAAAACCCATCCAAATCGCCGATCTCGAAGACGATGACAATGACGGCGTGGTCAATGCGCGCGATCTCTGCCCGGGTACGCCCGAAAAAGCGGACATCGATAATGATGGCTGTGGCACCTTTGTCAAAACCTCGCAGGCGTTAAGTTTGCATATTTTGTTCGATAACAACTCTACTGAAATCGCGACACCGTTTTACCCACAAATTGAATCGATGGCTGCGTTTCTTGACCAATACCCTGAAACCTCGATTGAGTTGCAGGGATTTGCCAGTAAAACGGGCAACTCTGAACACAATCTCGCGCTGTCGAAGCAACGTGCAGAAGAGGTACGTCAAGCGCTGGTTGGCTATGGGGTAACACCGAGCCGAATTCGCGTCGTGGGTTATGGTGACAACGTCTCTGACACGGGTGATGATGAAGTCTCACATGCCATGAACAGAAAAGTCGTTGCCAGTGTGGTCGGGCATAACGGTCACGTCAAAGAAGAGTGGACAATCTTTACCACGATTCCGAAATAACGCCTTGTGCGTAGGTTTTGGAACAACTTGATAGCAGAAACCTCGCACAGGAGTTTCGCTTCTTGGTCCAGAGTGCTACCCTACAGCCGAACTACTTTAAGAGAGCTTTACAATGAGCAAATTAACATCAGATATCCAAGCTAACTTGGAACTATTCGTCGCAGAAACGCAACAGAGCAAACTGGTTTGGGGCATGCGTAACGAAGAAGGTTGGCTATCTTGCGACTCTTCAGAATTTGAGAACAGCGAAGTGATGCCGTTTTGGTCATCAAAAGAGGATGCTCAAGCGCATAACGTTGAAGAGTGGGCAGACTTTGAAGTCCTAGAGATCCCTCTGGATATCTTTGTTGAAGATTGGTTATTGACGCTCGCGGAAGACGGCGTCCTCGTCGGCACCAACTGGAACGCACAATTGGAAGGTAAAGAAGTCGAGCCTTCTGATCTCGCTAAGCTTTACCTCGCGTAAGCGCTTTGCCATCAGGTGATCCTGTAAAAACATTAACGCCCTGCACTTGCAGGGCGTTTTGTATTCCACAAAAATCGGTTAGCGCTGCTTCTCTACAAGCTCTGCCATAACCACCTCTTTGTTGTCGAGATAGGCGTCAAGGCCCGCTCTGCGCAAATCACACGAAGGACAGGCACCGCAGCCATCCCCGATGATACCGTTGTAACACGTCAGGGTTTTCTCTTTGATAAGAGAGAGCGCTTGATATTGATCCGCCAGTGCCCACGTTTGCGCTTTATTGAGCCACATCAGTGGGGTCACAATCTCCAATGGTCGATCCATCCCTTTCACCAAGGCACTGTTCATTGCTTTAACAAACTCATCTCGGCAATCTGGATAACCTGAAAAGTCGGTTTCACAGACACCTGTGATGACCGCCTCTGCACCAATCTGATAGGCGTAGATGCCCGCAAGGGTGAGAAACAAGATGTTGCGTCCAGGCACAAAGGAGTTCGGCAAACCGTTCTCTTGCAGTTCATGAGAAACAGGAATGTCATCACGCGTAAGCGAGCTAATCGCTAACTCATTGAGAAGACCCACATCCATGACTTTGTGCGCTGCAACACCAAGCTCTTTCGCTAGGCTTTGTGCCACCTCAATTTCAAGTTTGTGGCGCTGACCATAATCAAAGGTTATCGCGTGCACTTCATCGTACTCTTGCAGTGCTTGAACCAAACAGGTAGTGGAGTCTTGTCCACCACTAAATACGACGACCGCTTTCTTCATCTTCAATTCCTTTAAGCAATACTCAAATACTTGTGCGTCTGAATAGATAACCGCCAGTTGCGCGAGATGCAAGTATCAATACAGAGTTGTGTCGCGCGCGGCTTTTGACTGATCGGTTGCAATGCAATGGTGGTGCGACTCGGCACGTTCGCACGGCTTAGTAGAGCATCCAGCTGATCGATGTCTTTTTGTGTGCCAACCGGATGCTTAATTTCGTTGGCGCGAAGCAGCGCGCTATCCAGCACCGGAAGTTTACCTTTCATGGCGATTTTTGGTGACACTGTCACCCATGTTGATTCTGTCGCAAGCACCTCATAAGTGCCGCTGGTCTCTATTTGGCACTGACAACCGATCGCTTCAAACGCTTGGGTCAAAGGCGTTAAGTCATAAAGACAAGGTTCGCCACCTGTGATCACAACATGTTTGGCTTGATAACCTTGAGCGACATATTGTTCAACGATGGCACTCGCGTCTGCGCGGCACCAAGTGGGTGAATCGCCTTGCTTAACCATGATCTGTTTAAACGAGGTTTCATCTTGTGGCGTCGCATCCCAGGTCTGTTTGGTGTCACACCAAGCGCATCCGACAGGACACTCTTGCAGGCGCACAAACACCGAAGGAACCCCTGTAAAGACCCCTTCACCCTGGATGGTTTCAAACATTTCATTCACTTTGTACAAAGTTAATCAGCCCAATTTGTCATCTAATCATTTTGCAAGGGCGAGACCTTAAAGGAGCTCGGCGTGTAGGTCAACTAAATCATAAATTGATCATTAAGCGATGAAGGATTATTCTGCGAGACTTTGTTGTTGCAAATTTAAGATGCCCGTTATGTACAAATTGATCGCACTGGATATGGATGGCACCCTACTCACCAGTGATAAAACTATAAGCCCTCGCACCAAACAAGCCATTGCCAAGGCTCGTGAACAAGGCGTTAAGGTCGTACTTGCCTCTGGCCGCCCAATCGATGGTATGCGTGGTGCGATTGAAGAACTTGGCCTCTATGCTGACGGCGAGTTTGTTGTCTACTTTAACGGCTCTATGGTGAAAGAGCTCGGCAGTGATAAGGTCATTCACCAAGCGATCATTGATGGGGCGAGAGCAAAGCGTGTTGCTGCGCTGGCAAAGCAGCTTGACCTATATTGTCATGCATTCAGTAGTGAGCTGGGCCTTATCACTCCAGAGATGAATGAATTTACTGGTATTGAATCCACCATCAACAAAATTCCTGTCACCTTGATGGATTTTGACGAGTTGCATGACGACCATGAAATCATCAAAGCGATGATCGTGGGTGCGCCAGAGAAGCTCACCCAAGCTATCAGTAATATTCCCGCTGATTTTCACGGCGACTTCACCATAGTGCAAAGTGCCCCATTCTTCCTGGAATTTTTGAGCCAGCAGAGCAACAAAGGCGTCGGCGTGGGCGCGATTGCCCAGCACCTCGGTATTGAGGTTGATGCCGTGATCTGTATGGGCGATGCGGAGAATGATCACCACATGCTCGAATACGCTGGATTAGGCGTAGCGATGGAAAACGCGATGGAAGGCACCAAAGCCATCGCCAATCACATCACCGCGAGTAATAACGACGATGGCGTTGCCTTGGTGATTGAGCAGTTTGTGCTCAACGCCGATAAATAAGCGGTAAGCGCAATTCAATCAATGAGGCCGTGTGACGGCCTCATTGATTATTGTCATATGGCTACCACGGTTATTTGAGCTTCTTCTTCAACCAATGGATATGAGGCTCAAACCCCAATCGGTCATAAAGTGCTAAGGCACTTTGGTTGAACTGCCACACTTCAACAAACATCTCTTCGACACCGTATTGCTCAAATCTTAGCGCCATCTCATCACACAACTGTTGAGCCACACCTTGTTGGCGATAGGTGGGCAATACGTACAACTCATCCAGTGATCCCATTTGCAACGGTTGGCTGACGGTAGAAATCAGTTCACAGAAGTGACCTGACACAAAGCCGACAATCTGTTGGCTTGACGCATCCAACGCCACCAAAACCAAGCATTCAGGGTTATCGAGATAACGCGCAATACTCTTCTCTTGCTCTATCTCTTCGGCAGATTTGAAATAGTCCGGCGACTGTTGATGATGCTCATCATGGAGCTGAAACATCAATTCGTTGAGGGTATCGAGGTCTTGCGCGATGGCGCTGCGAATCTTCATGCTGAGGCGGTTTTACGGTAAAGCGTTAGTTTGGGTCGCAAACTGTGCGATTGCAAGCGTTGCAAAGGATTACTGACGATAACCTGCGCGCCACCCCAATATCGAGCGGATGGCGCGCAGAATGACGGGTTAAGAGTTCAGCGCTTTCATGATCTCATCTAGGCTGGTTGGATCATCAATGGTCGATGGGACTGTATACTTTTCACCATCGGCGATTTGACGAATGGTGCGGCGCAAGATTTTACCAGAGCGCGTCTTGGGTAGGCGCTCCACGACCAGCGCGTGTTTAAAGCACGCCACCGCGCCAATCTCATCACGCACTTTGCCAATCAGTTCACCTTCGAGCTCTAGAGAATCAATCTTCACGCCATCTTTTAGCACTACAAAACCAAGGGGCAGTTGCCCTTTCAAATCATCATGAATCCCGACCACCGCGCACTCTGCTATCGCGGGATGCGCACCAACAATCTCTTCCATCTCGCCCGTGGAAAGGCGATGACCCGCTACGTTGATCACATCATCAATCCGCCCCATGATGAACAAGTAGCCCTCCTCATCAAGATACCCGCCGTCCCCCGAAACGTAGTAACCGGGAAATTGACTCAAATAGCCGGACTCAAATCGGTCATGATTGCGCCACACCGTCGGTAGACAGCTCGGCGGCAGAGGTCGTTTAAGGGCTACAAAACCTTGCTGACCAGGCGCAGCGATCTCCCCTAGTTCATCCAAGATGTCGACTTGATAGCCCGGGATTGGCTTGGTTGCCGAACCGGCTTTGACAGGCATCGCTTCAATCCCAATCGGATTGCCTGCAATCGCCCAGCCCGTTTCGGTTTGCCACCAGTGATCGATCACAGGCTTGCCCGTTTGCTGTTCAACCCACTCTAGTGTGGGAGGGTCAAGCCGCTCGCCGGCCATAAAAATCGTCTGCAGTTTGGACAAATCGTACTGGCGTACCAACTCCCCTTGCGGATCCTCTTTCTTGATGGCGCGAAACGCCGTCGGCGCAGAAAACAGCACATCCACTTGATACTCTTCACACACGCGCCAGAAAGCACCGGGATCGGGCGTCCTTACCGGCTTGCCCTCAAACAAAATGGTGGTGCAACCATGAATCAGCGGCGCATAGACAATATAAGAGTGACCGACTACCCAGCCGACATCCGACGCCGCCCAGTAAACACCTTCTTGCGGTACGTTGTAGATGGCGCTCATTGAATACTTCATCGCTACCGCATGGCCCCCATTATCGCGTACTACGCCTTTGGGTTTACCTGTCGTGCCGGATGTGTACAAGATATAGAGCGGATCGGTTGCCAAAACAGGCACACAGGCATGAGGCAGCGCCGCCTCAAACGCCTGGTGCCAATCGACATCTCGCTCGTGTGTGAGCGGTGCCTGGCACTGTTCACGCTGCAACACAAACACCGCTTCCGGTTTCCAGCGGCTATCCATGATTGCCTTATCGACCATCGGCTTGTACTCAATCACTTTATTGATTTCAATGCCGCAGGAAGCCGTCATCACCACCTTCGGCTCGGCATCTTCGATGCGCACCGCGAGCTCGTTAGGAGCAAACCCGCCAAACACCACAGAGTGAATCGCACCAAGCCGAGCACACGCCAGCATCGCCATGGCGGCCTCTGGGATCATCGGCATGTAGATGACAACGCGATCGCCTTTGGTGACGCCTTGCGCGCTGAGCATTCCTGCAATTTTAGCCACTTGATCACGCATACCTTGATAGGTGTAGCGCTTTTTGGTTCCTGTCACAGGGGAGTCATAAATCAGCGCCGTTTTGGCGCCGCGTCCCTGCTCACAATGGTAATCGAGCGCGAGCCAACAGGTGTTCATCACACCGTCAGGAAACCAGCGTTCAATCCCGTTGTCATCCCCTGCTAATATCGTGTTTGGTTTTTCAAACCAATCAATCGCTTCGGCTTGTGCTTGCCAGAACTGCTCTGGCGATTCTTTTGCCCATTGATACTGCTTTTGATACTCAGACATGCTGCTTCCTCCAGACTGTCTTTAACTATTGGCACTCTGGTTATTGAACAGAGTGAAAGACATCGGAGGGAACACGCACAACGCCCTCCATCAAAATTCTTGCGCTGCGGCCCATACTGACTTGCCGAGCGCACCATTGCCCGCCTTGCGCATCGACTTTCGCGCCGACGGTTAAGGTGCCAGATGGATGACCAAAGGTGACTTGGTCACGCTCGCCGCCGCCCGCCGCTTGATTGACCAGCGTGCCCGGTACGCACGCCGCAGCAGCGATAGCCACCGCTGCGGTGCCCATCATGGCGTGGTGCAACTGTCCCATCGACATCGCCCTGACCAAAAGATCAATATCGCCCGCCTCGACCACACTTGCGCTTGACGTATGATAAGTACTAGGTGGTGCCACAAACGCCAGCTTCGGCGTGTGCTGGCGAGTCGCGGCCTCTGAGAGATCCTCTATCAAACCCATCCTAAGCGCGCCGTGAGCGCGTATGCTCTCAAGCTTATCCAGCAATTTAGGATCGCCGTTAATCGCTGGCTGAAGTTCGCTGCCGGTTAAGCCCAATTCGTGCGCATGGAGAAACACGGTCGGAATCCCCGCACTGATAAAGGTCGCCGTTAGTGCCCCCACTCCGGGTACATCAAACACTTCCGCAACTTGCCCAGTTGGAAACAGCGAACTGTCACTGCCCGAGGGGTCGACAAAATCGACGCGGATTTCTGCGGCAGGAAACGTGACCCCATCGAGCATAAAACTGCCCATTTCTTGCACTTGTCCTTCGACGATCGGTACATGCACTACGATGGTTTTTTCGATATTGGCTTGCCAAACCCGCACCTTGGCAACGCCATTGTGGGGAACGCGCTCAGCAGGCAGATAACCCGCGTGAATGGCAAAAGGGCCGACCGCAGCAGAGAGGTTGCCGCAGTTTCCGCTCCAGTCGACAAACGCTTGCCCTATCGCCACCTGACCAAAAAGATAGTCCACGTCGTGATCGTCACGCGTGCTCGGGCTCACTATCACAGTTTTGGAGGTGCTGGATGTCGCTCCGCCCATGCCATCAATCTGTTTCCCATAAGGATCAGGGCTGCCAATCACGCGCATCAATAGCGCATCTCGCTCAGGACCGGGGATTTGTGCCTGAGTAGGCAAATCTTCCAACCTGAAAAAGACCCCTTTACTGGTACCGCCGCGCATGTAGGTCGCGGGAACGCGAATCACATCGTTCATTGTCAGCCTCCTACTGCGCTAAAAAGTCTTGAGCAAAGCGCTGCAAAACACCGCCCGCTTGATAAACAGAGACTTCATCGGCGGTATCTAGACGGCACGTCACCGCGACATCAAGCGTTTCACCATTGGCACGAGTAATGATCAGCGCCAAGTCAGCACCAGGCGCAATGTCTCCCATTACGTCGTAGGTTTCTGAGCCATCTACCTCAAGCGTATGGCGCGTCACGCCAGTTTTAAATTCCAGCGGCAATACGCCCATCCCAACAAGGTTGGTACGATGGATACGCTCAAAACCTTCCGCAACAATGGCTTCTACCCCGGCTAATCGAACGCCTTTTGCCGCCCAATCTCGAGAAGAGCCTTGGCCGTAATCGGCGCCTGCAATAATGATCAGAGGCTGTTTGCGCGCCATGTAGGTTTCAATCGCTTCCCACATTCGCACCACTTTACCTTCGGGTTCAATGCGTGCCAGTGAGCCTTGCACCACATCGCCGCCCTGTTTCACCATCTCGTTGAACAATTTGGGGTTCGCGAATGTGGCCCGTTGCGCCGTCAGGTGGTCACCACGGTGTGTGGCGTAGGAGTTAAAGTCCTCTTCTGGCACACCCATACTGGCTAAATACTCGCCCGCTGCGCTGCTGGCCAAAATCGCATTGGAGGGCGATAAGTGATCGGTGGTAATGTTGTCACCCAACACCGCCAGAGGACGCATCCCTTTCAAAGTGCGCTCACCCGCCAACGCCCCTTCCCAATAGGGTGGACGGCGAATATAGGTGCTCATCGAGCGCCAATCATAGAGTGGATTGGATACCTGATGTTCCTCATCCAGTTTGAACATTTGAATGTAAACCTGCTTAAACTGCTCGGGTTTCACGTGCTGAGCCACCACTTGATCGATCTCTTCATCACTTGGCCAGAGATCTTTCAGGTAGATAGGTTCACCGTTGGCATTGTGGCCGAGCGCATCGCGCTCAATATCGAAGCGGATTGAACCCGCCAGCGCGTAGGCAACCACCAGCGGAGGAGACGCTAAAAACGCTTGTTTGGCATACGGGTGGATACGGCCGTCAAAGTTACGATTGCCTGACAGCACCGCGGTGGCATACAGATCGCGTTCGATGATCTCTTGCTCAATAGTGGGATCGAGCGCGCCGCTCATTCCGTTACAGGTGGTACACGCGTAAGCGACGATGCCAAAGCCAAGCTGCTCCAGCTCTGACAATAGTCCTGCTTCTTGCAAGTAGAACTTGGCGACTTTCGAGCCGGGCGCAAATGAGGACTTCACCCAAGGCTTGCGCACCAGCCCTAGCTGATTGGCTTTTTTCGCCAATAATCCTGCCGCTACGACGTTTCTCGGATTGCTGGTGTTGGTACAAGAGGTGATCGCTGCAATAATCACGGCGCCATCAGGCAACCCTTGCTCGCCGGTGTCTGTGCCGCGGGGCTGCGCGATACCGCGATTGGCTAGCTCACTCGTTGGTAAGCGGCGATGGGGATTAGACGGGCCTGCGAGGTTTCGTGTGACACTCGAGAGATCAAATTCCAACACACGCTCATACTGCGCCTCGCTGAGCGCATCCGCCCAAAGTCCGGTTTGTTTCGCGTAGGCTTCCACTAAAGCCACTTGCTTGTCATCGCGTCCGGTCAGTTTTAGATACTGAATGGTCTGCTCATCGATGTAGAACATCCCTGCCGTCGCCCCGTATTCCGGCGTCATGTTGGAAATGGTGGCGCGATCGCCAATCGTCAAATCGCGCGCCCCTTCACCAAAGAACTCCAAATAGGCCGAGACCACACGCTGATCGCGTAAAAACTCGGTGATCGCCAGTACGATATCCGTCGCGGTGATGCCACTTTGGCGTTTTCCACTTAGCTTGACACCGACAATGTTGGGCAAACGCATCATCGACGGCCGTCCTAGCATGACGGTTTCCGCCTCTAGGCCGCCGACACCAATGGCAATCACGCCAAGTGCATCAACGTGCGGCGTGTGGCTGTCTGTCCCGACACACGTATCCGGATAAGCAATGCCTTGCTTGACTTGAACCACTGGCGACATTTTTTCCAAATTGATCTGGTGCATAATGCCGTTGCCTGCAGGGATCACGCTGACGTTTTCAAACGCGGTTTTACACCAATCAATAAAGTGGAAGCGGTCTTCATTGCGCCGCTCTTCGATGGCGCGGTTTTTCTCAAACGCTTGCGGATCAAAGCCCGCGTGTTCCACCGCTAATGAGTGGTCGACAATCAGCTGCGTTTCGACCACAGGGTTCACTTTCGCAGGATCGCCACCTTGCTGAGCAATCGCATCACGCAGCCCTGCCAAATCCACCAAGGCGGTTTGTCCTAGAATATCGTGACACACGACGCGCGCCGGATACCAAGGAAAGTCTAAGTCACGCTTGCGCTCAATCAATTGCAGCAGCGCCGCATCAAGACTCTCTGGCTCACAGCGGCGCACCAACTGCTCCGCCAGAACCCGTGACGTGTAAGGCAGCCCATCGTAAGCACCGGGCGACAGTGCATTCACCGCTGAGCGAGCATCGAAATAATCGACATCGAACCCGGGCAGTGACTTTCTGTAACTTGAATCGCTATTCATGTTCACATCCATTCTCTTAGGCGTTAACGCTGCTCAATCGGAACCCATTGCTGATGCTCGGGGCCTGTGTAGTCGGCGCTTGGACGAATAATGCGATTGTTGGCGCGCTGCTCAAACACGTGCGCTGCCCAACCTGTGAGGCGGCTCATCACAAAAATGGGGGTAAACAGTTTGGTAGGAATATCCATAAAGTGATACGCCGATGCATGGAAGAAATCTGCGTTACAGAACAGCCCTTTTTCTCGCTTCATGACTGCTTCAACCCGTTCGGAAACCGCATAGAGATGGGTATCCCCCACCGCTTGAGAGAGCGCTTTTGACCAGCGCTTGATCAACGCATTGCGCGGGTCGCTTTCACGATAAATGGCGTGGCCAAAACCCATGATTTTGTCTTTGTTCGCCAACATGGTGAGGATGTTGGCTTCCGCTTCATCGGGTGTCATCCAGCCTTCAATCATCTCCATTGCGGCTTCATTAGCGCCGCCGTGCAGGGGTCCGCGTAACGTGCCGATCGCCGCTGTGATGCATGAGTGGATATCAGATAAGGTCGAGGCGCACACTCGGGCCGCAAAGGTGGAGGCATTAAACTCATGCTCTGCATACAAAATGAGCGAGCAGTGCATCACCTGCTTATGAAGTTCACTCGGCGCTTTATCGGTGAGCAGTTTGAGGAAGTAGCCCCCAATGCAGGCTTCGCTTTGATCTTGGGTATCAATTCTCACGCCATCATGGCTAAAGCGATACCAATAGCAGATGATGGCGGGAAAAAGCGCCAACATCCGCTCGGTCGCATCGAGCTGCTGATCAAAACTCATCTCTTGCTCAAGATTTCCCAACATTGAGCAGCCGGTGCGCATCACATCCATCGGGTGCGCACTGGCAGGAATCAGCTCTAATGCCGCCTTAAGCTCATTCGGAAGGCCGCGTAGGCCAATCAAACGCGTCTTGTAATTGTCTAACTCTTGTTGATTGGGTAAATGGCCTCTCAGCAACAAAAACGCCACCTCTTCAAATTGGGCGTTATTGGCCAAATCCGTGATGTCGTAGCCACGGTAGGTTAGTCCTGTCCCTGTTTTGCCAACGGTGCACAGTGCGGTGCTGCCGGCACTCTGACCACGCAATCCTGCGCCGCCAATCGGTTTTTTACTCAGATCATTCTCAGTGTGAGACATGGTAGAACTCCTTTTCTTGCGAGCTTTGCCCAATCCCCCTTACTCTTAAGCACCTTTTGCTTCAAGCGCTGACGGCAAGAGGTTTGGATCTCTTTAACCCGCTAATTTCACGTTATTGGTAGCATTTCAATTGTTATTCGTTACTCAAGACCTGTTGTTATTGGTCACTAAACAGTCTATCGAGCTTGTCCTCGTAATCGTGATAATTGAGGTGTGCATAGAGCTCTTTGCGGGTCTGCATCTCACCAAGTAGCGCTTCTTGATTACCCACTTCAAGCAGATGGCGATAGACCATTTCCGCCGCTTTGTTCATCGCGCGAAACGCACTCAGTGGATAGAGCACCATGTCGACATTCGATTGGCCGAGCTCTTCACAGCTGTAGAGCGGCGTTTGACCAAATTCGGTGATATTCGCCAGAATCGGCACTTTTTTCCCCGTCGCGCTTTCAAGCGCATCAGAAAACTGTCGGTACTGCGCCAACTCTGTCACCGCTTCGGGGAAGATCATGTCCGCGCCCGCTTCGACACACGCAATCGCCCGCTCAATCGCGCGGTCAATGCCTTCGACGGCCAATGCATCGGTGCGCGCCATGATGACAAACTGATCGTCATTGCGCGCATCCACCGCTGCTTTGACTCGGTCGACCATCTCTTCTTGGCTAACGATCGCCTTGTTCGGTCTATGGCCGCAGCGTTTTTGCGCCACTTGATCTTCCATGTGCACCGCTGCCGCACCGGCCTTTTCCATCGCTTTGATGGTGCGGCCAATATTAAACGCGCCGCCAAATCCGGTATCGATATCCACCAACAGTGGCAAGTCGCACGCATTAGTGATGCGGTCGACATCCACCAGCACATCATTCAATGTCGTGATACCAAGGTCTGGTAAGCCATACGAGGCGTTAGCAATGCCCCCACCAGATAGATATATGGCTTGATGACCTAAGTTCTTCGCCATCATGGCGCAATAAGGGTTGATGGTTCCGACAATCTGGAGCGGATGATTTTGCTGTAGGGCGAGCCGAAACTTGGCTCCGGGCGTGAGACTCATAGTCACTTCCTCTAGTCCGTGAGTATTTGTTGTTCAATCAAAAGGCGACTGCCTGAGATGTGGCGACGCATCAGCATTTCCGCTAACTCTTCGTCACGGTTGGCAATTGCTTGGAGGATATGTCGATGCTCCGCCAGCGCTTCTTTTGGTCGCGATTGCGCGCGCGGAGACTGGTAGCGATACATGCGCAATAAGTGGTACAGCTCATTGCACAGCAAATTGATAAGGTGTCGATTGCGGCTCGCTTTAATGATGCGGTAGTGGAAATCAAAATCGCCGTGCTGGTGAAAGTAGGACGCGCCTTCCACTTCTTCGATGTGATGAGAATGAGCATTCAGCAGTTGCTCAAGACCGGCAATGTCTTGTGGTGTCATGTGGCGCGCGGCTAATCTGGCCGCCATTCCTTCGAGCGCCTCGCGTACTGCGTACAATTCAATCAGTTTTTCCGGTGAAAAGGTGATCACGCGCGCGCCGACGTGCGGGATACGCTCTATCAATCCCAACCCTTCAAGACGCATAATCGCCTCACGCAAAGGCCCGCGGCTGACGTTAAATCGTTTCGCCAGTTCTGGCTCCGATATTTTGCTGCCCGGGGCAATCGCACCACTGACAATGTCCTCGACAAGGCTCTCGGTGAGTGTCAGGGATTTGGTATTTTCAGTCGCTGGCTTCGTTTTGCTTGGGCCGTTGGCGAATTCAAACTCTCTAGCGATGTTCATCGGTCTCTCTATCATTTCTGGGTGACGCCCTCCATAGAGTGTTGGAGGTCTTCGTTGATGTTTTCACCATAACGCTCAAACTGTCGACAATCAATCACATTGTCGACAGTTTAGACTAAGGTATAAGTGAAAACTCATTTTTACAGCCAAAATTCCACTCAGTGTCGACAATACCAAATGGTGAACACCCCCATCGACGTCCGTGAACTTTATGAACTTAATTCGCTTTATGCCCAATATTATTTTTATACGCGCAACGCAGACAGACTTGTAACATCTCATTAACCTTAAAGCATCCAACAAGCAGGTACTGGTATCGCCCAGCAAGACAAGGCTCGATAACAGCGCTCGCTTTGGTGAGATAACCCATAACCATAACGAGACTTCCAAAGAGAAGTTCTGCCTACATAAGGAACGTGAATCATGTTTAAGGTACTCAAACCCACTCTTGCAGCGTCGATCATCGCTGCGTCTTTCTCATTCAACGCTTGGGCGGCGGATGTGGAGAAAATCCACTTTCTGATCCCAGGTGGCGCCGGTGGCGGCTGGGATATGACGGCGCGTGGCACTGGTGACGTGTTGGTCAAATCTGAGATTGTCGACAACGTCTCGTTCCAAAACCTCTCCGGTGGCGGCGGCGGTAAAGCTATTGCGCATTTGATTGAAACCGCTGAGCGTCAAGAAGACACTCTGATGGTCAACTCAACCCCTATCGTGGTACGCTCTCTGACCGGTATTTTCCCGCAATCATTCCGTGATCTCACGCCCGTCGCGGCGACCATTGCCGATTACGGTGCCATCGTGACGTCGGTCGATTCGGGCTACAACACTTGGGAAGATGTGGTTAAAGAATTTGAGTCTAACCCGCGTAAAGTCAAAATCGCTGGCGGCTCTGCACGCGGCAGCATGGACCACTTAGTAGTCGCAGCCGCCTTTAAAGGCGAAGGGTTTGACGCAAAAACCGTTCGCTACATTGCTTATGATGCAGGCGGCAAAGCCATGGCCGCGCTGCTTTCTGGTGAAACACAGCTCTTATCTACCGGCCTTGGCGAAGTGCTGGAGATGTCAAAATCTGGCCAAGTTAAGATCCTCGCCGTGACAGCGCCTAAACGTTTAGACGCAGCACCGGATATTCCGACGCTCACTGAATATGGCAACGAAACAGTCTTTGCCAACTGGCGTGGCTTCTTCGCAGCCCCTGGCGCAAGCCAAGCGAAGATTGATGAATGGAATGCCGCCCTCAGCAAAATGTATCAAACCGATGAGTGGAAAGTCGTACGTGACCGTAACGGTTGGATCGACAACTACAAAGCGGACAAAGAGTTCTACGCTTTCCTTGAAGACCAAGAGAAGCAGATGGGCGATTTGATGCGTGAGCTTGGCTTCCTCAAGTAATACACCGTCATGTTTGGGTTGGTAGCGGGTCTACCACCCTTGTTTTCGCCGTACTTGAGAACCTTAGACAATCTCCGCTGTTTGTGTTGAACAGTTGGCCTTTCCCTCCAAATTCCACTTAGAGAGAAAGGCCATTGTTAGTGAATATGTTGCTCATTAACCCTCTAGTACGGCTTTTTTCTCTACTTCATCCAACGCACATCGTATGCAGCCTGTACTCAGCATGGCTCGATTGATGCAGCGTTTCGATAACTCAAATGGAGTTGGCTATGTCGGACTTACCAACGAACTCTTTCAACCAAGGCAGCGTCTTTAGCAAAGAGAACCTGCTATGCCGTGATCGTGTTGGTGCGATGATATTTCTGATTGTCTGCCTATGCTACGGCTACCAAACCACCCAGATCCCGATGTTTCCGGGTGATGAATACGAACCCTTTACCGCGCGTACCCTACCCACACTGCTGACGTTTGCCGGTGTTGGCCTGGCGCTCTTGCTGCTGGTGATGGGCAAAAAAGACACCCAAAGTGGCGCTGTACTGAATTTCAACTGGAAGTTGCTGATTGGCTTTTTAGCCCTGATGGCACTTTACGGCGTCGGCCTGACCTACCTTGGCTTTGTCTTGGCGACGGGCTTTTTCTTGCTCGCCGGCTTTTACTTGCTTGGCGAAAGACGCAAAGCGGTCTTGTTTGGCGCGTCATTTCCATTTGTGATTGCGTTTTATCTTCTTCTTACCCAAGGGCTGGATATCTATCTCGAGCCGGGCGTTATCTTCACTATGTGGTCGTAATCAGTAAGGAAATCCCATGTTAGACGGAATTTTACAAGGTCTTTCGACCGCCGTGATGCCGATGAACCTAATGATGGTTATCGTCGGCTGTTTTGTCGGTACGTTTATCGGCATGCTCCCTGGCCTTGGCCCGATTTCAGCCATCGCTCTCATGATCCCCATCACCTACGGACTCGATCCCTCATCAGGACTGATCCTGATGGCGGGCGTCTACTACGGCGCGGTGTTTGGCGGCTCCACCTCCTCGATTTTGATTAACGCTCCGGGCTGCTCATCCACCGTCGTAACGGCATTTGATGGCTATCCTATGGCACAAAAAGGTCAAGCAGGAAAAGCCCTTGCGCTAGCGGCTTACTCGTCATTTACAGGCGGTACACTCTCGGCCATCATGCTGTTGGTTGCCGCGCCTGCGCTCGCGAGCGTCTCGCTGAGTTTCCAATCCTCCGATTATTTTGCCTTGATGCTGCTTGGTCTCTCCGCTGTAGCGGCGTTTGCTGGCAAAGGGCAAGTGATCAAAGCATGTATGATGACGGTCCTCGGTTTGATGCTCTCTACCGTCGGAATTGATAAGGGCGTCGGCGTTGAGCGCTTTACTTTTGGCTTAACGGATCTGATGGATGGTTTTAGCTTCCTTTTGCTTGCCATGGCCACTTTTGCACTCGGTGAAACCTTAATGGGCATTCTCAAACCGGAGCAAGATACCCGCGACGAAGAACAAAGTAAGATGAGCGACATCGGCAGCATGAAAGTGACAAAGGAAGAGATCAAAGAAGTGGCGCCAGTCTCGATTCGCTCTTCCATTCTGGGCTTTTTCACCGGTGTATTGCCGGGTGCAGGAGCAACCATTGCCGCGTTCCTTAGCTATGGCATGGAACGAAACTTAGCGCCAAAAGAGAAGCGTGAAGAGTTCGGTAAAGGCAGCATTCGTGGGCTGGTGGCACCGGAGTCGGCCAACAACGCCGCATCGAGTGGTTCGTTTGTGCCGTTGTTAACGCTGGGTATTCCGGGTTCGGGCACCACCGCCATCATGCTCGGTGCGCTGATCGCCTATGGTATTCAACCGGGACCACGTTTGTTTCTCGAGCATCCAGATGTGTTTTGGTCGGTGATTATCTCAATGTACTTTGGCAACATCGTGTTAGTGATCTTGAACTTACCGCTGATCCCTTACATTTCACGCCTGCTGGCCGTGCCGCGCACCGTGTTGCTACCGATGATCTTATTCTTCTCGATAACCGGTGTGTACTTGGTCTCGTTTAACACCATGGACGTGTTCATCATGTTGCTGATTGCCGTTGGTGCCATCGCATTGCGTTTAGCCAACTTCCCACTCGCGCCGCTGCTGCTTGGCTTTATCCTTGGCGGTCTGATGGAAGAGAATTTACGCCGCGCCTTGATGATCAGCGATGGTGAGCTGAGCTTCCTTTGGGAACGCCCTATCACCTTCACCTTTACCGTGCTCGCTGCGCTCGTGCTACTCAGCCCACTACTGGTCAAACTGGTACAAGCGTTGAAAGGCTCGCCAAAACAGATTGAGCAGTAGTCAATCGAAAGTAGTCATTCGAACGATGTGTTATCCCGAGGGCGTTATCGCCCTCGTTTTCGTTTTATCTCCTTACGCATCAAACCTCATAGATGGATTGCTTGAACAAAAATTAGAGTATAGACTCTAATTTATCACTTTCATTTAAGCGAGGACCGCACACGTCATGCCTATTCGCCCTTTAGCTTTGATGCTCGCCTGTTGCGGCGCAGTGTCTAGCGTGGCGCACGCTGCCCCGATCAGTTTTGAACAAGCGTGGACGCTGCTCCAACAAGAGAACCACTCCCTCGCGGCCTCGCGCGCGAATGTTGACCGTTACCAAGCGCTGCACTCCGCGACCGATAGCCTAAATTTGCCGTCTGTCACCCTAGGCGCCAACTACACACGCCTCGATACCGACGTGACCCTTTCTGGTGAGCAGCTCTTTGACAGCACAGGGGCAACGATGCCCAACCTTAGCCCCGCCCTGGGCGGATTAGTCTCACAGCTCGGCAGCGTGACTTCAACCATCACCGAGCGCGACATATTCTCCTCCTCCATTCGTGCCGTTTGGCCAATCTTTACCGGCGGTCGCATCAATGCCGCGCAAAGTGCCGCGCAGGGGAAAAGCGAACAGGCAAAGAGTGAGCTAGCGATGGAAACCCAAGCGCGCTTTGAAGATCTGAGTAAATACTATTTTTCCGTGTTGTTGACACAAGACGTATTGCACACCCGACAACTGGTGGAAGCTGGGCTAACCAAACACAGAGACAACGCACTCAAGCTAGAACAGCAAGGGCAAATCGCCCGCGTCGAAAGGCTGCAAGCCGAATCCGCGTTAGACAAAGCCGTGATTGAGCGCAAGAAGGCGCAAAAGGATCTTGATATCGCCCAAGCGGCGCTGACGAAAATTCTCAACCAAACCGACGGCGTCGAGCCCTCGGACCACTTGTTTATTAATCCAAACCTGCCGCCACTGGATCTGTTTATCGACCGCACGTTAGCGACCTACCCAGGCCTCGCTCTGCTTGACGCCAAAGAGAAGCAAGCTAATAGCCTGATCAAAGCAGAAAAAGGCCGTTACTACCCAGAAGTGTACCTCTACGGCGACTACAGCTTGTATGAGGATGATTCCCTCGCGAGTCAGTTGAAACCCGAGTGGCTCGTGGGTGTTGGGGTCAATGTGCCTTTGATTGATACCTCCGGCCGCTCAGAGCAGGTCAAAGCGGCGCACAGTGCGGTGTCTCAGGTTAGATACCTCAAAGCGCAGGCGAAACAAGATCTCTCCGTTCTGGTCCAGAAAACCTATTTGGAAGCGCAGCAAGCGCGAGAAGAGGTCCAGGGGCTCGATTCCAGCTTGTCTCTGGCGCAGGAGAATCTCAAACTGCGCGAAAAAGCCTTTTCGCAAGGGCTCTCGACGTCAACCGATGTTGTCGATGCTCAGCTCTATGTTGCCAGTGTTGAAACACAAAAAGCAGCCGCCAGTTTTCAATACCTTGTGTCGCTGTCCAAATTGTTGGCTCTGTCGAGTGAAATGGACAGTTTTAAACAGTATCAATATAACGCCATCCCATTGTCGAATCGTTAAGGATCATAGATGAACCAAGCCAAACCTTACCTGCTTACCGCAGCTGCAATCGCTCTGACATCTTGGGTCGGCTACAGCGTTTACGACGCCTATCAGCCTCAGCCAGTTCACTTGCAAGGCCAGATTGAAGCGCAGCAGTATAGTATTTCGTCGAAAGTGCCGGGGCGTATTGATCAAGTGCTGGTGCGCAAAGGTGACAATGTCACTAAAGGACAGCTCATTTTTACCCTTCACAGCCCCGAAATCGCGGCAAAATTAGAGCAAGCTAAGGCCGGAGAAAAAGCCGCCGATGCACTGGCTCAAGAAGCGGAAAAAGGCGCGCGTGCGCAACAAATCCAAGCCGCGAAGGATCAATGGCTCAAAGCGCAAGCCGCCGCCGATCTGATGGAAAAAACCTATCTTCGAGTCAACAACTTATTTAATGATGGCGTGGTGGCAGAGCAAAAACGCGACGAAGCCAAAACCCAATGGGACGCGGCAAAATACACGGAAAGTGCCGCCTACCAGATGTATCAAATGGCGCAAGAAGGTGCGCGCAGCGAGACGAAAGTCGCCGCCGCAGAGAAAGCGCGCATGGCCGCCGGTGCGGTTGCCGAAGTAGAAGCCTACGCGCAAGATACCCAAATTCACAGTTGGTTTGACGGCGAGGTTTCGCAGGTGCTGCTGCAAAGCGGCGAGTTAGCGCCGCAAGGCTTTCCGGTTGTCACTGTGCTTGACACCGAAGATATGTGGGCCGTGTTTAACGTTCGTGAAGATTACCTGCGCCACTTTGGCAAAGGCACACAATTTGACGCTTACGTTCCTGCGTTGGATAAAGAGATAACCTTCACAGTGAGCCATGTCGCGGTCATGGGCGATTTTGCTACTTGGCGCTCAACCGATGCTAGCCAAGGGTTTGATTTACGTACCTTTGAAGTCGAAGCCAGACCAAGCGAGCCCGTACAAGGCTTGAGGATGGGCATGAGTCTCGCCGTGGAAATTGCCCCTTCACCAACAGAGCAAGGCGCGCAATGATGATACGCCAAGCCATAGCGCAGCAGTGGGCGACCATTACGCGTGATCGGTGGCTCCTTGCTAGCTTGACCTGGATTCCCATCGCGCTCGCTTGGTGTATCTGGTCGATATTTTCCCAAGGCATCGCGCGCGATCTGCCGATTGGTGTGGTTAATCTGGATAAGAGTGCGCTCTCTTACACACTCGAACGCGACTATGACGCTACCTCAACCATGCAAGTGACGCGTCATTTTCAAAGCCCCAGTGAGGCGAAAGCGGCACTGGTACAGGGCGAGATCTACGCCTACGCAGTGATCCCGAGCCGTTTCGAACAAGAAGTGATGAAACAGCTCACCCCGCAAGTCAGTGTGTTTTACAACAGCCAAGCGATCTTGATTGGCAAACTGATGAACGCCGCGTTTGTCCAAGCGCATGGGACATTCAATGCGCAGTTAGCCACGTTCGCGGGCCTCGCCGATGGCAATACAACCCTACTCTCTGCGATGGGCAACGCCGTGCCCGTCTCGACTCAAGTCACCCCGCTGTTCAATAAGAATTCCAATTACGCCCAGTTTTTAGTCAGCGCGATCATCCCAGCGCAGTGGCAAATCGTCATTGTCGTTAGCACGCTGTTAGTGCTGGCCGCCAATCAACGTGATCATGGTCTGGTACGTTGGTTAGCGCCTTCGCCGGGCGTGGCGCTGTGTCGCACTCTACTGCCCTACTTTCCGTTATTTTGGCTGCAAGGCGCGGCGTTTTTAGTCTGGTTTTATTCCGGCTTACAGTGGCCGATGCAAGGCGACCTTTGGGTGTTGTTCGCCGCGCAAGTGCCGACCATACTCGCGTGTATGGCCATGGGCAGTGTGTTCTTCTTTTTGACCTTAGATCCCGCTAGAGCGATGAGCTTTGCCGGCGCGTTTACTGCGCCAAGTTTTGCCTTTATGGGTATCACTTTCCCGGTCTCTGACATGTCGCCGCTCACCCAAGCTTGGCGCTCACTCTTGCCCATCAGTCACTATATTGAAGCGCAGGTGAGCCAAGTCAGCTATGGCGCATCGGCGCTCGTCACACTGATGCATCTGACGCCACTGCTTGGCTATCTACTGCCAGCGCTGCTGTGTCTTCTTCTCGCTCGCAAGCACCTCAACAGTGCCATCAAGGCTGAAAATGACACAAAAAGGCACGCGCGCGCGGAACTTAAGGAGCACCAATCATGACGTTTACCGCACTGCTGAAAGCGGAGCTAAAGGCGCTGCTACATAATCCTGTGGTACTTCTCACCGTGTTTGGTGGCGTCGTGTTTTACTCGTTTCTCTACCCTATGCCCTACTCTTACCAAACCCCACGCGAGCAAGTCATCAGCGTGGTCAACTTGGACAAAAGCCAAACCAGCTATCAGCTAGAGCGTATGGTAGATGCGACACCCCAAGTGCACATCGTAAGGCGTGACTCAAGCATAGAAGCAGCCAAAGCAGCCTTTTTAAGTGGCGATATTAGCGGCATTTTGGTGATCCCAGAGCATTTCTATAAAGATCTGATGTTAGGTAAAAGCCCAACCTTGGCTTACGCGGGGGATGCCTCTTACTTTTTGGTCTACGGCACCATTGTCGAAGGCTTAGCGCAAGCGGGTGGCACCCTAGCGGCGCAAACCACAGTGGCAAAATTGCTCGTTGATGGTGAGCCACTGAGCGCCGCGGCCAATCATTTTGCGCCCACCAAGCTCAGCCTCAAACCCACCTTTAACCCGCAAATGGGCTATGTCGATTATGTGGTGCCTGCGGTGTTTGTGCTGATTTTGCAGCAAACGCTGGCAATGGCGGCGGGGTTGATGCAAGGCACACAAAAGCATGGTCGTGGCTATTGGTCTAACGTCAGCCCTCTCGCCTTGATAGGGGGACGAATGGTGCTGCTGACGAGTATTTACTTGGTACTAAGCGGTTATTACTTTGGGCCGAGTTTTCGCTTGCACGGCGTCGCGCAATTGGCAAACCTTGCCGAGCTTGTCACTCTATTGCTGCCTTTCTTATTGGCATCCTGCGCGATAGGTATTTGGCTGGGTACAATAGTGCCAAGACGAGAGTTGGTGACATTAGTGGTATTAATCAGCTCAATGCCGCTGATTTTTAGTGCGGGGTTTATCTGGCCGCTCGAAGCCATTCCCGATGGCATCGTTTGGCTATCGCAGCTTTTTCCTAGTACGCCCGCCATCCAAGCATTCTTGCGTTTAAACCAGATGGGCGGAGAATGGCATCAAGTCGCGGCGCAATACACACTACTGTGGGTGCAAGCACTAGGTTGGAGCCTCATGGCTTGGCGCGCATTGCGTGAACATCGCCGCGATAACGTTTGAGCGCCGCGTTTAAAAACCTCGGCGGCGCCAAAACTCATTCTCATCCCGGCTATACACATCGAACGTCTTTTGCGCAATCACGCGTCCGTCCATCTCGATGCTCATGTGCCAGCGCCCCAAATTCGACTCCAAGCCGCCGTCAGGATGAAGCAGTTGAATCGTATCGCCCAAGTAGAAATCCCAATCGTTGCTGCCCACGTGCAGCTCACCGGTGAAAGGCGCTAACGTCTGGCCTTTTTTGCCTAAGATACCGGGATGATCGATACAAAACTCAATCAGCGCACCTTTGGCTTTTTTGATGTTGACGATAAAGCCAAACTCGACGTCCTCGTCAGCCGGAACCTTAGTGGTAAACGCTTGTATTTTAGGAAGGTGTTTTGATTTGGAGTCCCATTGGTCGTAAATACCGTAAGAGGTCATTTCAACAACGGGCGATCGCTTTGCCATGTCTGCCACCGTTTTTTCATTTGTTCGATTGTACTGCGCTCAACGCCGTGGATATTTTGAAATTGCCCAGTGCACTCCATCACCACAAACTCTGCGCCAAATTGCTTGGCGAGGCGGTAGTACGGCGCGATTTCCCAGCGCTGGACAAAAGTATTGGAGACAACCACGTCCTGCTTGTTGGTCAGCGCGCGTTTTACCTCTGCTCTGCACCACTCGTGCGCATCGGAAATTCTCGCTTTGTCATAGCGGTAAACGCCATCGTCAGCGATAAAATACATATCCGCTTCAAGGTGCACCGCTGGCAGTGTTTTCGCTAGGGTGCTTTTGCCAGAACCTGGCAGACCGCGAATTAAGGTCAATTTCACCGCTCTATTACTCCCTTGCGGCCGATGTCCGCTGATTTGTCTGTGGCTGCGCCGAAATCGTCTCACCGAGTTCGAGGCGCAGATAGTAAACCAATTTGGCCTAAAAATGCTATCGACATCTCATACCGATTGGGTTAAGTTTAGATGTATAGACGTCCATAACAGAGCTTAGGGAGAAAGCTGTGCCGATTAAGATCCCCGATCAATTGCCTGCCACTGATGTACTGCGTCAGGAAAATATCTTCATCATGAGCGAATCGCGTGCCTCTACGCAGGAGATTCGTCCACTTAAGGTGTTGATCCTCAATCTTATGCCAAAAAAAATTGAGACAGAGACGCAATTTTTACGCCTCTTGTCCAATAGCCCATTGCAGGTCGATATTGAACTGCTGCGCATTGATGATCGCCCGAGTAAAAATACGCCCACCGAGCATCTAGACAACTTCTATCGACAATTTGAGATGATCAAAAAACGCAATTTCGATGGTTTGATCATCACCGGTGCGCCGCTCGGTCTGGTCCAATTTGAAGACGTGATTTATTGGGACCACCTCAAAACCATCATGAACTGGGCGAAAGAGCACGTCACCTCGACCTTATACGTCTGCTGGGCCGCACAGGCAGGGTTAAAGCTGCTCTACAATCTGCCTAAGCGCACGCGCAAAGAGAAGCTCTCCGGTGTGTATCAACATCAAATTCATCACGAGTTTCACCCCATTCTGCGTGGTTTTGACGACACCTTTTTAGCACCGCATTCTCGCTACGCTGATTTCTCACCGGAGTATCTTGCTGAGCATACGGATCTCGACATCTTGGCCACCTCAGACGTGGCTGGCGTTTACTTGGCGGCCACCAAAGATAAGCGTAATGTGTTTGTGACGGGCCATCCAGAGTATGACTCACACACCCTGCACAATGAGTACATCCGCGATTTGAGTGAGGGAATGGAACCGGCGATTCCGGTCAACTACTACCCCAACAACAATCCCGACAACAAACCGTGCGCAAGTTGGCGCAGTCATGGGCACCTGCTATTTGCCAACTGGTTGAACTACTGTGTCTACCAGCAAACGCCATACGATTTGGATCACTTCAGCGAAGCCAACTTTACCAAAGACGATTAACACGTCTAGGGCAACACCCTGTCACCAAACACGAGGGCGCAAGCGCGCCCTCGCTCGCATTCTTTTCCGGCCCACACTAAGAAACTGATAAACCCCTCGCAGAGTCTCACTCATCGGCGCAAACACCAGATGGGATCAGGTATAAAAAAGCACAAGCTTGTTATCTGTTACTGAACCACAAAAGTTGAACGACTATGCGTACCCTTCTCCTTCCTTTGGTGTTACTCCTCTCTGCCTGTGTCACGGTGGACAATAACCCTGAGCCCGAGCTCAATGCCAACCCACGAGAAAAAGCCGATGCGCGCTTAGCCCTTGGCATGGGTTACTTACAGCAGGGTGATATGGTGAAAGCCCGCGAAAATCTGGAAAAAGCCCTTCAGCACGATAAGAGTTATTACCGAGCACAGTTGGCGATGGCGCACTATTTCGAGCAAGTCGGTGAAGAGGCGGACGCTGAAAAACTGTATAAAACGGCGCTGACACAGCACCCGAGAAACGGCAATGTGATGAACAACTACGGCACGTTTTTATGCAAACAAGAGCGCTATCCTCAGGCTGATCAACTGTTTAATAGCGCGATTGAGCAGCCCTACTACTACCTGATTTCCGCCAGCTATGAAAATGCGGCACTCTGTGCATTAAAAGCGGGCAAACCCGAACAAGCCATGGGTTATTTCAAACGCACATTGGATCACGACCCGCGCCGCGTAACCTCGCTGCTGCGCCTGACTAAACTTGAAATAGAGCAAGGTGAATACACATCAGCGCGAATACGCTTGATGAACTTCCACCAGCAGTTTGGCGTGCAACAAGCCTCATTGGCCCTACTGATAGAGTTGGAAGCGCGCGCCGGTAACAGCGCGTTAGAAGAGAAGTATCGTAAGCAGTTAGAAGCGCTCTCGAACGGATAAACTGATCATTTTCGTTTGTGGATATTTTTTTATTCTCGATACAAAATCAGCACAAAATAACCCAGTCCCCACAACAGCAGCACCGCGAACAGCGCAAGAAAGCTATCGCAAATCCAACTGGGCTCACAGGGCATATAAATCTCAAATTCCATATGCCCTCCTCATCTATTGGTATCAGTGGTTAACGGGGTTTGGTATCAAACCAAGTGGCGCGCTTGGCTTTATCATGAAACGTCCAAGCCATAAAACGGCTTACTTTCTGCCCTTGGCTCATCTCAACCACGCGCACTTCCAGCGCTCCGGCTTTTTCAAGATTTTTACGCAGCCAACGGACATTCTCTTTCTTTGAAATCAAGGTGGAGAACCAAAGGACTTGCGATGCCACATCTCGACTTTCAAACGCCATCTTTTTTACAAACGCGGCTTCACCACCCGGACACCACAGTTCCGCTTTCTGCCCACCAAAATTAAGTATAGGCGAACCTTTCTGCGTTTTGTGTCGTGGCGTATTGGCGGCGGCGACCGCGGCCTTGTTGCTGCTTTTTTTCGTCCTATTGCGACTTAAGTTAAACAGTTTTTTCTCGCTGCCTTGCTGCGCCTCTTCAAGGGATTTATGAAACGGCGGATTGCAGGTCGTCAGCGCATAACGCTCGCCTTTGGCGATAATGTGTTTAAACACAAACCGAGAGTCACGTTGCAATCGGCTTTCAATTTTGCCTTTCAACACCGCATTGGCGCTCGCGATTTGATTGGCATTGTCCACCGACACCTCGTCCACATCACTGCCAACGTAGTGCCAGCCATAATCCACCGCGCCAATGATTGGATAGATGCAGTTGGCGCCAACGCCGATGTCTAACGCATGCACACTTGCGTGTTTGGCCTCAGGCACATCCGTCTCAAGCAGCTCAGCAAGACGATGGATGTAGTCAGCACGCCCAGGGATAGGCGGGCAGAGATACCCTTTAGGAATATCCCACTCACTGACTTGGTAGTAATGCACCAACAAGGCTTTATTAAGCAGCTTCACCGCAGTAGGGTCGGAAAATGGAATGCTCTTGTCACCGGCTGGGGTGGTGATGACATGCGGTTTCAGCGCAGGCAGCGCTTTGACCAAAGCGGCAAAATCATAGCGTCCTTGGTGTTTATTGCGAGGATGTAACCCCGGCTTACTAGGCTGCTTAATAAACGTCATCTCACGACTCGAGCGATGCTTGGACTCAGACTGAGAAGCGCTATTTCGTGTTTTCGGCGCACGTTTGGTCGAAGGGTGCGAATCTTTACGGTGTGTAGCCATGATCTGTAATGCATAACGTGTAGTGAGTGATCAACAACAAGGCGTTTATGCCTAGTTCGTTGGCTCGTCTCGGGTTTCGAGGTAAATCATAAACAATCGAGCATCGAGTTCCAGTTGATGGTAGTCGGGCTCCATGTGGCAGCACAACGAATAAAAGGCTTTGTTGTGCTCTTTCTCTTTTAAGTGCGCCAGTTCGTGCACCACCAACATGCGAAGTAGCGGCTCAGGTGCCTCTCGAAATACGCGAGCGATGCGAATTTCATTCTTTGATTTGATTTTTCCGCCATACACTTTCGACACATAGGTATGAAGGCCAAGCGCATTGTTGATGATGTGGATTTTATTGTCGTACACCACTTTGCTCAGCGGCGCGGTTTTCTTCATATAGCGGTTTTTCAACGCCATGGTGTAATCGAACAGCGCCTTTTCACTCTTGATGGTGTGATTGTTAGGGTAACGCTGGTGAAACCAGGTCGCCAGTCTGCCGGAATCCACCAGTTGCGCCACTTGATCAACGATATGCGGCGGATAACCTTGCACATACCTTAATGCGGGATTGATACTCATCGCTCTACCGAGTTGACGAAAAGGCGCTAGTCTAGCCTATTCGCCCTTGTCATTCACTGACTTTTCATTACACTCATCGCGTTCAACCTCACTGGAGAAACCCCATGAAACGCCTCGTGCTATACGTCAAAGATAAGTGCCCGCACTGCAAAGATGCTCAACGCTACTTGGAAGAGAAAGGTTACCCATATCGTTTGACCAATGCGAAAATGCAACGCGGTCGCAAAGAGCTCGACGCCATTGGCGCTCGCTCCCTACCAGTACTGAAAATCGGCGATCGTTACATGATCGGTTGGAATGTGAAAAACTTCGAGCGCATGTACAGCGAAAAATAGTACCGCCGTTTCTACTTGGGCATCACCTGAGCGAGCACTCGATTAAGCTGCTGCGAATTGATCGGTTTCGTGATCACCTCTTGGCAACCGGCGGCAATCATATTTTCTCGCGTCTCTTCAAACGCATCGGCGGTGCAACCAATCAGCACTGGCGCGGATGGCAGATTAAGCTGAGTGATAATTTGAGAGGCTTGAATGCCGTCCATTTCTGGCATGTGGTTGTCCATAAAAATCACCTCAAAGTGCTCAGACTTGACCTTTTCCACTGCCTCAACCCCATTGACCGCTACCTCGCATTCAAACCCGAGCTTAGAAAGAAACCGAGACAGCACCAAGGCATTCATGCGTGTGTCTTCGACAATCAAGGCGCGCATTCCGTCACCCAAGTAATCACTGGCGACGGCCTCAGTAGACACCGCCTCTTGCTGCGCTGCAGCACGTATTATCGGTAAAGTGACAATAAACTCGCTGCCGTGGCCGAGCTCGCTCTCTACTCGTATTTCACCGCCCATTGCACCCACTAGCTCAGAGACAATAGATAAACCAAGCCCAGTACCGCCAAAGCGGCGCGTGGTATCCGACTCGGCCTGACTGAACGGCGCAAAAATCACCCGTTGCTTGTCTTGGCTGATGCCAATACCACTGTCTTTAACGCGGATCTGCATCGTTTCGGATGAATCAGAGAGTGACACAGACAAAGCAATACCGCCCTCGGCGGTAAATTTGAGGGCATTGCCGAGCAAGTTTTGCAATATCTGGGTTAATCGGGTCTCGTCTACCCGAATCACTAAATCCGCTGGTAAGGTGTTATCGACACGAAAAGTGAGTCCTTTCTCCTCGCATAACGGCTGATAAAGCTGACTGAACTTGGCGACAAAAGGCATCACCTCCACGTCAGTTGCCACCAATTTCAGCTTACCCGCCTCAATTTTAGAAAAATCGAGGATGTCATTGAGTACCGCCAGCATATGTTGACCGGAGTCGAGCAAGGTCGCCATGTACTCGTGCTGCTCGTCAGTAAGGTCTCCTTGCTGTAGCAGCTCACCCACCCCTAAAATCCCGTTCATGGGTGTGCGCAATTCATGGCTCATCGCGGCAAGGAATTTCGATTTGGCGACGCTGGCCGCGTTCGCTTCCTGGGCTTTCTGCTTGAGTGACTTTTGCAGCTCAACGCGCTCGGTAATGTCACGTTCGACCGCCATAAAGCCCTCAATCTGGTCATCTTTGTCATACAGTGGCGTCAAGGCGAGCTCAATCCAGTACGCCTGCCCCGCTTTGTTGTAATTGACCAACTCGAAAAAGCCCTGCTCTCGGTTATGAATTGCGGTGCGAATCTGGCTGATCACCTCTCGATCACTAAGCGGTCCTTGCAAGACATCACCGGGTTTCTTACCGATCAACTCTTGCTGCTGATAGCCTGTTAAACGCTCGAAAGCACTGTTGACCCATAACACATTGACATTCAGATCAGTAAATACCACCGCATCACGCATGTACTTCGCTACCCGAGCTAAGCGTGCAGACTCCGCCTCTCTTCTTTTGAGCTCTTCCGATTGGCGCAGCAACTGCTGCTCCGAGCGGTATAACGCTTGAAATGGCGAGACCAGCACCTTACGCCCCAAAAAATAGAGCACAAAGAGCGCCACACCAGTCGCGGTAATCATCCCGGTCAATAGGCTTTGCACAAACTCTCGTTTGACATCCTCAACCAAACTCGGTGAATAGCTGTAGAGCAAGGTAAAGGTGGTATCAGGAATCGGACGCTCGGCGATGGCCCAAGGGAAAGGCGATACCATACGCCAATCAAACTGCGCTTGGCGGATGCCAAACCATCGCGCGTCATCATGGCCAAAACCGCTGAAAAACTCCGTGCCTTCTAGGGGCGTGACGTAGGCAGCGATGCCCTCTGAGTAACCGTTATATTTGACAGGTAGGGTTACCAGCAGAAAATCCGCATCATGATGAGAAAAAATCGAATAGGAGACCGACTCGAGCAACTGACCACTCGCCACTTCCTGAGCGATAAACGTGCTCACCGCCTGCGGTAACACAATTTCGGAGTAAACTTTATCACCCACAAAGTCATACACGTTGACGAAAGATTGCGAATCGACCGGTTTAAAGCGCGCCAATTTATCCGAGAAGGACGCGGAGTCCACAACGCCCTCCAACACAGCGCCTAGCAGAATCGGCTGCTCTACGATATTGGCTAAGCGATCTCGTCTCGATTCTAAATAGGTCTTGAGATAACTGTCTAACGTGGAAAATTTGCTTTTCAAACTCTCGTTAATCACCACTTGCGCCGTTTGCTGTGCTTGATGCTGAACAAACAAAAAACTGGTGAGAAAAAAGACACTCGCGCCCAACAAGATAAACAGGGTGAAGAGTTGCATGCCATTTTTTTTGTCAAACTTTAGCATTGAGCGTGCCCTAACCAAGCTGGATTCACTATATTGCTCCTCAGGAACTGCCTTGATGCATCCCTTGTTGTTATTGTTATTTGTTGCCTGCTACTGAGAGTCGGTCAAACGCAATTTAACGCCATCATGCTCGTCGTACATCGCCATACACAAGTCCTGTGCCGATAAGGCTTCATGCGCATCCATATTCTCCCTAGAGATCGGGCTAAACGGGTGTTGGTAGCGTTTAACCAAACCTTGCACTGGCGTCTCTAGTGACTCTAGGGCGACTTTCAATGCGCGTCGGTTGGCAGGCATCTCCTGTTGCCACTCAATGCGGTTTGCTGCTGCGATGAGAACGCGTGTCAGGTCATAACCATGGACAAAACCCGCCGGCGCTTGAATATTGGTTGATGTAAAGTGCTCTGGAAACAAGCGGCTTGCGCGCTCAAACACTCCTGCTTGGAATGGCGTGAGCGCGTTGCTGTAAAAATTAAAACAAGACTGAACAAAGGTCAGTTGCGCTTTTTCTCGCACCTCAAACGGCACATTTTGCGCGAACTGTCCGCCGGTGATCCCCCAGTGACTGTAAACTGGTAGGGAGGCATTAAGCTCGGCCACCGCATCGACAATATTTTTGCCTTCACGAGCGTTACCCACCAAAAGCAAACATTGCGCTTTATCCTGCTGCGCTTGGCGAACGATGTTTCGCGCGTCTGACGCTTGTATGCCCCAGTCAAACCAAGAAACCTTGACCTCAGCATCCACATCACTGGGTAACGCGCGCATCATCGCTTTGTAGTTTGATTTGCCCCAACCGGTGTTTTCCAGCACTAGATGGGGCACAGTGCAGCCCTGCTCAAAGGCGACGTTGAGAAGAAATCCGCCCACTTTGGAATCATCGACAGAGAGTCGAAAAATAAAGTTCTGATCGCTATCGAGTGAGCGCGTGATTGGCGTTCCTGCAGCCCAAGGCACTAACGTCAATATGCCTTGCTGGTTGATAAAATCACGGTATTTGATCAACGGCGGAGAGTGCATCCCAGCGACAAAAACTAAGGCATTGGCATCGCGCAAAAACTCATCCATATGGCGCTTACTGCGTTTCACGTTGCCTCTGTGATCACGCACGACAAAGCGCACAGGTACGCCGTTGAGTTGGTTGTCGACCTCCGCCAGTGCCACTTTCACACCTTGTTCAATCGACTGCGCCGATTCAAGGTGCCCTGTCCTATCCGCATCCAAATAAAGAGTCACGAACTCCGGCTTCGCCGCCCAGGTTACACAACTTAACACCGTGGCCATCATAGCCGCAGAAAACCGCATCATATCGACGCTACTCCCTGAATAATAAGACTATCTTAAGCGTAGATGAGCCGAGCCCTTTTGTCAGGGTGACACACGCCGTTTATGCGCCACTTGCTTGATTAACCGATGAGAACCCGAGGGACATAACAGCCCATCGACTTATCAAACTCAAAGCGGAGCTCATTGCGGATCGCCTCCAGCTCGTCGGCCTCATAGTGCGAGACATACAAGAGTTGGCTAATATTTTCACGCGCGATCATCTCTAAACTGTTTTTCACTAACCGACGTCCTAAGTAGTCAAGTCCTTGATAGGGCTCATCTAAAATCAACAGGGCGGGTTGTTTCACCAACGCGCGAGCGATTAACACCAATCGCTGCTGGCCGTAATCCAGTTCACGGAACGAGCGCTTGGCGAAGTCAGTCATGTGCAGCATGGCGAGCCATTCGTGCGCGGTTTGCAGCTCACGCTTACTTGGCTGCTGATAAAGGCCGATGGAGTCATAAAAGCCCGAGAGAATCACGTCCAGTACGCTGCAACTGACGCGATACTGCAGATGCAATGAAGAGGAGACCATGCCGATGTTCTGCTTAATTTGCCAGATGGTTTCACCACTGCCGCGCTGGTGGCCGAAAATGGTAATATCGTTGGAGTAGCATTGGGGGTGATCGCCAAAAATCAGCCCGAGAAGTGTGCTTTTGCCACAACCGTTCGGACCTTTAATCTGCCAATGTTGACCTTTATCGATTTGCCAATTGAGCTGGGTAAAAATGGTTTTGTCGGTGTACGCGACCTCGCCATCCTTGATGGCAAACACAGGACTGGGCAGTTCGTTACTGTGCTGATGTTTGCGCACCAACGCCAGCATGTGCTCGCTTTGTTGCTCTGATTGCGATTGCAACTGAGCAATCACTGGGTGCGCATGCCAAGCGGCGGAGGCCATCGTGCTCTCCAATTGTCCGTGATGAAACAGCGCGACTTGGTCAATCCAAGGGGGCAAATCTTCTTCGCGATTGAAGGTGACGATCATTTGCACTTGTTGTGCCATTTCTGCCAGCGTTGTCGACAGCGACTCACGATGGGCAACATCCAGACCGGAGAACGGATTATCGAGAACCAACAGTTCAGGCTTGCTGGCCAGTGCGCGCGCCAACATCACGCGGCGGGTTTCTCCCGTCGACAACTGACGAAAACCACTGTTGGCCAAATGGCACAAATCGAGCTGACTCATCAGTAGATTGGCATACTCAAGATCATCACACTGCTGTTTGACCAAGATTTCAACGCTCGTCCCGCTATCGATTCTGTCGAGAAAATCGGTGTCATCATTGGCAATTTCTTCTTCGAGTAATTGCTGTTGACTCGCTAGCGAGACTTGCGCGACACGACCTTCACTCCTTTCAACCGCGTCCTGAACGTCATCGAAAGGGGCATCGCCGCACAGCAGTGCGCCCAGTTGCGATCCGATATCGCCTTCAGAGCTGAATACGCCCCATGAGTGGGCGTCTTCAATCTCCCATCGTTCAATCTTTAACGGTGTTGAGTGTTCTGTTGTGTTGAGCTGATGAATGACAATGCGCATACACGTCCTTTGTTGAGTGTTTTGTTATCCTTATTCGTCCATCATACATAACGCTTTACGAAGTCGATAAAGGTTCGATCCGCAATTGAGAGGTAACCATCCTTGCGCCAAGCGAGCGCTAAACTGACGGTAACCGGTTGTGTAAACGGCACACCCACGACCGCTTTTTCATGCTCAGGCACCAACTCCAGTAAAGCGGTAATGGCAAATTCCTGTTTGACGATACTAAGAATCATCGGCAACAAGTTAGTCTCAAACGAGAATTTGAGCGGCTTTTGACACGCTTTGGCTTTTTGCTCCAGATACCCGCGATGAAAGTAGCCGGGCTTAAACAGCACCAGTTCGTGCTCAAAAAACTCATCAAAATCGATCGCTTGGCGCTGGGCAAACGGATGCGTTGGGCTGACCACCGCGACCATTTCCGAATCTAGCAAATGATCGGTGGCTAAGTCTTCAGGCACATTTTCACTGTCAATCACGCCAATATCCAGCTCACCATCGAGTAACATTTGCCGCACCGAGCGCGCCCCCGCATCCACCAGCGTCAATTTAAGATTGGGATAGTGGCTTTTGAACGCCATCATAATGCGCGGGAAAAAATAGGACCCCATCATACTGGGAGCGCCAAGCCTGACTTCGCCTTTTTCCAGCCCTTTCATCTCATCAATGGCCAATTTGGCGTCATCTAATTGCTGGATAATGCGTTTGGCATGCTCGTAGAGCACCTCTCCCTCTGGGGTTAAGGAGATGCGACGGTCTTCGCGGCGAAACAGCTCGACACCCAACGTCTGCTCAAATTTTCGAATCGCAATACTCAGGGCAGGCTGCACGATGTGCAAGGCTTTGGCGGCTTGAGTAAAGTGACCATGATCAGCCACTGCGACAAAATAACGCAAAGGTTTACTCTCCAAAATGGCACTCCTCTGGCCGCCTTAATGAGATCAAAAATATATGACAACGATATTTTTAATATATTTTATAAATCAAGATGAGACTGATAATGTGATCACACTCTCCTGACTGATCACACCCAAACGAGTAACCATGATTGAACTGTCTAGCCCTGCGTACAAACGAGTGACTTTCAGCCTAGCGCTGGGCTCCTTTCTGGTGTTTTGTAATCTCTACCTATTTCAGCCTATGCTGCCTTTTATGGCCGGTCATTTCAGCGTATCAGAAACCCAAGTGAACTGGATTTTTGCCGCCAGCACCCTAGCGCTGTCCTTTTTTCTTGTGCCTTGGGCGGTCGCCTCCGAGTCCACCGGCAGACGCAGTGTTATGTTGCTTGGCCTGTTTGCGATGCCCGTGATCGGTCTCGCCATGTTCTATACTGAGTCTCTGCTGGGCTTGGTTTTACTGCGCGCGATGATGGGCATCGCCTTGGCGGCCTTTGCCTCTGTCGCCGTCGCTTATATGGTTGAAGAGCTGAGCAGCGCTGCGTTTGGTCAAGCGATTGGGGGCTACATTGCCGCGAACTCACTCGGCGGCATCACAGGGCGTATTGTTGGCGGTACCCTCACCGACCAACTGGGCTGGGAGTACGCGGTCCTGGTGATGGCGCTGTTCACCTTGGTTGGCGCTATCGCGGTCGCGTTACTGCTCCCCAAGCAGCAACATTTCCAACCCGCCAAAGGGATGCTCCGCTACCACAATCGCGCACTGGTCGAGCACCTCAAAAACCGCACTATTTGGCTCGCAATGTTGATTGGGGGTGTCAACTTTGCACTGTTTGTGAATCTCTATTCGGTGATGGGGTTTCGTTTGGTGGCCGAACCGCATTCTCTTCCTGTCGGGTTGGCCGCGCTGATCTTCCTGTGCTATCTGCCCGGCACATTGAGCTCCAAACTCACCTCGGTTTGGAATAAGCGTCACCCGCCGCTACTTGGCATCAAAGTGGGCGCGTTAATCAGTATGCTTGGGATGTGGAGTGCCTACGTCGATACCCTGCCTTTCATGCTTCTGGGGTTGATGCTGATTAGCTTCGGCGCCTTTTTCACCCACACACTGGCCTACGCGTGGGTGAGCCAAAAAGCGACGCAAGCCAAAGCGACGGCAACCGCACTCTATCTCGTGCACTATTACGTCGGGGGCAGTATCGGGGGCTTTTTCTTGATTTACTGTTGGCAACACGGCGGTTGGGCCACCGTCATCGCCGGTGGCATGCTGCTCTATGTGATGATTTTCTTGCTCTGTGCGGCGCTGTCGCGGCAGACTACCCACACAAGAGTGCCGCCTGTGAAGGCAAATTCTGATATGCTTGGCTCAAATCAGAATTTGGAAGCAAAATGACTCTCTCAGCCAATCCTTCTCCTATCATCAGCGCCGTTGAGCAATGGCTTAATCAGGTCGTGATCGGTCTTAACCTTTGTCCGTTTGCCGCGAAACCGCAGCGCAATGGACAAATTCATATCGTGACCAGTGACGCCGCCGACGAAGCGTCTCTTCTTGAAGACCTATTGAGTGAGCTTATCGCTCTAGAGGCACTTTCAGCCGAGGAGCGGGAAACCACCTTAGTGGTAGTGCCAGAGATGCTGCAATCGTTTGATGACTACAATCTGTTTATTGATTGGGTGGAAGCCTTGATTAAACAACAAGGCTATGAGGGCATTTTCCAACTGGCCACATTCCACCCCGACTACTGCTTTGGCGGCACTGAGCCAGACGATGATGAGAACTTAACCAATCGCTCACCCTACCCCGTGTTTCATCTCATTCGGGAAGAGAGCATGGAGAAAGTCTTGCGTCACTACCCCAACCCAGAAGCCATTCCTGACACCAATATCGACCGAGTCGAATCACTCACTGATCAAGAAAAGCGTCAGTTATTCCCTTATCTGTTCTCCTAAAGCTCTTTAACGCAGTCACCGATCACGCCGCAGCGTGGTCGGTGTGGTACTCGCGCCACTCGATGCGGTTGCGACCACCAGCTTTGGCGCTGTAGAGCCCCTCATCGGCAATGGCGAGAATCTCATCAAGCGTGGATTTCTGGCAGTCTGTCACCCGAGCATTCGCAAAATCGAAGTGAGTCGCGCCAATAGAAACCGTAATGGGTTTACCGTCGAGCAGCGTACTGTTGACCGCACGGTGCATTGCCTCGATCACGGTTTTACGTGCGGTCGGATCTCGATCGGGTAGCCAGACGACAAACTCCTCCCCGCCAAAACGGGCGATAAAATCACTGTCGGTTAACTGCGCTTTTAGCGCGTCGGCGGTTTTACGTATCACGTCATCACCAATTTGATGACCAAAGGTGTCATTCACCTTTTTGAAGTGATCAATATCGATGATCGCCAAGCTGCCCTGACCGCCCGCCAATTTCATGCGTTCCAAATCAACATGAATGGTTTTAAACATCGCGCGGCGATTGGCTAATTTGGTTAAAGGATCGTGGAATGCTTGAAACTCGAGAGAGGCATTGAGCTCTTGCAGACGCGTCTCCTGCTTGCGACGAATCAACTCGACCTCAATCCATGACGCCATCAACTTTAGCGCGTCGATATCAATGTCTTTGAATTTACGTGGGTAAGGAATCGGTGAAGAAAAGTTCAAGGTGCCAAAAATTTCATCATCGACAAAAATAGGCACACCGATGTAGGACTCCAAACCAAACGCGTTGTAGGCAGGGTGAATCGCATGGGCATCATCTTCCCCCATGTGCTCAATCGCCACAGGGCCAAACGATGAGCAGGTGATTTCACAATAGGTGCAATCGTATTCAAAGGTGTCACCCGCTTTAAGATCCGCCCCTTCGGGAACGACGCAGTGCAGCACCGTGTATGTGCCGCCATCGATACGTGACAAAATGCCGATATCTAAATTGAAGCGCTCTAGCCCCATCATGATGAGTTGACTCACCTGAATATCAAAGCCTTTACTGTAATCATTGGTGATTTGATACAGACGTCTGATCACTTTTTCACTTTCGCTTTCTATTACCATGATGTTGCCCTATCAGCGTGAAGTCTTTAATAGAATTATAAGCATCAACTCCCATATAGAAAGAGAGGTTCTCTTGCTTTTCATTCAAAATGGAAGCGTGGTAGCCATTTCATCAGCGGTCAATGGATGAGCTCGAACGTATCACAGGGTACGAATATCAAATGAGTCGTACGATTACAGAGTTACTCTGGCGGGACATAGGGCGGTTTGTTACTATTGCCACACGTCTTAACCTTTGCTTACTCTCTTCACGTTTGGCAATACTTTGTAACCCTAGGCTTAGCTAATATGCAATTGACCCAACTCACCACTGAACTTTTCAATCACCTGTACCAAGACATCACTGAATTTCGTAGCACTTTCGATTTACCTGTCGCCTCACCTGAAAGCTTAGACGACAAAGCGGATACTCTCCATACGTCTTTGATCATTGAAGAAATGACCGAACTGGCTGAAGCAGAGTGCAAAACCGAACAAGCCGACGCGATTGTCGATAGCGTCTATGTTTTGATGGGTCGATTGGTGCATCTAGGCCAGCAGCGTATTGAAGATAACCTTGCGATTAACTATTTGATTGATGTGTTGCTCAATGTGGCCGTTAACCGTGGTATCGACTTTGTGCCGTGTTGGGATGAAGTGCACTCAAGCAACATGAGTAAAGTGTGTCGTAATGAGCAAGAATTCGCTGACACCGAAGCGCACTACGCCAAGCAAGGTATCGAGCTGACCGCAGTGAAAAAAGGCGATTACCTGATCGCGAAATGTGCCAAAGATTTTGTGTCAGACGCAAAAACCATCCGTCAAGGAAAGGTGTTGAAATCGGTCTATTACCGTCCTGCAGATTTGGCACCGCTGACTCAATAACCCGTTTTACAGCGCTCATTAAGATAAGCTTACGCTAGAAAAAAAGCCGCCACCTACGGACGGGAATCCTTAGGTGGCGGAAGCTGCCATAGTCATAATTTAACGACGTTCAATTTTTCTGGGGTACTGAAAAATTGAATCAGCCTAACAAGAACGAGAATGTATCCCTTTCACTAATGCCAACAGCGTGCCAACTTTTTAAAAATAGTTAAGCTATTGTTTTTAATAAAATTTGTGTGAGAGCCAATAATTTACCAACTCTACTGCTTTGGCACGCGAACCGATTCAGTGCAACGCTGCACTAGTTCAGTTCGACTATTTAATCTAAAGGCGAGTTCGTGAGGGATAGTGTGGATGATAATGAAATAGGCAAGGAGCGCTAAAGCACAAAGCAGCGCAATAAGCGTTAGAACAGCAGAACCCGCTTGCCGCGAATCGATTCGCAGCGGACCTCAGTATTAAACACGCGCGACAGCTGCGCCTCATTCAATACCTCTTCTGGTAGACCAAATTGTTGCAATACGCCGCGATCGAGCAGCGCCACCTTGTGCGCATGAGTCAAGGTTCGGTTCAGGTCGTGGTTGGACATCACCACTGTAATGCCTAATTGGGCGATTTTATCGATCAAACGGTAAAGCAGCGTCTCTTGACCAATATCGAGCGGCGCCGCCGGTTCATCAAGAATCAATACCTTCGCCAACGGATTCAGTGTTGGCCAGACTTGCAGACAAATCCCACATAGGCGCACTCGCTGCCACTCCCCACCAGACAACTGATGAATCGAACGATGCAACTTATCCTCTAACTGTAACCACTGAGCGAGGGTGTGGACCGCCGCATTTACCTCATCAAGCACGCTTTTCGCTTGGCTTGGCAGCGATAGCGCCAAGTACTGCACCACTTCAATGTTAAACGCTGGGCGATCGCTTTGGCTTAAAAAAGCCCGGCAAGAGGCTAAAGAAGGCATCGACGCCTTGGCCACATCAAGCTCACCAATCCTCACCTGCCCTTTCGCCGTTAATAGCCCTGCGATAGCGGTCAACAAAGTACTTTTGCCACTGCCATTTGGGCCAATGACATGGACGATTTCTCCCTGATTGACCTCAAAAGAGAGTGGAAGTAAACGCGAGCCAACAGAGAGATTATTAATGTGAATCATGATTTTTCAGCAACATCCAAATGAACACTGGCGCGCCTATCGAGGTTGTCACAACGCCAAGCGGCAGCTCCGCCGAATGCAGCGCGGTTCGCGCGATAAGATCCGCCACCAGCACTAATAGTGCCCCGCACAACGCAGAGAGTGGCAACAAAAATCGGTTTTCGCTGCCCAGCGATAAACGCAGCAAATGCGGGACGACCAAGCCGACAAAGCCAATCACTCCACCGAGTGCGACCGCGCCCCCGACCAAAATCGATACCGCCAAAATGAGTTTCCAGCGTACGGCGTCAGTATCGATACCCAGCTGCCTAGCATAAACGTCACCGAGCATCAGGCGATCCAGCAGCGCTCCCTTGGTACATAGCCAGACCACAACTGGGATGAGGGCTAACGTCAGCCAGTGATGAGACCAACTTGCGCCGCCAATGCTGCCCATCAGCCAATACATCAACTGCCTGAGGCTTAAATCATCACTGAAATAGAAAGCCCAAGTGACCACGGCCCCCGACAAAATGCCCAGCGCGACCCCCACCAAGAGCAGGCGTGTTGTAGTCAGCTTCATCATTTTGGCAATCGAGACCAACAGTAAGGTAAAGCAAAGCGCACCGATGATCGCCGCTAGCATATAACCTAACGGCGTCGCAAACGCAGGGAAACAAAACAGCACTAGCACCATCATAATGCTCGCGCCACCGGAAATGCCGAGCACACCGGGCTCTGCGAGCACATTGCCAAGCAAGACTTGCAGCACTGCCCCCGACAACGCCAGCGCCGCGCCGATCGCCACGGCAGAGATCAATCTTGGCAGACGCAGATGAACAAGCAGCTGGGTTTGAATGTGGCTGAGCTCGCCAAGCGGATTAATGAACACTTCCCCGACCATGACGTAAAACAGACTCACTAGAAGAAACAATCCGGCACCTAACCATGCGGCGCGTGTCCAACGGTGCTGTTTACGATGTAAAAGTTGGCTAAATTCCATGCAAGGTAGGTCAATTCGGCGGGCTAGAAAGAACAGTGGCCTAACGATAACGCTAAGCCACTAAAATGAAAAGTGTTAGACGACGATTAATCGTAAACGACCTGATCCTCTTCGTAGCGGACTTTTACCGGACAGACCATCAGTGCCGCGCGCTGTCCAACCGGGACATGACGATTTGGAAAGACGACCGCTTCTCCTTCGTTTTTCGCCAGCAGCGGTTTGTCTCCATCATGGCCAAACACTTCACCATGTTTGAACGCGGTAAAGTTCTCAACGTCATCGGCAAACAAAAAGTCGAAATCGTCATGCAGGCGAACGATAGTACGACTGACGCGATACATAGTCGGCTTGCGCGGTAAGTGCTCGGCTTTACTGCGCGAAATCAAATCGCGCATCGCCAAATCAAACGCAACCAGTTTGCCCAGTTCGTTCTCACCGATTTTGGCCACTTGGCCCAGTTCGACCGTCAGAGCTTGCGCCGCAAAATTCTCTGCACTGAACCAACTAAAGGTGCTTGAGGGCGCGTTTGAAAACATCACGGCTTCTAAGTGGCCACTGGCGACAAAGTCCATGAGGGCTTTGCTGCGCACCGGATGTCGCACTTTCGGGCTAACGGCAAAGGTATAGTGCTTCGATAAACGAATCGCACAATGCAGATCTAAGTGCCAACGAGCGGCTGGGTCAGTGCCGTGGTAAAAGCGCCCGACGACGTCTTTCAATTCATTAGCAATCGATAACTCAATGCTCGGCTCGTAGTCTTTATCGTCAAACAGACGATTCAGATTCACGTCAATAAATCGAGTATGAGCATTGGTGGCTTGCGGATGGGCAACGATCAGAAGCAAACGCTCCCTGACCGGCTGGAAACCTGTTTGAATGTCATCGACAATCTTGTCAATGAGCTCCATCGGTGCAGTCTCATCACCATGAATGCCGGTAGACAAAATAATATGCTTGGTGGTTTCATCAAAGTCGGCAGGAATCACTTCCAAAACGCCACGTTGATGAAGCCGGAAAACGACGCCATTGGCGACCGTCATTTCACCCACAGGCATCTCTTGATCGACGTTGAGGCTGTCAAAAAGAAAAGATTGGCGAAAGAGGGATTTCGTCATGCGCTACTCCTTTATTGCACAGCGGTGTATGTTAATGAATTGAACCGACAATTTATGTAGAAGCGATCAAACTTATCGACACCGATTGTGTGCTTCATCGAAAATTATCCATCAACTGGGCATCACCCTACCCACAAGACTCACCGTGCAGGCAACCGAACGGCGCCCCGTTCAGCTACGTAAAAACTTCAATCATTTAAAGAGGTTGTTCATGACGCGCCGTCGTCCCATTCTGACAACGCGCCAAGCTTTAGGCAGTGTAATCGAATCACAATAAAACGCATCCTCTTTTGCTTCTTTCACTGCGCTTTTGTGTGATTAAATGCAGCCCATTGCGTGTCGATTGATGTCACTTTGTACCTGCTCGCCATTTTTAAGTCGCTATCGGTTACAAGAGAGCCTTAAGCGATTAGGAGATAACCTCAAACGGTACTCATCTCGCCCCTAGCGGTGCGCCAATCATTCGGACCCGTGCGTGCTGAGCTTGTACCTGACCGCTCTCATCAGTGTAAAACTCAAGCTGCGTGATCGATTGATTCTCAATATGCAAGGTTGAAAACAGCGCCGGATTTTGCCAATCGAGCCCCAGCACATAAGCCAAAATCATCCGAATCGTGCCGCCATGCATCACCACCAAGGTATCCTGTGAGAGATTTGCAACAAACGCTTGCCAAGCGTTGACGACTCGATGATAAAAACGCTCTAACGTTTCAGCGCCGGGTAACGGGTGCTGAGCCGGATGCTGCCAAAACGCCTCCAGCGCACACCACTGCTCGCCCACCTCATCAAAAGGAATGCCATCGAGTTGACCAAACGAAATCTCGCGCCATTGAGGCTCTATCGTCACAGGGACCGTAACTGGGGTTGAGACCGAATGGGTCAGTGGACTGACGCCGCTTTGTTGCTCTTCACCCAACGCCTGCAGGGCTTTAGCAAGATCAGCGCAGCGACGCAGCGGTGAGCTAACGATCGGCAGCATAGCGTATCCATTTTCTGCCAACGCGCGCGCGAACGCCTGTTGGCGCTCCGCCGCCACCGCGACATCCGTATGACCATACAAAGCAGGCTTGCCATCCACTTTCGCGTGACGAACAAGCGAGACTCGGATTGAAGACATCCGTACTCCTACGATTTCAATGAAACAGGCAAACCAGCGGCCACCAGCGTCACCTTGTCTGCCACTTGGGCAATGGCTTGATTCATCCAACCGGCATGATCGACAAAGCGACGCGAGATTTCGCCCAATGGCACCACGCCCAACCCTACTTCGTTGCTGACTAAGACAATATCCGCGCGGCAACGCTGAATGCTCGTTACTAACTGCGCCACGCATTGTTGGGTGTTTTCATCGCTGAGCGTCTCGCCGCCGTTGTAAATGACATTGTTCAGCCACAGCGTCAAACAATCAATCAGCACCACATCGTACTGACCAAAGTGGAGCAGTTGCTCACTCAACTCAATGGGGCACTCATGCAGGTGCCACCCTTCACCGACGCGCTGCGCTTGATGGTGCTCAATCCGACTGGCCATTTCTTGGTCAAGATGAGTCGCCGTGGCGATGTAGTATTTTTTGACTACCTCACTCCCCAGCGCGGCGTTGCCCGCTTCACACAGCGAGCGAATTTGCGCTTCGGCAAAACGCGATTTTCCTGAGCGAGCGCCGCCAAGCACCAAATGAATCGTCACCCTGCACCTCCAGTGAGAATGGGGCCACCGACCACAAGCAACGTGAGATAACAGAGCAACTCCATGATCTGCTGCGCCGCGCCCAAGCAGTCACCGGTAAAGCCGCCGAGGCGCGCCTGCAACCAGCGTTTAAAGCCAAAGCGAAACACCACAGCGACAATCAGTAGCGCTAGCACCGCGCCTGCGGATAAAAACAGACACGGCACTGCCACCGTCATAAGGAGAATACCTAATTCAAGCCGAGTTTGACGCTGCGCCAAGGGCTTACTTTTGCTGCCACTGAGATCGCTGACGTAAGGCATATCGAAAATTAACGAGGCGGCTACCGCACGACTCAAGGTATAGCCGACAATAAGGACCACACCGATAGCAGTAATACTTTGACCTACTTGCTCGATGAGTTCACTCAGCAAAACAAACTTGCCCAGTAGCGCCATGATAAGTGCACTGGCGCCATAGGTGCCGATGCGGCTGTCTTTCATGATCTCAAGGCGGCGCTCGGTGGTCATGCCGCCGCCAATACCATCCGCCATGTCCGTTAGGCCATCTTCATGAAAGGCGCCGGTGAGCATCAAGCTAAACACCATCATGACAAACAGCGCCGCACTGCTGGGCAGCCACCACTGCGCTGCGCCATACACCAAGGCGCACAACGCGCCCAAAATCGCGCCGACCAACGCAAAGTAACGCCCGGCCTGGTTCATGCGCGCCTCACTATAAGGCGTCGAAGACGGGATAGGGAGACGCGAGAAAAACCCCAACGCCAAACAAAACAGTTGCCATTGATATTTGCTCGCGCGCCACATTAGACCGTGACTCCGGCTTCTTCAAAGCTCGCCATCGTGTTGTAGAACTCGGCGGCGCTGCGCAATAAAGGCACAGCCAATACCGCGCCAGTACCCTCACCTAGGCGCAGCTGCAAGTCAAGCAGCGGCAAAGCTTCCAGTCTTTGCAGCAACATTTGATGACCCGACTCATGCGAGCGGTGGGCAAAAATCATCATCTCTCGGCTTGAAGGTTCAAGTTCGCTTGCCACCAACGCTGCCACACTGACAATGAAACCATCAACCAGCACCGGCACTTGCGCTTTAGCCGCCGCCAAGAAAGCGCCAACCATCTGCACAATCTCAAACCCGCCGACCTCGGCCAATACCTCTTTCACCTCTAGGCCGTCACAGCGCGCAACACCTTGAGCAACCAGCGCCAACTTGCGCTCGTACTGCTCATCGGTGATGCCCGTTCCACGGCCGACGCAGCGCTCGACCGGCTCCTTGGTCAAGGCACTCAGTAGGGCCGCCGCGCTACTGGTGTTACCAATGCCCATTTCACCAAACATCACCAGCTCAGAGCCAGATACGATCACCTTGTCGACCACCTGCGCCCCCAGATGCAAGCCGTTCTCGACCTGCTCAGCACTCATCGCAGCTTGTTTAGCAAAATTGTGGGTTCTCTCGCCAAGACGCTGAGAGATAAAGTGCGCCGAGTCAGACTCCACCGGCAGTAAGATTCCGCAATCAACAACAGTAAGCGCAACATCGTTGGCGCGGCAGAAACAGTTCACCGCAGCGCCACCCGCTAAAAAGTTAAGCACCATTTGCTGTGTCACAGCGCTAGGCGCAATGCTGACGCCCTCATCGGCAATCCCGTGATCGCCGGCAAAGACGATAGCAGCAGGTTGATTGAGCGTGATGTGCTGCACGAGTTTGCCCGCTTTGCTACTTTGGATCAGCGCCAATTGATGAGCGGCTGACTCAAGCAAGCCAAGCGAGCCAAGAGGTTTGGTTTTTTGGTTGATACGGTGCCAAATGGCGTCAGAAAAAGAGTGGTTCAACATGTTATTTGGGCCTAGCTACAGAAAAAACGTCACGGGTCAGAGCGTATTGGCTGCCCCCGAGGCGGGAAAGTGGGTTGAGCGACAGAGCATCAATCGTCAGGCGTTCGCCCTCCTCTGTCACGATATTAGGATCAAGGTAGATCTGCTCAATCTTGGCGAAAATAAGGCTTTGCGGGGTATCACCGATCTCTTTGACTTCAAACAGCGAACAACCAAACGCCACCGGGCAACCTTGCACCCGAGGCAGATCAAAACCCTCAAAGCTGACCAACTCAAGACCGGTGGCTACCACTTCTGACTCACCATGCTCTAGGGTTGCGGCGGTTTGCGTCACCGACTCGGCTTGCGCCTGATGAGCGATATGCACCACCATTTTTCGGTTTGCTAGTACATTGCGCGTCGTGTCTTTGATCTCGCCACTGGGTTTTTGGCCCACCGAAAACATCAACAGCGGTGGATTACTAGAAATCGGCGTAAAGTACGAAAACGGCGCCAAATTATAGTTTTGCGTGCCTGATTGCGTCAGTACCCAAGCGATGGGTCTGGGAATCACCGTTTGCGTCATCAAATGATAAATGTCCGCAGGCGGCATGGTCGTTAAGTCAATGTTCATCACGTATCCCTATGGTGAGATTGAATTTTTGTCAGTGTACCGCGAAATGCCGTTTTGAACACCCGCCGCCCCAGTTGTGATTGACCATTTGCTGGTCAATTCATCGGTTTTATTGACCTCAAATGGTATTTTTCTCCATTTGTACTATATTTTCATCAATAAAGTAGAACGCTTTTGATCAGTAACGTAGAGCGCAAGGAGGTCTGTATGATTGCAAATCGACGTTCAAGTAAACCCAAAAACGGCTCGTCCTCACCCAAGAAAAGCGCTCGTCGCTTACCTTTCTCACTCACCTAACCCCGGTTCTTCCACACAACGAAACAAATACCTATTAGATCGCGAAAGATAGGATGGGATCATGGACTTTTCGCTGATCCTGTAGGATTCTTCGTTCACCTTCTTCGAATTCATGTAAGGCTGACGGTGAACCAGACTGAACACAACCCCAACGAACGTGCACCGCTTGTCGTCATCACGGCAGGCGCCACGGGCCTGATTGGCAACGAGCTGATGAAGCAGATGCTCGAGGCCGAGCCCATCGAGGCTATTTACGCGTTATCTCGTAAAGCCCTGCCCTATTTTCATCCAAAATTAGAGACGCTGATTCACCCTGAACTGGAAGTACAGACGTGGACAGACGACAAACCGACCCCCACCTATGGCTTCATTTGTTTAGGTACCACACGCAAGCAGGCTGGCTCTAAAGAGGCGCTAGAACACGTCGACGTCAAACTGGTGTGTGAGGTCGCGAGCGAAATGAAACTGCTTGGCGTGACGCGTCTCGCGGTTGTCTCGAGTTATGGCGCGTCATCGCGCTCACTGTCTCATTACCTACGCTGTAAAGGGAAAATGGAACTGACCATCGAGCGTATGGGGTTTGAGCAAGTGGTGTTCGTTCGCCCTGGTCCATTAGTGGGGCTAAGAGACAAGCCAAGAAATGATGAACTGGTTTTGCAAGCGGTGCTAAAAGTGGCGCGCCCACTCATGATAGGCCCATTGCGCAAGCTGATTCCCATTCATGCCAGTGACGTCGCGCGAGCCATACAGTACGCATTGTTTGCAAAAGAAAAAGGCCATAGCAGAATCCGCGTCCTCGAAAGCCCGGATATGTTGGCGCTGATTGAGCGCTATCGTTAACCAGTCGATGACTCGTAGCGCGTCTACGTTGGCCGTCGAGTCCTTATCGTCCTTGATTTGTCCTAACGCGCAGAAAATCGTCACCCATAGACCTAGCTTGAAAGTTTTTCGCCATTTCCCTTGCTTGCGCGCCCTTTCTTGACGGATACTTCACGTCAATCGCACGCAATTTCTGGAGAACCCATGCAATCTGATAATCAACCGACGTTTTTCTTCTTTGATTATGAGACTTGGGGAACCAGCCCAGCCAAAGACAGGCCGAGCCAGTTTGCAGGCGTGCGCACCGATATGGATTTCAACATCATCGGTGAACCGCTGGTGATTTACTGTCAGCCACCTGCCGATTACTTACCCGCGCCAGAAGCGGCGCTCATCACGGGTATCACGCCGCAAACGGCGGTCAGTAAAGGGCTGCCAGAACCTGAATTTATCGCTCAAATTCACGCGCAATTGGCGACGCCCAATACCATTAGCTTGGGCTACAACAGCATTCGTTTTGATGATGAAGTGACGCGCTATACTTGTTATCGCAACTTCATTGATCCCTATGCGTGGAGCTGGCAAAACGGCAACTCTCGCTGGGATCTTTTGGATGTGTTACGCGCGTGTCATGCGTTGCGACCTGAAGGCATCGAGTGGCCAGAAAACGACGAAGGCTTTATTAGCTTTAAGTTGGAACATTTGTCGGTCGCCAATGGCATTGAACACGCCAACGCGCACGACGCGATGGCGGATGTGATTGCCACCATTGAGATGGCAAAAAAGATCAAAGCCGCACAGCCCAAATTGTTTGATTACTTTTTGTCGATGCGCCACAAACGCAAACTCAATGAGCTGATCGATATTGTCAATATGACCCCCTTGATGCACGTCTCCGGCATGTTAGGTCGAGAGTGCCAATACACCAGTTGGATGGTTCCAGTGGCGTGGCACCCGACCAACCAAAACGCGGTTATCATGGTGGACTTAGCCAAAGATCCTCAGCCACTGTTGGATCTTGATGTCGACGCACTCAACACGCGTTTGTACACCAAGCGAGACGACCTAGGGCCAGATGAACTGCCCGTGCCGGTCAAACTGGTGCATCTCAATAAGTGCCCAATTCTCGCCCCAGCGAAAACCCTCACGGCGGACAATGCCGCTCATATTGGCATCGACCGCGAGCAGTGCTTACAAAACCTAGCCACGCTGCGCCAACACCCAGAAATCCGCGAAAAGTTGATTGGCTTGTACAGTATTGAAAGAGAGTACGCCGCTTCATCCAATGTGGATACTCAGTTGTATGACGGTTTCTTTTCTCCTGCTGACAAAGCGGCCATGGAGATCATTCGCCAAACGGATCCGCAGCAACTCTCAGGGCTAGACATTGAATTCAGTGACCCACGCATCGCCCCGCTGCTATTTCGCTACCGCGCACGCCACTACCCATGGACATTGGATGAAAAAGAGCAGCAGCAGTGGGCGGCGCATTGCCGCGAGTACTTCGAAAGTCGCATTGAAGATTACATGATCAATCTGGAAAACTTAGTTCATGAACATGAAAGTGACGAAAAGAAAGTCGCTATCTTAAAATCGGTCTATCAATACGTTCAACAGTTGGTCTCTTAAGGCAACACCGCTCTTATGCCTCGTACTTTATTGCACTACTTCATCTCATTTGGCTTGATTTTTCTCTGCCTGATCGCCGGTCTCAATATTCAGCAATGGCTGGAGACCTCGATTCCCGGCAGTATCATCGGCATGCTTATTTTGTTCTCCTTGATGGCAAGCGGCTTGGTGCCCTCAAAGTGGGTCAAACCCGGTGCGACGCTGTTTATTCGCTACATGGTACTGCTGTTTGTGCCCATCAGTGTCGGCTTGATGGAACACTTCGATCTGCTCTACCACAATGCGTGGCCAATTCTGGCAAGTGCGATTGGTGGCACGGCGATTGTCCTCATCTCTCTGGGCTGGATGCTCGATCGCCTGCTTAAGCGAGGCGACCAATGATGTGGCTACTCGTGACTGTGGTGGTGTTTTTGAGTGCGCGTTGGGTGTGCAGTAGAGTCAACTCACCGTTAATGAACCCGCTGCTGGTCAGCCTAGCGGTTCTTATCCCGCTTCTGACTTGGCTGAGCGTTCCTTTTGAAACCTATTACGAAAGCAATCACTGGATCAACCTCCTGCTGCAGCCTGCGGTTGTGGCCTTGGCCTACCCACTGTATGAGCAGCTCCCCCAAATTCGGGCCAATTGGCGCATCATTATGTTGGCATGCGGCGTGGGTAGCGTCCTGTCAATGGCGACGGCCAGTCTGATTGCCGTTAGCCTAGACACCGACTTAACCTTGATCGCCAGCTTACTCGGCAAATCGGTAACCACGCCGATTGCGATGGAAGTCTCCAGTCATTTGGGCGGCGAACCTGCGATTGCAGCGATCTTAGTGCTGTTGGTCGGCTTGTTTGGGGCAATTTTCGCCTACCCTATCTACGGGCTTTTAAACATCACCCACCCGATTGCAAAGGGTCTGACCATGGGCACCGTCTCACATGCCCTTGGCACCGCGACCTGTGCGGAGAAAAACGCGCAAGATGCGGCGTTTAGCTCTCTGGCTCTGGTGGTGTGTGGCGTGATCACCTCCATATTGGCACCGTCATTTTTCGCTCTGGCGCTCTGGTTATCGCACTAGCTGCGGCTAGGCAGTGCGCCAAAATTGTGTGACATCACTCATCTATCAGTAAATTTGCACTCGTTACAAGCGTAAGTGTGATTTTTATCACTGTATTGTTTGGTGCGTCGCATAGAATGATTGTCCAGTATCACAAGATGTCAACAACCTAGCTATGTTTTCCCTAGCATCGAGCTTGACTCTGAAATAACAATAAAGGATTCACTATGACCAGCCGCATAGAACAAGCCCTGACACAGCTCCCTAGCGACGTTGCCGATTACCTCAAACCCATCGTGCTGAGCGAGTCATTTGATGCCACCCTGTCAGCCGACCAATTTGAGCAGTTAACAAACATCAGCGGTAAAAGCGATGCCGATACGCGAGTGATGCTCTTGCCTGTCGCGGCGGCGTTTTCCTACGCCCCCTTGTCTAAATTCTACGTGGGCGCGATTGTGCGCGGCTTAACGGGTCGCTTATATTTCGGCGCCAACGTTGAGATTGCCGGTGTGCAACTCGGTCAAACAGTGCACGCCGAACAGTGTGCCATCAGCCACGCGTGGATGAAAGGCGAGCAAGGCATTTCTGACATCACCATCAACTACAGCCCTTGCGGCCACTGTCGTCAGTTTATGAATGAACTGTCGACGGCAAAAGAGCTCACCGTTCAATTGCCTGAACGTGAAGGCAAGACTCTGCACGATTATCTGCCAGAAGCCTTTGGTCCTAGCGATCTCGGTATTGAGTCGGGTTTGATGTCTGAGGTCAATCACGGCTATCACAGTGAAGAGGGTGACGAGTTGGTACAAGCGGCACTGAAAGCGCTGAATATGAGCCACTCACCTTACACTCACAACCTGAGCGGTGTCGCACTCAAAACCACCGATGGGTCGACCTATCTCGGTGCGTACGCTGAAAACGCCGCGTTCAACCCAAGCTTGCCACCACTGCAAGTCGCGTTGATTCAACTGTTGATGGCCGGTAAGTCCTTCAGCGAGATTGAATCTGGTGCCTTGGCAGAGATGGCCGAAGGTGGAATCAGTCACCTGGCCGACACGCAAGCGACCCTTGAAGTACTAGGACCAGATATTCCGCTGACCTATCTTGCGATCTAAGCTTTAACGCCGAGACAACGTACTCAATAAAAAAGCGCCTTTTATCCACATAACGTGAGTAAAGGGCGCTTTTTCTGTTTACGGTGGCAGTGTTGTCTGCGAAGACCTATTCTGCCTACAACGAAAAGTAGCGGCTCACTATCGAGGCATCAAACGTCAAAGAACGGCGTCGCATCCACTTCTAGCTGACTTGGCGCAATCGCTTTGGCAATCTTGACGCTGCTGCGCTTGAGATCGACAAAAGCCACATCGACATAATGCTTGTTCTTACGCGAGTAAAAGCACTTCACTTCCGGTTTCAGCGGCTCAGATTCATTGGATGTCCAGACGATGCCCACTCGCCCATCACTGAGTTCGACTAACGCCCCCACTGGGTACATACCGATACAGTTGATGAACTTATACACCAAGTCACGATCGAGGTGATTGGGCGTGAGGCTCAATAGAATTTTAAACGCCTCTGCCGAGCTCATTCCGCGCTTGTAGACGCGATCCGCGGTGAGGGCATCGTAGATATCCACAATGCAACTCATGCGACCGTGCAACGGAATTTCATCCCCTTTAAGGCCATTCGGGTAGCCGTTGCCGTCTAGTTTTTCGTGATGCATCAGACAGACATCACGGCTCACATCACTGAGCCCAGTCACGGACATGATCATATCTTTCGCAAACACTTGATGAAGCTTCATGTGCTCAAATTCTTCCGGTGTTAAGCGTGCCGGTTTGTGCAGCACCTTATCATCCACCTTCACTTTGCCCACATCATGAATAATGCCGCCGATCGCCATCTCTTTGAGCATCTCTCTTGGCAATTGCAGATGTTTACCAAAGGTCACCAATAAGGTGGCCACATTGACCGAATGCTCCAACAGATACTCGTCCTTGTTGCGCAGCGCTGAGACACATTGCAGCGCATCGGAGTCCACCAGCGCCGATTCAATCAAATCTTCCGCCCAATCATCGAACTCATCGACGTGCACGGTTTTGCCATCAAACGTATGGGTCAGAACTTTCTGTGCCAGTCCTTTCGCCTCACGAATGATATTGGCGGCTTTTTTCTGCATTGAGAAACGACTTTTCGGCTTGCGCTTCACCGCCTCGGTGCGAATCACGTCGGTCGCTGCAGGCGGCGCAATGTCATGGGAATCGTCTTCTTGCTCTTTGACCGGAGTAAAGACACAGCCTTTCGCGGACAGGCTTTCATCCACCCACGCGAACTTGATACCGTTGCCGATCAACTGCTTGACAGACTGATCAGAAGGCACGCGCCCTGCGTTGGCGAGATTGACCTTTTTGTTGTCTTCCAGTGCGGTGACAAACATACCAACGGTCAGTGTCTCTATTGGAATTTTGATGGAATTATTAGGATCGTATTGCATTCTTATTGATAGTTATATTTACAACATGTGACTTACAAAAGTATAACCTCGATTTATGAGCATTGCTCTACAAATACATGCAAGAGTCCTAATATAAGTCACAAAATTGAGATAGACGCAAACGTTTGCCTTTTGAGATCTATCCTCGTATGATCAGCGCCAAATTCTACATCTCTAAAAGGTTGATTATGTTTGGTACAGCGACTCGTCAAAATGCAACGCGTGTTCTTCTCCTTGGCTCAGGTGAACTGGGTAAGGAAGTCGCCATTGAGTGTCAGAGACTGGGCTTAGAAGTCATCGCGTGTGACCGCTATGAAGATGCCCCTGCTATGCAAGTCGCGCATCGCAGTTACACACTAGACATGCTTGACGGCGACGCACTGCAAGCCATCATCGACAAAGAGCAGCCTCACTATGTCGTGCCAGAAATTGAAGCGATCGCAACCGACAAGCTTGTGGAGCTTGAAGCGCGTGGTCTGAATGTCGTGCCGAGTGCGAAAGCCACACAGTTGACTATGAACCGCGAGGGCATTCGCCGCTTAGCCGCAGAAACGCTCTCTTTGACCACCTCTCCATACCGATTTGCCGACAACTATGACGAATTCACCGCAGCGATTGAGGCGGTCGGTCTGCCATGCGTGTGCAAGCCTGTGATGAGCTCATCGGGTAAAGGACAAAGCGTCATTAAGACAGATGCAGACATCGAAAAAGCCTGGGCATACGCTCAAGATGGCGGCCGCACTGGCGCAGGTCGCGTGATTGTTGAAGGCTTTATTGATTTTGATTACGAAATCACCCTACTGACGGTACGCGCCGTTGACGGCGTTCATTTCTGTGCCCCTATTGGTCATCGCCAAGAAGATGGCGATTACCGTGAGTCTTGGCAGCCACAAATCATGTCGGATAAGGCGTTAAAAGCAGCGCAGCATGCGGCGCAAAGCGTTGTCGATGCATTAGGCGGCTACGGCATTTTTGGTGTCGAACTCTTTATCAAAGGCGACACGGTGATTTTTAATGAAGTTTCGCCGCGCCCACACGATACCGGCTTGGTCACTTTGATGTCACAAGACAGTTCAGAGTTCGCACTGCATGTCCGCGCGTTTACCGGCATGCCAATCAGCAGCATTACTCAATACGGCCCTGCCGCGTCTGCCGTCGTGTTAGGTCAAGGCACCTCACAAGACATCCGTTTTGAAGGCATGCAACAGGCACTCAGCGCGCCTCAAACCCAGCTGCGTTTATTCGGTAAACCTGATATCAACGGTCGCCGCCGTCTTGGCGTTGCGATTACACGCCGTGACACCATTGAGCAAGCCATCGAGAGCGCCGTCGAAGCGGCCAGTAAGATCAAGGTGATTTACTGATAGGTTCACGCCTCCCTCTATTTAAGTAATAAAAAACTCTGGTCCGTAATGGCCAGAGTTTTTTATTTTCGCCGATTGTCAGAGTTCCGATCGTCGCCTCATGATGGCGCCTGAATCAAATAGACCTCTTCGGCAAAGCGTGACAAACCGCGCTTCGCAATTTTTGGATGGCGCTCGTCGGCATCATCTCGATAGAGCTTAGTCACTTGATACCCCTCAAACAGGGCACGAACTTCCTGCTCGGCAACACTAAATGGGGGCCCCGCCATCTCTGATTGAGGATAATCTAAGGTAACGAGTAAAATCCGCCCACCGGGTTTGAGTAACGACTGAATTCTTGCCACATAGTCGACACGCATCTCTTCAGGCAGCGCCACTAAGGCTGCGCGGTCATAGACCAAATCGACCGGTTTGACGGGCGCGGTAAAGACGTCTCCGGTGTAAATAGAGAGCTCATCGAATTGAAACAGCTCATGCTGACCGTTGAGAGGGATCACCAACGGCGTATAAAAATGCTCAGCGAAAAAGGCGCGCACCGCTATGTTACTCAGCTCCACCCCTTGCACATCACTGTGCTTGGTCGCAAGCCATACCAAATCTTCTGATTTACCACACAACGGCACAAATACGTTTTCATCTGCGCTGGGGTTGGTCGCTGGCCAGTATTGAATCAGCAATGGATTCACGTCTTCCAAGTGGAAACCAATCTCATTGGATGCCCATTTGGCATGCCAAAACTCAGGATCTTTCATTCTCTTTCTCTTTCGATGACTGACGTGCCATAGCCTAACGGAAAGTCAGCCTTCGTGGTAGGTGGGATAAGGCATTCGGCGATAGAATCTGGTCATAATTGGTTACAACTTGCGGATGAACTTAAGCAAAAACGCGCAATCCAACCAAGGTAAGTTAATGAAATTGAGACCAACATCATAATTCAAACGTTTATCGAACAGCGGACCTTGGAAAGGCCATTTCCATCCCAAGATCTTAATCAGACACGTAGCACTTAGCGGTTCCTTTTTCCTCCATTTTCTAAGCGACTACGATTCTAAGGAGAGTGAATGAGCGTATTCTTGCGTACCACTGCACTGATGCTGTTAATGCTCAGCCGCGCCCCGGCGTTTGCCGCCATCCCTATGGCCCCTGACCGAGATGAAGGACCCAGTACTAAGCAAAACCAAGTCAGCCCTAAAGCGTTTAAACACAACTTGAGCGGTTTGTACGGCATTAAATCAACCGACGCCTCACCCACTCAACCCTATTCAGATTTTGACGTGCTCTACAGCAAAGCGCACCAAGCGCAAGCGGAGCTCGAAACCTTATGTAAAAGTACCGCACTGTTGACCTCCACCGACGCTTACTTTGCTGGCGTAAAATCAAGCCAGCGAGCACAAGAGAAAATTGCCCATGAGCTCGACGGCCAAGTGGATCGCATCACCGACCTTGCCAGAGCTACAATCGTAGCGCACGATATTGATGGCTTGATGTCCGCCTATGAAGCATTAGCGCGCGAAACTACGGTAGTCAAAGTGAAAAACCGTTTTAAGAGCCCGCAAGCATCAGGCTATCGTGACTTGAATATACTGGTTCAACTGCCCAAAACTCAACTGGTTGCCGAGGTGCAACTGCACCTCAAAGCCATTGCGGATGTCAAAAATGGCGCAGAGCACGATATTTATGAGCAAATTCAGCTGATTGAGCGTCAAGCCGCCGCAGAATCGCGCCCGCTTAATGACATTGAAACGGCCAAGGTCGATAAAATGCGCAAGCTCTCTAAAGCGCTGTATCAAGACGCTTGGCACCCCTACCTCACCACGCATCTTAGCGCTGCCTAATTAAGTTCAGCTCTCCTCATTAATGGGCAAACAAGGGTCAACACCCTGTTTGCCTCACAACTTGCTCACTCCTGCTTGACGCATTCAGCCAATCGGTTACCCTTTTGTATAGTCAATAATCGATAGCGCGTTCCTCTGAAATCAGTGAGCTTATGAGTCAATCACCGTTATACCTGCAAATCAAACACTACATCGAACAACAGATCAGCTCGGGTCATTGGCCGGTCGGTCACCAAATCACCACCGAGCTTGAGTTAACCAAGCAGTTCAATGTCAGCCGTATGACGGTCAACAAAGCGATTCGCGATCTGGTTGCTGAGGGCAAACTTCAGCGCCGACCTCGATTGGGCACGTTTGTTTGCGCGCCAGATGAGAAAGCGGAGTCACCGCTGCTTGATATTCGCAATATCGCAGAAGAGGTCGCGCAGCGAGGTAAAGCCTACTCCAGTAAAGTGATTAAGCAGGTCGAGTTATTGGCCGATGGCGTGATTGCGACCAAGCTGGGGGTGATGCTCGATACCAAGGTGTTTTACAGTGAAATCATTCACTTTGAGGACAACTCCCCCATTCAATACGAACTGCGTTGGGTCAACGAAGCGTACGCGCCCGACTATCTCTCGCAAGACTTCACCACCTTAACGCCCAACCAGTACCTTTCTCAGCACTGCCCGCTCAGTGCGATTGAACACACAGTGGAAGCGATCGTGGCAGATGATAAAGTCCGCAGCGCATTAAAGTTGGCGGCGAACGAGCCCTGTTTGCTGCTCAATCGCCGTACCTGGAGCCAAGATAAACTGGTCAGTACCGCGTTACTTTATCACCCCGGTACGCGTTACAAACTCAGTTCCAAAGTGACCTTCTGACCGTTTGAAATTGGTCTGGTGATCACATTTTCATAACATCACACTTGATCATTTGACTACTCAAGACTCATTATTTGTATATACATTTAAATCTAAGAGTCTATCGAATGTTCTCCTCTGAGCTACCCCACTACGACTTGGTGCTCTGCAATGCTCGGCTCGTCACCATGTGTGAGGGCGAGAGCGGCTATCAAGTCAGCGCGCCGACCAGTATCGGTATTGTGCAAGGTAAAATCGCCTTTGTCGGCGACATCCAACCGCAGCCCGAACGCTATGATTGCCAAGGCCAACTGGTGACACCGGGGTTGATTGATTGCCATACCCATCTGATTCATGCGGGTAGCCGAGCACACGAATTTGAAATGCGATTGTGCGGTGCCAGTTATCAAACCATCGCGGAGCAAGGCGGCGGAATTCTCGCAACCGTGAAAGCCACTCGAGAGGCGAGCGAACAGACGCTCACTGAACTCGCGCTGCCTCGTTTGGATGGACTGCTGCGCACTGGTGTCACCTCAGTGGAAATCAAATCCGGTTATGGCCTGACACTCGCCGATGAGCTGAAAATGTTACGCGCGGCCAAAGCACTAGAGCAGCACCGTAAGGTGCGCGTGACGCCTACCCTGCTTGCCGCCCATGCGGTGCCACCAGAATACCAAGGGCGCACCGACGATTACGTTGATTATATTTGCCAAGCGATCATTCCTGCCGTGGCTGACGAGCAGCTTGCCACTAGTGTAGATGTCTTCTGTGAATCCATCGGCTTTTCACTGGCACAAACCGAGCGTGTCTTCCAATGTGCAAACACGTATGGGCTCGCGATTAAAGGGCATACTGAGCAACTGTCGAACCTTGGCGGCAGTGCGTTAACGGCCAATTACTCTGGGCTCTCAGCGGATCATATTGAGTACCTGGATGAGACCGGCGTGAATGCGCTTGCTCAATCAGGCACTGTTGCCACCTTGCTACCTGGCGCGTTTTACTTTTTAAAGGAGACGCAGCGCCCACCGATAGACTCCTTGCGCCAAGCCGGCGTCCCTATGGCGCTCGCGACAGACTTCAACCCGGGCACCTCGCCGTTTGCAGACTTGACCATGATGATGAACATGGCGTGCACCTTTTTTGGCTTAACGCCGCAAGAAGCGCTGCGCGGTGTCACCTGCCACGCCGCGAAAGCGCTGGGCTATGGACAGACACGCGGGCAGATAGCAACGGGCTTTGACGCTGATCTTGCGATTTGGGACATCGCCCACCCAGCAGATCTTAGCTACCAGCAAGGTATGCCGCGTTTAACCGCACGTGTTGTATTGGGAGAGCTCAATCATGCCTAATCAACCTCAGTCACCTTTTCACTGGCAAGGGCGCGATGACAAAGAAGATGGCGCACTGGGTCAGCGCATGTATCATGTCGTCACCTCTACCACTAGCGACGCGCTCAGTGAGCACACTCAAGATGCCATTGCTCTATTGGGTTTTGCCTGTGATGAAGGCGTGGCGCGTAATAAAGGACGAGTCGGCGCCGCCAATGGGCCAGATGCGATTCGCCAAGCATTGGCAAACCTCGCGTGGCATGAATCTAGCCGTTGGCTGGACTTAGGAAATGTCACCTGCACCCAAGGTCAGCTTGAGGCAGCGCAACATGAATGCGCGCAGCACATTGCACTCGCACTTGAGCACAGCAAAGTGATCACCTTAGGTGGTGGGCATGAAGTGGCGTGGGCCTCTTTTCAGGGGTTAGCGAGCTTTCTTCAGCGCCACTTGGATAAAACGTCGCCTGCAACAACGACTCAAGGCGAAGCTCAACAGCAGCAGATCGCACCAAAGATAGGCATCATCAATTTTGACGCCCATTTTGATTTGCGCACCTTTGATACCCAAGGCACGCAACCGAGCTCAGGCACACCATTTCATCAAATTGCTCGCTACTGCCAAGCGCATCAGTGGCCGTTTCACTACACGTGCATTGGCGTAAGCCGCGCAAGCAACACCGCCGCGCTGTTTCAACGCGCGGATGAACTGGGCGTCTTGTACATCGAAGACACCGAGCTCGCGCCTTACTCACTTAAAACCTCAATCGAGCAGCTGCGCCAATTTATTGAGCAGTGCGATCACCTCTATCTCACTATCGATCTGGATGTCTTTCCTGCTGCCACGGTACCGGGCGTGAGCGCACCGGCCGCTCGGGGCGTGAGCCTTGATACCTTATCGCCACTTTTACAGCTCTGTCTTGCTCAGCCTGAAAAGCTGCGTCTAGCCGACATTGCCGAATACAACCCTAAATTTGACATCGACCAGCAAACGGCGCGATTCGCTGCCCGCTTATGCTGGGACATAGCTAAGGCCATGGTGAACACACCAAGCCAGACTAAACAACCGAACAAGGAGTTCCCCCAATGAGTCAAACGACCAAGCACCACAACCCGCGCCTCGATACGGCGCGTACCATTCGCGCGCCACATGGCACAACCTTGCGCGCGAAGTCTTGGCTCACCGAAGCGCCACTGCGTATGTTGATGAACAATCTAGACCCCGATGTGGCCGAGCACCCACACGCGCTCGTCGTGTATGGCGGTATTGGGCGCGCGGCGCGCGATTGGGCGTGCTATGACAAAATCGTCGAGGTGCTGGAGCGCCTTGAAGAAGACCAAACCCTAGTGGTGCAATCGGGCAAGCCTGTTGGTGTGTTCCCTACTCATAAAAATGCGCCACGGGTACTGATCGCTAACTCAAATCTCGTTCCCCATTGGGCCAACTGGGAGCACTTTAATGAGCTCGATAAGCAAGGGCTGATGATGTACGGTCAAATGACGGCGGGCAGTTGGATTTACATCGGCTCGCAAGGGATCGTCCAAGGCACCTATGAAACCTTTGTCGCGGTAGCCAAACAACACTTCTCTGGTGATGCCAGTGGCCGTTGGGTGCTTACCGGAGGCTTAGGCGGCATGGGCGGCGCGCAGCCGTTAGCCGCGACGATGGCGGGTTTTTCGATGATCGCCGTTGAATGTGATGAGTCGCGAATCGATTACCGTCTGCGTACGGGCTACGTCGATAAAAAAGCGACCTCGCTCGATGAAGCACTAGCAATGATCGGTGACGCCACCACGCCGATTTCTGTAGGCTTACTGGGCAACGCTGCTGATATTTTCCCTAAGTTGGTCGAGCGCGGTATTACACCGGATGTCGTCACCGATCAAACCTCGGCGCACGATCCGCTGAATGGCTACTTGCCCTCTGGATGGACGATGGCACACGCTGCGACAATGCGCTCACAAGATGAAGCCGCCGTGGTGAAAGCAGCCAAGCAATCCATGGCGCGCCAAGTACAAGCGATGCTCGATTTGCAATCGCGCGGCGCCGCTACCCTAGATTACGGCAACAACATCCGCCAAATGGCGCTTGAAGAGGGCGTCGAAAATGCGTTTGATTTCCCTGGCTTCGTCCCTGCCTATATTCGCCCACTGTTCTGCGAAGGGATTGGGCCATTTCGCTGGGCGGCGCTCTCTGGCGACCCGGAAGATATCTACAAAACCGACCAAAAAGTGAAAGAGCTAATCCCCGACAACCCACATCTGCATCATTGGCTCGATATGGCGCGCGAGCGCATTCAATTCCAAGGTTTACCAGCACGAATTTGTTGGGTGGGCCTTAAAGATCGCGAGCGTCTTGGCCAAGCATTCAATGAAATGGTCAAAAATGGCGAACTCAAAGCACCGATTGTGATTGGCCGCGATCACCTTGATTCTGGCTCGGTGGCCAGCCCGAACCGTGAAACAGAAGGCATGATGGATGGCTCTGACGCCGTCTCAGATTGGCCCCTATTGAATGCGCTGCTCAATACCGCAGGCGGCGCCACTTGGGTGTCGCTGCATCATGGCGGCGGTGTCGGTATGGGCTTTTCACAACACTCGGGTATGGTCATTTGCTGTGATGGCAGCCAAGATGCCAGCGAGCGAATTGCACGTGTCCTGCACAATGACCCTGCAACAGGGGTGATGCGCCATGCGGATGCAGGCTACGATATCGCGAAAAAATGCGCCGCAGAGCAAGGATTAGATCTTCCTATGCTCAATGAAGAACTGAAAAAGATAAAATAACCCGCGCAAGAGAAGGAATATGAACATGCTCAACTTACTGTTAAAGCCGGGACAGCTCAGCTTACATCAATTGCGCCACATCAGTCGCAGCCCAGTTAACCTTTCACTGGACGACAGCGCCATCCCTGCCATTGAAGAGAGTACGCAGGTGGTGGAACAGGTGATCGCCGAAAATCGCACCGTCTATGGCATCAACACCGGTTTTGGCTTACTGGCCAACACGCGTATTGCGCCTGAAGATTTAGAAACCTTGCAAAAGAGCATTGTACTGTCACACGCTGCCGGCATAGGTGAGCTGATGGCAGATGAAACCGTACGCTTGATGATGGTGCTCAAAATCAATAGTTTAGCCCGTGGCTACTCAGGGATTCGTCTAAGTGTCATCCAAGCGCTGATCGAGCTGGTCAACGCGCAAGTTTACCCTTGTGTGCCGCAAAAAGGCTCCGTTGGCGCCTCGGGTGATTTAGCGCCGCTGGCTCACATGAGCACCGTGCTGCTTGGTGAAGGACAAGCGCGTCACAACGGTAAGATCATTTCGGGTCTTGAAGCCCTGACGATTGCGGGTCTAAAACCGATCACCTTAGCGCCAAAAGAGGGCCTTGCTCTGCTCAACGGCACGCAAGCCTCCACCGCCTTCGCGTTAGAAGGTCTGTTTGCAGCTGAAGATCTGTTTGCTTCAGCAACCGTGTGCGGTGCGATGTCAGTGGAAGCCGCGCTTGGCAGTCGTCGTCCATTTGATCCGCGTATTCATCGTGTGCGGGGTCATCGCGGGCAGATGGACGCCGCTGCGGCGTATCGTCACCTGCTTGATAACAGTAGTGAAATCGGTGAATCACACAATGGCTGCGAAAAGGTGCAAGACCCCTACTCCCTGCGCTGCCAGCCTCAGGTCATGGGCGCGTGTTTGCAGCAGATTCGTAACGCGGCCGATGTGTTGCAGGTCGAGGCCAACTCCGTGTCAGACAACCCCTTGGTGTTTGCTGACGACGGCGACATCATCTCAGGCGGTAACTTTCACGCCGAGCCGGTGGCGATGGCCGCAGATAACTTGGCGCTCGCCATTGCCGAAATTGGCAGCCTTTCAGAGCGTCGCATGGCACTACTTATTGACAGCGCGCTCAGCAAACTGCCGCCATTTTTGGTCGACAACGGCGGCGTTAACTCGGGCTTTATGATTGCTCAAGTCACCTCTGCGGCACTGGCAAGCGAAAACAAAACCTTGGCTCACCCAGCCTCGGTGGACAGCTTGCCAACCTCAGCGAACCAGGAAGATCACGTGTCGATGGCGACATTCGCCGGCCGCCGCCTTCGAGACATGGCCGAAAATACCCGCGGTATCTTGGCCGTTGAGTATCTATCTGCCGCGCAAGGGATCGATTTCCGTGCCCCGCTCTCCTCTTCCCCACGTATTGAAGAGGCTAAGCAAATCTTGCGCGAGAAAGTCAGCTTCTACGACAAAGATCGCTACTTCGCCCCTGATATTGAAAAAGCCAATAGCTTGCTCAAAATGGCCGTTCATAATCATCTGATGCCACAAAAGATCCTGCCGAGTATCTAACCCTCTACGCTCAAACATAATGCCTAGAACGCCACCTGCGTTCTAGGCCCATCTCAAAACGTGTCATGGTTTGGTGAAAATTCAACTGGATCGACCATTGAAATCAAATCGTCATATATAATCACGGCAGTTTTGGCTAAGTAGCGTACATTATGTTTTTAACTCCTTATTTTTCTAGCAACGACAAGCAATTCCAATTCACTCGCCTTCAGGCCAGTCATTTCGCCAAAAAAGTGGCCGGTGACTACAACCCTATTCACGATGAAGACAACAAGCGCTTCTGTGTACCCGGTGATCTATTATTTGCTGTGCTGCTACAAAAAGAGGGCGTCAGTCAGAAGATGCGTTTTGACTTCTCAGGTATGGTGAATGATGGCATTGCCCTGCACATTGAGAACAAATGCAGCAAAGAAGCCGCGGTGGTTGATGCCAACGGTAAAGAGTACTTGCACATGAACCGTGAAGGTGCAGTGAGCCACGATCCCGCGTTCATTGAGCACGTTGTGACAAACTACGTACAGTTCTCCGGCATGAACTTCCCTCACATCATGGTGCCTCTGATGGAAGAGCAGCAGATGATGATCAACTGCCAGCGTCCTTTGGTGATTTACGAAAGCATGGAAGTGGAATTTACCCGCCTAGATCTGACCCACCCAGAAGTCAGCTTTGCCGGTGCTACCTTTGATGTTGAAGGTAAACGCGGCGTTGTGACGCTCAACTTTGATTTTAAAGAAGATGGCGAAATTGTCGGCAAAGGTGTCAAGCGCATGGTGGCCAGCGGTCTGAAGCCATACAACCAAGCCGACATCGATGACTTGGTGAATCGCTTCAACGAACGTAAGGACACGTTTCTTTCTCAAGTTAGCGTTGCAGCCTAATCGGGCTGATACTATTAAGATTGATAAAAACGCCTCACATCAGTGGGGCGTTGTTTTAGGCACGGCGAGCACAATTAAATATACTGATTTTATTTGAAAAAATTTTTGGACATTTCCCTGTTGCGGAGCATAAACAACTACGGCTTTTTGTATTACTTCTAGTACTTCAACTATACAGCCTACCTAAGTGAGGCTGGCCATAATCACTAATCCACTGCAATTACTTAGTTTCAAGTAATCTCTCAACTTACCATTAACTACGTAATTGGAATAAGCAATATTCCATATGCACGCTGCACCTTCATTATAGTACAAGCTCTAAAAACACAGGATTGGAGTATGTCGTGAAAATCAAATCACTTATCTTTATTGGATTGTTGGCTATGTCAACTACAGTTACAGCAGCAACCGCACACAAGGTAGGTGAAGCTAGAAAAAGTAGCTGGAAAGAGTGTTACTACAAATACCTGGGAAAAACTTATACAAAAACGGTTAAGTTAACCCAACTATGTCCAATTAACGTAAAGGTATAGGTAATGAAAAATATCACACTATCGATAGTTCTAGTTGGTTTATTGTCCGGCTGTGTCACTCATTCATACCAAACACTTTCTAGCCGAGAAGATGCAATCAAAGCTGATGATATTGAACTATGTTCTTCTTACGGTTCAGCTAAATTTACAGGTGACAAGAGAACGTATATATTTGCCGAGCAAGAATGGAACAATAGAATAAATAGTGGAACCAACGCGATCTCGGCTCAAAACTGTAATTCTATAGCCGAAATGTCTTACAGCGAGGCCAAGAAAACTTCATGCACAAATTCAGGTACTGGTCAGTTCGTTGGTAGCCTACTTACATATGGTTCTGACTTAGGTCATGCATATGATTCAGCATACTCAGGCTGCTAAGCAACAAACTGAACCACAGGTGCTACCATTAGTTCTTAACCTTAGTTAGAGTTTCTAAATAACTAGGTCAGATTTTAATTTTTACATGTCAAAAATAACTGAGAATCTATATTCTCACGTTGACTCAAACACATCTCAGGGAATTTATGACGCACCCAATAAGCACTTCTAATACCACCAAATATTCATAACCCCAATCGCCTTACCACTAAATCCACCGGCGCACGCTCTGCTTGTAATCAATAAACGCTTGCCCAAAACGTTGCTCTAAAGCGCGCTCTTCGGGTTCGATTTGGAAACGATTGATGTAGAGGACAAAACCGAACGATAGCAGGATGGAGAGCAGGTTTTGTTGCCAGTAGGCAAAGCCGAACAGTAGAAGGAATAAGCCTAAGTACATCGGGTTGCGCGTGATGCTGTAAATGCCCTTCACGACCATTTGCGATGTTTCGTGGGGCTTTTGTGGATGTACGGTAGTTTTGGCGCGTTTGAAAGCGATGATGCCTGTGATCCCTACGTAGCCCGCGCAAACAAAACAGATCGCAAACACGGTAAAGCCAAACGGCAGTGGAAAGCGCAACGTTGGGAAGAGCTGAGCGACTTTAGCAATCACGACAAACATCGCAATAAATACCGCGACGGGCGGGATCTTAAGTTCGAGCTTTTGCATCTTGGTTCTCCACTGATTTGTGTTTTGGGCAGTGTTATTACCCGCCGATATGATAAAAATAGCCCAGATGCGTGTTCTGGGCTATTGAGAGCGTGACCTAGCGTGAGATCAGTTTATACGATTTGCAACAGCGCCTGTAACGGGTGCTGAGTCACCTGTGATTCAAAGCGTTTGACCTGACTGCGGCATGAGTAACCGGTGATCAAACAGCGCTCTTTAGGCAGGGCGTCTAAGTTGGGCTTCCAGCTCAGTTGGTAAATGTCTTTCGACATGGTGAGCTTATCCACCTCGTGACCGAACGTCCCCGCCATACCGCAGCAGCCTACTGGCACGGTATTTAGCTTGGCGCCGAAATGAGTAAAGATGGCGCCCCACTCTTTCTCAGCGTTTGGCATCTTGGTTTTCTCGGTGCAGTGCGCAAACAGATACCAAGGTTCGTCATTATTGGCGGAATCACGGGTTGAGTTGTTGACGTCAAACTCTGGCAATTTCGGATAGAGCCACTCATGCACGGTCAGCACCTCAAAATCGCCGCGCGCCTCGCCAAGTACCTCTTTATATTCATCGCGGTAACAAAGAACCAACGCCGGATCGACGCCGACTAAAGATACGCCGACATCGGCCACTTGCTCTAAGAAGGCAGCGGTGTTTTTCGCGCTTGAGGCAAACTGCTTCAAAAATCCTTTGATATGCTGCGCTTTGCCATTGGGCTTAAACGGCAGCAAAATCGGCGTTTTACCGAGCTTTTGTACTAACTTGGCAAAATCTTCCACAACTTGCGCATCGTAGTAGCTGGTGAATGGGTCTTGCACGATCACGACGTGATTTTTCTTGTCATCCGCAGAGAGCGCTGCAAGCTCTTGAAGATTAAACGGCTTAAGCGCGGATAAGCGCGATTTCAGCGTCGGTGTTGAGAGCAAAGGCGCATCGACATAACCGACGGTGGCTGCCGTCATCTCTTGTACCCACTTTTGGCTTAGTACGCCGTTGACCAACTTAGGCGCTTTAGCCATCAAAGGCAGCATGGTTTCAATGTTCGCCACCAGATAATCTTTCGCTGGACGCTGATAACGTGAGTAGTAGATGTTTAAAAAGCGCGAGCGGAAGCTCGGCACATCGACTTTAATCGGACATTGGCTCGCACACGCTTTACAGGCCAAACAGCCACTCATCGCCTCAAACACCTCGTGAGAGAAATCGTATTCGTGACGCTTGTTGAGCGTATTGCGAACACGGTCAATCATGGTCTTGATGCTTGGCGTGCGCTCTAGCGTCTGCTTTTCTAGATCGAGCACATCAATGTTTTGCTCGCTTAACTGGCGCAACCACTCTCGCACTATCCCTGCGCGGCCTTTTGGCGAGTGACGGCGATCGGCAGTCACCTTCATCGACGGGCACATTGGCGAAGCGGTGTCGTAGTTAAAACAGAGACCGTTGCCGTTACACTCCATCGCTTGCTTAAAGCTGTCTCGCACTTGTACATCGATTTGGCGATCGTAGTAGCCGCGTTTAGTATCGGTCACTTTGACCAAAGATTCTTGGCTATCGAGCGGCGTACAAATTTTGCCAGGGTTCATTTTGTTGTGTGGGTCAAAGGCGGCTTTAACACGGCGCAGCTCAGTAAAGAGCTCTTGACCGAAGAACTCCGGACCGTATTCAGAGCGGAAGCCTTTGCCATGCTCGCCCCACATAAGACCGCCGTATTTGGCCACAAGCTTCACCACCTCATCGGAGATCTGGTGCATCAGCGCTTCTTGTTTCGGATCGCACAAGTCCAACGCAGGACGCACATGCAATACCCCCGCATCCACGTGGCCAAACATGCCGTAATTCAGCTGTTTGTCATCCAACAGTTGGCGAAACTCTGAGATAAAATCGGCCAAGTTTTCTGGTGGCACACATGTATCTTCGGCAAACGCGACCGGCTTTGCGCGTCCTTTCGCCGCGCCGAGCAAGCCCACCGCTTTTTTACGCATATTGTAAATACGGCCAATACTCGCCAAATCATCACACACTTGGTAGCCAATGATCCCAGCTTCACCCGCTGCGAGCATCTCTTCTAGACGGGCGGTTAAGTCACTCACTTGTTGTGCGACTTCCTGCTCATCTTGCCCGGCGAACTCCACCATGTTGATGCCCTGCATCTCTTTGCCCGGGACATCGGCTAACAGATCGCTGACGGTATGCCAAACAATGTCTTCTTTGGCTAAGTTGAGCACTTTAGAGTCCACCGTCTCAACGGAGAGCGCTTTGGCTTCAACCATAAAAGGCGCATTGCGCAAGGCAGAATCAAACGTGTCGTATTTTACGTTAACTAGGGTACGCGCTTTAGGAATTGGCGTGAGATTGAGCTTGGCTTCGGTGATGAAAGCGAGCGAGCCTTCTGCGCCGCACAGTACACGGGTAATATCAAAGGTATCGTTTGCTTCATCAAACGCATTTTTTAAATCGTACCCCGTTAAGAAGCGGTTAAGCGGCGGGAATTTAGCGTTAATCTGCGCGCGTTTGTCGCGGCACACTTGCTCAGTGACCGTTAACGCTTGATGCGCGTACTCGCCCTCTTTTGGTAGCCCATGAGATAGGTCCGACTCAAGAATCGACCCATCGGCAAACACCGCTTGCAATGACAGGACATGATCAGAGGTTTTACCGTATTTGAGTGACCCTTGCCCCGAGGCATCGGTATTGATCATGCCACCCAAGGTTGCGCGGTTACTGGTGGAAAGATCTGGCGAAAAGAAGTAGCCGTATGGGCGCACCGCATCATTGAGCTGATCTTTAATCACGCCGGTTTGCACTCGCACCCACCCCTCTTCGGAGTTGATTTCGAGAATCTTATTCATGTAGCGCGACAAATCGACCACGATGCCTTTCGTCAGCGATTGACCATTGGTTCCGGTACCGCCACCACGCGGTGAAAAGGTGACACGTTCATAGGCGGCTTTGCTGCCGAGTTGACCAATCAGCGCAACATCTTGCGTCGATTTCGGGTGGATAACGGCTTGCGGTAGTTGCTGATAGACGCTGTTGTCTGTGGCGACAGCGAGGCGACTTGAGTATTGGCTTTCGATATCGCCACTGAAACCGGCGAGTTTTAATTCATCAAGAAAACCGAGGACGACGGGATCGACATCTGGTTGAGAGTGTAATCTTGGTAACATTTGCTTCCTGCCCCTACTGCGCTGATCCTATCAGCATTGGGTTCGATACATTCGGGTTATAATTTGAGTTAGGTCACTTTACAACATTTAAAAGGGTGATCAAAACAGAAATGCAGTGTCAAATTGGAACTTCTCGCAATTCTTTCCCACACTTAGAAATCATGGACTTGATTTAAAGTGCTTTTATGAGCGATTCATCAATGAAGAAAAACAAAATCATCACGACAGAAGACATTCTCCTTAAGTTATGCCAGTCCGTTTCTGGCGTTATGACCTCTGCGACCAGCTCTCAAATTACCTACTCTGCCATGGTGCAGAAAATCACCAAGACCAGCCTAAAACCGGACTTCGGTTGTTTCGTCCTCTTTGATGGTGGTTTTTCAGGGTTAGTGGTGATCAACTTTACGGCCAAGGCCGCGCTTGAGGTATACACCAACTACATGCGCAATATGGGGATGCCGGAAGAAGAGCTCGCCGTCACTCACACCTCCGACGAAGTGGCCGATGTGCTGGGTGAGCTAATGAACCAGCTCGTCGGTGCGTTCACCAACCAAGTGCGCAAAGATCTGCAAACTCACATCACACAGAACCAACCTAAAATGCTGTCACTCAACAAACAGGTGATTCTGTCGGTCGATACCAACCTTGATCGCCCTCAAGCGCGACGTGTGACCTTCTCGACCGAGAAAGGCAACATCTTCTACTTAGAGTTGGCGATGGATAAGACTGAGTTTATTCAGCTCGAAGAATTTGAAAGCCACGACGAAGATGAAACGCCAGACAGCATCCTAGAGAAAGCGCGCCAAGAGATGCAGAACAAAGAGAAAAAATCGGCCGATAAAAATGACGATGCCGATGACATCTTCGCCGAACTAGGTATCTAATCCGCGACCTTTTCAGCCAGCGGTTTTTACCCCCTTCAAACGCCATCGACTTTTCGGTGGCGTTTTTCTACATCACCATTTCCGTTTTATGACAGAACACGGTAAAATAGCCGACTTTGTTAAATTAGGTACCCCTTAGCTGTCGATGGATAAACAAAAAGCCCTCAAAAAAATAGCGAAGTGTCTGGAGCTCGGAAACTCAGCCAACGTTAACGAAGCCGCCAATGCCATCAAGATGGCACATCGCTTGATGCTCAAATATGGTCTCGACAAAGACGATATCGAGTTCATCAAGATGGGCAAAACCCAATCGACACACTTACTCCCTGCCAATGTCAGCTCAAATCTGCTGCGCATCATCCGGGGTATCAACACCAAATTCGGCGTTGAGGCAGTGCTGTTAAACCATAAGGGTTTAAAACGCGTGGAGTTTATTGGCGAAGCGGATCGCGCCATCTTCGCCGCGTTCGCTTTTGACATCGTATACCGCGAAATGAACGAACAGACTGGTCGTTTCAGAAACAGTTTTGCAGGCACCGGGACATCCAATGCCGAAGTCACTCGCCGCGTAAACTCGTTTTTGTCTGGATGGGTGGAAGGTGCGCTGGAAAAACTGCCGATCATCTCCCCAGATGAAGAGTCTGCGAAAAAAATCGATGACTACATCGATAAAGAGTTTCAAAACATCGATCGTGAAACCTTCAAGCAGCAGTTACGTGAAGCGATGAAAAACATCACAGAAGATTACGAAGTGGGTCTTAAGAAAGGCCGAACCGTATCGGTCAATCGCCCGATCGACGGTGGACAAGCGCCAAAGCTACTGCGTTAACCCAAGAGTCCGCTAGCCCGATTCTTTAACGCTAAATCGGCAACGGCATTAGAGAAAAGCGACGCCGCGCACTTACCAACTTGGTTAAGATACATACACATCTTTGCGCGGCTGAGTATAATTAAAGGTATCACTGGTCAACTTTACCAAACGGACGTTGTTTTTGACTCGATTTGCGGCTTTACTTTTCCTTATTCTGAGCACCCCACTCTGGGCCAATACGCTGGAAGAGCTTCAGCAGCAGGCCCAAGCGAACAATGTTCACGCTCAGTTCCAACTCGCCAGCACTTACCTTGCACAAGAAAACCCCGCTCAACAAACGATCGATGATGCCTTCTATTGGCTCGAAACATCGGCGCAAGGGGGTAACCGTCAAGCTGCGTTTGAATTGGCCAGCTTGTCGCTTGACAAGAACAGCGTCAGACCCGACCTAGAAAAAGCACTCTTCTGGCTTACGAAATTGGCATTGGCCGATGACGCTCAAGCTCAGCTGCAACTTGGCCGAGTCTATGAGCAACTGTCAGTACAACCCGACAACCTTGATCTTGCAAAGGTGTGGTTTCAACTCGCTGCGCAAAATGCCACTGACCCAAGCTTACAAAGTGACGCCGAAAACGGATACCACCGCGTCTTAGAAGCACAATTTAACGCCAGGAGAGCCAAGCAAGTGGCGGCCATCAGTCAACTAGACGTTGCCTTTGACGATGAATCCATCACCCTCAGCCCTCAAGCCCAAACCATCGACGCCAGCCAAGAGCACGATGGTGTTTTGTTCGGCTTGATGGGTCTTTGCCTGCTAACAAGTGGCCTTTGCATTTGGCTGTGGCGTAAGCAAAGAGGTTTAGTACGCCAGCGCACTGCGACTGAGCAACAAGGTCATGCTCAAACCTCTAAAATGCAAACCAGAGTTAAGGAGCAAGATGCCCTGCTCAAGCAGCAAAAGCGCCAGCTTGAAACTCTCTACCGTGAATTTAAAAAGCTGCAAGGACAGAGCAAGGTTTCTCCCACTCGTCCAACGCAGAGCAAACCTGCGGCGCCTTCACCGGTTCACTTAGCCAGTGCAATGTTTGGCTTTAAGCCCTCACAATTGCCCAGTGAGCGTGAAATCAAAGTACGTTACAAGCAATTGAGTAAGATTTATCACCCGGATCTCAAAGGCAGCGAAGAGGAAATGAAGCGTCTTAACGGTGCGCTCAAGCTTCTGATCAAAGAGGTTAACAAATAGTTACATTTGCTCAGCGCATCCTGTTTAAGTTTTCACCAAGCGTTTAAAACTCGGCGTCGCGCAATCGATCTCCATCCCACTTCGATAACAAATCATTAACCTAACCGTGTTCTGTATGTCATAATCCCGCCCGACAATAAACCTGAGCCAGAAAAACAGACTCGGGTAAGATGGGGAGAACGAGATGTTTACGATCGAAGGAGTATGTGACTGGTGTAAAAAGCCTAGCCTACTCACCAAGCATGATTATGTCGATGGCAAGTACCACCACTCTTGCAAAGAGTGTTTTGAATACGCGACACTGGATGTGCGTCAATTCAATCTTGCCGAGCTGCGCCAACGCGAGCGCCTATCACACTCACTGTGAGTTAGACAGTTATCAGCGCTTCTCTCAAGGACGACAAGCCACTCTCCACGAGTGGCTTTTTAGTCTCTGCTTTTCTACTTTCTTGGCGTTTTAACTGTTCTCTGGTGCATCGGCTTGACACTCAGGTCGCGCGCGGGCAAACGCCGCCAACTTACCGAGTGACACCGTCACATCTGCAATGTTGGGATAGCGCCGCATATCAAGGTCAAAGCGCTGTGCGTTATAGACCTGCGGCACCAAGCAGACGTCCACTAAGGTCACTTCATCCCCGACACAGTAGCAGCCGCGGCGCTCGCTAATACGTGGCTCAAGCGCCTCAAACGCGACTTCAATCCAATGCCGATACCACTGCTGTTTTTGCTCTTCGCTGACGTGCAATGTCGAAGTGAGGTACTGGAGCACGCGCAAGTTATTGATGGGATGAAGATCCGCGGCAATATCCAAGGCCAAGGCTTTGACCCAATATCGCTCGTCACCTGACGGAGGAATCAGTCTTGAGTGTGGATAGGTTTCATCAAGATACTCAATAATCGCCAGTGACTGGTGAATGTGTCTATCACCCTCCACCAGCACAGGGACTAACTTCGCAGGATTGATCGCTTGATACGCATCGCTGTGCTGCTCACCACCCTCTTTGACCAGATGAATCGGGCGTGACTGATAGCTCAAACCTTTTAGGTTGAGGGCAATTCGGACTCGATACGCCGCGGAGGAGCGCCAGTAATCGTAAAGAATCCGCTCACTCATAGCGCACAACCTGCTGATCAATAGCGCCAAAGATCGATGCGCCCTGCTCATCGAGCATCTCTATTTTGATGCGATCGCCAAAACGCATAAAAGACGTGGCAGGCTGACCATCACGGATAGTTTCAATCATTCGCAGCTCGGCAATGCAGGAATAGCCAACACCTCCCTCCATAATAGACGTGCCGTAATCCGTGCCTTGCTTGTTGGAGACGGTGCCTGAGCCAATAATGGTTCCGGCGCCCAGTGGGCGTGTTGCAGCCGCATGCGCGATAAGCTCAGGGAACTCAAAGGTCATGTCCACACCAGCGTTTGGGCAGCCAAACGGTTCGTTATTGAAGTGGCTTAGCAGCGGCAACGTCACCTTTGCGCCATCCCACGCTTCCCCTAGCTCATCCAGGGTGACCGCGACCGGAGAAAACACCGACGACGGTTTGGATTGAAAAAAGCCAAAGCCTTTCGCTAACTCATTGGGGATTAACCCGCGCAAAGAGACGTCATTGACCAACATTAACAACCGAATTGAAGATTTGGCCTCCTCAGCGCTGACGCCCATCGGCACATCACCTGTGATGACGGCCACTTCCCCTTCAAAGTCGATACCCCAAGCTTCATCCGCCAGTGGGATGTCATCGGTGGGACCAATAAAGTGATCCGACCCACCTTGATACATCAGTGGATCGGTCCAAAAACTGGGCGGCATCTCCGCGCCGCGTGCTTTGCGCACCAATTCGACGTGGTTGACGTACGCAGAGCCGTCGGCCCATTGATACGCACGTGGCAAAGGAGACTCACACTGCTCGGCCGAAAACGCCAGCGAATCTTTGGCTTCGCCTAGGTTCAAACGTTGATATTGAGTCTCAAGCTGTGGCGCCACGCTGGACCAATCATCGAGCGCGGCTTGCAAGGTCAGCGCAATGTCTGAGACATCCAAATAACGGCTTAAGTCCTTGCTAACTACAACAAGGCGACCATCGCGTGTTCCATTTTTCAAACTGGCGAGTTTCATACTTCCTCCTTGCCCGTGGGCTGACGCCAACTGTAGACATAATCAATATTCTCCACCTCACTCGCCGCTTGACCGATGTCGAGCGCATGTCGGGTATCGATCATGACCGCCACTTCGTCGGTGAAGGTTTTCTTATGGGCTTGACCGGCTTGAAACGCCTTGGGGTGCGGCCCGTGAGTAAACCCTGCGGGGTGAAAGGTCACCATGCCGGCTTCGATGTTGTCACGACTAAAAAAATCTCCAGCGTGGTAGAACAGCACTTCATCATAGTCATCATTGTTATGAAAAAACGGCACTTTCAACGCACCGGGATCACTTTCAATTGGGCGCGGCACGAACGTACAGACAACAAATCCTTCGCCAACAAAGGTGGTGTGTGCCGATGGTGGCAGGTGATAACGATGTGACATCAACGGCCGAATATCACGCCAGTTGACTCGCACCACAGATAAGTCGCCATGCCAACCAATCGCATCCAGTGGGTTGAACGGATAGGTCACCACACTCACCTGTTCGTGGCGTTTGATGTGCACCTCTGTGGTTTGCTCTGAATACTGCGCTTTAAACGCCTCATCAATACTGGGCACATCGAGCACCGCTGGATCAAACACCGCGTGATTGCCAACCATGCCTTTCTCAGGCAGCGAATAGGCGGCATCGCTGTTTTCAATCATCAGCACAAACATGGGTTCTGAGATCTCTAGGCGCCAAGACGTCGAGCGAGGAATCATCACGTAATCCCCTTCGCGAACCGACAAGTGACCGTAGTCGCAATAGAGCTCCCCACTGCCTTGGTGAATAAACAGCAGGTCGTCACCATCGGCGTTGCGCACCAAATGACGCATCGACTGCTCGCAGCGCCAGACTCGAACCTTACAATGGCGATTGTGTAACAGCTTCGGCACTTGCCAAGGGGAGGGCTGACGCGCGCAGTCTACCTGATTGAAGTTGAACGCGCGTGGCTTAAGATCCCCTTTCCACTCGCTCCATCCCGTCGGTGCGTGTCGATGATGAAAGTGACTGGCAGGACCGAAAAATCCACTGCGACCGGCCTCTCGCTCAAACATGGCCTCTTCAGGAAAATCCGCATGGGCTTGCTTAGAACAGACGCCCTCCCGATGCGGAAAGGTGATCCATTTACGCATCACTCAGTACCCCGCGACGAATTTGATCTTCTTCAATGGATTCAAACAACGCCTTGAAATTGCCTTCACCGAATCCTTCATTGCCTTTACGTTGAATGATTTCAAAAAACACCGGGCCAATCACCGTCTGGGTGAAAATTTGCAGCAGTATGCCGTCTTTCATCGGCGCGCCATCGATAAGAATTTGCAGCTCACGCAGACGTGCGAGATCCTCACTGTGCCCCTCGACACGCTGATTCACTTTTTCATAATAGGTATCGGGTGTAGGCATAAAGTCCATGCCGCGTTCGCGCAGAGTCTGCACCGTTTGGTAGATGTCGTTGGTGCTCAGGGCAATGTGTTGAATACCTTCGCCGTTGTACTCCCGAATAAACTCTTCAATCTGCGATTTGTCGTCAGACGATTCGTTAATTGGGATACGAATCTTGCCACACGGAGCGGTCATCGCTCGGCTCACAAGACCGGTCAGCTTGCCTTCAATATCAAAGTAACGAATCTCTTTAAAGTTACCGATCCGTTCGTAAAATCCAGCCCAGGTGTCCATGTTACCTTGCTTGACGTTGTGCGTGAGGTGATCGATTTCAAACAGCCCAACATCCATAGTGTTCATTCGCTCGTCAGCATCGGCATAGAATCGGAAATCCACATCATAGATACTGCCGTCTTGGTAGCGGTCAACGAAGTAGAGCAAGCTATCACCAATGCCGTACACCGCCGGAATGGAGAGCTCCATAGGACCAATTTCGGTGACATAGCGCTTGGCGCCGTTGTTTAACGCATGCTCAAGTGCCTTGGCAGCATCTTTGACTCGAAACGCCATGCCGCAAACCGAAGGGCCATGTAGGCGCGAGAACTGCTCAGCTTGACTGTGAGGCTCCGCGTTGACGATAAAATTGACGTCCCCTTGACGATATAACCACGCCTCTTTTGAGCGATGCTTAGCTACCTCTGCAAAGCCGAGTGACGCAAACAGCGCTTTTAGATCTTGAATGCCTTTTTCATCAGCAGCGGTATATTCAACAAATTCAAATCCGTCTGTGCCTAACGGGTTTAGTGCCGTATTCATGGTGTTATCCTCACCTGTTGTTGATCTCTATCGCCTTTAAATTCGCCCATTGATACGATTAATGAAATATCGAGGCGCGATTTGGCACCCATTCAAAAAACCACCTCTAAATGTAAAATAAATGTAACACCACAACAAAATCACCATAAATACATGATTTAACTATCCATAACCCGCCCAACACTGGTAACAATTATTTTACAACCACTCTTTTATGATGAAATCCCTTAAGAAGTGGCGAACTCCTCACCACTTAAGTCAAGATTGAGTCAAATCCGCCTTCGATTTGATTTGGCGCAGCCTCATGGCGCTCGCTCTCATTAGGCTAACCGCATCTATCCCCCTCACCACAACCCATGAGGTAGACCATGAGTCACATCAACCCATCACGCTTGGTCGAGCATTTTATTGAGCTTGTTAAAATCGACAGTGAGACAGGCAATGAAAAACAGATTTCTGAACACCTAGCAGAGCAGCTCGGCGAGCTCGGTTTCACCGTACACAAACTGCCCGTCCCTGCTCATATCTCTAACGGTCATAACCTGTATGCGAAATTGGAAGGCAGCCTAGCAGGTAGCATCGCGTTCAGCTGTCACATGGACACCGTTACGCCAGGCATCGGTATTGAACCTGTGATTGAAGACGGCATTATTCGCTCTAAAGGAGAGACCATCCTAGGTGGCGACGACAAATCGGGCATTGCCGCTATCATGGAAGCGGTGCGCGTGCTAAAAGAGCACAATCAAGCGCACAAAACCATTGAGCTTGCTTTCACCGTGCATGAAGAAGGTGGCCTATTTGGCTCTGAGCATTTTGATATGAGCTTTATCGAGTCCAACCACGCCATCGTACTTGATACCGGCGGCCCGATTGGCACCATTGTCAATGCCGCCCCGGGCCAACAGAAAATCGTCGCGAAATTTATCGGCCGCCCAGCACACGCAGGCCTTGCGCCAGAAGAAGGCATCAGCGCCATTCAAGTTGCCGCAGAGGCGATCACGCAAATGAAGCTGCTGCGCATTGATGAAGAGACCACCGCCAACATCGGGATTGTCGAAGGGGGCAACGCCACCAATATTGTGATGCCTGAACTGACGGTAGTGGCCGAAGCGCGCTCGCTCAATGGCGACAAACTCGACGCGCAAGTTGAGCATATGATTGAGACTTTCCAGCGCGCCGCTGACGCCCACGGCGCACAGGTTGAAATTGAATCGACACGAGCTTACAACGCCTTTGTCATCGACGAAGCGTCACCATTGATTCAATCGGTTAAAGCCTCTTTTGACGCAATTGGCGCACAGCCATTCACCAAAGGTACCGGTGGTGGCAGTGACGCCAACAACTTTAACGCCAAAGGGCTAATGACTGTGAACATCTCAACGGGTATGGCAAAAGTGCACACGACAGAAGAGTACATCGCCATTGATGACATGGTGAAAGTGACCGAGTTTGTTCAGCACTACGTGACTCAAGCGTAAACGGGCTAACAGCACAAACAAGCCCATCTGTTTTCTACAAGTAAGGAAACGGATGGGTTTATCTCAATGTGATGTCGCGAAAATGCGGATTCTCCACCAACACTGACAACTGTTTGATCTCATCGAGCACCACCAAACACTCTTGTTGATGGATGCTGAGCAAAATGGCCTCTCGCCGGCTCTCATCTCGGCGCGTATCCAGCGCAATCCCTTCCATCTCGGTGCCATCTTTGAGTGTCAAACGGACGGGGTAACGGTAGAGGCAGACAATTTCAATATAGTCATAGTCACTGCAACGTATCATGCATCACTCCTTATCGAAACTGTCGACCACGATGGCACCCATCGAGGCTGGCATGGTGATCACCACCACCCGCTTAAACGAGGTGATGGGGTCTTCCATCAGGGGCAACTTATCCAGACAGACCAGCACTAAGGCAACCACACACGCCGCAATCAAATACGCCGCGACGATGCGCGCAATGAACTCCCATTTGCGCGTCTGAACGTTACTTTGGAATACGCTTTGATAAGTAAACAGGGTTAAAAACACCACCGAGAGCGAAAACAGGAGAAACAAATTGAGCGGCGGTAAGGTTTCACCCAAACGCCATGCCTCTTCAGAGAACGAAATCGGCACAGCAAGCGCAAACGCGCCGACAAATATCTGGCTCGCATCTTCGAAATTAAAGCTATATTTCATTCACTTATCCTGCACGATTTTCTATCAAGCTTAGTTGATAAGACGAAGACGATAAAGCGCTAGAGCCGTTATCGTCACGACAAAATGATTTCGTGGAAGTTTTCCCAATATCGTGGTCAGTTGTGGCTAGAATGGCGCAACTTTTCTATTCGGATAGCCTCCATGAGTCTACTTGAAAACCTCTCCATTATCATGGCGCTGATCTTAACCAGTTGCTTTTTCTCCATGTCAGAAATCTCGTTGGCTGCGGCGCGCAAAATTCGTCTGCGCCAACTCGCTGACGATGGCGATCACCGCGCGACCTTAGTCCTCGGGCTACAAACCCATCCGGGTAACTTTTTTACCGTGGTGCAAATTGGTCTCAATGCCGTGGCTATCATGGGCGGTATCGTCGGTGAATCGGCGTTTACCCCGTATATCGCCGCTATGTTGAGCCACAGGGTGCCCGCTGCGTGGATCGCGCAGACCAGCTTTGTGCTCTCTTTTACCTTGGTCACTAGCCTGTTTATTTTGTTCGCCGATCTGATGCCTAAGCGCATTGCGATGGCGATGCCGGAAACCGTCGCGCTGGCCCTCGTCAAACCACTCTTGGTGTGCATTCGGATCCTCAAACCCATCGTATTGGTGTTTAACGGTTTGGCGACGCTGATTTTTCGCCTATTGCGCGTCCCTGCCGAACGCAATGATGACATCACCAGTGATGACATCTATGCCGTAATGGATGCAGGAGCCGAAGCAGGCGTCCTCGATACCAACGAGCAGCAAATGATGGAAAGCGTGTTTCAGATGCAATCGATCCCGGTTACGTCTGCCATGACGCCGCGCGAAGACATCGCGTTTCTCTCACTTGATGACGATGAAACCATGCTTAAGCGCAAGATCGCCGATAATCCTCATCACAAATTTTTAGTCTGTGATGGTCAGCTCGATGCGATCAAAGGCTTTGTCAATTCAACCGAACTGTTGATCCGCCTAATCAATGAGCAAACGTTGGATCTTAAAAGCAGCAGCGTGGTGCAAACCTGCCCCATCATCCCTGACACCTTGAGCCTATCGGAAGCGTTGGAATACTTTAAATCCAATCGCGTCGACTTCTCTGTGGTGATGAACGAATACGCCTTGGTCATGGGCGTTGTGACTTTCAATGATTTGCAAAGCGCCGTAATGGGCAGTTGGGTGTTGGCCGAAGGCGAAGAGCAAATTGTCGCCCGTGACGAACACTCTTGGCTGGTCGATGGCGTCACGCCGATCACCGATGTGATGCGCACGCTGCAAATTGACGAACTGCCCCATTCACAAAACTACGAAACCATCGCCGGCTTTATGATGTTTATGTTAAAGAAAATTCCGCGACGCACTGATTCGGTCACCTACTCTGGTTACAAATTTGAGGTGGTCGACATCGATGACCATAAAGTAGACCAATTGCTGGTCACTCGAGTGGAACAAAAAGACGACGAGCAATAACGCACCAGCCGTTACCAAGACTCCTCTTGAAAACGGGCGGACCTCGCTTGAGCGAGTGTGCAGTCCGTTTTCTCCATCAATTCCGTTAAGGTGATATTGGGGTTACCGGCGATAAGCTGAGCAAGCTGGATGTTGAGTGGCAACGGCGCAGGGGCACGCGCGGCAACTCGCGCATTGATGAGCATCTCAATTTTTTGCCTAACGTAGGTATAATCTTCGCTGCTATCGTCGCGGCTATCTGCGCTGTTAAGCAATTCATGACAGAGTGCATTGAGCGCCCCCTCTTCCCCCACCAACTGCCAGTGGCGTGAACGCCTAACACGGCTCAACACACAGTGGTGCTGCTGCGCGAGTCGTTTGAGGTTTTGACACTTCTCTCTGCCCAGTTTTTGCACCAATGAGGGCAGCGCGAGTGTCACAAGGTCAGCTTGAAGAGTCATAACAGAGATCAGTGGGCGTTGGATTGGGTCACTTTATCGTAAAAGGCCTGTGCGTCCAGCGGTTTTGAGAAAAAGTAGCCTTGATACTCATCACACCCTTCATTAAACAGGAGAGATAATTGCTCAGAGGTCTCAACACCTTCTGCCACGACCGATTTGCCTAGGTTTTGCCCCATCTGAATAATGGTTCGCACCAACATGTGATCGGTGATGTCAGAGGTGCAATCATCAACAAATGACTTATCGATTTTAAGTACATCAATGGGCAAACGCTTCAAGTAGTTGAGCGACGAGTATTCAATCCCGAAGTCATCAATGGCCACTGACATCCCTCGCTCTCGCAGGCGTTCACACGCTTCCACCACATATTCGGGCTCTCTCATTAAGGTCGATTCAGTGATTTCAATTTGTAGCGCCTCACCAGGCAACTGGGCATTATCGAGCGCGTCGATGATAAAACTGGCAACGTCATCATGGGCAAACTGAACGGTAGAGACATTAATCGACACAAGGATCGGCAGCCCAGAATCATGCCAAGCTTTCACCTGCTTAATGCTTTGCGTAATCACCCAACGGCCAAGAGGCACGATAAACCCAGTTCGCTCTGCAATCGGAATAAATTCGAACGGCGAAATCATACCAAGTTGGGGGTGTGACCAACGAATCAGCGCCTCGGCCCCGACCACGCGATCGCTGCCCATAGAGACCTTAGGCTGATAATGCAGCACGAAGTGGCCCAATTGCAGGCTCTGCTTCATCTCCGACTCTAACTGATGCTGACGAATCGTCTCATCGAGCAGTTGGTCATCATACCAAACAACGGAGCCGGGCCCTTGGGATAGCGCGCGATAAAGAGCCAAATTCGCATTTTTCCCCCACAGACTCACCACACCATTCGCGTGCTTGGCCAACGCAACCCCCACACAAAAATTCAGCCGATAGGTCGTGTCACCGACCACAAACAGCTTGCTGTGTTTGGTAAGAATGGTGTCTAGCACCGATTGCAGCTTGCGCTCTACATGGACATTTTCCACCAGCACGACAAATTCATCGCCCGCAATACGATACATTTGGGCTTGGTTTTCTATTAATCCACTGATGTGGCTGGCGAAAGATTGCAGCAGCTCATCACCATTGCGATAGCCCAATTTGTCATTGACGCTTTTAAAATTGTGCAGACCAATCTGCAATACCCCAAAACAGTGTGCATTACTCTCGTTCATGGCCGATACCGCCGCATAGAAGGCATTAATATTGGGCAGCTTGGTCAAGTAATCCGTGAAGCTGTCTTTTTTAAAGGCCAGCGCTTGTTGTTGGGTTTTCTTGATGTAATACGTCATCAGGGTCGCGAAGACGGTGATCGCGCCCACTTCTATGGCGTCTTCGATAAACTCGTCAAAGTCATCAGGCTCTAGGGTGTGAAGATAGCTGACAATCAGTAATGCCGCGATAGCCAGAGGCCAAAACGACCCGGGGAATAGGATGATGAAACAGAGTGGCAGTAAAATGAAGCTCTCTTCGATGGCATCCATCTCTAACGGCTCAATCAACCCACCGATAAAAATCAGGCTCGCCGCTAACAGCGCGCAGATACGTCTACGCTGCTCAGATTGAGTGAACAAAGCATAAATCATTAATAGGGGAAAGAGTAAATACGCCGCTCTGCCCATCTCGTGTTCGAGCAGCAGGGTGCGAGAAATCAGGGCAATAGAGAGAACATAAGCCACCTTAATCGCAATTCCGATCGACCGATTGAATGAATTCTCTTGCACTGCCATCCCTAATCCGTGGGTGATTTAAAATTTATAGCGACTTTGTTGCATAATTTCCACACTTTTTCGTCAATCCAATACCTTTGTCGAACAAGCAGATACAAAAAAGAGGAAGGGGTTCACCGCTTCCTCTTTACATGAATGTAGGGATAACTTTACAGCCCGAGCTGTTCTGCCATCGCTTTCATCTCTTCAAGATCCATTTGATGGACACGAATCATCTGGTTGATTTGGCTCAAACGAGAATTGGCGGCATCTTGTTTGTCGCACGCATCCGATTTCGCTTCCCAAGAGGTGCCTTCTAAAAAGGTGTCACACGCTTTCTTCAGTGAGGCCAACTTGGGCTCCAACTCGTCGCGCTCTTTTTGCAATGCGGCTAATTCTTGTTTGACTCTCAGTTCTTGTTGGAAGAGCTCACGCGAACGCTCAAACATGGTCGCCTGCATATCGGCTTGGCGATTAAGCTGCGCATTTTCACCCGCGACATCCGCTAACTGTGATTTCTGCTCGCCGACTTGTTGCTCTAGGGACAGGTTGACTTTTTCCAGCTCCGCCACTTGCGATTCAAGCTGAGCGATTGATGCCTCGTACTGCGCTTTTTGCTCTTCAATCGCTTGTTCCAGCTTTTGCTGCACTTCGACGTCAACGTTGGCGACTTTTTCTTCCACCGTCACCACGAGCTGTTTTTTGTCTGACACAAGCGTTTGATACTGCGATTCCAACGCGTGGTATGTCTGTTGCCACTTTGACGCCGTCACGCTCGAGCCAATTAATGCTCCCAGTGCGATACCCAATACGCCGGCAATCGCAATATAGAGGTAGGTTCGCTTGTCGCGTTGCTCGATAACGACCACATCATCATTATCTACGTCTGTCTGTTTATTCACGTATGACTCCTGCTCCACTAGCGAATCAACTCAGTGATCACGAGTGTCACGGTATAAATTAAAAACCCTGAAATCAACGTCACCACCACTGCTTTTTGCAGTTTTTCGCTCGTGCGATAGCGGATCAACACAAATGCCAATGCGACCAAAAAGGCAATCGCTAACAATCTTGTCATAGCCTCTCCTTAGCTGTACCCACATGCTTGGGGGCAACTTGATAACCTTTTCATTTATACCATTTTTTCGCGCGTTTTGGTCAGCGTCCGGTAGTTTTATTCTGTTTACTTAGGTGAGTGCGCAAATTATCCGCGCTTAATACCTTTTATGAGTGATTCATTTGGGCAAGCTGCACTTTTGGGGTATAAAGAGCGCGACACCAAATGGGAGATAGACATGAAACCGTATCAGTTAGAGAAGAAAAAACGTCGTATTCAAAAGAAATTGTTCCTCGGCGAATTTGCCGTGCTGGGTTTCGAGATTCGTTGTGAAACCAACATTCAAGATTTCGACCGCTACGACCAGTTTGTGGATGATTTTATTGACTACATCGACAGCCTTGGTTTGTGCTTCGGCGGTGGTGGCCTTGAGACATTTGACGGTTTCCTATGCAGTGTGGCCCGCTACGGCAGTGCAACATCCGAGCAGCAAGCTTTGGTTGGCGCGTGGCTAGAAAAACGCGAAGAAGTGACCAAAGTGGAGATCGGCGAGCTGGTAGACGCCAACTACTTCTAAGCTTTCATCTTTGATTGTTTAAAAATAGCGCTGTTGAGCGCTATTTTTTTGCCCTCAATTCACCGTACTTTCAGCGTTTTCCGCACCCTCCCCCCTTAAAACGATCACAAGTGCAAAAACACGCTTGATCTCACAAAAAAAAGTGTTACAGTTCTCGCGTTAATAGCTCAGAACTATTGACCATCTTTTGCTCAACACGTTGAGCAATTGTTCCGATGAAGACTGCAGGAGAGTGGTTAATAACTAAATTTTAACATTTAGTTAAAATAACCTGCCGAAGAATTAACTATTTCAGGTGCTACTTAGGTAGCGAGGACTGTAGTTGGAGGAACCTCTGGAGAGAACCGCTCTACCTTGTTGTAGAAAGTGGTCGCCGAAGGAGCAAGCCTATGTTTAGGTGAAACTCTCAGGCAAAAGGACAGAGGAGTGAAAAGACCCGTTATTCGGTAGCTTCCTGTCTATCGTTTTTGAGATCATCGATCTCGGCTTTTCCCTCTTCTCCTTATTTAAGCATTATCAATTTAAGGGGAACCCATGAATAACCTACAATCTTTACTGATCACTATCGACAATTTCGTTTGGGGACCGCCCCTGCTGATTTTGTTGGTGGGTACCGGTGTCTATTTCACTTTTCGTTTAGGCTTACTCCAGTTTAGACACCTTCCTACGGCACTGAAAATGGTGTTCAGCAAATCAGACTCCGGCAAGCAAGGGGATATTTCCAGCTTTGCTGCACTGTGTACCGCCCTGTCCGCCACCATAGGTACAGGCAACATCGTTGGTGTCGCCACCGCCATCAAACTGGGTGGTCCCGGCGCACTATTTTGGATGTGGTTGGCGGCCCTATTTGGCATGGCCACCAAGTACGCTGAGTGTCTACTCGCAGTGAAATACCGCAAAGTGGACGATAAAGGCCAGATGGTCGGTGGACCGATGTACTACTTGCAATATGGTGTCGGTTCTAAAACCTTAGCCGTGCTATTTGCCATTTTCGCCCTCGGTGTGGCTTGTTTTGGTATCGGTACCTTCCCGCAGGTTAACGCCATTTTGGATGCTTCTGAAATCTCGTTTGGCGTATCCCGTGAGATCTCGGCGGTGGTACTGACGCTCTTGGTCGCTTTTGTAACGCTAGGTGGAATTCAGTCAATTGCGAAGGTCGCAGGAAAAGTGGTGCCTATGATGGCGCTGTTCTATGTGATGGCGTGTTTGAGTGTCATCATCATGAATTCTGATCAGCTTTTTGCTGCCGTTGAATTGGTGGTCGTCTCTGCCTTTACACCAACCGCAGCGACAGGCGGCTTCCTAGGGGCAAGCATTATGCTGGCGATTCAATCTGGGATTGCCCGCGGCGTGTTCTCGAATGAATCTGGCCTGGGTAGCGCACCGATGGCCGCCGCAGCAGCGAAGACCGACTCTTGCGTCAAGCAAGGTCTGATCTCGATGACCGGCACCTTCTTTGACACCATCATCATCTGTACTATGACGGGCCTTGCCTTGATCCTGACTGGCGCATGGCAAAGTGATTTTGCTGGCGCGGCCATGACCACTCACGCCTTTGCCGTCGGGCTTAACGCCGACACGCTAGGTCCACTGCTCGTCTCCATTGGCCTGATTTTCTTCGCCTTTACGACGATTTTAGGTTGGAACTACTACGGCGAACGTTGCGTTGTGTTCTTGCTAGGCACTAAGGCTGTGCTGCCTTACAAAGTCATCTTTGTCGCTCTGGTCGCTTCTGGTGCGTTCCTTCACCTCGATATGATTTGGATCATCGCCGACATCGTCAACGGACTCATGGCCATTCCTAACCTTATCGGCTTGATTGCGCTGCGCCACATTGTGGTCGAAGAGACTAAACAGTACTTTGCTGCGCTGTCAGTGGGTAGCAGTGCCAAAGCCACCGCGTAAGACGACCGTGTAAGGTGACGTGTTCAAAAAGCCCGCGCTCTAGCAAACGCGGGCTTTTTCATTTCTAATCCACTGTGATTTCTAATACATTGTGTACAGATTAAATTCGCTTTAAATCTGCGGCTTTTCAATCATCAATTTAACACCAAGCGCAATAAGTACCGCGCCGGTGGTCCCTTCCATCCAGCGATTAAAACGCGCACTGCGAAGCAGAGATTTAGCCCGAGTCAGCACGCCCGCCAGTCCACACTGCCACACCATCGCAATCACAAAATGGATCGCAGCCATCAAGCATGACTGCACAAACGCAGAACCCTCTGGATTGATGAACTGAGGTAAAAACGCCAGATAAAACACCGCCGTTTTAGGGTTCAGCACGTTAGACAAGAAGCCTTCTCGCAGTGAGCGCCACGCCGTGGCTTTGGTGTGCGCCACGGTTTGCACCGCGATCCCTGCATCCAATTGGCCATTGAACAGCCCCTTAATGGACATCACACCTAGCCAAATCAAATAGGCCGCCCCGACCATTTTCACCGCACTAAATAGCTCAGCCGATTGCGCCAAGACTGCCGAGATACCAATCGCAGAAAAGGTGGCATGGACAAACAAGCCCGAGCAAATCCCCAAACTGGTTAATACACCATCGGAAAAGCCGCCACGCGACGAATTACGAATCACAAGCGCAGTATCGAGTCCTGGGGTTAACGTCAAAATGGTGATGGCGACCAAAAACGCTTCCATATTGTTGATCATTGCAGGTCCTTATTATTAGAGGAGCAGAGGCTCCGGTCAGCGCGAGATATAACCAGGTCATCTCAGGAAAGATCGCCATCTTATAGCAAGGCCGCCGAAATAGGCAATGATTATGCTTCTTGCTGCAATTATTGAACGCAAACCCCTTGGTCAATGCTGAGGAGGTTGTTAAGATTTTGGTTTTCCCAGTCACCTAAGGTGTGGTCATGAGCGCATTCGACAAACTCAAACAGCATTCCCAAAAAATTTCTCGTTTTAATCACTTAGCGGCCATCTGTGGATGGGACCAAGCGGCAGTGATGCCGAGCGGAGGCAATCAAGCTCGCTCAGAGGCGATGGCCGAGCTATCTGTGCATATTCATCAATTGCATACCCAGCCACAGCTCGCGGATTGGTTTGCCGAAGCCGAAACAGAAGCGCTCAGCGTTGAAGAGAGCGCCACACTGCGAGAGCTTAAACGCCAGTGGCAACAAGCCAATTTGCTGCCTGAAGCACTGGTGCAGGCTAAATCCCTAGCGGGCTCGAAATGTGAGCACGCTTGGCGTACCCAGCGTGGCCAAAACGACTGGATCGGGTTTGAGAAAAACTGGGCAGAAGTCGTTAAACTTTCCAAAGAAGAGGCGCAAATTCGCGCCGATGCCAACGGATCGACACCGTATGATGCAATGCTCGACATTTACGAGCCGGGCACCACGTCAACGTCGCTCGATACGCTGTTTGCCGATGTAAAAAGCTGGCTACCTGCCTTGATCGATGAAGTGATCGAAAAGCAGTCCTCAGAGCACTACCTCACCCCAACAGGACATTTCCCCACCGAGCAACAAAAAGCGCTCGGGCTGGATGTGATGAAACTACTGCAATTCGATTTCGATCATGGCCGATTGGATGAGAGCGTCCACCCTTTTTGTGGTGGCGTACCGCAAGATGTGCGAATTACCACCCGCTACGATGAAAACGAATTTGTACAATCGCTCATGGGCATCGTTCACGAGACAGGCCACGCCCGTTATGAGCAAGGTTTACCCAAAGCACTAGCAGGATTGCCGTCAGGCGAAGCGCGCTCAATGGGTATTCATGAGTCTCAATCACTGTTTTTCGAAATGCAAGTGGGCCGCAGTGATGCGTTTATTGCCCATCTATCGCGACTTGCCACCCAACACTTCTCCGGACACGATATGTCGCTTTTTAGTCAAGCGAACTTTCAAAAGCTTTATACTCGCGTCAAAAAAGACTTTATCCGTGTTGATGCCGACGAGCTCACCTATCCGGCTCACGTCATTTTACGCTATGAGATCGAGCGTGATTTGATCAATGGTGATATTTCCCACCAAGATGTTCCAGAGCTCTGGGACACCAAAATGCGCCAGTATCTCGGCCTTTCTACCGCCGGTAATTTCAAAAATGGCTGCATGCAAGACATTCACTGGACAGATGGCGCCTTCGGCTACTTCCCATCATACACGTTAGGAGCCATGTACGCGGCGCAGTTTATGGCAGCGATGAAGAAAACCGTGGATGTGGATGAAGCCATTCACTCTGGTGATCTCACGCCTATTTTTACTTGGCTAGGCGATAACATCTGGAACAAAGGCAGCTTACTGACAACCGATGAGTTAGTTAAGTCGGCAACAGGCGAAGTGTTGAACGCTCAGTTTTTCCAAAATCACCTGAGAAGTCGTTACCTATAGGTCGTACTCTCGCAACAATCCACGCAAAAAACGTACGTAAAAAAACGCCGCCACAGGACTTTCCCAGTGACGGCGTTTTTGTGTGATCTTTACGCTTTAAGGTGTTGATCAAAGAATTCCAATGTTCGCTGCCAAGCAAGCTCGGCTTCTTTTTCGGCGTAACGTCCAGTGGAGTCATTGTGAAATCCGTGATTCACGCCCTCGTAAACGTAGGCTTGATAGTTCGCCCCATTGGCCTTAAGCGCTTTCTCGTACTCCGGCCAAGTTGCGTTGACACGCTCATCAAGACCCGCGAACTGAATCATCAACGGCCCTTTCACCTTCGGGATCAAAGATTCCGCTGCAGGTGTACCATAAAAAGGCACCCCTGCATCCAACTGCTCAGGAATGGTCGCAGCCAGCATATTGACTATGTAGCCGCCAAAACAAAAACCGACCGCCCCTAATTTTCCGTTACTTAGCTCATGCGATTTCAAGAAGCTCGCAGCGGCTAGGAAGTCCGCTTCAATCTTCTCTCTATCTAAACTCTTTTGCATCGCGCGGCCTTCATCGTCATTTCCTGGATAACCGCCCAACGGATAGAGTGCATCGGGAGCAAAGGCAATAAAGCCTTTCGCGGCCAATCTTCGCGCGACGTCTTCAATGTATGGGTTAAGCCCACGGTTTTCATGCACAACCAGTACGACAGGCGCGGTGCCTACCAACTCTCGTGGCACGACCAAATACCCTTGCCCTTCACCGTGACCATTCGGTGAGTCAAACTTGACGTAGCTGGCTTTGATTGCGGGATCGTTAAACGACACCTGCTCTGCCAACGCATAGTTCGGTGTCAGTGCTGACGTTAAGACTGACATCGTAAAGCCTAATGCGACAAGACCAGAGAGACGTCTCATGAATTCGCGTCTGTCTATCAATCCATGCGCGTATTCGTCGTACCAATCAAATGCTTCTTGCGGAATCGCTTTAGGCGCCACAGGCGCTGTGACCTTTTCACCGATGATGTTTGACATCCTTATCTTCCTCATTGACTGTTATTAGTTGAAGCGATAGTTATTTGATAACGTTCGTCATTTGAAACGATCGTTCAAGAAGTAAGATAGTCGCTATTGGACAAAAACGAGTGTTATTTACATTAATTTACACAGTAGACGCGACTGGTATCGCAGCCAAGCTCGTCACGTTTTTACCTTGGAACTTAGACTGGTACAAGGCTTCATCAGCATATGTGAGCAAGTCATTGAGTAAATCCTCTGAATGCAACTGCGGACCCACGCTACTGACAATCCCAAACGAGCAGGAAGCGTGAAAGCGCCCCCCATCTTGCCCAAATTCCGTCTGAGCAATGCGTTGGCGAATTCTCTCGACAATGGCCACGGCTTCTTCGTCATTTGATAAACCAGCCAGCAGTATCACAAACTCATCACCTCCAAAACGTGCAAAACAGTCTGTCGGTCTGATCGTATCTCGAGTAATACGGGCGATGTCCTTAAGTAGCCCATCACCGCTCGTATGCCCATAATGATCATTGATCGCCTTGAAATCATCGATATCAAAGATACAGAGATAAAAACGATGTTCGCTCGCCTTTCGACTGCGTGAAACTTCATCGGCCAAACGAATTTCAAAATAACTACGCGAATACGCTTGTGTTAGATGGTCAAACATCAGACGGGTGCTGAGCTCTTGGCGCTCACTGTATAGCTCGTCGATATGTAGGACCAATATCCACGTAATGCAGCAAGTCAGCAGGAACGAGCCTATCCAAGTCAAGGGTGGCATATCGAGCACTTCTATCGCGGTCAACGTGTCACTGACGCCAGTGCACATCCAAATAGCACTGGCGGCCAACAACATTCTTAACGTACGCAAATCGTCTTCTTGTCGCTTAGCCCTTTGCCTTAGGTAAACGCGAAATAGAACGATCATACAATACATCGCTAGCAGTAATATCCACGCGCCCCAAAGCTCAAACAGAGGCCCAAACACAAGTCCGGTGTAGTAACTGGATGTCACGTAAAATTGATTGTCCAGAAAGTATGGACTCGGAACCACAGCCATCAATGAAAACAGACCACATATCGCGTAGGCAAGCTTCAATGGCGTCGGAGCCTTATAGTCAAAGAAAGCGATGTAAAAATGCAGACCGAGCACAATCGTAAACATTGAAGTCACGATGGCGACTCGGTTAAAAATATTCAGCAAAACCAGATTGTCGCTAACGTTCAGCATGATGGCAAACGCACCAAGGAACAGTCCGCTAGCTAAAGCGGTTAAGGAAAATATTCGATAGTAATGAACATTTTCCTCGTAACGAGATTGAAGCCGGTTGTACAGCATCACAAAAAAGAAGCTCAGCACTAAACTGATGCTTGATGCGATAAACATAGGCAATGAGGTAAGTAGCACGATGCCTTCCTTTTAAGACCCAGGGTATCCCTGTATGAAAACGCTAAGTCCCAACCTAGCAATCGCTACCTCTACACTCAAGAAATATTCATCTTTTCAATCACTTTTTGGAATATTTCAACGTGACGTCACATTTGCGACAGGTTTCACATTTATGCTGTACAACGCCCACCACTGCAATCGCCAAACCTCGGCTCCTAGGCTTACGCCTCCGCCAACTGAGTCAGTAGCTCATCACGGCGCAACTCGAGGATTTCATCGATAAGTTGCTCTTTCGCACGGAGACCAAAATGATCGGCGTAATTTTTCACCTTAGAAATCTCTTCAGGTTGAAGTTGATACACCTCGCGTTTGAGGCGTTGCATCGCTTCACTCTTGATACAACCTTGCTGCTGAAGCAACTTGATGATTTCCATGTCGGCTGGGTGTGGTGTTCTTGGCATAACGGTTTCTTATATTTTTCGGATTGACGTTGTTAGTCACTGCTCGTTGGCAGTGTTAAATTTTGCAGAAAGCGTAGTCTCTGATTGTTACAATTAAATTTAAACCAATAGAAAGTTAAAAATTCCAGATCAAAGTCAACGTTCTGTGCTGAGTGTCCCTTCACGTCGGTACTCATAGGTATCCGCAAAGCGTGACAAAATCCAATCCCCAGCCGTGATCAAAGGGTAGCCGCCCTGCCCTTGTTTTTCAGCGAGGCATGATTTTAGCGTCGTGACTGGGGTATCAAAATCTGGCTCGACGAAAAATGGCATGGAAAAACGCGACTTGCCATTGCTCGGACTCGCGACTCTATGCTTAGTGGAGCGATAAATATCATTCGTCCAGCGCTGCATTAAATCGCCAATATTCACGACAAAGCTTCCCTCGACGGGCGTAGCGTCTATCCATTGATTTTGCTTATTCAGCACCTGTAAGCCACCGCTCGCATCTTGGTAAAGTAATGTGATACAGCCGTAATCTGTGTGGGCTCCCGCCCCATTTCCCACCGTGTTGGTTGAAGGTACTTGACTTGGGTAGTGCAACATACGCAACACAGAGATGGGTAACGTAAAATATTGGGTAAAGAAATCTTCTGGCTCATTCAGTGCAATTGCCATCGCTTTCAGTAACTTAAGGCCGACATCTAACGTAAGGCTGTAATGCTGATTCATCACCTGGGTAAAACCTTCAATCGAGGGGTATTGGTTGGGGCCATAAAGCTTTGGACAACGCGCAACTTGCGAATGATAGGGTGAGAGGTCGAGCGCCATATCAAACGACTCTTTGCAATCCAACTCGCCGAGTGGATCGAGTTTCTCGGCGCTCAAGCGCCCCCACCCACGGTGATTCATACTGTGCTCAATCGATATCGCTTGTTTCTCCTCTTGTGGTAGGGAAAACAGCGAGCGTGCATAGTGTTCAATCTGATTAAACTGAGTTTGAGGAATGCCATGTCCTACTACATAAAAAAAGCCGAGCTCTCGGCAAGCTTGGTCTATCTGATCGATGACTGGGCCCCAGTCGCGGCGATCATCAGAGTTGAGCGGAGAAATATCGATAATAGGAAGTGACATGAATGCTCCTTGCAGTGTGTCATTGACTCTGCAAGGAGTGAGCAAAAAGCTGACCAACAAGCCAACTTTTCTTTATCTAATCGTATCAATCACTTAGATGAAAGCGAAAGCGAAGCCAAATGATACTTGCCCCACAAACTGCCGAATAGGATTGTGTTTGCACCAAAGTGAGGAAACATATAGCGAGCCGACATCAATCGATGAACCGCTCTTTGATCGCCAGAATATTCGGTAACTGATCCATAAATACGGGCACCAGTTGTGGATCAAAATGTTTTCCGGCTTGCTCTTGAATTAGGTCGACAGCATCACTGACCGGCCAGGCTTTCTTGTATGGGCGTTCACTGGTCAGGGCATCAAACACATCCGCAATTGCCGCTAGGCGTCCTTCTATCGGAATCGCTTCACCGCTTAATCCCTGAGGGTATCCGGTTCCATCCCACTTTTCATGGTGGTTAAGCGCAATACTTTGAGCGAGGGCGATAAGCGGAGAGCGCGGGTTTTCCAAGATTCGTACCCCTGCTTCCACATGCGTCTGCATCAACGAAAACTCTTCTGGTTCCAATCGACCCGGCTTGAGCAAAATACGATCTGGAATCGCGATTTTTCCAATGTCGTGCATCGATGCCGCCATGCGCAGTTCGTCTGCCGCTTCCTCATCAAAACCGATCGCAAGCGCCAGAGTTTTCACATAATGACTCATGCGCAGTACATGCATCCCGGTCTCATTGTCTCGGTATTCAGCGGCGCGGCCTAAGCGCTGAATTAAGTCAATTTGTGTCGCTTTGAGTACATCAATTTTGACCATAGACAGCTGCGTTTTGACTCGAGCGCGCACAATGGCAGGGACAATAGGCTTAACAATGTAATCGACCCCGCCGAGGTTAAAACCGGTCTCCTCATCAATGCTGTCACTGAGCGCGGTGACAAAAATGATCGGAATCATTGCCTTATCGGGGGTCGCTTTCAGTTGCTGACAAAGCTCAAACCCCGTCATCTCTGGCATCATCACATCAAGCAAAATAAGGTCAAACTTCTCTTGCTCGAGCAAACTTAATGCGTCTTTGGCACTGCGAGCAAACGAGAGCCGATAATCGCTGTGCAGTACTTGTTTCATCACTTTCAAGTTCGCGGGTTCATCGTCCACGACCAGTAATCTTGGCACCGAACGCATCACTGGGTTATGACGTGTGAGGGGCTCTAGCGTTAATGTTGTCATCGTCACAGCGTTCCTTATTCAGCTAGGTAGGTTAACGCCAAGTCGATAAGCTCGCTGGCTTTGGAAAATTCAAACTCGTCGATCGCATTCATGGCATCGATGATCGGCTTTTGCAGTTTGTCTGGCGCGCGACTGCGAAGGGTTTCACCAATATCCTCACGCAACTCGCCACTGTGGGTCGCCGCTCGCCACTCTGTTAATAGACGCTCAATCTCATCGGCAGGCAACGCGTCATCGAGCGTTATTTCTTTAACTTGGGTATCGGTTTGACTCAGTGCAATGCGGCTATCGAGCTCCTGCTTGACCTTGTGCCAACAGAGCGACAGATCGCCAATCAATGGCAGCGCTTTCGCGTGCTCTTGCTGTATAGCGGCGTGCTCTATCTGGGCAAAGAGCTGGTGCAACGCCATTAAAGCCAAGTTGCCACACACGCCTTTGAGTGCATGGGCTTGCGAACGCACAGCCCGCCAGTCTTGGTTTTGCAGTGACTGCGCCAAGGCACTCGGAAGCCCCTCATGCTTGTCCAGCATCTTGCCAAGTTCCGCTAAGTAGAGCGCCTCATCCACCCAAAGTGTCAGCGCTTTCTGCCAATGAATCATCGCCTGATCACGGCTCTCTTTGCCAGACGGCTCTGCGGGCGACGATGGGATACTTACTTGTGATTCAACCTTTAACACGCGCGCCATTTCTGCGCTCAAACGGTTGAAATCAACCGGCTTATTGGCAAAGCCATTCATACCCGCCTCCTGCGCTTGGCGCTTGTCTTCGGTCAAGACACTCGCAGTCAGAGCAATAATCGCAACAGGGGGCTTGTCTTGCTCGCGTTCCCATTGACGAATCTGACGGCTGGCTTGTAGGCCATCGAGGCGCGGCATTTGTAAGTCCATCAATATCAAATCAATCTCGTGCGTTTGGTATTGCTGGACCGCTTCAACACCATCGCGCGCGACCGATACTTGATGACCCGCTCGTTCAAGAAGCAGAGAAAGCAGCGTCACGTTTTGTTCAATATCGTCACAGACTAACACTCGCTGGCTTGGCAGCTTCACTTGCGAGTGAACGTCCGCGCGCGGCAGCCGTTCACTTTTGGGCAGTGGCAGTTCGAAGTAGAAGCAGCTTCCTTTTCCGAGTTCACTGGTGGCATGAATCACTCCACCCATTAGTTCAACCAACTGCTTGGAAATACTGGTCCCTAACCCCGTACCACCGAAACGACGGCTCATGGAAGCATCGGCTTGCGTAAAAGGATCAAAAATCGCGTCAACCCGGTCCGGCGCAATGCCGATACCGGTATCAATCACGCTAAAACGCATCACATCGTTCTGCTCAGTGGGCGCGATGTTAAGCGTGACGCTCCCCTCTTCAGTAAACTTGATGCCATTACCCACTAAATTCATCAGTACTTGGCGGATGCGGTCTTCTGCGCCGAAGACAATAGCTGGCACGCGATCATCAATATGCAGGTTGAGCTCAATGCCTTTGTTCTTCGCATTAAGCCATAACGTAGAGATGACGCCATCGACACAATCCGCAAGATGAAACACCACAGGTTCGACTTCGAGCTTGCTTTTTTCCAACTTAGCGCTGTCGAGAATATCATTGAGAAGATGAAGCAAAGAGCGAGACGCGTTGGATATGGTTTCCAGGTGACGTCTATCCTCGCTACCCATTGGTGATTCGAGCAAAATATTGGTAAAACCGATGATCGCGTTCATGGGCGTGCGGATTTCGTGACTCATGTTGGCCAAGAATGCCGCTTTGGTTTCGACCGCTTCTTCGGCAATGCGTTTCGCATTTAACAGTTCAGACTCCATCTCTTTGCGATTGGTGATGTTGATCATCACACCATCAATCCACAATATGGTGCCGTCTTCATCGCGCACTACCATGCCGTTTTCAAGCACCCATACGGGTTGGCCGACTTTATCAATCAACTGATATTCGACAGCATAGGTTTGCTTGTCGCTGGGCAAGGCGGCGATCGTGTCACGCACCGATTGCTCGTCCTCTTCGACAATCAGCGACGCTAAGCTTATGTTTCCTTCAAGGAACTCCTCAGATCGATAGCCACAGAGCTCCACGATGGCATCACTAAGGAAAATCGGACTCCATTTTGGGTCAAAACAGCGTCGGAAGGCCGCGCCGGGGATATTACGCATCAAAGAGGTTAATCGCTCTTGGCTGTCACGCAGCTTGACTTCCATCGCTTTACGTTCAGAAATGTCCGCGATAAAGCCAACAAATAAGGTATCACCATGCGCAAGGTGGACTTTACCTACACCAAGGCGCACCGGAAATTCATGGCCCTTTTTGTGCTGTGCATAAACTTCGCGCGGCGCACCAATGATTTTGTTCTCGCCCGTTTTAAGGTAATTAGCCAAATAGCCATCGTGTGCTTGCTTGTGGGGGGCTGGCATTAATTTGGAAATGTTTTGTCCGAGCAATTCATGCTCTTGCCAACCGAAAATTCGGCTTGCGGCAAAGTTCACACCTTGAATGACGCCTTTCGCATCGATAGTAATCACCCCATCAGTGGCGGTATCGAGGATGGCTTGCAATCGAGATTCACTGGCGGTTTTCTCGGTTAATAACTGTCGGTAGCGCAGCTGTGAACTGACGTTCACCGCTAAGGTGGAAATAAGCAAAGTCGCAATGGAAACGGCGATGGCGATAAAAGACTGTTCGTGCAAATCCTGCGGGGCCATCATCATAGAATGTGGTTCGAGCATAATGAAGCGCGCCGCTTCCATGCCGGTGTAATGCATACCTGAAATGGCGCATCCCATGATCGCAGCGCTAACCAAGTTGATATGAAATGAACGCATGGTGGGGAAATGATGCTTAAGTAGGCGACGCGCAGAGAGTGCGACGATGGCTAATCCGACCGCGACAACGATAGACAGACCAAACCAATACGGGTCATAGCGCAGCATGGCCCCCATTTCCATGGCTTCCATTCCGATATAGTGCATGGCACCAATACCGGCGCCTACCACCACACCATTGCGCAGAATAAGCCGATAAGAATCACGCTGGTTGATCAACGATCTCAGTACCAAATAACTGGCTAACACAGCAGGAAGAAGCGATATCAACGTGAGTAAGGTGTCATAACTCATGTGATGAGGCATCTGAAAGGCGAGCATGCCGACAAAGTGCATACTCCAAATCCCTCCCGCCATAATGAAGGCACCAGAAATCAACGCCACCTGCTTATGTGATGGCGTAACGATGTGCCGAGCGGCAGCGGCAAGTCTCAGTGCAAAGAATGACGCCATCATCGCGAGAAAGATGGAGACAACAACCAACCAAGGGACATAGGTTCCTGTCATCAACGTGTATGAGCCAACTTCTGTTATGAATAACCTATCGAGCATGAGGGAAAGCACCCACTTATTGTAATGATATTTTTATCAACTATTGGATGCATAAGGTACTATTTGTATTAATAAATGTGTAGGCATTTATAACCCTTAATTATTAGTGGAATCTCGCTTATCTATAAACTTGACTGCCATTTCAATCACTTTTGTTCATTTTCCGCCCTTTCCACTCCCCCTAAAACGCAAAAAAGCCGCAGAATTCTGCGGCTTTGTGATGACCAAAAGGTCAAATTTAGGGTTATTCGCTGACAAGCTGCTGCTGTGGTGCGCGCGATGCGTTGACCAAGAGTACACCAACGGTCAGAACCATGGTGCCACACAAGATGAACAGCAGGCGTCCAGTGAATTCATTTGGAATCAATGCCATCGCAAGGATACCTAGACCAGCAACACTGATCAGTTTGCCCAGCATGCCACGTTGCTTAGTATCGAGGTTCTGCTGTTCTTCTGAGTTAGCCACTACTGGCGTGTTCCAGTTTTCGAACAGTTTTTCTACTTCCGCTTCACGCTCTGGCGAACGTCCTTTGTACACCAAGGTTGTCGCCATGAAGAAACCACCGGTGAACACCACGTGCGCTGCAAGGCTCAGTGCCACTTTTAAGTCAGACCATTCACGACCAGTCAGTGCTTGCTCCAGACCGAACCAGTTCTCGATGTGTTGTGCGTTTAGCGAGATACCGAAGTAGTAAGAGACGAAACCACCCACCACTAGCGTTGCCCAACCTGCCCAATCTGGGGTCTTACGAACCCACATACCCAGTAGTACAGGGATCAACATTGGGAATCCGATCAGAGCGCCGACGTTAAGTACGATGTCAAATAGGCTTAGGTGACGCAGTGAGTTGATAAACAGACCAATGCCGATGATGACAAAGCCCATCACAATAGTCGTCACTTTACTTACCACAACCAACTCTTTCTGAGACGCATGAGGGCGCATAATCGGGCTGTAGAAGTTCATCACGAAGATACCCGCATTACGGTTCAGACCTGAGTCCATCGAAGACATGGTCGCCGCAAACATTGCCGACATCAGTAGACCCACCATACCCGCTGGCATCACATTTTGTACAAACGCTAGGTAAGCGGCATCCCCACCCACAGAGCCATATTGGTCTGCAAAGTCAGGCATGAATGCTGCTACGTACCAAGAAGGTAGGAACCAAATCAGTGGACCAACAATCATAAGTACGCAAGCAAGACCTGCTGCTTTACGAGCGTTGTCGCTGTCTTTTGCACATAGGTAGCGATAAGCGTTAATGCTGTTGTTCATCACACCAAACTGCTTGATGAAGATGAATACCACCCAAAGCACAAAAATACTCATGTAATTTAGGTTGTTACCCACAAAGAAGTCGCCTTCGAAGTTCGCAACAATATTGGTGAGACCGCCGCCGTGGAAGTACGCTGCGACTGCACAAGTGATGGTCACCGCCATGATAACGAGCATCTGCATAAAGTCAGACGCAACCACCGCCCAAGAGCCGCCTGTCACCGCCATCAGCATGAGAACCAGACCCGTCACAACGATCGTGGCTTCCATCGGGATGTTGAAGACAGCCGCGACAAAGATGGCAAGGCCGTTTAGCCAAATACCCGCAGAAATCAAGCTGTCAGGCATACCTGCCCATGTGAAGAACTGCTCTGACGTCTTACCGAAGCGCTGACGAATGGCTTCAATTGCCGTAACAACACGAAGTTGACGGAACTTTGGTGCAAAGTAGATGTAATTCATGAAATAGCCAAACGCGTTGGCAAGGAATAGGATAACAACGACGAAACCGTCGCTGAACGCGCGTCCTGCGGCTCCTGTGAACGTCCATGCTGAAAACTGCGTCATGAAGGCGGTAGCCCCTACCATCCACCATAACATCTTACCGCCCCCTCGGAAGTAATCGCTGGTTGAGGTGGTGAACTTACGGAACATCCACCCAATCGCGACTAGGAAGAAGAAGTAGGCAAGAACAACAAAAGTGTCAATAGTCATTTTTTCAGCCTTAAAAAGTGAGAACATTTGCTACGAGCAAGAATACCCGAACGCCATCTTATTTGTACTACAATATGCTTTTTGTGTGATCTAAAACAGTTTTGAACGCGCACTTTTTGTGCAAGCACTACTCTTGTTTCATAGGCGAAAGCCAAGCACATCAAAAAAACAATCCAACTAAAACGCCGTTTCAAATAAATAATACAATATAACCATTAAGCAAAAGAAAACCCAGCCGAAGCTGGGTTTGATCAATCTAGGCAAACGCGTTGATTAAGACAGAGCGATCTCGACTGTCTCACCATCAACCGTAAGAAGCAGCGACTGCCCTTCTAGCTTATGAGACACTTCCACTTGCTCGCCTTCGTTCTTGTTTGGTACAAGAAGCGTTAGGATGTTGTGCTGTTTCGATGGCTTGAACTGCACTTCAACGTGACGGTGGATTTCAAGATCTTGGTACTCGTATGGGTCAACGTCGCCAAAGCCTTCAACGTTCTTAACAGATTCAATGTTGTCTGCAGATTCGTTGATGAAGTTCACGTCAAGGTGAGCGACTTCGCCACGGATAGTGAATGACTTATCAGCCACTTCGTTGGCGAATGTGGTGTGCATTAGCCAAGTCATGTCTTTCTCTTCAGAAAGCTCGGCCTTGTCTTGCATGACGAATACTTTACCTTTCACGAACCAGATCTTACGCTTGTAAGATTCGATTTCAGGTACGAAGTACTTGTAAGATGCGGTTGCATCCCCTTCCACCATTTTGATTTCAGATTCAGTGTCGAAATCCGTGATGTTACCGCCCGCTTCAATACAGAAACGATCTTGGTGACCTTCGTAGCCCGTGTTTTTGTTCTCACCGTACTGACCTTTACCACCAAATAGAGGAAGGTTCTTAGAGAAGGTTTGACGACGCCACTTAGTGTGCATGTCAACACCGAAACCACCGTAGTAACCCGTGATTGCAGCAAGCGTTTCACCAAATGCGTGCAGTGTGAACGCGTTTTGGTCACCGTGTGAGTGAGAGATAGAGCCAAATGGTGAACACTTGAAGACCATGTGGATGTGGTTATCACGCTCAGTCATCTTGTTGTGGAAGGCAGCCCAACCTGTGATTGGGAATACTTTCAACAGAGGATCGTTTGACGGCGCTTTCTCTTCTGGTGCATCCCAAAGGATGTTGAAGCGGAGATCGTCGTAGCCGAAGTCCCACCAACCGTAGTTGTAGAATTTCGTGTGTGCTTCAGTATCACGACCTTTAAGCTGGTTGTAGTACCAAACGTACTCAGGCTTCTGGTTAACACCGGCGTAGTGCTTGATGTTGTAAGCCAGTTTTAGACCTGGGAAGTCACCGATTGAAGACTGGTCACAGAAGCTCGCGCGCTTAGAGTGAACAGGCATACAGTAGAGTGGGAAGTCACCGGTGTTTTCGTAGAATGTCTTGTTGAACATGTCTACACCACAGTAGGCTTTCAATAGGTCGAATGCTTCGCCTAGGAACGCCGTTTGCGTGTTCCAGTAGTCAGGACCTTCAGCCCAACCGCCGTCTTCACCGCCCCATGGTGGGTAGTGTACTGCGTAGTATTCGAGTGCGTATGCAATGTACTCGCCTGCTTTCGGGTGATCGTGGTAAAGCGCGATACACGTTGGAATGATAGCAGAAGAGATAGAACGAACACCGTGGCTGTTAAGTGGGTTGTTCAGTAGATCAACCGTGACTTTCAGGTGGTGCATGATTTCATCTAGACGCTCAATCAGTGCGTCTTGAACTTGCTGACGCTCCTCATCAGTGAAGTAAGCGTGTAGCCAGTCATAGCCCCAAGCCATTGCAGCGATAACACGGAAGGCCGCTTCATCGTTGTAGCCACGAGACGTGACACCTTCTGGATCGTAAGTCGATAGTTTTAGCGTCCAAGCTTTTGCTTTCGCAATCAGCGCTTCGTCTTCTTTCACGATACCTGCGATGGCAAGGTTACGTGTCGCGTTAAGCGCCATTTGGCAATCAACGTACATTTGACGCCAGTAAGGACGCCAAAGAGACGCTTTACCTACCGTCTCTTCTGGGTAAGGCTTAGGCTCTTCAAATGGTGCGGTATCTAGGAACTTAACCGTTGAGTTGTTGTAGAAGTCATCGAACATGCAGTGAGATTCATCTGCGCGTACCGCTGCTTTAAACGCGTCTAGATCCGCAGATTGAACAAGAAGACGCGGACGCGCTTCGCTCAGGTTGTCGAGGAACGACAAATCAAAATCGCGCTTTTGCACTTCGATTGGGAGTAGATCGACAAGGTTACCTGCTGAAGTGTCATTTTCCAGCTTCATCTTCCTGATCGCATCAAGAGATTTTTGGTTGCTCATGTTAACTCTCTTTGTAGTGAGGGTTTGAAGGGTATGGGCAATAATATAAATCTTATTGTAGGACAATTAAACCTTAAAACGCGAAAAATGGCCTTTTTTGTCATTTCCGTGACCTAAAACAAATCGACAGTTCAGAAACGCAAAAAAGCGAGCACACGGCTCGCTTTCATCATCGATTTGGTATCGGCTTAGTTTACGTGCGCAACCGCCGCTTTCACTAGTGCACCTAGCTCGTCCCACTTACCTTCGTCCATAAGGTTCGTTGGTACCATCCAAGTACCGCCACACGCTAGTACAGAAGGGATAGATAGGTAATCATCCACATTCTTAAGGCTAACACCGCCTGTTGGCATGAAGTTAACTGGGTAAACCGCCGTCAATGCTTTTAGCATAGGCACGCCGCCTGAAGGCTCAGCTGGGAAGAACTTCAACGTACGAAGACCCATTTCCATCGCCTGCTCAACAAGACTTGGGTTGTTCACGCCAGGAACAATCGCAACGCCTTTGTCTAGGCAGTACTGCACGGTACGAGGGTTAAAGCCTGGGCTAACGATGAAATCAACGCCCGCATCGATAGACGCGTCCACTTGCTCGTTAGTTAGAACGGTACCTGAACCGATCAGCATGTCCGGGAACTCTTTACGCATCACGCGGATCGCTTCAATCGCACATTCAGTACGTAGCGTGATCTCTGCGCAAGGCATGCCGTTTTCTACCAACGCACGACCTAGAGGAATCGCGTGCTCAACTTTGTTGATGGCGATAACAGGGATCACTTTCAGGCTTGCTAGTTTTTCGTTCAATGTTGTCATAATGTTTAGACTCTCTCGTTATAAAGCTCGCACAAAGGCGAGCTTATTATTCATTCGATTACAAAGGTAAATCTGGCATCACATCGCGAGGAATGATCGCACCTTTGTGCTGAATCACTTGTCCTGCCATGCAGTGGCCGTTGAATGCGGATTCTTGTGCGTTACCGCCCGTCAGACGTTTTGCTAAGAAGCCAGCGCTGAATGAGTCACCTGCTGCAGTGGTGTCAACCACGTTGCTGACCGGTTTTGGCGCGACGTAGTTCGCCTCTTCACCTTCAACGACCAGACAATCTTGCGCACCACGTTTGATGATGATCTCTTTTACGCCCGCTTCCGATGTGCGCTTGATGCACTCTTCAAGGTGTTCATCACCGTACAGTGCCTGCTCATCTTCAAACGTCAACAACGCAGTGTCGGTCAGAGACAGCATCTTCGAGTACCACTCAATCGCTTCAGCTTGGTCTACCCATAGCTTAGGACGGTAGTTGTTATCGAAGAATACTTGACCGCCGCGCTCTTTGTATTGCGATAGGAAGTTGATCAACGTCTCACGGCCCACTGGGGTCAAAATCGCGAGCGTAATACCGCTTAGGTAAACCGCGTCAAAGCCAAACAGCGCATCAATCAATGCTTTAGACTCAGGCTGCTCGAACATAAACTTCGCTGCCGCTTCGTTACGCCAGTAGTGGAAGTAACGCTCGCCAGTATCATCGGTTTCGATGTAATACATACCTGGGTTTTTGCCGTGAATTCGCATCACGTGTGACGTATCGATCCCCTCTTCTTGCCAAACCTGTAGCATCTCAGTACTGAACGAGTCTTCACCCAGCGCCGTAATGTAACTGGTGTTCACATCGTGACCTTTGGTCAAGCGAGAGAGGTAGAGTGCGGTGTTTAGTGTGTCACCACCGAATGATTGCTTTAGTTCACCTTCTTTCTTTTGAAGCTCAACCATACATTCGCCGATGATAGCAACATTAATCATTTTCATTGTTTACCTTAGCAATTGAACTGCCAATGAATTACTTCAGGAAGTCTTCACGTGCAGGGTTAAAGACGTCTAGCAGGATACTGCCTTCTTCGAGCGCAACTGCGCCATGAACAAAGTGTTTCGGTGCGATGTACGCATCACCTGGCTTAAGTACTTTTTTCACGCCGTCCACTTCTGCTTCGAAACTGCCTTTCACTACGTAGCCGATTTGATCGTGAATTTCGTGAGCGTGAGGGTGACCAATCGCGCCTTTATCAAACTCAAGGTGAACCGCCATCAAGTCGTCAGTATAGCCAACAATTTTACGTTTAATCCCGCCGCCAATGTCTTCCCAAGGGTGATCGTCTAAAAGAAAAAATGGATTCATCGTTTTGCTCCTAAAATCTAGCGTAGTGCTGTTTGTTCACATCATACCTCAGTGAGATTAATTGTAATACAATACAAACCAAAAGTGTGACACAAATCAAAAATGAAACTACGTTTCAACTATTTTACCATCAGTTACCGAACAAGAAAACGTCGAGTAACTCTCTGTGTTCTAGCCCGTTAATTCAGGTCCTCAATGCGAATTCAGTGATTTCGCTCATCATTTTTCCTCTCTACCCTACCATAATAATCAATATTGTATTACTTTATATGGCAAATAATTGCTCTGCCACACCCAAAGGTGACGAGGACATAACGATGAACGCGCTCTTATTCACGCAAGATGAACTGACACTCCTACGCCAGGAAGTGGGTCAGCCCACCTTAATGGGCAAGACCATCGACAAACACTGTCGTGAACTTGAAGCGTTTATGCGCTTACCCCTCGAAATACCCGGTCACGGTGAAGCCGGTGGCTACGAACACAATCGCCACAAACAGAATTACACATACATGAACCTCGCTGGACGCTTGTTTTTGGTCACACAAGATGAGCGATACGCAGCGTTTGTTCGTGATTTACTCGATGGCTATGCGGATATCTATTTAACACTTGATTATCAAGTTCAGAAGAATACCAACCCGACTGGGCGATTGTTCCACCAGATCCTTAATGAACATGGCTGGCTTCTGTTTGCCAGCATTGGCTATTCCTGTGTTTCTCACACCATGAGTGAAGCGCAAAGAACGCGCATTATTGATCGCCTCTTTGTGCCGATGATTGAAATGAGTACAGAGAAGTATGCACACCGTTTTGACCATATTCATAATCATGGTGTCTGGGCAGTCGCCGCTGTCGGTGCCTGCGCCGTCGCGATTGATAAACCTGAGTACTTGGAGATGGCCGTCTATGGCCGCGATAGAAACGCAACGAGCGGATTTTTAGATCAAGTATCGCATCTCTTCTCCCCATCGGGTTATTACCTTGAAGGGCCTTACTACTCTCGTTTTACCATTCGACCGTTAGTGCTGTTTGCGGAGATCATCCACCGACACCTACCTGAGGTCGATATTTACCGCTATAAAGATGGTGTGGTCGGTAAAACCGTGCAAGCGTTGTTGGCGACCGCTTACCCCAATGGTGTGTTCCCCGCTCTGAATGACGCCTCACAGAGCATGAGCATCAACGATGCCGGCGTGCAGGTCGCCGTGAGCATCTATGGCGCGCATTATGGTTTGGACGATAACATTCTTGGCATGGCGAAAATTCAACAAGGCGTTTGGATGCATCCTTGCGGTTTGGCACTCTCCAATGCCTTTGAAGAGGCTCAGGCGCAGCGTGAGATTGGTCTACCCTACTGGCCAAGTGTTGAACTGTGTGAAGGTCCAAACGGGGATCAAGGTGCACAAGGCTTTATCCGCATGCAAGATCCAAGTGGCGATGTGACCCAACTTGTGATGAATTATGGCATGCACGGGATGGGGCATGGCCATTTCGATACCCTTGGCATCACCCTGTTCAATCGTGGTCAAGAAGTGCTGCGTGAGTATGGTTTTGCACGTTGGGTCAACGTTGAACCTAAGTTTGGTGGACGCTACTTAGCCGAAAACCCATCGTATGCTCGCCAGACCGTTGCCCATAACCTGGTCACCGTTGATCAGCAGTGCCAGAACCAATTCGATGTTGAACGTGCAGATGCTCGCAGCGGGACGCCCCACTTTTTCGATGCGACTCAAGAGACACTAAAGGGCATGAGTGCATTCGCTAACGAGCATGTGGATGGTTGCGACATGCAGCGCAGTGTCTTTTTACTCAGCCTAGACGAGCTAGAAGCGCCACTATTGATAGACCTTTACCGCATCGACAACCAACCGGACCAAGCCAATACGCTGCGCAGTTACGACTACACACACCAATATCAAGGTCAAATCATTCGTAGCAACGTGGAGTATCACACCCATCAAGAGCTGCATCCACTGGGCGATAGCCACGGATATCAGCACCTATGGAACGTGGCGGAAGGAGAAGTCGCAGATTGTGCATTGGTCAGTTGGCTTCAGGGCAACAGCTACTACACTTGGGTTGGCGCGAGTTCAAATTCGAGCAACAAGCTGATCTTTACGCGCACAGGGGCCAATGACCCTAGTTTCAATTTGCGCAGCGAACCTGCCTTCTTGCTTCGAAGTGAAGGCCCGTCGACGGTGTTTGCCTCTGCGCTTGAAACGCACGGCTATTTTAATGAAGAATTTGAGCAATCGGTCAATGCCCGAGGCCAAGTGGAGTCCATCCAAGTGGTTGGCAATAGCGATGTGGGGAGCGTTGTGCAGATCCGCACCCGCCTACATGAAATCACCTTGATGGTCAGCCACCAGCTAAACGTGGCTGAGAGTACGCCCCACAAAGTGGCGGCTACAGAGAATGCAAACATTTACAGCTGGAACGGTGCCTACGCGTTAGACATCACCCCAAAAAACTAAGTATCGGTCAGGAGACAACATAATGAGCTATCAACCTCTATTAATGAATGTTGAGGAAGCAGCTGAACTACGCAAAGCACTTGGCACGGATAGCCTATTAGGACGCGCGTTGGCGCGTGACATCAAGAAAACCGACCAATATATGACACAGGTAGGCATTGAAGTCCCTGGTCATGGTGAAGGTGGCGGTTATGAACATAACCGTCACAAGCAGAACTATATCCACATGGATTTGGCGGGGCGTTTGTTTCTCATCACCCAAGAAGATAAGTATCGTGACTACATTGTCGATATGCTTACCGCTTACGCCAAAGTGTACCCAACGCTTGAGAGCAATGTCAGTAAAGATACCAACCCACCAGGCAAGATCTTTCACCAGACACTGAATGAAAACATGTGGATGCTCTACGCATCGTGCGCCTACTCTTGTGTCTACCAGACACTATCGGATGAGCAAAAGGCGCTGATCGAAAACGATCTCTTCAAGCAGATGATTGACTTGTTTGTTGTCACCTATGGCCACGATTTTGATATCGTTCACAACCACGGTCTTTGGGCAGTGGCTGCGGTCGGTATTTGTGGTTATGCCATTAACGATCAAGCCTCGGTTGATAAAGCACTGTATGGTCTGAAGCTGGACAAGGTCAGCGGCGGCTTCTTAGCACAGCTTGATCAACTGTTCTCGCCAGATGGCTACTACATGGAAGGCCCGTACTACCACCGCTTCTCACTGCGTCCTATTTACCTGTTCGCCGAAGCGATTGAGCGCCGTCAGCCAGAAATTGGCATCTACGAGTTCAATAACTCGGTCATTAAGACGACGTCTTACGCAGTGTTCAAAACCGCGTTCCCAGACGGTACTTTGCCAGCGTGCAACGACTCGTCAAAAACCATCTCTATCAATGATGAAGGCGTGGTGATGGCGACGTCTGTTTGCTTCCATCGTTATGAACAGAACGAAACCTTGCTCGCGATGGCCAACCACCAGCAGGACGTATGGGTCCACATCTCAGGTAAAACGCTCTCTGATGCGGTTGCGAATGCCAGCGACATCAAGCCATTCAACTGGGGCAGCTTATACATTACCGACGGCCCACAAGGTGAGAAAGGGGGGCTCGGTATTTTGCGTCACCGCGACGCGCATGACGACGACACCATGGCATTGATCTGGTTTGGGCAACACGGCTCTGATCACCAATACCACTCAGCGCTCGATCATGGTCACTACGATGGTTTGCATCTGAGCGTATTCAATCGCGGCGTTGAGGTCCTGCACGATTACGGCTACGGTCGCTGGGTCAATGTCGAGCCTAAGTTTGGTGGACGCTACATCCCGGAAAACAAGTCGTACTGCAAACAAACGGTCGCGCACAACACCGTAACTGTGAATCAGAAAACGCAGAACAATTTCAACACTGCCCTTGCAGAGTCAAAATTCGGTGAGAAACACTTCTTCAACATCGACAACGCCAAACTGCAAGGCATGAGTGGTCGTATCCGTGATTACTATGAAGGCACGCAGATGCAGCGCAGCATCCTACTTGCCGAGTTGCCTGAGTTTGAAAAACCGCTGGTGATTGATGTCTATCGAATCGAATCAGAGCAGGAGAACCAGTACGACCTTCCTGTGCACTATAGCGGCCAGATCATTCGTACCGACTTTGAATACAACACACACTCCACACTCAAGCCTCTTGGCGATTCTGACGGTTATCAGCACCTTTGGAACCTAGGCTCAGGTAAAGTAGAAGGCAGCGCGCTGGTCAGTTGGCTAGTGAAAAACAGCTACTACACGTTAGTCACCAGTGCGACTGCTGACAGCGAAGTGATTTTTGCTCGTCTCGGCGCCAACGATCCTGACTTCAACCTACGCAGTGAGCCAGCGTTGATTCATCGCCAAAGTGCAAAAGATCATGTCTTTGCCTCAGTGCTTGAGACACACGGTTACTTCAACGAAGAGTTTGAACAGTCCGTCAATGCACGTGGTCTTGTCAGTGCGGTGACCGTGGTGGGTCACAACGAAGTCGGCACTGTGATTCGTATCGATACAACATCAGGTAATCACTACCACTACGCCATTTGTAACCTTGATGAACAGGCACAAAATGGCGAGCATAGTGTTGAATTTAATGGTACTGCCTACACCTGGCAGGGTGCCTTTGCCCAAATTGATTAGACCGTGTTCGGTTCGCTCGTTGGCTCCACCGACTGAGCGCCCCTCTCTCACATGGACTTATTGATGTAAAAATCTAACTACGATCAAAGCCGAGCATCCGCTCGGCTTTTTATTTACAAGTTATCATATGACAAAAATAACCATGCCTGTGATGAGGATTCCATCGTGCTCGCGATCACTAAAATCTTCCTTTAACCCTTTAAATATCTGAGCTGGAGCACTGTTTGGCACTCTCAATAGTGATCAAAATAACAGTCAGCCAATTCTGCGTTGTTCATCATTAAAATAATACAATATCATTTGATTGTGATTAGGACGTAACACGGAATTGATGCCCATGATGAAGGATCACGTATCCATAGCTAAAGATGCCGTCGAACTTGTCAAACCTGCTATAGACAAGCTCTTTGAGCGAACCAATCGCCAGGAGTTACACATAGTGATCATGGACCCAAGGCTCAAACCTTGGGAGGCAAGCTTCGAAGAGGCCATTTTGTACCAAACCTCACTGGGCTCTCCAGATGAGTGGACCATCCCTTTTGACCAATTTGCCCGCAACAAAGCCAAGCAAGCATGGCGCAGCGGTCAATCTAACCTGGTCAACCAAACCCTGCACACATCATCACTGCAATCGGAGGATCTGCTGTTCTTTGGCTCCTTCGTATACGGCGATGTCGTCGTCGCCTGCAGCGGCGTCGAACAATGGTACGACATGCTCATCAGCGGATGGCTAGCCGTCGCATTTGAGCAACTGTGCATGAGCGAGTACCAAAACAATAAAAGCAACAACCCTACACAAACTTACCGAAACTGAACGTGAAGAGAAGGTCTAAGACTATGAGCAAACTACTAAAATCTCTACTTGTTACCGCAGGCATTATGGCGTCAGCGAGCGCTATCGCCGCCGACTATCCGACCAAAAACATTCGACTTGTTGTTCCCTTTGGCGCGGGTGGCGGTACGGATGCCGTGGGTCGTACCTTAGCTAATTCTGCCAAAGATATTCTCGGTCAAAACATTGCCGTGATGAACCGTACAGGTGGTGCTGGCGCTGTAGGCATGAGCTTTGGTGCTCAACAACGTCCCGATGGCTACACACTGACGGTCGTAACACGCGAAATTGCGTCTTTACCTCAAATGGGGTTGATGCAACACGACGCGAGCGATTTTAAATTGATCCGCCTGGTCAACCTTGACCCTGCGGTTGTGTTGGTGCACAAAGACAGCCCATACAACACCATCAACGATCTGATTGCCGAAGCCAAAAAAGGCGATGGCGTCGTGAAGTTTGCCTCCACCGCAGCGCCAAACTTCTACCTAATGGCTCTAGAAAAAGACCAAGGCATCAAGTTAAACGCCATTCCTTACAACGGTGCAGCGGAAGCCATCCCGTCTGTATTGGGTAACCACACCGACGTGACTATGGTTACGCCAGGAGAAGCGATTGCTCAGCTACGTTCAGGTCAGCTTAAAGCGCTCGGCGTGATGTCTAATGAGCGTATCTCGTACATTCCAGATGTCCCAACCCTCAAAGAACAAGGCGTTGATGTGGTAACAGGAACATGGCGTGGTATTGGCGCGCCAAAAGACACGCCAGATGAAATCATTGAGACCTTAGGTAAAGCCTTTGATGAAGCAATGGCATCTGCTGAGTTCAAACAGTTCATGGAAAAAGGTGCGATGACTATCCACAACATGAACGCTGAAGAGTTTACTCAGTTCGTCAAAGACGATACCAAAGCACTGAGCACACTCATCAACTGATCGACGTCGAGTTATTGGGAGCCTTCTCTTGAGGCTCCCATTTTTTGCTGTATCGAGGTGTCCCTATGATGAACCGTCATGTAATTTTCCCTTCTCTCATGATTGTATTGAGCGCACTGACTCTTGCCGTCATCACTCAGTTTGATCAACCGAGATTTCAAGATGCGAGCGTCAACGCACAATTCTTCCCGAGTGTGATCGCTGTGATGCAAATCGTCATCTGCGTTGCGCTGATTATTCAACACAAGCTCAAAACCACCGCGTCTAGCGATGCGCCGATTTTCTCCAAAATGGCGTGGTTCGGTTTGGCTTTTCTCATTACTTATGCCGCGCTCATCAGTGTGATCGGTTATTTGTATGCCAGCTTACTCGCGTTCACCCTCTACCTGATCTGCTTTAGAGTGAAAAAGCCGCTCTTTTATGCCGTGGCGTGGGTATTTGTCTTTTCTGTCTACTATCTGTTTGGCGAAGTGTTTTACATTGCTTTGCCCGACGGCTACTTCTACTAAGGAGGGCGTATGTTAGAACATCTGTTTAACGGCCTCTTGACGGCTTTTAGCCCTGCTGTATTGCCGGTGCTGATTGTCGGCGTTGTCGGCGGTATTGTGCTTGGTGCCCTACCGGGATTAACCGCGACGATGGGTGTCGCCATTTTACTGCCTTTCACCTTCGGCATGGAGTCCACTCCGGCACTGGTGATGCTTATCGGCGTCTACATTGGGGGCATTTACGGCGGCTCTATCGCGGCGATTTTACTTAAGACGCCCGGTACCCCCGCTTCCGCCGCGACGGTGTTGGATGGGCATACACTTGCGGCGAAAGGCCAAGCCGCCCGTGCGCTCAGTATCTCAGCTGTCGCGTCCTTTATTGGTGGATTGATCAGTACCATAGTCTTGATAGCCATCGCGCCCCTATTGGCCAATTTCGCCCTGCGCTTCAACGCACCGGAATATTTCGCCCTCGCCCTGTTTGGCTTAACCATCATCGCCAGTGTCTCGGCACAAAATATCCTTAAAGGCTTGTTGGCTGGCACCATTGGCTTACTGGTCTCTACGATAGGTTTAGATCCTATCAGCAGCGTACCCAGATTTACTTTTGGCGTGATGGACTTATACAGTGGCGTGAACGTCATTCCGGTTCTTATCGGTCTGTTTGCTCTGTCTGAGGCCATCAACCAAATTGAGAAACTCCTCAATGAGAAACGTGCCTCAATCGCCAAATTCGACCACACATTGCTCAGTCGATCCGATTTGAAACAGATGATGCCCACCGCGGTGAAAAGCGGCGTGCTTGGCACGTCCATCGGTTCTGTGCCCGGTGCAGGTGCCGACATTTCGGCATTCGTTTGTTACAACGAAGCAAAACGGGTCTCGAAAAATCCTGATGAATTTGGCAAAGGATCAATCAAAGGGCTCGCGGCAGCAGAAGCCGGAAACAACGGCGTCACCGGAGGCGCTCTAGTCCCTCTTTTGACGCTTGGTGTCCCAGGCGATGCGGTCGCCGCCGTGCTACTCGGTGCCTTGATTGTGCAAGGTCTCACGCCCGGCCCACTGCTCTTTGCGCAAAATCCAGATGTCGTTTACGGTGTGTTTAGTTCGATGTTGGTGGCCAATGTAGTGATGCTAATCGTGGGCTTAGTTGGCATTCGCTTTTTCTGTCGTATCATCGAAGTGCCTAAGCTTTTAATGATACCCATCATCATTTTCTTATCGATCGTCGGTGCCTATGCCATCAACAACTCGATGTTCGATGTCGGTATTGCGATTGCGTTTGGCCTACTTGGCTTTGTATTGGGTAAGCTTGATATTCCATCCTCACCGATCTTACTCGCCATCATTCTTGGCCCTATGGCCGAAACTAACTTGCGAAAAGCGCTACTGATGTACGATAACTCCTGGTCATTCCTCTATGAACGTCCCATCGCCCTTGGCTTTGTCTTATTGGCCATCTTTTCTGTCTACTCAACGATGAAGATGAAAAAGAAAGCCAAACTCGAATCCGCGCACCAGTAAACTTTCCCTTTCCCCCTGACTCCCGAGCCTGCTCGGGAGTCGTCACACCACAGTTTGTTACATTATGCCAAGTTGGAATAGCCGTTATTCGTCATCAACAACGCCGGATTTTGCTATACTCACCGCGCAACGCACCAAACCAATTAAGCCACTGATTTAATTGGTTTATTATATAAATAAGAGTAATACTTCGCCTCTATTTGCGTTGCTAGTTGATAAGATTGCTGCGCGTTCAAATAGGTACGGTTATGGGTTTTAAACATCGAAAAACGTTTATTTATCAGTTGGAAAGACACGATAAGCGCTACTGGATGAAATTCTGTGGTGAGAACAAACGTAATCCATTTAACCGTCTATTCAATCGTCTGATTACGCTGTCAGAAAAAAGCCAAAATTGGCAGTTACACAGTGGCTTCGACACCAAAACGCGCTTTTCGCTTGAACAGAGTCACTTGATTGAGGCGGCAAAACGGTCACTCCCGGTGCCTCGCGTCGTGATGCAAGGACGCGGGTTGTTTGTTACCGAGTGTGCCGGCCAGCCTCTGACCGAGTCGCACGCTGTCTCACCCAAACAGCGCTTAACCAAAGCGATGCGCGGGCTGATTGCGTTTCACCAACAAGACATGATTCATGGTCGCCCGGCGATGCGGGATATTTTGATCAATGACGCAGGACAGGTGACGTACATTGATTTTGAAGAGTCGCGCTTTTCTGCCTGCCAGACACTGCGCACGCGCGATGTGCTCTTGCTTTTACTCGACTCCTATCGTTTAGAACGAGTCAGCCAAGCCACACGTTTGGCGCTCCTTACTGAGTGGCAGCAGCAAGTGGGACAAGGCAGTGCGCAAAGCCTAGCCGTTGTCGCACGCTTTCTCACCTACAATCGCTGGATAGCCAAGTTAGTGCTGACGTTTAAATCGAACCGATTGTCACGCCAGCTTTTACTACTTGAGCGCCTGTTGAGCCGCGCACTTCGTTAGTGCGCTCATCATCTAGCAGCGCTCTAGTCGTACATCAATTGCTTGGCTTTTTCTGCATCAAACTCATCCAAAGAGCGTCTGGCTAAGCGTCTAAACGGCCAAGCTTTGACGATTTCTTCAAGTGGCATCACAGCAAAGGCCCAGAAAATACTGCCTTCTAGCCACAGCACGATAGCAGCGCACAGCGGCAGCGCAATCACCCATTGCCCCGTAAAGTTGATCTTAAAAACCTCCGTGGTTTTACCCAAAGCACGCAAAACCTGCCCATGCACGGTGTTATAACCGCGCACAATCGGAAGGAAGATATACAAAGGTGCAATCACCGCCAGTGCAAGGTACGTGTCGGGGTCCAAATTGGAATACAAATGAGGCAACAGAAAGCTTAATCCTAAAAAGGCCAAGCAAGACAATGCCGAGATAGCCACCGCGACATCAATACTGACATCGACGTTCTTGCGTAAGTCATCCAACTGCTTAGACCCAATCGCTTGGCTAATGGTTATGGCCGATGAGACGGCCCATGCCGTGATGAACTGATTCCCCGCCTTAACCCAAGGCATAATAATGGTGATCGCCACGTAGGAATAAAGTGGTAACTGCGAAAAAGTCAGCATATACAGTGTTGCGCCCGTCATCAGCATAGTGACATTAGCCGCCACGGGAAAGATCTCTTTAAAATGGTTGATTGCATTGCGCCGCAATGACGCATCCAAGGTGCGCAGCGAGAGACGCACATGGCTTCGCTGTAAGCAAAAGACGAGAAACAGCAGCCGAACAGTAATCGCCACTAAGCTTCCTATTGCCGCCCCTTGCACCCCAACGCCTTGCCATGAGCCCATACCGTAAATCATCGCGTATGAAACCGCGACGTTAATGGGCGCTTCAAGTAGGTACCCTTTAAACGGCAACTTGGTTTTCCCCAGTGCGTTAAAGAGGGCAATCATCACCTGCGTCGCCGCGTTGATGACGACAATGTACTTCGCCACCGATAAGTAACGCGCGGTTTCTTGCTTTAAAAGGTCATCATTGGTCAGCGCACTGATAAGCGCACTGTCTGCGAGCGTCAACAATGCCAAAAACAGCACAGCAATACAGCCATTAATCAAAATCGCCGCCCAGAAGCCCTTATTCAGCGCACTATCTTGACCAGAGCCAAACGCGCGACTGAGCACCAATTGCGAGCCATTGGCAAGTGAGATTTGAATCCCGAGCAAGAAAGAGACGATGGTAAACGCGATCCCCATCGCCGCTAACGATATCTCACCAAGCGGTGACACCAACAAGGTGTCGATCATCAGCATGGATTGCATCAGCAATGCATTGAGAGCTAAGGGCCAAGCAAGCGATAGGTTTTTGCGAACGTAAGGGTTAAGGGTCATGGTGACGACTCGATTTCCAATGCTTAAACAAACGAAAAAACGTCACCGAAGCGACGTTATTGGGGTGATTCTTTTTCAAACGACTTGCGCTAAACGCTGATTCTCATCATTCAGTAGCGTTTGAGAAGCGAGACGCGCCGCATCCGATTTTCCTGCCATGATGGCATCGTAAATGCGTTGGTGCTCGGCTAAACAAAATCGTCCGCCTTCTGCTGACTCATCAATAAACTCGCGGAAGATAGTCGAGAGGATATTGCTAAACGGCAAGAAAAACTGATTACCTGTTGACTGAAAAATCAGTTGGTGAAACAAGTGATCGTTTTCTGTCCACTGCGCCATGTTGTGGCTCTGCGCCGCAAAGGTCATGCGCTGAAACACAATAGACAGATCTTTACGCTGAGCGACTGAGGCATGTTTCGCGGCAAGGGCGCACGCTTCAGGCTCAATCGCTTTTCTCAGTCCGAGGAACTGCGCAAGAAAACGTTGATTATCCTCTAAATCTTGGATCCATTCCATCAACTGAGGGTCAAGAAAATGCCAATTATTACGTCCTTGAACTCGCGTTCCTACCCGGGGTTTGGACTCAATGAGCCCTTTGGCGGACAAGAGTTTGATCGACTCACGTAACGAAGTTCGACTGACACCAAAAATGTCACACATCTCCAGCTCACAAGGCAGCTTTTCCAGAGGCTGCAATCCCCCCGATAAAATGCGCCGAGCGATCTGCCGCGCGACTTGAACATGAATTTTACGGCTTGAATCCTCGACTGAGGTAAATGTCGCCATACAGTACTCCCGATGCACCCAATGATGGCCAGGTTCACGACAAGGCCATTGTGGGCACAGACACAATGATATAATCGAAACACTCTCAGCGAGAAGAACGCTTGAATTATAAAAAGCCAGTCAGCGCCGGCTTTTGGGTCAGACGAAGGGTTGCGTGGAGAGAAAAACACACCAAACGCCATTAATAATACAATAATATCAATTTTTAACAACTTAATTTCTCAGTAAAATAACCACCCAACAAAATAAACCCTTGTTTCATTTAATATTTGTGAACCAGTTCAAACTCAAGAAATAATGCGCCGATTTAACACGCATTTAGTCACAAAAAGGCGCAAAAAACAGACACAAATCGACCCTCTCTACGTGCTAGATTGAGCCTTTTGAGTGATCGTGCGAGCCTTTATGGCACAAAGAGTGTGAGTCAATCGCGCTTTGCAAAAGCAATGGTTGGTCAACGGTGAGAAGAGTGCTATATTTAGGCTTAAATAATACTTATATTTTTAATTTAAACAGGTCGAAGAAGTAGCAATATGATGACTGGAGCTTTTAACTCAATCGCAGGTTCAAAACGTAGCCTGCACGTACAAGTCGCGAGAGAAATCGCTCGAGGCATTTTATCTGGCAAATTGGCACAAGGCTCTATTCTCCCTGGTGAGATGGAATTGTGTGAACAATTTGGCATCAGCCGCACTGCCCTGCGCGAAGCCGTCAAATTGCTAACCTCGAAAGGCATGCTTGAGTCACGTCCTAAAGTCGGGACCAAAGTGGTCAATCGCGCCTACTGGAACTTCCTCGACCCTCAACTGATCGAGTGGATGGATGGTCTAACAGACACTGACCAGTTCTGCTCACAGTTCTTGGGTTTGCGCCGCGCCATTGAACCCGAAGCTTGCGCCCTTGCCGCCATCCATGCGTCGGCCGATGAGCGCATTGAACTTTCTGAGACTTTCCAACAGATGGTTGAGATTGCCGAAGCGGAAGTGTTTGACCAGCAGCGCTGGATGGAAGTCGATACGCGATTCCACAGCCTGATCTTCAACGCCACCGGTAATGATTTCTATCTGCCTTTTGGTAACATTCTGACCACTATGTTTGTCAACTTTATTGCGCACTCGTCAGAAGAAGGCAGCACTTGCATCAATGAGCACCGCCACATCTACGATGCGATCATGGCGGGCAACCCAGACAAAGCGCGTCAAGCGTCCATCGTTCACTTGCAAGATTCAAAGCACCGCCTCGCAGCAGTGAACTGATCACTGGCACATATCAAACTCAAAGCCCTCGCCGATGCGAGGGCTTTTTCATTTTCACCACAACTCATCCAACTTTCGGCAAGCCTAGCGCGCTTCTACCTCGCCTAACCTCCCAAAATTTCGGCAAAAGTTGACTTAGATTTGGACTTTATCCAGCAATAGGAGCTATCATAAGACAATTCATTTTGACTCGTTGATCCACACCGCTCATGACCGAATCTTTACTGCCCAATATTGTCCAATTTATCGCGCAAATTGACCCTTTTGATAAGCTGCCTAAAACCGCAGTTCGTGAATTGGCAGGGAATGTTCAGATCACCTATTTGTGCAAAGGGGACACCGTGGATCTGTGTAAGGAGGGCAAAGAAAAATCCCTCTACATGATCCGCACCGGCTCAATGGAGCAACGTAAAAAAGATGGCGTCTTGCGCGCCAAGCTCGAAGCGGAAGATATTTTTGGTTTTACCTTCCTGTCAAAAGATGTCGACAGTAACAGCGATAAAGGCTACAAAGCGATTGCGCTCGAAAACACCCTGCTCTACATCGTGCCTCACTCGGCCCTGAAGGCTCTGTTTAAGGCACACCCTGAATGCGCAGAGCACTTTGCTTCCCAAGCTCAAGTGCGGCTTAAATCTGCATTAGATGTGGTGTGGTCAAACAAAGAGAAAGGCATCTTTATCAAGAAGGTCTCTGAAGTGGCCAGTGGTCGCGTCGCGATTGGTGATGCCAAAGATTCCATCAAAAAAATCGCCAAAGAGATGCTGATCAAACGCTCGCCATGTGCGGTGATATACGAGGATGAAAAAATTGTTGGCCTCATCACTGACCGAGACATGACCAAGCGCGTCATCGCACAAGACGTTAGCACCGATGAGCCGATTTCCAAAGTCATGACACTGTCGCCGCTGACCATCAGCCCAGATGACCTTGTGATGCATGCCGCCTCTATGATGATGCAGTTCAACATTCGTAACCTACCTTTGGTCAAAGGCAATAAAGTGGTCGGTTTGCTTACCACCACCCACTTGGTTCAAAACCACCGCGTACAGGCCATCTTCTTGATTGAAAAGATTAAATACTCTGGCAGCATCAAAACCTTGGCCAGTTACACTCCGGAAAGACAAGCGATTTTCGAAGCTCTGGTCGAGGGCCATGTCGCACCCGAAGTGATTGGTAAAGTCATGACAATGATCATGGATGCCTATACGCGCCGTTTGATTCAAATCGCTATCGATAAACTGGGGCCACCACCGTGTGAGTTCTCTTGGTTGGTGGCCGGTTCTCATGCGCGTAATGAAGTTCACATGTTGTCTGATCAAGACAGTGCCATCGTTCTCGCCGACGACGCCACGGAAAGCGACAAGATCTACTTTAAACACATGGCGATGATGGTATCCAATGGATTAGCGAGCTGTGGTTACCCCTTATGCCCAGGCAAGTACATGGCCGCGACACCCAAATGGTGCCAGCCGCTGAGCGTTTGGAAGCACTACTACAAAAAGTGGGTCGCGAATCCAGAATATGAGCGCCTGCTGAATATCAGCGTGTTCTTAGAGATCCGCACCGTCTACGGCAACAAAGAGTTTGAGCAGATCCTCCGTGATGAGTTGCATCGCAACATCCGTGAGAACCATGCTTTCTTGAGTATCCTTGTCAATGATTCGGTGCAAACCAACCCACCGCTCGGCATCTTCAACAAGCTCGTTTTAGAAAAATCCGGCGAGAACAAGAAAACACTCAATATTAAGAAGTACGCCATTAACTTGATCATTGATTTGGCACGAATCTATGGTTTAGCGGTGGAGTCCGATGTCTCTGCAACCGACGAGCGTTTTAAAGCCGCGTTTGAAAAAGGCATCATGAGTGAAGATTCGTATAAGAATATCTTGCGTGCCTATCAGTTTATTCTCTCATTTCGCTTTAGCCATCAAGTGGAAGCGCTCAAACGCGGTGAGGTAGCAGACAACCACATTAACCCCGACAGCTTCGGTAGCTTCGAGCGCAATCACCTAAAAGATGCGTTCCGTATCGTTTCTGAGCTACAAGACGGGGCGAAGATAAGGTTCGGTTCACGATGATTCAGCTCTTTAATCGCTATTTCCATCCGCTGTCCCATCACATTAAAGCGCGCGAGCATTACCTAGCGAATGTTCGCCTTGCTGATGTGTTTTACCCGCTGGTGAAACAACCTGAACTCGATTTTTCGACCCTTGCGAGCGACTACGACTATTTGGTTGTCGACCTCGAGACAACGGGCTTAGACAGTGAAGTGGATCGAATTCTGTCGATCGGTTGGGTCACGCTCTCCGCAGAGTCTATCGATATGACCTCGGCACACCACTACTATGTTAATAGCCGTTCGCAGATCAAAGCCGAGACAGCAATCATCAACCACATTACGCCGCAAATGCTTGAAGAAGGCATTTCGATTCATGATGCGATGAACACCTTCTTTGAAGCCGCGCACGGAAAAATACTCGTTGCGCACGGTTGTATGGTAGAAAGCAATTTCATCAATCGTTACTTATCTAAGTCATTTGGCCTGAATGCTTTTCCTCTCACCTGGCTCGACACCTTGTGTATCGAAAAGAAGATGGCAAAAGCGATCAACCACCACGAAGAGATCGACGTGTCGCTCTCAGCCACACGACAACGCTATCAACTACCCGAATATTTCGCCCACAACGCCCTCACGGATGCGGTCGCCACGGCAGAACTTTTATTGGCGCAGAAAAAACGCATCGCTTCCCACAAGACGGTGACGCTGAGCCAGTTGTATAAACTCAGTCATTAACTCGGTTTTCCCGCACCTTAAACACACTGTATGAAAAAAAATGATGTCTCGTTCGCCATCTTCCTGCTGGTTGGCGCAAACTTACTCGCTTCACTGTCTGATGTATCGTTAAAAATCCTCAATGGTGAAGTCCCGACATTTCAATATGTCTTCCTCCGTCAATTGATTAGCCTCACTCTTCTGCTGCCTTTTTGGTGGTCACTCCCTAAACAGCGCCGTCGAATGGGCTGTGATGGCATTACCTTTTGGCGCGCACAATTGATTTTATTGGGAAGCGCATGTGCCATGGTGGCCATTACTCACCTGCCCTTGGCGACCGCGAATGCGATTTTCTACGTTGGGCCACTGCTTGTGTTGCCGCTGTCGATCGTCTTTTTGGGAGAGCGCCCTTCCGCGGGAAAAATTTTCGCGACGCTACTGGGCTTTATTGGCGTTCTGATTGTCTTGCGCCCGGAACACTTTCATTGGGCGGCCATCATCGCGCTAGGCAGTGCGCTCGCCATGGGGGTGGGTAACATCCTCATTAGACGCATGCCCCAAGATCAACCCTTGGTGTGCACGCTGTTTTGGACCACCTTGATGACTCTGCCTATTGCCGCCGTCATTGCCTACCTTGAGTGGCAACCTATCGAATGGCACCACGTAGGCTGGATTGTAGCGATCAACCTGTTTGTGCTGAGCTATCATGCCTTGGTTGTACAAGCCTTTCGCCGAGCCCCCGCCAGCCAAATCGCGCTCGCCGAGTACTCTGGCCTTGCCTTCGTGACTCTGTTTGGTGTGATGTGGTTTGATGAAATCCCTGATTTGTTCACAGCGCTAGGCATAATACTGATTATTGTCCCAATGATGCCAATACGTTGGAAACGTTGGATAAGAGGAAAGAGAAGAGACGTGGATTTAGCGGTTTAGATATGGGGTATAAAAAGAGGTGGGAAGACCACCTCTTTTTATCGATTACTGGTCAAGGACTAGCTCATAGAATCGTACCTGTGCATAGTCTTCTGAGTCTGGGCCACCATAAGCGCAGCCAGACGAGCCGGTATTACACTGGTTGTAAGATCCCGCCTTAAAATACATCCAGTCACTGCCGTAACCCTGGTCGATTTCATGCCCTTGGTACTGACCTACGGTCAAATCGATGGTGACGCTTTTCGTTTCTTCATTGTCTAATCCCGGGGATTTGACAAAGTTGAGCGTCATCATGTCACCTTCGACAATCACTTCATAAGAAAAGACTTCATCTAGCGCAATGCCATCGAGTGGCTCTGGGTCACCTTGACGCAGATTGTGCTGACCAAAGACATCGTGTCGAATATCTTTGCGCAGTTTTGATTTTTGCTGCTCAAGCGGTGGATTCAGTTCGTAGTTCCAGCTGAGTGAACCCAAGTTGTGTTCCGGTAATTTTCGGTAAATGATTTTTAGTGGCTCATTCTTTGAGCCATGAATCTGCCCTATCACAGTCGCAAATGCGCCGTTCTTTTTGTGATCACCACTCGTACTCACCCAATCCACAGCTAAGGTTGCCTTCAAGCGCCCCCCAATTGAGCCATACTCCTCGGCTTGAGGATGCGATGCGACGACGAAGTTGTTTTTAGGCTCCCCGTAATGATCAGCAAGCATCGCTCTTAACTCACTGCGCGCATTTTTACTGTTAGGTGTGGTTGGCGCTGTGTTGGGCGCTTTAAACACCATAGCGCCAGTTTCTTTATCGGTATAGAACCATTCTGGATGCTCATACTCCGATAGCTTATCTTTCTGGATTTCTGCCGCCTTTCCTTTGCGGCTCCCCTCTTCTTCCATCATCGGCAGGGTAATTTTCCAGTTACTCAAGTCGAAGTTTTGCCCTGGTTTTACGTCTGGGTTTAGGTTATCAAGCAATGTTTGCACCGACTGACCGAACGTTAGATTTGGTGAGGACTGCGCGAAAGCGCTGGGTGTTGACGTGAGTAGAATGGCAGTGGTCAGTACGCTGAGTGGTAACTTTTTCATGTTAGTCTCTTAGTCTCATTCTTTGTGTAAAGAAAAACTGGGCACGCGGGGCCCAGCAAATTAGGCATTTGATAAGAATTAGAAACTGTAAGTAATACCTACGCGGCTACGTAGTTGGCGGTCTGTGCTGTCATCACAAGAACTGTTGCATTGCACATTACCGAACTCGACATATGGTCTCCAAGCAGAGCCAGACGCTTTGTAACCAATCTTCACATTGAAGTCCCACTCGTACTTGCCGTCTTTATTTCCTACTGACCACTCGTCATTGAAGAAGTCTTCTTTATAGTTCGCTTCGAAGCCAAATTGCCATGTGTCCCATGTGTAGTCGACGTTACCAGTAATTTTGCTGGCGTTAAGTGAAGAGTGCTCGTTACCATCTCTACCTTCTTTCAATGTCCCTTCTTTATAATCACGGAACTCGTGGCGGTAACGTAGTTTCGTCGTAATACCTGAATCAAACTTATACTGAACACGGACTTGCGGTTTATAAGTAACATTATCACTACCGAATGTTACTGGCATTCCCACTGTTACACGCCAATGATCATCTAGGTTGAAGTTATAACCGTATTCAATCTCATTATCCCCGGCTTGCCAGTCAGAGAAAGGCTTCCCTTTCTGTTTTGTTTCCGCACCAAAGTAGTGGTTGCCTGTTGAGCCACTCATTTTGACTCGGCTCGCATAATCGCCGCTATCGTGTTTGTACTCCTGTCGCACATCGAGCGAAGCTGCCGATACGCTTGCCGCTGCTAGAGCACTGGCGAGAATTACAGAGACTTTTGATACTTTGTTCATTTTCAGACCTTTGTTGTTTTGTGTTAATGTATGATTATATTATTTAGAAAAGTTCAAAAATGATCCGTGATGAAATTCACTTTACGTGAAATCGATTTTACCAATGCCAATAAAGCACTGGAAAATTATAATAAGCTATTGATATTTAAAGAGTATAAAACAAATTGCTATTTTATTGACTTGTATTTTTTGTGAGGAAGCGCAAATCACAAACGAGTAAAAACGCTAAATAATTCTTTTTTTGTGCTATTTATGAACAAGACCCAATAGCAAAAGAAATGTGTACATGTACTTCCCTATAGTTCGAGAACACACTAAATTACCCGCCGTTAAGCACGGATCAGATGATCCCGTACTTCAGCTGCGAGCCTCTTATAGTCAAATGTAAGTCGTGTATTAAGTGTTGCTTAACGTGTCGCTATACTTAAAGTCCTAAGATCAATTTGATTGTGTTTGTTTGGATACAAAATTCCGGGGTACGAGGAAGAGTTTTGATTCTTCAAATCAATCAATGACTAATTATTCTTATTTGACACCATCTTTGTCATGCATGCTATCTAACAAGTAAATCTGGTTGTACATCGTTCATATGGGGCGGAATTTAGGGGGAAAGGTCAAATTCAACCAAACATCATGTGGAAGTTGCAATAATCCCTCCCGGAGCTTTTGAGGTCGTAGCTTTGCAAGTTGATAAAGTCAGTAGAATTATATGTAGGAAGGTCATGTTCTTAGTGAACTAGGGTGCCTTTGAGATACACCCTAGTTCACTAAGCATCAATGATAGCTTTGTCATCATTTGCTATGGTCATATGCCACACTAACGATTCCACAAAGCTCATTTATATCTTAAACCTTGTAATTAACGTGTCTACCTCACCATTTAAGCTTTGGATGTTGCTCGCTTCGCTGACTTGGTTTTCACTGATGGTGTTTAGCTCATTAACAAGATCATTAATCTTGTGAATATTAACATTCACAGACTGAATGACCGTATTTTGCTCGCTCGAAGAATGGGAAATTTGACTATTAAATTGGTTAATGATGTCTATTTCATTATCTAGCTTGTGAAGCATATCAACCGCGTGTTCGATCTCTAAACGCGTGGCTAAACATTGCTCTTTGGTTTGTTCAATCGACAGAACCAGGCTGCTCGATTTATGACTTAGCTTGGTTAACGCAAAATCAATCTCCGAAGTGCTCGTTTGCGTGCGGTTAGCTAACGCACGAACTTCGTCAGCAACCACGGCAAAACCTCGCCCATGTTCTCCGGCTCGGGCCGCTTCGATCGACGCATTTAATGCCAACAAGTTGGTTTGTTCAGCGATGCCGCCAATCACTGTTACAATCGATTGGATACTTTGAGCCTCGTTCGCCATTTCGTTGATATCTTGAAACGTACTGCCAATCAACTTTTCGAGTTCTTCAATGTGGGTGCGCGTTTCGCTGTTGATCGCTTTGGAGTCATCACTTAACTTCGTCGCTTGACTGGCTGTCGTCGCCGCCGATTCCGAATGCTGCTCTACGACTTTTGACGTTTGTGCGAGCTCATCCACCGCCGTGACAATTTGGGTCGTTTCACCAGAATGTGTATGTAACACCGAGTGGGACAATTGACAGCTTTGCTCAATTTCAGAGGTACTCTTAGACAAAGAACGCGTAGCACTTCTGAGCTCTTGCAACATACTTTGAATATTGCAAATGAACGTATTAAAACCATCGGCTATTTCTGCTAGATCACCGTGGGCTCTGACATCGAGTCTTTGTGTGAGATCGCCTTCTCCTCTGGAAAGGTCTTTAACCAACACTTTCAAGTCCGTGATGGGTCGATAGATGTGGTGAAGCAACACTAACACGATAAACATAGTGACCAACAAGGCAGCGAGCATAGTCAGGAAGGAATGTCGACTTGCTGAACTAAGTTCTGAGAGCGCGATTACCTTATCCATCACCGCGATAAGTTGCCACTGCGAATGTTGCCCCACGTCAATGGAGGTAGAAAACATAAGAGCATGACTATCTCCTAGCACCGCCGGCACAAATGCCCCATTTTGTGATGTACTCTTCAAACCTTCTAAGTATGGCGCGATTTCACTGTCTGCTATTGAGGTTTGTGCCGCGACGCCATCAATCGTCGACGCAATAATCAACCCTTTTTGATCCACAACCAACGCTCGTGCTCCATTGACACGTTCAAGATCGGTCAATTGTTGGGTGATACCAGAGAAACGGATGTCTCCCAAAATCACGCCATTATCTAACGTATAAGTGACACCTATCATCGGACTTCGGTCACTTTTTGTGAAAAAGACGTCACTAAAGCCGAGTCCACGTTTTTTCTTGGCTTCCTTGTACCAAGGTCTGGCAGTTGGATCGTACTTACTTTTGATACCAATCCCATTCGGAAATGATTCTTCAGATGGCCTTGATGTGAATGAACGACCATCATCAAAACCCACCATTATTTTCTCGATACCACCGAGTTGATAGGCAAGATAGACCAATTTTTCGTTACGAATGCCTTCGACATAACCGCTTTCGTACTCTTTTGCCAAAGCAACCACCGTATCGATCGTTCTTTCAATGTTCGATTCGAGTTCATCCACCTTTTTATCAAGTGCAGTGTGGATATCTGCGACAATTCGACGTTCAACCTGCTCACTAAGTTGAAGATAAGACAGGTAGTGAGTCACCAACAATGAACCCGCCGCTGTGGTCAAGACGGTCAGCATAAGTTTGGCTTTAAAGCCGAGTTTTAATCGTTTGTACATGAAGATGCACCGTATAATGAATAGACAACAAAAAGGCCTCGATTAGAGGCCGAAACATGACTAGTAAGGTTGGTAAAGCAACTCAATGTCCCGTTGAGCCCAGACTTCGGCAAGATTTTTCTTGACCGTATAGGCATCAAAGTTAGTTTGTTTGGCGAGGTTGACCCACTCCTGGTTGCCCGTCGCAATGCCGCCTTTGAGGTAAAGTGGGGTCATGCGCTCAACACGTCGAGGATTGTCTTTGGCGGTGTAAGGCCAAGGGGCGGCGGGATCGTGGTAATTGGCCATCAGTTGAATGCCCTTAACTAATGAACCGCCCTTGTCGTTTTGATAGTGCCACAAATCAATCCCGACTTTATCGCCAAGCTGGGCCAAGCCAACCAAAGGATCGAGACTAAAATAGTGATAGTGATAAGCACGCGTGCGAGAGATTTCGTGCGGCTGTGAACCATCGGCGTCAAATTGGGTGTCGACGCGCATCTTACCTTTTTGCACCATCTGTTTCGTCAGTGATTCATTGCCTAAGAAGTAGGCGATACCACCAACTTGGTAGTCATACCAAGTACCATGGTTGTTCGGTGCGTAAGCTTCACCCTTTGGTCCACCCGCCAAATCATCAACGATGAGCCAATCTAAGTAGTCGCTGTACCACTGTTGAATGCTTTGCTCATCACCTTCGGTCCAAGCAGACGATGTCGAAACAATCGCGATGGCATCAAGCATACGGTCAGCCAAGGTGCGTGTATCAATAATGCCACTTCGGCGTCCTTCCGCGCGCCCCGGGACACCCTGACCAAAATTCACATTGGGGTTCATTTTGGTCTTTGGGTCGATATACCAAGTGCGAATGTATTCGATTGCCTTTTGAGCGTATTGCTCTTCTTGACTGAAGTAGTAAGCCAGCGCCAGCGCCCTAACCGAGCGGGTAAAGTGGCCAATTCGTCTTGAGTCTGTCTCATTAGTTTTCGACGCTGGGTTGGTTTTGCCATCATGGCGTATCCAAGGTAAGCCATCAGCTTTAGTGTCATCTGGCCACCAATATGGGCTAATGCTCAAATAGTCATTCTTGCTGCCACTTGGCGGTGTCATTCCCTTATCGACGACTGAGAAAGGTCCATCTTGCATCGCCAATTCCGCTTCTTCCAGCAGACGTTGATACGCCACTTTCATCGAATCCGGTGCCTCTTGGGAATGGAGAACAGCGCGATTTTTTTCGATGACATTCTGATCCAAAAAGACAAAATTCGCTGACAACGCTTGGCTGCTTAACAGAGCCGCCGACACGATAGCGGCAAGACGTAGAGGTTTCACATTAAATTTCATGTTTTTCCTTGTTTTTTATTTATTTGTAGTATTAAAATACTAACAAGGAAATAAAATGTTTCTGTGATTCATTTCCGATTTTGGTGACAAAGCAGTGACAGCCCCATCATCATTTGGGCTTTGATTTTGCTAAGTGACTGATTGTACGAGGGTGATAACAAGAAGTGTCGAATCGTCACCGAACATAAAATGTGCGCTTGATTTGATTTTTATAAAAAACAGTTTCATTTTTAATAGTCATACATTATTATACGCAGCGTTGGATGTTGAACAGTTAGCAAAAAAGACGGCTGAACAACGCACTAAGGCAGGAATAGCGACCAAACAATGCAAACTTTGACCAACATGCTCAAAGCAAGTTTGATTGGAACGCTGGTATTAAGTGCACGTGTGTTGATGGTCGCAACCGTATTATTGCTGTTTGTTTCGAAGGTGTTATTGGCATTGTCGATGCTCTCAACTCAGTGAAACAAGCAGCGAAGTGAGTTTTAAGTTCGCTCCCAACCTAATTAACAATAATATTTTCTGGACACAGCCTCGCTCCGGCAGCTTAAACGCTCGAAGATCTGGTGCTGCAACCACGGCTCAAAAGACAGGACATCGCTCACCCCCGTTCCGTCTTTGCGTCTTGGTGTGTATCGCTGGTTTAAGTGTAACGACGATGGTGATTATCCAGACGGTACCCATACCGTTTGCGCCCACATATTACAGGCAATATGTGGGCGTTTTTTTATCCTCTTCTCCCCCCTAATTTAAATCATACAATTAAAACACCGTTTTAATTTCACCTCACTCGAGCAACCCCCACTCTCCCGCGAATATTGAATATTTAGAGATTCGATCTCGATCACTTGTATGATTTATTAATCCATCACTCTTCGATCATTGGTCACATTTTTGAGTTATTGTAGTACAAATAAGCAAAGAGCTAGATAACATAGTGAGGTGACATTACATAACATTACAAAGGTCAAAAGATGGAACTCAATACAATAATTGTTGGCATCTATTTCCTATTCTTGATTGCAATAGGTTGGATGTTCAGAACCTTTACCAGTAACACCAGTGACTACTTCCGCGGGGGCGGCAGCATGTTGTGGTGGATGGTCGGCGCGACCGCGTTTATGACGCAGTTCAGCGCATGGACCTTCACCGGTGCGGCGGGTAAAGCCTACGCAGACGGTTTTGCGGTTGCCGTTATCTTCCTTGCCAACGCGTTTGGCTACTTGATGAACTACCTCTACTTCGCACCGAAATTCCGCCAACTTCGCGTTGTTACGGTAATTGAAGCGATTCGCATGCGTTTTGGTAACTTCAACGAGCAAGTCTTTACTTGGTCTGGTATGCCAAATAGCGTTATTTCAGCCGGTATTTGGCTAAACGGCCTTGCTATTATTGCTTCTGGTATCTTCGGCTTTGATATGACCACCACCATTATTATTACTGGTCTGGTTGTATTGGTGATGTCGGTCACCGGTGGCTCTTGGGCGGTAATTGCCTCTGATTTCATGCAGATGGTGATCATTATGGCGGTGACCGTGACGTGTGCGGTGGTGGCAATCATCCAAGGCGGCGGTGTCGGTGAGATCGTCAGCAACTTCCCTGTACAAGAAGGCGCGTCGTTTGTATCGGGTAACAACCTCAACTACCTAAGCATCTTTGGTATCTGGGCGTTCTTTATCTTCTTCAAGCAGTTCAGCATCACCAACAACATGTTGAACTCTTACCGCTACTTGGCGGCAAAAGACTCCAAAAATGCGAAGAAAGCCGCGCTACTTGCGTGTATTCTGATGACAATGGGTCCACTGATTTGGTTCATGCCGTCTTGGTTTATTGCGGGTCAAGGTGTCGACCTAGCGATGCAATACCCTGAAGCAGGCAAGAAAGCCGGTGACTTTGCTTACCTCTACTTTGTGCAAGAGTACATGCCAGCAGGTATGGTTGGCCTTCTGATTGCTGCGATGTTCGCTGCGACCATGTCATCCATGGACTCAGGCCTCAACCGTAACTCTGGTATTTTCGTTAAGAACTTCTATCAACCGATTTTGCGTAAAGACGCGACAGAGAAAGAGTTGGTACTCGTATCGAAACTCACCTCTACCTTCTTTGGGATCGCGATCATTCTCGTAGCACTATTTATCAACTCACTCAAAGGTTTGAGTCTGTTTGATACCATGATGTACGTGGGTGCTTTGATTGGCTTCCCAATGACTATCCCTGCATTCCTTGGCTTCTTTATCAAGAAAACTCCGGACTGGGCTGGCTGGGGTACGCTGGTTGTCGGTGCTATCGTCTCTTACTACGTGGGCTTTGTGATTAATGCAGAAATGGTCGCAAACTGGTTCAACCTTGAACCACTAACAGGTCGTGAATGGTCTGACTTGAAAGTGGCGATTGGTCTGATTGGACACCTAGTGTTTACAGGCGGCTTCTTTATCCTCACTACCTTGTTCTACAAGCCTCTTTCTGAAGAGCGCCAGAAGAACGTCGACAAGTTCTTCGAAAACTTGGCAACACCACTGGTTTCTGAGTCAACAGAACAGAAGAAACTCGACAACAAACAACGTCGTATGCTGGGTTCTCTTATCGCAGTAGCGGGTGTAGGTGTGATGGCGATGTTCTTACTGCCTAACCCTCTATGGGGACGCTTCATCTTCATCCTCTGCGGCGCGATTGTGCTTGGTGTTGGTCTCTTGCTAGTCAAAGCGGTGGATCAATCGGTGGAAGACGCAAAAAAGTCTAAATCAGCAACAGCGTAATCTTATGCGCAGTACCTGATTGTCCATAATAAGGCGGCTTCGGCCGCCTTACATACTCAAGGCGTTTTGTGTCACCCCCATTTTGCTCCATCACATAAGACGCTTTGAGTATGTTTCCTTACCTAAGTAGACGAGATCAACAATGAAAAAAACTCTACTGGCGGGCGTGATTGCCGCCTCTCTTTCTGTTGTTACTTTGACAGCATGCACGACCACACAATCAAATGAGCTAGCCCTAAATACACCCACACCCGCCACGGCGGATATCTCTGCACACACGCTGACCCGAGACTACCTTCTTTCAACAACGAGACTCGATAACGTTGACGGCAGTGCGTTGATTGAACATTCAGCGCAAGAGACCGCGAAACTCAAAGCCCAACTGGAAAATGCAGCAGATGGTGACACTGTCACTCTTCCTGCTGGCAAATATGCCGATCTTGGCGTCGTCACGATTTCTGCCAACAACATCACCATCAACGCAGAGCAAGCAGGCAGCGCGTGGCTTACAGGCTTAGTGCAGTTTGTCCTTGAAGGTGACGACATCACTCTTGATGGCCTGGTCTTTACAGAGGGTGGTCCAGCCGAGCGCTTTGGTGCGGTACGTATGATGGGCGATCGCAATACCTTGCAAAACTCAACCTTCTACTACTTCAACCACGACTATGCGTATGAGCCAGATGAACGCCGCTCTGAGTACCCGAAGTACCTATGGTTATCACTCTGGGGCAAAGACGGTAAAGTCATCAACAACCAATTTGAAGGCAAACAAAAGCGTGGCACGTTAATCGGCGTTCAAAAAGACGACACGCCGGATAACCACTTGATCGCACATAACATTTTCCTCGATCAGCAACAGAATCAGTTCAATGAGTTGGATATCAAAGAAGCCATTCGCTACAACGGCAATAGTTGGGAAGCGATTCGCATTGGTGATTCTAAATCCTCTCAGTGGCCTTCAAACTCTCAGTTTGTCGATAACCTGCTGATCAATATGGATGGTGAGCGAGAGCTGATTTCCATCAAGTCCGGTGGTAACACCATTGCGCGCAATACCATTTTTGAAAGTGCAGCACTAATCTCGCTGCGTCACGGTAAAGCCAACACTGTCGACAGCAACATCATCGTCGGTAATGAGAAATTGCTGACTGGCGGCATTCGCATTTATGACGAAGACCATGTGATCAGCAATAATTACATCTCAGGTACCCGTGGACGTGATGGATTGATAGAGGGCAATGCCGATTTGCGCGGCGGTGTCGTGATCAACACGGGCATCATTGATGTGGCGAACGGTGAAGTGCTGGACCAAGCGGTCAAAGGGAAAGAACTCAACAAGCAGTGGACACCGAAAAATATTCAGATTCACCACAACACCTTAGTGGATACTGAGTGGGGCATGGTCTATGGCAATCAAACGCACCGCGTGAGCCTGTTTAACAATGACGTCGTCGATACCATCTACACAGGCGTAGATGTCGATTTCGACTCAAACGTGGTCGACAATACACGCAATCCAGAGTTTGTTAGTGTACGAGCGACTGATGAACACCCATTGGTCAACGCGACCTATCACAATGAATTCTACGCTGGCACAGTCACGGCTAAAGAACAGATCGATGATTACAGTGCGACGCTGCCAAGCAAAACACAAATTGGTGGTTTTTATGCCTACGAAGGTGCAGGTGCGAACGTCGAGTCGCTGAGCGTGATCACCGCTGAGGTCGCAGGACCGAGCTATCGACTTATCAATGCGGTAAAACTTAAGTAACCCATACTGAGACACTCAAGCAAACAAGCTGCGCCTCATCGGGCTCGCTTTCTGCGCCTAACAAGCCTGGTGAGAACACCAGGCTTGACTGTTTTTCACCTTGGTAAGATGTCGCTATTGTGATCTCGCCAACTAATCGCTATGTTGTGGATTCTTCTCCACTTATTTCTTCATAATCGGATCATGCATGGACGCCATTGTTAGTCAGTTACAGTTCTCACTTTCCATTACCGGCCCTATTTGCTTGATGCTGGTATTGGGTGTGGCGTTTAAGCGCATCGGTTTAATCAACGACAATTTTATCGACGTCGCGTCAAAGCTGGTGTTTCAAGTCTGCCTACCTGCCATGCTCTTCTTGAGTATCGTCATCTCCGATCACGATTTCGTCTCAGCCGGGCGATTTATCGGCTTTGGTGCTATTGCCAGTGTGGCATTTTTCATTTTCACCACACTCTCCGTCAACGGGGCTTTTGCTGGCTCAGCGGATAAAGGGGTGATTGTCCAAGGTGGCTATCGCGCCAACACCGCCATCATAGGTATCGCTTATGTGGCAAACGCCTTTGGCGATCAAGGCGTCGCACAAGCTGCGCTCTACGTCGCTGCGACAACCTTTATCTATAACGTTCAAGCGGTGATTTGTTTAACCCCTCGCGGGCAGACATCGGGCACCCAGGCAGCAAAAGTGATGGTCAAAACCCTAACCAAAAACCCACTGATCATCGCTATCGTCACCGGCGTGGTGTTCTATCTATTATCTATTCCCGTCCCCAAGGTCGCCGTTGACGCAGGTGACTACTTAGCGCGTATGACGCTCCCTTTGGCCTTACTCTGTACCGGTGGGTCGCTCAATCTCTCGTCGATGAAGAGCGATCAAAAGCCAACCTGGTTTGCGACCGGCTACAAACTAGTGCTCGCCCCTATCGCCATCACAGGTGCTGGCTATTGGTGGGGATTTCGCGGAGTAGAACTGGGGATACTGTTCTTTATGAACGCCTCTCCGGTGGCCGCCGCGAGTTATGTAATGGCGCGCTCAATGGGAGGTAACGCAACACTTGCTGCCAACATCATCGCCTTGACGACTGTCGTCTCAACGTTCACATGTACCCTAGGTGTAATGATTCTGATTGGCCTTGATGCGTTTTAACGCCGTTGCCAATGATACTTATGGCCAATGACACTTATAAGGTGACGCTCTCTAATCCCCAACCGTGCTCATGCGCTAGGCGGCGCAGCAGTGCCCTCTCTTGCTCTGTTTGTGCCACCAGCCACTCCAAGATTTCTTGACTTAATGGGTCATCTTGATTTCGGTAGCAAAAGTAACACCAATGGCTATGTTGCAGCGCCAACCCTTCGGGGCATTGTAAAAAGCCACGCTGCAGCTCCGGCAAGACCAACAACAAATCCGTGACGGTCACGCCTTGACCGGACAAGCAAGCACTGAGGGCCAAATCCAAACTAAAGAACACGGTATCGCGACCTTGTTTCTCGCCATCTAACCCCGCGTTGTTCAGCCAGATATTCCAATCTTGATGCTCCAATGTGGCATGAAGGTGGGGCAAGCTGAGTACATCCTGTTGAGTGATCCGACGCTCTGACATCGATTGTGCATAGACTGGTGCCATGTATTCATCACGCAGAAAGGTGACCCCCTTCTGACCCTGATACTGCTCACGACGCTGGGTGTTGATGATAAGCAAATCGCAATCTTCATGGCTCAAGTCCGGGTCTTCCTCAATAGAGGGAATGATCACCACCTCATGATCGGGGTAACGTTGATTGAGCATCTCCACCTTGGGCAGCAAGACGCGCGTTGCGTAGCTGAGCGCACTTTTAATCACAATTCGTTTTCTTGTCGGCGCCTGCCAAGATGCGATCAAATGAGAGAGGGACTGGTAGTTTTTACGCAGCACCTCAAACAACTCTTTTCCGCGAGGCGTCAATGATATCGCCCGATGCTGACGAACAATTAAGGATGAATTGAGATCATCTTCCAGTTGCTTGATTTGACGGCTCACTGCACTTTGCGTCACATGCAGCTCTTGCGCCGCTTTGGTAAAGCTCATCAGCCTTGCCACTGACTCGAACACTTTCAGCGCGTTATGAGAATACGGGAGATTCGGGTAAGGGTGCACACTCTTTACTCGCATGATTTTAAGTCATAGCAGAGTGACATAAATGTCATTTGAAAACCAGATGAACAACCACTAACTTAGCGTGATAGAGATCACGAACAAAATCGTGACAGCACACAGCCAAGATCGAGAACATTATGAATTCCATTTTAAAACTGGCGCTGCCCCTTATCGTGTCGCAACTGATTGCGATGGCACTGGTATTGACGGATGTCTGGATGATGTCACGCCTAAGCATGACCGCCATCGCCGCTGGCGGTTTAGGCGCATCGGTCTACTCGTTTGTTTTTATCGTTGCTAGCAGCACCGTTGGATGCGTGGCAAACCTGATTGCGATTGCTTATGGGCAAAGAATTGCGCGCCCGGAGTATGGCAACCAACAAATTCGCTTTGCGGTGAAAGGCGCGGTGCTGCTCTCGCTTACGCTCTCTGTGATATTAATGGTCGCTTTTCATTGGGTACCCTCTTTACTGAGTTACGCCAAGCAACCCGACGAACTGGTTGAGCTCGCCATGACTTACGTGAATACCTTGAAATGGGCAATGCTGCCCTCTTTGATCCTCCTGGTACTGCGTGGTCTAACAAGCGCGCTCGGCAATGTGCGTTCAATCATGGTGATGTCTCTGCTCACCGTCACGCTCAATGTGCCAATCAGCTACCTCCTCGCTTTTACCTTCGATTTTGGTCTCGCTGGTCTAGGCGCAGGCACGGCGCTCTCTGCCTTTAGCGTTATGCTTGGCTATGGCTACTGGGTCTTTAGCAGCGAAAAATATCGCCCGTATGCCCCTTGGCTAAATCGTGATGAGTACTCGCTCAAGCTCATGATTCCCCTACTCTCTATGGGATTGCCTATCGCCATTGCAGCCTTGCTTGAGCACGGCTTGATCTATGGCGGTACCTTGATGGCAGGCGCCATCAGCATCAGTGCTCTCGCACTGCATCAAATTCTGCTGCAATGCTTGAGCTTTACATGGAACGTCAATTTTGGCTTCTCCCAAGCCGCCGCGATACTGGTAGGCCAAGATTTTGGTGCACAGAACTATAGCGGCATTAAACAAACCGCCATACGTAGCTTTACGATCACCACCGTGGTTAGCGTTATTCTGGCAGGCGGATTTATGCTCTGGCCAGAAGGCATCGCTCATCTATTCAATTTGAGTGCAGACCTCAGCGCCTTGTTGGTCTCAGTGCTCTGGGTCGTGGCGCTGTCGTTTGTTGTTGATGCTTGGCAACTGCTGGCGATCAATCTACTGCGCGGCATGAAAATCGTGATTGCCCCAACCATCATGACCGCGATCGGCTACTGGTTGTTCGGTCTGCCTGCAGCTTGGATGTTGATGAAACACCATCAACTCGAAGGGATTTGGGCGGGCATCGGCATTGGTCTAGCGGTGACGGGCGTACTGCTGCTCGCACAATTGATGGCGGCGATACGCAAACAGAGTCAAACCATTGAACTTGCGCACGCGGTCAGTTAATCGCTACACTCGCGGTTTTCACCCTAAAGTCACAAGTCATGACTGATATCGATATTGAGTTTGAACACATTTGGCTGGAAGTGTCGGCTGAGCGCTGGGCGCACATCGAACGATTTCTACTCAGTTACTACTGCCTTGCTCACGGTTTGGTGACGAGACAAGGGAAAGCGGACTGGGAGCAATTGCGCGCGAGTGCCCCTCGTTCTTTGCAGGTCAACCACATCAAAGGGTGTGAGCTTGAACCTGTCGTCCCTTATGCCGTGGTGGTAGGTGAGATCAAACGCCACTGGCGCGACGGTGAGCTGACCAAACCGCTGCTAAGGCGACTACTACAAAGTTTGCTGTATTTTGTTGTCATCACCAAAGCCGAAAAGAACCAATTAAAAAAGGCGGGCCTGCTAAACGCCATGCCCGCCGAGTGGTATCAAAGTGATAAACAGCACCTAGATTGCCGCTTTACGTCAGCGGGTATCTCGATAATGGATTTTGGCTGCTAGGCTACGCTGCAACTCTAGGGGCTCATCGCTCTCAAGTAACTGTTTACCACACTCAAACAGCGCCAGTGCAATTTGCTCACAATCTTGCTCAATGGAGTCGATCGCCAGCGGCAAACAATCAAGGATTGAATAGTTATCGAATGTCGCGAGACGAATGTCGGCATTTAATAGCTTGTGTTCACTGAGATAACGGAGCACGCCCTCTAAAATGGAATATGAGGCGGTAAAAACCGTTTGAGGTAAACGTCCCATAGACTGGTGCGCCTGCTCAATCAGCTCATAGCCACTCTGAGGTTGATAATCTTTGATCAACACATGCTGTGGCTGATAATCGAGCCCTGCACTGATTAATCCTTGTCGATACCCCTCAAATCGCTCTTGGCTAGTAGAGAGCGTAAGCTGCCCGCCGATATAAACGCACTCGCTGCGCTCGTGACACAGTTTTGCCACCACCTGCTTTGTGGCGGCAGTCGCATCACTTTTCACTCTACAAAGAGGACTGTCTTCAAACACGCGGTCAAAGGTGATGACGGGCGTGTGTTGATTCACATCCAGTAAAAAATCGGCATTTTGCGCGGCACTGGCCACCAGCAGTAGGTCTACTTGGCGCTCCAGCAAGTGTTTGATTACGGTTTGCTCCATATCGGCATCATCTTCTGAAGAGACAATCAAGAGTTGGTAGCCCACCTCTCGGCTTAGTTGCTCAAGCCTTTTGGCAATAGTGGCGAACCCCATATTGAGGATATCGGGAATCACTAAGCCGACGCTGTAGGTGCGACTTGATTTCAACGCCCGTGCGTACAAACTGGGGGCGTAGTTGTGCGCTTTGGCTACCGCCAGTACCCTTTCAACCGTCTCTGCATGAATTCGGTGTTTCTTTGCATGTCCGTTAAGCACAAAACTCACCGTCGATTTCGACACCCCTGCCAACGCAGCGATATCTGCCAGTTTGGGCCTTTTGCTCATCACCCTTAGCCTTTCTTTACCTCAAATTCGGTCCTTATCTTACCCCGCTGAGAAGGAAATACTATCTTTACTCTACCTAGGCCGATTTTTGTCAGAAATAGAACGATCTGAACCACAAAACAGTCCGTTTAGCATTTAGCTAAACCGATTTAGCTTTATAATAGGCCAATATTTATTTATGCGAGGAACAGAGCATGAGCATGATTTGGGTGACAGGTGACGCGGTTGTCGACCTGATTCCAGATTCCGACACCACCTACTTAAAATGTCCGGGCGGTGCACCCGCAAACGTGGCGGTTGCCATCGCCAGATTAGGCGGCAAGAGTGGATTTTTCGGCCGTGTAGGGAACGACCCACTTGGCCGATTTATGAAAGAGACCTTAACCGCAGAAAAGGTCAACACACAGAGCATGCGGCTTGATGATGAACAGCGCACATCCACTGTCATCGTCGATCTGGACGACAGCGGTGAGCGCAGTTTCACGTTTATGGTCAAGCCCAGTGCCGATCAATTCTTGATCCCCAGTGATATTCCTGACTTTTCAGCCGGAGATTGGCTGCATGTCTGCTCTATTGCACTGGCGAATGAGCCGAGCCGCAGTAGTACCTTGGAAGCCATGCGTCGAATTAAACAAGCCGGGGGCTATGTGAGTTTTGATCCCAACTTGCGAGAAGAAGTGTGGGCTAACCCTAGTGAGATTATACCGGTTGTTCGCCAAGCGCTTGAGCTGGCAGATGTGCTTAAGTTTTCTGACGATGAACTGATGTACCTCACACAGACCCACTCACTCGATGCCGGACTAGAGGCCATCAAAGGTAACAACAACCACTTGGTGGTCGTCACGCAAGGCGCAAAAGGTGCGTTGGTGGTTTTTGAGGGAACGCAGACCCTGCAAGCTGGAAAGGCGATTCAACCCATCGATACGACAGGTGCAGGCGATGCGTTCGTGGGCGGCCTGCTGGCTAAACTGTCTCAATACGATCAATGGGATAACCAAGAGGCTATTCATCATGCCGTTGAGTGGGCCAATGGCTGTGGTGCGCTCGCTACAACACAAAAAGGGGCGATGACCGCACTGCCTTCCGAAAGTGCGCTACGCGATTACATCGCCACACTATAAGGGCCTTTGATGGTATTATATCGCCCCGTTTGACTCTATTGAGCACATGGGGCGATAAGGTGATCGTTTATAGAAATACTAATCTGGCTGCACTGAAAGCTCATTAAGCCACATTGACGCCTCAACATTACAACCAATGATATCTTGATCATTCACGTCTAGGGATTGACGAATCTGATCGATCTTATCCCACTCTGATACTTCAATATATTCAAACAAATCAATCAATTGACCTAAAGTCCCGCTTCGATAAATCAATGCTTGCTTAATGGTGCTATCTAAGTGGATATACTGCAAAGCCTCACGCATATCGATATCGAGAATGCCATCGATCAGAGACAGCAAACCGCAAAGGTATGCAAGATTTTTTAAGCTTGATCTACGCATATAATGCACCAGCAATTCCGCCATTTTTGCTCTGTGTAACGACATTAGAAACAAAGCTTCTGGTTTGCCGGGCGCGAGTGAGGAGATCAATACGTAAGTGACAAACTTCTTCAACTTGTCTTCACCAAGATAAGCCACTGCCTGCTTCACGGATTGAATCGGCGCACGAAGCTTGCAACTACCATTGATGAAATTCAGAAGTTGAAGTGATAGGACCGGATTTTTCGCCACAATCTGGCTGATTTCGTCAAAATCAATAATATCTGCAGATAGCTTCTCAGATAACGACATCAACTCAGTAAATGACGCGTTAATTTTTCGACTCTTTATTATTTCCGGCTTGGTAAAAAAGTAGCCTTGAAAAAGTGCAAAGCCACACGCCTTTGCCCTTTCAAACTCCTCATTTGTCTCGACTTTCTCCGCAAGAAACGTAATGTCCAGATGTTTTAAATTCTCAATCATTAGCGCGCTTTTAGGGATTGAAGTTTGCTGAATGTCAATTTTTATAATATCGATAAGGGGATAAAAACGTTGCCAGCTCGAATCGAAAACATGGTCGTCCAATGCGACGGTATAACCTGATTTCTTAAGGTTGGTCAACGCTTGAAACAACGCCTCGTCGGGTTGACACTGCTCTAATACTTCCACCACTAAAGAATCGCTTGGAAAATCAAAAGGAACGCCATCGATCAAGCAATTTTGACTGAAATTGACAAACCCTTTGTAGGATTCCAACACTTTTGCTTTATAACTGAGGAAGTGCTCCGCAAGCAGCTTTCGTGTCGCCAAAGAAGAGTCCATATGCACCGGAAAACCGTTATGCTCACCGTCACGGTACAAAAGTTCAAAGGCATGAATCTCTCGATTACTATCTAAAATGGGCTGTCGTGCTATAAAAGAGTAACTCGCAGATGCTAAACCCTGATCTTGTTTTTCTTTTGGTGTGAAGTACTCCGATACTGCCATTGCTCGCCCTTTCTCAACTTCGACGCGCCACTAAGCAAATGGCTCCGTCGTTTGGTTCATATATCTCAGTTCAGCACGGGTTGCCGGCCCCGTCACTGAAATGCCCGTCGACTGAGCATCGACAAACACTCTTGATGTCATCACCGCTTCACCGCCGTTAATGAATATTTCGACACTGGACGTGTCGACTAAAATCAGTAAACGAACGCTATCACTGGTCAGCGGTACTTCTCGACGTTCATCTGGAGCGCGATTTTGCGTCTCACAGCGATCTAATACCAACCGACGGTGGTCGTCGTCTGCGGTCAAAGCCACCTTTTGCCCATGACCTTCGAAAAGGTTTAAAGTCTGTCCCCACTGCAGTTCAACTTCTAGCTGATAGCTGTTTACGTCGAGACGCTGAGTTACATTAGACAAATTTAATATACTGGAGATTACCATTAGCTGCATCAATTCTTCAACAGGCCATTGATACAAGGTTCCATCCCTGTAAGTGAGCTCTCGTGGCGCCGTCAGTTGATGAACCCAACCCTGGTCACTGGATGGTTGATCCACCTCATCAGGTAGGCCCATCCAGCCACACATGACACGTCGACCATCAGGCGTTAACAGCGTTTGCGGCGCATAGAAGTCAAAACCGTAATCAAGGTGAACAAAATCCGCCAACTGCAATTGCTGCCCATCCCATGATGCGCGGGCAATGCCGTTATGGTGTGGAATGGTATTGAGAGATGAGAACGATTCGATCCCCTGCGGGCCAAGTACAGCAAACGTCTCCCCACCGAGTTCAAACCAATCAGGGCACTCCCACATATAACCAAAATCGCCAAGCTCATCGCCATGCAAAGCGGAGAAAGTCCAGTTGCGCAAGTCATCAGAGCGATACACCGCCAGGCGCCCCTTCAGCTCGGTGGTTTGCGCGCCGAGCAACATCAACCACTCTTGCTGGTGACGTATCACTTTGGGATCGCGAATATGGGCGGTGACGCCTGGCGGTAGCGATTCAATCACTGGGCCATGTTTAGTGAAATGAATACCATCGGTTGAAGTCGCAAGACACTGTGTGGTGTGCCGATCCCTCTGTTCATCAATCCGGGTGTTACCTGTGTAGAACAGCATTAATGTCTCATCATCACTCACCGCATGACCCGAGAATACGCCATGACTGTCGAACCAGTCCGATGGCGTCAATGCCACTGGCTGCCAATGCCAATTAACTAAGTCTTTACTGGTCAGGTGAGCCCAGTATTTGTCTTTGTGCACGCAACCAAACGGGTACCATTGATAGAAGAGGTGGTATTGCCCTTGATGATAAATAAAGCCATTTGGATCATTGAGAAGCCCTTGCGGCGGAGAAACGTGCCACTTAGGACGATAAGAGCACGCGACAGGCACCATGGCCTCTCTGAGCGCTTGTTGCTGATGCTTTGCTATCTTTTGCCCAAGCTGGAGAAGCTCTGCCCCTATGTCAGAGGGGCGAACAAAAGTCACTTGCCATTCGTCACCGACAAGGCTTATGGCTTTGGGGTCGAGTTCATCTGACAAACATTCCCTCTCTTTCACCGCAAAGATCAACCGACTATCGGGGATTAGGACTCGCAGGAGATTTTCTTCACCGCCACACAGCGCAACGTAGTATTCTAACGACATGGCTCAACACCTAAAATTTTGGGAACGTTTGCAAGATTAATCAAAAATGATGGTTTGAGCAAGCAATGAGTCCGTCATGAACCGAACTTCAGTGGTCGTTTTAAGGCTAAGTGCTTGATAGCATGTGTCCCAATAGCCTAACTGAAGATAAAAATCTGAGTATCAAGGGATCAGCACGTCTCTCGATCAACCCGATGAAACGTTAATACCACTTTACTCATTTCTTGAGGTTGGCCTTCAATCAAATCGAGCAGTAGCTTAGCACCTTTTTCTCCCGCTTTATCAAAGGCATAACCAAAGGTAGATAAACTTGGTGATACCACATACCCCAGTTCATCATTCCCCACTCCGAGCACTTTGATTTGCTCGCCAACTCGAATACCACGCTCTTGCAAGGCCTTGATCGCGCCAACGGCTATGCGGTCCGTCGCACAAAATAGGCCATCCAATTGAGGGTATTGCTCGATAAGCGACGGGATCTGCGCATAACCCGAATCAACCGAAAACTCTCCATGACTATGGAACAGCAGAGGTGGTGCGCCGCGCATGCTTAGGGCTTGCTCTAAGCCTTGCGAACGCAAGCTATCGACAGCGATATCGGAGTCTCTTACCCCCATAAAGCCGATGTTTTTGCAGCCCGCATCCAATAAGCGATGACCCGCTTCAAAGCCCACGCGCAAATCATCGTGTACCACACTGGGTATGTTGAACAGCGAGCCATCTTGCCCGACAAGTACAACGGGAACGCGAGAGGCGCGGATAGCATCGACCAATTGCATGTCAATATGGGTCGCATAGAGCACAATACCCTCGACCCGCTTTTGATTAAATACCTGAATGTATTCAATTTCTTTTTCTGACAGCTGTTGAGAGCTCGCTAACAACACGTGTTTTCCTGCGGCTTCAAACGCCGCGCTGATGCCATCAACACCGAGGGAAACAGCGTTTGATGACATACGAGGAACGATGACGCCCACCAAATTGGTTTTCTGCGATTTGAGATCTTTGGCGACCTGATTCACCACATAACCGACCTCTTCGACCGCCTTCATCACTTTTAGCTTGGTGGCCTCTTTCACGCCATATTCATCATTAATGACTCGGGATACCGTCGATTTAGAGACGCCGGCTAACTTCGCGACGTCATGTAGGCTCGCCATCGGAATTCCTTGGGTTAACTTATTGGGATTGTTTGCAAAAATTAGCAAAAAACACCGCAAAAATCACTCTGCTCAAACGATTTAGCAAAAAATATAAACCGATCCATCTCACATAAACATCCAATATTCTTTGACTGAATAGGTTAAATCTCCAAAAATCCATTTTGCAAACGTTCCCAAAGAGAACAAGCGAGAATTGTATATAATCAACAGTAACGAACCAAACTGGGGTCCGGAATGAATTATCCTAACATTGCAAAAGAGCTGCTCACGCTGCTAGGAGGCAAAGATAACCTCCAAGCACTCGCCCACTGCGCGACTCGTCTTCGCCTAGCATTGAAAGACGATTCGATGATCGATGAAGAGGCTATCGGCAATCTCGATGGCGTCAAAGGTCAGTTTAAAGTGGCAGGGCAATACCAAATTATCTTTGGCTCAGGCATCGTCAACCAAGTCTACGCAGAAATGGCGAAACTGACTGGCATGAGCGAAATGTCCACGTCGGACGTTGCCTCTGCGGGTGCACAAAAGCAGAACATCGTCCAACGCGCTGTTAAGGGGCTATCGGACATTTTTGTCCCTATCATCCCTGCCATTGTGGCGGGAGGTCTGTTGATGGGTCTGTTTAATGTGCTGACCGCGACCGGTCTGTTCATTGAAGGACAATCACTCATTGACGCAAACCCAGGCCTCGCCGATCTTGCAAGTATGATCAACACTTTCGCCAATGCGCCTTTTGTTTACTTGCCAGTTCTTCTCGCTTTCTCTGCCAGTAAGAAATTTGGTGGTAACCCCTTCTTAGGCGCAGCACTGGGTATGTTGATGGTCCACCCAGATTTGCTCAATGGTTGGGGTTTTGGCGGCGCGAGCGTTGCAGGTACGATTCCGACTTGGAACATTTTTGGCTTTGAGATTCAGAAAGTCGGCTATCAAGGTTCGGTTCTGCCTGTGCTCGTGTCAGCGTTCATCTTAGCGAAAGTCGAAAATGGCCTGCGTTCGTTTATCCCATCTGTGTTGGATAACTTACTGACACCCATGCTGGCGATCTTCATTACGGGCTTCCTGACGTTCACACTCGTTGGACCGATTACCCGCGATATCGGCTTCTTGCTCGGTGATGGCCTCAACTGGCTCTACGACTCGGCTGGCTTTATTGGCGGCGCGCTGTTTGGTTTTATTTACGCGCCGTTTGTTATCACCGGCATGCACCACAGCTTTATCGCTATTGAAACTCAACTATTGGCAGACATCGCTGTAACCGGTGGTACCTTCATCTTCCCGATTGCGGCAATGTCGAACGTCGCACAAGGTGCAGCGGCACTTGCGGTCGGCATCACCACCAAAGAGACAAAACTGAAAGGTATCGCAATGCCATCTGGTATCACAGCTCTGCTCGGTATTACCGAACCGGCAATGTTTGGTGTGAACCTCAAACTGCGCTACCCATTTATCGCTGCGATCATTGGCGCAGCGGCGGCGAGTGCGTTTGTCACCTTATTCAATGTGAAAGCACAAGCATTGGGCGCAGCAGGACTACCGGGCATTATCTCAATCACCCCTGATAAGATTGGATACTATGTCGCCGGTATGGCCATCTCATTCGCTGTCGCCTTTGGTTTGACATTGGTACTCGGTGCGCGAGACAAAGCCAAAGCGGTGGCCGCCGCGACGGCCTAACCTAACCCCTGCAGTCAAAACATGTTTTTGACGCCGAGCCTCGCCTGAGCGGGGCTCTTTTTTTGTTAGTTGAATGTATTGAAGAACAAAAAAACGCCCCATATCATCGATAATGGGGCGTTTTGCTTTTTCACTTGTGACCTAAAGCCACACGAAATTAAGCGCTAATAGGGTATGCGTTGTCAAAGTTCTTACGGATAAACAATGCATGGCAATAACTTTGAAAGCCAAAACTGCAATAAATCGGGCGCTTGAATTCGTTGCACCAACGAATCCAAACATTGGTCTCTGTGCCTTGATTGTCCACCACGCCATCCCAAAGGAGCGTCTGCGAATTTTCTTGAGTTGGGGTGCAAGCTAGCCCCAACTGATCTAATGCTGTAAAAAACTTTTCCACAACTAACCCTTAATATTCAATTATCTGTATCTATTTCTGTCTTATCACCTTGGTGCAAACGTTTGCTTTTTTGGGCAAAACTATTGCGTCACCGATCTCATCGATACGCAACAACACACTTGGGGGGAGTGATAGTGTAACCTTCACTGAAGCACGGAACTCACGCTCAGTGCACACATTTTGTCATACTATACAACATTATTGACAGTAATTTTTTCTGCTTCCATTGAGATGCAGAGCGATAGAGATGAAAAAAGCCCGAAGCGAGGTCGCTTCGGGCTCTCTATTACTCAGTCAATACGGATACAATTAATCGCGCAAGCTCGCGCCAAACTTATCCGAGATGTGCGCGACGATGGCGTCAACCGCACCGGCGATGTCCGCATCTTCAAGCGTACGCTCAACCGACTGCAAGGTCAGAGCGATGGCTAGGCTCTTCTTGCCTTCTTCAACGCCTTTACCAACGTAAACATCGAACAGTTTCGCGCCTTTCAAGAACTCACCACCTTGCTCTAGGCATGCTGCAACGATGTCACCAGAAACGACGGCTTCGTCAACAACGACCGCGATGTCACGACGGTTTGATGGGAACTTAGAAAGCGCTACCGCTTCTGGAATCACTTTGGTGTTGATTGCAGACCATTCCACTTCGAATACGATAGTACGGCCGTTTAGACCAAACTTACGCTCTAGCTCTGGGTGAACGGTACCAATGACACCAACTTGCTTGCCATCAACAATGATAGCTGCAGATTGACCAGGGTGAAGCGCTGGGTTCGCAGCTTTGTCTTCAGCAGAAAGCGCTACGAAAGAGTAAGCGGCTTCGTTTGCTGTTAGCTCAAGCACCGCTTCTAGGTCACCTTTAAGGTCAAAGAAATCAACTGTGTTGGTTTCGATGTCCCAGTGCTCTTCGCTGCGAGTACCTGCGATAACACCAGCAAGCATTGGCTCTTGGCGCATACCGTTTTCAGCAGACTCACAAGGGATGAAACGTAGGCCGTATTCGAATAGACGGACACGTGGCTGTTGACGTTTTTGGTTGTGAACCACAGTGTTGAGCAGGCCTTGAATTAGACCAAGACGCATTGCTGACATATCCGCAGAGATTGGGAATGGCAGGATTAGTGGCTCAACACCCGGAACGATCAGTTTTTGCTGCTCTGGCTCAACGAAGCTGTAAGTGATTGCTTCTTGGTAACCACGGTCAACAAGTAGGTTACGAACGCGTTTTAGCGGAATGTTCGCTTCTACGTGGTCGTGCATCTTAAGTGCTGCCGCCGGGTTTTGGTTAGGGATGTTATCGTAACCGTAGATACGACCGACTTCTTCAATTAGGTCTTGCTCGATTGCGATATCAAAACGCCATGTTGGTGCTGTTGCCGTCCAACCTGCGTCAGTCGTTTCTACAGTTAGGCCAAGACGCTCTAGGATCTCAACCACATCGCTATCAGCAATGTGGTGACCTAGTAGGCTGTCTAGCTTAGTGCGACGTAGTGATACTGTGTTTGCTTTTGGTAGGTCAGCTTCTGACTCTACTGCAACAACAGGTGCTACTTCACCACCACAGATCTCAACAAGAAGTTCTGTTGCACGCTCCATTGCGCTAGCTTGTAGTGCGAAATCCACACCACGCTCAAAACGCATGGAAGAATCCGTGTGTAGACCGTAGCTACGCGCGCGGCCACGGATGTGGTCTGGTGCAAAGAATGCACACTCAAGTAGTACGTCTTTAGTCTCAGTCGTTACTCCAGACTCTTCACCGCCAAAGATACCCGCAATAGCTAGAGCTTTGTTGTGGTCTGCAACCACTAGCGTATCTGCGTTTAGCTCAGCTTCGCTGCCGTCTAGAAGAGTAAGCTTTTCGCCCTGCTCTGCCATACGAACCACGATGCCACCTTCAATCTTAGCAAGATCGAATGCGTGCATTGGCTGGCCTTGCTCTAGAAGAACAAAGTTAGTGATGTCGACCACAGGGTCGATAGAGCGAATACCGCAGCGACGCAGTTTTTCTTGCATCCAAAGCGGCGTTTCAGCCTGAACGTTAACGTTTTTAACCACACGACCAAGGTAGCGTGGACACGCCGCCGGCGCTTTCACTTCGATAGAGACTTGATCATCGATAACAGGAGCCACTGGGTTCACCGCTGGCTCAGTTACGTCAGCGCGGTTGAGAACGCCCACTTCACGCGCCATACCACGAATACTGAAACAGTCCGCACGGTTCGCCGTTAGGTCTACGTCAACGGTTACATCGTCAAGACCTAGGAATTCTCGGAAATCAGTACCGATGACTGCGTCTTCTGCTAGCTCCATGATGCCATCAGATTCAACATCAATACCGAGCTCAGAGAATGAACACAGCATGCCGTGTGATGGTTGACCACGCAGCTTGGCTTTTTTGATTTTGAAATCGCCCGGTAGCACAGCGCCAACCGTTGCGACAGCCACTTTGATACCTTGGCGACAGTTCGACGCGCCACACACGATGTCTAGCAGCTCTTCTGCACCAACATCGACTTTAGTCACACGCAGTTTGTCCGCATCTGGGTGTTGACCACACTCAACCACTTTACCTACTTTAACGCCAGTGAAAGAACCAGCAACAGGTAGTACGTCGTCTACTTCTAGACCCGCCATTGTGATTTGGTGAGTAAGTTCGTCAGTCGAGACTGAAGGGTTTACCCACTCACGAAGCCATGATTCGCTAAATTTCATAGTGATGTATCCCCTGGATTACTTGAACTGTTTAAGGAAACGAAGGTCGTTCTCAAAGAACGCACGCAAGTCGTTGACGCCGTAGCGCAGCATAGTCAAACGCTCGACACCCATACCAAATGCAAATCCAGAGTATTTCTCCGCATCGATACCAACGCTGCGAAGTACGTTCGGGTGAACCATGCCACAACCGAGAACTTCCAACCATTTGCCATTTTTGCCCATTACATCCACTTCCGCTGAAGGCTCAGTAAATGGGAAGTAAGACGGACGGAAACGCACCTGAACCTCTTCTTCGAAGAAGTTGCATAGGAAGTCGTGCAGGATGCCTTTTAACTGAGCAAAGTTGACGTTTTCATCCACCAGCATGCCTTCCACTTGGTGGAACATTGGCGTGTGCGTTTGGTCATAGTCATTACGGTAAACACGGCCAGGCGCAATGAAACGGAAAGGAGGCTGACCGTTTTCCATTGTACGAATCTGTACACCCGATGTGTGAGTACGCAGCATCAAATCAGGATTGAAGAAGAAGGTGTCGTGATCCGTACGTGCTGGGTGATCCTCTGCAATGTTCAAGGCATCAAAGTTGTGGAAAGCGTCTTCAATTTCAGGACCAGACTCAACATTGAATCCTAGCTCACCAAAGAACTGCTCGATACGCTCAACCGTACGAGTCACCGGGTGCAAACCACCGTTTTCGATGCGACGACCAGGCAGTGTCACGTCGATGGTTTCAGCGGCCAGTTTCTCTTCTAGCTCTGCGCGTTGAAGGGCATCTTTACGCGCCGCGATAGCTTGTTGAACCACACCTTTCGCTTTGTTGATCTCTTGACCCGCTTCGCGACGTTCTTCCGGTGGCAGTTTACCTAGGCTTTGAAGTTGAGCCGTCAGCTCACCTTTTTTTCCTAGGTATTGAACACGCACTTCATCAAGTGCGACGAGCGATGTCGCAGCATCAATGGCTGCGTTCGCATTAGCAATGATCTCTTGTAGATGTTGCATCGTTTCCTCATTACCCTATGTCGGTCAATCACAACCGCCATAAGTGGTAGTGTCCATAAGGTTCCCAAAAGGGATTGTGGGCATTTTCAAATAGCTGTACATAGTAACGAATGCCAAGGTCAAATCCAAACCGAAATCGTGATAATTACTGCCTTTGAATGAAAATTCGCCCCAAGCCTTGATAAAACTCTATTTAGGCCTATCGTAGGTAACACAAATTTAAACGGACAAGGAATCAGAATTGGACACACCGAGCTACACCATCACCCCAATCACAGCGGAACATAACGACGCAATCTGCCATATTATCAAACGTGTCGGGCAAGAGTTCGGCGCCATTGGGGAAGGCTTTGGCCCTTCCGATGCCGAAGTGCTCGCCATGAGTGAACACTACCGACCGAGCGAACGCAGCCTCTACTTGGTTGCTCTCTTGGATGGCAAAGTCGTTGGTGGGTGTGGTTTGGCGCCGTTTGGCCAATCCGCTACGCGCTGTGAACTGAAAAAATTGTTTCTTTTGCCTGAAACTCGCGGTCTCGGAATCGGCAAAGCGTTGGCGTTGCAATGTTTGGCGTTCGCTCAATCCGCCGGATTTGAAGAGTGCTATCTCGACACACTCGCAAGCATGACGCAAGCCATCGCTCTGTATGAATCCTTAGGCTTTACACACTTAGCCGAGCCAATGGACGAAACAGAACACAACGGCTGCGACGTATGGATGCTAAAATCATTCATAACGGACTAGTTTTCGGCTCTAACTCAGAGGACGATGTATGACCAAGCTATTTCTCACGCGAGCTTTTTTAATCTGTACACTTGCTTCACTGAACGTCACTTACGCCACTGCGCAAGTGTCAGAGAACGAGTGGCAAGCCAATCTTATCGTCTCCGGGCTCAATGTCCCTTGGGGAATCGCCGCTGTCGATGACACCATCTTACTTATCAGCCAGAGAAATGGCGAAATCGGTCAAGTGAATCTCAACACTCAGCGCTACACGGCCATCCATCTAGTCAGCGATGTGGCGGTATCGGGACAAGGTGGATTGTTGGATATCGCCCGTTCACCTTTCGAGAGCGATCGCTACTATTTTACCTTCACTAAGCGTGTCGGCGATGCGCTTGAAACCGCACTGGCAACTGCAACGATTCAAGCGGATAAACTCAGCCAGTGGCGTGAACTGCTCGTGACAAAATCTGGCTCTGATACCGGTCGCCATTTTGGCAGCCGGATTACCTTTGATGACCAATACCTTTACCTCTCCGTCGGCGACCGTGGTGAGCGGCCCAATGGTCAAGATCGTTCCACGCATGCAGGTTCGATATTAAGGCTTCATCCCGATGGTACAGCCCCAAAAGACAACCCTTTTGTTACCGAGAAGGATGCGCAAGCAGAAATTTGGAGCTATGGTCACCGAAATCCTCAAGGACTGTTTTACGACGGCCCAAGTCAAACACTTTGGTCTATAGAGCATGGGCCACGCGGCGGCGATGAAATAAATCTGATAGAAAAAGGCGCGAATTATGGTTGGCCTATCACATCGCACGGCAAAGAGTATTGGGGGCCGCTTGCGGTGGGTGAAGCTGAAGAAGCGCCCGGCGTGACGTCTCCCCGAAAAGTGTATGTCCCGTCTATCGCACCTGGCTCGTTAGTGCTGTATCGCGGAGAGGCGTTTCCTGAGCTGGATGGCAAACTTCTCGCTGGGGCGCTAAAACTCACCCATATCAACGTCTTGACCTTGCAAAACAACAACATCATCGAAGAGACACGCTTACTGGAGACTTTAGGTGAACGTATCCGAGATATTGAAGTGCTCCCCAACGGAGGCATCGTGTTTAGTACAGACAGCGGAAAACTGTTTCAAGTGACTAAACCTTAGAGCGTTTGGCGCGCTGGGTGCCTGCGCCGCTGCTGAATCGGCTACGAGTTAAGACGGTGACACTGAGAGTTTCTTTTGTGCCTCTTCCAAGGTCCGATCAAAGGTGTCGAGAAGCACTTCAATCGCGGACGTCGCCAGACCAAAGTAATCGCTTGGCGTGATGTCTACTGATTCAACCAGCACCTGACGCTCTATAGTAGCCTTGAGCGTTTTGAGGGTGGGATTGCCATCGAGATGCTCAATTTTTCCGATCGCTTGATTGAGGTAGTTGAGCCGTATCCGGTCGACACTGCTGCACGTTTTCGCCGCGGCCACCCCAGTACCAATAGCTCTGGCTTGACCAATGTTTTCCGCGGTGACGAGAATATCTTGCCATAGGTAGCGAATCGAACCGCGCTCCTCATGGACAATTTCATACAAGCGGAAATATTCTGCACAATCATCAATCAAAAACAACAAACAAGCGATCATCGCGCTGTGTCGACGCAACGATTGATCTGGGCTCATGGATTGGTGTTGATCGACAATCACCGACCAGCGCTGCTCTATATCCTTCCACTCAACGCTATCGATAAACCAAAGCTCTTGATTCAGTCGCTCCATAGCGCGTGAGACCTGTGCTTGAATGGGATGAATTTGCCCTAGCAGCGCGTTGTCCCCTTTTAAATAGCCATTGGTCAAGCCACGGTGTTGTTGTACAAGCGTCAGCAGTATCCGACACTCTTTCAGCAGATTCAGACCCTTAGCTTGACGAGCGAGATACGCGCGGCGACGCATGGAATACGCAATCATAATTGCCACAAAGATGGCCAAGGTCAACGCAAGCGCGGTCAGTACCGAAATCATCATGATGGTTCTCCTTCCAATATCTACGCCGTTAAGCTTTTTAGGTGGTCTGCCACATTCGCGTTCTCTTTCGCCATTGCTGCATTTTTACCTGCCGCCAACGCGACCTCTTCCATTTTCTTTGAAATCTCTTTGGTTGCGATCGCTTGCTGTTCAGAGGCTGTTGCAATACCAGCAATCTGCTGCGTCACGTCATTCAATGAGGCAACCACTTGATCAATCGCGCTCATCGCCGATGCCACACTGACTTGACTCGCTTCACTCGACGCCGCCACGTGGCGCACCTGCTCGACCACTGTCGCCATGCTCTCGGTAACCTCTTTGACTTGCTTGGTGATCGCCGTTGCCGATTGATGGCTGGTTTGTGCTAAACGGCGCACCTCTTCCGCCACGACATTAAAACCTCGCCCTTGTTCGCCCGCTCTGGCTGCTTCAATAGCCGCATTGAGTGACAGGAGGTTAGTCTGCTCGGCCATGTCTCGAATCACATCAGACATCGCGATGATAGACGTCATTTTTTCTTCCAAGACTTCAAGGCTGTGATCGGCCTTTTTGACGTTTCCAGCCACTTTTTCCACCTGTAGCTCTGTCTCGCGCATCGCTTTTTCACTCACCAGACAAAGCTGCTGACCTTCATCCGCCGAGCGTCTTGTCTGCTCGATACGCGTCGCTACTTCATCAATGCTCGCCGATATTTCTGTCGCTGCCGAGGCCGAGGCATTAATGATGTCCGCCTGCTTTTGGCTGTATGACGCTACGCTACGTGCATTGGCCGCAAGCTCAGTGGATGAATATTGCATTTCGTGGCTAATCGATTGAATAGACTTAAGTTCTCTTCGATTCAACCGCACCAAATTATCAAGGAGTGGAAACAGAGACTGCAATGGGCCTGCCCGGCTGGCATCCAACATCTCATCACTCTCCAAGCGGCGAGAATCTGAGGCGAGCGACACATGATGAGATAACGTCCGCTGATCTTTGCCTATGGCGGTTAAAACCCAAAGCAGGATTACCATTCCGGCCAACATGACCGCATAGCCATAAACCAGTTGATCTAACGCGGCAAGGGCTAAACTTATCAGCAACAAACCGCCTTGTAACCGAACCGCCCCAACTACCCCTAGCGACTGAACATAAACACGCATAAACAATCCTTATTTAGTGTCGTGATCATCCATTGAGTGCGTTGACACTCCTTTTAGTTGTTATGAAAAAACATGTGCAACTTTTGCACCAAATGATTCATTTTCGAGACAAAGCAATAAGAATCGAGAGTTCAATGAGTTAACGAGAATGGCGCGTAAAAAATAATGAGGAAGGGTGACAATGAGTGCAATCAATGAGCAGAACGCCCCAAAATGGGGCGTAGAGATCGAAAAAGCCCCAGCATTTCTGCTAGGGCTTTAAAATTGGAGCGACACACGAGGTTCGAACTCGTGACCTCAACCTTGGCAAGGTTGCGCTCTACCAACTGAGCTAGTGTCGCATAGGTTTGCTAATAAATTAGCGTTAGATGGTGCCCCGGGCCGGACTTGAACCGGCACAGCGCGAACGCCGAGGGATTTTAAATCCCTTGTGTCTACCAATTCCACCACCAGGGCACACAAATCTAAATTTGTGATGCCGTTACGGAAACGTAAAACACCATCTAGATATCGAATTATCGCTATCTGAAAATTTGGAGCGACACACGAGGTTCGAACTCGTGACCTCAACCTTGGCAAGGTTGCGCTCTACCAACTGAGCTAGTGTCGCAAATGGAGGCGCGTCCCGGAGTCGAACCGAGGTCCACGGATTTGCAATCCGCTGCATAGCCACTCTGCCAACGCGCCTTCGTCGTACCAAGTTAAGCTGCTTGTTTGCTGCCTTCCTCTTGGGTACGGGATGCATTCTACGGATTCGAACTTGTTCGTCAACACTAATTTTTATTTTTTGAATCGTTTGTCTAATTTACCGCCAAAACTTTCAAAATTAACTATTTTCTGTTCAATTTCCGCCAATTCTTCGCCTTGTTTCTGTCTGTTTCGCTGTCAATCAAATCGACACCAACTGTGCGCTAGGCCCCGTACCCGCTTGCACAGAGCGTGAGCCAAGAAACAAAATCTTGCTTTGCTGCTCGTTCGACACTGAGTTCTATATAGAATGAAGTTCTAAAAAGAATATGGCGGAGAGACAAGCCCGAATGCAGCGACCAGACAACCTTATTCCACCGCGACCGACGCTGGGTATCATTATGCCGGTGCTGAGTGGATTTTACATGGGTGAGATAAACGCGACCCTCAGGCAGCTTGCCTTTGAGAACAATATCAACCTGATGTTTATTCGCAGTGGCGATCATCCAGAGTTCGATTTACCCGTCGGTTTTCAGCATTTAGATGGCCTCATTGTATTGCTCGGTTGCGCCAGTGAACGTTTGGTTGAGCATGCCCTCTCTCTCAACATTCCCGTTCTTTCGATGGGTGGGCATTATTCATTGGACGTTGAACACTTTTTTAGCGACCAAGCTCAGGGAATTACCGCCCTCTATCAGCATCTCACCTCTCTCGGTCACCGCCAGATAGGCTTTTGTGGCGATTTTACCGTTAATGACATTAGACAACGCTTCTCTGCCTATAAAACCATTCAACAGGCCTATGGTCACCCTGTCAGTCAAGCGATGATCTTCGAGGTCAACAACTGCTCGCTGGCCGGAGGCCGTGAAGCGGCGGTGCTGTATCAACAGCGCCAATCACCGTGTAGCGCGATTATTTGTGCCACTGACCACAATGCGATCGGAATGATAGAACAGCTTGAACATATGGGCCTAAAGGTACCGCAGGACATCGCGGTGGTTGGCGTAGACAATGTCTTTCTTGGCGACCACACTACCCCGCCGCTCACCACCGTCGACCAGCGGCTTGAGTCGCTCACTCGAGATGTCTTCTTTCGAGCCCTTAAGCGGATGCAAGGTGCACCCTATTCAAGAATCAGCACATCGCTCGAGCAACAGTTGATTGTGCGGCGCTCTTGTGGCGTTGAGCCTCGCGAAGATCGCAAGGCCATCGACCCCACACTAGGCTCCCCGATTCGCCAAGCTTTACTGACCAATGAAGGGCGATCGTCGTTTGAGATTTTCGAAAACTTTTATTCCCTCGCTCAAGAGGGCTTTTCTGCCATCTTAGATGCCCAGAGTATCTATAACAGTCCGCTCGCTTGGGCATGTTTAGCCACAGGGCGTCATGGTGAGTACCACGTCGACAGTTGGGCTGAGAAAGGGATGACACATCCTAGCACGTTGGATAGTCAACATCGTATCAGCGACGGGATCGAGAGTTTTCCGTTTATCCAACACGATACCCACTACATTGCCACCATCATCCCGATCGCCACCGGAACCCAGCAGCAGTGGAAACTGGTGTCGGTTGTGGACGCCATCAGTGACGAAGTCAACATTCACTCGATGGCGATGTTTAATAACTATTTAGATATGCTGGCGCTGTTTATCGAGCGTGACGCACTGATTGCCACCAGCAAACACAACGAGCAACAATCACAGCAACTGCTCGAACAACTTGAAGTGGTGTCCAATAGTTCAAACGATGGTATTTGGGAGTGGGATATCGCTGCTAACCATTTTCGCCTCAATGGTCGTTTACTGGCGATGGTGGGTATAGAGAGCAGCCGAACCAGCGGCGTCTACCCTCTCGAACAGGTCATCGACTTAGCTCACCATGAAGATAGAGAGACGCTAAAGCAAGCGCTCAAGCAGCATCTACGCGATCAAACCCCTTTCAAGTTGGAATTTCGCTTAAAAAGTTCGAAAGGTGAGATATTGTGGGTCAATGCGGCCGGTTCCGCACTATATAATGCCCAGGGTCGCGCGGTGAAAATGATCGGCTCGGTCACCGATGTCACCGAGCGCCGAGTGAGCGCGGAAAAAATCCGTCAAATGGCCTATTACGACGCTCTAACAGGCGTGGCGAATCGCCGCAAGATCATTGAAGTCATGAACAACCAGCTTGCCGCCCTACCGACACAGCCCAAAGCGGTCATGTTGATGGATTTAAATCGCTTTAAATTCATCAACGATACTTTTGGTCATCATGTCGGTGACGCCTTGTTACAACATGTCACGCGACAAATCCAAAGCACATTAGCCACGACACATCGCATCGCCCGACTCGGGGGTGATGAGTTCTTACTCTTTTGCGATGTGGCAAACCGCGAACAAGCACTGGCGCTCGCCAGTGATATGTTGGACGTCATCAAAAAACCGCTGCACTGCGAAGAGATTGAACTGGTCGCCAGCGGTAGTATTGGCATTGCCATGTATCCGTGGGATGCGACAACGCCCGATGATCTCATCAAGCGGGCAGACATTGCCATGTACCAAGCCAAGCGCCAAGGTGCAACACAGCCCGCCTGCTATCGCCAACAAGACGAAGAATCCCTGTTTGATAAAGTGACCATGGAGCATCACCTCAAGCTCGCGATTGAAAACCGCGAAATCGTCATGCACTACCAACCGCTGTTTTCCCCAACGGACAATCACTTTACCGCTGTGGAAGCCTTAGCGCGTTGGCACTCCCCGCAGCTTGGACACGTTGCGCCGCATCAATTCATTCGTCTCGCAGAGGAAATCAACTTGATTGGCGCTCTGGGTAAGCATCTGATTAATCAGGTGTGTCGCGACATCAAACAGTCCGTCAGCCTTAACCGCTACCAGCATATCTCTGTCAACTTGAGTGCAAAGCAGTTAATCCAACCCGACTTCGCCCATGAGCTGATCTCCATCATTCATCATCACCACCTTCCTGTCAGTCGCTTTTGTTTTGAGGTCACAGAAACCGCCGCCATCACAGATTTCGACGCCTGCTTACAAGCGCTCACTACCTTGAGCCAAGCGGGTGCGAAGATCTCACTCGATGATTTCGGCGCCGGCTTCTCCTCTCTCTCTTTACTACAAAAACTGCCGATTGATGAGATAAAAATTGACCGCTCGTTTGTCAAGGACATCGTGTTTAACGACAACGACCTTAACTTCGTCTCGACCATCGTCGTGATGGCGAGAGGGCTTGGGCTGCGCGTCGTGGTAGAGGGCGTGGAAACCACCGCTCATTTGGATAAACTCACCAAACTGGATGTGGATTTCTTGCAAGGCTACTGTTTTGCTATGCCAAGTCCTATAGAGCAACTCAGTCACTACGTTCCGGCGCAACAACCCGCCTTCACGAAACCGTCAGCATTAGAAACAACACAGCCCGTCGATTGACGGGCTGTGAGCATGAATAATGAACGTAGTGGATTAATGATGTTCTTCGTCGAGTAGATCGTCTTTGGCGGCCAACAAATATTGCGCCATCGACCAGTAGGTAAGAAACGTCGCGACGTACAATGCCGCGTAGCCGAGCCAAATCATCCAATCATCGTAACGCCAAATCAGAACCCAAAGTGCAAACATCTGGCTCACCGTCTTCACTTTGCCCACCCAAGAGACAGCGACACTGGCGCGCTTTCCGATTTCCGCCATCCATTCACGTAGCGCAGAGATGATGATCTCTCGAGCGATCATGGTGACTGCAGGAATGGTCACCCAAATGGAGTGAAAGTGCTCGGTAATCAGAATCAAGGCGGTTGCCACCAGCACTTTGTCCGCAACAGGATCGATAAACGCACCAAAACGGGAAGTTTGACCCAGTTTTCGCGCCAACATGCCATCTAACCAATCGGTGAACCCTGCCACAAAGAAAATCATTGCCGCCGCGAATGGAGCCCAAGCGTAAGGAAGATAAAATGCCACGACAAAGATGGGAATCAAGAAAAGTCGCAACAAAGACAGTAGGTTCGGAATGTTTAAACGCATATTTATTTAAGGCTCTTTTTGTGTGCGTACGGCTGGCAATCCGCCGTTTTGGCGGGCTCTTATGTTGCGGGATTTTTCTTATTGTTTCAATGCTTGATAGATGTTTTCTGCCAAAGAGTGGCTAATGCCCGGAACTTTGGCGATTTCTTCAACAGTTGCACGTTTGAGCTCTTGTAAACCGCCCATGTATTTCAGCAGCGCCTGACGACGTTTCGGTCCGATGCCTTCAATGCCTTCAAGTGCACTCGTACGGCGTGTTTTGCCACGTTTCGCACGGTGCCCGGCAATCGCATGATTGTGACTCTCATCGCGAATGTGCTGCATCAAATGCAAAGCAGGCGCGTCACTGGGCAAGTTGAACTCTTCACCATCGGTGGTGATTAAGGTTTCGAGGCCAGGTTTTCGTGTCACCCCTTTCGCAATACCAATCAGTTTGGGTCGCTTTGGCCAGTCCCCCCAGTATTGCGAAATGATGTCATGGGCTCGATTAAGCTGACCTTTACCACCGTCAATAAAGACAATGTCGGGGATTTTTTCGACATCTAGCTGCTTGGCGTATCGGCGCTCAAGCGCTTGCCCCATCGCGGCGTAATCATCGCCACCGGTGATCCCTGTAATGTTGTAGCGTCGGTACTCTTGCTTCAAAGGGCCTTCGTGATTGAATACCACACAAGAGGCAATGGTACTCTCACCCATGGTATGTGAGATATCAAAACACTCCATTCTGGCGATCGTCTCCATACCCAATACTTCCCGAAGTGCTTTGAAGCGCTGAGAGATGGTCATTTTATGGTTGATCTTGGTGGTGATTGCCGTCAGTGCATTGGTGTTCGCCAGTTTGAGGTAGCGACTCCGTGTCCCTGTCGGATTGGTATGAAAATGGACTTTACGACCGAGCCGCTCACTGAGTGCAGTTTGCAGCGCTTTGGTCTCGTCGCTTAACCCCGCATTTAAGATGATACGCGTCGGCACGGTACGTGCTTCGTTGTGCGCGAGGTAGTACTGAGTCAGGAAACTGTGAAAGACCTCTTGTGCATCGGTCTCTGCTGGTATCTTAGGGAAATGGCTTCGAGAGCCAAGTACCTTGCCTTGGCGAATCATCAAGATGTGGATACACGCGATGCCTTTCTCTTGAGCAAAACCCAGTACATCCATGTCGTCCATCGAATCTTCAGAGACAAATTGCTGCTCTTGCACGCGGCGGATGGCTTGAATCTGATCGCGAAACTTAGCCGCATCTTCAAAGCGCAGTGACTGACTCGCCTGCTCCATTTTTTCCACCAGCGTCGAGAGTACTTGGCTGTCTTTGCCTTGCAAGAATAGGCGCACGAGATCAACCAACTCTTGATATTCCGCGTCAGAAATAACGTCACTGACACAAGGGGCAGCACAGCGACCAATTTGGTACATCAAACAAGGGCGGGTACGATTGCTGTATACCGTATCCTCACATTGACGAACCGGAAAGATCTTCTGAATCAGATGCAACGTTTCTCGAACAGCACCAGAGTCAGGATATGGACCAAAATACTCACCTTTACGCTTTTTCGCCCCACGATGCATTGAAAGCCGAGGGTGCTTATGACCACTGACAAAGATGTACGGATAGGATTTATCGTCACGCAATAGCACATTGTACTTAGGCAAATACTGCTTGATGTAATTGTGCTCAAGAATAAGGGCTTCTGTCTCCGTGTGCGTAACGGTAACATCTATCTTGGCGATATGGCTGACGAGCGCGCGAGTCTTCTCGCTATCCACATTTTTGCGAAAATAGCTAGAAAGACGCTTTTTGAGGTCTTTGGCTTTACCGACATAAATAACCTCAGCCTCGGTGTTGTACATGCGGTACACACCGGGCTGATTAGTCACAGTCTTAAGGAAGGTTACCGAGTCAAACGTTTGTGTCACTAGAGGGTCTCGGTGTCGAGCATTCCATGTCGTATCGCTAGGTGCGTCAATTCAACATCACCACTGATGTGCAGCTTATTGAATAAACGGTAGCGATAGCTGTTTACCGTTTTGGGGCTAAGATTCAGTTGTTCGGAAATGTCCGTCACTTTTTGCCCCTTGGTGATCATCATCATGATTTGCAGCTCACGCTCTGATAAATCAGCAAATGGATTTTCAGAAGCGGGTGAGAATTGGCTTAATGCCATCTGCTGCGCTATCTCTGGTGAGATGTAACGCTGACCACTGTGAACAACGCGGATCGCGTTGACCATTTCATCAGGACCTGCACCTTTGGTTAAATAACCGGCAGCTCCCGCTTGCATCACTTTCGTTGGAAACGGATTTTCCGTATGAACAGTCAAAACGATGATTTTTACATCAGGATTGAATCGCAGGATTTTCTTTGTCGCTTCTAAACCACCAATACCGGGCATATTCATATCCATCAAAATGACGTCTGCATGATTGCTACGACACCATTTTGCTGCATCTTCACCGCTTACAGCTTCCCCTGCTACGTTCATTCCACGGACGTCTTCAATAATACGTCGTATCCCTGTGCGAACCAGCTCGTGATCATCTACAAGGAAAACATTTATCAAACTTGTATCTCCACACTTTTAACTTGGCTCTGCACCCACTTCTACAGTGGATAACAGCATGGCTGCCTAGTTTAACTCATTTTGGTTTTTATTGCCTGCACTGAATATGTGCCCAAACGCAAAGTTTAGCAAGAACTTATTTTCATAACTGTTGGACCACACTTAATTAATCTAAGAATCAATAGTTTGACACTATTTCAAGCGATAGATTCTCAACATTTGGAGCATGAATACTTTATTCGTAGCTATGCATTGAAAATGCAATCAATTTCAACTATTCATAAAAAGGATGCAACGAATTGCGTTGCATAACCTTCGTTGGCATTAAGCTGACGAACCATAATGATATAAGGATATGGTATGAAAAAGCTTCTCGCAGTGGCAGCACTGGCTTCAACTCTTCCTCTCTCAAACGTCGCAATGGCCGATTCTGATATCGGTTGTGGTCTAGGTACCATGATTTTTGATGGTCAATCTGGCAAAGTCTTCAAAGTGCTAGGCGCCACAACAAACGGTACGTTCGGTAACCAAACCTTTGGTATCACATTTGGTACATTGGGATGTGATGGCAACGGCACGATCAACTCAGCGCAGAAATTAGCCCTGTTTATCGATGGCAACATGGACAATCTTGCGCGTGACATCGCGAAAGGCGAAGGTGAAACGCTCGCGACACTTTCTGAAGTGTGGGGCATCCAAGAATCAGATAAAAGCGCGTTCAATACGCTAGCGCAAGAGAACTTCTCGCAAGTGTTCCAGTCTGAAAACGTCACGTCTGAAGAGGTATTCACCAACCTCAACGCCTTGGTCTCAAGCGACCAAACACTGGCCAACTACGCGATTTAATCCTCGCTTAAAAGGCGCTGCACGCTTGTGTGGCGTCTTTTGTCCTCTCAAACTTGTATTGAATATCACTGTACCACTCGAATTATCAGCATGTTGGCGTTAAAGTCATCGCAAGCCGATTTAGGATCTCCCCGACCAACTATGAAAAAACTGATGCCACTCACTGGCGCTTTACTTGCACTTTCTTCCCCTCTTTGCTTGGCGCAAGCCGAGTCGCCGACCGAGGTCGCACTAGACGTCGCAACGTTAGCTCACTCTTCATATTGGCATAAACTGGGCCACTATCAGAGCCATTGGTCTGGCCGTATAGAGAGCCAAGTAGATTCGGACGAATTCTTTTTCTCTGCGCAGGGTAAGCGTTCGCCAGAGCGAGAGCTTGAGGCGACTATTCATGCGTTCTATCAGCAGGAGGAAGCACAAGCGCACATTGCAAGGTGCCAATTTCCCGCACGCTTTACTTGGCTTGAAGAGCAACAAGGACGACGAGCGACGCTCGACTGCCCGGAGTTGGAGACATGGAAGGCGGTACTGGATCCTCAAGGACTCACACTGGTGTTTCCTACTGCTTTTATGAATAACCCGTCCTCCATGTTTGGCCACACCCTGCTGCGCGTCGACGCCAAAGACCAGACGCGTCATAAAGAGTTAGTGGCGTTTGCGGTGAATTTCGCCGCGGAGCCGGAAACGCAAGACAACGCAGCACTCTATGCGATGAAAGGGTTGTTTGGCGCTTATCCAGGTCGCTATACCGTGATGCCCTATTACAGAAAGGTAAGGGAATACAATGACATCGAGTCGAGAGATATTTGGGAATACCCCCTCAACTTAACAGAAAATGAAGTGGAACGGGTCTTACTGCATCTCTGGGAAATGCAGCAAGCTCAATTTGATTACTATTTCTTGGATGAAAACTGCTCTTACCAACTGCTCGCTCTTTTGGAATTGGCTCGTGAAGATCTCTATTTAGTCGATCAGTTCCCCGTTCAGGCCATTCCTTCGGATACAGTCAAAGCCCTCGCGGCGCAAGATCTGTTAGCCGCGCCGCAGTATCGTGCGGCCTTTGGTACACGCTTACTGCATCAATCGCAGTCGATGAGTGATGAGCGCTTTGCTGCGGCGCAACGCGCAAAAAGGGGCATCTACCCAAGCGCATCAGAATACAGTGATGCAGAACGTGCGGCGATCCTTGAGTTCGCCTATGAGTGGCTTAACTTTGAGCTCTACGATCAAGGGTTAGAGCGCGACCCTACCGCTAAACAGCTCACCGAGCTCTTGTATCAACGCAGTATCATTAAAACCCCCTCACCCTTCAGCGACGTCCCCGTACCTAGCGTTTCGCCTGAACATGGGCATGGTTCTGCGCGTGTCGGGCTAGGTTATCGCTATTCCGATCTTAACCGTCATCGGCTGACCTTAGATTGGCGCGCCGCGTATCATGATCTATTAGACTCGCAAGCTGGATTTATTCCCGGCGCACATATTAGCTTTCTTGATGCGCAAATGAGCCTTGATGACAATGGCACAAGCCGGTTAGAGAAGCTGTATGTGATTGATGCAATGGCGCTTGCGCCGAGCAATCGCCTCTTCAGCAGTTGGGCATGGAATATTCGCACGGGCTTTGACAGACAGCCCGATAGCACCAACACGTCCGGACGCTGGTTCGGCCAAGGGGGAGTGGGAAAGGCATGGGGGGATCCCAATCTCGTACACGGCTATGCGCTGCTCTCCACTGAATTAAGTGGTGGTACGCTGACCGACTACCAAGCCACGCTCGGCGCAGGGGCCGAGGTGGGTCTGCTCTATCAAATCAATCAGGCGCATAAAGTGAGCGTGCAGGGCCAGTACCTCAGTCTGTTCGATTCTCCTGACTCTCACAAAGCGCAAGCCAGTACCCACTGGCATTGGTCCATGACGTCAGATTTCGCCCTTCGCAGTGAAGTAAGATACCGGCACTGGCATCGTGACGAGCTTCTCGCGCAGTTGACGGCTTACGTTTATTACTAGCGTTATCCCTTAGCCGCCTGTGCTACACTGGGCGAGCATGCCCCATCACAGCATCCAATTGGGGTTATCATGCTCACCAAGGAACACGCTTTACTATGACCATTCAACACGGTTTTCTACTGACACGCCAAGCACGCGATGTTGGACGCCGCACTCAAATTGACCTCTGGCTCTCTACCGCGCAAGGGCCGATGCAACTGGTCATTGAGGGCGAAAAACCCGTGTTCTTTATCCCGCAGTCGCATATAGACCAAGCGCGCGAGATCAACTTACAGCATGGGTTCGATGCCACTATCCAACCCCTCGAACTGAAAGACTTTACCCACACCCCTCTGGCGGCTTGCTACAGTGCCACCATTCAAACGGCGACGGCCTTCAGCCAACAGTTGAAGCAGCAAGATGTCCTCGTTTTGGAAGACGACATCCGACTTGCGGATAGATTCCTCATGGAACGATTTATTCAAGGTAGCGTAGAGTTTGTCGGTCACGTAGAGCAAAAGTCAGGCTATGTGCGAGTCAGCAACGCCAAATGTCGCCAAGGCCAATACACCCCAACGCTCCATGTGGTGTCGCTTGATATCGAATGCTCCGAAAAAGGCCAACTCTATTCGATCGGGTTAGACAGTCCCAAAGACAGTCGCGTGATTATGGTGGGTACGCCACAAGCCGCCGATACTCCGATAGAGTGGGTCAGCGATGAGAAAGCCCTCCTCCAAGCTCTGGTTCACTGGTTCCAAACCTATGATCCCGATGTGGTCATCGGATGGAACGTGATTGATTTTGACTTTCGCTTGCTCGATAAACGAGCCCAATGGCACAAGATGGCGCTCTACTTAGGGCGAGGAAACCAAAAAGCCTACTTTCGCTCATCTGCGTCGACCGGCCAAACGTTCATCTCGATCCCCGGTCGCGTCGTCATGGACGGTATCGACACGTTAAAAACCGCGACTTACCACTTTCGCAGTTGGTCATTGGAGTCCGTTTCTCAGGAGCTTCTTGGCGAAGGGAAACAGATCCATAACGTCCATGATCGCATGGATGAAATTAACCACATGTTTCGACACGACAAACCCTCTCTCGCCCGCTACAACCTGCAAGACTGCGTATTGGTGAATAAAATCTTCGCCCATACCCATTTGCTCGATTTTGCCATCGAACGATCGCGGTTAACCGGTGTTGAGTTGGATCGCGTCGGAGGCTCTGTCGCCGCATTCACCAACCTCTATCTACCGCAGATCCATCGCGCCGGTTACGTGGCACCCAACTTACAGCCTGAAAACTGGCTAGCCAGTCCCGGGGGCTATGTGATGGATTCGATCCCGGGTTTGTACGATTCGGTGCTGGTGCTGGATTTTAAAAGCCTCTACCCTTCGATCATTCGCAGCTTTCTGATTGACCCAATCGGGCTAGTCGAAGGGCTGAAGCTGGAGGTGGGTAAAGAGGCCCACCAAGCGGTCGAAGGCTTTCGTGGCGGACAGTTCCACCGCAGCACCCACTTTCTGCCTACCATGATTGAAACCTTATGGGCCGCGCGCGATAGAGCGAAGAAAAACAATGAAAAAGCCTTTTCTCAGGCCATTAAGATCATCATGAACTCCTTCTATGGTGTATTAGGCTCGTCGGGCTGCCGCTTCTTTGATACACGCCTCGCCTCTAGCATCACCATGCGCGGCCACGAGATCATGAAGCAGACCAAACGCCTGATTGAATCCCAAGGCTATCAAGTGATCTACGGGGATACCGATTCGACCTTTGTGTCACTAGGGACAAGCTTAAGCCAGCAAGAAGCTGATGCTATAGGCCAGCAACTGACCACACACATCAATGCGTGGTGGAGTGAGCATCTTAGCCAAGAATACGGTTTAACCTCGATGCTTGAGCTGGAATACGAAACCCATTACAAAAAGTTTTTGATGCCAACGATACGCGGCCAAGAAACAGGGTCGAAAAAACGCTACGCAGGATTGATTGTCACCGAGAGCGACGAACGCTTGGTGTTTAAAGGATTAGAAAGCGCCCGTACAGACTGGACGCCACTGGCACAGCGCTTTCAAAATGAGCTCTATCGCTTGGTTTTTCACGGTGAGGATCCGTGTCAGTACGTTAGAGATTGTGTCGAGCAGACGTTAGACGGGCGCTTTGATGAGGAGTTGGTGTATCAGAAAAGGCTACGGCGCAAACTTCATGAGTACCAAAAGAACATTCCGCCTCAAGTGCGAGCCGCTCGAATGGCGGATGAAATAAACGCGCAACTTGGTCGACCTTTGCAATACCAAAACAAAGGCCGAATCGAGTACCTCATCACCACACAAGGGCCTGAACCCAAAGAGTATCGAAAGAGCCCGATTGATTATCAGCACTACATTGATAAACAACTCAAACCCGTCGCAGATGCAATTCTGCCCTTTATCGGGCTCGACTTTGCGCGCTTGAGTGAGCCTCAACTCGGCTTGTTCTAACCGATTTTAAATTCCGTCTTTTGGTACTGTTTGACCAACCAATCACCAAAGGAATCCAACAGCCCCACCACAGAGCGTTTAGGGATAACACGTCCAGTCAATAATATCCCCAAGCGCTCAATGTCGAGCTGCTTTTCAGGATGATAGCGTAAGAATTGCTGGCCGCACTCAATGGGATCATCGAACCACTGTTTGTCTCGAACCATCACCAATGAGTAGCTTGCTCGGAGCAGCTTTTTGGCGATGATGATTTGAGCATGGCTTTGGTCTTCGGGTTTGTTGCTGCGCGCAATTCGGTTACGGTACACGGCAATCCAATCCTCGACGTCCATGTTCCACTGCTTAGCGATTTCCCAACTCGGCTCATAATCGCCAAAGCACTCCGAGAGATCTTCACCATGAATACACACCGCGCAATGACGCAATAAAAATCCCCAAGAAAGAATACCCTCTAAACTCGCCACCTCACTGGCTAAACCAGTTTTAAAAGCAACCCCAGTAATAAACGGATAACGCTTTTGAAAGTGAAATTTGATGGTATTAAACAGAGATGACCGCGAATCGCTAAAAGAGCGATGCGTAATCGCGATGACATCCATATTGGACTTCCCTTCGATCGCCGTTTTACGCGCCACACTGCCATAGAGATAAACGCTGTGGAGATTGTCACCCAGTCCACTTTGTAAATAAGCCATCAGCTCCCCTATTGCAGGCTGATAACGAGCTTGGAACGGTTGATTTGGGTCGATAACGGGAAGAGGCATGTGGTAACAGTCTGAACTTATTGTCAATCAATGGTGACTTTAATGATCGCTCACACGCTCTGTGCAATCAAGTTATTCCTTCTCAAAGAATAACTGATATATAATGCGCCAAAATACACCCATATAAAGGAAAACGTTCATGCCTAAGGCAAGTGAGCTAAAGAAAGGTTTTGCGATTGTATCTAACGGCAAAACGCTACTCATCAAAGATATTGAAGTGACGACTCCTGGCGGTCGCGGCGGTTCAAAAATTTATAAACTGCGTTGCACTGACCTAACGACTGGTGCTCGCGTTGATGAGCGCTACAAGTCCGATGACGTACTTGACACTGTCGACATGTTCAAACGCGCCGCAGCATTCTCATACGTTGATGGTGACGAGTACATTTTCATGGACAATGAGGATTACACTCAGTACACCTTTAAACGCGATGATATCGAAGATGACTTGCTATTCATCACTGAAGAGATTCAAGGCTTACACGTGGTTTTAGTCAACGGCAACGCTGTTGCACTTGAACTGCCCGCTTCAGTTGAACTTGTGATTGAAGAGACCGACCCATCGATCAAGGGTGCGTCAGCATCTGCTCGCACCAAGCCTGCTCGTTTCTCGACTGGCCTTGTCGTGCAAGTACCTGAGTACATTGCCACTGGCGATCGCGTCATCATCAACACTGCTGAACGTAAATACACAAGCCGAGCGTAATATGTCTGATCTGATTTCTTACGATGACACCATTGACACGGCCTACGACATCTTTCTAGAGATGGCTCCCGATAATCTTGAGCCCGCAGATGTGATTCTGTTTACGGCACAATTTGATGACCGTGGTGCTGCCGAGCTGGTTGAAACCGGAGAAGATTGGGCGGGCCATGTTGGCTTTGATGTCGACAAAGAGACGTATGCAGAGGTTCGGGTTGGACTCGTCAATGAAGACAATGACGTGTTGGATGACGTATTCGCGCGTCTATTAGTCAGCCGCGATCCAGAACATAAGTTTTGCCACATCCTCTGGAAGCGTGACTAACCCCGCTCTTGTATCGCCATGGCATAAAAACAAAAATCCCCGAGTCAAAGACTTGGGGATTTTTTATGGAATTCGGACTGCCATCATCGCACAGGGCGCTGTTTGTCAGATCAACCTTCTGTTTTCACGTTTTCAACTCGGGCTTTCAGTTTTTGCCCAGGACGGAAGGTGACTACACGGCGTGCACTGATAGGAATGTCTTCACCAGTTTTCGGGTTTCGACCTGGTCGTTCATTCTTATCACGAAGATCAAAATTTCCGAACCCTGACAGTTTTACCTGTTCGCCACTTTCTAGAGCTTTACGAATCTCTTCGAAAAACGCTTCAACCGTTTCCTTGGCATCCCGTTTACTGTATCCAAGCTTTTCAAACAGGTTTTCAGCCAAATCGGCTTTTGTGAGCGCCATAAAACTTTCCTCAAAGCTGTGTTAAACATAGTTGCGCCAAGGCAACACCCAGTACTTTCGGTAAGCCAATCAACAACATATCGGCGTTACTTTGAAAAGTGTATGCCAAGCTTCTGATTTTCGCCAACTTTTTTATCTATCTGCCTATCACTTGGCGAGAAAGCCAACAGTGACGAAACGCTAACCATCAGAATTATAAATAGATTTTAACGCAACTTAGCGATCAATCATGCCAAAATTCTGTGAAAAAATCGTCCAATTCTAGTGGATAATTTCATTTTGATAATTAAATCAACAACCCAACACTTAAGTTGCGTTAGATCACAAAACTAGCGCAATCCAGATTTTGTTGCATCGCGCACCGAACCACGCTCATCATTTCTTGGGATTAAGATCCAACCAGAATATTAACCAAGTTGCATTTGCGTGAATTATGTGCAACAACAAGAGTGTTCACATAAAAATAAACACGACAACGTCATGGCGACCAACCGATCCCGAGCAAACAGCCCCCTATCGGTGAGACCAATTTCTGCGTCCGTCTCTAAAGAGGAAGCAAAACATGCTTGGTTTTATCAGGTAGAAGAAAACTATGCCGAAGAGGCGAATGTGTTTTTTCAAAAAGCACTGGATTGTCGTGTACGCGCTTTAAAACGCTGCCTTTCGTATGATGGTTCACCAACCCTAGAGCAACAACTCTCTTCCCGCGCTTATGTCGATTCACTCACCCTCCCACTAGATGAGCTGAGTGCTAGTGATCAAGCCATTGAACAACAGGCCATTTTCCTATTTTCGCACATTGCCAACGCATGGAACGAGTACCTCATATGGCAGCTAACTAAACGCTACCCTGCCGCAACACAAGAGGTAAGCAACAATGATCTCGCAGCCCTCTCTGCCCGCTTGAACAAACAAGGTTTGAATGAGCGCAGCTACCAACACCGTGTAGTAGCGGAGATTGGTGACGAGTCAGAAAAGTACTGGACACTTCACCACCCTGCGCCAATGGTATTATCAGACGCAATTCAACTGATCAATTTGTCGACCCTTGTACGCGAGCAGCATTGGTATGAGATGCTACCACTGATGGCACTATCTCGATCAGGGGCGCACTTTCTCTTACTCTATCGACACTCACCCACTTCGATACCTTTGCTATTATCGACGGCACGCATCTGCCATCATATCGAACGACAGCATTGGCTCTTCTATTCCGAGTTTTTTCAATCAAGACAATGGCACAGGGACGGGCTAGACTGCGCGTTGACTCATCTCAACAAGATGGGCTTGACGAAAAAAGCGAAAGCAGGCGATGTTCACAGCGTTGAGTGCTATGAGCAGCAACTTTGGCAATCATTGCATCACCCGCACCGTTGCTGTGAAATCATTCGAATGACGGTCAGCGGATCCCGCAAGCAAAGACTGTTTTTCCTATATTTGGCTCAAAAACGTTTGATCGCTTGGTTAGACAGTCAACAATATCAACTTGGCTTTGTGGTCATAGAGCAGCCATTGATGATCGACTACTATAAAAGCTTACCCTCTGGTTGCTTTATTCCGTCGGCATTGCGAGTACTCTCAAAAGATGGCTTACCAACCTATAAAGGGCTTTGGTCGATCAAAGAACTTAACCAAGCGTTTCAACAAGCCAGTTTTGCTGATTACAATCAAGCACTCGGTCACAAGCCAAACGCTTTACACAGCGAAAAACTTAACCACTTAAAACTGAACAATCACAAACTGAACAATCAAAAAATAAGCGCGAATCATCACAATCAGAGCGGTCATCGATACTGCCAACCTAACGATAAAAACAACGCGCAATCACAACAACGTCAACCCATGGTGAAATCCAGAACTCATGCTTAATTTTGTCCTTCAAGAGCTTATGTACCCCAAGGCCATCGTGCTGTTTATGACAGCGATGTTGGTACTGACTTGGTCTAGTTACTTCTGTTACTCACTGTATAAAAAGCACGGTGCAAGCAGTCTTAACAGTTATCTTTACTATGTGACCTACACGTTTGGCTTGTTTATATGGATTCTTAGTAACTACTACTTTCATACCGGATTGCTGCCATTGCTCGGTGAGAAAGCGGCGGTCTTGATGGCGATTGTCGCCAATATTTCTGCGCTAGTCGCTTTTGCTTCTGCGTATCATTTTACCGCTAAGCTGCGCACCTATTACGCAAGTAAACGCGTCCCCGTGTTCCAATCCATTGTGGCATGGAGCGTATTTGCTTTTGGTTTGGCTTGTAACCTTTTACCGGACTTGACAGTGCAAGGCGCCTCTATTTCAGGCCCCAGTCAGTTCGTGTTAGAGTTTGGTCCGTATACTCAGCCCTTTTTCCTCGGTTTGACCACCTTGGTGGTGCTGACGTTTATCAATCTGCTCTCTCTAACGGCAAGCGAAAACCGTATTCAACGGACTCGAATCAACTACATGATTCTTGGCATGGCCATTTTTATGTGCTCAACTGCGGTCATTCAGCTTGGCTTTACTTATTTTCTCAATGACTTCTCGTTGACTTGGCTACCACCTGCACTCTCTGTCAGCGAAATGCTCTTCATGGGCTACGCGCTGCTCACCTCTCGCTTTTATAGCTCGCGCTATATTCTGTATATCGGTTTGAGCTTCGCCGTGACACTGTTCGTCTATTTTTCTGCCATCACCTTACTGCCCATATTTGATGATTCACACGCGTTTGAGGTGGTCACCATAGTCGCGATTGTTGGCTTATCTTGGTCCAAACTTTACCGCAGCTTGCAACGTTCCATTAGCTATATTGTGTATGGCGATCCCGTGTCTCCGGTGGAAAAAATCATCAAGTTGGAGAACGAATTTCATCACTCACCAACGCAAGCGATGGACAAACTCGCACGCTACCTCGATGTACCTGAAAATAAACTGCGCTTGTTGGATGACTTTCAAGGAGCAAGCTTTTACCGTGATTACTTTGAAACCCACACCGCACCACTTGTGCTCGACGAGGTGGAAGAAGCGATGGCGAAAAGTGGCAGTAGCAAACTGAGTCAAGTTCGCTCAGCGATGAAAAAGACACAATCCGCCCTAGTTCTGCCTATATATGAAGGTCGAAATAAACTGTCGCATGTCTTGGTCTCAAGTGAGAAAGATGGCGGATTAAACTTCTCCTATGAGGAACTTGAAGCGCTGCAACGGGTGCTCTCCAAAGTTCAAGCGCACATCAACTACGAACGTAAGGTCAAACAGTCTCAGGCATTAGCCAATTCCATTGCACATGAAATGCGTAACCCACTCAGCCAAGTGCAGTATGAGTTTGAGCATCTCAACTTAAAAATTCGCCATTTGCCCGCCCATTTTGAATTGATGACACACGTCGACAACGGCAAGCAAGCCGTCCTGCGTGGCCGCCAGCTGATCGATATCATATTGCGAGAGGTGAACAGTGCCTCGCTGGATCAAGAGCCCGCGCTGGCAACATCGATCAGCGCCTGCGTGCGCAGCGCTGTTGAAAACTATGGCTTTGACGATGAACCCACTCGCCGCCGTGTCCACCTAAAACTGAATCAAGATTTTGTCGCTAAGGTAAACGAGACACTGTTTAACTTTGTGATTTTCAATCTCCTTCGCAACGCCATTTACTATTTTGACTCTTACCCAGATAGCTACATCACCATTGAAACCGTGCCCGGGGAGAACGACAACCGGCTCGTTGTCACTGACACAGGCCCAGGTATTCCAGCGGATCTTCTTGAGCGTATTTTTGATGATTTCTTCAGTCACCGTAAGAGTGGTGGTAGTGGGCTAGGGTTGGGCTATTGTCAACGCGTGATGAAAGCGTTTGGTGGGACAATTCAGTGCCGCTCAGAACAAGGCAAATTTACCGAGTTCACATTGAGCTTTCCCCCCACCACGCAAAAGCCTGTCGTCACGCCGAATAAATCAACGCCCGCCGCTGAGCCTCCAAATAAAGTAAAACCGCGTGATCGCCAAGTGGTTTCGAGCCCTACCGCTCCGGGTGCGCCAGTGGTGTTGGTGGTCGATGATAAAGAAGTGCAACGTGCATTAGTCAAACTGTACGTCGAACAACTGGGCTATCGAGTGATTATGGCAAATAACGGTCGAACCGCGCTCGACATCATTCACGATAATCCCGTTGAGTTAGTGTTTATGGATATCCAGATGCCGGTCATGGATGGCTTTGAAGCCTCGAGACGTATCAAGGAGTCTTACCCAAGCATTCCTATTATTGCGCTCAGCGGAGAGGCAGAGAGCGCCAGTGTAACGAAAATGGCCAAGCTGATGGATGGTCGCCTCACCAAGCCAGCAACCAAAGAGGCCTTGGCGAGTGTGCTCAACCGTTTCTTTAACAAAGAAGAAGTGTTGTAACGATACGCAGTGAGGCGTTTTCCCTCACTCACCTAGACGCTCAAGCACTTTTTCACATAGCTGCTTGAGCATCACCATCTCTTCCAGGGGTAAATTGATTTTACATGACAGCGCAGTGGGCACGGTAAGGGCTTGCTGCTTCAACGCTTTTCCGTGCGAGGTGAGATTGAGGACCCGCACACGCTCATCACTCTCACTGCGCGCTCGTTCTACAAACCCTTTGCTTTCCAAACGTTTTAACAGTGGCGTCAAGGTCCCTGAATCGAGGTATAACCGAGCACCCAGCTCTTTGACACTGACGCCATCTTGCTCCCACAGCACCATCATCACTAGGTATTGCGCGTAAGTGAGATCCAATGCATCCAGTAGCGGTCGGTATGCTCGGCCAACTGCGTTAGCCGCACTGTATAGTGGAAAACAGACTTGATTCTCGAGTTTTATTTTATCCTCATCACTCAAGGGGGGCGTCACATGACAAGTGTCCATAGCATTCACCTTAAAAATAAATTGTGCACAATATAGTTGCAAAACAGCTCGGGTTCGATATATGATTGCAAACAATTAGATTGCGTACAACCTAAATGACCAAGGAGATACCCATGAGCACACTCTACAAAACTCAAGCAACCGCATCGGCTGGCCGTAACGGACAAGTCCAAACTGACGACGGTCTACTTTCACTTAGCCTTGCTTATCCGAAAGAGATGGGTGGCACCGGTGCAGCGACCAACCCAGAGCAACTATTTGCCGCAGGTTATGCCGCCTGTTTTTCCAACGCTCTGCTCCACGTTGCGCGTGAAGGCAAGGTCTCATTGAAAGAAGCGCCGGTCACCGCTGAAGTCGGTATCGGTCCAAACGAGCAAGGTGGCTTTGCACTCACCGTGAGCTTGAACGTCGCACTCGCTCTTGACGATGCACAAGCACTAGAGCTGACGAAAATCGCTCACCAAGTGTGTCCATACTCCAACGCCGTTCGTGGCAACATTGACGTTCATGTCACGGTGAATGGTCAAACGCTGTAAACCAACCCCTACGACAACAACGCCGACCCAATAGGGTCGGCGTTGTGATTTTAACTCATGGCTGAGCTTAGGACTGGCTTGGCTGCGAAGTCTTGCTGTAGCGTGCTCTCAGTGCCTTGGCCGCGTTCACCATGTTTGTCAGCGACGCTTGTGTCTCCGGCCAGTCTCGTGTCTTGAGCCCACAATCGGGGTTGACCCAAAGACGTGGAGCAGGAATGGATTCCGCCGCCTTGGCGAGCAACCCTTCGATCCAACTTTGGCTGGGGACATTGGGTGAGTGAATGTCATAGACTCCTGGGCCAATCTCATTGGGATATTGGAAGGCTTCAAACGCGCCGAGAAGCGCCATGTTTGAACGAGACGTCTCGATGGTTATAACATCGGCGTCTAACGCCGCCACCGATTCGATGATCTCATTGAATTCTGAATAACACATATGGGTATGGATTTGGGTTTCAGGCTTCGCACTCCCCGCAGCGATTTTAAACGCGTCCACGGCCCAATCGAGATACGCTTGCTGCTCGCTTTTTTTCAGCGGCATTCCTTCACGAATCGCAGGTTCATCAATCTGAATAATTTGAATACCGGCCTGCTGTAAGTCGGATACCTCATCCCGTAGGGCCAGCGCGAGTTGGTTAGCAATCGTCTTACGACTGATGTCTTCGCGGGGAAACGTCCAACATAAAATCGTTACCGGCCCCGTTAGCATGCCCTTCATCTGTTTGTTGGTCAGTGACTGCGCATAGGTCGACCATTCCACCGTGATCGGCTTTTCTCGTTCTATATCCGCAACCACAATCGCTGGCTTCACGCAGCGAGAGCCGTAACTCTGCACCCATCCATATTTTGTCGTTTGAAAGCCGGTTAACTGCTCAGCAAAATACTCCACCATGTCGTTGCGTTCAGCTTCACCGTGCACCAATACGTCAAGATCGAGATCCTCTTGACGTTTGACAGCCTCAGCAATATGCACCTTCAGCGCACTCTGATAGTCGACACCTGATATCTGGCCACTGCGATACTCACTGCGCAGCTGACGAATATCTCGCGTTTGAGGGAAGGAGCCGATCGTCGTCGTTGGAAAAAGCGGTAAACTCAACACCTCTCGTTGATGAGTTACGCGTTCAGGGTAAGGAGCGCTCCGCTCAGCCCATTCAGGGCTAAGATTGAATAACCGCTGCTGGACATTCAACTTATTGACACTCGATGAATGCGCCCGTTCACGAATAGGCGCGCTGTAATCGCGACAGGCTCGAATAGCAGATTCGTCACCGTCAATTGCACTTGCTAACAAAGTAATCTCAGCCACTTTTTGCTGCGCGAAAGCAAACCAACTGTGAACTTCCGGCATGAGGTCGGTTTCTAGTTCTACATCCACAGGGCTGTGCAGTAAGGAGCACGAGCTCGCCAACCATAAGCGCTCTTTCAGTTGAGTTTTGACATCTTGTAGACGACCTACCCACGCATCTAAATCGGCACGCCAGACATTACGGCCATTAATCACTCCTGCCGACAACACCCAGTGATCTGGCAGCGCTTCCACCACGGGAGTCAATTGCTCCGGAGAAGCGCACAGATCGACATGCAATCCATCCACATCAAGCTCGATGATCTCTGCCAAGTTATCTGAAATCGAATCAAAATAGGTCGTTAGCAACACTTTGACATCACTGCGAATCACTTGATAAGCGTGTTTAAACGCCGTTAGCCAGGGTTTCTCGAGTTCTAGTGCTAAAATTGGCTCATCGATTTGTACCCACTCTACCCCTAGCTTGGCCAATGTTGCGAGAATCGCTTGGTAGGCCAACAACAACTTTGGCAACAGTGTGAGCCGGTCAAAAGGCGTGGTCTCTTTTCCCAAATAGAGATAACTAAGAGGTCCCAATAAAACGGGCTTGACCTTGTGTCCCGCTTTTTGAGCCTGTTCTACTTCCTCGAACAACTGTGGCCAGCTCAGCTCAAACGCATCCTCTTTACTAAACTCAGGTACGATGTAGTGATAGTTGGTATTGAACCATTTAGTCATATCACTGGCGGCGACGCCTTGCTGATGATGGCATCCACAGTGAGATTGCGATTGACCACGACCAATCTTAAACAGGGTATCGAGATCAGGTGGGCCTTCTCGATGGCGCTGTGGGACATGGCCGAGCAACAAGCTGGTCGTCAATACATGATCATACCAAGCGAAATCACCTGCTGTGACATACTCTAAACCCGCCTCACTCTGGGTACACCAGTTTTGCTCTCTAAGCGTTGTACCTACCTGCTGAAGTTGAGATTGATCGATCTCACCGCGCCAGTATTTCTCCAACGCGAATTTCAGTTCACGTTGTTTGCCAATGCGCGGATAGCCCAGTATATGTGTCGTGGTCGCCATGATTTTTTCCTTGTGATAAACGAGTGATAGACGGCATGAGAAAACCATCTCAAGATGTCTGGATGGCTAAATAATCCCGCTATTCACACGCTCGAACAACGTCCAATTATTCAACTTATTTATTAAAAAACCTCATAGATGCAATCCACTCATGATAATAATGAACAAAGTTCAGGCGGATTTTTTAGACGTCTAGATGTTTACATGCCTATTAAAAGCGAGTAAGTTAGTTTTACTCATCTGAGACAGGGAAAGGTTGAAATAAATTAATGATCGAGCTGAAGCATTTGAAAACATTAGTATCACTGCGAGATACCGGATCACTCACCGCAACCGCAACGTCACTGCACTTGACCCAATCGGCCCTTTCTCATCAAATCAAAGATCTGGAGTCTCGCATTGGCAGTCCGCTCTTTCTGCGTAAGACTCGTCCGGTGAAATTCACTTCTGAAGGACAAATCTTACTTCGTGTCGCCGATGAGGTTCTGCCCAAGCTAGCGCGCGCAGAAAATGAGTTGGCAAGCCTCAAAGAAGACGTCAACGGACGCCTGCACATGGCGATAGACTGTCACTCCTGCTTTCAGTGGTTGATGCCTGCGCTGCGTGAGTATCAAATTGCATGGCCCAGTGTCACACTCGATTTTTCATCGGGTTTCTCGTTTGAACCCCTACCCGCATTGATCAGTGGCGAGTTGGATCTCGTTATCACTTCAGATATTCAACCGCGCTCTGAAATTCACTATGAACCGCTCTTCGACTTTGAAATGCGCTTAATCACCTCGACCACGCACCCGCTTGCGACAAAAAACCGTATCGAGCCACGCGATCTTGAAGGCGAAACCATGATTTCCTATCCAGTGCAGAAAAAACGCTTAGATGTGGTGAAACACTTTTTGACTCCGGCGGGGGTGGAGCCGGCAAAGTGGAAACAAGCAGACAATACATTGATGTTGGTGCAGATGGTGTCCGCGGGGCTAGGTATCGCGGCGCTACCTAACTGGGCAATCAGTGAATTTTCTCGTCAGGGTTTGATCACCAGTATTCCTTTGGGAGACGGACTGTGGCGCCGACTGTTCGCGGCTACCAGAGACAGTGATAAGGGCAAACGCTATTTACAAGCGTTTTTCCATACCGCTCGGCAACAATCGAAAAGTCATTTAGAGGGAATAAAAACGGTGTAACCTCTAAAGGTTACACCGAGACGGTTCGTCGCGCCGATACCTAGCTTCGCTGTAAGGCATTGAACCGACATCGACGCAGCATTGAGTGAAGTCCTACCGTTGGTTTGACTTGAACTGGTTGGTGAGCGGGTCATATTGGTAGCCAAGCACATCCAATTTGCCAATCACTGTCTCTGCATCCATTTCATAGGTGCTTACCAACTCTTCGAGACTGTCACATTCCAGTCTCAGTTTCTCGTTCACGATACCAAGTAAAATCGTGCTATCGAAACGGCCAACATTACTAAGATCCATCGCAGCGCTCCTTTGTCGTGTTGATAACACAAGCTTAGACCTTCAGCAGAAAAATAACAGTGACCGAGACTAAAGAACGAATAAGCCCTGATTAACCGTCACCGCACCCAGCAACATCACCAGTGCAACCGCCAACTGCGGCTTAGTGATGCTTTTACTGAGCAACATATGCCAGCTCCAGACCACCACAGCACTGATGAGAAGCGCAAAACTGACCAGCAACGGCTGCGTTGCCATGGTGAGCGTCTGCTCGTCCAATGAAGACGCTTTAAGCAGTACAGTAATGCTCATCATCATTGCAGAAGCCACCCCCGCGACAGGTAAAATTCGATGAAACGATTGCAATCTCGTTTTTGCCACCGTCAACAGCAAATGGGCAAACAATCCGCCTAGCAACACAATCTGAACCAAAACACTCAATCCAGCGGCAAAGCTCGATTGTTCAGTGATCATGATTCCAACGTAAGCCAGCGCTAAACCGTTCGCCAAGTACATCACCCATAACGGTCCTTGCACTCGTGTTTTCTTAGTTTGAACCTGAGAATAGAAATAGCCGATAGCGAACACCACCATCATGGCTTCAATACGCAGGGAGGCAACCGCTAACCACAAAATCGCGATAGCAGGTAGTACCTTATGAATACGCCCACGCTGGCCTGGGCAGATGTCCCCTTTTACGAGAATAAGGGTTAAGATCAGTTGCGCGCCGAGCAACATCGGTGCGAAAGAGGCAAGCAAATCAGGAATCATAATCTGTCAGATAATTGAATGAACAAAGCGCGAATCATAACAGACTGGTGAGATGCTTCAATACAGTGCGCTGCTCGACAATGCCTTTGAACGCGCCTTCATTATCGACCAACACCCAGGGAAAGTGCGGGTACTGCTCCAACAGTGCCGCCATACTATCGAGCGGGGTTTGCCAATAGATGATCGCCGCAGGCGGCGACATAATACGGTTCGCGGTTTTCAGCCACATGTTGCGCTCTTTGCTGCTTTCTAAATCGGTGCCCATGGTGGGCGTCAGGTGCAAGTTCATCGAAGCGCGCTCTATCACACCCAGACATTCCCCTTCATCGACCACAGGTAAGGCCTGTATCGTTTTGTCCTGAAATTTCTGATAGATCAGTGACAGCGCCACCGTGGGGCTAAGGTGGCTGACATTGGGCGATACCAAATCCGCTAATGATGGCTCACCGCTGCTTGCTCGTGGCGCATCGGGCAATTGGCAGTAGTCCTCAGCCACTCTAAGGTCATCAAGGCTCATCGGCTTTGAGAAGTAGTAGCCTTGAACATAATTAACGCCGAGACTGGCAATCACCTGGTACTCTTGTTCCGTTTCCACCCCCTCTGCCACGACCCTGAGGCCAAGCTTTTGTGCTAACTTAGTGATGGAAGCCACCAAATGGTATTTACGACTCGCTTCACTGATGCCACTCACAAACACCCGGTCAATCTTCAACACATCAAAATAGCTGCGATTGAGATACTCAAATGACGCACTGCCCGTGCCAAAATCATCCACGGCGATGAGCACACCAGCCTCACGTATCGCCGACAACATCGATTCTTGATAGCTGTCACTCTCAAAATAGGCGCTTTCGGTAAACTCGATGGTTAATCGATCAGGGTCAATTTTTAATCTGTCCACCAACTGCACCGTGCGGCCTAAGACTTCACCAATATCGTGTTTTGAGTTGAGGGAGCGGTTAACAGACAAGCCCACTTGAGCGCCAAAGCGCTTTTGCAATTCGGGCAGCATCGACATTGCTCTATGGCAAATCATATCATCGAGCTCGACGATCAAATCAAGGTCTTCAATGACACTCACCATCTCTTGCGTATTGGTGTTCAATTGATCGTTGATTGGAAAACGGCACAGCGCTTCAAACTTATCAATCTGACCCGATTTAATATCCACCAAAGGCTGGAAGTGGACATCCACCAGCCCACCTTTCACACACTTGAGCGCGAACTCCTCCAACGCTTTCTTGCGTTCTTGCGCTTGATGCATCTCTCGGTCGAAAAACGCAATGCGTTTGCCTTCACTCTGGTTCAGCTCCAGTAACGCCTGAGTCGCATGTGAAATCAAACGCGAAGGGTTATTCGCATCGACGCCTAATACCGATACCCCGGTTAATCCGTCACGCAATGCCAAGGCAATTTCTCCTTGGGCACGCTTGAAAAGGTGAAAAAAACTCTTCACCGCTTTGCGTACTTCTCGAATTCGCTCTTCGGCGGTGGATTCCGCTATCGACAAACACACCGCAAAACGACCATTACCCAAATAGCCGCAGCTTGCCACTTTGGTGCTCTCAATCAAATAACTGGCAAATTGCTTTTTGACTTGATGCGCTTTGTCGGCAGGAAACTTTGGCTGCAATACCAACATCACCGCATTCAACGCATCCGGCGCTTGCTCACATTGTTGCTCCAGTTCGGCAATGAAACTGTCTCGAGAGGGTAATAAGGTCAGTAGGTCAATGCCATCGGTTTCCAAGCCATCAATTTTATCCAGCTGCTTGGAGAGATCAGACGTAACACCAATATAGATACGCTCGCCACTGGCACGCTCAATCGCCGTAATTGAGAGCTCTTGTGGCACGGTGGAGCCATCCGCTTTCAAGGTGATGATCGGTCCGCTCCATGCCCCACAACGATTTACACTCGCCCACATCGCTTCATAAAATTCGTCACTCAGCTTGTCGGCATTAAAAATACTGGTTTTCAAACCCACAATTTCATTGAGTAAATAGCCAGTATTTTGTTCAAAGCGACGATTACACGCCAAAATGCGAGTTTGCGCGTCGGTGATGACCACACCGCGCGTCTCACTTTCAAATGCGGAGCAAAACAGGTCACTGGCGTCCGAGCGGGAACCGATCACCAGACGGGGAGAAAAGCAGCCTGAAAGCACGTTGGTCGCTTCTCTGTTGACGTCAAACTCAACGTAAGCAAACACGGCATGAGGGATCAGCAAACAACAATGGAACCTGTCCATCTCACCGGTTTTCAGCACCGACTTGAACACACTCTGACAACGCTTACGGTGTAACGTAGGAAGCAGCTTGAATAACTGCTTCGCCGAAACGCTCGCCACATTCTGGCCAAACAACAGCTGCATCGCATCGGGATCGCAACTAAAAGTCTGGTTGTTAAGGTCCAAACGCCAATCAAACGTGCTGTACTTGGGGTGATTGGAAGGCTCTGCTGTGGTTTCAAGCGCATGCACTTGAAAATTCTCTTCCATGCTCGTAAACACCTGTGTGGTTTATGTTGATGAGGTTAATTTTAGACTGGATGCTCGAAATTATCCGTTAACCTGCCGTGTTTATACGTAAAAAAATGAGGGCTATGTTGAGGTAGATAGATGAATGACAAGCCGCTATAATTCGCGCTCCCTGGCACAGAGAGCAAAATATGTTCAACGATATTACCCCGATTCACCAACACAAAAAGTACTGGGCCGAGTGTTTTGGCACCGCGCCATTCCTTCCGACCAGTCGCAAGGAAATGGATGCTTTAGGTTGGGATAGCTGTGACATCATCATCGTCACAGGCGATGCCTATGTGGATCATCCCAGTTTTGGTATGGCCATCATCGGGCGTCTTTTGGAAGCCCAAGGGTTTCGTGTCGGGATTATTGCTCAGCCAGAATGGCAAACCAAAGATGCCTTTATGGCGCTTGGCAAACCTAACCTTTTTTTCGGCATCACCGCCGGCAACATGGACTCGATGATCAACCGTTACACGGCGGATCGCAAATTACGCCATGATGACGCCTATACCCCAAACAACGAAGGGGGTAAGCGCCCAGATCGTGCCACATTGGTCTACTCGCAGCGCTGTCGTGAAGCCTACAAAGGTGTGCCTATCATCCTGGGGGGTATTGAAGCCAGCTTACGTCGCCTTGCGCACTACGACTACTGGTCAGATAAAGTGCGTCGCTCCATTTTGTTTGATGCCAAAGCCGATATCTTGCTGTTTGGTAACGCAGAGCGCGCATTGGTTGAAGTCGCGCACCGTTTAGCCGACGGCGAAGCGATAGCGAATATGACCAATATTCGTGGTACCGCGGTGAACTTGGCGGCCGAGCCAGAAGGTTACACCATCATCGACTCATCACGGATTGAGAAGCCCCGAAAAGAGGCGTTTATCCCGCCAAACCCTTACGTGGTGGAAGAGCAGTGCGACACCAAAGCGAACCAAGAAGAGACGAAGCCGCAACCGATCACGATTCGTCCTTCTCGCCACGATGCGAAAACCACCGCAGTGCGCCTGCCTCATTTTGAAAAACTCAACAATGACCGCATACTTTACGCGCACGCCAGTCGCATCATGCACCTTGAGACAAACCCGTACTCAGGACGTGCTCTGATTCAAAAGCACGGTGACCGAGAGCTGTGGGTCAACCAAGCTCCTATCCCTCTGACCACAGAAGAGATGGACTACGTGTTTGGTCTGCCTTATGCACGCGTGCCTCATCCGATGTACGGCAAAGCAAAAATTCCTGCCTATGACATGATCAAGACGTCAGTCAACATCATGCGTGGCTGTTTTGGCGGCTGTTCATTCTGCTCCATTACCGAGCACGAAGGCCGCATCATTCAAAACCGCTCTCAAGAGTCCATTTTGAATGAGTTGGAAGAAATTCGAGACAAGGTGCCCGGCTTTACCGGAACTATTTCTGATTTGGGCGGCCCTACGGCTAACATGTATCGCCTCGGCTGTAGTGATCCGAAAGCGGAAATCAACTGTCGTCGTCCATCGTGCGTCTTCCCTGGCATCTGTAATAAACTCAATACTGACCATAAGCACACCATCGACCTTTACCGCGCGGCGCGCAAAGTCGAGGGGATCAACAAGGTGATGATCGCCTCTGGTGTGCGTTATGACTTGGCGATTGAATCCCCAGAGTACGTTAAGGAATTAGTTACGCACCACGTGGGCGGCTACCTGAAAATTGCACCAGAGCATACCGAGAAAGGTCCGCTTGATCTGATGATGAAGCCGGGCATGGGTGCCTACGACCGTTTCAAAGAGATGTTCGAAAAATACAGTGCAGAAGCAGGCAAGAAGCAATATCTGATTCCCTACTTCATCTCCGCCCACCCAGGCACAGAAGATGAAGACATGCTCAATCTCGCCCTTTGGCTGAAAAAGAATGACTTTGAGTGCGATCAAGTGCAGAACTTCTACCCATCACCGATGTGTAATGCGACCTCAATGTACTACTCAGAGACGAATCCACTCAAGCGCGTTAAATATAAGCAGCGTGAAGTGGTACCCGTTGCGAAAGGAGAGCGCCAGCGGCGTTTACACAAAGCTCTGCTGCGCTATCACGATCCGCAAAACTGGCCACTGATTCGTGAAGCGCTGATCAACATGGGTAAAAAGCACCTGATCGGTGATAAGCCGAGTTGTCTCGTTCCTGCTGAAGACAGTTCCGCCCAGACGCCTGCGCAACGCAGAAAATCCGGACGTCACGGCTCCAATCGCTTTGCTACTAAGCACACGAAAACTCAGCCTGGCTTTGAAAAAATGCATGGCAGCGAAAAAGGTAAAGCGAGTAAAAACAGCGGAAATAAGAAAGGCAAAGCGCCAGCGGGTAAAGCCTCACGCGATCATGTGATTGCAGAGCAAGGTCGATCCAATGGCCAAGGCAAGCGAAAACCCAAACACCGCTAATAAATGATGATCAAAAAAGGGGCAAACGCCCCTTTTTTTAATCTCTATTTTAAGCAACGCGGTAGAAATACCGTTATGCGTTGGCTTTTTCAAACTCAGCCATAAAGTCCACCAAGGCTTGTACACCCTCGAGCGACATCGCGTTGTAGATCGATGCACGCATCCCACCGACCGCGCGGTGACCTTTAAGTGCCACCAAACCGCGGGCTTTCGCTTGCTCTAGGAACAGACTGTCCAACTCGGGTTTTTTCAGTTGGAAAGGCACGTTCATGCGCGAGCGGTTGTCGGAATGCACATTGTTGATGTAAAAGTCTGACTGATCAATGTAGTTATAGAGTGTCGCGGCTTTTTGTTGGTTGATTTTCTCCATCGCCGCCACGCCACCTTGCTCTTTCAACCACTTAAACACCAACCCAGAGAGGTACCAAGCAAACGTTGGCGGTGTATTAAACATCGACTCTTTTTCCGCCAAAATTTTGTAGTTTAAAAAACTTGGCAACACGTCACTGGCAAGCTCCAATAAGTCATCACGTACAATCGCGATACAGATACCTGCAGGGCCAATGTTCTTCTGCGCGCCTGCGTAAATCACCCCATATTTCGACACATCAATCTCACGTGACAAGATGTTGGAAGACATATCTGCCACAATCGGCTTGTCAGTCACGGGCAGTTCGCTGATCTCAATACCATCGATGGTTTCGTTAGGACAAAAATGGACATAAGCACTGTCTGCATCGATACGCCACTCGCTCGCGGCGACGACAGCAAGTTTGCCGTCTTTCTCTGTTTTTGCAGAGAATGCGTCAACATCACAGTACTTCTGCGCTTCTTCTATCGCACTTTGTGCCCAGTAACCGGCATCAATGTAAGTGGCTTTGCGCGCACTACCGAGCAAGTTAAGCGGCACGGCGGCGAACTGAGCGCGCGCGCCACCCTGGCAGAAAAGGACTTTGTAGTTGTCTGGGATATTCAGCAGATCACGTAAATCCTGCTCAGCTTCCTCAGCGACTTGAATAAACTCTTTACTGCGATGGCTGATCTCCATAACCGAAGTGCCAAGCGCGTTCCAGTTAACAAATTCTGCTTGCGCTTTTTCCATCACGGCTTTAGGTAGCGCCGCTGGACCTGCACTGAAGTTATATACGTTGTCCATTTCACATTCCTTGATCATTCTGAGAGATTGCTAGGATTAATAGCACGTTTTCTACGAGATAAAAAGCAAGAAAAGAGGTGTTACGACCTCTTTTCTTGCTTAGTGGTTTGTTTTCCTAACTATGGCTGCATCATTGCAGAGAGAAACAAGGTCATCAAGGGTATTTTCTGGCCATTGTTAAACACCAAATTCCCCTGCTCAAGGGTGGCTTGGATTTGGTAGCCTTGCTGGGTTTGTGAGATAAACTCCATCACAATCGCTTCATCAACACCCTGCTTAATAAACGGATACTGTTCAACAAGTTGGTTGGAGAAAAAGGTATTAATCTCGCCCGTCAACGCTGGGATTACCATCATAGGGTTTTGTGAGATGCCAGAGGTACCTTCTGGTACTGCCACAGTCCAAGTAGAATCGAACACTGCGCCGTCACCCAAATCGACATCCAATTTGTTCATAGTGAGATAAAACCCTTTGGTAAACAGGGTCTCAACTTGGGAAATTGCTTGCTCAATCTCATTTTCACTGAGAACAGGGTTATTTTGATAGATATTCACTAAATGGTCGAACGATTCCATATCTAAACCACCAAAAGTCAGATCGAAACCAACACTTTTCACTTCGCCCTCTTGACCGATAACATCGTTAAGACGAACAACATGCTGACTGCTGACGGTTTGATTCACTTCGTCCATAGAGCTGGTGACGCGGTATTGACCTTGCTTGAGGCCAAGCCACACCGCTTGAGCCGGATCCGTCAATGTCACTTCATCGACAGACAGGGTCTGCTCACCTAACCAAAAGCTGCCCTGTTTCTTACCACTTCCACTGCCTTTTAAACCCACAATATGCAGCGACTCGCCGTGGTTAAAGTCGATATCCGCTGCGGGCATATCCAGCTCGTAGCTCACTTCACCTAGCACAGTGATCTGACCGCTCAGCGTCGATGGCGACATCGACAACACCGCGTTATCGGCCCCTTGCGCGACATAATTCCAACTGTCCATAGATACGGTATAACGAGTATTGCCGTTGAGTTGGGTTGAGGTGTGCAGCGTCAATGGAATGGCTTCTAGCCCTTCGATGACCGAATCGGCGTCAAGGCTCACCAAACCATGAGTCAAATCACTGTGAACGATAAACTCACTGGGTAAGCCATCTTGAGCCATTTGGGCGGCGAGCTCTTGATCGTGAATCACATAGCGGGTGGTCACCTTAGAGGAAAGGTAGCCTCTATCGTAACTGACGACGTCGGCACTCATGGCCGCGCTGTTTAGGTGACGAATGCCATCTTGAATAACATTTTGACCAATTTGCCCCACGGCCAATGGCCAACAAAGGGCGAGAGAAATGGCACCACCGATGGCGCCAATCTTTTTAAGCTGATGCATGTACGTGTCCGGTATGGAGATTTGTCCCAAGTCTACACCAAAAAACATTGAGATAAATCAGAGTATTGTCTTTCTCTCGATTTTGGCAAAGATTCTATTACTCAGCTCTCAACATGGTTTGGTCAGGCTTGTTACAGTGGATCATGTGTTGGTTTCCAAAAAATGAAAACGCCGTGAATCATTACGCATTATTGTGCCTCGACAACAACCCTGTGAGCGTTGAAATCCTGCGACGTGAACTTGCGACCTTTGCGCCTAAATTCGACATTTACACTGCCGATACCATCGAGGACGCCCACTCGATTCTCGAATTCTGCATCGAGAGACAACAGGAGATGGCGTTGGTGATCGCCAGTCACCATGAGCAGTTTGACGGCGCCAGTTTCTTGATCCATCTTGATAAATCACCCCAAACACGCTTAGCAAGAAAAGTGCTCGTCAGTTGTGGGCAGGATATTCAAGCCATTTTATCCGCGGTCAATGATGGCCGCCTTGACCACTGCTTAACCAAGCCTTTGCAAGACAATGTGGTCGAACGTACCGCATTGAAAGAGCTGACCACATTCGTGCTCGACAACGATCGCGATAACCTGCTCAGCTATAGCCAAGTTCTCGACCAACACCGCCTACTTCGCGCCCACATTGATCAGAAGATGCGAAGCTATCGCGAAGGCTTCATCAGCGATCACCACACGCTGACCGACCAACAATTAGCAGAACAAGTGACCGGTGCTCTGCGCGAGTTTTTTGCTGACCAAGATGATACCAACGCATGTCGTACCTACTCCGCCGACCATCTGTTAACCAAAGAAGGCGAGGAAAACCGCTTTCTGTGGTTCATCACCGAAGGCCAAGTGGCACTGTATAAAAAAGATGATCTCGGTATTCAGCGTGAAGTCGTCCGTCACAGTCAAGGCAGCATCGTGGGCGGGATGTCCTTTGTCACCGGCGAAGCGTCATTCTCGACCGCCATAACTTTGACGAAAACAGAAGTCATCAAACTCGATCGTGACGTCTTCGCGAAAGTCATGCACTCCAATACTGCGCTGCTGCCACTATTTACCAATTTACTACTGCGCCATTTCAATCGCCGTTTGCAACGCAGCATTACCACCAAACTTGAGTTGCAAAAAACCCTGGAGTCGCTGGAACTGGCCCACCAACAACTGATCGAAAGAGAAAAAATGGCCATGTTGGGACAGCTAGTCGCAGGCGTTGCCCATGAGCTCAATAACCCGATTGCCGCAATACTGCGCGGCACAGATACCATCACTGACAAAATCCATCAGTTGATCGCCCATCAAGGGGACGAGCCGATACAAGCATTGGGTAGCGAGATTCTCACTCATGCCTTGACCGCACGGCCCCGCTCCACCTCACAAGAGCGCGAGCTCGCCGCCGCCGCTGAAAAGCGCGTCTCTGATCGCCGCGTGGCAAAAAAACTGGTCAAGCTAGGGCTTAATGAGGATGAAGAGTGGTTAACGCGCGCAAAACGTCACCCGCAGCAGACGCTAAGCCAACTCACCGATCTCGAAGCCTATCAACTAACGGGGGCGACCCTGCGCTCAATCCATGTCTGCGCGCAGCGGATTGCAGATATGGTCAAGAGCCTGAAAGGTTACGCAAGACCCGATGATGAATCTTTTCATTTGAGTGACATACACGAAGGGTTGGAAGACACCTTGGTGATCTTTGAAAATAAATTAAAATTCCATCATGTTGAAAAGCACTATGGCGACATCCCTCTCATTTCCTGTCAGCCTATCGCGCTGCAACAAGTGTGGACCAATCTTATCTCCAACGCGATTGATGTCTTTCCTGCCAAAGGTGTGTTGGAGATCTCCACCACCCTTCATGGCAACAACTGGCTAGAAGTGGCATTTAAAGACAACGGCTGTGGTATTCCCAAAGCGCAACTGGATAAAATTTTTACTCTCAATTTCACCACCAAAAAAGAAGGCAATTTTGGTCTAGGTATTGGCTTATCGGTCTGTCAGCAAATTGTCCTGCAACACGGTGGCAGGATAGACGTGGCCTCACTCACCGAAGAGGAGTGCCACCATCACCCAGAGCTGACCCCCTACACTAAGATGTCGGTTTGGCTGCCAGTCAACCCCATGTCTCACACAACAAGGACTCATGTATGAACAACTATCTCATTTTGTGCGTGGATGACGAGCGAGAAGTCCTCGATAGCGTAGTGCAAGATTTGGATTGCTTTGAAGAGACGTTTGTACTCGAGGCGGCAGAGTCGGTCGCAGAAGCCAAACAGATCATTCAGTCGGCGTCTAAAGAAGGTACCCGTTTGGCGCTGATTCTCTGCGATCACATTATGCCCGAGCAGACCGGGATCCAGTTCCTGATTGAATTGAATGAGCAAGAAGAGACGAAGCCGACGCGAAAATTACTTCTCACCGGACAAGCGGGGCTAGAAGATACCGTGGAAGCGATTAATCACTCTAGCCTCAACTTTTACATCGCGAAGCCCTGGCGCGGAGAGGAATTGCGGAAGGTCATCAAAGAGCAACTCACCCAATTTGTTATCGACAACGAGTCCAATCCGCTCCACTGGGCATCGACACTCGATACAGAAGCCATCTTTGCCGCGATAGCGAAAAACCGTTTGGACTTGGGTGAATAAACGACCACCTTAGCCATTCACTGGCTAAATCTTGGCATATCACTTGCTAAATGCTAGATATATCGACAAAACAATGACATTTAGTGTAGTGGCATTCGCTATGATGCATTATTATGTTGACACATCGTCATAGCGACACTCTCGCTAAAGACCAAGGAAATTAACAAGATAAAGGTTTATCGTCCATTATGCGTAAAACAATTTTAGCAGCGGCGCTAGTGCTTGCATCTGGCCAATCATTTGCTGAGGATCCAAACAGCCCAGCGGTTATGAGTAACTTTAGTTACGACTACTTCGAAGCTCGTATCGGCGCAAGCCCAGTGACCTTCGGTGGTGGCGTGAGCAAGTCCATCCACCCTAACGCACACTTTATTGCTCGCATTGATTCAGAGTTTGAAGGCGATTACGACTCAGCGGTCGGTCTTGGCTTTCACGCACCGATCAACAACTGGGCGGATCTGACTGGTTCGATGCTCTTCCGTATGGTGGATTTCAATGGTCGCAACAACAAAAGCAGTGAAACAGGCATGCAGCTTAACTTAGGCGTTCGCCAGTGGCTTGGGCCACAACTTGAAGTCGGCGGCGGCGGCGGTTACTTATCGCTCGACGACAAAGACCAATGGTTGGGTTCTGTCTACGCACGTTTCCACTCCACCGAATTGTTCTCTCTCGGTGCAGAAGCTCGAATCAACGACTTCTACGGCGACCAATTGATGTTTACCACGCGTTTCAAGTTCTAACGCATCACGATCAGCAACGTGTATTGATAAGCAGCGCTCAAAGCGCTGCTTTTTATTGTCCGCAAGTTTTATTTCCAACGCAGCGCCTTGATTTAACCCACATTTCTCTCTCACTCGTAAAACTTTTGTTTTTTTTCGTTCATAATGAATGAATCACAACACGGCTCCGGTCTACTTGTTTATCGCAACCATTCAATACGTTCATCAGAAAGGATACTCATGACAAGGTTTATCACACTCTTCACCTCGCTTCTTGTGGCGTTCAGTAGCCTAGCGGCCGACAACTGGACTCAGGTGGTTGAAAAAGCCAAAGGGCAAACTGTCTATTTTCATGCTTGGGGTGGCAGCCAGGAGATCAACAACTACTTGCGCTGGGCAAGTTCTGAACTAGAGCGTCAATACGGCGTGACATTGAAACACGTCAAAGTGACGGACATTGCGGAGACCACGACTCGCCTGATTGCTGAAAAAGCGGCAGACAAAAACAGCGGGGGCAGCGTTGATATGGTGTGGATCAACGGTGAAAACTTTAAATCGATGAAAAACAACGCTCTACTTTATGGTCCATTTGTTGAATCGCTCCCCAATTGGCAGTATGTCGATAAGTCACTGCCCGTTGACAGTGATTTTTCAGAGCCAACACTTGGCCTTGAAGCACCTTGGGGGGTAGGACAGCTGGTGTTTATCCATGACACCACCACACTGAATAATCCGCCTGCCTCTTTTAGTGAACTGCTGAGCTACGCCAAGGCCTACCCTAATCGTGTCAGCTACCCTCGCCCGCCCGAATTTCACGGCACAAGTTTTTTAAAAGCGCTGTTGATTGAACTGACTAACAATGATCCATCGCTCGCCAAGCCCGTGTCTGAGGCCCAGTTTGATGCAGTGACGGCATCACTTTGGCAATATCTCGATGAGTTTCATACGGTCGCGTGGCGTCAAGGGAAGCAATTTCCAGCAGGCACGGCAGAGACTTTGCAATTACTTGACGACGGACAGTTAGACTTGGCGATTACCTTTAATCCCAATGCGGTTTTTTCCGCTCAAGCAAGCGGAAAGCTTGCCCCAACCACGGCGGCCTATGCGATGGAGAGCGGCGCCCTGTCTAACATTCACTTCTTAGCGATTCCTTGGAACGCCAATGCGCTCGAGGGCGCCAAGGTGGCGATTAACTTCTTACTCAGCCCAGAAGCGCAATCACGCAAAGGAGATTTGAATGTGTGGGGCGATCCGTCAGTCCTTAAGAATGAGGTGTTACAGGGCAGCGCGAAAAATACAACGCTGTTTAAATCTGTGGCGGAGCCGCACCCAAGTTGGCAATCCGCACTCGAAGTCGAGTGGCAGAAACGCTACGGCCAGTAGCCAGCAAACCAATACGAGAGCCAGATGTTTAGAGCGACGTATTTCATTGTTTTACTGATCTGCATCATGCCCATTATGCCCGGCATATTGGGTGTGATGCTCTCTTCTTTGGGGTATATGCCGGTCATCGGCTTTGACCAAATCACATTAGCCGCGTATGGCAATGTGTTGCAATGGCCGGGAGTGGGACGCGCCATCGGCAGTACCCTGACCAGCGCACTGGTGAGTACCTATCTTGCCTGCGCCATCACCTTTGCCATCTTACAAAGTTTGTGGATGAACAAACATTGGCGCAAGGTAGAACTGCTACTCTCCCCCTTATTGGCGATGCCCCACGTCGCGTTTGCCATTGGCTTTGCCTTTCTCTTCTCACCGACCGGCTTGCTGGCACGATGGGCGAATCAATGGTTGATGATGGGCAGTGATACGCACAATGCAGCATGGTTGATCCATGACCCTTACGCCGCAGGCCTGACGATAGCTCTCGCACTTAAAGAGGTGCCCTTCTTACTCTTAATGAGTATCCCGGTACTTGGCCAGCTTAACCTTCCTAAGCTCGCCCAGGTGTCTCATTCGCTCGGATATTCGTGCGCACAAATGTGGTGGAAAGTGGTGTTACCACAATGGCTGAGAAAAATGCGCTTTCCACTCTTTGCCGTGATCGCCTACGGCGTATCTGTGGTCGATTTAAGCCTAATTTTGGGACCCACCAACCCGCCCACCTTTGCAGTGATGATTTGGCAGTGGTTTAACGATCCTGATCTCAACGTTTTACCTCGCGCCGCTGCAGGCGCCGTCACCCTGTTTGCCATCGCATCAGGTTTGCTGCTTGCTGTGGTCGTGATTGAAAAAGCAATCACGCAATTCTGGTCTGGCTGGCAATATTCTGGCCGCGCCGGATTGGCTTTACCTGGCAAATCTGTGTTTACCCTAAGCGCACTGTTTGCCGCGTCAATGCTTCCCATCATGCTGGTGTGGAGCGTCGCGCAGCGATGGCGTTTTCCGGATTTATTGCCCACGTCTTGGAGTGGCCGCTTTTGGCACAATGAGTGGCAGAACGTGTTGCCAACCATCAGCGATAGCTTACTCCTGGCGCTTACCGCAACCACCATTGCCCTAATAGCCGCCTTGGTGTGCCATGAGTACCGACTGCGATCGCGTTTGCATGTGCCTGGATTTGTCATCGCCTTGCCGATGTTGGTCCCACAGCTCTCGATCTTGTTCGGCTTACAAATAGTCACCCTATCGATCAACAGTGAGCTCTACTGGGTATGGACTGTCTGGGCACACGTGTTCTTTGCGTTTCCTTTTGTCTACCTCGCCCTCGATGGGCCTTGGCGAAGCTACAACCTCAACTATACCAAGGCAGCGTTGTCACTGGGCAAGTCGCCGCTGTGCGTCTTTTTTACCATCAAGGCGCGACTGCTGTTTCCTGCGATCTGTTATGCTTGGGCGGTGGGGGCCAGTGTCAGCCTCGCCCAGTATTTACCGACCTTGATGCTCGGCGCAGGTAGAATCGCGACGATCACCACCGAAGCTGTGGCGCTTTCCAGTGGCTTTGATCGTCGTGTTACCGCCATTTACGCAATCTGGCAAGCCTTGCTGCCCTTTGTCTTTTTTAGTGGTGCCTTGCTGTTGAGCCGCTCTGTCACCCGGAGAACAACGCGCCGAGTATCAGAAAACGCCGTAAGCGCCACTCTCACATCCAATGCTGTAAAGGAAGATTCCACTCATGACGCTCTACCTCAAAAACCTCGCCATCCATAATCGACAAGGAGAGGCACTACTGCATAACCTCGATTTAACGATACAAAATGGTGAAGTCGTCTGTGTCATGGGCCCTAGCGGCTGTGGAAAGTCGACGCTACTGAATTTGATTGCGGGTCACCTCAGTGATGACTTTCAGGCGCAAGGCGAGATCATTCTTGATGAGCGAGAGATCAATCAGGTTGAGGCCCACCAGCGAGAAGTCGGGATTTTATTTCAAGATGATCTCTTGTTTCCTCACCTGAATGTTTGGCAAAACCTTGCCTTTGCTCTGCCCAATCAAATTAAAGGCCAGCAGCGGAAAAAAGACGCACTGCAAGCGCTTCAGAGTGTCGGCTTGGACACCTTAGCGAACCAATATCCTGAGCATATTTCTGGTGGTCAGCGTGCTCGTGTCAGCCTGATCCGCATGCTGCTGGCTAAGCCTAAATTAGCGCTACTTGATGAGCCGTTTAGCAAACTCGATCAACAACTCAGAGTCCAGTTTCGTGACTGGGTGTTTTCACAGCTAAGCAAAGCGCACATCCCCACGCTACTGGTCACCCACGATGAACAAGATGTGCCGCCCGAGGGACGTATTTTGCATTGGCGTTGGGGGAAATAACCATGCTCGATAGAGTGAGTATTCGCGTGATACGCGCACCGCTAACCCTAGCCGCTAAGGGATTGGATAAGCTTGGTGTGACGGCCAACCAAACCACACTATGTGGATTTTTGCTTGGCGTTTTGGCTTTGCCAGCGCTGATCGTTTCTCGCTACGATGTGGCGCTGTTTTTCATCGTCCTCAATCGACTCTGTGATGGCTTAGATGGCGCGCTGGCACGCAGACAAGGGATCACCGATGCGGGTGGATTTTTAGATATCAGCCTCGATTTTCTGTTCTACTCTTTAGTGCCATTTGGTTTTGTCTTGGCCAACCCAGATCAGAACGCCGTCGCGGGAGCCTTTTTGATTTTCTCATTCATCGGCACTGGCTCAAGTTTTCTCGCCTTCGCAGTGTTGGCAAGTAAACGAGGTATTGAGAACCCGATCTACTCTCACAAGTCGCTCTACTACATGAGTGGGTTAACAGAAGGCACAGAGACCATCGCCTGCTTTATTCTGTTCTGCCTATTACCTGAACACTTTGCCCTGATAGCCTATGTGTTTGGCGCGGCGTGCTGGTTTACCACTTTTACGCGGATTTATTCTGGCTTCCATACACTGAAATCAGCGCAATAAAGCAGACATCTTGCAGTCATCCACTTACTGCAAACCCTCGCTTGAAAATCAGGCTTCAACATCCGCTCTATAACTCTATTGTTCGATGACTGGGCGTTAGCGAAAACGCAGTACTTTCAGCGCGGCCTCATCGTCGACATCGGCAAATTCAGGCGGGTTCGCTAGGCGCTCAACAAACGATAGTTGCGGCGCCTCACTTTGCATACCATCAATAAGGAATTGGCTTGTCACTTGTGGTGAATTGACACACGCCAGCACTTCACCGTCTTGCGCCAATAAATCGGGCAAGCGACGCAAAATCTTTTGGTAATCTTTCGTCAGCGCAAAACTGCCTTTTTGGAACGAGGGTGGATCGATAATCACTAAATCATACGGACCACTTTTCTTGATTTTTCCCCACGATTTGAAGATGTCATGGGCCAAGAACTTCACTTGATTGAGATTGTGGCCATTGAGTCTGTGGTTATCTCGCCCCTTGCTCAATGACGCCTTGGCCATATCGACGTTGACCACTTGATCGGCCCCGCCTTCTATTGCGGCGACGGAGAAGCCACAGGTGTAAGCAAACAGGTTAAGCACGTTTTTATAGCGCGCGTTCGCTCTGACCCAATCCCGGCCATAGCGCATATCGAGAAACAACCCGAAGTTTTGATTTCGGCCAATATCGAGCTGATACTTCAGTCCAGACTCCACCACCACAGGTTGACGGTCTAACTCACCGAACAACACTTCGGAGGGCGCACCTTCACTGTAACGGTGTTGAATCACCACTGCGCGCCCGCATTTTTCTCGCCAAACATCGCGCTCGGTCATGGCGATAAGCGCTGCTTTAAGCGCCTGCAAACTCTCGTCGCTGACAGGTTTAAACAGGTTCACCATCAATTGACCGTTGACCCAATCACAGGTGATTTGCTCCAGCCCTTCATACTGGCGTCCGCGGCCGTGAAACAGACGTCGCACTTCATCGCTCGCCTCTGACAACGCATGAGTCAACTGTGTGATCAATGATTCAATGGGCAGTAATTTCATAGGTCGTTATCCGTTATTTGATTATCCGTTATTTAATGGTTGGCCAGTTGAGTGTCCAAGGCGTCAGCCAAGCGTCGATACTTTGTGATACCGGTGCCTCACGCCATTTATTGCCCAGTACCTCGTGCTCGCGTGGGTCACAGACAAACTGGTAGCGCTCACCTTGATAGTCAAAGCCAAGCGCAAACGCGTGTAAATAGCCTCTATCGGCTTGGGAGCTGGCATTATAGATAGGATCACCCACAATGGCCGACCCAATCGATTTTAGCGCTACCCGAATCTGATGAGTTTTTCCAGTATGTGGCTTACACAAAAACAGCCGCTCACCAGGTGTCGCCGCGGCAGAGAAAAACTGTGTCAGCGCTGGGTTACACTGTGTATTGATTAACTTCCAACTTGCTCGGCGCGATCGCGTCATGTCACCACTGATTAATCCCTGCTTCTTTTTTGGTTTTTTGCTGCCGATCGCCAGATAAAACTTACTCACCGTTCGTTTCGCAAACAGCGCTGATAGCTCACTCGCGGCCTGACTGTTTCTACCTAGAAGCAATAACCCGGAGGTCATCTTGTCAAGGCGATGGATAAGATAGAGTTTGTCATCCCCCGAGATACTCGCGACAGCTTGCAGAAGCAGCGTATCACCGTCGTCTTTGTGTACGGAGACACCGGGGTGTTTGTTGATGATAAGAAAGTCTGGGTGAGTGTGTAGAATATCAAACATAGGCGGGCCTTTAATTGGAAAGGCGAGTATACCGATTTGGGGCGAAAGCGAAATAGCAAAAAACCTCCCAGAGGGAGGTTTTTGTTTATCAGGTCAACGCTTAGCGATTACAACTTCTTAGAGAAGATACCCGCCAATACGATGATACCGATACCTAGCAGCATGATTTCGCCTTTACCGCTATCAAAGCCAGATTTGATACCCATGAAGGCAACAATCGCGATAGCAACAGGGATAACGAATTTCACTAGGTTGTACCATAGACCGAATAGTGGGAAAGACACTTCGCCATCGTTGGTGATTTCTTTCTTCAGGTCGTCACGGTTCAGTCTCCAGCCTGCGAAGATACAGATCAACATACCACCTACTGCTAGGAAGATTTTATCCGTTAGTAGATCGAAGATATCGAACGCACCAGTATCAAACAGTGTAGGACCAACGCCACCAAGAGAAAGCGATGCGATGATACATAGTGTCGCCATTACAGCGCCTGAACCAATTACCGCTGTTGAACGCTTCAGACCTTTTTCATCGATAAGGTAAGACACAACCACTTCAAGTAGAGAAACGGAAGAAGTCAAAGCCGCTACTGTTAGACCAATGAAGAACGCCAGAGCAAGCAATAGACCGACGACGCCGCCCATTTCAGCAAACAGTTGAGGTACAACGACAAATACTAGACCTGGGCCTGCAGCTGGTTCCATACCGAAAGCGAACATTGCTGGGAACATGGCGATACCGGCAAGGATGGCAACGCCGGTGTCCATCGCAGTAACGATAGCCGTGTTCTGTACTAGGTTCTCTTTCTTCTTCAAATAAGAGCCGTACGTCAGCATTGCACCCATACCCAAGCTAAGCGAGAAGAACGCTTGACCTAGTGCTGCAAGTACTACATTGCTGTCAACTTTCGAGAAATCAGGGCTAAATAGGAACTCAAGACCCGCTGTCGCGCCTGGTAGCATAAGGCCACGCACCGAAACCACGATGAGGATTAAGAAAAGCAACGGCATAAGAATTTTGCCTGCTTTTTCGATACCGCCAGAGATACCTTTGATAACGATCATGATGTTTAGGAAAAGGTAAACCGCCATCCAAAGTAGAGGCTGAACAGGATCAGAGATGAAACCACCAAAGCTGCTGCCAATCGCGTCCGGTGTGCTCAGTAGACCACCACCGACTTTAAACACGTACGCTAACGCCCAACCACCAACGACTGGGTAGAAGCCCATGATCAATAGACCACTGAACACACCCAATACGCCAGTAAATGCCCAACGACGGTCTGTTGACTTGAACGCGCCAACCGCAGAAAGACCCGTCTTACGACCGATCGCAAATTCTGTCAGCATGACGCTGAAACCGATAAAAATAACGAACACTAGGTAAATCGCAACGAACGCGCCGCCGCCGCTTTCCCCAGCAGTGTAAGGAAACTTCCAGATGTTACCCAAACCAACAGCAGAACCTGCTGCGGCCATGATGAAGCCTAATTTAGACCCCCACGTATCACGGGCTGATGAACTTGATGTAGCCACGGTTACTCCATTAAAACTTGATTGATGTTGTGTATGCTTCTGTTAGGCGCCTTTAAAAGTTATGTGTATATTATTTTTTACACTTTTAAGAATTTTGAGTGACGCTAACGTTGTGGTAAGTAAACCAGTTTACCAGTAAAATTGGAAGCCCTACGAAGTACAAATTACCAACATATTTGTAACCTGCGCAGTTAAATGCTGCTTTTTTGACCTGGCGCGCATGCTTGTGTCTTCGTTTTACAATTCTCTAACACAATCGTTCTGTTTCGCTATACGAAACCAGTCTGGTATACAGCCCGTTTTCTACCGTATTAAACATTCATAAATGTTATGCATTTGTATCCATTGCAAACTTTCAAACGCTTGTTGGAAAACGGGGCTCGAAGTAAGATGGACAAGCTATTGCAGTCTTAGGTTGATTGATGGATAAATTTTACCAGTTCCTTACCCTCGCGGGGATCGTACTCTATTGGATACTTGTTGCTGGCGTCACGCTTCGTGTCGTCCATAAACGCCGCGCTGTCAGCGTGTCGTTAGCGTGGTTGATGATCATTTATATTCTTCCCGTGGTGGGCGTTGGGTGCTATTTCTTATTTGGCGAACTCAACTTAGGTAGAAAACGCGCCGAACGGGCGAAAGAGATGCTCGCTCCCTTTGCAACTTGGTTCTCAAAACTCAATGATTGCCATGCGCACTCCCCTGAGATGTTTGGCCGCCACATCACCCGCATTGACGAACTGTGCAACAATCGCCTCGGTTTGCCCGCCTTATCAGGCAACTCATTGTCCCTACAGAGTTCACCCAATGAGATATTGCGCTCCATCATAGAGGATATCGAACACGCACAATCGAGCATTCGAATGGTGTTTTACATCTGGCACCCCGGTGGGCTCGCCGACTCTGTCGCCTCTGCCCTTATTCGCGCGGCAAAGCGAGGGGTAGATGTCAAAGTGTTGCTCGATTCTGCTGGCAGCCCGCGCTTTTTTAGCAGTGATTGGCACACCATGATGAAACAAGCGGGCGTCGAGGTGGTTCAGGCGCTCGAAGTGAGCCCGTGGCGTATTTTTCTGCGTCGCCTCGATTTGCGCCAACATCGCAAGATCATCGTCATTGATGAGAAAGTGGCGTACACCGGTTCGATGAATCTGGTCGACCCTGCCCATTTCAAACAAGATTCCGGTGTCGGTCAGTGGATCGACATCATGATCCGCATCACTGGCCCGACGGTCAATGTCCTCTCTGCCATCCATTGCTGGGATTGGGAAGTGGAAACCGGCCAGCGCAGCTTACCCTCCATTCCAGAATGCCGAATAGATGACAGGCAGACCCAGCACCCTGTGCAAGTTGTCCCTTCTGGACCCGGGATGCCTGAGCATTTGATCTCCCAAGTCTTAACCTTGGCGATCAACCAAGCCAACCAGTCCGTGCGCATTACAACGCCCTACTTCGTCCCGAGCGCCGATTTGTTGGAAACTTTAAAGATGACCGCTCAGCGAGGCGTCAAAGTCGAACTCATCATTCCACACAAAAATGACTCACTCATGGTGCAGTGGGCGTCTCGCGGTTTCTACGCTGAATTGATGCAAGCGGGTGTGGAGATTTTTGAGTTCTATGGCGGGTTATTGCACACCAAATCGGTCGTGATTGATGAGCAATTCTGTTTGGTTGGCACCGTCAATATGGACATGCGCAGCTTATGGCTTAACTTCGAGTTGACCCTCGCCATCGATGACGTGGCGTTTACTAAAGAGATGTATTGGTTACAGCAAAGCTACATCGAGAGTGCCTATAAGGTGGAGTTAGAGCAGTGGAACGAGCGCTCTCTCTATTCCCGATTCCTAGAGCGTGTCTTCTACTTATTTAACCCACTGTTATAAGGCTTGATCATTGCCGCTCGCCATGTTTTAAATAGAGGTTCGTTTCATTGGCAACGCAGCAAAGACAAGGACTTAAGATGTCAGAGGGCAAACAAACAAAATTCGTCACCGCAGGTCGTGACAAAAAATGGACCAACGGCGTGGTCAACCCACCCGTGCAACGCGCCTCAACCGTGGTGTTCGACACCGTTGCGGAAAAACATCACGCCATGGTCAACCGCGCGAACAAAACCCTCTTCTATGGTCGTCGTGGTACTCACACCCATTTTGCCTTTCAAGATGCGATGGTTGAGATTGAAGGTGGCGCAGGGTGTGCGCTGTTCCCCTGCGGTACGGCCGCCATCTCCAACGCGATTCTCTCTTTTGTCGAGACTGGCGATCATATTCTTATGGTGGATACCTGTTACGAACCGACACGTGATTTCTGTGACACCATCATGAAGAAGATGGGCGTCTCGACGACCTATTTTGACCCTATGATCGGCGCAGAGATCGAATCACTTATCCAACCTAACACCAAAGTGCTGTTTCTCGAGTCTCCAGGCTCAATCACGATGGAAGTGCAGGACGTCCCAACGCTCGCCGAAATTGCGCACAAACACGATATCATTGTGATGCTCGACAACACTTGGTCAGCGGGCGTCCACTTCTCACCGTTTGAACATGGGGTCGACATTTCGATTCAGGCGGCAACCAAATACATCGTTGGTCACTCGGACGTCATGCTAGGTACCGCGGTGGCGAATGAAAAGCACTGGGATCAGTTACGTGAGCAAAGCTATCTGATGGGGCAATGTGTCTCGCCGGATGATGCGTATCTGGGTCTGCGCGGCATTCGCACGCTGGATGTGCGACTAAAACAGCATGCGCAGAACAGTCTGAAAGTCGCCGAGTGGTTGGCCAATCGTCCAGAAGTGGATCACGTTCGCCACCCTGCGCTCGATACCTGTCCGGGCCATGAGTTTTTTGCCCGTGACTTTACCGGCGGCAACGGGTTGTTTTCCTTTGTACTCAAAACCAGTTACCCAAGAGCCACCACCGCCCTACTCGATGGAATGACCCATTTCAGTATGGGCTACTCATGGGGTGGATTTGAAAGTTTGATTTTAGCCAACGAGCCAAAGAGTTTTAACAGTTTACGCACGGTAGCCAACCCAAACTTCACTGGCACCTTGATTCGTGTCCACATTGGTCTTGAAGACGTTGACGATCTGTTGGCCGATCTGGAGGCGGGTTTTCAGCGCTACAATGCACTCATTGCCGAAAAAGCCGCTCAGTGATAAATACCAAACAGCCAATATGACAAAAGCGCCACGAAGGCGCTTTTGTTTTACGGATGATGCAGCGAGAGTGATTCACTAAGAGTGTCATCCTTGGTAATACATACAAATACGATTGCCATCGACTTCACGAATCGTGAAAGGCAGCTCGTAAATATCACTTAATACCGACTCTTGAATCACTTCCTGCGTTGGGCCGCTTTTCACCACATGCCCCTTTTTCATCGCAATAATGTTATCCGAATAGCAGGAAGCGAAATTGATATCGTGAATCACAATCACAATCGCTTTGTTATTTTTGTGCGCGAGACGCTTCAATGACTGCATCATATCGACCGAGTGTTTGATGTCGAGGTTGTTCAGTGGCTCGTCTAAAAATACGTAGTCGGTATCTTGAGCGACGACCATAGCGATGAACGCCATCTGACGTTGCCCGCCTGACAACTGATCGATAAAACGATCTTGAATATCAGTGATCTCCAATTGCGCCAACGCATCGTCAATGACCAACTGATCCGCTTTGGTCAAACGTCCTTGTGAGTAGGGGAAACGGCCGAAGGCGACCAACTCACGCACCGTAAATCGCATATTAATGTTGTTGGATTGACGCAGCACCGCAAGATGCTTAGCAAGCTCCTGGGTTTCCCATTGATTGAGTGGCTTGTCGCCAATCACAACCGTTCCAGCATCACTGTCGGTCAAGCGACTCGCCATAGCAAGCAGCGTACTTTTCCCCGCTCCATTTGGGCCGATAATGCTCGTCACCTCCCCGAGAGGGAACAAAGCATCAGCATTGTTGACCACATACTGTTCGTCGTATTGTTTACTTAATCCACGGATGGTAATCATTTTGCTCGCCTTAACTGAGTTTTTCTCTGCTCAACAACATTAAGAAATAGGCACCACCGACAAAGTTGATGATGACACTAATCGTGGTTTGAAAATCCAATAGGTTCTCGACCATCCACTGCCCACCCACCAACATGACAATCGACAGCAAACTGGCACCAACCAGTAACACTCGATGCTGATAGGCGCGAAACAGCTCGCGCGTCAGTGCCACCACTATCAGACCAAAAAACAGCACCGGACCGACCAACACTGTGGAAATGGAGACCAAAATGGTGATGGCAAACATCACCCTCATCGTCAGCTTTTGGGTATCGACACCGAGACTTTTCGCATTTGCCTCTCCAAGCCAAAAAACGTCCAACTGTGGAGAGAGATAAAAGAGGTACGCCGCGCTCAAAGAGAGAGGCAACAGACTCCAGTAAACCAAGTCACCGTTGATGTTATTGAAGCTCGCGAACATAGACCCTTGAATCATGGTAAATTCATCGGGATCGACAATCATAGTAAAGAAGCCTGTCACGCTGCTAAATAGACTGCTCAACACCACGCCGATCAGCAACAAGGTAAACAGGTTTCGCTGCGACTTTTTGAAGTAAAAGCCAAACAGCGTCATGGCGAGCAGCAACATAATCGACGTAGAGAGCAAAAAGTTGATGCCGCTGTTCACCACCCACACACTCATGCCGCCCAACGTCACCACCAGCAAGACCTGAATCATCACATACAGCGAGTCGAAGCCGAGAATACTGGGGGTGAGGATTCGATTGTTGGTGATGGTCTGAAACACCAAAGATGACGAGGCAATCGCCACCGCCGCAATCACAATCGCCAGCACTTTAGGAATGCGGCGCGACAAGAAAAACTCATAGTTGTCGACGGTCAGCCCTTTCCCTAAAAAGTAACCGATAAACAGCAGTGACAAGACCGCCAGCAACGCCATTTTTACACCATTACGCATTGCTCTTGTCCCTTAAAATCAGTGTCACGAAAATGGCTCCGCCTAGGATGCTGATGATCATCGAAATCGGTACCTCATAAGGGAAAATGATCACTCGTCCTAGCACATCACAGATCAGCACAAGCAACACACCCCAATACGCTGTCCAAGGGAGATTGCGGCGCATGTTATCGCCCATAAACAGTGACACCACATTCGGTACAATCAAACCTAGAAAGGGAATCACACCGACGATCATCACCACAGAAGAGGACAATACCGCCACCAGCAGTACGCCCACAGTGACGATTCGTTGATAGTTGAGACCGATATTTCTCGCAAAGCTCTCCCCAATGCTCGCCGCGCTAAACCGACTCGCGTAGAGATAGGCCAAAATCGACGTTGGGACAGCAAGATAAAGCACTTCATAATTGCCTTTGAGAACGGAGGCGAAATTGGCCACTGTCCATGAGCCTAGGGTTTGCACCAAATCGTATTTGTAAGCAATAAAGGTGGTCATTGAGGAGACGACATTGCCGTACATAATCCCAATCAATGGCACCAGCATAGCGTTCTTAAATTTCAGCTTTTGAATAAAACGGACAAAGATCAGTGTTCCAAGCAGAGCAAAACTCATAATGATGGTGAGATGCAGCCAGCTTTGCGCCTCGGAGAACAGCACTAGTCCGATAATGTAGCCGAGCATGGCGCAGTCAACCGTGCCCGTGGTCGACGGGGCAGCAAAGCGGTTTTGAACAATCTGCTGCATGATCAAACCCGCCACACTAAGCCCTGCGCCCGCAAGCCCTATCGCCAACAGCCTTGGCAGCCGGCTGGTCACAATGATGTCGAGCGTGTGACTGTCACCAGCCATCAGAGACGACAGGTTGACCGTCGCCACACCCACAAATAAAGAAGCAATACTCAGTGTGCACAAACCAAGTATTGCGAAGAGAATTTTGTTATTCATTACATAAGGTAGACGGATGGCCGACACCATCCGTCGCTGTCTCAATGATAAAATTTAAACGTCAGAGGCTCAGTGGAACACTTTTTCGACGTCGGCCACCATGGTTTGTGTCGAGTGGTATCCCCCTGCGGTTAAGTACCACGCAGCAGGGTCCAAAAACACAATGCGGTCGTGCTTGGCGGCCGGCGTATTGTTGACCAAAGCATTATCAAACAACTGTTTAGAGACATTATTGCCCGCGCCAATCGCCTGTTGTCTATCAAGGATAAACATCACATCCGGTTTGGCGTCAGCGATGTACTCAAAGGAGATCAAATTGCCGTGTGTCGCAGCGACGGTCTCAACATTTTTGCTTTCGTTGGTATGGAAACCAAACTCGTCATACACAATCGAGAAACGACTTTGACGACCAAACATAGAAATGCGATTGCCATTGTTCATCACGGTCAGCGCGCTGAACTCACCAGACTGCGCTTTCTTCGCGATGGCATCAAACTGCGCTTGCACGTCTGCGATCATCTGCTCAACACGCTCGGATTGATCAAACAGATCCCCCATCACACGCCAGTGATGCTGCGTCGTTGTCCAGTAATCCGCACTGTCAATTTGGTACATATAGGTCGGCGCGATGTCGGACAAAGCAGAGTACATTTCCGCTTGGCGCCCTTCAGCAATGATCAAATCCGGTTTCGCCATGTAAATGGCTTCAAAATTGGGTTCTTTCAAACTGCCCAGCGACGCATATTGCTCCGCTTGGTATTGACTAAGGTGCTCTGGGATCAGTTGCTTCACCACACCCACCACTTCAACATTCAACTCATCGAGCAAATCCAACGCGCCGTAACTGAGCACAACCACGCGCTTGGGCTGACCTTCAATCTCAATGCTACCCAAATTGTGTTCGATTGTTTTCGCACTTGCCCATGTACTTGCCAGCGCAACTACACAACCCAATACGATGTTCCAAGAAAATACCATGTTCAAAGAAAAAGCCTTAAGCCTTGCCATACGGAGGTTCCACCTTTACCTAACCACACTCAATGACAGGATGTATCACTGAGGATTCACGACATCACCACGTTTAAGGTGTTGTTCCATATTCAAATATTGAATCATTCTTCTCACCAATCGTTGGCCGCTAAATGGCCATATCGCAAATGGTAACAAGAATGATTCTTGATTATGATTGAGAATATCAGCTAATATCAATCCGTCAATAGGATAGCTTCCATACTGGTTATGCAGAAAATGAATTTAGATAAGGTTGACTTAAACTTGCTGGTGATTTTGAAACACCTGCTGGAGGAAAAACACGTCTCCAATACCGCACTAACCCTCCATATGAGCCAACCCAGCGTCAGCCGCGCATTGAACAAATTGCGCGTACTGTTTAATGATGAGTTACTGGTTCGCACGTCCCAAGGCTACGAACTCACCTCCAAAGCGACTCAGTTGCAGCAAGAACTTGACGGGTTACTCCAGCGACTGGAACGCTTTGTCAATGGCGGACAATTTATCCCACACGAGTCGGAACAAACGGTGCGGTTTTTCGGATTGGTTCCGCAAATCAACTGGTTACTGCCACCGATTCTACGTCGTATTCGCCGCTTAGCGCCGAATCTGATTGTCGATTTGGATACGGTGCCAAAACGTCATTTTGATGCGCTCAATGAAGGTAACGTCCATTTTGTTCTTTCAACCATCGAACCGAGCAACAGCGAGCAAAACCTGTATCGCATGTTCATCCGTTCCCGTGACTTCCGGCTGCTGATGAGCGAAGATCATGAATTGGCGAAGCGCCCTATCACAGTGGATGACCTTCGCCACGCCCATTTCGGCCAAATCTCCATCCAGGGTGGTAAAACACTCTCCATTGAGCCCCGATTTAGAGAGCTGGGCTTACTGGCCAAAAACGAAAAACTCTCCACACCAGTGATGTTGACCAACTTTAACGCCGCCGCCAATGTCGCTCAGGAAACGGATCTGATCTTTCATCTTCCGACGCCGTTCGCCGAGGAGGTCGCGGCCGGTAAGCGCTTAGTGACTCGTGAAGTGCCCGATGCCATCAAGTCCTCATACCAAAACATCTATTTGTATTGGCACAAGCGCTACCACTTGGATCCCATGTGTGTCTGGGTACGTGACCTGTTTCGTGAGCACTATCATCACGAGCAAGAAAACGTCGCTAGGCGGCATGACGAGCAAGCGAAATAGAATAAAAAACGCACAGGTTATTCATTAGTTGAATAACGAGCATGTAAAAAACGTATGAAACTTTGATTGCACTTTATTGCTCATGCATATGTAATGCGAACCATTCTCATTGGTAATTACATTAAGGATAAAAGTGCATTCCATGAATCGTTTCACGTTAACCCCCATCGCTCTGCTTGTCGCGTCTTCTCTCCCTACTTTTGCGGCCAGTGGCGAAGAAACGGAAAAATTTGATGAACAAATGGTGATCACTGCCACGCGCACTGAAACCACGCTGGCGAAAGCGCCCGCTTCAGTCTCGGTGATCACCCAAGAGCAAATCATCGCCGAGCCTTCTCTCGCATTGAATGATTTGGTTCAGTACGTCGCTGGCGTCGAGAGCCAAATGGACGGTGGCCGTGCAGGCCGTAAAAAGATCTCAATTCGTGGTATGGACACCAAGTTCACCATGATTCTGCTTAACGGCAGAAAACTCAGCTCTTCTAACGCTATTTTCCGCGGCAACGACTTCGATTTGGCGACCATTCCTAAAGAGAGCATTGAAAGAATTGAAGTGATACGTGGGCCTATGTCTGCACTGTATGGCTCAGAGGCCCTTGGCGGCGTCATCAATGTCATCACTAAGCAACCAACTAACGACTGGCAATCTCAAATCAACACCGATTATGCCTACCGAGATGATGACAAGGGCGGCGAATACAGTGTTGGCTTTAACACCTCGGGGGCTTTGATTGACGACGAACTCTATCTCGCGTTGTCCATCAATAAAAGTGGCCGTGACGCATACCACGCTTTCGATGGCACCGCTTCCGGCCGCAGTGGCGAGTATGATCGTGCAGATGCAACAACACTAGAAGAGCGTGAAACCTTGGCCATGAGCGGTAACCTACAATGGTACATCAACCCCAATCATGACCTCGCTTTCGATTTCGCATTCAATGATGACGATCGTCAAGGCGTGATTGAATCTACCTCGGGATTAACCGAATCAGACGCGACCATCAAGCGCGACATGCAAGCACTCACCTACAACGGTGCCTTCAGCTGGGGTGATGCTCAGCTTAGGTACAACCGTGATTCCGTCACCAGTGAAGACGCGGCCGATACGGACACGGCGGTCAACGATGTCATTGAGACCAATCAACAGCTTTACGGTCACGCTACGACCTTTATCGCCAACCACACCCTAACCATGGGCGGCGAATGGAGCTACGCCGAACTCGATAATCCTGAAAGTTTGACGGTTACCGGTAAAGCAGACGCGCACGAACAAGCGCTCTTCGTGCAAGACCAATGGGCGCTTGGTGAGGCATATACCCTCACTTACGGCACTCGCTTGGACTTTCATGAAAGCTATGGCAGTCACTGGAGCCCACGTGCTTACTTAGTCAATACCGTCACCGACAAGTTGACCCTTAAAGGAGGGGTGGGTTCAGCGTTTAACGCGCCTTCGCTATTGCAAACTTCTCCGGAAAACATCATCAATAGCTGTAAGGGCAGTTGCCAAATCAGTGGTAACCCGAACTTGAAGCCAGAAACCAGCGTCAGCTATGAGGTTTCCGCGATTTATAATGATCAAGATTGGGGCGTCGAAGCGAGCGTGTTCAGAAATGATATTAAGAACCTGATTGAGCGTGATCTGTCCGATGGCAGTGAAGTCGGCACGGGTCCCGATGGCCAACCGATTTACACCTACTGGAACATCAATAAAGCGATGACTCAGGGGATTGAGTTGTCTGGCCACATTAATCTCACTGAAAGCTTGGAACTGAACGCCGCCTACACCTATCTCGATACTGAAAACAAAGAGACCGGTGAAACCTTGGAGAACCGACCTGAGCACAAAGCCAACGCTCGACTTACTTGGTACGCGACCGACTGGTTGGATACCTTTGCTCGGGTGAATTACATTGGCGATACGACACTAAGCGTGAGCGATGACATCACACGCCCAGCGGTGACCACCGTCGATTTAGGTATGAATTATCACTTCCAGCAAGATTGGCGCCTCCGAGCTGGCGTGCGTAACCTCACCGACGAACAATATGATGATTTAGACGTGACGCAGCGCGGTTATAGCATCGACCCTCGCTCTTGGTACGTGGGACTGACGGCCAACTTCTGATCCCTTGAGTGATCGTGTTGAGTGATTGTTGCTAGCTCGAATTGCATACCAAAGTTTCATCGCGCGGAGCAACAAGCGAAACGTTAAAAGTATACCGATACGATAAAGGGGCTCGATAGCCCCTTTGCTTATTTACGTTACTCAGTTCACTTTTGTACGTTACTGAGTTCACTTGGCTTATGCCTGTTGAGTCGTGGTTTTCTCCCGACAGAAACAGTCCAAATCATGATCGAAGACTACCCCAACCGCTTGTAGATACGCATAAAGCGTCGTACTTCCCAAGAACTTAAATCCACGCTTTTTCATCTCTTTAGACAGTTGATCAGACAATGGCGTGGTGGCCACAGGGAGACGCTCTTCACTGCGATTATCGACGGGCACCCCTTGGACGTATCCCCAAATAAACGCACTGAATGAGCCAAACTCCTTTTGCACCTCAAGAAAGCGCTGAGCGTTGTTAATTGCTGCTTCAATTTTCGGCCGGCGGCGGATAATGCTGGCGTCTTGCATCAGTTGCTCAACCTTTTTGGCATCAAACTGTGCGACTTTCTGCGGGTCAAAGCCTGCAAACGCACGGCGATAACCCTCACGACGCTTTAAGATGGTGTACCAACTCAACCCTGCCTGCGCGGACTCTAGGATTAAAAATTCAAACAACACCTTATCATCATGGACAGGCATGCCCCATTCATTGTCATGATAAGCCACGTAATCTGGCTTTGATTCATCCACCCAACGGCACCGTTGCATGCGCTCTCCTTTTCTTGGTTGTTATAACTGCAAGTTACTGAGTCGCCTCTTGCATACCCAGTGCTGAAGGGTCACTTGGCTCTCGACCATTCGGCACGCGCACAGAGTGGAAGAGGCGATACAACACGGGTACCACAATCAACGTCAGTACCGTGGCAAACCCAAGACCAAACATAATGGTCACGGCCATCGGTTTAAAGAAGATGTCCGGTAGCAGCGGTATCATACCTAAAATGGTAGTGATCGCCGCCATACACACCGGACGTACACGACTCAGCGCCGCATCCACCACCGCGACGTAGGGATCTTTACCCAGTTTCATCTCTATCTCGATCTGATCCAGCAGCACAATGCCGTTTTTCAATACCATGCCAGACAGACTCAAAAAGCCAAGTAGCGCCATGAAACCAAACGGTGTATCGAGCAGCAACAGGCCACTGGTGACGCCAATCAGGGCCAATGGCACGGTGCACCAGACGATGATCGGCTCTTTGATGGAGTTGAACAAGAACACGGTGATCAAGAACATGAACAAATAGCCCATCGGCATCGTAGTAAATAGAGATGCTTGCGCATCGGCGGATGACTCATACTCCCCGCCCCATTCGAGCGAATACCCCGGCGGGAACTCGAGCGCTTCTATCTTGGTCTGTAAGCGACTTTGCAGAGTGGCCGCCGTTTCTTCGCCGAGCAAATCTGGATCAGCCATAACGGTTAACATACGTTTGCGGTTTTTACGCACAATAATCGGGTCTTCCCAGCGCATGTCATAACCTAGCGTGACTTGCTGCAAAGGAATAAATTCGCTCAGTGCTGGGCTCCATATCTTCATCCCTTCGATGTTGCGAATATCCACCCGCTCTTCCTCGGGCAGTCTTGCGACAATCGGCATCAAGGTCGTCCCATCTCGGTAGACACCGATGGAGAGCCCAGAGAATGACATCGAAAGAAAATCGTCAACATCGGATTTTGTGATGCCGTAACGTCTCGCTTGGCTTTCGTTAAACTTGGGCTCTAAAACCTTAGTGCGCTCACGCCAGTCATGACGGATGTTGGTCGCGCCAGGATCGTTACGCATGATGCCCTGCACCTCTGCGGCGAGCGAACGCAGCACCGTTGGGTCGGAACCAATCAGGCGCGCCTCAATTTTTGCGCCACCGCCCGGGCCAAGCTCAATCTTCTTCAGCTTGTAATTGACTTCCGGAAACTGCTGCTCAACGTGGGCGCGAAATTTCACCATCAAGGCATCCAAAGATTCATAGCTGGTGACTCGCGTGGTGATCTCACCATAAGCTGCGTAGCTTTTCTCCGGAGCATACGTGAGCATAAAGCGCTGCAAGCCTTTTCCGGCGGTCGTGGTGACATGCTCGACGCCATCTTGTTGAGTGATCCAACTCTCTAACGCTTTGAGCTTAGTGTTGGTCGCGCGAATGTCCGTCCCTTCAGGCAACCAAATATCCGCCTGAAACATGGGCGTGGTCGATGAGGGGAAAAACGCCTGTTTAACAAAGCCAAAGCCATACACACTGGCGGCCAACCCCACCACCAAGACGATAACGGTGAGCCAAGCTTGACGCATACACAGCTGCAAAAAGCGTCGATAGACGACAAAGATCATCCCATTGTAGGGATCGGCATCCTCACTGCCCACGGCGTTTTTTTGCCCTTTAAAGAAAATATCAGCAAAAAACGGCGTAATCGAAATCGCGGTAAACCAACTGAGCATTAACGAAATAAGCAACACGGTAAACAAGGTACCGCAATACTCACCGGTCGAGTCTTCAGACAACCCAATAGGCGCAAACGCAGTAACCGCAATCACCGTCGCACCGAGCAACGGCCATTTGGTTTGCGTGACGATATCCGTCGCGGCTTGCAGTCGGGTGCGCCCTTTTTGCGTGCCAATCAGTATCCCTTCCACCACCACAATCGCGTTGTCCACCAGCATACCAAGTGCGATAACCAGGGCACCAAGCGAGATGCGCTGCAAATCGATCGCAAAGTACTTCATAAAAATAAAGGTACCTAACACGGTCAGCAGCAATATAAGACCAATCAAGAGCCCGGAGCGTAAACCCATGAAAAACAGCAGTACCACAATCACAATCGCGACCGCTTGGCCCAAGCTGACCACAAAGCCACTCACTGACTTGTCGACTTCCTTCGGCTGGCTGTAGATTTCTGCAATCTCGACACCTACCGGTTGCTGATATTTCAGCTCAGCCAAACGGCGATCAAAACGCTGCCCTACTTCGACTACATTCACCCCTTGCGCAAAAGAGACGCCGAGGTTGAGGGCCAAATGGCCGTTAAAGGTAATAATGTTGCTTGGGACTTCGATGTATCCGCGCGTAATCTCGGCGACGTCCCGCAGATAGATAAGCCCTTGTGCGCCCGATTCGGTCAAAATCAAGTCGCCCAGTTGGTCGACATTTTGAAACTCACCCGTCGGCTGAATGCGAATGTATTCGCTGCCAATTCGCACCGCGCCGGCATCCGAAACCACATTTTGTGTCGAAAGCAAGTTAAACACCGTACTCGGTGATAACCCGAGGCTACTGAGGCGCTTCATGGAAATTTCGATAAACACTTGCTCTTGTTGCTGACCACTCACCGAGACTTTGCTGACACCGTCTATCAGTTCCAGCTCTCGACGCAGGTAGTCGACATAATCGAGCAGCTCTTTATAACTGTACCCATCTCCGGTGACGGCGAGCAAAATGCCATACACATCACCAAAATCATCGATCACTTGTGGATCATTCACCCCAGGTGGCAGCGAGCCTTTGAGGTCGTTGACTTTGCGGCGCAACTCATCCCAAATTTGCGGCAGATCATCCGGCCCGTAGTTGTTTTTCATGGTGACGGTGATCTGCGATAAACCTCGACTGGAAATGGAGTTCACTTCATCGACATAGGTCAGTTGCTGAATCGCCTTTTCTAGTGGGTAGGTCACCTCTTCTTCCACTTGCTGCGGCGTAGCACCGGGATAGGAAGTGACGACCATCGCGTCTTTGATGGTAAAGGCAGGGTCTTCCAAACGGCCCAAACCAAAGAACGCCGCCGCTCCACCAATCAAAAAGATCAGTGAAATCATCCAACTGATGACTCGATTACGAATAAAGTACGCGGCGATGCCTGTAATGTCGTCGTCTGCACGTGGCGTTTGATTAGAGTTCGTCATGCTGCGCCTCCTTGGCGATGACTTCAACTTGCATTCCCTGTGTCAATTTCCCGAGCCCTGCGATCACAACTTGTTGACCCGCTTCTAGGCCTTCAAGGATCTGCACCGATGTTTTGGTCGCCTTGCCGGTCACCACGGCTTGCTTGCTAACCGTACCGTCATCGTCTAGACGCCAGATGAAGGTCTCGCTGCGCGCCAGTGCGTCGCCATCGGCATTAAATATCGCTTCAATCGGTACTTGTACCCCAGCAGATAAATTCAAGCCTGCGTTTTCCCCACGTGAGGTCACTTCGACCGCCATGCCATCCAAAATGTACTCCTCTTTCGGCATAGGCATTGATAAGGTCACGGTGAAGGTGCCCGTTGAGGGATCGGGCTCAGTGGTGAACTCCTTGATGGTTGCTGAATATTCGTTGCCACTGGGCACGCGAACCACCGCATCGATTTTTTCCAACTTGGCTTGCTCTGGTTGGCGGGCGTAGAGTCTGTCTGGCAATTGAATCACCACTTCGACGTTGTCTAAGCTGTGAATGTTCACCACTTGCTGACCCACTTGAATATTTTCGAACTGATCCACCGCCACTCGTGAAATTACCCCATCAACAGGTGCCAATAATTGGGTAAACGAGAGCCGCAACTTGGCCAGTTGCAGTTCTGCGAGCGCAATTTGGCGGTTGGCGGCAATTTCATCAAACTGAGACTTCGCTAACAGCCCTTTATCCACCAAAGGTTTTGAGCGGCGATATTGACTGTCAACCACAGTGTATTTGGCACTGGCGTTGTCGACATCCAACTGGTAGTCGGTTGGGTCAAGCACGGCAATGACGTCGCCTTTTGCGACTTTATCCCCTTCTTTCACATTCAATTGGCTAATTTCGCCGGCGACACGAAAACTAAGATGAGCACGCTCAGCCGCATTGGCCACCGCAGGAAAAAAGAGGCTATCACCGCTGAACTCGCTGCCTACGCTCGCCACTTTGACTTTGGGCAAGCCAAAATCTAAGTAGTCCGCTTCTCTTTCACAGCCGATCAATACGCTGGTGCACAGCAAGGCGACCGATGTGGTCCATATTCTGTTCATCACAACCCCCGCTCTTTAATCCATTCACGCACTTTGATACCTGCGGTCATGCTGTTGACCCCAGAGGTGACAATTTGGTCGCCATCACTGAGCCCCGAAACCACATAACGGCGCTCATCCAATGTCACTGGTGCTTTTTCCACTAAACCTTGGTCATCGACTCGCCATACATAAGTGACACCGTCTTGTTCAAGCAGCGCTGATTTCGGGATGGTTGTCGCTTCACCGCTGCCAGCGGTGACACTGACAATGCCAGCCATGCCAGGCAAAATCCCGACATCCGTTGGGCGCTCCATAATCATGGTCACTTTGTACGATCCGGTTTTGGGGTCCGCTTCCGTATCTAACTCTTGAAAGCTCAGCGAATATTGGTACTCAGGAAAGGCGTCAAAAGTCATGACGGCTTGGGATTGAGCCCCTCGCGCAAAATGATTGAGTAGGTAGTCTGGCAGTTGGAACACCACTTTCATTAATTGATTGGTTTGAATGTTCATCACTGCTTGCTTCGCAGCGACATATTCAAAATTTTCAGCGGGGATCAACGAGATGGTGCCATCATAAGGCGCAAGTAAGCGTGTGTAGCCCAAATTCGCGTTGGCTTGATCAAGCTGTGCTTTTGCCGAATTGTGATTGGCTTGCGCTTGGTCGAAATCTTGCTCGGAAACGACTTTATCTTCGCGCAGTTTTTTATAGCGGCGATATTGCACGTCAGCCAGTGTGAACTGCGCGTTGGCTTGCTCGGCAAGTAAGGCATATTCATCGGGGTTGAGGGTAGCTAACACTTGACCACGTGTGACATTTTGCCCCTCACGCACATCAATGGTTTGCAGCTGCCCAGGCACGCGAAACGCAAGAACGGCGCGATCTCCGGCTTCAGAGACTGCCGGGAATTGACGTTCAAATTGCGTGTTGCCAACCGAGACGGTAAATAATTTCGCCGGACGAGAGTCTGGCTCAGGGACAGGAGCAGGCTCTTTTCCGCAGCCACTAATCAGCGCGGCGCCCACCAAGAGCGTTAAGGAAGTTCGCATAGTCACAGTTCCATTGTTCGCTATTCATCTATTCAATTCAACTATTGATAAAGATAGATGCTAGCGATGCGCACTTCCATAACAGGGATAATAAATTATTATGAAAATTAGGGATTTGGCCGAGTTTTAGACATCAGTCTCAGTGATGAACTTTCACGCTTTGATGATAAAGGCATGAAGTGGGCGCCCCATCACTGTTTGCCGCCACCCCTTTAGAGCGAGCGAAACTCGCGCTCGACACTAAACGTATCTGAGGTGACGTAGGCTTCCATATCTCTGATTTTGCCTTCAAGCAGATCAAACTCTTGCTCAATATTATCGAGTAATGCGCTTGGCGCTTGCCCATTTTCCCAAGGCTTACTCTTGAGTTTATGTCCTTGCTCGCTCTCCATTTCTGCTTGATAACTGGCGGGCATTTTTTCCAACATAAAGCTGAGGGCAACATAGGCAAGCAGAACCAGAAATGAACCGCCCAATAGCGCTGCAGAGATGACCAAAATACGTACTAGCCACACTTCTAGTGAGAAGTAGTTGGCCAGCCCAGCACATACGCCCGACAACTTACCGTTGGCAGGGTCTCGATACAGTTCACGTTTACTCATAGCGACGTCTCCAGTTTGGGGACTGCTCGTCAAGGATCCGCTCTAAGGTTTCTACTCGTTGCTGCATCGCATCGGCTTTGTTGGATAAGCTTTGCAGGCGCTGGTAATCCTCTTGTGATAAGCCACTGCTGGTTCTTTTTTTGCTGCGATAGTGCAAGAAAAGCCACAAGGGGGCGACAAAAATCAAAAAGACAATTAATGGCCCTGTAACCATAAACGATGACATACATGACTCCTTTTAGGCGGAGAAGCTGCTCGCTTCTCCCTATTGTTCTGCGGCGAAATGATTTTTCACAGAGGGATTAAGAGGATTTTTTCTCTTCCATCTGCTGCTTTAGTTGCGCGAGTTCTTTCTCAATTTCATCTTGAGCTTGCAACTCAGCAAATTCTTGGTCAAGTGATTTACTCTGGCCAGATTGCGCAAACACATCTGCTTCCGCTTCCAGTTCATCAATCTTACGTGAATATTGCTCAAACTTCGCCATCGCTTCGTTGGTACGGGCCGTGTGCAGATGTTTCTGAACATCACGACGATTGGAGGCCGCTTGGCTGCGAATCGCCAACGCCTGTTGCTTGGCGCGAGTCTCAGTAATTTTGCTCTCCAGCTTACTGATTTCACCGGTCAGCTTCTCGATGGTTTCTTCCACTAAGGTTTGCTCTGTGTGCAGACCTTTGAGTACATCTTGTAATTTCTGTTTCTCAATTAAGGCGGCACGGGCAAGATCCTCGCGCTGCTTAGTTAACGCTAAGGAGGCCTTTTGCTGCCAATCGTGGACTTGCTCATCAATGGCTTCCACTTTGCGCGCCAGCTCTTTTTTGTCCGCTATCGCTTTGGCGGAGTTAGTGCGCACTTCGACAAGTGTATCTTCCATCTCTTGGATAATGAGGCGGATCATTTTCTCGGGATCCTCGGCTTTATCAAGCAGAGCACTGATGTTGGAGTTAACGATGTCGGCGAATCTTGAAAAAATACCCATGATGAGGCTCCTTAATGGTTGTCGCTACGAGTGTGAACAATACAAGTGTCGTGCCAATAAATAAGCATATTTAAAACAATTACTTAGATTTTATCTCTTGATTGAAAGACGCGCATGTGATGAAAATGACCAACATAAGGTAAATTTTACCAACTGCCCAGAGGGGTGATATTGAGTGAGCCGCGACTATGCAACAAAATCTGATTGGTGAGTCACCCGCGTTTCTTGCGGTGCTCGATAAAGTCTCCAAACTGGCTGCGATAGAGCGTCCGGTGTTAATTATCGGCGAGCGAGGGACAGGCAAAGAGCTGATCGCACAGCGCCTGCACTATCTGTCCAAGCGTTGGGACCAACCTTTAATTTCACTCAACTGCGCGACGCTTAGCGAAGGCTTGATAGATTCCGAGCTATTTGGGCATGAGCAAGGGGCCTTTACCGGCTCCAAAGGGCGTCATCAAGGCCGATTTGAGCGTGCGGAAAATGGCACGCTATTTCTAGACGAGTTGGCCACTGCCCCGCAAATGGTGCAAGAAAAGCTGCTGCGCGTCATCGAGTATGGTCACTATGAGCGAGTCGGAGGGCAAAAACCACTGACGGCCAATGTCAGGCTCATCTGCGCCACCAACGCCGATTTACCCACCATGGCGAAAGACGGGCATTTTCGCGCCGACTTGCTCGACAGGCTCGCCTTCGATGTGATTTACCTTCCGCCGCTACGAGCGCGTCAACAAGACATCCTATTGCTTGCCCAATACTACGCCATCAAGATGTGCCGCGAATTAGGGCTTAGCTATTTTGCCGGCTTCACCGAGCATGCGGAGTCAGCGCTGCTCGATTACGACTGGCCTGGCAACGTGCGCGAGCTGAAAAATGTCGTCGAACGTGCCGTGTACCTTCATGGCGAGCAAGAAACGCCGATTGATGAGTTAACCTTTAACCCTTTTAAGCCGCAGTGGAGTGAGGCTCTCGAGTCCGCTTCTCATAACACGGTAGAGAAGGTGTCCAACGCTGAGAGCGAGCCTGTGTTTACTTTTCCAATGGATTACAAACGCTGGCAGGAAGAGCAAGACATCGCTCTGCTTAACCAAGTGCTGGCAGAAAGCAAATACAACCAGCGAAAAGCCGCACAATTGCTTGGTCTTAGCTATCATCAACTCAGGGGAATGGTGAGAAAGTATCAATTAAATACGCCAAACCTTGAGTCTTCCGCAGACGATGAGTAGATCGGCTCTTGATAACCCAACACTTGGGTTATCAAGAGGTTTAATGATAAATTACCCTTATCTTTTATGGTAAATCACTCAAATATTGAGGCATAATGACCAATCGCTTTGTGCTTTATCTCAGGCAATCGCTCTTTCTATGAAAGCATTACTACAGTTAACATTCGGTCTCGTTGGCCTCGGTTTGCTTAGCGGCTGCGGAGACGACATCGACCACAGCAAAATCCGCCAAAGTGGCTTCGTCTATTGTGGCCAAGGTGGCCCCGGGACCTTCAACCCGCAACTGGTCGACAGCGGCATCACGTCTGAAGCGCTCAGTCCTCAGATTTTCGATACCTTGCTGGTGCTCGACCCAGATACATACGAACCCATACCCAGTCTCGCCACCGCATGGCAGGTTGATGCAAGCGGTACGGAGTACACGTTTACGCTACGTCCCAATATCCAATTTCAAATCACACCGTGGTTTACGCCCTCTAGAGCACTGAATGCACAAGACGTGGTGTTCAGTTTTAAGCGTATCATTGACCCACAACATCCTTTTCATCACGTCGGTGGCGGTATTTACCCTTGGTTTAACAGCATCGACTTCCCCAATTTAATTGAAGATGTCGTGGCTACCTCAGATGACCAAGTCCGCTTTATTCTTTCTCGTCCGGATAACACATTTTTATCCAACATTGCGACCAGCTACCCGGTGATTCTCTCCAAAGAGTACGCGAGTGAACTGGAGATAAAAGATGAAAAAGCGCGCTTAGATTCCCACCCCGTCGGCACCGGTCCCTTTTATTTGGCTGAGTACCAAGTCAACGACCTGATTCGCCTTAAACGCCATACACGTTACTGGAAACAGCCCGCCTTGATGGAGCAAGTTGTGTTTGACATCTCCCATCGCGGTACTGGCACACTGGCTAAACTGCTGCGTAACGAATGTGATGTACTGAGCTCGCCTCTGTCGAGTCAACTGCCCATCATTCGCGAGCAAGATAACATTGAGTTGATCTCCAAGCCGGCAATGAACATCTCCTTTATTGCTGTCAATACCGCCCACCCTGCGCTCAAAGATGCGCGGGTGCGCAAGGCGCTCAACTTTGCCATTAACCGACAAAACATTTTAGATTCGGTCTACTATGGCACGGGTAGCCAAGCCTATTCGGTTCTGCCGCCTAGCTCTTGGGCGTACCAAAAAGACGCCAACCAAATTCGTTACGATCGCAACTATGCTTTGGCACTGCTGCGAGAATCTGGATTCAGCGAAGGTTTGGAGCTCAGTATGTCGGTGCCTCTTGAGCCTCGCGCATTCAACCCGAGCCCGCGCAAAACCGCGGAGTTGATTCAAGCGAACTTGGCAGACATTGGCATCACCTTAAACCTCATTACTGATGAGCGCTTCGAGCGAACCAACCTCACCAGTAACATTGATCTCTACCTCACCGGTTGGATCGCCAGTACGGGCGATCCGGACAATATTCTGCGCCCGCTCTTGTCGTGCGATTCCGATCGCGTTGGGCTGAATGTCTCCAGTTGGTGTAACCCAGATTTCGACTTTTTGCTCGATTTGGCGCTCGAAGTGGATCGTCCTCGCTATCGCCTCAACCTCTATAGGCAAGCGCAGAATATTTTGAACGAAGAATTTCCCGTGATCCCACTCAATCACGGCGTGCAGTTGCAAGCGCATGATCGCTCGATTCGTGGCTTTCGCATGAGCCCATTCAATGCACAGCCTTTTGATAAAGTGGAGAGGGTGAACTGATGCTGCTGTATACCCTAAGAAGACTGAACCTCTTTATCATCACCTTGCTCATCTTGACCATGGTGGGCTTTAGCTTACTTCGTCTAGAGCCCGACTCCGCCTGGAGCCAAATGAGCTACTGGTCCGGCTGGACGACCTACGTCGGCGAGTTGATGCACTTAAATTTTGGCATTAATAAGCAAGGCGTAGCGATTATTGACGAACTGGGAGTGGTCTTCCCTGCCACCATTGAGCTGTGCTTTATCGCGTTTGTCATCTCCCTGATGATTGGTATTCCTATTGGTACGTTGGCGGGCATGCGCCAAGGTAAGTGGATTGATACGGCGATCTCCTTTACCTCGATGTCGGGCTACTCCGCGCCGATATTCTGGATTGCGCTATTAATGATCATGGCGTTCTCACTGCACTTTGAGCTATTTCCCGTTGGCGGCCGCTACGATCTTCTGTATCAAATTGAACACGTAACCGGCTTTGCCTTAGTTGACGCGTTTTTTGCCAAAGGTGCGTACCGGGCGCACGCGCTGCAAAGTGTTATCGAACACCTGATCTTGCCCTGCTTGGTGCTGGCACTCGCTCCAACCACACAAGTTATTGGCTTGATGCGCGCCTCGGTTGCTGAAGTGATGGGGCAAAACTACATTCGCGCAGCGCGGATTAAAGGTCTCTCAAATCACGAGATCGTGACTCAACACGTGCTGCGTAATGCCATCCCACCCATCATCCCCAAAATCGGTATTCAGTTATCAAGCATGTTAACCTTGGCCATCATTACCGAGTCTATTTTTAACTGGCCGGGGATTGGTCGCTGGCTACTGGATGCTTTATCAAACCGTGACTACGTCTCTATTCAAGCGGGCGTCATCGTAGTAGCAACACTGGTACTCACCGCCAATATTGTCTCGGATCTGTTTGGTGCTATGGTTAATCCGCTGGTAAGGAAGGAGTGGTATGCTAAGCGATAACATCTATCAAGAAGAGTTGATACCCACTCAGTTTGAGCGTTTTTGGCGCAGCTACAAAGCCAACAGCTTAGCGATGTTTGGTTTGTGGTGTTTGATTCTGCTGATCGTCATCACGCTACTTTCTCCGTGGATCACCCCCCATGACCCGCAAGCGCAAACCGGTGAATTGCTGATTCCCCCTTCTTGGGATCCGACCGGCACCGTCGAATACTTCCTCGGTACTGACGATTTAGGCCGAGACATTCTCTCGCGCTTAATCGAAGGCTCACAGTTGACGTTCGGCGCCGCGATCATCATCACGCTGATCGCGGCCATCATAGGTTGCTCAATCGGTATTTTGGCCGGAATGACCAAGGGCCTGCTCTCCAGTACGCTCAACCACTTGCTTGATACCGTGATGTCGATCCCTTCCCTGCTGTTGGCGATCATTTTCGTTGCCTTTCTGGGCTTTGGCGAATTCAATATCTTGCTGGCGATCGGTCTCGCGCTTATTCCGCGTTTCGTGCGCTCTTTGTATATCGCGGTGCACGCAGAAGTGGAAAAAGACTACATCATGGCCGCAAGACTTGATGGCGCGAATGACTTCTACCTGTTGTGGAACTCCATTTTGCCCAATATCTTAGTGGTGATCGCAGCCGAAATGACCTACGCGTTGTCATTGGCCATCTTGGACATCACCGCACTGGGCTTTTTGGGCCTTGGCGCTCAAACGCCAAGTACCGAATGGGGCGCACTACTCGGTGACTCCGTCGAGCTCATCTATTTAGCGCCTTGGACAGTGACGTTGCCGGGCCTTGCCATTATGTTCACTGTCATCGTGATCAACCTCGTTGGCGAAGGGGTTCGCCAAGCATTGAATGCGGGGATTGAATAATGCCGCTGTTAGATATCCGTCATCTCACGATCGAGATTGAAACGCCACAAGGGCTGATGAAAGCAGTCGATCGAATGAGCCTGACTCTCAACGAAGGTGAAATTCGCGGGCTGGTGGGCGAATCTGGCTCAGGTAAAAGTCTGGTGGCGAAAGCCATCGTTGGCGTGTGCAAAGAGAACTGGAAAATCACCGCCGACCGAATGCGCTTAGGCAATATCGACCTATTGCAACTCACACCGAAAGAGCGTCGCCGCGTTATTGCGCGCGATGTGGCGATGATTTTCCAAGAGCCTTCTACCTGCTTGGATCCATCGGAAGAAGTGGGCAAACAGCTGATTGAATCCATTCCAGCCAGCGCCTTTGAAGGCCGTTGGTACGAGCGCTTTAGTTGGCGTAAGAAGCAAGCCATTGGCCTGCTGCACAAAGTGGGCATTAAAGATCATAACCGCCTGATGAACAGCTACCCTTATGAGCTGACGGATGGGGAATGCCAAAAGGTGATGATCGCGATGGCGATCGCGGCCAAACCCAAGCTGTTAATTGCAGACGAACCCACCAATGACCTCGATCCGATCACGCAATCGCAAATCCTGCGTTTGCTCAGTCGAATGAATCAGATCAACAACACTTCAATCTTGTTGATTGGTCATGATCTCACCACCATCACCCAGTGGGCCGATCGCATCACCGTGATGTACTGTGGTCAATCGGTGGAGTCGGCAGATACCGAGCAGTTGCTTGAAAAGCCAAAACACCCCTACACCGTGGCGCTATTGAAAGCGATGCCCGATTTTAGTGAGTGGATTCCTCACAAAGAAAAACTGCAATCCTTGCCCGGCACCATTCCACCGTTGCAACATTTGCCGATTGGCTGTCGCCTTGGACCGCGCTGCCCGTACGCGCAGCGTCAGTGTGTTGAGATCCCCATGACCAGACGGATTAAAAACCATAAGTTTGCCTGTCACTTTCCACTCAATACGGAGAGAAAAAAAGCATGAGTGCGCTACTTGAAGTCGACCAACTGTCGAAACAGTTTGTCACGCGTTCTGGCTTGTTTCGAAAGAAAATCCAACAGGCTGTCAAGCCCGTGAGCTTTAGCTTAGAAGCTGGGCAAACTGTGGGGTTTATCGGCCAAAATGGCTCTGGTAAGTCCACGTTAGCGCGCATGTTGGCCGGTGTGGTTGAACCCAGCTCTGGCGAAATCCGGGTGAATGGCGAAGCGCTGCGCCATGAAGATTACTCGACGCGTTGTAAGCTCATTCGCATGATTTTCCAAGATCCGAACACCTCGCTCAATCCAAGAATTCAGATTGGCCGCATCCTTGAAGGGCCATTGAAGCGAAACACCAACATGCCACCCGAAGCACGCATTAAGCGCGTGAAAGAGACCCTACTTCGAGTGGGATTGTTGCCCGAGCATGCGTACTTCTACCCGCAAATGTTGGCAACAGGTCAAAAACAGCGCGTCTGTCTCGCGCGAGCGTTGATTTTGCAGCCTTCTGTTATCATCGCCGACGAAGCGCTCAATGGTCTTGATATGGCGATGCGCTCACAGATCATCAACCTGTTTCTAGAACTGCAAGAAGAGATGGGCGTGTCGTTTGTCTATGTGTCGCAGCATATTGGCACTGTCAAACACATCACTGACAAAGTGATGGTGATGCACGAGGGAGAAGTGGTCGAGGCGGGCGATACACACAAGGTGCTGACTGACCCACAACACCCGATCACCCAGCGCATGGTTGAAAGCCACTTTAACAAAGCGCTCTGCTTTCGCTAAATCGCCATTTCAATCAGGGAAGTCAGCAATGGAACAGCGAATCTATCTATTCAAATGGGGCAAAGTGATTCTACTTAGCCCCTTGCTGCTCTTTGCTCACCTCACCTTCGCCTATCCGAGCCAGACGACCTGGCTTGACCCAACCTTTGTTGAACGCGCTTTTCTCGATGTTGCACTAAAAAACGAATACCGCCCTGGCGACAAGCCACTGACGAAATGGCAGGTTCCGATTCATATTTGGGTTGATCACCGCGTGGCTGATCACGTGCTTCATGATGAGCTCACCAATGCGCATCTGCGCGACTTATCCGCGATGACTGGCCATGACATTCGGCGCGTTTCACGCCGAGAGGACGCCAACGTGGTGTGGATATTCACCCGTCAAAGTCAGTGGCAAGACGAGATCGCCGAGGAAATAGGTCTTTTTGCTCTTGAGCACATCAAGGGGGCTATCTGCAAAGCGAGCTTTAGTTATACGAGCAGCAGCGTTATCGACAAAGGGGTCGTCATTATCCCGGTGGATCAAGCGCGCAGTCACGGCAAGCTGCTGGCATGCATCGTCGAAGAGATCACCCAAGTGCTTGGTCTGCCCAATGACGCAGAAAGCGCCTACCCTTCGATTTTTAATGACGAAACGCCTGAAGATCTGCTCTCGCCTCTCGACGTTATTTTATTAAAACTGCTCTACGAACCTGAACTGCGCCCCGGTATGAGCCGAGAGCAGGCTGCCCCGGTGGTGCGTAGACTGCTGCAACGCTATCAGCAACAAGGCATTTTACGCGATGCGGCCAAGCAGGCAAAAAACAACCAGCTATTTAAGCTGGTTGGTGGCTATTAATCACGTTCAACGGGCACGATTAGCCGCGCTTTTTCAGCTCAAATTCAAACTCGTCTGGAAATAGCACGACGCCCTCTTCATTCCTGTCAGGAAAGACAACCACTGAGAGCTCATCTTGCTCAAGCCCGACGGTCCAACGGCTGAACCATTTTGCCGTGGAAATGGATTGTGGCTCGCACTCAGACCACTCACCGGTCGCCCACTCTCGCGCAAACTCTTCAGAGGGCCACACAGGCACGCAATCATCATCTTCGGTGTTGAGCATCACGCAGCCATGCTCATCGGTTAAGATCCACACTTTGCGCTCTTTTGCGATCGCATTTAAACAGTAGTTAAAACGCTCATCCGGACGCATCTTGTCAATGCTTGTCTTTTGCTCTTCGCTGAGTGACATGTTACCCCCTTAAACAAAGAAAAAAGCGCTCACAGGCATCCCTGTAAGCGCTTGAAAAATGATCACTGTTTGGATTACGCCAACTCAGTTTGTAGCCAAGGCCAGCCTTGCTTCTTACGGCTCAGCGTGTTTTCCATCATCAGCATGCCATCTTTTTCATGCTTAACTAGCTTCTGCGCCCACTCACCTTTATAGAGTAGACGAGTTTGCGCTGTGGTGATGTCTGTCAGCATCACAGCTGCAAACGCAAGACCTTCTTCGTCGCAGCGACGCTCAAGATCCGCTTCCAGCGCATCAATCATGCCATCAACTTGCTCAAGGGTTGCAAGCTCAACCTGACCCACTACGACATCACGACCGTTGAATGGGTAGCCTTTAAGATCTTTCTCAACCAATTCCGCTGCCGACAGACCTTCAATGTTCGTCTTAGCAATCAGAAGGTCTTTGATGAAGGCATCAATGTCTGCCACATCTGCGATCTTCGCTAGCTCTTCAACCGCGTCTTTGTCTTTTTGCGTACACGTTGGCGAAGCAAAGCCCACAGTGTCAGACAAGATGGCCGACATCATCAACTTGGCAATCTTAGGCGTGATTGTGTGGCCTTCGATTTTAAACATATTGAATAGAACCGTGTTGGTACAGCCTACTGGCCAGATCCACGCTTCCATCGGGTTGATGGTCATCACATCACCAAGACGGTGGTGATCGACGATACCTAGGATTTCTGCGTCTGCCACATCATCAGGTGCCTGTGCGAGATCTGAATAGTCAACCAACCAGATTTTCTCACCGGCCACAGACGTACGAAGCTCTGGCGTCTCTGCACCAGCAACGTCAAGGATGTGTTGAGTTTCACGGTTGATTTCACCTTGGCGGATAGGCATGGCTTGCTCGCCACGTGCCTTCAGCAGTTCAGTTGCCACCAAAGCACTACAAATACTATCACTATCAGGGTTCTTGTGACCTACGACTAGAATCATCTTATTTCCTATACGACTATTACGAGCCCGATCTGGGCGATTACTCACGAAGCCCGATACTTTACCTGATTTTGAGAATTTGTCATCGCCTAACGGTGCCAAAAGCGCCAATTAACCCCTATCGGGTGTTTTGGCTGTCGGGCAAAAGGTGTCTACACTCAAAGGACAATAATCATAAATGAGTCAATGCCATGCGTTTTTGTTTTTATGCTCTGCCGCTGCTGCTGCTCAGCACCGCGCTTTGGGCAAGCCCTCCCGTGATACGCGCCACTCAAGCGCAGTGGCCTCCCTATGTATTTGAACGGGTCAACTCCGGGCTAGCGATAGAAATTGTTCAAGAAGCGTTTGCCACGCAGGGCTATGAGATCGATTTGGAAATTTTGCCTTGGCTGCGCTCACTTAAAGAAGTGCGCAACAGTAAAAAAGATATGTTGGTGTCGCTTTGGTGGTCTGACGATCGTACCGAAGAGCTAGAATTTAGCGTGCCCTATTTAATGGTCCACCTAAAGTTTATTGTGCTAAAAGAAAACGCCTTTGAGTACCGAGACTTCACCTCATTAGAAGGCATGACGGTCGGCATTATTGAAGATTATGGCTATGGAGAGCACTTTAATGAATCCACCTACTTTACTCGGGTGGTCGCGAGCGATCTCGCTACCAATCTTCGAAAACTGCGCGCAAAACGCGTTGACGCGATCATTGCCGATGAGCGAGCAGCCATTCACACCATGAAGGAAATCGGCTTAGACTCAGACCACTTTTACTTTGTCGATAAAAGCTTGATGATAAAACCCGTGCATCTCGCCATCGCCAAAGATCATCCCGAAAAAAACACCCTAATGGTCCGTTTTATGATAGGGCTCCACCAGCTAAAACAGAGCGGACGCTATGATGAACTCGTGATGAAGTACCGATAGCCTTCATGCTCTTGTCAACCATCAGCGCTTACTACTTGTCAAGTAAGGGGTTTAAACGGGCTCGTTTTAGCCATTTAATCGATAGGTTAAATCGATTTAAATGCATTTGCAAATCATTATCATTTTCATATAATCAAAGAAATGCTTTACGATGGTTTGCACTATGAATCACTTCCATGCCCAAACTGCCACGCTTGACTCGCTGCAATTTAGACCCGCTTACAAACGCTTGCTGCTACCAGTAGGGCTATTGGCGCTGTTATTGAACGACTCAACACGCGCGCTAACGGTTTCAACCCTCTCTGATGCCTTCTGGGCCGTGTCTTGTTACGTGGCAATGACGCTTGCTCTCTACCACTCGATTGCGAAGATCACTCGTTCGGACAACCGAATCGTGGCGCTGTATCAGCACTCGCGCCACTACCAAGTGATTTTTGCCGCTCTGCTCGGCGCGCTGCCAGGTTGCGGTGGCGCGATTGTCGTCACCACCCAATTTGTGAGTGGGCGAGTCGGATTTGGCGCCATCGTCGCTGTGCTGACCGCCACCATGGGTGATGCGGCCTTTCTGCTGCTCGCTAGCCAGCCAAGTGTGGGATTAGGCGTGATTGCATTGGGTGTTGTCGTGGGTATTGTCAGTGGCTTGGTGGTTAACGCCATTCACAAAGATGACTTTTTGCGTCCTGCACTTAAGCAAGCCCTAACGTCACAAACGCTGCAACACGCAGCCAATAAAGAGACGAGTAAAGCGATTGAAATTCAAGCCATCAATCTGCAAGGGGCATTCTGGAAGTGGCTCCTGGTCCCCACCGCTCTTGTCGCCATACTCGGTTCCTTTCAAGTTGATGTGAATCAGTGGTTAAACGTGCCTGACATGACCATGGAGTGGCTTGGGACGGGTTTGATTGTCATAAGCATGCTACTGTGGTCTCTGACTCGTGAGATCAAAGATTATGAGTCAACGGTGGCGGAAGATTGCAAAATAGTCTCGTCACACCCGATTCAAAAAGCCGCGCAAGATACCAACTTTGTGACTGCCTGGGTGATTGTCGCCTTCCTCGCCTTTGAGCTTATCCAATTGGCTGCGCATATCGATATCAGTGACAGTGTGGCTCAACTTGGGGTTTGGATGCCTCTAATGGGGGTTGCTGTGGGTCTGCTTCCCGGGTGCGGGCCGCAAATTTTGGTGACCAGTTTATATATCTCTGGTGCGGCGCCCCTATCGGCACAATTGGCGAATGCCATCTCCAACGACGGCGATGCCTTGTTCCCGGCGATTGCATTGGCGCCAAAAGCGGCCTTAGTCGCGACCTTCTATTCAGCCTTACCGGCGTTACTGGTCGGTTACGGCTACTTCTTTTTGTTCGAATAGACGCTCAAAAAAACGCTCTCGGTATCGCCGAGAGCGTTTTTCTGTCAGCAAGCGATGTCATGCACCACTCGTTCATCAATAATCGCGTTACTTATGACGCTCTTTAAGCTTATTGATCACATCGTTCATCGATAGACCTTGGTCTTGAAGTAGCACCATCAAGTGGTAGATCAAATCGGCCGATTCACACACTAGCTCCGCCTTGTCGCCCGACGTCGCCGCAAGCGCGACTTCAACGCCCTCTTCGCCCACTTTCTGCGAAATACGTTTGGTGCCACGGGCATAAAGGCTGGCAGTATAGGAAGAGTCTGGGTCGGCACTCTTGCGGGCAGCCAATAGCTGCTCAAGTTGATGAAGCCACACCATTTGCGACTCTTCTTGCTTGTCAGCGTCCCAGCACGTCGTGGTACCTGTGTGGCACGTCGGTCCGATAGGCTCCACTTTGACCAACAAGGTGTCGTTGTCGCAATCGAGCGCCATGTTCTTCAGTTGAAGCACATTTCCTGAGGTCTCACCTTTCGTCCACAGACGTGATTTCGTGCGTGAAAAGAAGGTCACTTGTCCTGTCTGCGCGGTTTTCTCTAGCGCATCTTGATTCATGTAGCCCATCATCAGCACTTGGCTCGATTGGAAATCTTGGACAATCGCAGGCACTAAGCCATCTACTTTGTCCCAATCGATACGCTCAGCAAGTGCGCTCACTTGCCCGCTAGCAAAACTCATACTCGTACCTCTACGCCTTGTTGTTTCAGGTAGTGTTTTAACTCACCAATATTGATGATTTGCTTATGGAAAACCGAAGCCGCTAGTGCACCATCGACGTTAGCTTGATGGTAAGCGTCTGCAAAATGGACCATTTCACCGGCTCCACCAGAAGCAATCAGCGGTACTTTGCACACTTCACGCACCATGTTGAGCTGCTCGATGTCGTAGCCGTTGCGCACGCCATCTTGATTCATCATGTTAAGGACAATCTCACCGGCGCCTCGTTTTTGAACTTCTTGTACCCAGTCGCGTGTTTCCCACTGTGTCGCTTTGGTGCGTTGTTCGTCACCAGTGAACTGGTACACCTGGTATTTGCCTGTCTCTTTATCGTAATAAGAGTCAATGCCCACCACGATGCACTGCACACCAAATTTATCCGCAAGGTCGGTAATCAGCTGTGGATTGGCTAGCGCTGGTGAGTTAATCGACACCTTATCAGCACCGAACTCGAGAATGCGCGCCGCGTCTTCAGCCGATTTGATACCACCAGCCACACAAAAAGGAATGTCAATGACCTCAGCAACGCGGGCTACCCAGCTCTTGTCGACCACGCGTCCATCACTGGATGCGGTAATATCGTAGAACACTAATTCGTCTGCGCCTTCCTCAGCGTAACGCTGCGCGAGGGGCACGATGTCACCGATAATTTCATGGTTGCGAAATTGAACCCCTTTCACCACCTGACTATCTCGAACGTCGAGACAGGGAATTATTCGCTTTGCCAACATGCAAACGCCTCCTCTGCAGTAAATTTGCCATCGAGTAGCGCACGACCGACAATCACACCAGACACACCGCTACCTTTGAGCGCTTCGATGTCAGCCAGCGACCCAATGCCCCCTGACGATTGAAATTGCACTTGCGGGTACTGCTTGCATAGGTCGACATAAAGCTCAACGTTTGAGCCCGTCAACGTACCATCACGTGAGATGTCCGTGCATAAAACATGCTGTAATCCGACGGTTAGATAATCGTCAATTAAGGCTTCAATCGTCACGCCTGAATCTTCTTGCCAGCCGGAGATCGCCACCTTGCGTACGCCTTGAGCATCGATATTGATGTCGAGCGCTAAGACAATTCTCTCCGCGCCGTATTTTTCCATCCAACCTTTGACCAGTTCTGGTTGCTTAACCGCTGTGGAACCGACCACGACGCGCTCGGCGCCGGCTTCAAGTAAATCCACCACGTCTTGCTCACTGCGCACGCCGCCGCCAATTTGAATTTTCGCTGGGGTACTGGCTAACAGTTTGGCAATCAGGTCTAACTGGCGCGCACTGGTGTCTTTAGCACCAGTCAAATCCACCAGGTGCAGCCAGTTGGCGCCAGCTTGGTGATACAGATTAAACTGCTCAGCTGGATCCACTTTGTATTCGGTCACTTGGCCGTAATCGCCCTGATAAAGACGAACGACCTGACCTTCTATTAAATCGAGTGCTGGAATAATCACGAAGGTTATGTCCCTATAATGCTAAAAAGTTTTCAATCAGTTTTGAGCCGGCTTTCGATGAGCGCTCTGGGTGAAATTGCACCCCGTAGTAATTGCCACTTTGCACCGCAGCGGTAAAGGGTTGGCCATACTCACACTGAGCGATGGTGTAGTCGCCGACAGGCATCGCAAAGCTGTGGACGAAATAGAAATACTCGCCCTCTTCAATCCCCTTAAACAATGGGTGATCTGGGGTAGCCGACACCGTATTCCACCCCATGTGCGGGAGCGGAAGATCACCCGTCTCCATCAAGCGTACTTCGCCATCACAAAGACCGAGACACTCAACCGCATTTTCGCCTTGCGTGCCTTTCTCTTGGGAGAGTTTGCCAAGCAGTTGCATGCCTAAACAGATACCAAGCAGTGGCTTTTCGACCCGCTTCACCAAATCAATCAAATCGCGCTCAGCAAGGTTTTTCATTGCTTCGCTTGCCGTACCAACACCGGGTAAGAACAGCTTATCCGCGGCGAGCACCACATCAGGATCTTTTGAAATCGTCACGGATTGACCTAGGCGCTCAATAGCGAACTTGACCGATGAGACGTTGGCACAGCCAGTGTCGATGATAACGACGTTTTGCTTTGTCATAGTCTCTCTCCTTACAAGACGCCTTTACTGCTCGGCAGTTCATTGCCTTCCACTTTGATCGCTTGACGTAGAGTGCGACCAAACGACTTAAACAAGCTTTCAATGATGTGGTGATCATTGTCGCCTGCTGAAGAGAGGTGCAAGGTACACGCCAGTGTGTCGGTCAATGAACGGAAGAAGTGCACCACCATTTCAGTGGATAAATCGCCGACCTGATCGCGGCTAAACTTGGCATCAAACTTCAAGTAAGGTCGACCAGAGAGATCCAACGCGCACTGGGCGAGACACTCATCCATCGGCAAGCTGAAACCAAAGCGGCCAATGCCACGTTTATCGCCCAACGCTTCTTTTAGTGCTTGGCCCAACGCAAGCGCAGTGTCCTCGATGGTGTGGTGATCGTCGATGTGCAGATCGCCTTCCACCTGACATACCATTTGGAAGCCGCCGTGCGTCGCAATTTGGTCTAGCATGTGGTCAAAAAAGCCAAGACCAGTGCTGATGGCGTTGCCACCTTGCTCATCGAGATTAACCTTCACTTTGATATCGGTTTCTTTGGTGGTTCTCACCACTTCAGCAACGCGAGCATTCACGGTGAGCTCTTTTAAGATTGTCGGCCACCCCATGGTTTCTGGGTGGTATTGGATGCCGCGAATCGCCATGTTTTCCGCCAGTTGAAGGTCGGTCGCACGATCGCCAATGACCACAGAGTGCTTGAAATCCACTTTGCCGCCTTGAAGGTACTCTTTGACCATACCCAATTTCGGTTTACGGCACGAACAGTTCTCCTCCTCAAAGTGAGGACAAATCAATACATCATCAAACTTCACACCCTGAGAGGAGAAGATCTCCATCATCATGTCGTGCGGCGCATCGAAATCCGCTTGCGGGTAGCTGTCTGTACCTAGGCCATCTTGGTTTGTGACCATCACCAAGCGATACCCTGCGTCTTGCAGCGCAAGCAGGCTTGGGATCACAAACGGCTCTAGCTTGAGTTTGTCTAAACGATCGACTTGAAAATCAACCGGCGGCTCAACGATTAAGGTGCCGTCTCGGTCAATGAAAAGAATTTTTTGTTGTGTGCTCACTCGAACTTCCTTATCTCAATCTTAAAGGCGCCCGCCACAGCCAGCGCCCATTTGTTTCTTTACTGCGTGTCATCACGCGCTATAGTGCTTACGGATAAATAGCACTTGCGGATAAATAGTAGTTGCGGATAAAACCGAGTGTTTTCTCGCACTCATCTCGACTACCAATACTGATGCGAACGCAATCCTCAATCGGCGAATTGCGTAAAATAATGCCAGTGTCCCACGCGGCTTTAAACAGTGCATCACCATCGGGGAATTTCACCAACAGATAGTTGCCCCACCCTTCGAATACCGTTAAACCGACAATGGTCGACAGCCCCGCTTGCAAGTACGCGCGGTTGGCGTTGAGGTCCAGCACTTGGAACTTGGCTCTAGCAAGCCCTGCCTCTGAGAGGGCTTGGGTGGCAATTTCAGCCACTGGCACAGGCACTGGATATGGCGCGATCACTTTCAGCAAGACGTTAATTAACGCCTCATTCGCCAAGGTAAAGCCACAGCGCAGACCGGCAAGGGCAAACGCCTTGGACAAAGTGCGCAAAATAGCCAAATTGGGGTACTGAGCCAGTAAATCGACCGTCGATGCTTCTGGACAAAAATCGATGTAGGCTTCATCCATCACAACAATGGCGCGGTCTTGGGTCATCTCAAGCAGTCGGACGATGTCTTCACGCTTAACCAAATTACCTGTTGGATTGTTAGGACTGCAAACAAAGACCAGTTTTACCTTGTCTAGGTTGGCTTCAATGGCGCTGAGATCCAGTTGCCAATCTTGAGTCAACGGCACCACTTTTTTCTCCACACCAATGGTTTCCGCTGAAATAGCGTACATTCCGTAGGTAGGTGGACAATATAAAATGGCGTCTTCACCCGGCTCACAAAATGCGCGAATCAAAAGCTCAATACCCTCATCCGCTCCGCGCGAGGTCAGCGTTTGTTCAGGTTTCACCCCCGCGTAAGCGGCGTAAGCGTTAATCAACTCAGCAGGTTGACACTCACTATAGCGATTCAGGCGGGCGAAATCCGTTTTGTATTCATTGTTGAACGGCGACTCGTTGGCATTGAGCCACACATCGCCACTGCCGCCAATGCGACGTGCTGACAGGTAAGGCGTCAGTTGCTGAACTTGTTTCCGTGCTAGCTTTTCCATCTCTTACCCTTGCTTCTGAGCCAATTTTTCAACACGAATGGTAACGGCGCGTTTGTGTGCATCCAGTCCTTCTGCTTCCGCCATAGTCACGACGGTCGGCGCAAGATTTTTAATCCCTTCCTCAGAGAGCTCCTGCACCGTCATACGCTTGGAGAAATCGGCCAAACCTAAGCTTGAATAGGTGCGAGTGTAGCCATAGGTTGGCAGAACGTGGTTGGTGCCCGACGCATAGTCGCCCGCCGACTCAGGTGACCAATCACCAAGGAAAATCGACCCAGCGTTATCAAGAAGAGGGAGCAGTTCACGTGGGTTCTTGGTCTGTACGATCAAGTGCTCTGGGCCATAGTAATTCGAAATAGACACCGCCTGAGTGATGGAATCAGAAATGATGATCAAACTCGACGCCAGTGCTTTTTCTGCAATAGAAGCACGAGAGAGAACTTTGAGCTGACACTGAACGGCATCCGTCACTTGATCGGCAATCACTGGCGATGGCGTGACCAACACCACTTGTGAGTCTGGGCCGTGCTCAGCTTGGCTCAATAGATCCGCAGCAATGAAATCTGGGTCAGCGGTCTCATCAGCAATCACTAACACCTCAGAAGGGCCCGCTGGCATGTCGATCGCCGCACCGCGAAAATCGTTGCTCACTTGGCGCTTAGCTTCTGTGACGTACGCATTACCTGGACCGAAAATTTTGTCCACTTTCGCCACGGTTTCTGTTCCGTAAGCCATCGCAGCAATCGCTTGACCACCGCCAACATTGTAAACTTCATCGATACCACACAGCTTCGCCACGTAGAGGATTTCGTCTGCAATCGGTGGTGGTGAGCAGAGTACCACTTTACGACAACCCGCAATTTTGGCCGGTACGCCGAGCATTAATACGGTCGATGGCAGTGGCGCACTTCCACCTGGGATGTAAAGACCGACTTTCTGAATCGCTCGAGTCACTTGTTCACACACAACACCAGGTTGCGTTTCAACTTTAATAGGCTGTGGCTTCTGGGCTTTGTGAAACTTAGCAATATTGGCGTACGCTTGCTCAAGCGCTTGCTTCATGGTTTCACTTAAGCGCTCTGACGCCGCCTCAATCTCTTGAGTCGAGACTCGAATCGACTCTGGTTTGACGCGATCAAACTTTTCCGTCAACGCCAATAGAGCGGCATCGCCTTGAGTTTTTACTTGTGCGATAACCTCAGACACCGCAGCGGTAATATTCGCCCCTTCGGTAATGGCAGGGCGCTCTAAAATGGAGTCTTGTTGAGATTCACTCAATGATTGCCAAACAACTGTTCTCATCGCCCTTACTCCATCATTTTCTCAATTGGAAGTACTAGGATTGAGCTAGCACCAAGCTCTTTGAGTTGTTCCATGGTTTCCCAGAACAAGTTTTCGGTACTTACAAGGTGAACGGCCACTTTTTGTTTGTCAGCAGAGAGCGGCAAGACGGTTGGATCTTCTGCGCCTGGAAGGAGTGATTTGATCTGCTCAAGCTTGTCCGCTGGCGCGTGCAGCATGATGTATTTGGACTCTTTCGCTTGCTGGACGCCTTGCATACGGGTCAACAGCTTATCAATCAGCTCTGTTTTATCTTGTGCGAACTCACCTTTACGCTGAATAAGGGTCGCTTTTGATTGGAAGATGACTTCCGCTTCTTTTAGGCCGTTCGCTTCTAAAGTCGCACCGGTAGACACTAGGTCAGCGATGGCATCAGCAAGGCCAGCACGTGGCGCGACTTCAACAGAACCGGTCAGCATACAGGTTGAGAACGGTACACCTTGCTCATCCATGTAGGCTTTTAACAATTGTGGATAGGTGGTGGCGATACGCTTACCGGCCAAATCTTGCGGGCCGTTGTACTCTTCATCCTTATCGATCGCAATAGAGAGGCGGCAGCCACCAAAATCGAGACGACGCAATGTCACAAACTCACTAGGTTCACCCAATGCTTTGCGGTCTAGGCGGACTTCTTCCAATTCGTTTTCGCCAATGAAGCCAAGATCAACCACACCGTCCATGATCAAACCTGGGATATCGTCGTCACGCACAAGCAGCAAATCGATAGGCATGTTCTCTGAGTGAACCACCAGCTTTTCACCCATGACGTTAAATTTCACACCGCACTTTTTCAGCAGTGCTTGGCTCTCTTTACTTAGACGACCTTTTTTCTGAATGGCGATTCTTAGGCGTTGTGTTTGCATGACTCTTGTATCCCTGTGTTCGAAATCGTTCAAAACGTTAGACTTAAAAACTAAAAAACCCTCGGAAGGTTTGTCTCCCGAGGGTCATAAATCTTTATATTTGCGATTTTCTGCCTCCGGGAGTTTCCTATCTCCCGGGTATGCGCACATCTCCCGAAAGACTAGATTGGGTGATGGTGATGATGAATGTTCATTACAAAATTGCGCATACTGATAAAGCTCTCTTAGCTCGCTTGGTTGCTAACCACACTAACCAAGCTCAGGGATCTTTTCAACCTTTAATTTCAACTTTTTCTTATTTGTCTAATACAAATAAGAAAGGAGGCCAAAGCCTCCTTAAAATAATCAATAGAATCTGTCAGTTAGATACCAACTGTCTATCGTTTTATGACGTTGCACAGCTCGCTAGCTTCGATTTAGACATCATTGAAAGCACCGCGCACACCGCTACAAACGCCACGCTGGCGACCGCAAATGAGAGACCGACCGATGCCGTCATACCAAGAGTGATAAAGCCCATACAAGAGATCGCCGCCACAGATAACGCATAAGGTAACTGAGTCGAGACGTGATCAATGTGATTACAACGAGCCCCCGTCGAAGACAAAATCGTGGTATCCGAAATCGGTGAGCAGTGATCACCAAAGACCGAACCTGCGAGCACCGCACTCAGCATTGGCAACATCAAGGCAATATCTGTCGCTCCAGCCATATCACCCGCAATCGGCAACATGATACCGAATGTACCCCAAGAGGTACCGGTCGAGAACGCCATCAAGCCCGAGAGCAAGAACAGGATAACCGGCAACCAATGTGGGTTGATGCTACCTTGCGCCAGCGTTGACAGGTATTTACCCGTGTTCATGTCACCAATCACGCTACCAATGGTCCACGCGAAGACTAGAATGAGGATCGCACCAAACATTGAGCGCGCACCAATCCACAGTGTACGAGCAATTTCGATGGTCGCAATGCGTTGCTTAACCACCGTAAACAGTGCGGTTGCCAAACCTACAATACCACCGTAGATCAAAGACAAACCCACATCGGTGTTTTCAAAAGCGCCCAGCAGATTAAACGCTTCGCCATCCGCTTTAAGCGCCTGACCACCGGTGTAAAGCATGGCCGCTACCGTTGCAATGATTAACAGCACGATAGGCAAAACCAAATCAAGAACGCGTCCGCCTTCGCTTTCGCGAATATCCAGCTCTTCATTGAGCTCGTGCGCTTCTTTGGTGTCGTTCTCTGCATCTTTGTCAAAACCGCGGCCTTGAGACGCCGCAATTTCATGGCTGCGCATCTTACCGATATCGAGACCAAACCAAGCCACAGCAAACACCATCAACAGCGCAAACACCGCATAGAAGTTCATCGGAATCAAACGCACGTAAGCGCCCAAAGCGGAATACTCTGTGATGCCATGAGAGACTAAGATGCCACCAATGATGGTCATAATGTAGGCACCCCAGCTTGATGCAGGCATCAAGACACACATAGGGGCAGCGGTCGAATCGAGAATGTAAGCCAGCTTAGAGCGAGAGACGTAAAAACGGTCCGTGACAGGGCGAGAAATCGCGCCCACCGCCAAGCTGTTAAAGTAATCATCGACAAAAATGAACACGCCCAAAAACGCAGCAAGCAGTTTTGAACCGCGCTTACTTTTCACACGAGACTGCGCCCATTCAGCAAACGCGCGAGTGCCGCCTGACAGCGTCAGCAGTGCTGTCATCATACCGAGTAAAAGCAAGAAGCCGACAATACTCATATTCCAAGTATTGAGGCCGCCATCTTCTACGAAAACGCCCGATACGGTTGACGCAAGATAACCCGATGCACTCGCAAACGAATAGTCGTTAAGCAATACGGCACCTAAAACGATACCCACACCAAGAGACACAAGAACGCGACGCGTAATGATCGCAAGACTCAACGCCACGAGTGGTGGCAAAAGAGATAAAGGAGATGAGGCAAAATCAATTAAATTCATGATCTTCAAAAACCAGTAATAAATGGTTAGAGATCTACTGCAGATTAGTCAACCGCACGCGGCCGTTGATAATGTTGAACTTAGCGACAGGGAAGTAGACACTTCACCCAACCCTACAGTAGCGCTCCATAGTTTTACACATTATAGACTATGGCAGTGTTAGCCCTTTCGAGACTAACCCCAGCGAACTCCTTTGATATGGAAGCCCACTTCGGCGAGATAACCTTTCACGCATGCTCATTGGCATCACCCCAACAAACGCTACTATTTTATTCCGCTCCTCTACCGCACAACCAAAACAATCAACCAATGAAACATCAAATTAACAAAGGTTTTACTGTAGTCATGCATTAGGTGGCGCCATTGTACCCATCTAAAACTGCATTTCAACAATTTGGCTCGTTTTGTTGTCACTTTTATTGCTTAGCGATGGTACAAACGGGAAGCCAACTCTCAATTTGGTGACAATTCACACTGTGCTGACGTTTAACGTCCGGTAAGGTTAAAAACTTGATTGAGGCTGAAAGGAAAATAGTTAGCACTTTTTCGTACTTGGAATATGAGCAGTGATCGCAATGGTAAAAGAAAGCGTACTGAAGTAGCCACGTCGAACTATATCCACATTATAAAGCCAGTCTTCAGGCAAATTCGCTCTCATGCTGATGTCGGTGACTTTTATCTAAACCGTGCCATCGGGATCAGAAACGTTTAATAATAGATATGAAACTCTATTATTAAATCCGAGAGTCGAAACAGGACTTAGCCGAATGACTGGAGCAATAAAGTAAAAAAGGTAAATTTGGCTGACAGTAACAATAAATTTATCGCATTCTGCTAAGAATGGATTGTAATGTTTAAATATCAGGATTAGTATTTAAGAAATACTCTTAAATAAGATAACAATGAGAGATGTTATGTCTGAACTAACAAAAACACTGTTAAATATTCGTAGTCTTCGTGCAGCAGCACGTGAACTGACTCTTGAGCAACTGGAAGACGCCCTAAGCAAATTAACGACAGTCTTTACTGAGCGTAAAGAAGAGGAAGAAGCACAGCGTGCAGCAGCGGCTGAGCAAGAAGCCAAACTTGCTGCCATTGCTGAGCAAATTTCTAAAGAAGGTATCGATATTGATGCCCTTTACTCTGCGCTTGCTGGTGAAACAAAAACCAAAACAAAATCGAAACGTGCACCTCGTCCACCAAAATATAAATATGTGGATGCAAGCGGTGAAACTAAAACTTGGACAGGTCAAGGTCGCACCCCATCTGCTATTCAACAGCAATTGGATGCAGGCAAGAGCCTAGAAGATTTCCTGATCTAACTTTCGATGCAAGTTAGTTCAAAAAAAAAGCGCCTGTCGGCGCTTTTTTCGTTTATCGTTCCCAGTAGGCTTCTTCCAAGCTATCTTCTCGTTCAGGTAAACCTTTCGAAAGACGTGGAGAGTGCTGAACCAATACCTCATAACTGGCACGGTTAGAATACTTACACACTTGTGAAAAAGAAGAGTAAGTTAAAAACGCGTGCGCGTGTTTACTCGAGTTGGGCACATTTTCTTTGTGGTATTTATTCGCGGCCATATCGTGTAGCAACGCAGACAATGCTGCATCACCGGCACCATTAGTGTTTTTAATTTTCTCCGGACCACCCATGTATGGTGAAATATGAGAATATACTTTGATCGCTTGATCGCAATTATCTTTTAATGCAGGTCGGCTAAATTCATAACGATTGAATTCCGCAATACTACCTGGCAACAAAGGCAATGACGTTTCACGTTTGGCTGCGTCTTCGGTATAACCAGCCATAAACAAGCCAAGTGGCCCAGCAGTACATAGCACCAAATCTACCCACTCCAAGGCTTTGTCTGATGCCGCAAGCGGGTCGCTCTCCCCAGTGAGCGCATGCGCCTCATCTTCATTCATCGCCACAACGGTGACATGCTCGTGCAAAAATTGCTGCCAAAACTGCGGATCATCTTGGATGACAAACTTAGTCCCTAGCGTGAGAACGACCGGCACATCGTGCTTTTTCGCGTACTCAATAGCGCGCATGGTCGCTTCTGGCATCGGATCGCCCGCTTTGCAGCGCACCAAATACGCAGTCAACACCAGTGCAGAGGCATTTTTAAAGATTTTTTCTGGAATGCTCTCTGGTTTAAGCTGGTTCATCTGCCCTTCACTAATAGCAAAGGTACGCTCACCATCTTCGGTGATCAGCGCGAAGCAGCGTCCAATTGCGCCGTCGACACCTTGCAGATAATTCAAGTCCATTCGACTGGAGGTATTGCACAAATAACGATAGCCGTAACTGCCGATCTTGATGTCCTGACTCATGACACCAAGTAGCGTCGAACGGTCATCCGCCAACACAGAATAGTTGTGCAAGGTATTGCCAATCGTGCCACCCGCGTATTCATTGGTGATCAAATCATCGCGCTTAAGTTCGTCGTATAACGCTTCGGCCGTCGCATCATCAATCACCAGTGAGTGTCCCTTACTTAACTGGTATTTTTCGATGAGCGAGCTGCACACTTTGGCTTCAATATCCACCAGGGTTTGGTCTATACCAATAATGTGGGTGCGGGACATTTTCTTGCTGTCCTGCGCTTGAGTCACTAAAGGATCGCGAGCATGAACCGGGAAGTAATGTTTGGATTTGCGTTGGCCGGGAAATTTCATAATCAGAGTAAAGTAAGGGATAAAAAGTGGCGCGATTCTACCGCGCCCTTATTAGCGCGGCAACTCCCGCTAGTATAGCAAACGTTTGCTCGCGCATTTAACCTGGCGCAACGTCGATAACGATGAGCGGCGGCTTATTCACCTTCCATAAAACTCAAATCTGGCAACAAATCCAAGTGCTCGGAATAGCGTTTAAGATTAAACTCACCATCGTTTTTCATCACATCAAAAATTTCTATTGAGACTGCGCAAGCCATCATGGCAATCGCTTCGTCTCTTGCTGTGCCGGTCATCATCAAACGCATTAACGTTTCTTTCACTTTGATGGGGTTGCCATCTTGCAGTTGGTTTTCAATCACTTCAATAAGTTGCGTTTCTTGCAACAGTTCGTCTTGGTTTTCAGTCATGAGGAGTTCACTTAATAATGAGATAGATGAGCCTAGGACTCTTGAATTTCGCCCACTATGCCACAACTAACCCTGCATTACCCAACGATATCCTTGCTAACTGTCGACGTAATGACCATCAACGCAATCAACCGATATGTTGTGATATTTACGCGAGGTACATTGCCGTGTTTAGCCGATAACTTGGGCTCTTTTTGTCGAACTATGGGCTGCATAACAACCTAGCGAGAACAAGCTGAAAAGCATCGGTGTGATTTCGATCTCGGATCTGTCACCGCTACCGGCTTTCTGCTAGAATTTGCATCCAGTTAAATTGAGTGGTGTGACCTAATGTCTGAAAACTGTACTGACAACAGTAAAAAGAAAGTCATCGTCGGTATGTCTGGCGGTGTAGATTCGTCCGTTTCTGCCTACCTGTTAAAGCAACAAGGCTATCAGGTTGAAGGCTTGTTCATGAAGAACTGGGAAGAAGACGACAACGAAGAATACTGTACAGCAGCAGAAGATCTCGCCGATGCGCAAGCGGTGTGTGACAAGTTGGGCATCCACCTGCACACCATTAACTTTGCTGCCGAGTACTGGGATAACGTATTCGAATACTTTTTGGCGGAATACAAAGCGGGTCGCACGCCGAACCCGGATATTCTCTGCAACAAAGAGATCAAATTTAAAGCATTCTTGGAATTCGCCGACGAAGTGCTCGACGCCGACTACATTGCGATGGGTCATTACGTGCGCCGCACCTTCCCTGACAATGGTGAAGCACCTAAGATGCTGCGTGGATTAGATGGCAACAAAGATCAAAGCTACTTTCTCTATACACTAAGCAGTGACCAAGTGGCCCGTAGCCTATTCCCTGTTGGCGAGCTTGAAAAGCCGGAAGTGCGACGCATCGCCGAAGAGCAAGATTTGATCACCGCCAAGAAAAAAGATTCTACCGGGATCTGTTTTATTGGTGAGCGCAAATTTACCGATTTCTTATCTCGCTATCTACCTGCGCAACCCGGTAAAATCGAAACACCTGAAGGCAAAGTGATTGGCGAACACCAAGGTTTGATGTACCACACGCTAGGCCAGCGCAAAGGACTACACATTGGCGGTCAAAAAGGCGGCGGCGGTAACGAAGACCCTTGGTATGTGGCAGACAAAGATCTGAAACGCAATGTGTTAATTGCTGTGCAAGGTGCAGATCACCCACTGCTCAAGTCTGAGGGTTTAGTGGCTTCACAGTTACATTGGGTCGATCGCACACCGATTCGCGAGCCAATCCAATGCACGGTAAAAACCCGCTATCGCCAAACCGACATCGCTTGTACCATCACGCCTATCGATGATGAGAACATCAAGGTGATCTTTGATGAGCCTCAAGTAGCGGTGACCCCAGGGCAATCCGCGGTATTTTATGATGGTGATGTGTGCTTAGGTGGCGGCATCATCGAACAGCGTCTGTAATGGACAGCAAGTCTGTAATCAACAGTTTATTGATAGGAGTACGATTCGGTGGCTAATGCACTCTATGACCGCACCATCGCCTTTGCCGGTATTTGCCAGGCCGTCGCTTTGGTTCAACAAGTGGCGAAGAACGGTTACTGTGACAATGACGCGTTCGAAACCTCGTTAAAAGCGGTCTTAAACACCAATCCAAGCAACACAGTGGCGGTGTATGGTCGTGAATCCGATCTTAAACTGGGGCTTGAGTGTTTAGTCAAAGGGATCGATAGCACGCCAGCAGGCAGCGAAATCACACGTTACATCATCAGTCTCATGGCGCTTGAACGTAAACTCAGCGCCCGCCGCGACTCGATGTCTCAGCTTGGCGATCGCATCCAAATGTTGGAGCGCCAACTCGAGCACTTTGACCTACACAGCGAACAGATGATCAGCAACCTTGCCAGCGTCTACCTCGATGTCATCAGTCCAGTGGGTCCGCGTATTCAGGTCACTGGCACACCGTCCGTATTACAGCAGACTAGCAACCAGCACAAAGTGCGTGCCTTATTGCTCTCTGGCATTCGTAGTGCCGTGCTATGGCGTCAAGTGGGCGGCAAACGTCGCCACCTTATATTTGGACGCAAGAAGATGGTGGAGCAAGCACAAATTTTGCTCGCCAGAATGTAAAATACGTCATAGAGAATCTTGGCTCGCCACTCGGCGAGCTTATTTTTTCTCTGTCGGATAAGAATAGCGCAAACGTTTGCGCAATATTCGTGACAATTGCCAGAGTTATTGGTATAAAGCTCACCAGATTTAAAACCCAATTCAGGAGAACATCATGGAACTGTCAGCACTGACTGCTGTTTCACCCGTAGACGGCCGTTACGGTAGCAAGACAATTGCACTTCGCAGCATCTTTAGTGAGTTTGGTCTACTAAAGTACCGCTCTATCGTTGAAATTCGTTGGTTACAAAAGCTCGCAGCAACCGATGCCATCGCAGAAGTTCCTGCCTTCAGTGCAGAAGCGAACCAGTTCCTTGATGACCTAGCGGCCAACTTCTCAGAAGAGGACGCAGCTCGCATCAAAGAGATTGAGCGCACCACCAACCACGACGTCAAAGCCGTTGAGTATTTCCTTAAAGAGAAAGTCGCGGGCGTTCCTGAACTGCATGCCGTGAACGAATTCATTCACTTTGCATGTACGTCAGAAGACATCAACAACACCTCTCACGCTCTTATGCTTAAAGAAGCGCGTGACAGCGTGATTCTTCCTGAAATCAAAAATATCATTGATGCGATCAAAGCATTGGCTGTCGAGTACCGCGACATCCCGCTGCTCTCTCGTACTCACGGTCAACCAGCATCACCGACCACTATGGGTAAAGAGATGGCGAACGTGGCGTACCGTATGGAGCGTCAATACAAGCAGATTGAAAATGTTGAGATTCTCGCGAAAATCAACGGTGCAGTGGGTAACTACAACGCGCATCTCTCCGCCTACCCTGAGCTTGATTGGCACCAGTTCTCTGAAGAGTTCATTACGCAATCTCTTGGCGTAACGTGGAACCCATACACGACGCAGATCGAACCGCACGATTACATCGCAGAACTGTTTGATGCCATCGCACGTTTCAACACCATCCTTATCGATTTCGATCGTGACGTTTGGGGTTACATCGCACTGGGTCACTTCAAGCAAAAAACCATCGCTGGTGAAATTGGTTCTTCAACTATGCCGCACAAAGTGAACCCTATCGACTTTGAAAACTCTGAAGGCAACCTGGGTTTAGCGAACGCGGTATTTGGCCACCTAGCACAAAAACTGCCTATCTCTCGTTGGCAACGTGACCTAACGGATTCTACCGTGCTACGTAACCTTGGTGTGGGTGTGGGTTATGCAATCATTGCGTACACGTCGACCCTAAAAGGCATCAGCAAACTGGAAGTGAACCGTGAAGCCCTGCTTGCTGAGCTAGACAAAAACTGGGAAGTGCTTGCTGAGCCTGTGCAAACCGTTATGCGTCGTTACGGTATTGAGAAGCCATACGAGAAGCTAAAAGAGCTCACTCGTGGTAAGCGCGTTGATGGTGAAGCAATGCGTCATTTCATCGACGGTCTAGAGCTTCCAGAGCACGAAAAAGTGCGTCTGAAAGAGATGACACCTGCGAACTACATTGGTCAAGCCATCGAGCTGACTGACAAACTGTAAGCGAGCATCCTTGGATGCAAAAATCAAAAGACTTTGCCTCGGCAAAGTCTTTTTCATTTCAGAGTATATGAACGTCGCTTAGAGATGAGGACTGTTTAAGGCACCGACTGCTTTTGGAAAAAGAGCGTAATTTGTCCCACTTCCATCCCCCATTTCTTTATCTTGGTCAGGTTGAACACGTGTCGTTCATCTTGTCGATATAGCCAATCGTCAAAACTGACCGACACACTGCCGTTATCCAATTGCAGTTCAAAATCATATTGCCATTGCAGCGCATTACCGACTTCTCTTCCGCGGGCGGTACCGATGATGTCATCGGCTTGTCCGGTGTAGTGGCCAGCGTCACTGCGTTTTATCGTCCAGATACGCTGACTCAACTCGCCATCATCAAAACGAAAATCTTCCACGAGCGTTAACGTGTCACCCTCTACGGTTCCATCAATAGTGACAAAAAAACGCCGAGTCTGTTTATCTGTATAGTCTTGCACCATCCCCCACGCGTGGGTTTCGCCTTGAAAATAGTCGAACAAATCAAACGCTGGACTGCTGGTTTGGTAGTCATCAATATCGGCGCTACACCCCACCAATACGACACTCATGAGTATCGCCGCTAAACGAGCACCTAAACGAGCTATCATCGCTGCTTTCCTATCAGTTGTTGACGCAATCTTGGGTAGTCAGTGTTGGGTGAAAGCCATATTGAGACAAATGCATCATTAAAGGCTTCATCGTCGATAATACCAATGCGCTGCGTATCCGCCTGACGCGTGTAATAAAACTCACCCACTTGACCGTTGGTCACATACGTTAAGTTATGCCCCTGTTCGATATTGGGGAAAACCTTGGCCAAACGAGTCAACCAACCTTGAGCAACCTCTTCTTGATAGCCGAGTTTTTGCCACTGCTCCATAGTGGCATTGAGTAACTGATCTTGGCTGATGTTACGCTGATAAGTAATCGAGAGCGCGAGTGGGTGCGGCGTCACATCGTCACTTTCGCGGTATTGGCCATTGGGCGCGCGTAACTCCGACTGATAGATATCAAAAAAGAGCATGGAGAGCTGCGCCTGACCGACCACCGGCCACTGTGACCATAGCGCACTCTGCGTCTGTTCATTATCACCCCCTGAAACGTGTCCCGCTGAAATGGAGGCGTGCGCGTATTGAGACAAGCACAGCACGCTAAACAGGAATGTCATGGTCTTTTTCATTGCCGTATATCCTTAACATCAAACCTATCACCACCATCCACTGACCAAAAAGAATCAGTAAACTGAGTGTGGGAGGATAGCCGAATTCCACCGCGCCAAGCCGTTCTCCCGCCCAATAACTCAGAGCGCCCGAGAGCCCTCCTATCACTGTTACGATCCAACTGGGGTATGTGTTCACCAAGGGCAACAAAAAAGTGCTGTACCAGATGAATATCGCCCAAAGCGCCGATAGCCAAATCGGTATCAACCAAGTTGAATGCATCGCGTACTCGAACCGCAGTACCCCCGCAAGCATATTGACACTGTCGATGCCAATGCCAACAACGAAAACGATACCAACAAAACTCAAAGGCAACGGCTTAGCTGACACCCCTATCGTGACCGCATAAGTCGCCACCACCAGCGCAACCAACCACCATTGCCACGCCTCATTGCCTAATACTGCGAGCAGCCAAAGCGCTTGAAACCAACTCGATATCAGCAGTAAACGAGTCATCAGTTATGGTCGCTGAAATGTCATATGAACGGTGCTGATGCTCTTGGCTTTAAAGCCCCCTTCGCAATAGCAGAAGTAGTAGTTCCACATGCGAATAAAACGCTCATCAAACCCTAAGTGTTTGACGCGCGCCAGCGAACCATTAAAACGCCTATGCCAGTGATTGAGCGTTTGCGCGTAGTCCTGACCAATATCGAAAAGGTTTCGCAGCACCAAATCACTGTGTTTGGTGGTGGTTTGTGTCAAAGCCGTGATGGATGGCAGAAAGCCTCCTGGGAAGATGTATTTCTGGATAAAATCCACATTGTCGCTGTAATAGTCATAACGCTGATCGGCAATGGTGATCGCTTGAATCGCCATCAATCCACCTGGGCGCAGTAAAGACTGACATTTCTCAATATAAGAGCGCAGATACTGTTTGCCGACGGCCTCTATCATCTCGATAGAGACCAATTTATCGAACTCCCCCTCAAGCAGACGATAATCTTGCTTAAGTAAGGTAATGTTATCCTGTAAGCCAAGTGCTTCTATCCGGCTCGCGGCGTATCGATATTGTTGCTCAGAGATAGTGGTTGTGGTGACATGGCAGCCGTAGGTCGTCGCCATGTAGATGGCCATCGCGCCCCAACCAGTGCCGATTTCAATCACTCGGTCTTGCTCGCTGAGCTGTAATTCCTGACAGAGCCGCTCCATCTTATTGATTTGCGCTTGCTCTAATGAGTCACTTGGGTCGGTAAACAGCGCTGAAGAGTAGAGCATCTCTTTATCGAGGAAGGTTTGATATAACTCGTTGCTCAAGTCATAGTGCGCTTCAATGTTCTTCTGCGCCTTCTCAACCGTATTGCGATTTAACCAATGCCCGAGCTTATAGAGGATTTTAGACAGTAAACTGCTGCGACTTTCCAAGGCATCCAACGCGGATAAGTTCTTCGCCATCAACTCCATTACTTGGGTCAGGTTTGGGCTGTCCCACCAGCCATCCATATAGGCTTCACCCGCTGCAATGCTGCCGCCCTTGAGTAGACGCGCGTAAAAGCCGGGGTGCTTAACTTCAACAATAGCATTGGGTCCATTATCTAAATGCTGATTGGATCCGTGATGCTGACCAAACGTCTCTTGTCTTTGACTGCCATCACTGTCGCTAAACACTTCTCGTATGGTCAATGTCCCGACCTGCAGATGGGACAGAGTCGAAAAGGCGAGATTACGCGCCGTTTTTTGCACAGTGGTCAGCGCTCTTGGTATGGGCATTACTTGCGAATTCATTGTTCTCTTTGCTCCTTGCAACATGTCCGGCGGACTCTGTTTTGTGCGTAAATTTGTCTTTGTTTTAGGTGCTAGGGTTTTAGATGGCTATACGCCTTGACTAGCTGTTGGTCTCTTTGTCTTGGTAGCCGGGTTCTTGCGAACCGGGATGGGAGTAAAAAGGCGCCCCTTTCACCCACAGTTTCAACGCGTGCCAATAAATACCTATCACCACTTTTACTGCCATAATCGGCGTTGCGATCAATCGCTTAGCGAGTTGAGTGGAGGTTAGAGGCTGTTTGCGCATCGCCATCGTGGCATCAAACACCTTAGTTGGCGTTGTCTCCTCCCCATTACTATGACATTCAAGATGAACAAACAGAGACTCAGTAAGCGGTTTGAGGCGCCATACATAAGTCTGTTTAATTGGGTTAAACGGTGACACATGAAAAGCCTTATCATGACGCCAAGTGTTGGCATCATTGGCATCCACCGCGTAGTAATGGCGCTCGTTCCAAGGCGTGTTGGAGACCTCTGCCAATAAGTAGCGCCATTGCCCTTGTTCATCATAAAGGTAGTAAAAATTGACCGGGCTGAAGTAAATCCCGAGGTACCTAAGATGGAGGACGGCTTCAACGCGCCCTCGCAGGGTAACACCCGTCAGCGCTTCGACTTTGTCTTGCACCGCCACCTTGAGACTTCCCTCGCCAACATAGTCACTGCGTTTGAATCTCGCCCAGTGCCACCAGCGTGTACCAAATGCCCAGACTCTGCGCTCCAGCACCTCTAGCTCATCCAAATCGATGCACGGCATAAAGAGCGGATAATTGAGACTGTGTGAGATGGGCGAAAAACGCCGATGTCTCACATCCCCCACCAGCAGTGCACTGCGCAAAGCGACTGTCATTTAGGCGGCTCCTCGTGTCGTCTGCGCGAGTGCTTCTATACCGCGAACCACATCCAGGGCGCTGCGTACACCGTCCTCGTGGAATCCGTTGTACCAGTAAGCACCGCAAAACCAGGTTTGACTTTGCCCGTTGACTTCCTCTCTGCGACCCTGGGCGTTGAGAGATTCGGTATTGAACACTGGATGATGATAATTGAAGGTTCGCAGCACTTTACTCGGCTCGATATGCTGTGAGCTGTTGAGTGAAACGCAAAAGGTCACCGGCGCTTCAATGTGCTGAAGAATGTTCATGTTGTAAGTCAGCGTTGGGGCGCGAGTGTGCTGGCCGTCTCCACCTTCAATCCAGTAGTTCCAAGACGCCCATGCTGCCTTACGAGTCGGCAGCAACGCCTCGTCTGTATGCAAAATCACTTCGTTGGCTTGATAGGCCAGATGGCTCAGCACTGAGGTTTCGCTTTCACTCGCATCAGCCAACATCGCGAGGGCTTGATCACTGTGACAAGCAAAAATAACCTGATCGAAACGTTCAGACTGGCGCTGCTCGCTTTGCGTCGCGCTTCGGTCAACATAATGAATCGTCACGCCTGCCGAATCACGCGTGACACGAGTGACAGGCGTGTTCAAACGAATTCTCTCTTTGAAGCCTTTGGTCAGCGGGGCAATATACTCACGCGATCCTCCCTCAATCACATACCATTGCGGGCGGTTGGTGACGTCCAGCAAGCCGTGATTGAGGAAAAAGCGGGCGAAGAAACCGAGTGGGAAAGCGCGCATATCCGCCAACGTTGAAGACCAAATCGCGGCGCCCATCGGCAAAATATAGTTCGTACAAAAATAGTCACTGAATTCATGCTGAGTAAGAAACTCGCCAAGGGTCAGAGCACTCTCTTGACTGGCCTGTGCTTGCGCTTTCACTAAACGGTTGAAGCGCAAAATCTCGAAAATAAAACGATAGAACTTCGGGCGAAGCCAGTTTCGCTTCTGGGCAAACAAGGTCGTGAGTGTGTGGCCGTTATACTCCAGTCCATTGTCGTCGTTTCTCACACTGAAGCTCATCTGGCTCGGTCTGCCACGCACGCCAATCTCCTGCATCAACTGGATGAAATTGGGGTAAGTGCGATCGTTGTAAACAATAAAGCCGGTATCTACCGCGTAGGTGCGTCCTTCAACCTCCACATCCACCGTGGCGGTATGCCCCCCCACATAGTCGTTGGCTTCAAACACGGTGATGTCGTGGTTTGGGTGTAGGTAGTAAGCACAGGTTAAACCTGAAATACCCGAGCCGATGATTGCTATTTTCATTGTTGTTATCCTTGTTCCCTATCCTGTTATCTATGCCGCGAATGCGTTCAACGCGAGCCAAGTAGTCGGCTGACCAGCGCGGTTTGCCAACGATAAGGCAACGCGCCAAACACGCGCAGTAGCGTGGTGAATCGTTTGGGGAAATAGAGCGTCGACACCCCCTTTTCCAAACCTCGTCGAATCGAGTCCGATGCCGATTGCACCGAAACCATCATCGGCATATCAAACGTGTTTTTGTCCGTGAGCGGCGTTTTGACAAAGCCTGGAAAAATGATTGTGACATCAACGCCTTTGGGCTTGAGATCCAGCTGCAGCGTGCGGGCGAGATAGCTAACCGCCGCTTTCGAGGCGCCATAAGCTTCTGCCCTTGGCAAGGCGACTTCACTGGCGATCGATCCCAGAATCGCGACACGTTGTCCTGGAGAAAAACGCGATTGCGCGGCGGTGACAAGATTGACCACCCCCATCACATTAATCGCAACAATGCGCTCAAACAGAGCAGCATCCATCACACCATCATCGATGTACTCACAATCTCCGGCGCTGAGTAGCCATAAGTCCGGTGTGTTCTCGAGAGAGTCGATGGCTTGAGTGGTCTGCGCAAGATCGGTGACATCAAACCGCAGCGGCGTTATCGTCTCAAATTGTTGCGCCAGCTCTGCGAGCGCTTGCTCGTTTCTACCGCAAGCGATTACCTGCCAGTGGTCGCGAGCGTAATCTATCGCCAGTTGCTTGCCGATGCCTGAGGTCGCCCCCGTGATGAGAACGGTCTTCATTGTCCGAGCCTCTGTTTGATCGATTTAATGACACTACCCAAAATAGGCAGGTTCTCGTACAACATTTCACCAAGGTCGAAATAGTCGCGATGGTAAATCACTTTGCCATCGGAAAATTTAAGATGAGACACACCATTGACAGCAACAGGCTTGCCTTTGGACAATTTGGGGTGCTCCAACGTCATCACCCAAGTTAAAAAACCCATATCGCCACTTTGTTGGGCGTGCTGAATATCAAACTCGCAGCGCTGGACATTGCTATAAAGCGACTGGAAGTAGCTCTCAAGCTCAGGCCAGCCTTCCATTCGATGAGCGGCATCTTCAAATACCACATTTTGGTGATAGACCTGCTCAAGCAACACCAGATTATGCTTATCGAGTTGCTGATAGATATTGCCGACTGACTGGACGTCCATTTCGCCTCCATCTTACATTCACACAAGTTATACATTTTTATTTAATGTACAACTTATATAACCTTAGTTGAACATTAAAAGTTGTACAAATTATTTTTTGTACAACTTTTTACTACCAGGTTGTACGTCTGCTTAGCGAATAAGATCAAAAAAAGGCTTGGTGATAAACCAAGCCTTTTCAGTCAATTAAGTTGTCTTTATGACGAGATAAGCGTTATGAGTTGCGCAGGGCGGCGATGCGCTTATCCAGTGGAGGGTGGCTCATGAGCAGTTCGGTCATTGAACGTTTACCGTTAATACCAAAGGCCATCATCGATCCTTCGAGTTGAGACTCGTGGCTCACTTTAAGGCGCTCAAGTGCGGCAATCATCTTGTGTTTGCCAACCAAATTCGCCGCACCCGCATCGGCGTGGAACTCACGGTGACGGCTGTACCACATGGTAATAAAGCTCGCGAGGAAACCAAACACCAATTCCAACACCATAGAGACGCCGAAGTAAACCATCATGCTACTGCCTCCCTCTTCGTCACGGTTCGACGAGACGATATTGGCAATAAAGCGTGACAAGAAGATCACGAAGGTATTCACCACACCTTGCATCAAGGTCATGGTGACCATATCACCATTGGCAATGTGACTCACTTCGTGTGCCAACACGGCTTCCGCTTCATCGCGGGTCATGTTGTGCAAAAGACCGGTCGATACCGCAACCAGAGAGTCATCACGCTTAGCGCCTGTCGCAAAAGCATTAATATCAGGAGAGTCATAAATGGCCACCGTTGGCATCCCTATGCCCACTTGGTCAGATTGACGCTTTACAGTTTCAAGCAGCCAGTGCTCTGTTTCGTTACGTGGGCTTTCAATCACCATACCACCCACAGAGCGAAGCGCCATACTCTTAGACATCAAGAGAGAAATGAACGAACCGCCGAAACCAAATACCGCTGCCATCACCAGCAAGCCCGATAGACTACCTGGCTGCAAACCGGTGGTCGCATAAACGATATTAAGCACCACACTCAGCACAAGGATAACGGCTAAGTTGGTCGCTAGAAATAACATGACACGCTTCATTATTTACTCTTCTCCACGCAAAAGCTGACAGTGAACAGGTCCATCGCCTGCTCTGAATGAACTGTTACGAATGACCTGTTGTAAATGAACTGTGGGCACATTGACTCAATATCAATACCTAGCATAGGATTTATTTCAGGCTAAGTATGACGCACCCCACAATTTATCAGGGATAAAGAGAGTGTATTCCTTTTCTCAATAACGTTAAGTGGCAAATTGAAACATTTGATGTCACAGCACTTTTTTACCTCTATCTTGAATCATTCAACAGGCTAACTAAACACCATTAGACTTTGGTCTTATTGCTGCATCTTGGTTTCATGGTAGATTTCAAACAGATTTTCACTTCCATGGATAAGGGAACGACATCATGGTTGAAACTAACAACTATCAAATGGCTATTGATATGCTTCGTTGTCACTTAGGATTGTCTGAGGATGAGGCCAAACAACAACTGGGATTAGCCTTGGGCCAATCAGCGCAGAACCACGCAATGGAAATGCAACAAGCCATGCTGGGGCTAAACGAAGAGCAATAAACGGCAACGATATAAACGCATCGAATAACGACGCAACGAGAAAGGGCAGCCACACGGCTGCCCTTTTTGTTTCTTCATTGCTGTTATCGCCTAAAACCGATCACGCTTCTAACAAGGGTGACGTCGCGCCAGCAATCAACGGCTCAACATTGATGTATTTTGCCAAATCTTTGCGTTTGACGCTCGGCACGTACGGAATCTCGCCGATTTTAGGTGCGTCAATCTTGTTCTCAAGCATTTCAATGATGTCACGATAATGCTCTGTGCCCGGGTTGACGCGGTTTGCAACCCAACCAATGACGTCAAGACCATCGGCTTTGATGGCATCTAACGTCAACATCGCGTGACTCAAACAGCCCAACTTAATACCCACCACCAGTACCACCGGCAGCTTTTCTTGCACGACCCAAGTCGACAAACAGTCACTTTCGGACACTGGTACGCGCCAGCCGCCCGCGCCTTCGACAAGGACCATCTGCGCATTTTGCTTGTGTTGCGCTAACTTATCGCTCAGCACCGCGTAATCAATCGTCACATTTTCGCGCTGCGCCGCAATATGTGGTGATGCAGGCAGCTCTAACGCATACGGGTTGACGTCTTCATAAGCGACATCCAACGTTGCAGCGCTCTGTAAATAGAGCGCGTCTGAGTTACGCAGTCCAAATTCTGTCTGTTCGCTTCCAGCCGCAACCGGCTTATAGCCAATTGTCTTCATTCCTTTCTCGGCTAAAGCGTTGAGGATTGCTTTAGAAGCAACCGTTTTGCCTACATCGGTATCCGTACCAGCAATAAAAAAAGCATCAATCATCGATGTATAACCCCTAAACAAACCTGATAAGTTGCGGGTAACAACCCCTCTTGGTTTTGAAATACCTGGTACGCTTGCTCTAACTTTCTAAGCGTTTGGCGACTCATGAGTCCCGGTGAGCGACCGCTCACATGGTTTGCGCCAATGCCCTTTAAATCACGCATTAGAGAAAAAGCAGTCTCATACCACACTGTGACAGCGGGCAAGTCTAGATGATGGTTGAGTGATTCAGATTGCGCTAACGCAAGTTTTAACTGATTGACGGTAATAAAATCATTAACGTGTTGATATGAATCAATATTGCGCCATGCGCTTTTCAACTCATCGAGCGATCCATCCAGCAAAGTCGAAAACACAATCTCACCGCCCTTTTTCACTACGCGGCGCATTTCTTTAAGTGGCAGAGCCAAGTCCTCGCACCACTGCAAAGCCAAGCTTGAGAACACGTAATCCACACTGCCCGCTTGCAGCGGCAACTGTTCGGCATCGCCTAATTGATAGAGTATGTTAACGTCACCGCAGCGCGCCCTAGCGGCCGCCAGCATATCCGAAGAGAGATCAAGACAGATCACCTTAGCCCCGCGCTGTTGTAACTGCCAAGAGAAATACCCCGTCCCGCAACCGACATCCAGCACGACTTGACCACTCAAATCGCTGGGCATGCTTGCAAGCAGTCTCTCACCCACATCACGCTGAAAAGCCGCATGGGCATCGTAGGTGGCGGATGCTTTGCTAAACGCATCACGAATGGCGGATTTATCGCTCACTGCTTTATCGCTGACTGTTTTGACGCTCACATGTGTAAGAGGATGTAGGGAAGATGTCGTTACCGCGTGCATGAGTGTCCTCGTCCCGTGGGTTTTCTCGCGCCTTTGATGGCTTGGGCCAACTGATGGATGTGCGTTTTAGTATGATTGGCGGTTAAAGTAATGCGTAGCCGCGCACCGCCTTTGGGTACGGTTGGCGGGCGAATGGCGGTCAACCATATTCCTTGCTGTTTCAGCTGTGAGGCGGTTGCCACCGCATCGTCACTCTCGCCAATGAGCCAAGGCTTGATCGGTGTCGGCGTTGCCACATATCCAGGTTCGTCACTAAGCAGTTGATCGTACAGTGCCGTCAACTCAGCTAGCTTATCTCTGCGCCACTGCTGCTGCTCAATGATCTCGCTCGCTTTATGCAGGGCGACCGCTTGCGCCCCGGGCATGGCTGTCGAGTAAACGTAATGGCGAGCAAATTGCGTCAAGTAATCGGCCAATTCGTCATGACACAGAATCGCCGCGCCAGAGAGCCCAAACGCTTTACCAAAGGTGACAATCAACACCTGTGGCTTGATACCCGCATGTTGGCAGCTGCCGCGTCCGCCTTCGCCGAGTACGCCGATACCGTGGGCGTCATCCACCGCAAGCCATGCCTGCTGCTCTGTGAGCTCGAAGATCCCTCGGAGCGGCGCGAGATCGCCGTCCATGCTAAACACCCCTTCGGTGACAACAAGGGTGGCAGTCTCAGGAGCAATGGAATTCAAGACCTGACGCAAATGCGCCATATCGTTGTGTTTAAAGCGCTTCATGGTCGCAGGGCAGAGTACCCCTGCTTCCATCAAGGATGCGTGGTTGAGTTTGTCTTGAATCAGCACATCGTCTTGCTGAAGTAAACTCAATAGCAGCGCTTGATTAGCGGAAAAACCGGAGCTGAACAGCACCGCTCTCTCATAACCTAACCATTCACACAGCCGCTCTTGTAGCGCTTGATGCGCGCCGCCATGACCTGTCACCAATGGCGATGCGCCAGAGCCATTGCCATAGACGGTGATGCCTTGCTGCCAGGCTTGCCCAATAGTGGCGTTCGTCGCAAGACCAAGATAGTCGTTGCTGGAAAAATTCAAGTATCGGCGCTCGTTATCAGCAATCTCCACCTGATTGCCACCGTGCAAAGTGTGTGTCTGACGCAGTAAGCCCTGCGAGCGGCGCTCAGCCAGCGCAGCGCGCACGCGAGAATCAAACGCTGGCATCGTAGAACAAGTCGTCTTTGGCTGGGCGAGCTGCCACACGTTCAACAACGCGATCCAGCAGATCGTTCTCTTCTATTTCATCCGGCTTTTGCGACACCTGTTGACTGTTGATGCCCAGCTTTTTGAACAGCTGCATATCTTTGTCTTCCGATGGGTTTGGTGTAGTCAGCAGTTTGCAGCCATAAAACACCGAGTTGGCCCCGGCCATAAAACACAGCGCTTGCATCTGCTCGTTCATATTTTCACGTCCAGCAGAGAGACGCACTGCAGAGCGCGGCATCATAATGCGCGCAATCGCAATTAAGCGGATGAAATCAAACGGCTCGACGTCCTCGACCTCTTCCAGTGGGGTCCCTTTGACCTTAACGAGCATATTAATCGGCACACTCTCAGGGTGTGTCGGCAGATTAGCCAGCTCAACCAGTAAGCCCGCTCGGTCATTAGCGCTCTCACCCATGCCAATAATGCCACCGGAGCAAATCTTCATGCCTGCGTCACGCACGTGTGACAGAGTGTCCAGTCTATCTTGATAAGTACGGGTAGTAATGATGTTGCCGTAAAACTCAGGCGAGGTATCTAAGTTGTGGTTGTAGTAGTCAAGACCAGCCTGTGAGAGCTCTTTCGCCTGCTCGGCCGTCAACATGCCCAGAGTCATACAGGTCTCAAGCCCCATCTCTTTGACGCCTTTGATCATCTCGGTGAGATGATGCATATCGCGCTGTTTGGGGTTCTTCCATGCCGCGCCCATACAGAAGCGTGTGGAACCCGCGTTTTTCGCTTTTTGCGCGGCATCGAGTACACGCTCGACTTCCATCAATCGCTCTTTTTCGATGTCAGTTTGGTAACGCGCACTTTGCGGACAATATTTGCAATCTTCCGGGCAAGCACCGGTTTTGATCGACAGCAGGGTACTCACCTGCACATGATTGGCCTGCTGGTAGTGGCGATGGACGGTTTGCGCTTCAAAGACTAAGTCCATGAATGGCTTTTCCATGAGCGCACGGACTTGCTCGACAGTCCAGTTATGACGTACTTCCACCTGCTTTCCTTTTTATTATTGGATTGATTTCTCGTCAGTCTACTGACACCATACGCACTGTCAACACAATAAAAGCATGCAGGTTTACATCTGCTTAATATTTGAACTTTAATTTATTAAGGGGCTTTGATGGATCTCGCCTTTGATCGCCGCCATATCTGGCATCCGTACACTTCCACTCTCACACCTCTGACCTGCTATCCTGTTCGTAGCGCAAAGGGTGTCTATCTTGAATTAGAGAGCGGTGAGCAGCTGGTCGATGGCATGTCGTCTTGGTGGGCTGCGATTCACGGCTACAATCACCCTGTGTTAAACCGCGCCGCCCATGAGCAAATTGACACCCTCTCTCATGTGATGTTTGGCGGCATCACCCATCAACCGGCGATCACCTTGTGTCAAGCGCTGCTTGAGCTCGCACCGGATAATCTTGAGCACGTGTTTCTGGCCGATTCTGGTTCGGTGGCGGTGGAAGTGAGCCTCAAAATGGCGCTGCAATATTGGCATGCGAAAGGTGAGCCGCGCTCAAAGTTTCTCACCCTTCGAGATGGCTACCATGGCGATACCTTTGCGGCAATGTCAGTAACCGATCCTGACAACTCAATGCATTCACTTTATAAAGGCTTTCTTCCTGAACATATTTTTGCCCGCTCGCCTCAAACAGGCTTCTGGCAAACTTGGCAACCCAGTGATCTGGACGATTTTCGTCAACAGCTCGCCAATCATCATCAAGAGATAGCGGCGGTCATTCTTGAGCCCATAGTGCAAGGTGCGGGAGGCATGCGCATTTATCACCCAGAATTTCTAAAAGGTGTGCGCCAACTGTGTGACGACTATGGTTTGTTACTAATATTGGACGAAATCGCCACAGGATTTGGCCGTACAGGCAAGCTGTTTGCCTGCGAACACGCCGAAGTTCAGCCAGACATCCTCTGTGTCGGTAAAGCGCTCACCGGCGGTTACATGACGTTATCCGCCACGCTCACCACTCGCCACGTGGCTGACACCGTCTGTTCGGGCGAAGCCGGCTGCTTTATGCACGGCCCTACTTTTATGGGCAACCCCCTCGCCTGCGCCGTCGCGAATGCCAGTATGGAGTTGTTAAAAAGCGGCGAATGGCAAACACAAGTCGCGGGCATCGAACGTCAATTTTCCTCCCTGCTGCCGAGACTAAAAAAACATAAAAAGGTCAAAGATGTGCGCTGGCTCGGTGCGATTGGTGTGGTCGAGACGACGACAGCGGTAGATATGGAAAACATCCAGGCGCATTTTGTTGAGCAAGGCGTCTGGATACGCCCATTCGGACGTCTTATCTATATGATGCCACCGTTTATCAGCGAACCTGAGCATATTGAGAAGTTGGCGGTAGCAGTGGAGAATGCGTTAAACGAAGAGAGTTGCTTTATAACTCAAACTGAGTCCTAGCTCCTAAAACCCAAAATCTAGGAACTAGGAACTAGGAACTAGGAACTAGGAACTATCAACTTATTCCTGATCAATCATCCAACGGCGGAAGGCTTTGCGCTCTTCGGTGGAAGATTTTAGGTACCAGGCTTTAAGTTGTTCGAGGTTGTTGGTGTCAACCACTTGAGGGGCGACTTGTGGGGCTTCAGGCATATCCGTCACAGCGGCGGCTGTAACAACAGTTGCGCTGACGGCGGCGACAGGTTTATCGACGAGCGTACCTTTGTCGAAGTAGATTCCGCGCTGCTCATTGTATTCTGCCAAAGATGCCTTAAGTCCAGAGAAAGGTAGAAAGCCAGTTTTACCTTGTATTATCCCCTGTGTATATTCAACTTCATTGCCATCTATAAATAATCGCCATTCAGGATTAGGGGATTCAAAAACAGCCCTCGCCTCCATAGAACTTCTCGCGACAGGATGATCAATAGTAGCCTGGTCACCGGACATAGTAAAAGTTAGGACATAAGGCTTAGAAGTAAACACGTCACCGCTAGAACCCTTTGACATATTTTTATCCATTCTGACAACAATTTGTGTGTAACCCTCTTTAATGGAATTCACTCCGATCTTATTCTCTGCACTCTGACCATTAATATATAGAATACTCACTCCACGCTTAGGTGTAAGCGTTGCAGCATGACTGGAATGTGTTGAGGCAACCACCAAAAACCACATAAAAATATAAGCTCTCATCCTTTCCCTCTGTCATTTTGTATGGATAACATAAAATAAAGCCACCCGAAGGTGGCTTTATGATTCCTAAACTTCTTAAGCTTAATGCTTAGAAAGAAGCTTCAACACCGATTGCTAGACCAGTGTTGTCATCAACACCTTCTTGATCTAGACCACCAACTTCTGCATAAAGCTTAGTGTTTGGTGCTACAGCGTATGTTGAGTTAACGAACCAACGGTCTGCTTCTTTAGTCTTGTCGTCGTGAGAGCCGATTGAGTAACCAGCTGCAAAGCCAAGTTTACCTAGACTGTAATCTGCAGCAAAAGACACGTTGCTGTTATCAGAGTTAGCAGCGTCTGCTGAAACTGCGTAGTAAGCAATAGCTAGGCTGATGTTTTCAAGACCACCGTATACAGCTTCAAACGCGTAAGCAGTATCATCTTTTTGCTCTGCGCTGTCGTCTGCATTGTACTGGGCAAAAAACGCAGATAGGTCAAAATCAGCTACACGGTAGCCAACTCGTGCATCGTAGTATGTATCCTGAGAACCACGTTGCTTGGATTCTGAAGAGATTTCACCGCCATCAAGCAGTAAGCCTTGATCAAGTTTGTTTTGTACGAAACCTAGGGTTGCGTAGAAATCACCGTTGTCAAAATCATAACGTACAGCTTCGTCAGAACACTCATCTGTCGCTGCATCAAGAAGAGACGCAATACCAAACGCTTCATCAGAGCCGATACCTAGATCATCAGCAGCAGTACATAGGCGACCAAATTTAATTGAGCCAGCCGTCTTGTGGTACGCAGCTACATAGGTATCACCGTTACGAGTGATTTCTGAGTTAGTGCTTTCTGAACCGTTGAACTCCCAGTATGCACCGACCGTCCAGTCATCGTTTACCATGTAACGGATGTCAAAGCCGAAATCAGCGTCTTCGATGCGTTGCTGCATTTGGCTTGAGCCAGTTACGTCGTTGCGGTAAACAACTTCAATATCACCTTTTAGGTTTACTGAAACACCATCTTGGTTGTACACCTCAATCGCCGCGTTAGCAGACGAAGCCGCCATAAGTACTGCTAGAGCTACTAGAGTCTTTTTCATAATAATCCACTGCCTTTTCTATAGAATGGGAATTCCTTATCCGGTTCCCTTTATGTTTTAGAAGATGACTCAAACTCTTTATTGGTCCGATGTCATCGCCACTAAATTTCGAGGTTTAGATTGCAAAAGATTCCCCCAAGTGTCAAATGTTCTAAAAGACACAACTAAAAAAACATAAATTAATTTAAAATCATGAAGTTACATTAAAACCTGTCGTTTTTTAGACCAGGTTCATAAAAATATCGTTACGCCACACACCTTGCCAGACTCGCTAACATTTAGATTTAAAATCCAAACTTAATGGCAATAAAATTAAATATCAGCATATAAATCTGTCAATTATGATTATTTGGAGTGATATATATTTTACAATTAGAATTAATTATAAGTTCTTGAAGGTTCAGTTTTTTTTTGTGAAGGAGATCTAGATTTGGTCATTTGAGATTCTATTTCGTGAACTGAGTAGCGTTTAGCAAACTGTGCTATCATCCGTCGCCCATAGCGAAGGTCCCCATATGATTGCCAGTAAGATACAAAATTCTATCCGCCACAGTTATCAATCTCTCCAACATCAGTTAGAAAACTTCGTTCCTCGCCGGGCACAAAACTACTTGGTCGCGGAGATCGCCAAAACATTATGTGGCGAGTATCACAAATCTAACCGGATGATTGTTGCAGAAGCGGGGACCGGCATCGGCAAATCACTCTCCTATTTGATGGCAGTGATACCTGTTGCGCTGTTCAATAATCGTAAAGTGGTCATCTCAACGGCCACCGTCGCCCTGCAAGAGCAGCTCATCAATAAAGATTTGCCCCTATATAGACGCCTCTCTGATCGTGAGTTCTCCTTTATCCTCGCCAAAGGCCGGGGCCGCTATTGCTGTGCTGAAAAGCTCTACGCCGCGTCTGGGGCAGACGGCGGCCAGATGGCAATGTTCGAAAGCAAACCGAAGAAAAAAGAGATTGAACTGCTTGAGCTTATGCACACCAGGCTGGCACAAAACAAATGGAATGGTGACCGTGATGCTTGGCCCAAGCCGATTCCCGACCATTTATGGCAAATGATTGTCAGCGATAAGCACAGCTGCAACACCAGTTTACCTGCGCATCGCCAGTGTCCGTTTCAAAAAGCCCGTGCCGATCTCGATAAGGTCGACGTGATCATTGCCAACCACAGCTTGGTAATGGCCGATGCCGATCTCGGGGGTGGCGTGATACTACCAGAGCCTGAGAACACCTTTTATGTGTTTGATGAGGCGCACCACTTACCCCACGTCGCGCGTGATCACGCCTCTGCTGCCGCCAGTTGTAAAGGCGCTGCCAGTTGGCTAGAGAAGCTCAATCAAAGTGTGACCAAATTTGCAGGCCTTGCCGATGAAAAGCGCGTCGCAAGGTTTAAAAACGAGTTACAAGACAGCATTGCGCAGCTTATTCCAACCTTAGCGAAGCTCCCCGCACAGTTTGATACTCAGGCGTTTGAAGATCGTCATTATCGCTTTGAACATGGCGAACTGCCCACTTGGCTATTTGAACAGGCCAAAGAATTGAAGACCTATTCGGTCAAAGGTGCTCAGGCCGTCGCTAAGGTGGCGGATCTGATTTCAGAACGCGTCAAAGACGGCGAAATTGCGAACCGACTCGCAGAACCCGCGCTCGCTGAGCTCGGTTTTTACATTCAGCGTTTTGACAATCTCGCCCAAGTTTGGCGCTTAATGGCCGAGCCCACACGTGAAAAAGGCGCGCCTTTAGCGCGTTGGTTATCCCTACATCCAGAGCGCGAAGGTGACATAATCGTCAATGTCTCGCCGCTCGAAGTCGGTTGGCAATTGGATCAACAGATCTGGAGCCGCTGCGTCGGTGTAGTGCTCACTTCCGCGACTCTGCGCGCGCTCAACTCATTCAGCTTTTTCTGTCGCCAAGCTGGCGTGAGTGAAAAAGAGGAAGACGGCGTGCGCTTTCTTGCGCTCTCATCGCCGTTTGATTACGCCAACCAAGCCGAATTGGTCATACCGGCAATGAAGATGGAACCCCAAGCGCCACAGTTTACTGAATATCTTATAGAGATATTGCCTAACTGGATTGAAGACAAACAGGCTAATTTGATTTTATTCTCCTCCTATTGGCAAATGAACCAAGTCGCAGAAGCTCTAAGTAGCGAATTTGTTAAAAAGGGTTGGGCGCTGCAAGTTCATGGTCAAGAATCGCGCTCTGAAATTCTAAAAAAACATAAAACCCTTGTGCAGTGCGGCAAGACGAGCATTCTATTTGGCACTGGCAGCTTCTCAGAAGGGCTAGATTTACCGGGTGACTTACTGACCAACCTGGTGATCACCAAGATTCCGTTTGCGGTGCCGACCTCCCCAGTGGAGCGCTCCCATGCAGAATACATCGAGCGCAAAGGCGGAAATCCGTTTATGCAGATTTCGGTACCCGAGGCGAGTAAAAAGCTGATTCAGTCTGTCGGTCGCTTGCTGCGTAAAGAGCGCGATTCTGGTAGAGTCGTCATCCTTGATCGCAGACTGGTCACCAAACGTTACGGGAGTGCGCTGTTGGACTCACTTCCGCCATTTAAACGCACCATCAAATAGTGGTGCGATTGACACCCATAACTTACAAGCGCTTCAAGCATATAAAGAAGAATACACATTATGGAACTTTTTGAGCCAACCATGTTGTTGGTGTTGGCACTGGTTGCTTTTGTTGCTGGATTTATTGATGCCGTCGCCGGCGGTGGCGGCATGTTAACGGTGCCTGCTCTACTGTCACTCGGCCTACCGCCGCACATTGCGCTCGGTACAAACAAGTTAGCGGCGACCTTCGCATCCTCAACCGCCGCGTTTACTTACTACCGAAAGCGCCTATTTAAGCCTGAATGTTGGCTAAGAGCCTTCTTTGCCACCCTAGCAGGGGCAATCTTGGGCACCTTGTTTGTTGATTTCATCTCAACTGAGTGGCTTGAAAAAATCTTACCGCTGATTATTCTGGCGGCGGCTGTCTATACTGTTTGGCATAAAACGCCGAATGCAAACATCAATGAATCGCCGCCACCTTGCCCTGTACTGCATAAAAAGCAGATAGGCCAAGGTTTGATTCTAGGCTTTTATGATGGTGTTGCCGGCCCTGGTACTGGTGCGTTTTGGACCGTGAGTTCAATGGCGCTCTATCGCCTCAATATTTTGTTGGCTTCAGGTTTGGCCAAGGCGATGAACTTTACCAGCAACTTTACATCATTGGTGACATTTGCCATTTTGGGTCATATCGATTGGGTGTTGGGCCTGACGATGGGCGTCTGTTTGATGGCTGGTGCGTTCGTCGGCGCTCATTCCGCGATACGATTTGGCGCGACGTTTATACGCCCAGTCTTTGTTACCGTCGTCAGTGTGCTCGCCGTCAAACTGGCGTTTGATGCGTGGTTTATCCCTAGTTAACGCCATCACTGCGCGTAACTTGCATAGGAAGCGACAAGTAGAACGCTATGAATAGATTCGATTCGCTAAAGCAAACCTTAGAGAACCTTGCCCTGCAAGCAGCGGGGCTTGATCGCCAACGCGGTGAGCACCACCTGCCGCTCTTTGATGAACGACTGTTCTCTTGCCGAGCCAAACTGCTTGTCCCCTGCGTGACAGAAACACAAGCCACATTGACATCGATTTTGCGCGAAGAGCAAGCGGGCAAATTGACGACGCACCGAGCAGAATACCTCGGCGAGCGTTTACTGTCGCAAATCAGTGCCATTGAGCGCGAATTGGCCACCACCTCAATCCGTAAAAACGAACCTAAGCACAAAAGTTATTATAGAAAGCCCATCAACGAGCTCTACCAACAACTCGCGCAGCATCAAGAGTGGGAACGTCGCTTAAAAGAGATGGTGAGAGATAAAGAGCGTGCACTGCAAAACGCCTCATCGTTTGCCCAAGCACAAGCGCAGCAAGCATTACTGGCCACCGAGCAGCGTCTAAAACGGTGCCAAGAATCTAAGTTGAAAATCGAAAATCAAATCACCTATAGAGAGAGAAACCAGTAATGTCTAGCCAAGAACAGTCAACGGCAGCAAACAGCGGGCTTGAAAACGCCCCCGAAGAGATCAAACTGGCGGTAGATTTGATCTACTTATTGGAGAGCAACGAGATCGATCCTCACACTGCTTTAGCCGCTATCGACATCGTAAAAAGCGATTTAGAGAGAAAATTGGCGCAATAAGGTCAACGCCCTGACTTCAAAGACATGCTTTCTTACTCAATAAATCGCTAGATAAAACAAAAACGCGCTCGGTGATGTGATTCACCGAGCGCGTTTTTCTCAATAAGAGGTGTATGTCCTTTGAGGCTACACCTTAAATTGATTGACCAGTTGCTGCTGATTTTTCGACAGCTCACTGATCTGGCCGCTGACCGTTTCTGACTCTTCCGCTTGAGACAAAATTTGTGCACTCAGATCGCGGATATTAGCGACACTTTGATTCACTTCGCCTGACACCGACTGCTGCTCTTCTGCCGCTTTGACAATCTGATTGTTCATGTCGTTGATGGACGCAATCGCGCCAAAGACGTGATTGAGCTCCTGCACCGCCTGCTGAACCTGGCTGGCAGAGTGATTAGCGAGCTCATTGCCCTCTTGAATCGCAGACACCACATCTTGGGTGCCCTTCTGCACACTTTCAATCACTTTACGGATTTCACCAACTGAGTCTTGAGTGCGGCTGGCGAGATTACGGACCTCATCGGCCACCACGGCAAAACCACGACCTTGATCACCCGCGCGCGCCGCTTCAATCGCAGCGTTGAGCGCCAACAAGTTGGTTTGCTCCGAAATGCCCTCAATCACGGTCAAAATTTCCGTAATGTTGGCGTTGTTCTTCGCCAACTCTTCCACTACAGGCACCGCTGCGGTCATACGTTCAACCAGATGTTCCATTTCATGTTGCGATTTTTCAATCACTTGTTGACCGACGGTTGCCGCCTGATGCGCTTTGTCCGCCTCTTGCACCGCAATTTCCGCGTTTTGTACCACAAGGCCTGCGGTTTGCGTCATCTCTTCAGATGCCGTCGCGACTAAGTCGACCTCTTTAAACTGGGCGTCACTGCTGCGCCTTGTGCCTTGGGCGGCCACTTTCGATTGTTCGGTTGTGGTCCCTACTTGCATCGTGGTATCTATCACATCACGAATAATGTGTTGTAGCTTTTCCAAAAACGAGTTGAAACCCATGGCGAGCTGACCAATTTCATCCGCCGATTTCACCTCAATACGTTGGGTAAGATCACCTTCGCCCGACGCGATATCATTCAAACGCGCCACCACGTCACGAATGGGTTTCACCAAGCGATTAGCCATAACACCAATCGTAAATAAACCAAACAGCACCAGGACCGAACCCGCCAACAGTTCGGTGGTCACGCTCGATTCCACTTGCGCCGTAATGGTCGCGTCAAGGTCATCAGCATCGGCCAACACACTGTTTCTTGGCATATCAAACAATACGCCCCAGGTTTGATTCGCCACCATAATCGGTGCAAACACCGTCATCCAGTCACCGCTTTCGCTCCACTGGGTTACCACTTCTTGACCCAAGAGCAACTCTCGTAGCGCTTCACTGCTGTGCATGTCGCTCTGATAAGGTTGGCCAATGGCCGCGTCGGGCGCGTCACTGGCGATCAAAGAGCCATCAAAGCTAACAATATTGACGCTGCCGTCGCCTGAAAAGAGTTTGCTATCAGCATCGGCCACCACCTCGTTCAAAGCGTCTAGACGCAAATCAATGCCAAAGAAACCAATGCTGGTGCCATCGAGCATAATCGGTACTGAAATCGAGGAGGTTAAAAATGTCTCCTCCTCTTGTGTAATCACTCGTGGCGTGGTCACACACGCTTGCGCTGTGGTTACTGGGCACTCAAAGCGTTCACGATTAGTGGGGTCTGACAGCAGGGCTTCACTGAGCACGCTGTTCACCACATTTTCACCATTTTGCGCGGTGATCCAGTAGGGCGCAAAACGGCCCACTTCATTTGAACCAACATATTCGGCATCAACGTAATTGCTGTCTTCATTGTCGAGCATGTCCGGTCTAAAGACCAAATACGCCCCTTGAATCGACTCAAAGTCCATCACCGAACGACGAACCATTTCATCCAATGCGGTACGCAGCTCTTCACTGTCACCAAAATTTTCTTCGGTATTACGTTTTAAGAACATGGCACTGGAGGCCAACATTTCAGCGCGGTAAAGCGCTTCATTGAGATACTCCGCCACCTCAGTGCCACTGAGTAGAGCGCGAGTTTGCAGCAACTGCTCGGATTTATCGATCACCGATTCCGCGCTTTGCGCTTTGATCAATTGTTGATTGGATAAAGCGTTGTAGACCGAGAAGCCAATTAAAGAGAGTGAGGTAATGAGGAGACAGCAGCCAGCGAAAAGCGTGATCTTCCATTGAACCGAAAGCGTTCGCATAATACATCCTTATAAGCAAACTTGTTGATAGTTTTATCCAATCATTACAGCATATTGAACATGATTATCAATCAAAAGTTTAATAATTTGTTACTATCACTCAGAGGAAGATGCTGAACGCTTGGCATTAGTCAGCCAAAAGTGGAAGTGTTACTATTCAAAACCAGTGGATTTAGACTGCAAAAACGAGACCTATTCAAGCAAGGATTATCAATGAAAGTCATCTCTTTTAATATCAACGGCCTTCGTGCCCGCCTTCATCAACTGCAAGCCATTATTGATAAGCATCAACCTGACGTTATTGGTCTTCAAGAAATCAAGGTGCATGATGAAGCTTTCCCACTCGAGGATGTGGAAGCGATGGGCTATCACGTGTACTTTCACGGTCAAAAAGCGCACTACGGTGTGGCCATGTTGTGTAAGAAAGCGCCGATTCACGTGCAAAAAGGCTTTCCGACCGACAATGATGATCATCAAAAACGCATGATCATGGCGACGTTTGAAGACGACGCGGGAGAGAAAGTGACCGTCCTCAATGGCTACTTCCCTCAAGGTGACAACATCCACCACGAAACCAAGTACCCGTATAAGCGTCAGTTTTATCAAGATTTAATGACCTACTTGAACGAGTATCACAGCAGCGACGAGCAATTGATTGTGATGGGTGACATCAACATCAGCCCACTGGACAGCGATATTGGTATTGGCGAACCCAACCGCAAACGTTGGTTAAAAACGGGCAAATGTTCGTTCCAACCTGAGGAGCGCGAGTGGCTTAAAACCTTGATGGATTGGGGCTTGGTCGATACATTCCGCCAGGTTCATCCGAGTGTCGACGATCGTTTTTCATGGTTTGATTATCGCTCTCGCGGTTTCGATGATAACCGTGGTCTACGTATTGATGTGATTCTTGCTACGCCAAGTTTGGCGCAAAAATGCGTCGAGTCGGATATTGATTACGAGCTGCGCGGGATTGAAAAGCCGTCTGATCATGCGCCTATTTGGTCGACGTTTAAGTAAGCGGACTGACTAGGGTCAAGAGCTGGGAAAGCCGACGCTCCAGAGCTGTCGATTGAAAATAGCAGTGAAAAAAATCCGGAGCGTCAACTCCGGATTTTTTGTTTCTAACGCCACATATTGAGTAGTAACGTTACGATAAGCCACTGTTAGATAGCGATAAAGTCGGCTTTGTAGTCTGGGTTAACATCCGCGTCGTAATCCACGCCTTCCACACCAAAACCAAACAGTTTCAAGAACTCTTCTTTATACTCGACGTAATCCGTCAGCTCTTTTAGGTTTTCAGAGGTGATTTGTGGCCATAGGTCACGGCAGTGTTGTTGGATGTCGTCGCGCAACTCCCAGTCGTCTAAACGCAGGCGGTTCTTCTCATCCACTTCTGCTGCGCTGCCATCTTCTTTGTAGAGACGCTGGCTGAACATACGGTAGATTTGTTCCATACACCCTTCGTGAACGCCTTCCTCACGCATCTTCTTAAATACCATAGCGATATAAAGCGGCATAACAGGAATCGCAGAACTCGCTTGAGTCACAACCGATTTCAATACCGCGACGTTCGCGCTGCCACCGGTTGAAGAAAGTTTCTCGTTCAGTGCTGCGGCGGCGCGGTCTAAGTCCATCTTCGCTTTGCCTAGCGCACCATCCCAGTAGATCGGCCACGTCAGCTCTGTACCAATGTAGCTGTAAGCGACGGTTTTGCAGCCATCAGCCAGTACGCCAGCTTCAGAGAGGGCATTGATCCACAGTTCCCAATCTTCACCACCCATTACGGTGACAGTGTCTTTGATCTCTTCTTCAGTCGCAGGCTCAACGCTCGCCTCGATGATCACATCTTTGTTGGTATCCACCGCTGTCGATGTGTAGGTTTCGCCGATAGGCTTGAGAGAAGAACGAATCACTTCACCCGTCTCTGGCATTTTACGTACTGGAGAAGCCAGTGAGTACACCACCATATCGATCTGACCCAGATCTTGTTTGATCAGCTCAATGGTTTTTTCTTTTGCTTCGTTTGAAAACGCGTCACCGTTCAAGCTTTTTGCGTAAAGACCCTCTTCACGCGCGAGTTTTTCAAAAGCGACAGAATTGTAGAAACCGGCTGTGCCCGGCTTTTTCTCTGTGCCTTCTTTCTCGAAGAACACACCGATGGTTGAAGCGCCGCCACCAAATGCCGCTGCGATACGAGAAGATAGACCGTAGCCACTCGACGCGCCCACAACCAGTACACGCTTAGGTGCGTTCTTGATTGGGCCTTGCGCCTTAGTGTAAGCAATTTGTTCTTTTACGTTAGCTTCACAACCCACTGGGTGCGTTGTTGTACAGATAAATCCACGAATTCTAGGTTTGATGATCATATTCAACTTCCTTAACAAAACCCGGCTAGGATAAAAGGTTCAACGCCAGATCGCATCTAATTTCTGTAAAAATGTCGTGAAAATGCAAGTGGTTGGATCACTTCCTGTGGCTTCTCTCTGTGGTATCCAAAGCATTTTACTGAGCAGAAACAGCAGAGGCACCATGACGGTGCCTCTGAGTAGTAAGAGCGGTGACGTACTTTATTACGCCACGCTATCGAGCTTTGGCTTCGCACCCTCTTGATGGGTACGAGTCTCGCTGAAATCGTGGCTAAAGTGGTCCACTTGAATTGCGCGGTAACGCAATTTATCCGCGGCCAAGATCTTATCCACTTCAGCTTGAGTCAGCACGCCAGCGTCTAAGGCTTGCGCTAATCGCTCGGTCAGTAGACCTTTACGAGCCACCACACCGTCTTTAGCCGCGCGCATCAGTTTGCGCTCTAAGCTCTTCACCCCATACATGGCAAGGAACGCGTTTTCCATCAAGCCGACACTGTCATCCGCGTCTTTGCCGATGTAGCAAAGGTGAGTGAGGCGATCACGGTGCGCTCCTGGTGTCATCAGACTTTCTGCCAGTTTCACAGTAAGCTGATCACTTGGCTTGGTGTAGCGATTGCCCAGTGGGAAGATGATCACTTTCAGCAAACGCCCAACCGCTTTTTGTGGGTAGTTGGTAAAGGCTTGTTGCAATGACTGCGCCGCGTGATACAAACAGTGCTGCACGGCGTAGTGTACGTAATCGAGGTCTTGCTGCTGGCGACCTTCGTCTTCGTACTTTTTCAGTGCCGCAGACGCCATGTAGAGATACGCCAGTACATCCCCTAAACGTGCCGAGATCATCTCTTTACGTTTTAGATCGCCGCCAAGTGTTGCCATTGCGATGTCCGCACTGACTGCCAACGCCCGGCTGAGACGCGTCATCTCTTTATAGTATTGCTGCGTTGGACCGCTCATATCGGCTTTGATAAAGCGAGAGCCGGTGAGCGCTGCGCCAAACGCGCCGAAGGTATTGCCCATCGCGTGTTTGATGTGTTTGAACAGCAAATCATCAAATTGCTTCGCACCCTCTTTTTCATCTGGGTTGGCGGCCGCTTCCATCTCTTTCAGCACGTATGGATGACAACGTGTCGCCCCTTGACCAAAAATCATCAGGTTGCGGGTCAAAATATTCGCGCCTTCCACGGTAATAGCGACCGGCACACCGAGATAGTGCGTAGCAAGGTAGTTCATCGGGCCATCTTGAATGGCGCGGCCTGAGTGAATGTCCATCGAATCATTCAAAATGGTGCGGGCCATTTCCGTCATGTGGTATTTAGCAATTGCCGTCACAATGCCCGGCTTCTCTTTCAGATCCAACGAGGTCGTGGTGAGTGTGCGGCTCGCTTCGAGCAAGTACGTCAAACCACCGATACGCCCTAGCGCTTCTGCAACCCCTTCGAACTTACCGATCGACATACCAAACTGCTTACGCACGTAGGAATACGCGCCTGTAGTGCGTGACGTCAGGTGGCCAATCGCAGTGCCAAGTGCTGGCAACGAGATACCGCGACCTGCTGACAAACATTCCACCAGCATGCGCCAACCTTTACCGGCGTAGTCTTGGCCACCAATGAGCCAATCCATAGGAATAAAGACATCTTTACCGCGCGTTGGACCGTTCATAAACGCCAAACCTAGCGGGTCATGACGCTCACCGATTTCCACCCCTTTGTGATCCGATGGGATCAACGCACAGGTAATGCCAAGCTCTTTTTCATCGCCTAGCAGACCGTCTGGGTCATACATTTTAAACGCAAGACCAAGTACCGTCGCAACGGGCGCCAGAGTGATGTAACGCTTGTTCCAGTTGAGGCGAATACCCAGCACCTCTTTCCCTTCATGCTCGCCGTAACAGACGACGCCATCATCGGGAATGCCACCAGCATCTGAACCCGCTTCCGGGCCAGTTAGCGCGAAACACGGAATGTCGGTACCATCGGCAAGACGTGGCAGCCAGTAATCTTTCTGCTCTTGCGTACCATAGTGGGACAACAGCTCACCGGGACCTAACGAGTTTGGCACCATAACCGATACCGCCGTACTGATACTGCGAGTGGCGATGCGCGAAACGATGGTTGAGTTTGCCAATGCAGAGAATTCACGCCCGCCATACTCTTTCGAAATGATCAGCGAGAAAAAGCGCTCTTTGCGTAGGTAATCCCACACTTCTTTTGGCAGATCGCGAGCTTCTTTGACGATCTTGTGGTCATTGAGCATCGCCAACAAGGTTTCGAGCTCATTGTCCATAAAGGCTTGCTCTTCCGCTGTTAGCGTTGGTGCAGGATATTGGTGCAACTTACGAAAATCAGGACGGCCTGAGAACAACTCTCCGTCCCACCATACGCTGCCCGCTTCCATGGCTTCTTTCTCTGTGCTTGATAGCGGCGGTAGTACTTTTTTGAACATTTTGAAAGCTGGGTCACTGACCCATTTTCTTCTTAGAGAGCACATAATCCGATCCTTTTGTTCGCGTTAGGGTGTTGAACTTATTGTTAGTGTTATAAATGCTTTGTTGATGTTAAAAATGCTTTATTGGTCTTAAAAACCTTCGCTATTACTCGATTTATTTCGCCGCGACGCCCGCAGCCAAATAAGGAATCAGTTGGTCAACGACAGACTTGGCATCCATCGCTTTGCCGTAATCATTTTCAGCGATCTCCAGCAGTGCTTGACTCGAAGCCATAGTGAATACGCACGTGCCGAGGGTAAAATGCAAACGCCAGAACAGCGCTTCTTGAGTCAATTCAGGGTTAGCCTTCATCACCGATTGGGTAAACAGTGACAGCGTCTCTTGGTAACGTGTGGTTATGAACCAACGCAAGTGACCTTGCACATCGGTATAACCGCGTCCAATCAGCAACATAAAGCGGCTGGTGCCGTTCGGTCTCACATCGTTTAAGTTTCTCAGTGGCGTACGCAGTGACTCAAACACGTCTGACATTTCATACGTATCATTGAGATTTAAGTTTATTAGCGCATCTTGCACTGAGGGCATAAAAGCTTCGAGATAACGGTTTAGCACTGCACGTACCAAGGTTTTCTTATCGCCAAAGTGATAGTTGACTGACGCGAGATTCACTCCAGCTTTGCTGGTAATGGTACGAAGAGATGTGTCATTGAAACCATGCTCAGCAAACAACGCTTCCGCTACATCTAGGATTTTCTCTTTCGTCTTATTTCTCGCCGACATTTTAAAGCACTCGTATTAAACAACTGTTTGAAATATACATCCGAAACATTTAACTAACAACCAATTAACATCACATTTTTGCGCTTTGGTCTGACCAGATAAAAAAGTGTGAAAGTAATTCATTGAAACGTAAGAAAGATTTTTCCTTGCGAACAAAAAAGTGTGCAAAGAAGAAAAAAGAGAAGAAATTTATTGAACTGTTTGGGCCGTCCCCGGTCTGAATAGGTGTAGTAAGCAGAGCATTCGAATTTTACAGGCCGTCAAACTTGTTTCCTTTCTGAAGCTACTCATATGCTGCTTTTTCTTATTAACTCCTATGTTTTATGTATCCGCCCAGAGACCTTTTACTCTGGGCTTTTTTTATCTGTTCTCTTGTGGTTCTAAACGCGAGCGCCACGGCGCTGAAACACCCAATGTTTGCTCAACCAATAGTTGCTGACCATGCCTGCGAGTACGCCAAGTACCAAGGCCAGCAGTGGTGCCCCATCGTTCTCACCCAACCCTTGCAGAACGAGGGTAAACACCGCAAAATTAGGTAGCGCAGACAAACAAGCACTCACCATAAATCGCCCCCACTCTGACCACTTATCTCTCGACTGACTGGCAAACGTAAACACTCGATTGCCAAGCCAAGTAACGCACGCGGCGCAAAAGAACGCCAGCAGACGTGACAGCATCACGTCAAGCTGAAGTAAGTAGTGCGCGGTGACAAAAACGCCACTGTCACCGATAAAGCCCGCCACTCCAACCAATGCAAAGCGAACAAACGGGGACTCTGCTAGCCAAGTGGACAACGTCACCTCCTTCATGTCGGCTCCGAGCATTTGTATAAAGTTCGTTGGCTTTTTGCCGTCATTTCAACGATACAACTGAGATGGAGATCCGCAATAATCGGCTCCACTTCGTTCGGATGACCGATCAGTTGCACCGCATTCCGTCGATCAATCTCATTCACATCAGTCAACACCTTGGCTTGCCCTGAGCTGTAAAACTGCCCAGAGAAAGGTCGTTTTCCGATATAGAAAGTTGCGATTTGGCGATCTGCATGGGCCAAAATGCGCTTATCACTGCGCTTTTCCGCTACGCCCAGATGCAAGATGAATACGGCAATCACCAACAAGACCGGAACAACACTGGCGGTCACTTTAAACCACTTCGCATCTGGCTTGATGTCCTCAGTCAGTTTGGCGATCGCAATGCCAAGCGCAGGGATCCCTGGCAGCACATACGCCGGTAGTATGTTGCCCGATAGAGAAAAGAGCACCATTGGCGAAATAAGCCACCACAATGCAAACGAGAGCACCCCTTGATCTTCTTGCAACAGACCTCTTAACGCCTTGCGCTTACGCCACAGCAGTACTGGCAGCACCAATGACCAAGGCGCGGCGCTATAGAGCCAAAATAGCCAAATCGTTCCCCGAACTTCATCATGCGCGGTGCCATACAAGTCCCCTTGCCAACCACTGACCAAGAAGCGCTTGATGTGCTCACCGATGATAAAGTAGTCCAAAAAGCCGGGGGTTCGCTGCTCAGCCAGCAGATACCAAGGCAGTGCAATGGCGAGCATCAACAGGCTTCCACCTAGCCAAGGCACGCGTTTTACAAACAGGGCGACGCCTTGAAAAACCCCATGTCTAACCAGTACCCAAGGGACAACCGCTAGCCCCATCAAGACCAATACCAAGGGGCCTTTGGCAAGCAGACCTATCGCAAGGCCAATAAAACCGACATACCCCCATCCTCGACTCCCCTGCCAGCAGCGAAAGAACCCCACCATCGCCAGCGTCATACCCAGTGTCAGCGCCATATCTGTCATCACGGCGCCAGCCGCAATCGCAAAAATGCCGCAGGTCGCCAACACCAGTGCGGTCACCAAACCGCTCAATTTTTGCGAGCGAGCAAAATTGGCCATCAACAGCATCACCACGATACCAGCCAGCCAGTGGGGGAAGCGCACGGCAAACTCATTGACACCAAACGCCTCAATACCACCGGCACTCATCCAAGTAAACAAGGGCGGCTTACCCCAAAACGGCACGCCGTAGTCGAACTGTGGAGTCACCCAGTTTTGCGTTTCAATCATCAGTCTGGCCATTTCGCCATAGCGTGCTTCGGTGGTGTCCATCAAAGGGTAAGCGCCGAGACTGAGCAAACGAATCAGCAGCGTCGACCCTAAAATGGCCCATAAATGAACGGGGTTGAATCTCATGCTCGTCGCTCCTTACGCACTGCTTTGGCCTCTACCGTCTTCGCTCCCAATGCATTAAGCCCGATGGTTTCTTGAACCGATTGCACCAAATAGAGCGGGCGCTGTTTGGTTTCAATAAAGATGCGCCCGAGATACTCCCCCATTACGCCCATGCACAATAACTGCACGCCGCCCAACGCTAACTGAACCACCATCATTGAGGGGTAACCGGATACATCTTCGCCAAACAGTAAGGTTTTGCCGACGATGACGGCACCATACACAAAGGCGCTCAACGCAATGGCTGCGCCAAGCAAAGTGGCGATCCTAAGCGGAGCGATAGAGAACGACGTGATGCCATCGACCGCCAATCCAATCAGTTTGAATAGGTTCCATTTGGTCTCACCGCAATAGCGAGCGTCGCGCTGAAAACTGAGCGTCACTTGCTTGAACCCAGGCCAGGCGAAAATACCTTTCATGTAGCGATTGCGCTCTGGTAGCTGATTAATGTGATCAACCACTTCGCGGCTGAGTAGACGGAAATCACCGACATTTTCCGGAATGGGTGTTTTCACCATGGTATTGAGTAGCCAATAATAGAGCGCCGCCGAGCGCTTTTTGAACCAGGTTTCGCCCAATCTTTCACTGCGCTGCATGTTGACCACATCAAACCCTTCGCGCCATTTGGCAAGCATCTCTGGAATCAGCTCTGGTGGGTCTTGCAGATCGGCATCAATCACGACAACGGCTTGACCGCGAGAATGTTCAAGCCCCGCGCTCATCGCTGCTTCTTTGCCGAAATTACGACTTAAGGCGACACTCACCACCCGACATCGCTCACACTGAAACGTCGCCACCAACGCCAAGCTGTCATCACGGCTACCGTCGTCGACGTAGATGATTTCACACGGCTCATTGAGCGAATCCAATACCTGCGAGAGTCGCTTATGCAATGCGGGTAGCACCGCTTGTTCATTAAAATAAGGCACAACCACACTAAGAGCGATTGCAGAAACATTCGATTTGGGTACAGAAGTTATAATGCCCATCACGCCTACCTGCTTCGGTTATCTGATACCATCACTCTAAAGTTGCAGGTGTGAAAAGTGTGTTATCGACGTTTTTTTCACGTTTCGATCACCATGATGGGGAGCAAAGTGTATGAGGTCGATGAATGAATAAAGTATTGCTCGTGGAAGACAATCGCGAAGTCGCGGGTATTCTGTTTGATTATTTTGAAGCAGAAGGGTTAGAACTCGATTACGCAGACAACGGTGAGTTGGGACTCAAACTCGCCCTAGAGCAATCCTTCGATCTGATTCTGCTTGATTTAATGCTGCCGCGCATGGATGGTCTAACCGTGTGCAACAAGCTCCGTGAGGCGGGCAATACCACCCCAGTATTAATGCTCACTGCACTGGACAACCGAGACGATATGCTCAACGGCTTTAAGCATGGCGCCGACGACTACCTCACCAAACCATTTGACCTTGAGATTTTAGATGCGCGTATTCATGCCCTGATCCGCCGTTATCGCGGCCAGGTTGCCAGCCAAACCCTTCATTTTGGACCTCTGCGCATTGAACAAAAAACGCGGCAAGCCTATCGAGACGATCGCCGCTTGGCGCTCAATCCCACCACTTACACTATTTTGGAAATGCTCTGTGCCCGCGCGCCAGAGTTGGTGACTAAACAAGAGATTGCAGACAAGTTATGGCAAGAGGAGGAGCCCAATAACGATGTGTTACGCAGCCACATTTACCAACTGCGTAATCAGCTCGATAAACCCTTCGCCTCACCGATGTTGATCACTGTGCCCAAAGTCGGTTTTCGCCTGCAAGTATGCGTCGATGACGAGGAGCATGCATGTTAGGTAGCTTGCCCCCATCAACACGCTCACTCACCGGCCGACTGGCGCTGTTTTTCACCTTGATGTCTTGCGTGATTGGTTTGGCGGTGTTTCTGATCTTTTATTTCGCGATCCAATGGGCGGAAGACCGAGTCGGCGAACGACGTATTTTGATTGATCGTGATAATGCCGTGCATCGGTTCATTGCTGGCGAACAGGGAAAAATTGCCCTTGATGAGTTGACCATGGCGTACAACGACATGTCGCTGATCCCCTCAGATTATCGAGCCTTTCTCAGCCAACATAGCGAATACTTGGGCGAAATCGACGACCTGTCTCACATGGTCTACAAAGGCCACTACACAAACCAAGGCGAGCACAAACCGATTGTCTTGCTCTCCTTGATTGATAAAGTCGAGTTTGATGATGACGAAATCTTGTATTCCGGCTTACTGGTCATCGGCCTCGTCGCTGTGCTGATGTTTGCCTTTGGCACCGTGCTGTTTCGCCTTTCAAAACGGCTCATTGAGCCGATTAATCACATTACCGACCAACTCAACGAGTTAAGCGGCGATGGCAATCGTGAGTTCACCATCAATCCGGATGCGGCGAATGAATTCCAGCTTCTCACGGCTCGGCTCAACCAATATCGCCATGAGCTCAATCAAACACTCAAACGAGAACAGGCGTTTGCACGCTATTCCAGCCATGAGCTGCGTACACCACTCACCGTGGTCAAAGGCGCCAATACGCTGCTCCAGCGCTCCGAACACAACGCGTTTCAAGCTCGGCAAATTGAACGTATTGATGATGCGGCCCGCCAGATGATGACCATGGTTGATGCACTGTTGGCGTTGGTGCGCTATGAGCGAAATATCGACGACGCCCCTCTTCGCTTTCTCGAAGAAGCCGAAGTCGCGGCCATCATTGAGCGCCACCAACCGATGGCGAAACAAAAACAGTTGCCCCTGCATCTCGAGGTGACGGGGCAACCTCAATTGCGCGCCACCCCCGCCGTGATTGACATGGTATTAGGGAATTTGCTGCGCAATGCCATCGCGGCGACCGAGCACGGGTCGATAGATGTTCATCTCTCGACTCATTCTCTCTGTGTGATTGATGACGGTGAAGGGTTGTTAGACAAACCCAACCAAGAAGGTCATGGGCTGGGGCTGATGATTGTCGATGACCTTTGTCGCCGCTACGGTTGGCAGTGCTCTTTGACCCATCACGAGGCGCGCGGGTGTCAGGCATTGATTGAGTTTGGGCTATCCTGAGTCGATATTCGGCTTACTGAGACGACATTGGGCATCGGGAAAAAGATCACGTACACTACGCCTCTTTTTGACACCCTGCACGTTAGACCATGAAACTCAGCGATACGCCCGTCACGCAACATCAAGTGGCTTCGATCCCCTTTTTTCTCAAGCGAGACGATCAACTGCACAGCCACTTCTCTGGTAACAAGGCACGCAAACTGATGTCAGTGCTGAGCGGCGAGTGGCCAAAGGTGAAAACCTTGATTGGCTATGGCAGCGCACAGGCGAACTCCGCCTACTCGCTTGCCGCGCTTGCTGCAATAAAGGGCTGGGCGTTTGAGTTTTATGTCGATCGTATCCCCGCATGGCTAGAGCAGCAGCCGATGGGCAATTATCGCGGTGTGTTGGAGCTCGGTGGGCAAATCATCGCCGTCGGCGATTCAGGGCTAGAACCGGCACGCTACATCGAGCAAATCCGCCAACCTGATGATACCTGCTTGGTGATACCCGAAGGCGGCCGCTCTACCCTGGCAGAGCCCGGCGTGGCAGGACTGGCACGAGAAATTCTCTCTTGGACTCGTTATCATCCCGAGCACGAGTTTGTTGTCGCCCTGCCTTCCGGGACCGGTACCACGTCGCTCTATCTGCAAAAAGCACTCAGATCGCACGGCATTGAGGTGCTGACTTGTCCGTGTGTGGGCGGGAGAGCCTACCTCGAAGCGCAGTGGCGAGCATTAGGTGAAGAGGTGTTTCCCACCGTTCTTGAACTCGAACAAAAGCATCACTTTGGCAAGTTGTATCAAGCGGACTATCGGATGTGGCAGCAACTGCTGGCCGACACCGATGTTGAGTTTGATCTGCTTTACGATCCCATGATGTGGCGCTGCCTGCTCAACTGGTACCCAAATCACCCGCAAAAGACTATTCTCTATGTGCATCAAGGGGGATTGCTGGGCAACGAAAGTATGCTGGCGCGTTATCAACGCAAATTTGATGGTGTTTAAAGCCACCGCATCCCCTAAGTTCATCACCAACCAAAGAGTAAAAGGAGCGCAGCAATGCGATTGTGCACTCAAATTCTAAGTCTGTTGTTGGCTCTCGGCATGACTTATCCTGCGTTGGCAACCGTCATCACAACGCCGGGTAAACCGGTTGTCGGCGTCAACGCTACGCGCCTTGCGGAGCGCGTCTGCTACTACCAAGACCAAGCCTACTCATTGGGCGCCGTGATTGAAGTCAAGGATCACCTGCTGCGCTGCTCCAAAGCCAACGACTTTGAGAGCAATGGCGCGCTGAAATGGCAGAGCCTGAATAGCCAAGACGAAAGTAAAACCGAGCAACCTGACGCTGACGCGACCCAATCTAAGCGTTATTCGGTCAACTAGCTCTGTGACACCACTGCGCTGGAGCCAGAGTGTGCAGGGCGAATCACCACACAAGCGGTATGACGCTGCTTGCCAAAACCGATGATCTGCGACAGCGCCGCTTTGCTGACCGTCACGTGCGCCGAGCCAACGGCATCCAGCTCAGATTCAGCGTGCGGATCATGAATGAAAAAGAACTGCTCGCTCATCCCACTCAGTACCACCCAGTGCGGCTCTTTGCTGCCATTAAAACGATAGGTGCTGATTAACAGCAAAATGCTGGCCCCTTCTTCTACCCAGCGCTCCAACTGACTCTGTGACGGTGGAGAGTCGATGATATCCACGTCCTGCTCTGCCAACTGTTGGCAAAAATCCTGATGCACAATTTCAATCACTTGCTTCTTGTTGTCATCCCGCACACTGTCGATAAATGGCGTCGACTGAGATTGGCTCCACAGCTCGACATGATACCCGCGTCGTGCCGCTGCCAGTGCCAATCCATGACCACTGCATCCACCGTGGCCTGACGCCATGAAAATCGTCGTCGCCTCGCGCCACAATTGCAACTCGGCACTGCGTGTCAGAGGTTGTGATTTATCGAAATGAGCAAAAGCCATTAGCAGCGACGCCGCGCCACAAGTAAATGGCGTGGTTTGTACATAAAGTGGCATATTTAACAAGGTCTTAGGTCCGTAATGGCTCAAGCGTTTTTGCATTTTTAGCCCATCACACAAATCGTCGTAGTAATGGATCAGCAGCTTGAGGGTTTTATAGCCCAATTTCTTGTATAAATTTATCGCGCCTATATTGTCTTCGCGCACTTCTAGTCGTATTGTTGTGAAGCCTTTTTCGACGGCAGCGCGCTCACACATTTCGATCAACGATTGTGCAATATTTCGTCCCCGGTACTGCGGCATCACCGCGATGGAATAGAGTCTCGACAGTTGTGTTCCTTGGTGAAACAAAACTAATGCATAGCCAACCACCTGCTCATCGCACTGTGCTACGAACAAAGAAGAATGTTCAGATTGGATGAACCTTTTCATCTGCCGTGGTGAGATCCTATCACTGGAGAAAAGTGACTTTTCCAACTGATTTAACGCACTGAGATCTGTGATTTTCGATTGGCGAAAATTCATGTGATACCTTCAAAAAAAGCTTATGCTAGTGTTTACCCATCATAGCGTTATTATTAAGGAACAAGATAGATGGCAAACTTATTAATTGTCGCCGACCAAACCAGTGATTGGCAGCAATATTTCCCGTCAGAACAAGTGGTGAGCGTGGCGCAATACCTTGACAGAGATTGGCAAACCACCCAACGTAACGTTCAAGTCGTCAACCTATGTCGTGATTACAGTTACATGAGCAGTGGTTATTACTGCTCGCTGATGGCCGAGGCCCGTCGTCACCGAGTGATCCCGACGGTCACTGCTATCAATGATATTTCTCAACCCCTGTTGATGTCATCTAATTTCCTCAAGCTGAGTAAACTGCCGAGTGACTTAACGACCTTATCTTGCAAGATCTATTTTGGCCGTACGCAACAAGCAGGGCTTGAAAAACTTGCCCGTCAGCTTTTTGAGCAGTTTATGATTCCGATCATCGAGCTCAAGATGACCAAACATCAAACGCAGTGGCAAATCGAATCAGTGGCGGCTTTCCCGTTCCAAGAACTTGAAGATCAAGAAGAAAACTTTTTTATCGAGTCGCTTGAGCTGTTCTCAGACAAAGTTTGGCGCAAACCCAAGCAGGTGAAAAAATACCGCTATGACCTCGCAATGCTAGTCGATGAAGAGGAAAAAATGCCGCCATCGGATGCCTCTGCATTGAAGCGTTTTAAGCGTGCAGCGGATCGCTTGGGGATGAACCTAGAGACGATTGGCAAAGACGACATTTCGCGTCTTGGCGAATTTGATGGCTTGTTTATTCGCGCGACCACCAACATCAGCAACTTCACCTACCGCTTTGCCAAGACTGCCGAAAAGCTTGGCCTAGTGGTGATGGATGACTCAGAGTCCATCATGAAGTGTACCAACAAGGTGTTTTTGACTGAGCTGTTGAAAAACAACAAAGTCCCTGCGCCTGCAAGCGTGATTTTGAATCGCTTTGACCCAGACTGGCAAGACGATTTGCTGAGCGAGTTGAGCTTTCCTATGGTGCTTAAGATTCCAGATGGCGCCTTCTCTCGCGGTGTGGTGAAAGTTAAAAACCAAGAGGAGCTTGAGCGCGAAGCGGCTGCGCTGTTTGAGAAAAGCGCATTGATTTTGGCTCAAGCCTTTATGCCGACCGATTTTGACTGGCGAATTGGTGTTTTGAACCACCAAGCGATTTTTGCCTGTAAATACATGATGAGTCGTGGTCACTGGCAAATCTACCAACACCACAACAGTGGCCGTGTTTCATCTGGTAGTTTTGAGACGCTCGATCTTAAGCAAGTGCCAAAGAATGTCGTCGATGTGGCGGTCAAAGCAGCGAATCTGATTGGTCATGGTTTATATGGTGTCGACTTGAAAGAGATCGACGGTCAAGTCTACGTGATTGAAGTCAATGACAACCCGAGTATTGACCATCATGTTGAAGACGCTTTCCTCGGCGATCTTCTCTATGACCGCCTGATGACGGAGTTCCTGCGTCGTATCCAAATGCGCGGCTTCTAATCCCTATCATCCGATCATTCGTATCAAAGCTTAATATCATGCCTAAGTCACTCCGGTGGCTTAAGCATACTCCATCACATTGTCTTTCGCCATCGCATAGACCTTTTTGTAATTGCTGTTGTTGCGCTCTTGTGCCGACATTTGCGCATGGACCACCCGATGGCAATCCGCCAACAAGTTAAATACCTCTCGATAGTTGCGAATTCGAATGCGGTTATTAGCCAGTAGCTTGATGATCGCCAAGCTCACTTTGTAGGAGTTCGGCATCAAGGCTTTGAGCGTCGCGTATTGCTCTAGGTATTTCTCGCCTTCTTTTTCGTCGCGTTCGTTCCATTGCGCCATAATGCTTTTCACTCGCTGAATTTGGCGCTGCTTGTCTTTAAAGCGACTTTCAAAATTTGCCCACATGATGTGCTGGCTCTTCTTAATATGGGCTATTTGCTCGTCTCGAATCGCCATTTTGGCCTGCTGCAAGAGCACGGGAATGTCGTTAAACAACGACAGGTGCTCCAGTAGATAGAGCCAATGAAAATAATCATAGAAATGCAGCGGCTTATCAACGGTGAGCTCAGAGATGAGCGACACGGCGCTGCGCATATCTTGCGACAACCAATGAATGTGCACATGCAGCAACGTCACTTGCACATCAAGATGACGACACTTTTCAAGCTCATCCAACTTACCATTGATGAGGTAGCGCTGAGCTTCAAACACGGCGGGCTTATCCTCATCAACGGCTCGATAGAGAAAACTGCGGACCGTGTTGAGCGTGATGTATTCACTTTGCCGATAGGTATTTTCGTTCTTTTCGCTGTAGCGCTTAATGTAATAAAACGCGTCGTCATAATGAGCAATCGCTAGCGACAGATTGGAGAGAATCAACTCGCGCTCTGTCCCTGCCTCAAGCAGGTTGGTGGCCAATTTTAAATGTCCTATCGCCCCCTCTATGTTGTCGTTTCGCACACACACCGCCGCCATCCCATCATGGTAGTAGGGATTATTGTCTTGATTCGACAAGGAACTAAGCACATCCCTAGCCATATCAATCTCTTCTTGTTCAATCAGCACTTTACTCAATGCGGTTTTCACGCTGTCGCAATCATATTCATCGAGCAGCGCGCGATACTGCTGCGCTGCATCCTCATATTGACCCAACTGGGCATAACATTGGGCTTTCAGATGGCCAAGATGACGCCCATACTGCGGGTGAAACGGGTGCAGCTCATCACATACCTCTAGCGCCTGTTGGTATTGCTTGGCATAAATAGCGGCATAGACACTCGCCAGTGCCTTTTTCCGCTTGAGACCGCTGTAAAGACGCGCAGAGAGAAAGGGCTTATTGAAGGGCTTAAGCCAATAATCATCCGGGTTACAGTCAATGATGGTACGCACGATTTGCGGTTGGTTTTCACCGGTTAAAAAAGCGAAAAAGAGATCGCTTTTGAGCAGTTGTAAGTGATGCAACTCTTCGAGCAGTTGGTAGCCGTTGATCTGGCTATTGAAGTTCACATCACAAATCACGATGTCGAACGCAATCTGCTTGCAGTGATTGATCACCTCATTTGGCCGATAGGCACAAACAACGTTACTGCTATCAAAACCAATCTCTCTTAGGATCAACAAGATAGAGTTGCACACTAAACGCGAGTCATCCGCGACCAATACTTTAAGCTGGCTGACATTGATCCCATTCATGGCCCTGGATCCTCCGATGTCTGCATCGATTGCCAGTTCACGACATGCTCAATGCTTTGGCTTAGGTTTCGTAAAAATAGGATAAGCGCCGGCTCACCCTGAACCGGTAAAGAGCTGGCTTGCAATAAATGATGCGCCTCACTCGCCAATAAGTGGTGACCAACCATCGCCGCGCCGCCCTTGATCTTATGCAGAAAAGCGCGAACGGCCACTGCATCCGCCCGTTCAAGCGCTTGCGTTAAACCGGTAGCGTCTTCTTGCATCACATCGATATAGCACTGCGCCATCATCGGCCTTGTGCTTGGCTCAAAGGCATCTAGCCACGCCGTGTGATCGTTAGGCTGGATTTGCTGCATCACCTCTTACTTACCCCCGCTTGCCTTTGTCTTGATAGAGATTTTCATCCGCCATGATCAGCGCATGGTCTAGCTCATCATCGGGCCGTTTAAACGCGACACCCACGCTCACGGTAACCGCGATGTTCATCGGTCTTAACAACTGAGCCGATACCTGCTGTTGCAACTTCTCTTTGAGCTCCAACACACGAGGCGGAGTACAGCCCGGCAAAATAGCGAGAAACTCATCGCCGCCCGAGCGAACAAGATAGTCGGAGTCGCGGAAAACACGCTTCATCGCGTTGGCAATGTGTTTAATCGCTTCATCGCCGGTATGGTGCCCATATTCGTCATTGATGGTTTTGAGTTTGTTGCCATCCACGGCCAAGATTGCCAGGGTTTCACTGTGGGTTTTTTCAATAAATTGGCGAGTATTGAACACCTTGCGGTTATACAGCCCTGTCATCTCATCACGGTGTGACTCTTCGTACACTTTGGCGATATTGGCTTTCGCCTCTCGCAGTTTGGCGTAGTGATTCACCCCAAGTAGCGAGACACACCAAAGCAAGAAAAAGGCGGGTAACGTATCGAGCAACAACTTGCTGACCGGATAATTGAAACTGAGCACCGATTTGTTATCAATCACGTAGTGCGAGCGAAAGCCCAGCTCTGCCAACGGGTAGTCCGGGTAACTGATTTGCACATAATTAAGCTCGCCTACACTGCCTGAGCTGTACGTCGCTTCTTCACCAAATTTTGAACCAAATGCGTACATATCTACGCTCACATCGCCAATCACTTCACCGCGATGCAACACGGGGCTCGACAGCGTTATTGTTGGCTGGCCTGAAATCATATCCTTGTAGATTTTTGATACCACTAAGCGATCCGAAAGCGCCTCTGCGGTGGAAAATCGAGAACAGGTTCGAAAACGTTCGCAGCGCTGATCATGGATGGCGCGTGTACCCAAGTCAATTTGCCCCATATCGCTGAAAAAGATGAACTTTCCCTGCCCTTGAAACGATTGGTAGTAGGTCGCAGCGCGATCATCGAGCAAAAACGCATTCATATTGCCAAAGGCATAAATCAGTGAGGACAACACCACTTTCTCATCGCGATTTAGCTGGTGTGACTCTCCGGTCAGCGGGTAAACGTAGGTCTTAATGCCATATTGGCCGATATTGTTGTACGTCTCCTCCAACACCGCCTCATCAATATGAAAAACCGTATTCACAAACAAAGAGGTGTAAATCAGGCGCTGCTTTTGAGTATCGATGCTTTCTGTCAGCAGCTTGAAGTCGTTTTTTTTCGTGCTGACTTGCACATAGGAGTAGGCAAAAAACAGCAAGACATAGGTGATAAACGCCAACGCGCAAGACTTCGTCAGCACGCTGACACGACTCACTTTTTTGCTAATCATAATGCCGCGACCTTGTTGAGCTCCATTAAATTACCCACACCATATTTGTCTAAAAGACGCTTCTTATAAGTGCTCACAGTTTTGTCGCTGATGGACAGAATATGCGCGATCTCCTTGTTGGTTTTTCCGCGCAGTAAATGGTTCATCACGACAGCTTCACGATTGGAGAGCTCCACTTTCTCGCGCTCAGGGCTTGGGGTTGATTTAAATTTGAAGAAGGTATAGCCGTTGAAGATCCCTTCTACCGCATCACGCAAGATCTCTTGCTGCTCCGACTTACACACATAACCGTCAGCGCCTGCTTTAAACGCTAATTCGCTGAACAGCGCGCTCTCTTCCGCCGAATAGAACAAGACCTTACCGCGATAGCCATGAGACTTAATACGGCGGTAGAAATCGTATCCATCGACATCAGTGAGATTGATGTCCAAGATAAGCAAGTCCACCGCCCCTGACTTAATGGTATTGAGCGCGCTCTTGGCGTTGTTGGCCACAGAGACACTGTCAATAAAGGGTAAGGTTGAGATGGTGGCGCGAATCGCCACTCCCACCAGTGGATGGTCATCAAACACTAAACAGCGACATCTACTCATAATAAGCTCTCTACTAAATTAGGTTGGCAAAGCGGCAGCTCTGCCAAAGGAACAGGTTTACTGACCAAGTAGCCTTGGCAGGTATGCACACTCAACCCGCGCAATACATCCCACGATTGCTTCGTCTCTACACCTTCGGCCACAACATGAATGTTGAAAGATTGCGCAAGTTGGCTGATAAACGTCACGATGCGCTGCTTTTTAGCGTCGTTCTCAAGACCAAGCACAAAGGTGCGGTCTATCTTGATTTCGTTAAATGGGAAGGCATACAAGTTCTCCAACGAGGAGTAGCCTGTACCAAAATCATCAATCGCGACGTTGATGTGATTGACGCGCAGCTTGGCTAAATTTTTGTATAGCGCACGATTTTTCTGGTACGAGTACTCTTCGGTGATTTCTATCGTCAGACGCTGCGGATCCACTCGATGCTGGCGACACAGCGTCAGCACATGATCGGCAAAATTGGGGTTCTCCAGATTCGCTTGATCGGCGTTTACCGAAACTTTGGCGGGCAGCAAACCCTGCTGCATATCCATGAGCGCGTTGAGCAATACGGTATCAAACAGCTCGTTCGACAACTGGCATCGCTCCACCATAGGAAGAAAGGTATCGGGGAAGAGCGTGCCATGCTCTGGGTGTTGCCATCTCGCCAGCGCTTCAACGCCCACTACCTCACCAGTATTGAAATCCACTTGAGGCTGATAAAAATTGCAAATGTCCCCCGCAGCCAATGCGAGCAAAAACTCCGCATCCGTTAGCGTTAGCGCGCGTTGAACGGATGTGCGCGGGGCCGGTTTGATGTAGGAAAATAGAGCGCTTAATTCGGCCTCCACAAAAGGCTTACTGATCTGGGCAATGAGGTCAAAACTGTAACCTTGGCACATGGCTTTCACAGTAGAGAGTACGGGTTGATCTAGCCCACTTAGAATGGCGACATGTCCAGCAAAACCGGCCTCATTGAGCGCTTCAAGCATGTCGATACCGTCTCGGCCGGGCATGCTCAAATCACACAAGATCAACTGGTAATTCCGTTCACTCAGTGACGCCATCGCCGCATCTACCGAGGTAAAACTGTGAATATCACTCACCCCGAGTTGGCGTAGCGCTCTGTCCAGCATTTTTAGCTGTAAGGGGTGGTCGTCTAATAACATCACTGTGTGTGTCATGATTGGGTTCTCCAGCGGTCTACCGCGGCTACCTCTTGCGTCAGACTATCAATCAATGACGCGACTCCCTGAGAGAATGAGTGAGCAGAAGAGTGCTCTATGTGTTGACACTGAGTCACCAGTGACGTGAGCCCAACGGCTGCCAAGCCGCCTTTAATGCTGTGTATCGCCTTGCGAAGCACATCGATATCATCACTGTCTCGCAGCACCTTTAAGTCTTGATTCATCGACTGCACAAACAGTGCCGCAAATTCGGTTTGTTCGCTCTCGCTTAACTGAGCAAGCCAAGCAGGCATGGCGCGGGTTTCGTTCGCCTCTGAGGGCAGATACAAGCCAAGCAGAGCGCGTAATTGCGCCATTGAATAAGGCTTGCAAAGGACATGGTCCAAGCCGCTTTGGCTGGCAAGCTCCGTCGCTACTCGCGAATCTTCTGCGGTGAGGCCAATCACGGGTAACGCACTCAGCGTCGAGTCTTGACGAATGTGACGCGTCAAGGCAAAACCGTCCATGATGGGCATATGAAAGTCAGTCAGCAGCACATCGATATCCTGGTGCTGAGCAAGATAAGCCAACGCTTGTTCGCCGTTATCGACAATCTTGGCGTCAACGCCCAACTCAGCCAGTTGCATCGCGATGATGTTTTGATTGATGAGGTTATCTTCCGCTACCAAAACACGTCCGCTCAGCGCGGGACTTGCAGGCGCATCCTTAGCTGCTGACGTGGAGGTCGATGTCTGACGCGTGCGCTCCGTCAAGGCTTTAAGCACCATATGAGGGTAGCGATAATGCTGACTCGGCATCTCATGTACGTCATCATTCAAACCTCGAATCTGAAGATGATGGTTTTCAAGCATCATCACATCCGCAAGCCCCTCACAGGCTTTCATTCCCCAGGCGCGAAACCACTGTGTCATTTCTACAGGTAAACCGGATTCGTTGTAGGTCACATCGCTCAATATCGGATCTAAGCGAGCACTGGGTTTGAGTGGCAGTTGTAAGCGAAACACACTGCCAACATTGACGATGCTTTCGACGTTTAATGACCCACCCATGCAGGCCACCAGCTTATCAACAATGCTCAGCCCTAAACCGGTGCCGCCAAATTGGCGCGTCACGCCATCGTCGGCTTGGGTAAACGGCTGAAAAATCTTTTCTATTTGGGTGCGCGTCATTCCGATGCCGCTATCAGAGACCGTCACGTTGAGTGCCCGATCAGTGGCGGATGCGTCAATTTTAATGAAGCCCGTCTGGGTGAACTTAATCGCGTTAGACATCAAGTTGTTGATGATTTGCACCACTCGCACATCATCAATCACGCCATAACGCTGGGCAAAGGGTAAAAACGCCACGCGACACTCCAGTCCTTTGCTCTGCGCTGCACTTTCAAAGGAACGAACCGTCTCCCCCACCACCTGAAGCAGGTCGGTCTCAACCGGATTCACGCGCAACTGATTGGCGTGCAATTTGGAAAAATCGAGCACTTCATCCACCAGCTGATTGAGGTGACGGGTCGATTGTTTGGCTTGTTCCACCAGTTCAGATACATCAGAATGCAACGGCTTGGTTTGCATCAGCTCCAATAGCCCTTGCGCTGCCGCTATGGGAGTACGCAGCTCATGGCTCATGGTTGCCAAAAAGCGCTCACGAGAGACGACCGCTTCTTGCGCATGTTGCTTCGCTTTGAGAAGCTCGGCTTCTTTCGCTTTGTGCTCGGTGATGTCGTTGAGCACCGTCAACACAAAGCGATTGTTTGAGCTCGGAGACGTGATCATTTTACGTTGGCGGAAAATGTGCGACACCGACAGACGACAATCTTGAGTTTGGTGATAATCCGCGATCAGCTCGCCCGCCAATACCCGCTCCACTTCTTGCGCATTATCGACCAAAGGCGACTGCGCGCTACGACTGGCCACGGTGCATCCGTTGCAATCGCCACGTTGAACGTGCTCGCAGTTACTCAGCACCATCTGGTTGCGGCTGTCATGAATAAACACCCAACTGTCGAGCTCTGAAATAATGGTCTTCAACCACTCTTTTTCGTTCTCTTCTTGATTTGCACTTGCCTCAGCCAAGCCCACTTTGAGCCTGAGGTTAGAGATAATAAAGTAGGTCAGTAGCGCCGCCAGCAACACCAATGTCAGCACAGCGCCAGCGACCTGCACCACTTGCTTATCGTCATAGCCGTAGATGAAGTTGATTTGGCGATAGCCTCGCATCAGCTTCGCCATCTCGTTAACGTCAATGGTGCTAAATACACTGTCGAGCAATCGCTTCAACTGCGGGGAGTTTTTCACCGCAAACGCGAGGTGCACTTTCAGAGGCTCACGCTCGTTGATTTCGAGCCCGCCGACATCACTTCTTACCACCAAACTGTGCGCGATATCTTTAGGGATATAGGCAAAATCAATCGTTTGAGATTTCAAGTCTGCAATCAGCGTTTTCAGGGTGTCGTATTGTTTGATCTGGCGATCGCGCCACCCTGTAAGATGGACAAATCCTTGGTGCTCACTGCTGGTCAAAACGCCGACAATGTCATGCCCCTGATGTTGAGGCACGTCACCTTCACGGGTCACGGCAACATAGTTGAGGGACAAAAAGGGCTCAGTCAATTGCCACTTCGCCATCGGCTTTTCATCGGTATACGCCACGGGAACCAAATCGGCGTTATAGCCTGACAAGCTCCCTTCATCGAGATGATCAGGCTCTACATGGGTAAACTCGAGCCCTGTACGCGAGCGAAGCAGTTGGAAGAAATCATGCAAAAAGCCATCAAGCTTGCCGTCTTCACCACGAAACAGAAACGGATAGGCGGTGGTCGCGGCGCTATAAGTGATCGGCTGTTCGGCGCTATGGGTACGCTGAAAATCGTGCAGTTTGAGTTCAACCGAGTGATAAGGGTTGTCGGAGACAATCGAGCGAACGTTGTCTCCCTGCTCTTCTAAATTCAGCACCTGATTGACGCGATCCACAAGGCTTTGATATTTGGCAGTAGTGATCAAGCGCACTTTCTCGCTCTTGACCCACTCTGGCGTCGCCAATGTACCTTTGACGATGTCATGGCCATCAAGAAAGGTGTTTAAGACCACGAAACTGGAGATAAGCGCATCACTCAATCCCAACTCCATCGCTTGCTTGGCATCATCAAGATCGCGGGCGTAGTGAATGTTATCAATACCCGCCGATTTGAGCTGTTCGCAATGGGAAGTACCGCGAATGCATGACCAAGCAAGAGATTCAGGCGCATGTTTGGCGAGATGACGATCGGCGTACCACACCGCCACACTGCTAGTGAAAAAAGGTTTAGAGAAGATAAATCGCTTGGCTCGCTCCTCGGTGCGGCTAAAGCCCACCGCTCCGACCACTTCATCATGCTCAATCGCATCCAGCAGTGCATACACCGTCGGGTAGCCTTTCAGCTCCACCTTCAACTTCAGCGCATTGGCGATATTGACTAGATAGTCTTGATTGATGGCATCAAACGCATTGATGCCATCGCGGTGGGTACCCATCGATCCCTCTTTCGACACGATACCAAACACCAACGTCGCCCTTTGTGGCTCGTTGGCCTGAGCTACTGGCGCAGTTTTGGTCGCATTCACCTCACCTGCACCTAAACCAAGCAGGCAGAGCGCGCACAGCGCCATCACGCGCAGGCGCGGCATGTGAAATCGTGTTTGAAAGCGTGGCATCATAAGTCTTTCCTAATCTACTGATAGGCAAGACTATGGATATAGGAAGCAAAGTCAAACGAGCACGTTCAACGTGGGTTTCATAACTAATTGTTAAATATAAATAATTTTAAATTTTGTAGGAAGAGTATGACACGAGTTCGGGAGATACCAGACAAATCGACTCTGTCAGAAAAGAAGAAAATTGACGCTCTCTAGGCTCAGTAATGACAGAAAAGCCGAAGTGACCCGACATACGGTCCACTTCGGCTTTCGTTGAGGGCAGCACGCTTATTCAACTTGCCCAAAAGAGCGCAACCAGCCTAACAGCTGAGTTCTTATAACTCAGTCATAAAGGTGCCGGTTGGGCTAATCGGCAGGTATTTTTCATAAAACGCCTGATATTGACCAGCAGGGTCTAAATCACTAAACAGGGATGGATAAAGAATTTTCGCGTAGAACTGAATCATCGCGCCATCAAGAATCGTACGGCATGCACCGTGATACGCCGCAAACATACGCTGGTTTTGCACCGCAGATAGGGTTGACCAACCGACACGCTGCTGAAATCCGGCTAAACGCTGCTTCGCTAGCGCTTCATCCACACCTTGCCCCATGACCATAGAGTCATCGGCGCTACCTGATTCATAGCCTGTCATCACAATCACTTCTGGATTCGCAGCGAGGATTTGCTCTGGGTTGAGTTTGCCCCACCACTCGACGTATGGAGCGGAGATATTGTCACCGCCCGCCATGGTCGCAATTGCACCCCACATGTTTTTGCCAAAGGTGTAGCCAGTTTCGCTTACGCCCGCCGCACCATATTCGGTGTAGACACGCGGCTTAGGCAGGTTGGCTTTCGCTAGACGCTCGCTGATCATCTCAACGTTTTTCTGGTACTCATCAGCAATGGTTTGTGCGCGCGCTTGCTGACCAGTGATGACACCAATCAGCTTAGTGCTTTGTACATGGCGCTCCACCGTTTGGGCGTTGTAATCCACGACGACCACTGCGATTCCGGCACTTTGCATACGCTCGACATCCGACTCGAGCGCCTTAAATTGCCAATCCGCCAGTAGCACGACGTCTGGGTTCAAGCCGATCACTTTTTCTACCGAGAAGGTGTTGGTGTCTACACGTCCGATTTCTGGGATCTCATCAAGAGAGGGGCGGTGCTTGACATACTCCGCCCAGCTCGCAGAACGTGCTTGCCAAATGTATTTCGCCATGCCAACCACATGGTCATACGCCGCTTCCGTGCCTATTGCCATGTAATCTTCAGGGTAGAATCCTACGACGGCTCGTTGCGCCGGCGCATCAAAGGTCACCTCACGTCCTAGAACGTCGGTCACTGTGGTGGTTTGGGCAAAAGCGAAGCCGCTAAAACAGAGTGCGGCAAACGTCATTAACTGTTTAATCATTGAGTCAATTCCTTGTTGTTTTGCGACATCTTAATCTCTTTATGAATGATAATGCAACTAACTATCATTAATGATAATATCACCGCCTTTATTTATTCGAATACGCCCTTTTGTACAGGTAAGATGACGTGGAATCTGTCGCCTTAGAACAGTTGATCAAGCAGCAGCGCCGCAACGAGAAGCAGCGCGTCGGGGTCATTATCGCCTTTGCTTGTCTGATTGTGATGACGTTTGTTTTTGACATCATGACCGGGCCTTCGATGCTCAATGCATCCAAAGTCCTCTACTCATTATTGGAATGGATTGGCTTGCCGTATCAAGTCGATGCATCCACGCAAATCATTGTCACCAACCTGCGCTTGCCCATCGCTTTGATGGCGATCGTCGTCGGCGGCGCACTTGGCGTCGGCGGTGCAGAAATGCAGACGCTACTGAACAACACCATGGCAAGCCCCTACACCTTAGGCATGGCGGCCGCCGCTGGTTTTGGCGCGGCCATCACTCTGTACATGGGATCTTGGGGGATCAGCAGCAACTATGCGGTGCCACTTGGCGCGTTTTTGTGTTGTATGCTGTCGGCGTGCTTTTTGTTCTCTCTCGCCTCGGTGCGTCATATTAGCTCTGGCCAGCTGATTCTTGCCGGCATTGCGCTGCTGTTTCTGTTTCAATCGCTGCTCTCGTTGGTGCAGTTTGTTTCCTCCCCTGAACTCAGTCAGCAGATTCTATTTTGGCTCTTTGGTAGCCTGTCGAAAGCAACATGGAATAACCTAGCCATTACTGCGGCGGTGGTCTTATTGGGCGGCGTGTTGCTGATGAAAGATGCGTGGCAACTCACCGCGCTGCGCCTTGGGGAAGAGCGGGCAAAAAGCGTTGGCGTTAACATCAAACGGCTGCGATTAAAAACTCTGTTTATCGTCGCGGTGATCACCGCAACCGTGACCAGTTTTGTTGGGATCATCGGTTTTGTCGGCATTGTCGCCCCCAATATGGCGAAATCCATGGTGGGTGAAGATCAGCGATTCTTCTTGCCGATGTCGTTTTTGGTTGGGGCATTTTTGCTCTCAGGCGCCTCTGTGCTATCTAAAATCATCGTGCCAGGCGCGCTATTTCCCATTGGCATAGTCACCGCCATTATTGGCGTGCCTTTCTTCTTCTGGCTTATTTTGGCGAAGCGAGGTTAATGGTGCTGGTTGCGGATCATATTCACATTCATATCGATAATCTCACGCTAGCGGATAATATCAGCTTTGAGCTCAATCCCGGCCAAGTCACTGCGGTACTGGGTCCCAACGGCGCCGGAAAGAGTACACTCTTGAAAGCGCTGTTTGGCGATATTGACCTCTCTCAAGGTGCCATTCGTCATCAAGAGACCACGCTCAACCCGAAAGCCCTCGCTCGCTGGCGCGCTCGCTTTGGTTACATGCCGCAAGACATTCACCTTGAAGTGAGTTTGAGTGTGATAGAAGTAGTACTGATGGGCAGGCTCGATAGTTTGAGCTTGCGCATTGATGATGACTTACTCAAGCAAGGGCTGCACATTCTCAACAGTATTGGCATGGCCCATTTGGCGAATCGTAACGTTAGCTCACTCAGTGGCGGTCAACGGCAGATGATTTTGTTCGCCCAAGCCATCATGCGCAACCCGCAGATCATGTTGCTTGATGAGCCCGTTAGCGCATTGGATCTTCACCACCAGCATGTCTTGCTTGATCACTTAGTGAAACAAACACGCGAGCAGCAGTTTGTCAGCATTATGGTGCTGCACGATCTTAATTTGGCGGCGCAATATGCCGATCATCTCCTGGTCATCAAACAAGGGCAATTGGTCGCCAGCGGCGCGCCCAATGCGATTTTGACCACAGAACTGGTGAAGTCCATCTACAACGTGGATGCCACGGTCCACCATGATAACGATGGCGTGCCCTTCGTGCGCACTTTAAAAGCCAGTTAACGCACGCTCACTGCTCAAAAAAAGCCCCAGCATTAAGCTGGGGCCATTTCGATTAGACAATAAACTTGTTGAGTGCTGATGATTGCTCTTCGACAAGGCGCGTCTGTTGCTCGACTAAGTTGGACGTTTCCAACGTGCGCTCTGCTACTTGGCTCGACAGATCTTTGATGTTCACCGTGTTGCCGTTGATCTCTTCAGCCACCAAGCTTTGCTCTTCCGCCGCGGAGGCAATTTGGATATTCATTTCGGTGATTTGCGACACCGCATCTTTAATGCGATGCAGTGACTCATTGGCACTGTGCGCGTGCTCTACCGTCTCCATCGCCAGATCGTAGCTCTGAGTCATCGCCGAAGCCGTCGTGTTCGCGCCCGCTTGTAAACGTTCAATCATAGCGCGAATCTCGGTGGTCGATTCCGTCGTGCGCTGCGCTAAGGTGCGAACTTCATCCGCTACTACTGCAAAACCGCGTCCTGAATCGCCCGCACGCGCCGCTTCAATCGCCGCGTTCAATGCAAGCAGGTTGGTTTGATCTGCGATGCCATTAATCACGCTGACGATAGATTCAATGCTGTCGGTTGAGGCTTCCAGTTCACGGACACTTTTCGACGCGCGCTCCATCTGCTGCGCCAGCGTTTGGATAGAATCAGACGTCAGCGAGACTATGCTAGTGCCCTCTTCTGCAGCGTGATCCGCCGATTGCGCAGCGTGCGCGGCGCTCTGTGCGTTCTCTGCCACCAACGCACAGGTCGTCGACATCTCATTCATCGCGGTCGCCAACTGCTCCACTTCTTGTACTTGAGTGTCCAGCAGCATTCGTGAATCGTTCGCCGCGATGTTGGTCGATTCCGCCACATGCGTGACATCGTGCGCTGTGCGTTGGCTGTCTTTAATCAGCTCTTGAATCGTCGCAACAAAGCTGTTGAAGCTTTTCGCCAGCTGACTAAATTCTTCATCGGTATTGGTATCAAGACGCTTGGTCAAGTCACCATCGCCGCTCGCAACATTATCCATTGCTGCGCTCAGTTGACGCAGTGGGCGGCTTAGCCAAGCAATGATCGCCAAGAAAACGGCCAAACTCAGAAACATCAAAATAGTGGCAATGATCATCGAGCTTGTTCTCATATCCTGCAAAGGAACATGCGTCTGCTCAAAATCGACTAAGATACCCACAAACCAGCGCGTATCAGGCACTGCCTGGTAAGTTACATAGTAGTCTCGCCCATTTACAGGCAAGATCTTAACGTCCGTGCTGATACCAGCATTCGCAATAAAACGAGTTAGAGGCTGACCATTAAATTGCGCGTTTGGGTGACCAATGATGGTGCCGTTTTCATGAACAATGAATAGCGTGCTGTGTGGCACGTCAGCCTCATTTACAGTGGCTGACAACACAGAAAGGTCAACATCAAAAAAGCTCACCGCTTCAAGCTGGCCTCTCTGGTAAATGGGTTGTGATACAGAGATCAATACAGCGCCTGTGCCTTCATCCACATACGGCTCTGTCACCACTCGTTGACCCACGCGTTTTGCGTCCACATACCAAGGACGCGTGCGAGAATCCCAATCTCTTGGTGGTGTCCAACTAGCGTCATTGTGTACGATGCGGCCATCGTCTTCATAACCCACTCCAGCTGTAACAAAGACATTCTTCAGTGCTAATTGATTAAAAATGGTATGAGCATTCTCTTGAGGCGCGTTTGCCGTCAACTCCGATAGGTAATCAGCAAAATCATATTTGGCCTTCATGGTTTCCGATAAATTATCGGCCACCTGTTTCATCGAGAGGTCAATCATTGTTGAGATAGAACTCTCCACTTCTTTACTCAGTGCACGGTAGTTAAGGATCGATAATAGACTCAACGACACTAAACATATCGCTGATCCTGCTACGATCAGTTTGGTACGAAATTTCATAATTCCTCGGAGGCGAAATAAGTATGCCCGTGCGAGTTTAGCGAAGTGCTTATTTTATGAGGAATATCGGTTATTCCTCATACAGCGCTGTGTGACACAGTGGTTCAGCGCCAATACCAAACAGCAAAAAGCCCACCGAAGTGGGCTTTTGGGAGTTAGGCGTTAGACGTCGTGTTACCAAAGCGCCTATCTTTATCACATAATCGGTCTTTGTCCGCGATCCATCAGCTTCATGAGCACGTTGTCGGCGGCTTCTCCGGCAATGCCGGCCAACTTGGATGACAGCTTTTTCTTTTGTGTGTAATGGATCGCCAAAACGGTTTTTTCCTTGCAGGCTGTGGCGATAAGGTCATCAGAAGTGTTGATTTCATCCACCAAGCCCAGTTTGTGCGCTTGTGTGCCGAACCAGTGTTCACCGGTCGCGACTTTCTCCAACGCTAACTCTGGGCGATGTTCACGGATAAAATCTTTAAAGAGATCGTGCGTCTCTTCGAGCTCTTGTTTGAATTTTTCACGCGCTTTGTCGGTGTTTTCACCAAACATGGTGAGCGTGCGTTTGTACTCACCGGCAGTCAGCTGCTCATAGTCGATGTCATGCTTTTTCAGCAGCTTGTTGAAATTTGGCAACTGGGCAATCACGCCAATAGAACCGACAATCGCAAACGGTGCCGAGACAATTTTGTCCGCAATACACGCCATCATATAACCGCCGCTGGCCGCCACTTTGTCGACCGCGATGGTCAGTGGAATGCCCGCGTGCTTGATGCGATCCAATTGCGAAGAGGCCAAGCCATAGCCGTGCACCATGCCACCACCCGATTCAAGACGCAGTAGCACTTCGTCTCCCTCACGGGCCACGGCAAGAATGGCGGTCACCTCTTCACGTAGCGAAGCCACCTCTTTCGCATCAATGCTGCCCTTAAAATCCAACACAAAAAGATGCGGCTCGCGCTGGCTGTCTAACTCACCCGCTTTACTGGCCTGTTTAATGGCTTTCTCGCGCGCTTTGGTCTCTTCTTTCTGGCTCTTCTTCTCCGCCTTGTCGCGCGCTTTCAAAAACGCATCATCATGCAGATGATGTTCGAGGGTATCGACGGTGTGTTTATGCTGTTCACTGAGGTTGGTCACCTCCAGTTCACCTTTGGCACTTCCACTCTTGCCACCCGCGGCTTTGGCTATCACTAAAATTGCAATAATCGCGACCACAACAGTCACAATCTTGGCTAAAAACAGCCCGTACTCCAACAAAAATTCCAATGTGAATATCCTCTCCTAGGCGAATTGGTGTATTGTAACCACCTTGTCACGAAGACTTAAAGCAGAAGATTACAATAAGGATGCACATCGTGGATTATGCTGTCTCTTCAGATGCCCTGAAAGGTAAGGTTATTCTGGTTACTGGCGCGGGAGCCGGTATTGGTAAACAAGCGGCGCTCTCTTATGCAGAGCATGGTGCAACGGTGATTCTCCTTGGCCGCACCGTCAAAAAACTCGAAGCCACCTACGACGAAATTGAAGCCGCCGGCTACCCTCAGCCAGCGATTATTCCCCTAGATATGAAAGGCGCCAGCAAGCAAAACTATCTGGATATGGCCGATACGATTGAGAGCCAGTTTGGACGTCTTGATGGTGTGCTGCACAACGCCAGTTTGCTTGGCGTGATCAGTCCGTTTGATCAAATCGGTGAGGACACCTATGACGACGTGATGCAAGTCAACGTCAAAGCGCCCTTTTTGATGACACAGGCCCTACTGCCTTTGCTGCGTCAATCCGACGATGCGCGCATTGTCTTTACCTCATCCACCGTAGGTCACAGTGGCCGCGCGTTCTGGGGCACGTATGCGATGTCCAAATTTGCAACCGAAGGCATGATGCAAGTGTTGGCGGATGAGCTCAGTGACTCCACCATTCGTGTTAATGCCATCAACCCGGGCGCCACCCGCACAGGCATGCGCGCAAAAGCCTACCCAGCGGAAGATGCCGATTTACTCAAAACACCGCTCGATCTGATGCCCCTGTATCTCTACTTGATGGCACCGGAAGGTCGCGCCGTCAACGGGCAGTGTATTAACGCTCAACCGAAAAAATAATCGCCAATAAACACCGACTTCTCAACGCCTTGCACTCTGTGTGAGGCGTTTTTTTATTCACTCACACCACAAGGATCTTGTCGATCGTTGATAAACAATTATACTGTATATATATACAGGTAAATAGTTATGTATGAACTGATCGAACATCTTAAGCAAAAACAATGGCTTTGGCAGGGTAATCAAACCTTAGCAGAGCAAGACCACTACACCACTGGCTATGATCTGCTTGATCAAAAGCTCAGCGGCGGCTTCCCGAAGCAAGGTGTGGTGGAACTGAGCTCGCCCGCTGCGATTGGTGAGCTGCGCCTGTTGCTTCCCCATCTAAGAAACACCACTCAAGAGCGGTTGTCGGTTTTTATTCAGCCGCCGGGGTATCTGTGCGCCGAGCAGCTCATCCGCGAAGGGTTCGATATGAATAAAATTTTGCTCCTCTACCCACGCGAGCACAAAGAGACGCTGTGGGCCGCCGAGCAATGTTTAAAAAGCGGCGCTTGCAGCAATGTGCTGTTATGGTCGAGCGAGTTAGAAGTGCACCAAGCTCGGCGTTTGCAAGTCGCCAGTGAACGCGGTGATAGCTTGTCTTTTTTGTTCAAATCCGAGCAGCACAGCCAGGCATCACTGCCGGTGAGCTTAAGCCTTGCCCTGCGCCCACATCCTTTGGGCTTAGAGGTCACCATCACCAAACGCCGCGGCGGATGGCCACACGCCAGTTTTGTCCTGGATATGAGCCGCACTTGGCCAGCACTGACGCACGCTCGCTCGCCATCAAGCGCTGACGTTCTCCCTTTTCCACTGAGGCAGCAAGGCTAACGATGACGCTCTGGTTGTATCTCCATTTTCCGTCCTTGCAACTGGACGCGCTGTTTCACACGCCGCAAGGTGAGCCGCTGGTGATTGTCGATCCTCAGCGCTTTCGGGTTGTGCAGTTAAATGCTGCGGCTCATGCTCAAGGGGTCCAACCCGGCATGGGGCTGGGCAGCGCCAGTGCGCTTTGCCCGACTCTGCAAGTGCACCCTTATGATGCCGATGTCGAGCATAAGCTGTTACTGGAACTGGCGCAGTGGCTCTATTTCGTCACCTCTGACATTGCGCTCTATCCCCCCAATGGCTTGCTACTTAAAGTCACCGATATGCTGACCTTATACGAGGGGTTGGATAAGTATTGGCAACAGCTCAGTCAGCACCTCACACGCTGGTCGCTGGATGGCAAAGAGACAGAAGAGCGCGATAGCAACGCGCCGATGCGCCTTCACTATCACTACGCCACTGGGTTTTCTCCGCTGTGTGCCATGCTATTGGCCAAATCGGGTACAGCCATGATTGAAGAGCGTCAAGAGAGACTCCATCAAGCCCTTTTACCGTTTGCTCTGCACGCGACCGAACTCGCCCCCTCGCAAGTGGATAAACTCGCGCGCGTTGGGATAACCACACTCGAACAGTTGCTAGCGTTGCCAATGCAAGATATTGCCCGCCGCTTTGATATTGATTTGGTCAACTATGTTGGCCGCTTGATGGGCCAATTTAAGCATCCGGTGGATTTCTACCATCCGCCCGAGTCCTTCCAGCGTTATCTGGAACTGCTGTTTGAGATTGAGACCATCGCGTGGCTCACTCGCCCTTTGCAGCGCCTGCTCAATCAACTGGAAACCTTCCTTATGCTGCGCAATCAAGTGGCCTACGAGCTCACACTCACGCTGCATCAACGGGAAGGACAAGAGGCGCAGATTCACTTTACCTCCGCCAGTGGTGATTATCTGGCCACGCGCTGGATGACGCTGTGCCAGCTGACATTGGAGTCGATGAAACTCGACGCGCCAGTGCAAGGGCTGACACTCAAGTTAGTACGCGGCGGCGAATTAGAATCCACCAGCCCCAACCTGTTTGGCAAAAAGCAGGGCCAACAGAGTGAGCTAGAGCTCATCAGCCTACTGCAAGCCAAGTTGGGCGCGCAGCAGGTACGTAAAATCGCGCTCACCGCAGACCCTAGACCGGAAAAATCACTGGCGCTGCGCGAGCCAGAGCGCCCCGTTCCAACCTCTCTGGCTACGCCTAAATTTCGCCCTTTGGTGTTACTCGACAACGCTCAGCCACTGGAAGAGAACGTCACCTTGATTCAAGGCCCCGAACGCATTGCAACCGGATGGTGGGATGGAGACAGCATCACTCGGGATTACTTCATCGCTCGCAGTGAGGTTGGGCGCTGGTTGTGGGTCTATCGTACCCCGCAGCGGCAGTGGTTTTTGCATGGCCTATTTTGTTAGCGCTGAACTCAAGAGAAAAGCATGTCGTACGCTGAGCTTTACTGCCAAACTAATTTCTCGTTTCTGACCGGCGCCTCTCACGCAGAGGAGCTGATCTTGCAGGCGGATTTTCTTCGCTATCACTCGCTGGCCATTACCGATGAGTGCTCCGTCGCGGGCGTGGTGCGCGCCTACAGTGCCGTGAAGCAGCACCAACTCGGGATTCATTTGATTGTCGGCAGCGTATTTTGGTTGAACCCTCATTGCCACGTGGTGTTGCTCTGCCCAAGCCGTGAAGCGTACGCCGAGCTGTGCCGGATTATTACCAATGCGCGTCGGCGCTCAGAGAAAGGGCAATACCAGTTGTCAGAGTGGGATCTGATGTCTGTTCGCCACTGTTTTGTGCTTTGGCTACCCACCCAGCGAAGCGAAGATCACCGCTGGGGACGCTGGCTCCATCAACACCATACCGATCGTTTGTGGATTGGTGTTCAGCGCCATCTTAAAGAAGACGATCACGCCTACTTAGCCCATTGTGAGCAGCTCGCCGAATCGCTTCATCTACCCATCACGGCGTGCTGCGGCGTATTGATGCACAGCGCAACACGCCTGCCTTTGCAACATGTCCTCACCGCGATTCGTCTTGGTCAAAGTGTTGAACAGGTCTCTGCGCATTTGCTCGCTAACACGGAGCGCAGCCTGCGCAGCCAAGATAAGCTCAACAAACTGTTTAAAGCCGAATGGCTAGCGGAGAGTGTTCGGATTGCTAAGCGCTGCCATTTCTGTCTAAGCGAGCTCAAATACGAATACCCAAGCGAGCTGATTCCTAACGGCCACACCCCGATGAGTTATTTAAAAGCATTAGTAGAAAAAGGCAAAATAGCACGCTTTCCAGACGGCGTTCCAGAGGAGATTGAACACACCATTCACAAAGAGCTAGCGCTGATTGAGTCGCTCGATTATCCGTTTTACTTTCTCACCATTCATGACATGGTGATGTTTGCCAAGCGCCAGAAAATCCTCTACCAAGGACGAGGTTCAGCAGCCAACTCCGTCGTCTGCTACTGCTTAGAAATCACCGCCGTTGACCCAAGACAAATCTCAGTGCTGTTTGAGCGTTTCATCAGTAAAGAGCGCGATGAGCCGCCCGATATTGATGTCGATTTTGAGCACGAACGACGCGAAGAGGTCATTCAATACCTCTATCAAAAATACGGCCGTGAACGTGCCGCGCTCGCCGCAACGGTGATCTCGTATCGTTTTAAAAGTGCAGTGCGTGATGTCGGTAAAGCGCTTGGCATTGAAGAGAGCCAACTTGACCACTTCATTCACAACGTCAACCGCCGTGATCGCACCCAGGGTTGGCAAGCCCAGATCGTACAGTTGGGACTGCAACCGGGCTCACTCAAAGGCCGGCAGTTTATCGACTTGGTCAATGAGATCTTGGGCTTTCCGCGTCACTTATCACAGCATGTGGGCGGCTTTGTCATCTCCGCAGGTCCACTCTATGAACTGGTGCCCATCGAAAATGCCACCATGGCCGATCGCACCGTGATCCAGTGGGATAAAGATGACTTAGAAAGCCTCAAACTGCTCAAAGTCGATGTGCTGGCACTGGGCATGCTCAGCGCCATTCGCAAATGTTTTGCCTTGATTGAACGCTGGCACGGACGCAACTTATCGATTGCCGACATTACCCGCCTTGGCGATGACCCCAAGGTGTATCGCATGATTCAAAAAGCCGACACCGTGGGCGTGTTTCAGATTGAATCGCGCGCGCAGATGAGTATGCTGCCGCGCCTCAAACCCGCCAACTACTATGATCTGGTGATACAGATTGCGATTGTGCGCCCAGGGCCAATTCAAGGGGATATGGTTCATCCCTTTCTCAAGCGCCGCGATGGCTTAGAGCCCGTCACCTACCCTTCAAAAGAGGTGGAAGAGGTGCTGTCACGCACAATGGGGGTGCCGATTTTCCAAGAGCAAGTGATCAAACTGGCGATGGTGGCCGCCGGCTTTAGTGGCGGGGAAGCCGATCAGCTGCGGCGCGCGATGGCAGCATGGAAGAAAAATGGCGATTTGGTGAAGTTTCGCACCAAGCTGATTGAGGGCATGTTAGCGCGCGGCTATGAACAAGCGTTTGCTGAGCGATTATTTGACCAGATCTTAGGCTTTGGCGAATACGGTTTTCCTGAAAGCCACTCAGCCTCCTTTGCGGTGCTCGCTTACTGCTCGGCGTGGCTAAAGTGCCACTACCCTTACGCTTTTTATACGGCACTGCTCAATAGCTTGCCGATGGGCTTTTACAGCCCTTCTCAATTGATTCAAGATGCGCGTCGCCACCAGCTGCGCGTGTTACCTATCTGTATCAACCACTCTGAGTATGACCATCAGGTCGTACGCGATGAGCACGGATTTGCCCTAAGGCTGGGCTTTCGTCTTATTAAAGGCTTTAGTCAAACCAGCGCTAAGCAGGTACTCAAAGCCCGCCATAACGGACACTTTCACCATCCAAGTCAACTGAAACACATTGGCTTAAAACAGAAAGAGCTCGAAGCACTGGCCTCAGCCAACGCCATGCACACCATTGCCAACAACCGCTACCATACCCGCTGGGCGATGATGGATTCGCTCAATGACTTGCCACTGTTTCGCCACCTCAATGATGAGCAATCCGCGCCGGTACCCGCCCCAAGCGATGTGCAAACCTTACTTGAAGATTACGCCGCCACAGGGCTATCGCTGCACAGCCACCCGATCACACTGCTGGATAACGCTCAGCGATTAGGTCGTTTTACGCGGATGAATCAACTGGTGCAAAAGCCGCATCAGTCCTTAGTCACCGTGGTGGGTGTGGTTACGGGCAGGCAATCCCCGGGAACCGCCGCTGGGGTGACTTTTTTTACCCTGGAAGACGATACCGGCAATATCAATGTTGTGGTGTGGCAAGCGACCGCCAGAGCACAAAAAAATGCTTACCTGACCGCCAAGATACTCAAAGTCAAAGGGATTTTAGAACGCGAAGGCGACGTCACACATGTCATCGCTGGGCGCTTAGAGGATATGACCGAGCAACTGGCAGACTTAAACAGCCGCTCGCGAGATTTTCATTAAATGGTGAGCACGTCAGATCAAACCCAAAGGTCACAACAGGTTAGACTTACTTGCTCAGTACATCGCGCAGACGATCTTGCGCCACTTCCACCAGCAAATCCGGCTGGAACTTGGAGATAAAGCGATCGCAGCCCACTTTTTTCACCATGGCTTCGTTAAAACTACCACTGAGCGAGGTGTTCAAGGTCACGTAGAGATCTTTCATACGCGGATCGTTACGGATTTCATAGGTGAGTTTGTAGCCGTCCATTTCTGGCATTTCGGCATCGGTGATCATCAGCAACAAGTCCTCAACCACATTCTTGCCTTCATCCGCCCAAGATTTAAGCAGTCTCAACGCTTCAAGGCCATCTCGGCACTCAATGATATTAAGGCCCAGTTGCGACAAGGTTCCCCTCACCTGAGCGCGCGCCGTCGAGGAGTCATCAACAATCAAGACATTGCGTCCGACCATTTGTGTCGACAACTCTTCATCCAGTACGCCTTCAGAAATGGAGACATCGTAGTCAATGATCTCAGCCAGCACTTTTTCTACATCGATAATTTCAACAATCTCTTGCTGCTTACCCTCTTGCACGTGCGTAATGGCCGTCAAGTAGTTCGCTCGTCCTGCCGTTTTCGGTGGCGGCTGAATTTCGCTCCATGCGGTGTTGATGATGTTGCGCACTTGACCCACCAAGAACCCCTGCACAGTACGGTTGTATTCGGTGATGATGAGATTTTCTTCTTGATTTTCAAGACGAGAAGGCGGGAAGCCAATGGCAGCGCGCAGATCAATCACGGGCACAGAGACACCACGCAGTGATGCGACACCCGTGATGTTGTAATGAGAGCCGGGCATTTTGGTCAATGGCGGCACTTTGATCACTTCACGCACTTTAAACACATTGATCGCGAAGATTTGACGACTGTTGAGGCTAAACAGCAACAACTCAAGTCGGTTCTCACCCACCAAGTTTGTGCGCTGATCTACGGTATTTAATACTCCAGACATACTACTTCTCAACCAATGTATTAAGACAAATTAACTAGGGTATTCACCCCGTCCCTTTTCAAGATTATATGGGAAAGTGGAAAAGATAAAGCTTGGCTATGAGATGACGTGCGTTAACCCTCAATGACTTTCATCAACAGCAGGCCATCGTATAGCGCCTGTTTGATTAACGCCGCGCCCGGCATGGTCGCTTGTTTGTAGAAGCGCGATTCCACCAGTTCCAAATCTTGATGATAGACAGGCAAACTCTGCTCTTCAATGCAGGTTTGGATTTCCGGGTACAAAATGGTTTTGGCTTGGTTAATGGCGCCGCCAATCAACACCTTCTCAGGGTTGAACAAATTGATCACCATCGCAATCGCAGATCCGAGGTAGCGCCCCAACTTTTGGATGACATCCACCGCCAGTGGATCGCCGTTCGCCGCCGCTTCACAAATGTCTTCAACCGACACTTCTTCAATCGATGAGAGCGATGACTCTTCACCATTGGCAATACGCTCGGTCACCTCATCACGAATCGCTTGTGAACTGGCAACGGTCTCTAAACAACCACGGTTACCGCAGTGACACTGCTTACCGTTTTTGTCGATTTGAATGTGGCCAAGCTCACCAATGTTTCCGTGACGACCTTGCAAAACCCGGCCATCCAAAATGATACCAGCCCCGAGGCCGTGGTGAATCGAGATGAGTACCGAGTTGTCGTTCTCTTGTGAGTGGCCAAACAGTTTTTCTGCCAGCGCCCAAGCTCGGGTATCGTTGGCAATAAACACAGGCAAACCCGTGGCTTTAAAGATCTCTGGGCCTAAGGCAAGATTTTCGACGTGATAGTGCGGCATTTGCAGCACGACGCCTTGCTCAGAGTTCACTAAGCCCGGCAACGTGATGGCAATACTGGTGACGCGATCAAGCTGATCGGCGTAGGTTTGGAAGAACTCGTCAATTTCATGCAGAAGTCGCGCGAGCACGTCATCTTGGTCTGTCTCGTGAATATCGATTTTGGTATCGATGAGGACATCACCACCCAGCTCATGCAGTGCAATGGTCAGATAACCGCGACCAAGACGCATCGAGAGAAATTGCCAGCCTTCGTTATTGACTTGAAGCCCCACCGCAGGTCGACCACGACTGGTGGCCTCTTGCACTGTGGTTTCATGGATAAGGTGCGCCTCTATCAGCTCACGAGTAATCTTGGTGATACTCGCTGGTGCTAACTCGCTCAACTTGGATAAGTCGATGCGAGAAATAGGGCCGAACTGATCGATCAGTTTGTAGACACGGCCAGCGTTGACCTGCTTGATATGATCAATATGGCCAGGTTGAGCCATGTACATAGAGTGCTCCAAATATCAGTAACCTGGTAATTTTTTTACTTTGCGAACTAATTGTGAAGAGCTTTGATGAATCGCCGTGACCAGCATCACGTATAAAGCGTTTTGTTTGTGTCCCGAGTCAAATCACAAAACGATTCCTGCCCCCTTACTGTTATTTTTTTGCATTAATAAATATGTCCCCATCCTCAAGTTTGAAACAGCGTATATACTTATCTCATAGGGAAATTATCTCATAGGGAATTTAGCTCATAGGCCATTTAGATCATCGGGAACTTATCTCATCGAGAATTTTAAGGCATCGAGCATTTAAGTTATCAGGGACTTAATTTATCACACACCGACATCATCGAGCGCTTGGAGAAAGCGAGTCTGGCGAATAACGCCTTGCAAGGAGAGTTCAATGACCATCATCCAGAGAAGAACAAAAATCGTCTCAACCCTCGGACCTTCAACCGACCAACCCGGTATCTTAGACGCCATTTTGCAAGCGGGGGTCAACGTGGTGAGAATGAACTTCTCGCACGGGACGGCTCAAGATCATATAGATCGCGCCACCAAAGTCCGCAATATCGCCGCCAAGTTAGGCACGCATGTCGCCATTTTGGGCGACTTACAAGGCCCCAAGATTCGCGTGTCCACCTTCAAAGAGGGCAAGGTACACCTCAAAGTGGGCGACATTTTTATTCTCGATGGCGACCTACCTGCAGGTGAAGGTGACAAAAACGCCGTCGGTTTGGATTACAAAGCACTGCCAGAAGACGTCACCACCGGCGATATCCTGCTTCTTGATGATGGCCGAGTGCAACTCAAAGTGATTGGCGTATCCGGCCAGCAGGTGCGCACCGAAGTGACCATCGGCGGCGCGCTCTCGAACAACAAAGGCATTAACAAAAAAGGGGGCGGCTTGTCGGCCGCTGCCCTAACCGAAAAAGACAAACGGGACATTCTTCTTGCGGCAGAAATCAATGTCGATTACCTCGCGGTGTCGTTCCCACGCAACGGCGAAGACATGAAGTACGCCAGACGCCTCGCGAAAGATGCCGGGCTCAACGCCAAATTGGTCGCAAAAGTTGAGCGCGCTGAAACGGTGGAGAGCCTTGAGAACATCGATGACATCATTCTCGCTTCCGATGCCGTCATGGTCGCTCGGGGCGATTTAGGGGTGGAAATCGGTGACCCTGAGCTAGTCGGCGTACAAAAGCAATTAATTCGCCGCGCGCGTAGCCTAAACCGCACCGTGATCACCGCGACGCAGATGATGGAATCCATGATGGAAAACCCTATGCCCACTCGAGCGGAAGTCATGGATGTGGCCAACGCGGTACTGGATGGCACCGATGCGGTGATGCTCTCGGGTGAAACCGCAGCGGGTAAATACCCTCTTGAGACCGTGATTTCGATGGCCGAAGTCTGTTTGGGTGCCGAGCGTGTGGCCTCCATCAATCGCAGTCAATTCCAAGTCGATTCAGAATTTGAATCCGCCGAAGAAGCGGTCGCGATGAGTACCATGTTCGCCGCCAATCATACCAAAGGCGTTAAAGGCATCATTACCCTGACTGAATCTGGCCGCACCGCACTAATGATGTCTCGTCCAAGCTCAGGGCTGCCCATCTTTGCTCTCTCTCGCAACGAAGATACGTTAAATCGCAGCGCCCTTTACCGTGGCGTGTTCCCAATTTTCTTTGACTACAAAGGTGACACAGGCTTTAACACCGCTCAAGCCGCGGTCAATACGCTCAAAGAGAAAGGGTTACTCGATGAGGGGGACTTAGTGTTGATCACCCTCGGTGACGTGATGGATGTGGTGGGCTCGACCAACTGTATGCGTATCTTGAAAGCCTAGCCAAAGAACGCCAATAGGGAGCAAAGCTCCCTATTGGTTTTTATTTTCGGAGCCGGCTTACTGGCCGACTTTAAACCTCTTCTCGCTTAACTCGCCTGCACCTCTAAACACTGAACAAGCGCTGCTCACTGCATCGAGCGAAGGTCTCGACGAATCGATAACCTGCCTCTAAACCGAGTTGATAATCGTGTTCTAACGCGGATTTCTCGCTCATCAGCGAACTCGATTGCAGAGGTTTATCGGGCTTAATTTGCACAATAAAACAATCATCCGGTGGCGAATGAAGGAAATCTTGCGTCAAGGCGTAGGTTTGATAGTGCACCAGCAGCATATCGGCTAAATGTGAGTCAAACTTATCGCCCAGCAAGTGACTCAAACGGTACACATCGTCGGCGCCAAACAACCAACGCCCACCATTGAGCGCCTCAAAGCCCTGTTTTTGGATTTGCAGCTGTTTGTTTTTCTGCACCTTTTCAGACAAAAACGCGCCCCAATCCAACTTCCATTGCGACAGCTTTTGCTGCCACTGCTCTTGAATCAGATTGAAAGAGTCACGAAACCACTCAACTTTCTCTGTTTGTGTAAGAGGAGTGGGCTCCACGGCAAGATCATCCCCTTCGGTGCGGATCACGACAATGCATCGAGCGCCCTTGCGCCACGCTTCTTGTACCGGGATCGACGCCGACACGCCGCCATCCACGTATTCTCCATGATCAAATGCCACTGTATTGGGATAGAGCCTTGGAATCGCGCAGGTGGCAATCAGCACCTTTTTCCAATCGTCTTTTAACATGGGCAAATAGTGATCGAGAAGATGATGCGTATCCGTGACCGCCGCATAGGCATCACGCTTACCCAGCACTTTGCGCCCTAAATCGACATCCAACCGGTAGGGGTAATCACTGATTTTATCCAGCGACCAATCTAGCCCAAGGTACTGTTTGCGGCGGATGTAACCGAAAAGATTGAAGAACTGCGGATCCGTGGTCAAATCTAAGATGAAAGAGCGACCGATTCCGCGTTGGCGGCAGAGGTACGCACACAAGTTCAACGCACCAGCTGAGGTGCCATAGAAGGTATCAAAAGGGTCAAAATTGGAGAGAAGAAAAGCATCAAGTACACCGGCGGTAAAGATACCTCTTTGGCCGCCCCCTTGGGCAACCAAAGCGTTTTTGCCACCGGTATATTTGGCGAGTCGGGATTCATCTAACTCGACAGCAGCATTAGTAATGCATCCGCTGTTGTTCATGATGGCGGTTAAGCCGCATTGATCGCGACAAGTCCATAGCCAATTAACACGGTAAAGACGGTCGCAACGATGATGAGGGCAAATTTGAGATCGTGTTCCATAGACATCTCCTTGTTGTTTAACAAAGTAATAACACCTCTGTGAAGTATCTTCAAATACCACATCTTTTTTGTGTTTAATTATGGCGTTAGCGTCACAATTGCCTTATCCCATTGCGATTAGATTCTCGATAAGGAACCACTCATGACTTGTCTGCGCCTGCTCACTCCCTTGCTTTTACTCTGCGCCCTACCCTCCGTCAGCTACGCCGAGACTTTCCTCACCCCTTGGCTAGGTGTGACACTGGGCGGCGAGTTAGAAGATCAAAACGGGCAAACCTACGATCTCAAACCGTCAGAGAGCTACGCTTTTAGCCTAGAACATACACTAGATAAGGGACGCATCGGCCTTTTTTACGCCACGCAGTCGACCGATGTAGAAAAGATTTCAGAGCGAGCGACCACTCACTATCTTCACTTTCAGAGCAGTATTTACTATCCCCTGAATCCGGGGCTGTCGAGCTACGTTGGCGTCGGTTTGGGCGCGTCCTACATGGATGCCCAATGGGTGGATGATCACACTGGGTTTTCCGCCTCGATCTTTGGTGGCTTTGATTACCAGCTCAACTCGCAACTTTCTGTTAACACGCAAGTACGCTGGCTCGGGACTGTGGTGGACAATGACACCAGCGGGATATGTAATCTACCCAGCGATGGCAGCGAACAGTGCATCATTCGCTTTAAGACCGATTGGATGAATCAATTTTCCGCCAACATCGGGCTCACGTGGCGATTCTAGGATTCTCAATATCAAGCTGGAATAAAAACGCCACCGACAGAGCGGTGGCGCAGAGAGTCTAATTCGAGCGCTTAAAAGTTGTACTTAATGCCGAGTGCGCCGCCAATTTGCAGTTCAGGACCGCTGTATAGGTCAAGCTCTGGGTGGAGTTGGCCGTAAAGATCCCAACCTTTGCCCAGATCCCATTTCAAGCCCAGTGGCACGCGCACACCAAACTCTTTGTGATCCCACTCGCTCCAACCACCAACGCCGACATACCAAGAGACTGGGGCGTTGCCATCAAAACGACCAGAAGTGATCAGGTAGTCAAATGCAGCACCATCATTGCCAAGGGTGAAACGGTATTGATTATCGAGCTCCAATACCGCACTAAGCTCTTGATCGTAAGCCATACCGACCGAAATTGGGGTTTTATCTGGGTTTGCCATGGCTGCGGACGAGCCAAGCAATACTGCCAACGAGCCCCCTACCATGCTAACGCTTCTCTTGTTCATTGATGAGTTCCTTAGCGGTTTAAGTTCTGCAGGAAATTATCGTCAAAAGTGCCTATCAGGTGTCAGGAAAACGTCAGAACCTAATAACAAAGGGCTAGAGACAACAATGCCAGTCATCAGACTGGCATTAAAAGTTGAGCGTTCATAATGCGTCAATTAAGAGACGGACACATGCAAACACGACACTGCGTGCACATCGCTACCTTGAATGGTTGGCTTGGTCTTAGCGCACGCGTCGGTCGCTTGAGGACAGCGGGTGCGGAACACACAACCAGACGGCGGACTGATCGGTGATGGCAGATCGCCCTCTAACATTTCAATCTGCTTCTCACGTTCCAACTTGGGATCGGGAATCGGCACCGCCGACATCAGTGCGCGTGTATAAGGGTGTTTCGGGTTGTCAAACAGCGCGTGAGCTTCACCCAACTCCACTGCGTTACCCAAGTACATGACCAACACGCGATCAGAAATGTGTTTGACCACCGACAAATCGTGGGCGATAAACACCAGTGACAGACCCAGCTCTTTTTGCAGCTCTTTAAGCAAGTTCACAACCTGAGCCTGAATCGATACGTCTAGTGCCGATACCGGCTCATCACAGATGATCATCTTCGGATTCAAGATAAGTGCACGGGCAATACCGATACGCTGACACTGACCACCCGAGAACTCATGAGGATAACGGTTAATCACGTTAGGTAGCAGACCGACCTTCTTCATCATCTCTTTAACGCGCTGCTTCACTTCCTCTTTGGAGAGATCTGGATAGAAAGTCTCCAGCGGCTCGGCGATGATGTCACCAATGGTCATTCGCGGGTTAAGCGACGCCAACGGATCTTGGAAAATCATCTGGATCTCTTTACGCGTTTCACGGCGCTGGACCTCTTTCATCTTGGTCAAGTCTTGCCCAAGCCACACCACTTCACCGTCAGTCGCTTCGACCAAGCCGATGATGGCACGGGCGAAGGTGGATTTACCACAGCCAGATTCGCCCACTACGCCAAGCGTTTCGCCTTCGTACAAACGCACGTTAACACCATCCACCGCTTTGAGCGTTGAAGGTTTGGCCCATGGCCACGCCGATTTTGCGGCAATGTTGAAGTGCACCTTCAACTCTGAAATGTCTAGAATGACTTTTTTATCTGCGCTCATTTCGTCCAAGCCTCCCAATCAGAAAAACACGCGCGTTGACGACCTTGACCAAATGGCGTCAGGATCGGCGCTTCTTGCTTACAGCGATCCATCACGCGATGGCAACGCTCTTGGTACGGACAGCCGGTCGGCAGACGTAGTAAGTTTGGCGGGTTTCCAGGGATGGTGGGCAGTACCTCACCTTCGGTATCTAGGCGAGGAATCGCTTTGAGCAGACCCTCTGCATAAGGGTGACTTGGGTTGTAGAAGATCTCATCCACGCTACCGTACTCCATGGTACGGCCTGCGTACATCACCAGCACTTTGTCACATGAACCCGCAACCACACCTAAGTCGTGGGTGATCATGATGATGGCGGTGTTGAATTCTTGTTTTAGCTCGTTGAGCAAATCCATGATCTGCGCTTGAACTGTTACATCCAGAGCAGTCGTCGGCTCATCAGCGATCAGCAGTTTAGGACGACACAATAGCGCCATTGCGATCATCACACGCTGACGCATACCGCCTGAAAATTCGTGCGGGTACATGGTGATACGCTTGCGCGCTTCAGGGATTTTCACCGCTTCCAACATGCGGACCGACTCTTCAAACGCTTCGGCCTTGCCCATGCCTTTGTGCAGCATCAGCACTTCCATCAACTGATCACTGACCTTCATATAAGGGTTCAGTGACGTCATGGGATCTTGGAAGATCATCGCAATTTGCTCAGCGCGCACTTTATTGAGCGCTTTTTCTGGCAAGTTGAGGATCTCATTGCCTTCAAATTTAGCACTACCTGAGATGATGCCGTTTTTGGCCAGCAGCCCCATGATAGCGAAAACCGTTTGCGATTTACCTGAACCAGATTCACCCACAATACCCAGTGTTTCACCTTGGTTGAGTGAGAAGTTCAGATCGTTAACTGCGGTGACGATACCATCTTGCGTGGTAAATTCGACGCGCAGATCTTTGACATCTAATAAGCTCATCATTGCTTCCTTAATCTTTCTCTTTAATTATCTGTCTTTAGGATCAAGCGCATCGCGCAGACCGTCACCAACGTAGTTGAAGCAGAACAAGGTCACCACCATGAACGCGGCTGGGAAAGTCAGCTGCCAAATAGCGATTTCCATCGTTTGCGAACCTTCTTGTAGAAGTGCGCCCCAACTTGTCATCGGCTCTTGTACACCTAGACCAAGGAATGAAAGGAAAGATTCAGTCAGAATCATGCTTGGGATCAACAATGTGGAGTAAACCGCCACAATACCCAGTACGTTTGGCACGATATGACGGGTAATGATTTTCCAGTTGCTGACGCCACAGACGTGCGCCGCTTCAATGAACTCTTTACTGCGTAGGCTCAAAGTTTGACCACGTACAATACGCGCCATATCCAGCCAAGCAATGGCACCAATCGCGACGAAAATCAAAATGATATTTCGGCCAAAGAAGGTCACCAATACGATCACAAGGAACATAAATGGCACCGCGTAAAGGATCTCCAAAATACGCATCATGACTCTATCGACTTTACCGCCGATAAACCCAGAGGTTGCGCCATAGAGGGTACCAATCAGAACCGCCACCAAGGCGCCGAGTACACCCACCATCAGTGAGATTCGGCCACCAATCAACGTACGTACGTAGAGGTCGCGACCTAGACTGTCAGTACCAAACCAGTGCTCAGCGCTTGGGCCAACGTGCATCGCGTACCAATCGGTATCATCGAATGTGTACGGCGCAATCATAGGCAGGAAGATCACCGCTAAGGTCATCACAAACAAAATGCACAGGCTGATCATTGCCGCCTTGTTGCGCATAAAACGAATACGGGCGTCTTGCCACAAACTGCGGCCTTCGACTTCCAAATTCTCTGCAAACTTCTCGACCGCTTCGAGGTTCTCTTTTTTCGTTAACATAACCAATCTTCCCTGTTAGTAGCGAATTTTCGGGTCAATCATTGCAAGGAGAATATCTACCACTGCGTTGAAAAGAATGAAGAGGAAACCGATCAAAATCGTAATTCCCATCACCAGCGAGTAATCGCGGTTGAATGCGGCGTTGACGAACAACTTACCAATGCCAGGCAGACCAAAGATGGTCTCGATCACCACCGAACCGGTAATGATGCCGACAAACGCAGGGCCCATGTAAGAGACGACAGGCAACAACGCAGGTTTCAGTGCGTGTTTAAGAACGATGTAACGGTAGCTCAAACCTTTCGCACGTGCAGTGCGGATAAAGTTACTGTTCAAGGTTTCAATCATCGAGCCACGGGTAATACGCGCAAACGTGGCGATGTACAAAAAGGACATACCAAGGACAGGCAAGACCATGTACTCAATCGCGCCGCCGTTCCAGCCACCCGCTGGGAACCAACCCAGACCAATCGAGAAAATGTAGATAAGGACGGGGGCAAAAACAAACGACGGTAGCACCACCCCTATCATGGAGGTGGACATCACCGTATAGTCGAGCCAGGTGTTTTGCTTTAACGCGGCGAGCGTGCCGACCGCCACTCCGACAATCACAGTGAAGATAAAGGCATAGAAACCGACTTTTGCCGATACAGGTAGCGCCTCAGACACCAGCTCATTCACCGTATAATCTTTGTACTTGAACGAGGGGCCAAAGTCGCCTTGAAGAATATTACCTAAGTAGGTGGTGTATTGCTCAAATAGAGGCTTATCCAAGCCATATTTCTCGTTGATATTTTGCATCACTTCAGGAGGCAGTGTCTTCTCTGAAGAAAAAGGGTTACCCGGTGCAAACCGCATCAAGAAGAACGATACGGTTATGAGGACAAGTAAGGTTGGAATAGCTTCCAAAATTCGAGAGAAAATTAGCTTTAACATAAAACATCTCACATCTAAAAAAACAGTGCGCTAATAACGCGGGCTATCAGCGCACTGGATATCTTACTCAAGGATTACTTTTTGATAATGTACATGTCTTTTGAGTAGATATTGTCTTGCGGGTTTTGATCAGGGTAGCCACCAAGCTGTTTGCTTACTAGACGTGGCTGAACGTACTGATAGATAGGTGCGATTGGCATATCTTGTGCCAACTGAGCTTCTGCGATCGCGTAGTACTTGTTACGCTCTTCTTCAGTTTTCGCCACTTTTACTGCGTCGTTCATGGCCTTATCAAAAATCTCGCTGGAGTATTTCTGGTCGTTTGAACCGTTCTCAGTCATCGCAATCGCTAGGAAGGTAGAGGCTTCGTTGTAGTCTGCACACCAACCTGCACGGCGAACGTCAAAGTTGCCTTGCTTAGAGCTGTCTAGGTAAGTTTTCCACTCTTGGTTCTCAAGCTTAACGTTGACAAAGCCACCCAGAGATTTTTTCCACATAGATTGAACCGCAACTGCGATCTTCTTGTGGTTTTCACTGGTGTTGTACAGCAAAGTGAAATCAAGAGGTTTGCCTTGACCGAAGCCCGCTTCAGCAAGAAGCTCTTTCGCTTTCTCTACGCGCTCTTTTTGCGTCATTGTCGCGTACTCTGGCGCTTCAGGTGCGAAACCTGTGATGCCGCTGTGCGTCAATGCGTAAGCAGGTTTTTGGCCTTGACCTAGAATCGCTTGAGTGATGATGTCACGGTCAATCGAGTAAGACAGCGCCTTACGTACGCGAACATCGTCAAACGGAGGACGTTGGTTGTTGAAACCGTAGTAGTAAGTACATAGGTTTGGTGAAACAACCACGTTATCTGGGTAATCTTTCACAAGACGACGGAACTGCTCATTTGGCACTTCGTAAGTCATGTGGATTTCACCCGATAGGAAACGGTTCATTTCCGCGTTTTGGTTTTCGATAGGCAGGTAAGTCACTTTATCAATGACAGTATCGGCGTTATCCCAGTAGTTGGTGTTACGCTCTAGAACGATCTTCTCGTTCACAACCCAATCAGACAACACGTACGCACCGTTACCGACAAAGTTACCTGGTTTCGTCCAGTCGTTACCGAACTTCTCAACCGTCGCTTTATGTACTGGGTACATCGTGGTGTGCGCCATCATCTTCACGAAGTATGGCAGTGGTACTTCAGTCTCAACCACGAGCGTGTGCTCATCCACGGCTTTCACACCCAGCTCAGCCACGTCTTTCTTCCCTGCGATGATGTCTTTCGCATTTTTCATCTTGGTGTATTCGATATACCAAGCGTAAGGAGACGCAGTCATTGGGTCAGCAGCGCGTTTGAAGCTGTATTCAAAATCATAAGCGGTGACAGGATCGCCGTTCGACCATTTCGCATCTTTACGGATTTTGAATGTGAACGTTTGATTGTCTTCAGTAGACCAAGATTCAGCAGCACCTGGGATGGTATTACCCGGGCCATCTTGGATAACAAGGCCTTCCATCAAATCACGTAGAACGTGAGACTCAGGCACACCTTCAACTTTATGAGGGTCTAGCGACGCCACTTCCGTACCGTTACCACGGACGAATTCCTGTTTTGCTGCTAGTTCGACACCCGCTGGAACATCAGCGGCAAAAGTTGCGGTAGAGGCCACTGCAAGGCCAGCACCTAGTAGAAGGGCTTGTGTGATTTTGTTCTTGTACATGAGTAAAACTCCAAGTTTTTCTTTTGCATCCATGACGTCTTTGTGGTTTTCACTTGAACGGCCAGTGATTTAGGTTTTTTTAGCCCAAAATTCGACCAAGAATAACCTAAAAACCCCACAAAGATTGCGGCACACATTACCAACCATTGAAGCAATTTGCCATAAATTTGTAGCATTCAACCGTAATATTCCACGATCATATCAATGAATTGGCATATAATTCTGCATACGTAAACGTTTGCCAGAGAGTTGGCATTTCTTTACATCTGCAGACAGACTAATGCGCCTTTTAGTCTAAATTAACACCATCATCTAGCATCATCTGCTAGAAAGCGTGCAGAAAATTTAACATTAGTTATGAAAGGTGGCGACTACTTAACTACAAATCGCTTATCCGATGAGAGGTTCTGTGAAGCGAATCACCATGATGCACCTATTTAGTCAACCTGCGCCAAAAGTGATCATTCACGAAATAAATAACTCACTACCAATGCTCAACACGTCAGTCAATAGCCCACTCTAAATTGATAAATTTAGAGCTTTATTTTGTGTGTTTTTTAGCTATTCATCGTCGTGACGAATGCGTGGAATGCTTTATAAACCGCCAATGTGACGTCTCTCATACTTATCCATCTCAAAAACGCAAAATAGCGAATTCTCCAGCGTGACTCATTTACACTCAAGGGTATCTATCGGTTTTGAACAGGCGCTGGCTTTGTCTTCTTTATTTAAAACGCTGTTGATTAGCTTAGTTATGATCGCCATGACGGCGTGTACATCCCTGTCACCTGACACCCATAATGAGAAGCCCACCAGCACCGCCCTGCCATATCAGCATAACTCGCCCTTAGATCACTATTTCTCTGCCCTTTCGAAAAAGACGCCGGGAGAGACAGGATTCTATCCTTTAGAGCATGGCCACGACGCTCTCCTGACTCGCTTGGCGCTGATTGAATCCGCACAGGCAAGCTTAGATCTTCAGTATTATATTTTCCGTGACGACGAAACCACCCAACTGCTCAGTTGGCGACTGTTCATCGCCGCAGAGCGAGGCGTCCGAGTTCGCCTATTGTTAGACGACATGCAAAAGCGCGATGACAAGGTCATGGCTTACATCAACTCGCACCCAAACATCGAGATTCGTCTATTCAATCCTCACCAATATCGCACAGCGCGCGGCGCGGCCTTCCTCAGTGATTTTGACCGTCTTAACCACCGCATGCACAATAAATCACTCACGGCAGATAATGTCGCGTCAGTGATTGGCGGGCGAAACATTGGCAATGAGTACTTTTCATTTCAATCGGATGTCGAGTTTGGCGACTTTGATCTGTTGATGCACGGTGAAGCCGTCGCAGCGGTGAGTGAGCAGTTCGATGAATATTGGAACAGCGACTTCGCTATCCCAATGGAGTGGATTTACCCCAATCGCACACCGCTCACCTCTGAAGCCATCTCAGATTGGGTCGCAAGCTCTAAAATCGAAGAGCAGTTCACGCAGGGCCAATACGACTTTACCCAATTACCTCTTTATCAAAAGCTTGTTAACGCAGAACTCTCGCTTTTCTGGGGTAAGGCGCAGCTTATCTACGACTCGCCAAACAAAGTGCTAGGACAAGGCGAGCCACTAAAAAGCGGATTGACACAATTTCTTAGCCAAACAGAGAGTGAGTTGGTCTTGATTTCCCCCTACTTTGTCCCGACAGAATCTGGCACACAAACCTTGATTTCAGCGGTTGAGAAAGGGATTGAAGTGACGATTATTACCAACAGTCTCGCGTCCAATGACGTTTTCGCCGTTCACGGTTGGTACGCGAAATATCGCCAAGTGCTCATTGAAGGCGGCGTTACCCTCTGGGAAGTCAAAGCGACAGCAGACATAGACAACAGTTGGAGCATCAAAGGCAGCAGCAACGCCAGCTTGCATGCCAAAGTGATCGTACTAGATCGGAGCAAAATTGCCGTCGGTTCGATGAATCTTGACCCGCGCTCTGCAGAACTCAATACCGAGTTGGCGGTACTGTTCGAACAACCTGAGTACGCTCAGCGTGCCTTAACGCAGTTGTACAGCAAATTGAATGAGAAAGCGTACCAAGTCATCGTCCAAGAGGGCGAACTAATGTGGATCGATCACGCGCAGTCCGTGCAATGCGATAGCGAACCCGACGCTAGCCTATGGTTAAAAATGGGCGCCTGGATCAGCGGATGGCTACCGATAGAAAGCCAATTATAAGCGAGTAACAAAATCGCACTTCGGCCGTTGCCCAATCCATCTTAGCCGCTTGTTTCCATTATGAAGTTGGTCAGTTGCTGCCCACGTACATCGACTTGCTGCTTTGCTACAACACGAAAGCCAAGGTGTTCATAAAACGGACGGGCGGTGATGCTCACGTGAGAATAATAACGCTTGATGCCTAGTTTGCGTCCTTTCGTGAATAGGTGCTCCATTAATAGTCGCCCTACCCCGATGCCTTGATACTCGGCATGACAGAAAAAATGGTCGATGTACCCATCCTTCTGTAAATCTGCAAAACCGACTATTTTACCTTCGAATTCCGCAACAAAAGGTTTCATGCCATCGGCGCGCTTTTGCCAAACCACCATATCAAAGTCATCCGGAGCCCAAGCGGATACTTGCTCAAAAGTGTAGTCTTTGATATTCACGGTTCTAATCGTTTGGAACTTCAACTGCCACATTTCTAGGGCGTCTGAGTGCTGGTAGTCTCGTATCGTAATCATAGCTATCTGTTGCCATTCTTTAGCTGGTGCAAGTAAGAAGAAAGATGTAGGGGGCGTAGCAACCTATCAACTTGATTTAGAGTACGTGTCTTATTGTGAGCTAGAATTTGAAGTTAGCACTGACGGTAATATAACACTCAAGCATGCTGATGTTGAAGGCAGCTACTCTCGTCTAAACAATATAACAACGTTGAGTAAAGAAAGCCTCGATACTATCTAAATAGTCCTTGGGGCAGATATGAAAAAAGCCTGCAATTTATGCGAACATATATTGCAGGCTTCATGTCGTTGCACCCATAAAGTGTCCAATCGCATTACAAAAATCAACGCCTTAAACATGAACTAAAACTATAAAGTGTCCCAAATTAAAACCATAAAGCGTCCAAATCTTTATCACACACAAAACTATGCTTCAAACTGAAAGAAAGTTACAAAAAAGGGCCTTATAATTCTATTGCACCCCTTTCATTTAAGGTACGACAGAATCGATTGGTGATCACAGCTAACTATCACTTGAGCTAGCTCGTTGTTGGACATTTCTGAGTTAGTGACTTTGCTAAATTAGCTATTCACGGATAATTTTTGATATCACAAAAGACTGAGTAGCACCGCTTGATACGGTGCTGTCCGTGAAAGGAAATGAACAAAATCATTCATTGTTTGTTGGAGTTGCCAGTTAGGTTTTATGCAATGTGCTCCTAAGAATATGCAAAACTTAGTTAAATATTGATAAATGAGTATCTTGAAAGAAAGATTCTAATTCACGCTAAACACCATTACAACGACACGGGCCTGTGAAGCCAGCACCTTTAATGAACCCCACCTAAATGCTTGCTTTTATTGCGGTTCGTAGAGACAACCTTTTCGTTAGCATTTAGTTTTTCTACAATGCCACACTCTTCCGGCGAACGCCTAGAATCGCATTCATTTCTCAATTTTTTCAACTCGCTCTCTAATAGTTTCAACTCTTTAATTCGATCTTGCACATGCTCCAGATGCTGACGAATAACATTATCAATGGGGGAGCAAGATGTACTATCAGAGCTCATCGCTTGCAACAGCGTTCGTATTTCATCATGGGCCATATCCAAAGCCCTGCAACGGCGAATAAACAAGAGCCTTTCTAGATGAGTGACATCATAACGGCGGTAATTGTTCTCCAGTTCTCTTTGAGCTTTAGGTAATAGCCCTTGTTTTTCATAGTATCGAACGGTTTCCACCGGACAGTCCGCTTTTTTAGCGAGTTCACCAATTTTCATCTATGCCTCTTTAAGTCTTGACTCTGTAGTTGGATCAGGCTTTTTAATGATGATTATAGTCAATGATAGAGATGATGAAAATGAGTGATTGTACGGACAAACATCTTAGTACGGACGCTAATACATGCTGTAGTTCAACACATAAGCATTCTCATATAACAAAAGATAACAAGGATGCTCACAAACATGCTGAAACCGTTCTCCAGAACGATCAAAATGGTTGTGGTTCATGTTGCACGTCTGCTCCTAGCGAACTTAAGAGCTTATCTGGTTCTGAAAAGGTAGGAAATGATGTCCGTACTGAAGTTCGTATTATGCAGATGGACTGCCCCGTTGAAGAGCAGCTAATTCAAAAAAAGCTTGGCGGGATGAATCAGGTAAAGAACCTTGAATTCAATTTAATGCAAAGGGTACTAACTATCACTCACACACCAGATTCCTTGGATATGATACTAGTCGCTATCCGTTCGCTTGGGTTTGAACCAGATGTATCTGATGACAGTCAGATTCACAAAGTTCCTCATGAAAAGGCGGAACCATTATGGCCATTGGCTTTGGCTGGTATCTCAGCGATAGGGTCGGAAGTGGCACATTGGACGGGGGTATCGGAGTGGGTTCAAGCCACATTAGCATTAATTGCTGTACTGTCATGTGGGTTAACAACTTATAAAAAGGGCTGGATATCTATACGCAATGCTAATCTCAACATGAATGCATTGATGAGTATCGCGGTTACTGGTGCATTTATTATTGGTCAATGGCCAGAAGCGGCCATGGTAATGGTATTGTTTACTATTGCTGAACTAGTTGAAGCAAAATCACTCGACCGAGCTAGAAACGCTATCAGCTCATTAATGAGTTTAACGCCTGATACGGTGATAGTTCAGCAATCCGATAACTCTTGGAAAGAAGTTGATGCTCAAACCGTGCAACTTGGTGACATTGTCAGAGTAAAACCGGGGGAACGTATTGGTCTCGATGGCAATATCATTAAAGGGCAAACCACCATCAACCAAGCCCCTATTACTGGTGAAAGTATGCCAGTCGATAAGATTGAAGGTGACTCAATTTTTGCAGGTACGATTAATCAGGCTGGAGCTTTTGAGTATAGAGTGACCGCAGCAGCTAACAATACAACTTTGGCACGCATTATTCATGCAGTAGAAGAAGCTCAAGGTGCTAAGGCTCCGACTCAACGTTTTGTTGATCGTTTTTCTCAAATCTACACACCCGCTGTCATTGCTATTGCATTCGCAGTTGCTGTGTTACCACCCATTTTTGGGTATGGTGAATGGTTAGATTGGATTTACAAAGCGCTTGTTATGTTGGTGATTGCTTGTCCTTGTGCGCTTGTTATCTCTACGCCTGTCACGATTGTTAGCGGCCTGACAGCGGCTGCACGTAAAGGTATCCTGATTAAAGGAGGTGTGTATCTTGAGCAGGGGAGAAAATTAGAAGCACTAGCTTTAGATAAAACTGGGACGATTACCCACGGAAAACCAAAGTTGATTGACGTTATGACTTTCAACGGATGGACAGAAGATTCTGTTTGCTCAATAGGGTTTAATCTTACAAATCTATCTGACCACCCAGTCTCTAACGCTATTTCCACAGCGCTATCTACTCAAAAAAGGATTGATGTAGGCGATTTTAAAGCCATTGCAGGCGAGGGCGTATCTGGAACAATCGCCAAACAAAAATATTATTTGGGCAATCAGAACCTTGTAGAGAGACACTTTACTATACCCGCGGACATTAGCAACCATATTCACAAGTTAGAAAAACAAGGTAAGACCGTGTCATTGCTTCATAACGGTATCCAAGTTCTGGGACTATTTTCAGTGGCAGATACTGTAAAGGAAAGTAGTCGTGCCGCGGTTCAACAACTCCATGAATTGGGCATAAAAACGATTATGTTGTCTGGAGACAACTCACATACCGCATCAGCAGTTGCGTCTCAAGTCGGTATTGACGAAGCTCATGGTAATCAGCTTCCTGAAGATAAGTATCGTACCGTTGAAACTTATTCAAGTAGCGGTGTTATAGGTATGGTGGGTGATGGCATTAATGATGCACCTGCACTGGCGGCTGCAAATATTGGATTCTCAATGGGGGCTATGGGAACTGATACCGCCATTGAAACATCTGATGTCGCGTTGATGGATGATGATCTACGAAAAATCCCGACATTTGTCAGCTTGTCTAGACGTACCTACCAAATACTGATACAGAATATTAGCTTTGCTCTTGCTTTAAAAGCCCTGTTTCTAGTCCTAACTTTTGCTGGCGTAGGTACTATGTGGATGGCAGTTTTTGCTGATGTTGGCGCAAGTTTACTTGTTGTAGCCAATGGGTTGAGGCTGCTGAAGAAGTAATGGCCTAAACTACTCATTGTGATAAATATCATCATGGGTTCGGCTTTAATCACAATAGAGACTGATATACATATTTTACTAATATGGAGTTACTTTGAAAACATTAACTAACTCGACACTTGTTGGGATATTCTTACTTCTATCGAGTGTTGGGATGGAGCTATTTGGCCTCTTCACACAATACTACCTAGGCTTCGAACCTTGTGCGAACTGTGTTCAGATTCGGCTATTTATATTGTTTATTGGTATAGCGGGTATACTACACATCTTTGCAAATCAGAATGACATAACTAAGATTTCGACGTTGTTGTTATCAATCATCGGCACCTACCTTGCGTTGCAGTTTTCGTGGGATAACCACTTGATTGAAACGGGTCAGAAGCTTTCAAGTTGTAGTTATGGCTCTCTATTTCCGAGTTTCATACCTCTAGATTCATGGTTTCCAACCATGTTCGAGGCTAAAGGCCCATGCGGGACACCATCTCCACTGTATGGAAACATAACTTTTACTGATCTATCGATTTTTGGCTTATCCTTGTTGCTCGCGATGATAACGATAATACTTGGTGCAAACCTCTATAAGATTAAGGAAAAAATGCGTAATGAACCAAAATAAAATTGTACTTTCAATTACTTTGCTAATGGGAGCATTGCTCGCTGCTTTTATGTTTAGCTGGTATCAACAGCAAAATACTGTTGATATTTCAGTTAAAAACAATGAGCTCGAACGGAGTTATTCAGCAAGCTTTGGCCCCGAAACAGCCAAAGTAACCATCGTAGAGTTTTTTGACCCTGCTTGTGAGGCATGCAGAGCATTTTACCCTTTTGTTAAGAAAATCATGAACGAAAACCCAGATGATATTCGCCTCGTATTGCGTTACGCTGCGTTTCATGAAGGCTCAGATGAAGTCGTATTAATGTTAGAGGCAGCAAGACGCCAAGGGCTTTATAGTGAGGTGCTCGTATCTATATTAGCAGGACAAAACTCTTGGGCTTCACACAGTAAACCAAATTTAGCAAATGTCTGGAATATTGCTGAAAGTGCAGGATTGGATATTTCTAAAGCTCGCAAAGACATGGAAGATCCAGACATAATTAAAATACTTGAACAAGATACAGCGGATGTAAAATCGCTAGGGATTCAAAAAACGCCAACATTTTTTGTAAACGGGAAACCTTTAGAGAGCTTTGGTTCACAGCAGCTCTATGACTTAGTGCAAAGCGAGCTCAAATAGGCACAATACCTTATGAAGATAAACATCTTCAAGGTACTTAAGGTGTAGGGTAAGAATGGTGTCAATATATGGCAATCGTAAATGTACACTTCAGACCATGAGGTTTAATGCGACTTAACAGTAGATTCCCACCGTAATTGTTCGCCAATGCTTTCGTGATAGAGAGGCCTAATCCGACATTTGAGTAGTCGATGGCTCTTCCTATTGGCCTGTGCTATCTCTTCCGCGCAATTCGCTCCCGAACACTCATAGCTCCTTTTATGAATATAATATAAAATGCTAACTTTACCCTTTAACGTATTCGCATAACTATTCAAATAGGAAATATTGGTTAGCTCCCTCACTCTGCTCAGTTTTGGGAGATTCAGTTCACCACACAGCTAGTTGCAACCATGAACAAAAGTACTGTGATTTCAGTGGCACGATTTGCCACTGAGTAATTGCGTTAACACCGAAAGGGGCAAGAATGAGTTCAACACGTCGTTGCACCGCATCCCCAGCGTAATTAGCTATAGCCCGGAAGGCGCATTTTTGAGTCACATCCCACCCCGCACACAAATTAATAAGTAAAAAAACCATCAAGCCTTAACTTAATGGTTTTTATTCTTAACTGCTTGTTCAGCAGGTAGGTTGCTTTCTTCCTGGCCTATTCTTAGCTGCCTATGCGGCAGGACACCTACAGAATCAACCCATTCCTTGATTTCTGGCTTTCTTAGCTGCCTATGCGGCAGGACACATTGTGAATGTCTTTCATCGCTATGGGGTGTTTTTCTTAGCTGCCTATGCGGCAGGACACACACTTGCTTACCACATGCGTTGCATGAGTGATTTCTTAGCTGCCTATGCGGCAGGACACAGTTAACTATAGTCACTAAGCTTTTAATTCCACGGGATTTACATCACAAAACCCTAAAATACCCTTTTTCTGCTTACTTACGTAACTCACCGTTTTTACTTGCTTAAAAATGAGCTTTAGAAAAAGGGTCAAAAACGTAACTCAGGCACCGTCCCTTTTTTTTCTTGATTGGTGGCTAAACCATAGCTACTAAAGTTTGCTTCAACGCGCTCCGAGACAAGCTCCTTTTGCACGAACAAAATAAAATCTTGCCCTGATGAGCCACTAGAAACTGGGATTCGATGAAAACTATCGATGACTCGCTCTTCAGTGGTGGCAGGTAACGACGTTCCAACACCAAATTGTTCGGCTCTCTCCATGCTACGTTTGATTCGACGTTTTTTGGAACCCAGAAAGCTTTTACCGATCGTTTGGTTACGGGTAAACCTCACCTCTAAAGCATTGTTTGGCACCTCACATACACTGGAGATCTCAAACAAACCTTCATTTACCATCAAAGAAAAATAGGGCAGAAAAGAGAGTCCAACCATCACCTCCTTATCGTCAGCAACAAAAGCTATGGTTTGACCAACCGTAACGTCACTCCAGTCGGGAAAGCTCACACCTATTTTATTCATGACTTGACGGTTATGGACCATAAACAAGTGCATTTGAGAGATACAACGCCCTGCTAACAGCTCATAGTCGGCTTGAACAGGGGTATAACGTATACAGAAGTAGTAACGCTTCGTCATAGTTATCCTTACTTCGTCTTGGAACAATTGAAGAGGCCACCCTTAATCAAGACCGACATAATAAAGTGCACGTCATTTGGGATGGTCTGAGAAGCTATCATTGTCTCAATCCAATGCTCTGTATTTCTGACTAATTGGTAAAAGTCATTTCCATGGGACACATGTCGCCTTGCTATAACGTACTCGCGGTCAGCTCCATATTCATTCACTCTTAATGGCTTGTCTGCATCTTCATGCCACCAATCGTCAATCGATTGCAACGCTGCACCAACTTTCTGACCATGGAAAGCAACCGTTTCTTCTCCGGTCAGTAGCTCGACAGTAGCTAATTGTTTAGTTGGAACACCATCTTCTCGGCCATCCAAGAACTCTTGACTTGGGTAAACCTCATCCCCCCAACCGACTCCAATTTTAGCTTTGACATCCATGTAGAAATATTCTGTTGGAACAGACAGTGCCCGCGTCAAATAACCTGTAAGTTTTTCTAAGCATTCCGATGAGACTTCATCCCAATGACCATACCAAGAAAGCCTTGTTGCATTCTCGACAATCAAGGTTTGTGAATCACTGGTGGTCACTTCTATAGACAACTTTCGACACTCTCTGTTTCTCCAAAGCCAAGTGCCAAGCAGAATGTTTTTCGCATATCGATGAGCGAGCTCCTGATAGCCATTAAGTTCTTCGTATGTTTTAGCGAGTAAAGAAAGTTTAGAGCGTACCTCATCATCACTACAGGTATCTGGAGTTAGAGAGTTGGCTCGAATTCGAAGAGGGAATGCACAGTAGATGTCATCAACACCAGGTTTTACATAACACTCTTCGATGAACTGAGGATTGGAGTAAGCTAAATCTTGTGGAGCAACATTCTTTTCTACGAACTTGCACCCTTTATATGCTTCCGCATAACCACCTTTTGGTGCGCGCAACCGAGTTCTATCTATTTCAAGGGGGCACATCTCGCCATTTTGAGATAGATAATAGAAGTACGCTTTGCCAACAGAGAGTGATCGAACGTAGTTCAGCTGAGTGCAAAGTTCCATAAGCGATTAATCCCTATAGTTTTTTATAAGAATAGTTTCGCTACTGCATTCTATCGACCAAAAGGCATGGTTTAAAAAGTGATCTCTTCCACTAAAACGTACTTCTATCGGATTTACTTTCTTCGCAAACCCTATCGCGTTCTCTGCATAGGCGTGACAAGAGGTGATTGAGTTGGACCGTTGAGTTGGCTGTTCTAACAAATGGTAGCCAATAGAAACTGGCAACTTATCAGTGTCTTTAGTCACTAAACGCTCTAGTTCATCAAAGTTACTCGGCTGAGTCTCACTTGGGTATAACCATCGCCCGTATGCTGGTAACCCTCTTATGACATGAAAAAGCTCGCTCTTGCTGGTAAATGTCCTTAGCCACTCAATCTGCGTCGATAGCGGTGGTTGGTATAATGCCCCTCCGGCGAAAGCTACGGGAAGAGCTGTTTGAAGTATGGACTTAAAATCTGAAATTCGGCTTTCACTATGAACTCTAATAACTAAGTCTATTTCTAGATCTGCCAATCGTTCACTACGAATAGTTGGTCGCTTAGCGTTTGAAACGGTTCTAGCTTTGGCGACTGATGTAGGCTCGGTAAGCTTGGCTGTAGGTTTGATGCTTTCGCTTCTGACATAAAAAGAGAAACTCGAAAACTCAAACGGGGAATCACAATTAACTAGCTTATTAAACTCTCTTTGATAGCGGTGCACAAAACCCCATATCGCCGTCATAGAGGGTGCTCCGCACAAATAAGGGCAGCTTATTGCGACCGCATCTTGCACTCTTATTGATGACAAGTAGATATACTGCTCACCCGTTATCTTATCTTCATTGCTAATTGGTTTGCTGAGTTGTTCGAGGACCCATATGATTTGAGCTTTGACGACCTGTATAAGCTTGGGATGATAGGCAAACTTTGCGGCATACTTGTTGTTTTGAAATGTGAGATGCAAGCGACGGTTAAACTCACTGGCCAAGGAGCCCAAGTCCGATTCTGGTAGCGATAAAAAGGCTTGAACCAAAGTGTCACTATGTTCCAATTGCTGTTGATTAGGGTCAGCATCAACGATATCTCTTAACTCAATTAATGGGAGCATCCACAAGGCTACCTGCTTCCGCAATATCTTACTTCTAACCTTACGGTCACTCTCCCTCTGTTTCTGTGTTTTAGATGGCTCTGAACCAGTTAAACGATTTAAAACCTGACAAATTTTGGCGCTAGTTACCTGATAGTCATCAAAGTAGTGACCACTCTTTATGCGACTTTCAGGTAACGTGCCACCTTGCGCAAGTTTGACGCCTAGCGGGTAGTTTAGGATTTTCATATGCCCACCCAAACTGCCACACAGGTTCCCGACACTTGCAGAGTTTGGCAGTGACGAAGACACAAAGCTGAGCTTATTTTCTCGACTTCTCGACCTCACTTCTAACTCACTCTGAATAGCATGACTAACCACTGGGGTTACCGAAATATAATCATCCCTCCATGGAAACCTTAGCTGCTTACTGTAAACACTGACACTATCGGGAAAATGATTACCAGAGAGCTGTTCTTCAATTGTATGTTTCAACCGCGCAAGTGACTTAGCATCTAAACCAAATTCTTTGAGCTGCTCAACCCAAACAGGGCTTTCTCGCTGTATAAGTGAAAGAATACATACTGGCTGTGATTGCCAAAGAAAAGGAATCAATAACCACAATGTGTGTCGATACACCGCAGAGTTATGCGCCCACCCCAAGCGTTGCTCTAATACTGCGCTTGAAATAAATACCTCGGTTGTCGTAAGAGGCATCGCAACTATTCGCTGATCTTTAACTCGGCAGTCTGGAAACTTGAGATTATGAGTGTGGAACCATTTGATTTCATTAATGGACGCCTCTAGGTTCTCAGCCGCTTTTAAGTGCCTCTTAGCTCGGGCAACATCCAACCAATCCGAGCATCTATCTGATTGGTGGCTTGAGCTGAGATTGAGTAAGATCGTTAACGCCTCTTTTTCAAACCCTTCAACACAGACACCTTCCGTATAGGGCATGAACATCTTCTTTAGCGCAGCTTGCTTTACTACTTCGTCTTCGATTGCCAATAAGTCACTTAATTTCGTCATACTTACCACTCTGGTAGATATACACTGAAGCCATCACTTTCAGAGCTCATTCGAGTCAGTTTTGTTTCTATGATACTTCTCAGAGTAAACGCTGATTCGTGAGTCGCTATCTTTGTGTGCATTCGTGGCCTTATAGCCACCTTGACCTCACCAAACTCATACAACCGATAAATCTCATCTGTTGTACAAGAAAGCAATGTAGAAGCTTCTAAGGGGCTGAGCAGTACATCACCTATGTTTCCTTTCTCGCTTGAAGGTACTGTTGCTATAAGCTGAGTAAAATAAGCTAATACCTGAGTCAGTACGATATTGTGACTCAACTGCCGACTCGGTAACTGACGACAATCTTTAAGCAGAGCCCCAAAAGCTTCATTGAAAAACACCTTCTTCCAATCTTTTACTCGAATAATTTCTGCCTTCTCTTTAAAGGCATCAAGGTCCTGCCACAATGCCGTTGGCCAAGCACCACAATATTCAATGAATGACGCAAAACTGAGGTCATCGATATCGCTATAACGATTTACATACCAAAGAAAAAAACCATAGCGCTCAGATGACGTCATTTCTGCTTTCAATAATCCCAAAGGTTTTGAATCACTTCCTGACAACCATCGAGCGACCAATACCTCAGCCTCTGACGCGTCGTCTACTGGCGAGTTTCGGAGTTCATAACCGCATTCACACTGACTAATACTCTCGGTACTTTGGTATTCAAGTCTCGACTTACACTCGGGGCAATGATGAACCAGTTTGCAGCCATGATGTTCACAGGCTTGGTGAGAGATAAATTGCCACTGCTGACGAATGTAGGGTGCGTCGTCAATACACAGTGGGCAAAGAGGCGTGAAACGTTTGCGAAGAAAAGTATAAGGGTAGTCAGAACCAAATCTATGTACAGCTTTGTATTGCGGAGAGAATTGAGCTTTTGAATGTGATAATGCTAAGCGCAGTACGCCAAAGTTATTGAGCTTTAATTGGTTCTCAAGGTGGATTAGAACCCTCACCCGCATTTGGCTTGTGGTTTGCGCGTGGTAGATATTGACTTGGCTGAGCTCTAAGGGGAAAGCACCCGCAATCGCTTCATGCTGAACCATGGTGTCGAACCATATATCTTCAGCGAAATGAGAAAATCGCTCGTAGCCTTGTTCTTGCGACAAGCGCAACAAGAAGCTTTCGAGCGATTCGTCAGGGTATAGTTGAATGTCGCTATTCACATGCCACCACTAAAACTTAGACTTTCTAAGTTTTAGTATCGACGATATTTCATATATTGCAACCATAGAAGCTAATGTGTTTTGCAGAAACGCTTACCAACTCATCCAACATACGTCAAAATCGCTTGGTGATCACAAACTGTGATTGGAAAGTTCTAAGAAGGTTCTGCCCCAAGATGTGTTTAGAGCGCAAGAAGCCGTCATGAGATTTATTTGTGAAACAAGCTGTTTCCCAATTGTCCAACAAAACTCTAGTAACCAATTATGCAAGAGGGTCTTGCACAATTGCGGAACAGGTTGTTTCGTAAATCACCTATGCTCCAACCCGCTTCTGATCTCGTCGCTTCGGCAATAGAACTAACTAATGCCCCTTTTCTGTTTAGAGTTGTTATTCATAACATTTCTGAGCACTCCCATTTGAACAAATATTACTTATGACTATATAGTGCAACTAACCACATAAGAGATAGCCACGCACGGATTATGGGTAACAGAAAGATCGCTGTATCAATTGACTCAGAAAACACTCCACACCCAAAGCTAAACTTGATTATTGAAGAGCTATCTAGTTTTGGGTAAATCATCGTTAAGTTTTAAGTAAAAACAATGAGTAACGATTATCACTCTATGTTCTGTCTGGTATGCTCAAAAAATAACAACGAGCTAATAGGAGGCACCTTCAGTGTGGTCTCTAAATATGACATATTCAATAGGTAAGCTAATAAAATGGATAACGCGAAACCAATTACACTCGTTTCTGAGGTCGTCGAGCGTAGTTTTACAAACGATTTTCACTGTTTAGTCGCATTAATTCAGCATCTAGGTGCTCATGAAAAATGGAACAGCAGAACACCAAGAAACATAGCTGATAGCATTGGCTTGGATGTAAAAGATGTAGAGAATGTTCTTGATGGATACCCCGCCTTTTTTAGAAAATCCTCTAATCTAAGTGCCCAGAAAGAACCTTTGTACTCTCTGCATATCAGGTATGCGAGAAGAGTTAAGAAACAAATTGAGGGAGAAAGCAGTCTCAAGGAATGGTCAGCACCATTGTCCTCTGAAGAAATGCAGATACTCCTTAACCTAGTAACAAATATGATTGGGTTAGAAGCCGAGAATCGACGTCTTAAAGAAGACTCAAGACACAACAATATGAAGGTTTGGGTTGCGCTGACTGGTGCTTTTGCCACGGCAATAGCGGCGATTCTAGCGCAGATTGTCAGTAGTAGTTCTTAAAAGGAATAATGATGAAACTCACTAAGTTCCGAGTTAGAAATTTTCGTTCAATCAATGATAGTGGTGAGATTACGACAAATGATTTAACAGCTATACTAGGTCGTAACGAAAGTGGTAAGTCCAACATTTTACTTGCTCTTCAACACTTAAATCCTCCGGGTGGCATAACTGATATTGAAGCCATAAAGAACTTCCCGCGCCATCGCAGACTTGCTGAACAGGATGAAAACACACCATTCCTTAACACCGAATGGAGGTTGTCACAGGAGGAAAGAGAATCCCTGTCTTCGATTTTTCCTAGAGCGTCTGAGGTTTCAACTGTCACAATTGCCCGCCGATACGGAAGCACTAGATATATTGGTTTCTCCGGCTTAAAAGACCTGAGCTTAGATATAAAAGCAATAAACAGAAATATTGATAAAATAGTTACGCTACTAGATGCTTTAAAAACAGATGAAAATGCTGATAGCGTCGATACTGCTGTGCAGCAGGTAAGCATGCTGAAAGCAACAGCTACACATTCTGCCAATAGTTGGTTGGAAGCAGTTTTAGACCAATATGACCAAGTGCTTAGAGGTGCCGCGCAATACACGTTAGAAAAACAAGACGACTTCCTCGACCTGAAAGATGAGTTCGTACAAATAGTTATGGCTTTAGATGATGGCGAACAAGAGAAAAAAGCCCGTAACTTTATAATGGAATGCCTCCCTGTATTTGTATATATCGATGAATACCCACATTTGGATGGACATCAAAACCTCAGCATCCTTAGTCAGCACAGACAAAATCACCAGTTGACTGCGGAGGACGAGGGTTTCATTAAATTGTGTAAGGTTGCGGATATAGACCCATCTAAGCTCCAAGAGTTAGCATCAGATCCTGAGACACGAAACCAGCTCGTTAATAGAGCAGGGGCTGTTGTTACCAGTGAAATTAGACGCTTATGGACAGACCGCGAGTTGAAAGTCCGCTTCAATTTGGATGGCAACTTTTTTGATACCTACGTATCTGACCCAACGTCTACTTATGATGTTGAAGTTAACCTTAACGAAAGGAGCCGAGGTTTTAGGTGGTTCTTTTCATTCTATATTACGTTTTTTGCAGATACACACGGCGGGGATGCAGAAAATGCGATCATTCTTCTAGATGAGCCAGGACTTTATCTGCACGCAAAATCTCAAAGTGATTTGTTAAAACATCTTGATGACGACTTTAGCAATCAGATTATTTATACAACGCATTCACCTTTCTTGGTCCCAACAAAGCAACTTTCTACGGTTAAGACCGTGAATATATGTCAAGAAAAAGGAACAACAGTTACTAATGATCCTACTGGTGATTCAACTACGTTATTCCCTTTACAAGCGGCGCTCGGATATGAAGTTTCTCAGTCGCTATTTATCGGTTCAAACAATTTGGTTGTTGAAGGGGTTACGGATTTTTGGTACCTGTCCTCGATGTCTGAATACCTGAAATCGCTGGGTAGGACAGGTCTAATGGATAAAATAACTATAACTCCAGCTGGAGGGGCTCAAAAAATACCATACTTAGTGAGTTTGTTGTCGTCTCAACACCTCAATCTATTGGTGTTACTCGATCATGAGAAAGATGCAATTGCCACTAAGACCGATTTGATAGCTAATCACAAGCTATCTAAAAGAAACGTCATCTTAGTTTCTGAAGCAATAGATAGCGATGTCACTGAGTTGGATATTGAAGACCTTTTTGGTTCAGATTACTTTCTTTCTCTCGCAGAGGAAGCCTACAGGGATGAAATAACTGATGATCTCAAATACAACGATAATATTCCAAGGGTCTGTAAACGATTCGAAAAAGCGATGAAGGATTTCGGATTAAAGAAGCAGTTTGTAAAAGCAAAACCAGCAAGAATATTTATGGGTAAACTCTCCGAAGGAAGAGAAAACTATCTTCCAGAAGAAGTAATCGATAGCTTTGAGTCGCTATTCAAACTTATCAATAAACGAATGAAATAGTCTTATAAGGGGGATATGCAAATCCCCCTATCTCTACCCGACATTGGGCACGCATAGAAGATATCTCATCTCAAAGATTCAGGAACTTGGTTGAGGCAAATTGACCTTTCCCCCTAAATTAACACCATGACTTTGATGAGATTTCTAATACACTAGAAACAGTGGAGATCTCAAAATGAAAAAACGATACACGGAAGAACAAATCATTAAGGCGATAAAGCAGCACGAGGCTGGCGCTAAGGTGGACGACATTTGTCGTGACATGGGAATATCATCTGGCACGTTTTACAACTGGCGCAGCAAATACGCTGGGCTTGAAGTGAACGAAGCAAAAAGGCTCAGGGAACTCGAGTCTGAGAATAATAAGCTCAAGAAATTGTTGGCTGAGAAACTGCTCGAAGTTGAAGCGATGAAGGATGTTGTCTCAAAAAAGTGGTAACGCCATCTTCTCGAAAGCTTGTTGTCCGATATCTCATTGATACTCATCGACTGAGTGAGAGAGTGGCCTGTAAGCTTGCGTGTTTGAGTCGAACGGCGTTTCGATACTGCCCTAAAAACCCGTCAGATATTGGGTTACGCGAACGCTTGAAAGAGCTAGCGGCACAATATTCTCGCTACGGCTACCTAATGCTCCATGGCTTACTAAAAGCGGAAGGTCTAGTTGTGAATAAGAAGCACACCTATCGTCTATACACGGAAGAAAGGCTTCAAGTCAGAACGAAGAAACGCAAAAAGCTACATCGCCCTCGATTGGTTATGGATCTCCCTACCCGAGCTAATCAACGCTGGTCGATGGATTTTGTATCTGATCAGTTGAGTAATGGAAGACGTTTTCGCGTACTCAATATCGTTGATGACTTTTCACGAGAGATCATTGGACAACTGGTGTCCGTATCAATCAGTGGTCAGCAGGTTGCTCGATTTTTGACTCAACTGATCGAGGTGCGCAGTAAGCCTGACAATATTGTTTGCGATAACGGCACAGAGTTCACCAGTAAGGCTATGTTCTTTTGGGGTAAGGCGACCTCGGTAACACTTGCCTTTATCCAGCCTGGTAAACCAACTCAAAACGCCTTTGTGGAGAGCTTAAATGGCAAATTCAGAAATGAATGTCTCAATCAACACTGGTTCAGAACTCTGGATGAGGCACGTTACGAAATAAATCTATGGAGAGAGCATTACAACCACGTTCGGCCTCATAGCTCTCTCCATTACAAGACGCCAGTTGAGTATGCCAATCAAGCGGCGTGAAGATAAGAAACTTCATCGAGGTGATGGTAATAATCTCGGGGAAAGGTCAAAATTATCACTTGAGCACAACGACGTTCTAGTGCCCAATACTAACCTCCTTTTATTAAATTCAACTCAGAGAGCATGATGGAACTCATTGAAAATTTTATAAATTACCTACAGGATAATCATGATTGGTTATTTAGTGGTCTTGGAACGTACGTAATCTCTGGTATTGCAGCAGTTCTGTTGGCTGTGCTCACAATAAAGATACGGAACAAGCGCAGTTTGGCTAATCAAAAGATAAAGTCAGGAAAGAAATCCATAAATATCCAATCTGGCAGAGATACACGTTTCTAGGAGTTACAATGTTCAACAAGCAGAAGATAGACTCTGGTGATGAGTCTATTAACATTCAGGCAGGGAGAGATGTTCATATTAACTCTCAGTTTCAATTTTCTCTAGAGGAACTGAAGGCATTTTTGAACGAGTCACAGACCTCTCTTCCAGCACTGTCTATCAAATATCTGGTATCACAGACTTTTGATGATCTAATTGCTATAGCAAACAGGAATTTAGAGGTTATCCCTGTGATGAATCCGTTGCTTGTTGAAAACAATGTATTCACTTCCCTTCAAGAGCTAACAAAGAGTGAGAGCGGAAGATATCGAGATTTGGGTAAATATGGGAATAACTTTAATAGTGTTGAAGATTACTTAAAAGAATACCCTGAAGCTGAGATTGTTCAAGGGAGACAAGGTAGGTTTCCTTACTTTGATACTATTAGATCACCTGAGTTTGAGGAGCTTGAAAAGCTCTCAGAAGATGACCCTCTGACAAGAGCAATGCTTGATCATAAGGTTCACGAGAAGTTTCCGGCAGCACTCATCGGAACCTATGAGCATGGCTGTTGGGGGGTGCCTTTGATCGAAGAATATATATTAAGAGGTGTTTGGGGGGTATTCCTCACCATTACAAATAACTCTGATACCAACATTCTTTTTGAGCAATTAGAAAGTGAAACACACCTGAGTCAAACCTTCGAGAGCACTTCTAAGGCTGCTCTCAAATCTCTAGCTTATACTTTACCTAGAGCGCCTATAAAGCCGAATGAAACGGTTGTTATCCCTGTAAGCATATTGATTACTCCAATCGGAGGCATAACAACAAATGAAATCTCTAGAATCCCGAAATTTGCCGATGGAGAATGGTTTAGAGAACTAAGCCATCAATCAGGGTCGCCTAACGACTTAGAAGAAATGTTGAGTTTTGGGACGCTCATTGCACCAAAATCTATTAGCTTTCAAAGTCAAAACAAAAAACACTCCGTAGACATACATGACTTTGATATCACCAACATGTATACAATAAACAGAGCATGGCAATGTGGTTCCTGCCCACATTTGTTCTTCACTTCGGATCAGACAGTATACATAAGAGAGTTGCTTCCAGATGGTCAAAACACTACCGTCTCAGATTCTTTTACTGTCCCTGAGAATGTAAAACAGTTCACAATTGCCGAGCTGGAAGACGAGACTACTTATATCGATAGCTTATACATCAATGATGTGCTTACTGCTAAAAGCCTAAAATTAGACACGGGTGACTCTGTTAGCTTTTTTGTTAGTTCAGGCGATACAGTCCGGTTACAAGGGCGATATCTCACTCATAGAGACTCAGCAAGTGATGCTCCATTTGGTACTTACCGAAACTCGCTGATCAACGACTATCTAAATTCAAATCGTGACTTACGTATAAACTAGTACCTTATATTTACTCAGAAAACGTTAGCTTTGGCAGTTCGTAACTCAGAAGTGCCCCTTTGTTTTTTAGAGTGAAATATCAATTAGCAAAAATGGGTGGCAAATGGCCTTACTTTTTCTAATCAATAAAAGTCAGGCCGTACCTGCTACTCACAAACCAAAATTGATCACTAAAATGACTTGCGTATGCGCTTCTTACTTTCCTTAAGAAGACTTGATAAGGTAGCGTTATCGTAGATTATGCTCTTATCCAACAAAGGCTTAGGAGTATGTAGATTTATTGTCTTTACTAACCAATTTCTGTAATAGAACAAAGTATCCTCTAATGGCTGTAGTTTAAGTTTTGGAGCTGCGTCCACTATGTCTATATCCACATGCGCTACGTATCTATTTCTTGCTGTTGAGACTGCTTTTTTGATGGCCCCCCATTCATTCGTTGTCAGCCCTAAGTCTTTTAACATTGTTGAGACATCAAATTTACCTAAATCATCATGGTTAAAGTTATTCTTGGTAAAGCTAATTTTGTTGGTATTCGCCTTACAAAAAATAGAGTGCCAGTTGATTATCAAGTCATTCATCAAGACTTCGCCAACATGCCTAAAGCAGTGGTGAGCCTCTGTAGGGATCTCTCTGTAAAGGTGTAGCGAATGTAATGCCATCTCTATAGTCGCGTATTGAGCTTTAGCCATACGTAGCCTTACTTCTAGTGGTGTTGTCATACTCATCCTGTCTATAACTTATGTTAGGCTACTAGCTCTAACATACTGTTTTGGTTTCGATACACAAAAAGTGAATCTCTAAATTAGATCCTTTAAAAATCTGACGGGTATCATTCCCACGAGATTGTTAATACTTTTCATGGTTCATGAGTGAACGTAGATGACGGGCTTCGTTCGCGTAACTTTGTGCTCGGTCAACATCTTCCTTCATGTCTTCAATAGCTTTCTGTGCCTTTGGGTCGGTGAAGATCTTTTCAACATTTCTAACGAGTTCAAACAGGTTCCAAACTGCGATGAGAACTAAGTCTTGAAAGGGTTCGTCGATGTAAGCATCCCCAACAGCCTTCTTCCTATCCTCTCCATACCATCGAGGGTTTTTCATGAAACTAGGAACACTGTCGGGTCCGAAAGACAGCAGGTAGCCATGAACAAGACTATTGCGGTATTCATTCAGATCTCTTGCAGCATGCGCTGCTACATATAGGATGGCATTGCATTTACTAGTCAGCTTGGGGTTGCCATCGCCTAACATCTTAAACTGAGCTTCAGTGTTCATCTTCTCAGTAAAAGGGCGAACACCTTCTACGTTTACTTCGCTCAACGTCCAAAGCGCTCGTTCGAGCGTAGTTTCAAACAGGCCATAGACTGTAATATATGCCCCCATCATCTTGAGGTGGCTTGGTTGCAGACCTAAGCTTAATAATCGAGCTTGGATGTCCGAGGATTTTGTTGGATAGTCATATGGCATAAATGGCTCCTGTATCGATTATCTTCAAGTATTCATGGGAAGTTGCAGGTGGCTGCTATTTCAAACATGAATCAGCCAATTTCACTCCAAAGATATGAGATTTAATGGATATTATATGAGGATAATTCGTTAAGACTATAGCTTGGTTCGCAGAAACTAATAAATATCATAACTTTAGGTAATCCACACAACCCGATACCAGCCGAATCGGTACCGCTAGCCAATTAGCTTAAAAGACAGTATGTTAGGAAGCTTGATAGTGTATAGAGTTCTGGGACTTACCAATATTACCTGTACCAGCTAGACTGCCCCCCCCCCCTCTGCACAAAGCGACTTTCCGATACCTAAAGTTATCCGTGTTTTGCTAATTTATATGTATACTCTAAGAAGGTTCTGTCCAGCAACGAGCTAGCTCATATGATGGCTAGCTTGTGTAAAGGCTATAAGAAACTGCGTAGTAACCTCAAAGAAAAAGGTGTGCAACACCATCTGGAGATCGTCTGATTGCGACTGAAGATATTCCGTTTACGAGTGCCTCACAAGCCGCAGCCGTCCGACTTGGCTATCCTTGTAGCGGTCCTAATTACTGGAAGGGCTCTTTGGGTAAACGTTGAAAGATATTGAGACAGAATCAGTTTAAGTGAACGCTGCGATGACTCTCTGCTTAAAGAGACCCAACCTCAACTCATCCAATGCTACAAAAGGAGGCTCAACATTATTTGGGTCAATGCTATCTGAAGATTCTCCCCAACTAAGTAAGCCTTGTTGAGATCGATTAGATTTAACGCTTTCCGATTCGGTGGATATTGGTATGCGTTGTTCATCTAGAACACTCGGCACATTATTTTCTCGTTTAATGTACATACAGCTATCAGGAATATCCTGCTCTATTCTTTCAGAAAACCCAATCAAACTTTCCTCAGCAAAGGTATACAGCCAAGCTTCCTGGTTGGGTGAATCGTTAACTCTTAATATTCTTCCAAGGACTTGCCTAAAGTAAAGCTCTGTTTTGACCGAACTCATATGGCAGCAAACTTGTAGGCGAGGGATATCTGTTCCTTCACTTATCATCCCAACACTGACTATCCATTGAACATTCGAGTGACGAAAAGACTCAATTTCATTTAATGGATTATCATGATGATAAGTCACGATGCGTGCTGATTGATTAAAGTGCTCAACAAGCCGCTTTTGGATATCCTTCGCGTGCTTGATAGAAGCGGCGACGACTAAGCCTCCTGCATTTGGCGACTCTCGCCTTATTTGAGCTAGCTTTTGGCAACCACTATTCAATATGTAGTTCATAGCGTCTTCATTGTGAATGACACTGTGATAAGAAACATCGGATTGTTTAAGGCAATCAAGAATAGAAGTGAAGTGTTGATTATCACTGCTAGCCTTAACACTCAGGTGTTCATTATCGATTAAAACGATTTTAGGACGACGGCACACCTCATCTTCAACAGCCTGTTGCAAACCATAATGATAGTCACAAACAACCTTACCATCTGGGTCGGAATATTCAGCCATGACAATGGGTAGTCGATCGGAGCGCCAAGGAGTGCCCGACAGCGCCAACGTGTAACGGGCAATATCTTGGATCTTACTGACAATTTCTAATCCCCATGAATTTGACCGCCCCTCATCATCAAACGAACAATGATGGATCTCATCAAATACAACTAGCACTCGATACTTACTAACGGTGGTCCAAAATTTATCATCCAAGTAACGGATGGATTGATAGGTGTAAGAGCCACCAAGAGACCCCAAGCCTCCATTAAAGGAACATTCTAGTTTCCATGAAAATGTCTTTTGCATCCCTTCGGCAACCGCAAGTGATGGTGAAAAACAGAGAACTAAGTCAATCATACCTCCTTCAAAAAGGCACTTAGCAACCTCTGCTGCCATGACAGTTTTACCCGCACCAGGAGTGGCTTGACAGAAAAAATGTGGGCGTCTATTTGATGAAAACTTATTGATAGCCTGATCTACACATTCAGCTTGCCATGCTCTTAACATTGGGAAGCCTTTCTTTGGGCTATTTGCATCCAGTTAGTTAGCGCATTAATCCTACCCAATAGCTTGGCTGAGCGTTCTCTTGCCGAATTAAATAGTGGTTGTATGTCTTGCTTGTTGTTTGGAAAGCGCATCAGCAATGACTGATACTCTTCTATTTCCCCCAGAGTAATCGCTAGTTCACCTTGATGTTGTTTCTTCTCTTGTTCCAATGTATTTAGGGAATAATCTAGACTTCCATCAGTCACTGAGCCCTCTGAGGCCTTCGTCTTTCCGGGCGTTCTAGGCTCGATCATGAGTGCTTTAAAGTCGTTAGTTTGATGGTAGCGCTTGTCCCTACGAGTCCCAGTGACAGAAAGCCAACCTTTCTCCTCAAATGACAAAAGCTGTTTGTAAATATACTTTCGAGCGTCGTCTCTGTTCGAAAAGGTTGAAGTACCCTTTAACAAAGCATCCCTCGCTTCTACAACAGTGAAATTGTCCATCCCTTTTTCAATCAATAGGTTAAACATATCAGGGTTAATTCTGGTTACTTTCTTCATGTGACTCTTGCATACAACAAAAACTTAGGATTGCTAAGTATACAAAAATCAGTAAAACTTAGACAATCTAAGTTATCTAAAGGTTGAAAAGAAATGTGTAAGTGCAGAAAGACAACCCAATCCCAGCGAGGCTCAAAGCTGCGCGTAAAAAAGCCAAAATCACCCAAAAAGATTTAGGGGTGAAAATCGGCATGGAACCAAGCTCTGCTAGTGGGCGAATGAACCATTATGAGAAAGGCAGACACGTACCTGATATTGGAACGCTAGAACGAATGGCTGAAGTATTAGATGTTCCATTGAACTACTTTTTCTGTAGGAGCGAATTGAGCGCTGAGTTAGCGTGCGCAATTGATAAGTTGAATGATGAAGAGAAGGCGGCCCTATTATTAAAACTGACATCACCTAATTAACTCTGAGTAGGGTGATTCACTAACCAACAAGTTGCTGTATCGATAATTTGCTAAACACCTGTTTTACAAAACGAAGTTCACCAGTCTCGGCATCGGTTACATAATTTTCATAAGAAGCTATTTGCTCTATGGTTAGAGCATCTATCGGCACAGTGAAAGGATTTAAATCATTAGGATCATTAATTTTCTCGTAAACTGCAGCAAAGTCCTTCTCGTCAATACAGTGCTTATTATTCTCCAAAGCGACCTCTAGTGCGGCTGCAATTAACTCTTTAATCTCACCAAGTATACCTTTGCTTGCCGATAACAATCTCATTGCGAAATCGACATTTGTCAACGGCACCTTGAATGGTAAAGGCACCGTCTTTTCCAGAGCTTGTAAAACATCTAAATAGCTATCAATTGAGGACTCATCTGTGATCTTAATGTATGGAAGTTTGCGTCGAACCATAATTCGTCTGTTCCACTGCGAGTCCTCTAAAATTAGCCCGGCACTATGAAGTCCTACAAACACAATCGGCAAATGACACTCATCACTAATCATTTTGAGGCGGTCTCTAATATCCTGCCTCTGGTTATGACTTGTTCGTTCAAACAACTCTTGGCACTCCTCTATCACTAATAACTTAAGCCCAACTCTTTTCGATGTATCAATCACACAATCCGTTAATCCAATCTCTGAAGGCTTCGCTCTGCTATTTCTGTATGCGCCAAGCTCTTTGGCCATCCATAGTAAAGTCTCTAATAACGTGGGTCTTACACGAGTAATAAGGACTTCATGCCTTGATAAGTTTTTCTCGATAAAGTGATTAATAGTGGCTGTTTTGCCAGCACCGGTGCCAGCGGTCAGAAGCATTGATGGCGCAAAAGTGCCAAACTTCCTGCGTCTCATTATCCACTCGAGGCCAGAGAGGACTTTTTCAACCTCTGGGTAAACTGAAAATGAGTCATGGTATTCTGCTAAAACTTCATCACGATCCATATTCCTTCTCACTGTGGTCACATCTATTCCCTCAGGTTTTTGCGCTCGTTCCATTTAGACCTAAAGCTCTCTAGCGGAGTTGTATCAGAATTACTTTCCGACTCTGAGGTACTAAAGCTTGGTATTGGTGTTCTGTCACTCAGCTTGGCATGAGGGGTGTCGCTATTGACACTCGATATTTCTGCAACTTTCTTGGTAGATTTCGCCTTTCGTTTTCGCTCAGTGTGAGTTAACTGCATTAAGTCTGCTTGCTCTGCTTCGATTCGGTCATGTAGTGCAAGTCGAGCTTTTGCTAATGACAGTACATCCATCTCTCCTTTTATATAGGTTCTATGAGCCGCCAAAATCTTTTCATGTTCGCAAACGCTCAATCTGACTGTGTAACCAATTGGGTCCTTACTTGGAACCTTCACGTAACCTTGAAGCTCCTCGAGGTAAACGTAGATAGCGGATAAATCATCTGGGTCTACTTTTATTTTCTTTTTCATAGACTCTTTTGTTTGAGGGTACGTCTTTCGATAATCAGACAACGCTACACAGTCATAGTCTATATGCATGAACTTGATACCTTTATCTGTGAGTTTTCGATGCTGAAGAATCCCCATAACTACGCTAAATGCTTGCTCCTGATCGGGTAAGAGTTTTAATGGTGGCAAAACCTCATAGCTTTGTTTCCAATAAAGGTTTGGTATTCTTTTATGACGACTATCAGCATTAACATTGTGCACGTCTACAATCCAACGGTGAAATTCCTCTACAAAGGTACTAAAGCGCATGACTGCATCTTTTTCTGGCTTATAGTCCTCTTTTTCCAGCACGTTGGAGAATGTTTTTCCAGGCACCCAACCGACAATCCCTTGAACAATTTCACCAAATTTACGTTCAACAAATGGCTTTAACCATGGCTTTCGAACCTTGTTATAAACGACATTTATCCCAACTTCCAAACATGCATCCTCCCAGCTTTTTGACCAAAACTCCGCACCGTTGTCGACCACCAAGTTCTCGATTTTCCCTTCGCAAAGCCATTCATTATTGAATGAAATAGGCATTTCAGAAATGTAACTCTTACTTTTTGTAGCATGAATAACAGCTCTGGATGCCGCCACATAACTAGGAGCTTTAAAGCCTAGATGAAAGCCGATTATGCACCCACTAAATACATCTACGAGCAGTGTCAAATGTGCTCTACCCAATGGCACCATGAGGTCATCATGCAATAGAATCAAATCCAAGGGGGTGTGATCCATTTCGACTCGCTGCAAAATTCGAGTCGGCATATCCACAGATTGGTAATAGTTATAAAGCTTGTCTGCGTAGTATTTACCATGGCGAGCGAGCGCGACGCTGTATGGTTCCTCTTTACGAATACGATTCTTAAACGCTTCATATGACACTATCGGTATTTTTCCGGCGACTATCTTATCGTTCGCTACAATTATCCTGTCTCTGTAAAAGTTGAATGCCGCTCTAATCGACTGTCGCCTTGCGTCTAAAAACATCTTTAGAGCTTCATCATAATATTTTTCATCGCCAATAACTCTGGCTTCTCTGTTACCTTTAAGGTGGTTTTTATCGACCAAGCTAGTAAAACTTCCATTCGAGTCAACAAATGAGTTATGCCAACGCTGCAGTGATTTATAGCTAGGTTTCTTGGTAAGACGTGTTTTGGAGAAGTGTTTTTCAATTAGGGGATTGAGGTTTTTAGGGGTCCAACCTCCACTCAGTTCATTCGCAACTAAACATAACAATTTGTACCTTTCTAGCGCTTTGCTCTTCTGCTCCTCGGGATATGAAGAGAGGTCTCGCTCAATGATTTGCGTCGACTGTAATCTCGAGTACTTGAGACGTTCGGTCTGAGTTTCAGGCAAAAGCTCATGTTTTATTTCAGAATCTTCGTTGTACTCAGGCTCAAACTCGTCATGGAATCGGCCAACCATTTTATCTCACCGAAACAGCTGTACTTTCACTCAACTTAGCGATATCCAAATCAACACCGGCCTTTCCTACTGCAATCAGTCTTAAAACAGAAGCGAACACCCGACCGACGGACTCTCCAATTGAGACCGCTATATCACTGATTTTCATTGTTTCCCGTGAAATCAAATAAGAATGCACTTTGACTGCAAGCTCATCGCCTGCGATACACCCACTATACCGATGCACTAACTCTGAGTTTTTGAGAAAGTACCCATCTCTAATTTGCTTATCGGTCACCAAAACAAGACCAAATCCTCTTCGATTGGCAGCCTCTTTACGAGCAGCAAATTCTTGTTTAAATGTCTTTGATAACGTTTTCGAGTGTGGTTTGACTTCCACATACTTGAATGTGCCGTCAACATAGGTGGCTAGGAAATCAGGAGTGTAAGGGCGCTTTTTCCCATGGAAGTCATAATAGAAACCCTCTGGCTGAGATTCGTAGTGAACTACATCTGGATCATATTCGAAATGGTAGCAGCAGTCTCTCTCCAGACTACCCTCACACATAACAGCATCTCGGTTTTTGAGACTCGAGAATTTGTAGACGTTCTTATTAGGCGATGGCTTGCGAAGATTACGAATATACATATGCGTCCCTTTTGTTGTAACAAAACAACCAAATTAAGCTTAGGACACTTTATGGATTTTAAAAGGACAAATTATGGTTTTATTGGGACAGGTTATGCTTTTAACAACACTTCAGAAGGGTGGAAGCCCCAGCCACATCCCGGCACACAAGTCACTTGCTGCGGCTGCTTCCTTCCGGACCTGACCGAGTTCACAAGCTATTGTTGCGGGAGGACCAGAGCCTCCATTGATTCATTTTTCTTGCGACTGTGCGCTAAGAAGTGTGAGGATTATTAATCATCGCCTGACTGATTTCAAGCGGTTAACCAGACAAATCAAGGAAAAACAGCTTAACTGCCTAATCATTAGGCAATTGTGGTTGCTCAGCCATTAACTGAGCAGTTAACCAAGCTGCCTTGCTCTTTTGCGCTTTGGCTGCTACGCTCTCGCTGCTTGCGTTTGTGGCTGTACATCGCTTGATCCGCCTGATTCAGGGCTTGCTGAAGCGTCAGAGAGCGAGCGCTCGCTTGGCAAACGCCCATAGCCAACGTAATGTTGAGTGACACACTGTTGTCCCATGAGGTATAGGTTAAGGCGGCAACATGTTGAGCAAGAATATCCAGTTGTCCCTCATCCATCGGGCCAATCAAAATAAACTCATCACCACCGATACGATAAGCGCTGCCTTGCCAGTAACGAACGATCTGGTTGGCGATCGCTTTTAACACCTCATCACCTATCTCATGCCCATAGGTATCATTGATGGCTTTGAAGCCGTTGACATCAAAATAGACCAAGGTGTCACGCGATTTGAGCCCGAGTCGATATTTACGCTGCATGGCACGCCTGTTTCTCAAGCGCGTTAAGTTATCCGTATTCGATTGGCTATAGAGGAAATACGCTACGATGACCAAGAACGCCAACACAAACAGAAGCAATGCTTGGTTCTGCTGAGCTAAGCTCTTCTCGTTATGCAGCGTGGCTTTCCAGTCTGGCTGGTTGTCATAGAGGTGGATGATTTTCTCGACGTCGATCATCGTCAGCGCCTGATTGAACAGCGGCACCAATTGCGCTCCGAGTTGATTGTTGGCAAAGCCCATTGCTACCTCTGAACGATAGAAAGGCGCTATCGCGGTGTCCTCTTCAAGTGGCAACACCTCTTTGCTCTCACGCAGCAGCGCATGGAAGCTGCCGCGCGTCATGGGGATGTAGTCAATTTCGCCATTCAGCAGCGCCGTCACCAACGCTTGGCTATTGTTGTAGACCTTAAAGCGCTTGTTGGGCAGCAAGACATTCAGCAGTGATTCAGATGCCGCCTCTTTGATCACGCCAATACGCTCTGCGATCAATTCAGAAATGTTGCTGTAGACGCCTTTCTTGTACCCTTCCCGTTTGACCAAAATCGCTTCAGGGAAGTAGTAAGAATCACCAAAGAGCAGCTCGCCCCGACGCGATTCCAGCACCGCAACCGGAGCAAGTACATCGATGGCCTGATTGACCAAATCTTGGTACATGCTTTCCCAAGTTTCATTGGCTTGACTCTCAAGCTGGCACTTAAGCAGTAAGATGTCACACGCTTGAAACAAAACGTCAGCTGCGATCCCAGACACACTGCCGTCGGCATGATAGGTCGCGTACTGACCAAAATTCTCCAACTTCACTCTCAGTGGGCGATCAAGTTCAAGGCCGCTCTCTTTCGCCACATTTCGTAGTGCATCTCTGCGAATATTAAATTGGTATTGTCGAATCGACTCACGCAACAATTTTTGTACGCTAGCGCTATGGACGTAATGTTCTATCGCGGCCAGGAGATCCGCGTGTTGGCCTTTGGTCGTCACGATAGAGACCGGTTTAATGGGAATTTGATCGTTCAGAAGTTCGGCATCAAAGCCGGAAAGCAACATCGGCTTAAGCTGGTTAATGGCGTCAACAACACCGTCAACTTCACCGGCATTCAGTAGTCGAACCGCTTCGTGATGGCCCGAGTATTCGATGAGGGTAATCGCAGGAAAGTGGCGCTCAATCAGCTCGCCATAAATCGTGCCGTTGGGCACGCCGACGACTTGGACATCCCCTAAGCGGCGGGCTTGGGGGCTAAACAAATAGGTGTATTCAATGTTAGTGGGCGCAGAAAAATCGAAGTATTGGGCACGCTCAGGGGTGTAGGTGACATTAGCTGCGAAATCGCTTTCACCAGACTCGACAGACTGTAAGATGTCGCTAAAACTAGGATAGAGCACATACTCTACTTTGATGGAAAAATGCTGCGACACTGCATCAAACAGCGTCCTCGTGACGACGTCATCGGCTTCCATCGCGACCCGATACTGCTCTTGCGCTGCATGGGCTCCTCCCATCAACGCCAACAGTAGCCACAATCCTTGGCCGAGTTTGACCATCCGTAGCCAAAACCTAAACCACATTGTTCATGTCTCTAGCGAAAAACTAACCCAAGTAATCAGTCCTGGTGAAGACTGCTCACCCCTTTGCATGAGATTGCAATTAGGCGAGATTCTCGCACACTCGGTTGCATACGCCAAATAATTGCTGACCCAAACGCTTTATAGTGAGAGCTATGCAACTAAATCTCCGCCTCTTCCGCACTGCGAAGGATGTAATCGGTCATCCACGCCGTGCCTAACAAGGCAAACCACACCACAAATACCGGGTTGGGCACCTCAATATTGGGCGACACAACTAAAGCGGCAAATCCGACGGTCGGCAGCGTCCAACAGAGCAATTTCCCCCAACGCAGTGTTTTTAGCTTCGTCAGCGTTTCCATTGAGGCAATCATACCCGTCAGCGAGAGTGCCACCAGCACGCCGTAGGAGAGGTCGGCCATCCATAGGGGCAAGATCAAGCTGAGCGCCCACCAGCTATGTTTATTCGATGGTTTCCAGTGATTGGCTGACCACCACACCACCAATATTGAGAGGGTTTGCAGCACAGTGATAAAGGCACTGCCCTCTAATTTTCCACCGGCCTGTGTGACCATAATGCCGACTTGCAGCGCTGCGACAATCAATGCGATGGTTAACACCACCCACATATTGCTGCGTTTTGAAAACACCACCATTAAGAGCGGGAAGAGTATCCATTGGCTGACAGACAACGCAATCGGCTGATAAGGCAACGTCAAGCCGTAAACCGTCATTGCACCGATCAATATCAACCCGACAATACCGCCTTGAGGCAATATCCAAAGCGCGGGAATCAGCATCGCAAGCAGTGGGATGTCTCCTTCACTCATGCTGATGGCGCGGGCGCAAATCACCGCGAGCAGTGTTGCGACAAAGAACTGAAATGTAGACAATACCATCCTCTCTCCTTATCCATTCCATGGAAAAAATCGAACTAGGACAAAAGCATTATGGACCAGTTTCTCGCGCAAATCTTTGCTGTGATTCACCAAATTCCATGTGGAAAGGTCTCTACCTACGGAGAGATCGCAAAAATGGCGGGTTACCCAGGTTACGCAAGACAGGTCGGCCGAGCGCTAGGCCAACTGCCGGAGGGATCATCTCTGCCTTGGTTTCGGGTTATCAATAGTCAAGGTAAGCTCTCACTGAAAGGCAAAGCGTTTGAAAGACAAAAAAACGCCCTCGTTGAAGAGGGCATTGAGGTCTCACCAGAAGGCCGAGTAAGACTGGCTCGCTATCGCTGGCAGCCTTAAGACGATGTTTAACGCACACCTTTAAGCAGCAGGTTCACTTGCTGCGTTTGCGCTTCATCGGTAATCACGCGATACGCGGTATCAGAGATAAAGCGCAATTTCCCATCCACCTCAATTCTCGCGCTGACGCTATAAGTATGTCGCGCGTCAATTTGGCTCGGATCGTAACTGAGCTCAAACGTAAACGGAACTTGTGCCCCATCCGCTGAAAACTGCTGTTTGGCGATCACTTTCGCCGGCGCATCCGCCAGTGACACATCTTGCAACGTGACCGTCACCAAGGCTTCGCTCGGCAGTGCGATACGCTCTCGGTAGGCGAGAGTACCGGAGACTGTTTCCATTTTCGGCGCTGTCTCCGACGGTTGCCCCGCTTGGCAACCTGCGAGCGCAAGTATCGCAGTGCATGCTAAAAACCAATGCGTGATATTCTTTTTCATAGTGCCTCTTTAATTTGTTCGCCAAAAACCCAACGTAAGCGGGAGAATCGTCTTGAGTATAAACGATGGCTGTGCACAGTGGTGCTTATTGATGAAAGAGTTGACCGCGACCTAACGCAAATCAGAAAAGTCTGACTACAATTTCATACAGCTGTTTAAATTTATCACTCAACCGATAAAATAGTCGCTATCGTCAACCTGTACCTATGAAACCCGCTCGACAAGGGGAAGGATCTGCCAATGAGTAAACCTCTCAAAGAACTCCTAGAACTACTGAAACTTGAAAAATTAGAAGAAGGATTGTTTCGCGGCCAAAGTGAAAATCTTGGCCTACCGCAAGTCTATGGAGGACAAGTGATTGGTCAGGCGCTTTCTGCCGCTCGCTACACAGTGGATGATGCGCGCACTGTGCACTCATTTCACAGCTACTTTCTCTACCCTGGCGATCCGGAAAAACCGATCATTTATGATGTTGAAAACCTGCGAGATGGCCGAAGCTTCAGCACACGTCGGGTAAAAGCGATTCAAAACGGTCGACCGATTTTCTACCTCACCGCCTCCTATCATGGTGATGCGCCGGGCTTTGAGCATCAAAACACCATGCCTAATATTCCGGGGCCTGAAAACTTTAAATCCGAGTCTGAGCTCGCCGCGCAAATCGAACACATCTTGCCAGAGAAGCTGAAAAAAGCATTTTGTGGAGAGAAGCCGATTGAGATGCGCCCGGTCACCGTCGTCAATCCGTTAAATCCGCAAAAAGTCGACGCCAAGCAGTATCTTTGGATTCGTGCCAACGGTGAGATGCCCGACAATCAACTGATTCACCAATACTTGCTTGGATACGCCTCAGACTGGGGATTCCTGGTAACGGCGCTGCATCCGCACGGTGTTTCTTTGATGACGCCTAAGTTTCAAGTGGCTACCATCGACCACTCTATTTGGTTCCATCGCCCTTTTAAAATGGATGACTGGTTGCTGTATGCCATCGAGAGCCCGACCGCCAGCAATACCCGAGGCTTAGTCCGTGGCGAGATTTACAATCGTGAGGGACACCTGGTCGCCACTGCGGTGCAAGAAGGTGTGATGCGATTTACTCAATAACACCAATGCCGTGCTTGGAATCATCCAAGCACGGCGCTCTTTTTCTCGGGCGCTGCCAGTCGTTGTTAATCTGAACGCTATCCCTGAATCGGCAACGCCGTGGTGTATTTCAGGGGCTCCATAGCAAAGGTCGACGTGACATTAGAGATACCCGCCACCGAGTTGACCAACTTTTTGTAGAAGCGGTCAAAACACGGCATGTCTTTCACCAGCACTTTCATCATGTAGTCATACTCTCCCGCCATCCGATAGAACTCCATCACCTCAGGGAACTCCGACACGGTCTCAACAAAGTGGCTATACCAGCCATGCGAGTGATCCGATGTTTTCACTAACACAAACGCCGTAAACGACAACTCCAGTTTTTCAGGGTTGAGCAACGCAACACGACGCTCTATAACGCCACTCTCTTCCAACTTTTTCAGCCGCTTCCAGCACGGTGTCGTCGTTAGATTCACCGCGTCCGCCAGATCGTTCAACGACAGCGTCGCATCTTGTTGCAGCAAGTTGAGGAGGGTTTTATCGATGCGGTCTAGTTGCATGGTGAGGCC
>JACGDM010000002.1:0-678699 GCA_036903855.1 Vibrio cholerae | reverse complement strand
CATCCGAGCCAGAGAAATCGCTCAATGACGATGAGACTCTCGATTTTGATGATTTAGAGCTTCCAGAATACAGTGAAGACGATGCGCTTGCGGATATGGCCAACGAACCTGCCACATCCGATCCAGAGCAATCGCTCAGTGACGATGAGACTCTCGATTTTGATGATCTCGAGCTTCCAGAATACAGTGAAGACGATGCGCTTGCGGATATGGCCAACGAGCCTGCCACACCAGAGTCAGAGAAATCAGTCAGTGACGATGAGACTTTCGACTTCGATGATCTCGAGCTTCCCGAATACAACGAAGACGATGCTCTGGCGGATTTGGGCGATGAGCCATCCATTGATCTTGAAGAGAAGGCGCTAGCGCCGAGTGCAGACTCTCCTCAAGAGGAGCAAGCGACGGAATCAGTCGATACTGATGAGCTTGAGCTACCTGAATATAATGAGGATGACGCACTGGCAGATATGGCTTCAGAGCCGATGTCTGATGACCAAGGCGAGCCTGTTGGGCAGGAACTGACCGAGTTTGATGAACTGGAATTGCCGGAATACGGTGAAGATGAAGCGCTGGCTGACATGCCGACCACAGATGGGGACGCAGAGAGTGCCGATGAGGTCAATTTCAATTTAGACGATTTGGAGACGCCTGAGCTGTCGGAAATTCCTTCCGAACGCCGCGCTGATATCGACGTCGCTGAGGCAATGGCCGCACAAGAGTTTGATGAGCAGGCGTTTGATGAGTTGCTTGCAGACAGCGAGGATGCCACACCTAGCTTCTCATTTGACAGCCCGATCGATGCCACAACGTCTGACAGTGCCGGTATGGATATTGACGCTATGCTCGAGATGGGCGGCGAAGATTGGAACGGCTTTACGCTCTCTCCCGAGCAGCAGGCACAGATTTCGGATGACATTCCTGAAGAAGAGCGTGGGGTTTGGGATCAAGATAATGCTCCAGAGCAACCTGAGGTCAGCGATGAAGATTGGAGCATTCAAGACAGCGCCGACGATTTCAGCCCGCAGCAAAATCAGTTTAGAACCATTGATGAACTGATGGCTGAAGTGGAGATGGAAGAGCAGCAAGAGCTGGATGACGAGCTCAAGCTGGATGTTGGCCTGAATGATTTCCCTGATGTGATCGGTGACATTGGTGATGAGATTGATGTCGATTCAAACGCAGAGGCGGCAGGAAAACTTGATCTCGCCAAGATTTACGTTGAGATGAATGACGCGCAAGGGGCCATCAAACTACTCGAAGAGGCGATTGTAGACGGCAGTGACGAGATCCGTCGAGAAGCCAAACGTCTGATTGACAAAATCAACCGCGGATAGGCGAGTTAGAGTGAGGTAAGAGGGCTGCGGCCCTCTTATTTTTTATCCTTATTAAAGGTATACTGCCCGGCCCATTTTTAAAGAGATTCTGCAGATGAGAATAGCGTTAGGTATCGAATATAACGGTACTCAATACTATGGCTGGCAACGCCAAAAAGAGGTGAAAAGTGTTCAGGAAGCGCTCGAGAAAGCGTTGAGTGTGGTCGCCAATCACCCCGTTGAAGTGCAATGTGCTGGCAGGACAGATGCAGGCGTACATGGCACAGGCCAAGTGGTTCACTTTGATACCACGGCAGAAAGAAAAATGGTGGCGTGGACTATGGGCGTTAACGCCAATTTGCCATCGGATGTCTGTGTTCGCTGGGCGAAAGAGGTGCCGGAGTCGTTCCATGCTCGTTTCTCTGCGACCGCGCGACGCTACCGCTATATCATCTTCAACAGCCCTCTCAGGCCCGGGATCCTCTCGTCAGGCGTGAGCCACTACCACGGTGAACTGAATGAAGCATTGATGCACCAAGCTGGGCAGTATTTGCTCGGCGAAAATGACTTTACCTCATTTCGAGCGGTGCAATGTCAATCTCGTAGCCCTTGGCGCAATGTGATGCACCTGAATGTGTCTCGTCACGGACAATATGTCGTGATTGATATTAAGGCCAATGCCTTTGTGCATCATATGGTACGTAACATTACCGGCAGCCTTATCTGCGTGGGACGTGGGGAACAAAAGCCCGAGTGGATAGAGTGGTTGCTTGGCGTGAAAGACAGAAAATTGGCGGGCGCCACAGCGAAAGCAGAAGGATTATACTTGGTGGATGTGGATTATCCGGATGAGTATCAGTTGCCCCACGTACCGATCGGACCTCTGTTTTTGCCAGACAATCTGAACTAATTCGTGATAAATTGTCGAATCAATCAGGACGTTAGGGCGTGAGACAGAGAGCCAGAAAATAGGTACAACCAGTTTTTTGTCTACACTTGGCATTTAATATGCTTTAATCCTCACGCGTAAATTCAGAATTTGAATCCCTGTATTGAACGGGGATCGAGAGAGAAAAGGTCTTCCATGAGTTGGCTTGAAAAGATTTTAGAAAAGAGCAATATCGGCACATCGAGAAAAGCGTCAATCCCTGAAGGGGTATGGACCAAGTGTACATCGTGTGAACAAGTGCTTTATCACGCTGAACTAGAGCGAAATCTAGAAGTTTGTCCTAAATGTGATCACCACATGCGCATGTCGTCGCGTCGTCGTCTTGAAACATTTTTGGATGAAGGCAATCGCACTGAGTTAGCCACTGAGCTTGAGCCACAAGATAAGCTCAAGTTCCGCGATTCGAAGAAATACAAAGACCGTATTTCTGCTGCGCAAAAGAGCAGTGGTGAAAAAGACGCGCTCATCGTTATGCAAGGCGAGTTGTTGGGTCTACCTGTGGTCGCGTGTGCGTTTGAGTTCTCCTTTATGGGTGGCTCGATGGGTTCAGTCGTTGGCGCTCGTTTCGTACGTGCGGTTGAAGCGGCGATGGAAAACAACTGTGGCTTAGTTTGTTTCTCGGCCAGTGGTGGTGCGCGAATGCAAGAGGCGCTAATGTCTCTGATGCAGATGGCAAAAACCAGTGCAGCGTTAGAGCGACTATCGCAAAAAGGCTTGCCGTTCATCTCAGTGATGACGGACCCAACCATGGGCGGTGTATCGGCGAGCTTAGCGATGCTAGGCGATGTCAATATTGGTGAACCCAAAGCACTGATTGGTTTTGCAGGTCGCCGTGTGATTGAGCAAACCGTTCGTGAAGATCTTCCAGAAGGCTTCCAACGCAGTGAGTTCCTATTGGAACACGGGGCTATCGATATGATTGTTGATCGCCGTGAAATGCGTCAACGCATCGGCAGTTTGTTGGCCAAAATGACCAATCAACCGTCGCCATTGGTGGTTTCTGTGAATGATGCGCCAAATGAACCTGCATATGAAGTACCAGAAGCGGACGAAAAAGGGTAAAGTAACACACTAACAAACCACCACAATTTATGGTTTCAGTTAGATGAGTCAAACCCAAATTCCACAAGCCACATCCCCTCTTACGATGTGGCTTGATTATTTAGCCAACATCCATACCTCAGCGATCGATCTCGGGCTAGACCGAGTCCAAGCCGTCGCACAACAAGCCAACTTAACCAAAGCCGCTCCGACAGTCATTACCGTTGCTGGCACCAATGGCAAAGGTTCTACCTGTGCTTTGATGGAAGCGATTTTGCTCGACGCAGGGTATAAAGTCGGTGTCTACTCTTCTCCTCATTTAATTCGATACAACGAGCGCGTGCGCGTCAATGGCGTCGATTTAGCCGACGAGAAGCATTGCCAGGCCTTCGATTTCATTGAACAGCAGCGCGGGGATATCAGCCTAAGCTTTTTTGAGTTTGGCACGCTTGCGGCGTTACGCTTGTTTCAAACCGAGCAAGTGGATGTTGTCTTACTTGAGGTCGGTTTGGGCGGGCGTTTAGACGCCACCAATGTCGTCGATCATGACGTATCCGTGATTACCAGTTTAGCCATCGACCACGTCGATTGGTTGGGCGATGACATTAACGTGATTGGTTTTGAGAAAGCCGGCATTTTTCGCGCAGGCAAACCAGCGATTTGCGGTCAACCGAAAGCGCCGTCAACCGTGGCAGCACACGCCGATGATATTCAGGCTGAGCTCTTTCAAGTGGGGATTCAATACCACTATGAGCAACAATCAGAGACACAATGGCGCTGGCAACTTGGCACTTTTGAATTAAACGAGCTACCCATTCCCGGACTGCCGCTGCAGAACGCGGCGACGGCCTTAACGGCGCTAGCAAACGCCAATCTGGATATCACAGATATCAATATCGTCAACGGCCTTAAAAACGCCACCTTGCCCGGGCGTATGCAAATTCTGCACACTTCGCCAGTGATACTTTTGGATGTTGCGCACAATCCACATTCAGCGCAATACCTGGTTGAACGTGTAGCAAAGCAATACCCAAAACGAGTGATTCATACTGTGGTGGGTATGCTGCATGATAAAGACATCAAGGCGACGCTGGCTATCTTGAGCGAGCTCTCTTCGTACTGGTATCCCGCTTCACTGCATGGCCCTCGCGCCGCAGACGCTAATGAACTGGCAAGTCATTTACCAGCCGCGACTCAAACCTTTGATTCTCCGGTGCTGGCTTTTGAATCCGCGATGACAAAGGCGGGGCAAGACGATGTGATACTGGTTGTTGGCTCATTTCATACCGTTGGGGAAGTGTTGGCGCATTGGCAAACACAAGGAGATTAAATGGCGAGCAAATTTCAAAACCGCTTAGTCGGTACCATCATCTTAGTGGCGATTGGCGTCATCGTGTTGCCCGATGTGCTCGATGGCAAGAAAAGCCACTATCAGGAAGAGATCGCCAGTATTCCGCTAAAACCGGAGCTTGAAAGCGATTTGGAATCGTTTGAGATTCTCGAGCCGGTGGATGACTCGAAAGCGCTGCCCGATACGCCTGTTGCGGTCGTCACTCAAGAGGAGAGTGCAGAAGAGGCGCCACTCGAGGTGATTGTTAAAGCCATCCCTGAACGCAATGAGTATCAAGACAGTGCGTGGATCATCCAACTGATGGCGTTAAAAAACGCAGAGAATGCGCAGAGCGTCGTGGATGATTTACAAAAGCGCGGATACCAAGCACACACCAAATTAGAGAATGGTTTTACCCGAGTAATTATTGGTCCTGATGTGTCGAAGAGTAAACTCGAACGCCAAGTGATTGAACTGGAAAAGATCACTGGCTCAAAAGGCCGATTGCTTAAATTTAAACCACTAAATCCATAAGAAAACGTTTGCGTCAGCGTTTTTTCTGTTAAAATGCGCGCCAACTTAAGATGTAGAACAACATGAACTGGTTAGATATTGTCATTTTAAGTGTGATCGGCCTCTCAGCGCTGATCAGTTTAATTCGTGGCTTCGCGAAAGAAGCACTGTCTCTTGTTATCTGGTTTGGCGCCTTTTTTATTGCCAGTCAGTACTACGCGAAATTGGCGATGTATTTCACCAATATCGAAGATGACATGATTCGAAACGGATCCGCGATCGCTGCTCTGTTTATTGCAACTCTGATTGTCGGTGCTATCGTCAATTATGTGATTGCTCAATTAGTGCAGAAGACAGGTTTGTCTGGAACGGATAGAGTCCTTGGTATCGTGTTTGGCGGTTTACGAGGTGTTCTTATAGTGTCAGCGGCACTATTCTTCATGGATGCGTTTACGTCGTTTCCAGACTCACAGTGGTGGAAAGGGTCGCAGTTGGTACCGGAATTCAGCCGCATCATCGCACCTTTTTTTGAACACCTACAAGCAACATCTAGTTTCTTATCTGGGGCGCTATAGCGCTCCAGCCATTGTCGAAAATCGAGGGTTAAGACATGTGTGGTATTGTTGGAATCGTGGGCACAACGCCTGTAAACCAGTCTATCTATGACGCATTGACGGTATTGCAGCATCGTGGCCAAGATGCCGCGGGTATTTGTACCATAGATAGCAATCGTTTTCGTCTGAGAAAGGCGAACGGTTTAGTAAAGGATGTGTTTGAAGCCAAACACATGCAAAGACTTCAAGGTACAGTGGGTATCGGCCATGTTCGTTACCCAACAGCAGGAAGCTCAAGCGCGTCTGAAGCGCAACCTTTCTACGTGAACTCACCATTTGGTATCACACTGGCTCACAACGGTAACCTCACAAACGCACACGAAATTCGCGAAAAGTTGTTCGAGAAAGACCGTCGTCACATCAACACCACCTCTGACTCAGAAGTGTTGCTTAACGTGTTGGCTCATGAGATTGATACTGTTAAAGGTAACGTTACCTCTGAAGATGTGTTCCGTGCTGTTACCAACGTGCATCGCGCGATTCGTGGTGCTTACGCGGTGACGGCTATGATCATCGGTCACGGCATGATTGCGTTCCGCGATCCTAACGGCATTCGCCCATTGTGTTTAGGTAAACGCGAAGTTGAAGGTCGCACTGAGTACATGGTTGCCTCTGAATCAGTAGCCCTAGATGCGGTCGGTTTTGACTTTATGCGCGATGTCGCGCCAGGTGAAGCAATCTATGCGACGTTTGATGGTCAACTGCATACTAAGCAGTGTGCGGACAACCCTCGACTCAACCCATGTATTTTCGAATTTGTTTACTTTGCTCGTCCTGATTCGTTTATCGATAAGATTTCGGTGTACAGCGCGCGCGTGGAAATGGGCAAGAAACTGGGCGACCGAATTCGTGACGAATTTGCTGATCTGGACATTGATGTGGTTATCCCGATTCCAGAGACCTCGTGTGACATCGCCCTACAAATCGCCCAAGCGATTGAAAAGCCTTACCGCCAAGGTTTTGTGAAAAACCGCTATGTTGGCCGCACGTTCATCATGCCGGGCCAGCAGCAGCGTAAGAAGTCGGTACGTCGTAAACTCAACGCGATTCGTTCAGAGTTTAAAGACAAGAATGTCTTGTTGGTTGATGACTCTATCGTACGTGGTACTACGTCAGAGCAGATCATCGAAATGGCCCGTGATTCAGGTGCGAACAAAGTGTACATGGTCTCTGCTGCACCAGAGATTCGCTTCCCGAACGTGTACGGCATCGATATGCCAAGCGCCAACGAGCTTATCGCTCATGGCCGAGACAACGAAGCGATCTGTAAGCAAATCGGTGCCGATGAGCTTATTTTCCAAACGTTGGAAGACCTTACGGATGCCGTTGGTTTAGGCAACACAGACATCACTCAGTTCGAAACGTCGGTATTTAGCGGTGAATACGTAACCGGCGACATCAATCAGCAGTACTTAGACTTTCTTGAGTCTTTGCGCAGCGATGATGCAAAAACGCAACGAGAGATTCAGCAAGAGCTTGCTAACCTAGAGTTACATAACGAAGGCGCGTAACCTCCATGCCCTCTACGTGAACGTATTTAATGGTCATCCAATGGATGACCATTTTTTATTCCGCCATCCGGCTGTGGCATATCCACCGTTCACAAAGCTCTGAACGTAAAAAAGCCCAACTTATTTCTAAGATGGGCTTTCTTCGAATTTGGCTCCCCCTGCGGGACTCGAACGGGCCGGCCATCCGGCTGTGACATATTCACCGTTCACAAAGCTCTAGATGTAAAAATGCCCAACTGTATAAGCTGGGCATTTTTAGAAATTTGGCTCCCCCTGCGGGACTCGAACGGGCCGGCCATCCGGCTGTGACATATTCACCGTTCACAAAGCTCTAGATGTAAAAATGCCCAACTGTAGAAGCTGGGCATTTTTAGGAGTTTGGCTCCCCCTGCGGGACTCGAACGGGCCGGCCATCCGGCTGTGACATATCCACCGTTCACAAAGCTCTGAATGTAAAAAAGCCCAACTTATTTTTAAGATGGGCTTTCTTCGAAATTGGCTCCCCCTGCGGGACTCGAACCTGCGACATACGGATTAACAGTCCGCCGTTCTACCAACTGAACTAAGGGGGAATTGCTCTAAAGCGAGCGGAATATTAGCAGTACCAGAAAATCTGTCAAGTTTCATTCTGCGTAAAAACGCAAAAATTAATCATAAAAAAAGCTTTACTTTTCTGTAGCCCTTGCGGCATTTGGGCTCTATTTACTTATCCACCAAAATTGTGGATAAGTATGTGTATGAGATCTGATCAAGTAAAATTTCCGTCAAAATTAATGCCTTTACTCTAATTTGTAACGTGAAGAGTTTGGGTTACAACACCTTGTTCTATCAGATGATAATCGAGAAAATGCCTGAGAAACGGCGAGGCCTTAGCCTGTGCATAACAAAAAGAGAATGTAACAAATTAGCTTGAAATGTGAGTAAGCTGTGGAGTAAAAGAGAGGGATTTTAGGAGTAGATTTCCTTCAGGGGGAAGAATATTAACAGGAATGAATATGATGATCTAGAGTAAATTCTACAGATAGGAAAAATCGGTAATTTATTTTTCTCTAGCCTATTGAGTCTGTATATCTATACAGCCAAAATAGACGAAATTGTCTCACGGTGTACATGCGTATGAATAAAGTATTTGATCTGGTCTCAGACTATCAGCCATCAGGGGATCAGCCAACCGCGATCAAGCAGTTACTCGAGGGCCTTGATGCCGGGCTTGCCCATCAAACACTGCTCGGTGTTACGGGCTCTGGCAAGACGTTCACACTGGCGAACGTGATTGCTCAAGCACAAAGGCCAGCCATTCTACTTGCACCGAATAAAACACTGGCTGCGCAGCTGTACGGTGAGATGAAGTCGTTTTTCCCTAATAATGCTGTCGAGTATTTCGTCTCTTACTACGACTACTACCAGCCTGAAGCCTACGTACCCACCACCGACACCTTTATTGAAAAGGACGCGTCGGTTAACTCGCACATAGAGCAAATGCGCCTGTCGGCCACCAAAGCGCTACTGGAGCGTAAAGATGCCATCATCGTTGCGTCCGTGTCTGCGATCTACGGTTTGGGCGATCCTGAATCCTATTTGCAAATGATGTTGCACATCCGTCGTGGCGATGTGATTGACCAACGTGACATCCTGCGCCGTTTGGCCGAATTGCAATACAGCCGCAACGACGTTGCGTTCGAGCGCGGCCAATTTCGAGTGCGTGGAGAGGTGATTGACATCTTCCCGGCTGAATCGGATCAAGATGCGGTACGAATTGAGATGTTTGATGATGAGATAGATTGCATCAGCGTGTTTGACCCGCTCACGGGTGTAGTGAAACAGCGAGACCTACCGCGATTTACCATTTATCCCAAAACGCACTACGTTACCCCTCGAGATCGTATTTTAGATGCGATAGAAAAAATCAAGGTAGAGTTGGAAGGACGTAAAAAAACGTTGCTGGAAAACAACAAATTGCTTGAAGAGCAGAGGATCTCTCAGCGTACTCAGTTTGATATAGAGATGATGAACGAGTTGGGTTTTTGCTCGGGGATTGAAAACTACTCTCGCTACCTCAGTGGTCGAAATGAGGGAGAGCCGCCGCCGACCTTGTTTGACTATCTGCCGCACGATGGCTTGTTAGTGATTGATGAATCACACGTTACCGTTCCGCAAATCGGCGCGATGTTCAAAGGGGATCGCTCGCGAAAAGAGACCTTAGTGGAGTTTGGTTTTCGTCTGCCGTCGGCGCTCGATAATCGTCCGTTGAAGTTTGAAGAGTTTGAATCACTGGCACCGCAAACCATTTTTGTTTCAGCGACGCCAGGTAATTATGAGCTAGAGAAATCGGATGGGGAGATCGCCGATCAGGTCGTTAGGCCGACGGGTTTGCTTGACCCACAACTTGAAGTGCGCCCCGTGGCGACTCAGGTAGATGATTTACTGTCAGAAATTCGTATTCGAGCGGCGAAAGATGAACGTGTGTTAGTCACGACGCTGACCAAGCGAATGGCGGAGGATCTCACTGAGTATTTGACCGAGCATGACGTCAAAGTGCGTTATTTACACTCAGACATCGATACGGTGGAGCGGGTCGAGATCATTCGTGATCTGAGACTTGGTGAGTTTGACGTCCTAGTGGGTATTAACCTGTTGCGAGAAGGACTCGATATGCCTGAGGTCTCTCTCGTAGCGATTTTAGACGCAGATAAAGAAGGCTTCTTGCGTTCAGAGCGCTCCTTGATTCAGACCATAGGCCGCGCGGCGCGAAACATTGAGGGTCGAGCGATTCTGTACGCGGACACCATCACCAAGTCGATGAAGAAAGCGATGGACGAGACGAATCGACGTCGCGAGAAACAGCAAGCTTACAACGAGAAAATGGGCATAGAGCCACAAGCATTAAAACGTAATATCAAAGATATTATGGAGCTAGGTGATATCACCAAGTCGAAGCGTCAGAAGAATCAAAACGCCGTGCCTTTGTCCAAAGTCGCCGAGTTGTCTCAATCCTATGGCAATATGAGCCCACAAGAGTTAGAGAAAGCGATCAGTCAGCTCGAAGCGCAAATGTATCGTCATGCGCAAGAGTTGGAATTTGAACTTGCCGCTGAGAAGCGTGACCAAATTGATAAGCTGAGGCAGCAATTTATTGCCAATAGCTAATCCCTGATCACAAGACAAAAAAAAGCCAACAGAAATCAGTTCTATTGGCTATTCTTGTGAATACTTTGTTCACTAACAACGTCAGTTGGCTAGGTGACCCATGAGGGTCACAGTGTTTATTGCATCTAGCGTGCCAACTTTTAAAGCGTGATTTTCATTCAATTACGCGCTTTTTAGGTGATAAATTTGCAAAATGCAATGCGCAATGCAATCATTTAGTCGAATGCAAAATAAAAATAGACGGCTAGGCAATGAATACTCAAAAATCCAAATACCTACTCATGGTAGAAGATACGGCGTCCGTTGCGGCGCTCTATCGCTCGTATCTCACGCCGCTGGGGATAGACATCAATATCGTCGGCACTGGGCGTGATGCGATTGAGAGCCTCAATTTTCGCACACCGGATCTCATCCTACTCGACTTAAGACTTCCCGATATGACGGGGATGGACGTATTAACCGCGGTGAAAGCGAAAGATCCGGATGTCCCTGTTATCTTTATGACTGCCCACGGCTCGATTGATAGCGCGGTAGAAGCGATGCGTCTTGGCGCGCAAGACTTCATGATTAAGCCTTGTGAAGCCGATCGCCTGCGCGTAACCGTGAACAACGCGATTCGTAAAGCGACTAAGTTGAAAAACGAAGCCGATAACCCGGGAAATCAGAGTTATCAAGGGTTCATCGGCAGTAGCCAAACCATGCAAGCGGTCTATCGCACCATAGACTCCGCCGCAACCAGTAAAGCGAGTATTTTTATCACTGGTGAGAGTGGCACAGGTAAAGAAGTGTGCGCCGAGGCCATTCATGCCACCAGTAAACGTGGCGATAAGCCCTTTATTGCGATCAACTGTGCGGCGATTCCTAAGGATTTGATTGAGAGTGAGCTGTTTGGCCACGTGAAAGGGGCGTTTACCGGCGCATCAACCGACAGGCAGGGCGCCGCAGAGCTGGCCGATGGTGGCACACTCTTTTTGGACGAGCTGTGCGAGATGGATCTAGACTTGCAAACCAAATTGCTGCGTTTTATCCAGACCGGTACTTTTCAGAAAGTTGGGTCGTCTAAAATGAAAAGCGTGGACGTGCGTTTTGTGTGTGCAACTAACCGCGACCCTTGGAAAGAAGTGGAAGAGGGGCGTTTTCGGGAAGATTTGTACTATCGCCTGTATGTGATCCCTTTGCACCTCCCGCCACTGCGTGAGCGTGGCGAAGATATTATAGAGATTGCCTACTCGCTGCTGGGTTTCATGTCCAATGAAGAAGGGAAAGACTTTGTTCGTCTGGCACCGGATGTGGTCGAACGTTTTAAACGTTATGAGTGGCCGGGCAACGTGCGTCAGCTGCAAAACGTGTTACGTAACGTCGTTGTGCTTAATAATGGCCGCGAGATCACCTTAGACATGTTGCCGCCGCCGCTAAACCAACCGGCGACCAATGAAATCCGAGTCTCTTTACCGCAGCCGGAGACGATTTCAGTGCATGAGATTTTTCCGTTATGGTTGACTGAGAAAAACGCCATTGAGCAGGCGATCGCCGCATGTGATGGCAATATCCCGAAGGCCGCAGGTTATTTGGATGTCAGCCCGTCAACGCTCTATCGAAAATTACAAGCGTGGAACGCTAAGGAAAGCTAATGGAACCTGTTTTGAATCAGGCTAAAGTCGATAAGTTGGCCGATGAAATCGGCCAAGAGAATGTCCCCGTGCTATTAGACATCTTTTTAGGGGAACTGAGCAGTTACATTGAGCATCTCTCCGATGACGGTGCAACGGACGTGTTAGAGTACCTTAAAGAGATCAGCCACGCGTTGAAAAGTAGCGCCGCCAGTTTTGGCGCCGATGCCCTGTGTCATCTCTCTACGCAAATAGATACCAAAGTCAAAACCGGGGCGGAGTTAGACGTAGAGCAATCAAAGCATGCGATGATTGCTCTGCTGCACGAGACCAAGCAAAGTTACCACTCGTTATTGGTCAATTAAGTGTTCAATGGCGCGCTGCAATTTCACCCGGTCGTGACGCCAGTCGCGATTGGGTGAGGCAAGGGGCGTCGTCACACAGTTCCACTCGCTGAGCTCTGGGTGAGGCGTATCACCGAGCACCACATCAATCCTACGTCCTTGGCATGCGCGTTCACACCATTCGAGTTTTTCCCTTAAGGACATTTTCCCCGCAGGACCATGCTCCTTAGATAAGTTTTCGACGAAAATCAGTGTCGCTTTGCGATTGAGCGCGATGGCTTTGCTTAATTCAGGCAGCAGCAGCGGGGGCATAATGCTGGTCAGAAAACTGCCAGGGCCAAGTATGATTGCATCTGCCTGTTCAATAGCGAGGACGCCCTCTTTCGTCGCTGGAACCTCTGGCTCTAAGTCTAAACGAATCAACTTATCTGGCATTTCATCGACACTGGTTTCACCGGTGACCCAGCGTCCGTTAGGTGCAAGGGCTTTCAAGTCAGAGGGGTGCTCAGACATGGGGATGATATTGACATCCACTTTAAGCATATTGCGAATGAGATTGGTCGCCTCGAGTGGGCGCACGGATAGGTTATCCAGTGCCGTGAGCATGAGATTGCCAAGGTTATGACCATCGAGCTCTCCCGCGCCTTTGAAGCGATATTCGAACATCATTGAGCTGATGGAGGGTTCGGTGATCAATTGGTTGATACAGTTACGAGTGTCGCCCCAGGCGATGCCGCCTTGGCAGTGGCGAATGCGCCCGGTTGAGCCACCGTTATCTGTCGTCGCCACGATCCCCGTGGCGTTACTACCGAAATCTTTTAGAGCCGCCAACATGCGCCCTAGACCGTGACCGCCGCCAACTGCGACCACTTTTTTTGTATTGTATAACGTCATGTGTGTGTCATTGTTATTATCACTATGGACTACAATGTAGAGTAATCGAGGCGCCGCAAGTACTCAATAGTGGGTATTTTGGGCGCGAGATTCGGTTTTTTTACGCCAAAGGTAGAAAGGCCCACAAATTTTAAGTATTTTATCGCTTAGCTGCTGGTTCAAAACGGAATCAGTTGCCATAACTCCGAGCTTATCGGGCTAAGTTTTCAACAAGAGAATAAGCGCGCTAAGCCAGTGACATAAGGTCACAAGGGCTTGATTGGAAATGGTCATGCCTCCCGTGTTTGGAAAGGTGTTTCGTGGCGCAACAATTCGAAGATAGTTTTCAACGCAAGTTTTACTACTTGCGTCTCTCTGTTACAGATGTCTGTAACTTCAAATGTACCTACTGCTTGCCTGATGGTTACCAACCTGCGGGGCGTCGCAGCTCGTCTTTTTTATCGATAGAAGAGATCCAACGGGTCGTCAATGCGTTCGCCGAGTGCGGCACTAACAAGGTGCGCATCACAGGTGGAGAGCCCAGCTTGCGTAAAGACTTCACGGATATCATTCATACCGTCTCAAGTACGCCGGGCATCAAAAAAGTCGCCACTACGACCAATGGCTACCGGATGGAGAAGCAGGTTGAACAGTGGAAGCAAGCCGGGTTAACTCACATTAACGTTAGCGTCGATAGCCTTGACTCGCGCATGTTCCACCAGATCACCGGTGAGAACAAGTTTACCCAAGTCATGGCGGGCATTGATAAAGCGTTTGAGGTGGGGTATTCGCAGGTCAAAGTGAACGTCGTGTTGATGAAAGATCTCAATGCGCAAGAACTGCCAGCGTTTCTCGCTTGGATAAAAGACCGGCCAATCCAGTTACGTTTCATTGAACTGATGCAAACGGGTGAGATGGATGAGCTGTTTCAACGACATCATGTCTCCGGTGTGGCGATTCGCAATCAGCTTATCGCCAACGGCTGGCTGCTCAAGGCTCGAGCCAGTAACGATGGCCCGGCTCAGGTGTTTATTCACCCAGATTACCAAGGTGAAATTGGTTTGATCATGCCTTACGAGAAGGATTTTTGCCAAAGTTGCAATCGTCTACGAGTCTCGGCAATCGGTAAATTGCACTTATGTCTGTTTGGCGAAGAGGGGGTGGATCTGCGAGATTTGCTCCAAAGTGATGGCCAACAAGCCGCGCTGACGTCGCGTATTCAGCAAGCACTTCAAACCAAATCCGTCAGTCACTTTCTTCATGATGGAAACTCAGGTGCCACACCTCATTTAGCCTCTATCGGTGGATAAACACGTTAGATTGACGAAAGCAGAATTTGTGATCACGGGAGAGACATCCGTGATGGAAAAAATAACAACGTAAATTATGTGAAAGGTGAACAAATGGGTCACGCAGAAAGCAAATTTCAACCGGCGACAATCGCGGTGTTAACCGTGTCGGATACCCGTAACGAAGACAACGATACCTCGGGACGCTACTTGGTCGAGCAAGCTCAAGAGGCCGGACACCAGGTGGTTGATAAACAAATTGTGATTGATGACATGTATAAGATTCGTGCCATCGTCTCTCAGTGGATTGCGGATGAGTCAATCCAAGCGGTGATGATCACTGGCGGAACGGGGTTTACTTCTCGCGACAGTACGCCTGAAGCACTGAAGCCTCTGTTTGATAAAGAAGTGGAAGGGTTTGGCGAGCTATTTCGCATGGTCTCTTACGAGGAAATCGGCACTTCAACGATTCAGTCACGCGCCATTGCAGGCTTTGCCAATCACACCGTGATTTTTGCCATGCCGGGTTCGACAGGGGCGTGTCGCACAGGCTGGACTAAGATCATCAAGCAGCAGTTGGATGCCAGTCATCGTCCTTGTAACTTTATGCCTCACTTATCAGTATAAGGGGATCGCATGAGTGAACTGACTCACATCAATGCTTCGGGTGAAGCGAATATGGTCGATGTGTCGAGCAAAGCAGACACAGTGCGCGAGGCGCGCGCTGAAGCTTTTGTTCACATGGCGCCAGAGACGCTGCAACTGATTCTCTCTGGAGAGCATCACAAAGGTGACGTGTTTGCCACCGCTCGTATTGCCGGCATTCAAGCCGCGAAAAAAACCTGGGACTTGATTCCGTTATGCCACCCGCTGCTGCTGTCCAAAGTGGAAGTGCAGCTAGAAGCGCTGACCGAAAAGAGTCAGGTGCGCATCGAGTCGGTGTGCAAGCTCGCCGGCAAAACCGGTTTGGAGATGGAAGCATTGACCGCGGCTTCAGTGGCGGCGCTGACCATCTACGACATGTGTAAAGCAGTGCAAAAGGACATAGTGATCGGTTCGGTGCGTCTTTTGGAGAAAACGGGCGGAAAATCCGGACATTTCAAGGTGGATTATGATTAACGTATTGTTTTTTGCGCAGACGCGCGAGTTGGTTGGCGTTGATACATTAACGCTCCCTGACCAATTTGACACCGTAGAGTCATTGCGCGCGCATCTTGCGCAGCAAGAGGGCAAATGGTCTCTCGCACTCGAGGCGGGTAAACTGCTCGCAGCGGTGAATCAAGCGATTGTGCCGCTTACCCATCCGCTGAAAGATGGCGATGAAGTGGCCTTTTTTCCACCAGTGACTGGGGGCTAACGATGACGGTGCGTATCTCTGTGCAAGCGGATGATTTTGATGTCGGTGAGGAGTATGGTCAGTTGGCGCAAGACGCCAGTATTGGCGCAGTGGTGACCTTTGTCGGCAAGGTTAGGGACATGAACTTGGGCGACCAAGTGACCGGTCTTACCCTTGAACATTATCCAGGAATGACGGAATCATCGCTGCAAAAGATTTGCGACAGCGCATTGGCGCGTTGGCCGCTGGATTGTGTGCGTGTGATTCATCGTGTTGGCGACCTTGATATTGGCGATCAAATTGTGTTTGTCGGCGTAACGAGTGCGCATCGCAAAGCCGCGTTTGAAGCGTGCGAATTTGTGATGGACTACCTTAAGACACAAGCGCCGTTTTGGAAAAAAGAGCGCACGACAACCGATACGCGCTGGGTGGAATCGCGTGAGTCCGATGCGCAAGCCGCACAGCGCTGGCAACAACCCTAGTGGATGCCTTGCTCTACCACTGATTGATTTGATGAATCGTACCCCGGCGCTGTTTTTTGGCAAAGAACAGCGCTTTGTCTGCGACAGCGACTAGACGCTCGGTGCTCATCGGGTGGGGAATGTGCGGGCAATAATGGATGCCAATCGTAATCGACACACAATTGCTTACGGTTGAAGATAGATGCTCAATCGCTAGAGCGTTAACCTGATCTCGCAATTGCTCTGCACGCTCTAAACACTCACTCTCCCTGATGTTGGGACACACAACCAGAAACTCATCACCGCCATAGCGAAAACAGAGGTCGTGCGCACTGCACCAGTTCATCAGCGTCGCCCCCAGTGATTCAAGCACATCATCGCCTTTCAAGTGGCCGTAGCGATCGTTGTATTGTTTAAAACAATCAAGATCGATCATCAGCAGCGCACATCCCGTTTGGTTAAGATAGGCCAGCTCTAAGACATCCGGGACCATCACATCCAAGGCGTAGCGGTTGTAGACCTTAGTCAAATGGTCAAGATGGGTAATTTTTTCCAATTCAAGCTGCTGCTTTGCCAACCTTTCTAGCGCATTTTGGTGCTCGGTGATATTGCGAACCGTCCAGAGGACAAACTCTGTATCGGGGAGGGGGATCACCAACGCATTAAAAAACTGTCGATCTTTTGGTCCTTCCACCTCGTTAAAACAGCTCAACGACTTTGGGTCAAGGGAGTATTCCAGCTCTGCCGGGGTTTGACTCTCTATGACATCGACCACCACTTGGCTAAACCACACCGCTTTGTCAGCAGGGAGTACTTGGTACTGGTCCAGCCCGACAATGACTCTTGGGTCATGGTGACGTGTCGTATCGCGTCCACCCCACGCCTCCACATAGACGCCCGTTTTGCTGATCAAAAAGGTCGGCTCAGGCAAAGAGGCAAACACCGTATGCATCAACGCGGGGTTCACTTTCATCAATTCAGTCAACGTTGAGTTCACGGGCTCATACCTCTCCATCGCTATCACTAATTACAGTTTAGTCATTAAGTTGAGGGTCGGTGGAAAAATGCTCAGTGCCATTTGTGAAATCAAGAAATTAGACGACAATATATAGTATGACCCGCCCAGAGCACGGACAAGGAGACGCAGATGGAATCATTAAAGGTCAGAGACTATATGACGTTACAAGCGGTGACATTTACCCCCAATATGTCGTTGAGTGCGGCACTTGAAAAGGTGATGAACTCAAATTATCTCGGTGGGCCCGTGATTGACGAGAGCAAAAAAGTGATTGGTTTTCTCTCGGGCCAAGACCTGTTGGATAAACTCATCAAGGTGAGTTACTACTGCCAAGATACCCATATCGTATCGGACTGTATGAGCAAGGAAGTACTTTCAGTGACTCCTGAGACCTCTATTATCGAGTTGGCGGATATGATGAAGGTCGGTAAACCTAAGGTCTACCCTGTCATTGATAATGGTCGATTGGTTGGGATCATCACGAGAAGAGATGTGTTACGCGCGATCGGTAAAACCATCAACGATTGCTTTAAGCATCCGGTTTAATCCATGTCTCGCCGTTTATTTCGCTCTCGGAGGCATCGCTGTCGACCTCGGGGTGATGGCCGTAGCGATGAGAAAACGTGAGATCAAACGGCGGTTTTATGTGCAAAATTGACGATATTGCGCATTAAAGTGTGATGCAAAACGGTTTATTGTGAAATTGAATGTTTTGTTGCTTTGTTATGTGTGATCTGAATCACTCTATATTGCTGCTGACTTGGTTAGAGTAGCCGGGTACCCAAACAAATGTAAGAACAGGCCGCCACCCATTCGATGAGCCTGTCACTATAAGGAGCCTCCCCTATGTCTCAAGCTGTTTTCCACCTTGGTGTTACGAAAGATGATCTTGCTGGTGCGACACTCGCGATCATCCCTGGCGATCCTGCACGTGTGCAAAAAATTGCCGAAGAGATGGATAATCCCGTCTTTCTCGCCAGTCACCGTGAATACACGCTGTACCGCGCTGAACTAGAGGGCAAGCCTGTTGTTGTGTGTTCAACCGGTATTGGTGGCCCATCGACTTCTATTGCGGTTGAAGAGTTAGCGCAGTGTGGTGTGCGTACCTTCCTACGCGTTGGTACCACCGGTGCAATCCAACCGCATGTGAATGTTGGCGATATGATTGTTTCAACGGGCTCTGTACGTCTCGACGGTGCCAGTCTGCATTTCGCGCCTATGGAGTTTCCAGCGGTGGCTGATTTTGATGTGGCCACAGCGATGAAAGCGGCGGTAGAAGAGACAGGTGCAACGGTTCACATGGGTGTCACGGCTTCCAGTGATACCTTCTACCCTGGTCAAGAGCGTTACGATACCTTCTCTGGTCGCGTGGTGAAACGTTTCCAAGGCTCGATGAAAGAATGGCAAGATATGGGCGTACTGAACTTCGAGATGGAGTCAGCGACCTTATTGACGATGTGTGCAAGCTCTGGCCTGAAAGCAGGTTGTGTGGCGGGTGTCATCATCAACCGAACTCAAAAAGAGATCCCTGATCACTCTACGCTAAAAGAAACCGAAGCACGCTCGATTAAAGTTGTTGTCGAAGCGGCGCGCAAAATGCTCTAAGTATCAGAGCCTTTAGCGCATATTCGCGTTGAGCAAACGTTGAGCAAACAATGATGAAAACGGCCAGGTTTTGTCACCTGGCCGTTTTTATTTTTTTACATTAGATTGGCAACAATAGATTTTGCTAAAACGTGTATCGTTAGCCGTTCACGCTATCGCTACTCGAGGAAGTGGCAGATAGAGTGTTTCCGTCATGTCCGATAACACTTGGTCATAGACTTGCGAGATGACCGCAGACACGTCACTGGTCAGTTCATACAAGGCTTCTTCTGTCCAATCAAGCTCTTCGCTGATGGCGATTTCAGTCAGATCACGCATTGCGGCACTGCTGGCTGGCGAGGCCACACTCAATGGGCTGATGATCGACAGTTGGTTAAGTTTACGACGCGTTTTGTCGCAGTAGTACTTAACCCGCAAGCGACCATCAATAGTATCGATTTCTGGAATGCACAAACGCAGTTGAGTCAGCACTTCCATACTATCGAGGATTTGTTGCCAGTTCATGTGGTACTCATCACTGAGATCTTCACGCTCAGACTCAATCAACCATGCAATTGCGACTTCATCCATCAAGAACATGCAGTGACGAATGGTTTTACCGTGGATGACTTGGTTGCGAATCACGGTTCTGTCTTGCCACTCTTTATGCATGCCTTTGAGTTTTAATTGGAAAATTCGGTACATGGGTTTGTTGTCAAAGGGTGCGTTGGCCACCAAGCCATTGGTGATATCGACCATTTGATCGTAGAGCGCTTCAATCTCTTCCAGCTCACTATCCGTCACCTCCTTGGTTAACGCTAAGTGGGTCGCGCTACGATGTTTGCGGCTAAGCAACATCACCTGTCGCAGCAAGACCAGTGTTTCAAACTTGCGCTCTAAAGTGCTTTGACGCTTTTTAGAGAAGTAAAGCATGACAGCCAATACGGCTATCGATAGAACCACTGAGATCAACACAAACATAACGTACTCCTTGTACTCGTCTACTACTAAGTAGGTAGAGCAGGAACAGTGCCAACTTATAAGTTGTTTAAATACAGTGGGTTACATTCTGGAGGGTGAAGGGTTTGAACGGTTTTGGTGCAAAGTAAGCCCTAATATTGTGATTGAGGGCACAAAAAATCCCCGCGGACGGTGTCACGCGGGGATGAGTGATACGAGCCTGGTGATTACATCACGCGCATACCTGGTTGTGCGCCTTCATGAGGCTCAAGAATCCATAGCTCGCTGCCACCAGGGCCTGCTGCTAGAATCATGCCTTCCGACATACCAAATTTCATCTTACGAGGCTTTAGGTTCGCGACCATCACGGTGAGTTTGCCTTCAAGCTCTTCGGGTTTGTAAGCAGACTTAATACCAGAGAAGACTTGACGAGTTTCACCGCCGATATCGAGTTGAAACTTAAGCAGTTTGTTGGCTTTTGGCACTTCTTCGCAAGAGATGATGCGAGCAATACGCATGTCCACTGCGGCAAATGCATCAAACTCAATCTCATCAGCGATAGGATCTTTATCCAGCTCAGTTTGGCTCGCTTGGTGCTTCGCCGCTTCTGCTGCTTCTTTCGCTGCTACTTCGGCTGCCGCGTCTTCTTTCGATGCTTCCACCATCGCTTCTACTTTCTTCGGATCAATGCGATTGAACAACGCTTTGAACTTAGTGATTTCGTGATCGGTCAGTGGTGAGGCGACCCCTTCCCACGTCAGCTCTTCGTTTAGGAAGGCTTCAGTGCGTGCAGCGAGCGCAGGCATCACAGGTTTTAGGTACGTCATCAATACGCGGAATAGGTTGATACCCACAGAGCAGATGTCTTGCAGCTCTTGGTCTTTACCTTCTTCTTTCGCAATCACCCACGGCGCTTTCTCATCGACGTATTGGTTTGCTTTGTCAGCAAGGGCCGTGATTTCGCGGATTGCACGACCAAATTCACGGCTCTCATAAAGCTCTGCGATGCGAGAAGCCGCTGTTGCGAACTCGTTGTATAGTTCTGGCTCTGCAAACTGTGCTGAAAGCTTTCCGTCAAAGCGCTTACTGATGAAGCCTGCGTTACGTGATGCTAGGTTAACAATCTTGTTCACGACGTCAGCGTTCACGCGCTGAGTAAAGTCTTCAAGGTTGAGGTCGAGGTCATCGATGCGGCTGTTGAGCTTCGCTGCGTAGTAGTAACGTAGACACTCTGGATCTAGGTGATCTAGGTAAGTGGCGGCTTTGATGAAGGTGCCTTTAGACTTAGACATCTTCGCGCCGTTAACCGTTACATAGCCGTGGACGAATACGTTGTCTGGTTTGCGGAAGCCGCTGCCTTCAAGCATCGCTGGCCAAAACAGAGAGTGGAAGTAAACAATGTCTTTACCGATAAAGTGGTAAAGCTCTGTTGTGCTGTCTTTTTTCCAGTACTCGTCGAAGTCGAGATCATCACGCTTGTCACACAGGTTTTTGAACGAGCCCATGTAGCCAATTGGCGCATCTAGCCAAACATAGAAGAACTTGTCCTTTTCACCTGGGATCTCGAAGCCAAAGTAAGGGGCATCACGTGAGATATCCCACTGCTGCAGGCCCGACTCAAACCACTCTTGCATCTTGTTGGCGGTTTCAGCCTGAAGAGAACCAGAACGTGTCCACTCTTTCAGCATGCTTTCGAACTGAGGCAAGTCGAAGAAGAAGTGCTCGGAATCTTTCATGATGGGCGTCGCGCCAGAGACCGCTGATTTAGGATCAATCAGTTCCGTTGGGCTGTAGGTTTCACCACAGTTGTCACAGTTATCACCGTACTGGTCTTCGGATTTACACTTCGGACAGGTCCCTTTTACGAAACGGTCCGGAAGGAACATCTCTTTCTCAGGGTCAAACAGTTGAGAAATGGTACGGCTAGAGATAAAGCCGTTTTTCTTGAGCTCTAAGTAGATGTGTGACGCTAGCTCACGGTTCTCTTCTGAGTGTGTGCTGTGGTAGTTATCAAAGCTAATATCGAAGCCAGCGAAGTCTTTTTGGTGCTCTTCACTTACGGCAGCGATCATCTCTTCTGGTGTCATCCCCATCTGTTGTGCTTTTAGCATGATTGGCGTGCCGTGAGCATCGTCAGCACAGATGAAGTTTACAGTGTTGCCACGTAGGCGTTGGTAGCGTACCCAGATATCGGCTTGAATGTGCTCAAGCATGTGACCTAGGTGAATCGAACCGTTAGCGTACGGAAGGGCACAAGTTACCAGCAGTTTCCTTGGATCAAGGGTTCTTGGATCGTTTGCCATACTTAATATTCGCTTCTTAAGGTGTAGGAAAAAATAGACGGTAATACTACCTTATCCCACCAGTGACTCCAAGGTATCTAGTTGCTCAAACACCCAGTTTTTTCAGGGTTCAGTCAGGACCTCGGGAGTGATAGCATGTGCAGTGCTATCCTTCTGTACAAAGAGCGTGTGTTTTCTGCGCGCCCTCCGCCAGTTCAGTGGGTCTTATAACAAGGAGCATTCATGCAGCAGTTTACTTCCAAGCAAGCGCTATGCGACTGGCTTAATCAGTTTCAACATCCACAGCTTGTGGCCGATTGGGCCTCAACGCCACATCTTGTTCATGTCGCCGCCGACCAATGTCAGATTCGACTGCCGTTTTCTTCTCGCTCTTTGCCTAGTGAACTCAATACTTGGATTGAAGGTCAGATTGAGCGCGGTCAAATCCAACGTTTCCCGTATTCTATCCAAATCGATGTGAAACCGCTCAGCACTCATGTGAGCGCGGAAGTGAAAGGCGTGAAAAATATTCTCGCCGTAACCTCAGCCAAAGGCGGTGTGGGAAAATCGACAACGTCGGTCAACTTGGCGTTGGCGCTAGCCGCGACAGGTGCCAACGTCGGTTTGTTGGATGCGGATATTTATGGCCCATCAGTGCCGATGATGATTGGTCAGCAAGACGCTAAGCCACAAGTGAGAGACAACAAGTGGATGCAACCTATCAAGGCGCACGGCATCGTGACGCAATCTATTGGTTATCTGGTCTCCAAAGACGAAGCCGCGATTTGGCGCGGGCCGATGGCCTCTAAGGCGTTAGCTCAGCTGTTGAATGAGACCGAATGGCCAGATTTGGACTATTTAGTGGTCGATATGCCGCCGGGTACGGGGGATATTCAACTGACGCTGGCGCAGCAAATCCCCGTCACCAGTGCTTTGATTGTCACCACACCGCAAGATTTGGCGCTCGCCGATGCACGTAAAGGCGCGGCGATGTTCAATAAAGTAGAGGTGCCGGTTGTCGGCTTGGTCGAGAACATGAGCTACCATATCTGTTCTCATTGTGGTGAGCGTGAGCACATCTTTGGCGCAGGCGGTGCAGAGAAAATGGCGCAAGAATATGGGTTGGATCTGCTTGCTCAAGTGCCGCTGCATATTGCGATGCGTGAAGACATCGATCAAGGCGTCCCTACGGTGGCGGCAAGGCCAGACTCAGAGCACAGTCAAATCTACCTTACCCTTGCCGAAGCGATCACTGCGCGCATGTATTGGCAAGGTGAGGAGCGCCCTGCGGCAATCCAATTCACCATGGTCGAGTAACCCTCACTCGGTGTAATCGATTGCTTGCGTTTTTCTCCCTTCAAATGCGGTTTTGTTGCTAAGTGTGACTAGCAACAAACCGCGCTTCTCCCTATAATCAGGCGGTTTAACCAATTTACACTGATATGCATGCGTCTATTTGCACACTTGCTAATATTAGTGAATATGACACCAATTCAAACATCGAGTGCAAGAATAATGTCTGAGAATAATCAATGTGTGATCGTCGGTATTGCTGGCGCGTCTGCTTCTGGGAAAAGTTTAATCGCAAGTACGATTTACCGTGAGTTGCGTGAGAAGGTGGGCGATCATCAAATTGGTGTGATTACGGAAGATAGCTACTACAACGATCAAAGCCACCTAAGCATGGAAGAGCGTGTAAAAACCAATTATGACCACCCAAGTGCGCTAGACCATGACTTGCTTTGTGACCATCTAGAACAGTTGATCCGCGGTGAAGCGGTGGAAGTCCCTGAGTACAGTTACACTGAGCATACCCGCCTAGATAAAACCACCACGTTAACACCAAAGAAAGTCATCATCCTTGAAGGCATTCTTCTCCTGACTGACCCGCGTCTACGCGATTTGATGCATGCGACGGTCTTTATGGACACGCCGCTTGATATCTGTTTGCTGCGCCGCGTGAAGCGTGATGTGGAAGAGCGTGGTCGTACAATGGATTCCGTTTTGAAGCAATATCAGAAAACGGTTCGCCCGATGTTTATGCAGTTCATTGAGCCTTCTAAACAATATGCGGACATCATTGTGCCTCGTGGCGGTAAAAACCGCATCGCCATTGACGTGTTAAAAGCGCACATTGCAAAACTTCTGAAAGCATAACCCCCGCGGGGTTTATTTTTATAGTGAGAAGTGGCACTTTAAGTGCCACTTTCTTTTTATGGCGACAAGTATTTGTTCAATCACGACTTATACTTGGGGAAGACCTAAAATTGTCTCTTACTTAGCAAGGATAATGCTGATGAAGAAGTTACTCATAGCCATAGCGGTCGTCGTTGTGGTCCTCCTTGGCGGGGTGGTTGCATTGGTAACCCTCGTCAATCCCAACCAATTTAAACCCCTGATTGTCGAACAGGCCAAAAAGCACACCGGCTTAGATCTGGTCATTGACGGGGATATCAGTTGGCAGTTTTTCCCATCGATTGGCTTTGAGCTCGGTAAAACTGAACTGAGAAACCCAGCCGGGTTTGATAAACAAAATCTGTTTAAAGTTGATTCAGTGGGTATTGATGTCTCGGTCATGCCGCTATTTAGCCAGCAGCTCAACATTGGCAAACTTCGCCTTGATGGTGCTGAGTTCGCGCTGATCACGCGTAAAGATGGCTCGACCAATTTGGATGCTTTGACTCAATCGTCATCCTCATCGCAACCGGCGACTCAAACCCAGAGTACGGCAGGGGACGCAGCAAGCTCAACCAGCAGCGAGCCGTCGTCAACCGCAACAGAAGCTGGGGCCGCTTGGAGCATCAATCTCGCTGGCGTGAGCGTCAGTAATGCCGCTGTAGAGATCCAAGACCTGCGTACAGGTAGTTTCACCAAACTGTTCGATGTGGCATTTAACTTGTCTGAGTTTGTCTTCGATGAATGGAGCTCGGTGACGTTTGCAGCGAAAGGGCAAAACAACCAGCAAGTGTTTGAAACCAAGGGGGACCTCGAGCTCAAATTAGCCCCTGGATTGAGTGATTATGCGCTGCGCAATATCAACCTAGATAGCCGTTTTAGCGACCCAAGTACCAAGATGGAATCCATTAAGCTGGCGCTAGAGACGTTTCAGTTTGATGCGGTGAATCCGTTGACTTTCGAGATCCAAGGCCAAGCCGCTGATATGGACATCGATATGACGGGCGCGGCCAAACTGAGCGTTGATAAAGCGATGACGCTTGTACAAGTGAATCAATTCACGCTCGACGGTCAGTTACAAGGCGAGAGCCTACCTCAATCCCCTATGGCTATTGGCCTGTTATCGGACATACGTTTTGATCTTGCCAAGAGCCATCTGAGCCTTGTACTGAATAAACTGACTGCCAATGCATTGCAATTTGATGGCAAAGCCGACGTCACCTTGGCCGAAATCGCGAAAGTGCGCTTTGCGCTTCACAGTCCAAACATCGATTTGGATGAGTTTCTTGGATTAGGCGAAGCTAGCTCAAAGCAAGGCGAGTCTTCCGACTCATCTCAATCGACGTCTAGTTCTTCACCGCAATCAGGCACGTCACAAGCGGGGACGCCAGCTGCGAAACAACCGAGTGCAGAAGTAGAACCTGACTTGTCAGCGTTGGCCAATTTGGACGTGAAGGGTGACATCACCATCGATAAGTTCAAGGCCAACAACGCGAAGATGGAGAAGGTGAGCACAAGCTTCTCGATTGACCGAGGTGTGGTTGATTTGAGCGCCTTTAGCGCCAACCTCTACCAGGGTAGCGTCACGGCTACAGGACGATTGGATGCGCGTAAGAGCCCAGCGACCTACAGTGCCAAAAAACAGATTCGCGGCGTGAAAGTGCAGCCTTTGCTGGTGGATGTGGCCAACACTGATCAGTTGGAAGGTACAGGTAACATTGATGTTGACGTCAAAGGCAGCAGTTTGACTCCAAGTGGCATTCAGCAAAACCTTGTTGGCACGATAGGAATAAGTTTCACTGATGGTGCGGTCAATGGGATCAACGTTGCGCAGTTGATTCGTGAAAACTACGCCAAGATCAAAGGTCAAAAAGTGGAAGCCGCAACGGGCGTTCAGAAAACCGACTTTAGTGCGATGAAAGCAACGTTAGCCCTCAACAAAGGTAATGTATCGACCAACGATCTCAACATGCAATCCCCTCTGCTACGAATCCGTGGTCAAGGCGGAGCGAACTACATCAAGCAGACAGTGAACTTTACCGTGAGCACCTCAGTGGTCGGTTCTTTGGAAGGCCAAGGCGGTAAAGATATCGATGAGCTGAAGGATGTGACGATTCCAATTAACATCTCCGGCTCGTGGGATGCGCCCAAGTTCAAGTTGGTTTTTGATGATGTACTGAAGCAAAAAGCGCAGAAAGAGATCGACCGTGGCTTAGAGAAATTAGACGGGAAAATCAAAGACGAAAAAACCAAGGAAGCCGTCAACAGTTTGATCAAAGGTTTGTTCAACTAACCTCACAGCGCATCACCACAACAAACAAAAAGCCTAGCTCGCGGGTGTCGCAATGAGCTAGGCTTTTTAACTCCCGGTAATGGGAAAATCGTGTTACCAATCCACGCCTTTGAGGGCTTTGACACCGGATTCAAAGGCGTGCTTGATGTTTTTCACTTCTGAGACGGTATCGGCCATCTCAATCAAACTGCGATGGGCACCACGCCCGGTGATGATCACTGATTGCATTGCTGGGCGTTGCTCGAGTGCCTCGATGACTTCTTCGAGTTCAATATACCCATAGCTCACCATGTAGGTAAGCTCGTCAAACAGAATCACATCAAGTGATTCGTCTTTGAGCATGCGCTGGCACTCTTTCCACACCACTTGAGCCGCTTCGGTATCAGTGGTTTTGTTTTGCGTTTCCCATGTAAAGCCTGTCGCCATCACTTGAAACTCGACGCCAAGTTTTTCCAGCAGGTTGCGTTCGCCGTTCTCCCAGGTTCCTTTGATAAACTGCGCAACAGCGCACTGTTTACCATGACCGACCGCGCGAGCAATCGTGCCAAACCCTGAGGTGGATTTGCCTTTGCCGTTGCCCGTGATGATGAGCAGCAAGCCTTTCTCTTCTTGCGCCGCTGCAATTTTCTTATCGACTTGTTCTTTGACTTTCTGTTGACGCTGTTGGTGTTTTTGCTCTTTGTGAGAAGGTGCTTGGTCTGACATATCGTTACCTTGTGATCATTCCTTTGCTCGCCATCATAGCGGACAACGCAAAGGGAAAAAACCGTCATCGACTGTGGTTACTCTCTCGCGTGAAATCACATTTTGAGAGGGAGAAGTTTCATCCTGCTGGGATAGATTTCATGCCGCCAACCTAAAAAGTGTCGCTGTTCAAGATATGGTTAACAACTTGAATTTACGGATGTTGTATCCCTAAGCCACGGTGTATAACCAAGGTGTGTTTTGAGAAGGAGGCACAGAGATGATACACCCGACTTGGCAACGATACGCGATGGCCGCAGCCTTGAGTTTTATCGCATTTAACACACAAGCTGACGTGTCCAATCAAGATACCTTGGTTCAATCTGGGCGGTTAAATACGACGTCTGTTCCACTCTATGGCGCAGAAGTCTACAGCCATGACAAAGTCACCTTTGGCAAGTTCGTAATGAGGATGAAGTTGGTCTCTGCGCCCGGCGTCGTCTCGTCTTTTTTCACCTACGATAATGAATCTTGGCAAGGCGGCATTCCTTGGCGTGAGATAGATATCGAGGCGATCGGCAAAGCGCCCAACCAACTGCAAACCAATCTCATCACAGGCGCCCTTGGCGAGCGAATTCACTCCGAACATCTCCATCCCGTGCCACTGAATACCTTTCAGGAATACACGCTCATCTGGACTCCGGATGAAATCGCCTGGTTGGTCAATGGGGAGGTATTGCATCGCGTATTAGCCAAGGATTCGCAACAGGTGATTGACATGCGTGACAGCCCGCAAAGCTACCGCATGAACCTTTGGGTCTCTGAAGCGGCGGATTGGGTGGGTAAGTTTCAGCCTGAGCAACTGCCACTCACCCAGCAAGTGGATTGGATGGAGTACTACCGCTATCAAGATGGGCAATTTGAGAAGGTGTGGCGTGATGATTTTGATAGTTTCGATCACACGCGCTGGGGAGCAGGGGATTGGTCTTTTGAATCGAATTTGGTTACCTTTCATCCCGATAACGCATTTGTCGACAATGGTTTGTTGCACCTTCTCTTATCCAGTGGCGAGTAGTTGAAGAGCCGACAAGCGGTATTCTTACCCTTTGCCTTGATGTGGGAGTTGAACCCGCCTAGCGTCTCAACTAGAATCCACGTTTTGATTACTACTATTAGGTCACAAGTATGAGCGATACCAACGCCAAACCTGAGTTACCGGATCACCTATCAGGCAACCCACGCAGCCCACATCACATCGCTGAGTGTTTTGAACACCAAATCGGCATTCGCCTCAATGGCAAAGAGCGCACCGATGTGGAAGAGTACTGCATCAGCGAAGGCTGGGTAAAAATCCCATCACCGAAAGCAAAAGATCGCTGGGGTCAACCGATGCTGATTAAACTCAAAGGCGAGGTTGAGGCGTACTACAAGTAAACCGCCCCTATGAGAATTCGAAAGAGTGAAGCCCGTGCTTCACTCTTTTTTTATCTGCGCGTATGGTCTTGGAATAGACGGCGTGTTTCCTCAATGAGAGAAAACGACGGTACATTGGTCAACTGAAAAGGAAATCCATCATGAACAGCACTCAGTGTTCCTCCATCCTTGTCGTCTGCATGGGCAATATCTGTCGCTCACCGACGGGCGAAGCGGTGCTCAGAGCGAAAGCAAAAGAGCTAGGCGTTGAGGTGGAGATAGACTCGGCAGGAACCATCGGTTACCACCAAGGTCATGCGCCGGACCCACGTGCCCAGGCGGCAGGAAAAAAGCGGGGATATTCGTTTAAAGGGATTCGAGCACGGCAAGTAGAGCCCAATGATTTTGCTCGCTTTGATCTGATTTTGGCGGCAGATAGGGACAACTTAGCCGATCTTCAAGCGCAGTGCCCACGTGAGCATCAACATAAGCTCAAACTGTTTCTCAGTTACATTGATGCAGACGTGGATGAAATACCTGACCCATATTATGGCGGTGATGAAGGGTTCGAGAATGTGCTCGACCTGATTGAGCAAGCGAGCGAGGCCATTTTGCAACGCTAAGCGGCCATTACGCGTCCACTGAAGTAATCATTGGCGACGATATACTCGGTATTGCGGATCAGCTCGTCGTGAATCTCCGACCAATGAACGTCGTCAACATCATAGCTGGGTACGACACCGCCAACGCGAATGTTGAAAGGCGTTAGCTCTTTAGCCCAGCTTTGGGTAAATCCGGCCACCATGGAGGTGGCGTTGTCGAAGCCGGATAAATCTCGATAATCCGCATGGGCGATAACGTTGACGATTACCCCGTTTTTCTTTTCCATCCTCATTCGCTCTGCGGTAGCTTGGCCGAAGCTAAATAGCGTCGCTGCCATGTGGGAAAGCTGCTGAGTAAAAATCTCGCGGCCACTCTGTTCAAGAATGGTCGGCATCGCATGGCTAGTGATGGCGTTGATCAACACATCAGGTGAGTGACCTAACGTATCATCCATGTAGTGAAACAGATCGTGAATGGCATCGACACTGTAATCGACAATCGCACAGGAGTAGATCTTAGTGGAGATCTGCTGACAGCTTTGCACTGTTTGTTGCAAGCGAGCGGGGTTTTTGTCGCACAGAACCAAGGTGGCACCTAGCGATGCGAAATGAGACGCGAGCGTACCACCAAGCTGAGAGCCTGCAGAAGTAATTAATATTACTGCATTTTTTATATCCATCGCTCGCCTTCCTTCTCGTCACACCTGACTACTTTGTTCATATAGCATGGTAGATTAACTGTTACTTATATGTGAATAACTTCAAATAAGTTGTGCGCATCTTTGAGCAGAGCGTGTTTCTTTGCGGTGTTTCACACTCTCTAGTTGAACGGGTGAATATGTATACAAAATGAGACAACGAGAATGTGATCCTGCGTCAATAGCAGGGATGTTAACCCATTAAGTTTGTAGGGAAATTTGGAACTGACGTTGAGCGTGGATCAGCTGATTGTAGAGATCGGCTGGCATTAGCTCACGCGGTGTTTGTTCTGCCAGTTGACGCCTCTGGTGACCAGAAAGGTTGTGATAGACCTCTTCAGGAAGGTCATGTGTCTCTTCGGGTAAATAGGTCAAGGTTTCCGGTGTTAGGTAGTGGGACAACTTGGCACTGGCGAGACCACTGGAGTGAAACAGCGCCGCTTGCTGCGCGGAAACTGCGTATGAGCTTTGATCCGAACGCAGCGTTTGTGGAGACGGCAACTCAAATCGACGGCGCAGGGCAGCTTCACTGCTGTCAATCGTATCGATTTTTTCCACTGGCGTTGTGTCGCGGACATCATCAGAGAACAAAGAGAGAATCAGCGCAAAATCGGCACGGCGACCTTCGTGCACCGCATGATTAATGCCAGTGCCAAACTGAAGCTCGTTGATGACGCTCGCTTTGTCTAAGGTATGAATCGGGGTATGCATATGTCCTCGCTTGATGTCTATGTAGCGGCGAGGGGACAAAAAGCTTGAGAGCAGGTATGAAAAAAGCCAGCTGACTGCTGGCTTTTTAGGCGACTAAATTCCAATCCTTTCGGGGAAGGGATTATTTTGCTAGGTTTTCTGCAACGAAGTCCCAGTTAACCAGTGCCCAGAAACCGTTCATGTAATCTGGACGAACGTTACGGTAGTCGATGTAGTACGCGTGTTCCCATAGGTCAACCGTCAGAAGTGGCGTTGTGCCTTCTTCTGTTAGTGGCGTCGCTGCGTTTGACGTGTTCACGATATCTAGTGAGCCGTCAGCTTTTTTCACAAGCCATGTCCAAGAAGAACCGAAGTTGTTGATCGCCGCATCAGTAAACTTCGCTTTGAATGCGTCGAACGAACCAAAGGCTGCGTTGATGGCATCGGCTACTGCGCCTGTTGGCTCACCACCCGCGTTTGGAGCAAGACAGTGCCAGTAGAAGGTGTGGTTCCAGATCTGTGCAGCGTTGTTGAAGATGCCGCCAGAAGATGTCTTGATGATCTCTTCAAGTGTTTTGCCTTCGAACTCAGTACCTGGGATTAGGCCGTTGAGCTTAACCACGTAAGTGTTGTGGTGCTTACCGTGATGGAAATCTAGGGTTTCTGCTGAGATGTGTGGTTCTAGTGCGTCTTTCGCGTAAGGAAGAGCGGGTAGTTCAAATGCCATTGCTCGATTCTCCATTGATTTGAAAGGGTTAGCCCTTTCGATTGCTTCCAGTGTTATTTATTATTCACAGCTTGCACCCGGCTTGCTGTGGTCAATGTGCTGACTTGCGTTCTAGTTTAGCAAGTTTTTACTTTATTAAAAGAGTTATTCGGATCCGATCACTGCAAAATTCTCGTCAGAGCCCATCGGCTTTTACAAGACACCGCATTGTGCAAACAGTGTCGCATTCAAGCCTAAATCTGTGCAAGGATTAAATCCCTTCTTATTGTAGGCTTTTTATTCTGCGCTAATGGTTTAGAATGTCCAGAATATTTGCAGTAACTCCATTAAGAGGAAGCAATGGAAACTATCGATAAAATCAAACAGCAAATCGCAGAAAACACGATCCTTCTTTACATGAAAGGTTCCCCGAAACTCCCAAGCTGCGGTTTCTCATCTCAAGCAGCGCAAGCTTTGATGGCTTGTGGCGAAAAATTCGCTTACGTAGACATTCTACAAAACCCTGACATCCGTGCAGAACTGCCAGCGTATGCGCAGTGGCCAACGTTCCCACAATTGTGGGTAGAAGGTGAGCTGATCGGTGGATGTGACATCATCATTGAGATGTTCCAAAAAGGCGAATTGCAGCCACTGATTAAAGAAGCCGCGGCGCGAGCAGGCAGCGACGAAGAATAATACTGGTTATATTTACAGTTTTTCTTGATTTGTAAGGGCGACATTGGTTAATGTTGCCCTTATTTTTTGCCATTTTACTCGCGTCTAAACTCCCTATGTCCCGTCTGTTTATTGCTGAAAAGCCCAGTCTTGGCCGTGCGATCGCGGCCGCGCTGCCTGGCCCGAAGAAAAATGAGTCAGGCTATATTCGTTGCGGCAATGGCGATGTAGTGACCTGGTGTATTGGCCACCTGTTAGAGCAGGTCGAGCCAGACAGTTATGACGAGCGCTACAAAAAGTGGAATCTCGCTGACTTGCCTATTGTCCCGTCACAGTGGCAACTCAGACCGAGAAAGTCCGCCAGCAAGCAGCTCACAGTGGTCCGTAAGTTACTGAAAGAGGCGCAGCAGATCGTCCACGCTGGTGATCCAGACAGAGAAGGGCAATTGCTGGTGGATGAAGTGATTGAATACTGTCGCGTCCCACAAGGTAAGAGGACGTCGATGCAACGTCTGCTGATCAGTGACTTGAACTTACCGGCCGTTAAACGTGCGCTTAGCCAAATGCGCAGCAACCGTGACTTTATCCCCCTTTCTGTTTCCGCGTTGGCGCGTGCACGCGCCGACTGGTTGTATGGGATGAATATGTCGCGGGCCTACACCTTGTTGGGGAAAAAAGCGGGCTATCAGGGCGTTTTATCCGTTGGGCGCGTTCAGACTCCGGTACTTGGCCTAGTGGTGCGCCGAGATGAAGAGATTGAGCAGTTTGTACCTAAAGATTATTTTACGTTGCATGCGTTGATTCCCTATCAGCAGGGTGATCAGGCGTTTGATATTCGCGCGAGATGGAAGCCGAGTGAAGCCTGTCAGCCTTGGCTCGATGAAGAAGGCCGAGTGTTGAGCCGCAAGCTGGTTGAGAACGTTGCAAGCCGTATCGCCAATCAACCGGCGACGGTGGTGGAGTCCGAACAAAAGCAGACTAAACAGTCGGCGCCGCTTCCTTATTCGCTCTCTGCACTGCAAATTGACGCCGCCAAGCGTTTTGGTATGAGCGCACAACAAGTGCTTGATACCTGCCAATCTTTGTACGAAAAACATAAGCTCATCACCTATCCACGCTCCGATTGCCGCTACCTGCCGCTTGAGCACTACTCGCAGGCGCGTTCGGTCTGTGATGCGATTGCCAATAACGCCAAGGATCTGTCCACGGCGGTGGAGGAGGCGAATCTCTCCTTGAAGTCCAAAGCATGGAATGACAGCAAGGTGGATGCGCACCACGCGATTATTCCGACGCCTAAAAAAGCGTCAGTCAATGCGCTCTCTGCAAGTGAAATGCAAATCTATCAGCAGATTGCTCGCCAATATCTGATGCAGTTTTACCCTGCCGCCGTGTATGCCGAAGCCAAGTTGGTGTTTGAGATCGCCGGCGGTGCGTTTGTCGCCAAAGGTCGACAATTGGTCTTAGCGGGGTGGAAGGCACTGATGGGCAAAGTGGATGATGACGATCAAGGCGTTGAGACGGTGCCACCGCTGGCGAAAGGAGAAGTGCTGACCTGCCGAGAGGGAGAGATCAAGGAGAGAAAAACAGAACCGCCGAAACATTTTACCGAAGCCACGCTACTGCAAGCGATGACAGGCATCGCCCGATTCGTTGAAGACAAAGCATTAAAAGCCATCTTAAAAGAGACCGACGGGTTAGGCACCGAAGCCACTCGAGCCGGTATTTTGGATACGCTATTTAAGCGTCAACTCCTCACCCGGCAAGGCAAAGCCATATTGAGCTCCGCCGCCGGGCGCGGGCTAATTCACGCCTTGCCCAGCGAATCCACCTACCCTGACATGACCGCCCACTGGGAGCACCAGTTGCAAGGCATGGCCGAGCGAAATCAAGCCTACCAACCTTTCATGCAAGCACTCCAACAGAGCATCGACGGATTGATGCAGCAGGTCAAATCCGGTGACGTACCGCCATCGCTGCGTCATTTACCTAAGGTTGAGCGTCCGGCCTACAAAAAGAGACGTTCTTTTAAAGGCAAATCACCAAGAGCGAAGAAAAGCAGTTGAGCGAGTATGAAAGTTTTCATAATGCTGAAAGTTTTCATGTGAGTTGTTTTTTGTTCGCCTGTTTATCGACTCGTTTTCGTGACAAATTTCGCCAAATCTCATGAAATGAAACCGATTTCATCCTCGCCTAACCTGAAAAACAACGTCATAACTCTATGAAAGTCTTGTTTTAATTTTTAAATCTCTTGAATAGAACAGTTTCATGACGCTTATTTCAATAATCGGATGTGAAGTCGGCAAATATTTTCAAAGGTTTCATTGCTTATTATTTCCCTGAATTAAAACAAACCTAAATTAAATAGGGATATAACATGAAACATTTTAGAGTTTTACCAATAACTTTAGCGGTGGCTTCCACTCTCGCTTCTGCCTCTGTCCTTGCTGCGGAAACCGATATTTCGGCATTAGAGCAACGTATTCAAGAATTAGAGTCTAAGCTGGTTGAAATTGACTACGTCAATGACCAACAACAAGCTGTGTTGACTCCAGATACGCAAGTGCCTCAAGGCATTATCTTCTCAGGTTACGCACGTTATGGCGCGCACCACTCGTCAGGCGACAACCGTTATGTCGAAGTGGGCAGCACTGGTCGCTCTCTTGGCCGTTTGGGTAACGAAGCGAACGGTGGTGAAGTTCAATTAGCCAAAATCTTCCAAGCAGACAATGGTGCCAAATGGGATTTGGTTTTCATGGTGGATGATTGGAACAACGACCAATGGGGTTCATCAGGTGGCGTGAATTTGAAGAAAATGTATGCCGGCGTTACTAACATTTTTGAAAGCCAACCAGAGCTCTACATGTGGGCGGGTCGTGACTTCCATCAGCGTCCACAACAAGGTTTGAATGATTACTTCTGGATGTCTCATGATGGCCAAGGTGCGGGCTTCAACAACCTAAACTTGGGTGGCGTGAAGTTGGATATGGGCTTTGTTGGTGCAGTTGATAGCGAAGATGGCGCTTTAGGTAATGACTCTGGCCGTTATGCGATCACCTCTAAGTTACATGGTATCAACGCAGGTATTGGCAACCTTGACCTGTATGCTAACTACGGTTTTGCCTCTGATGAAGCCGGCGATGATGTGAAAAACGAAACTGCTTGGCAAGTTGGCGCCGTGCTTGGTCTAGGGAGTTCGAACAAACTCGTCATGAAGTACGCGGACGGAGCGGACAATTCAGCCTTTGATCTCGCGGGTGACAAGCAGGTCTTCTACGCAAGTGTCGAAGGGGGCTACAAAGCGTCTGAGCAATTTATTATCGATTACTTAGTGTCGTACAAAGATATTTCAGGTGCTGATACCGATGAGAAAAGTGAATACGCCGGTATCGTTCGTCCACAGTATCAATGGGATGACGTTCATTCAACATGGCTAGAAGCTGGCTATGCGATGGAAGATTGGGACGATGGCAGTGAGAAAACCGGTTGGAAAGTGACATTATCTCAAAACGTGTCACTGGGAGGTTTGCCTTGGAGCCGTCCGATGCTGCGCTTCTACACAACCGTTGGCGATGTAGAAACGACTGGCTCAGCGGGTGATAAAACAACCGCAGACACCGTGGCTGTCGGCGCCATGTTCGAAGCGTGGTGGTAAGCCTAGGGTAATTTACTGTCCAACTTATTGGTCCCACAAGGCAGATTGGTGGGACCGGGTCGACCAGCCAATTTAACTCCAGTTTGGGCACAGTTTTGTGCCCATTTTTTATCCTTGTCAAACACCGAAGTGTTCTAGATTCGGTCAAGAACGGGTGAACCTATGCCATTTCAAACCCTTGTGTCACGCCTCTATTTGGGCTTTATCTGCTTAATTGCGATTATGGTCGGATCGGCGTGGCTCTCTGTACACAGTAGCCAAGATGTCACAGATAAGATGGAGTCGATTACTCGTGATACGACGCCATTGATGTTGCGCTCTGCGCAGTTGACCATAGATTTTCTTAATATCAATCGTAGTCTTACGCCCTTTTTATCGGCTCAATATTTGGATGAGTTGCCCCCTTTTGAAGAGCGGATAGCCGTCAATCGCGATGTCTATCTTAGTCAGTTGGAGTGGTTTGAATCGGCAGCGCAGCATCAACCTCAGCTCATGCCATTCCTCACACCCGTCAGAGAACAAGGGCAATTGGCGCTCAGTGGTTTGGAAGCAGTGATGGGGGCCTATACCGATGTGCTTGATGCGCAAGATCGCAGTGACTATCTTCAATCTCAATTCCAACAACTGATGACGCAGTTGAGTAACTCGCTTCAACGTGCGCGTACAAATGCACAATCAGAGTCAGCTCAGCGAGCGTTGGATGGATTGACCAGTCAAGTGTCGTTGCTGGGCAATGAAGCGAATGAGGTCTACAAGCAGAAAGATATGACAGAGCTGCGCTCAGTGGCGCGACGTTTTACGACGCGTCAGCGTTATTTGGAGGAGAGCGAACAAGCCTTAACCGCGGTTGCGCCAAAGGTCTATCAAACGCTAGAAGGTACCTTACAGCGCCTAAAGCTACATGCGTTTTCTCAAGAGGGTGCGGTGCATTGGCACCTGCAAACCGTAGAGCAGGAAGAACAATTGCGACAACTACGTCAGGAGTTGGAACAAGCCATTGATGGTCAGCTCGAGCATATCGATGGCTTGTCACGCTTTGCCAATCAGGTCGCCAATGACCTGTATGAAGAGGCAAAATCGGCCACCGAGGCAACACAAACCTTGTTTATCGGCATCTCGTTTGGCTCTATCGTTGTTGCGCTTGTGTTGGGTTTGAGTTTTGCCAGTATGGTACGTCGACCGACACGGCTCTTACTGGGGGCGCTCGATGCCATCGCGCAGAAAGATCTTACGTCTGATGTCGATTATTCAGCGCGCAACGAGTTTGGTCAGGTGGCGCAAAAGGTCAATGTCGTGGTGCGTCATCTGTCGGAGATGATTGAGCGTATTCGTCAATCCAGTGCGCAGGTCAATGAGGCGTCACTCTCCAACCAAACCATCAGCGCAGAGCTCAATCAAGCGATCAGTCAACAGACAGAGCAAACGCTATTGGTAGCGACGGCGATGGAGCAAATCGAGTGCTCGGTGACAGACATCGCGAGCTCAGCAGAGCAGACGCTGTCCCTCGTCACTGGCGCCGTTGAGCACTCCCAGCACGCGCAGAGAGAGATGAATAGCAATGTGGCGATGTTGGAATCGCTCTCTGAAGAGCTTAACCAAGTCACTGAAACTATAGGAGTACTGGAGGCTGAAAGTGCCAGCATTGAGTCGATATTGGAGGCCATTTCCGGTATTTCAGAGCAGACCAATTTACTTGCACTGAATGCGGCGATTGAAGCCGCGCGCGCCGGTGAGCATGGCCGAGGGTTCTCTGTGGTGGCCGATGAAGTGCGAATTTTAGCAGCGCAAACCACGAGCAGCGCGAAAGAGATTCAAAGTAAAATTGAGCGATTGCAACAGCGCTCGGATCTCGCTAGCCAACAAATTGCCAGTTGTTTGAATGGGATGGGGCAGAGTATGCAGCAAACCGAGCGAGTCAATGCGCGACTGCATGAAGTGCATAGCCGATTGGATCAGGTCTCTCAGCGTAGCCATCAAATCGCGTGTGCGACAACGGAGCACCAGTCGGTGGCCAGTGATGTCACTAAGAACGTCAGTCACATTCACTCCTTAGCAGAGCAGAATTTAGATCGCTCACACCAACTCGCGACTCAAGGAAAAGAATTGGAACAACTGGCGCAAGTGCAATTTGAATTAACGGCCAGCTTTATATTGCGCCATTAATTTCACTATTAAGTATTATATTAGAGAGGTATTTGCCTCTCTTTTTGTATTTTATGTCCCATAAAAATAGATGCCATTAGGTTATTTTCTGGCCTGATAAATAGAAGATTCGTGGTTATTTCATGAAACTGTTTCATGGCGACGATTGAAACTGTAGCGGCTCTCTATTTTTCCAAAACCGCCATTTTTTTCCAAAAATTAGTGTGATGACACTCACTCATTCCTCCCCCCAACTACGGAATACTCAGCCTGTAAGCGGTTTCAAGTCAAAGCAGTATTGAGGTTTCAGTGGCAACAATTAAACACGTTTCCGAGCATGCGGGGGTTTCTCAGGCGACGGTATCTCGAGTCATTAACGGTACCAGTCGCGTGAGTCACGACAAGAAGCTCAAGGTGGAAAAAGCGATCAAAGAACTGGGCTATCGTCCCAATTCGATTGCTCAAGCCTTAGCGTCGAGTCGTACCGGTAGCGTTGGGATTGTTGTACCGGAGCTAGGTGGGCCTTTCTTCTCGGGCATTCTCCATTGTCTAGAGGAAAACCTGCGCCGCTTTGGTTATCACGCAGTGGTGACAGCTGGCTCAAACACGGAGCAGGGGCAACGTGAGTCAGTGGAGTTTTTGCTAGGACGTAGGGTCGATGCATTAATTCTTCATGTTCAACACCTGTGTGATGACTATCTGATCGCTCTGGAAGAACAAGGGATTCCTGTTGTGTTAGTGAACCGTTTTATTCCAGAGATGTATCAGAGCTGCATCGATATTGACAACGAGTTGGGGGGCAAACTGGCGACTCAATATCTTTTGCAGCAGGGGCACACCGAGATTGCTTGTATCACAGGGCCTTTGGATAAGTCAGACGCACGGGGGCGTTTGCAGGGTTACCGAAGTGCACTGGAGGAAGCAGGCTTGGAGTACAACGAAGCGCTGGTCTCGGAGGCAGGGTTTACCGAAGAGACCGGTGTTATCGCCACCAAAAAACTGCTCAAGCGTCGGTGCCGATTCAGCGCGATTTTTGCGTCGAACGATCACATGGCGTTTGGTGCATTTGAGGTGCTACGCAGCGCAGGTTTCTCTATCCCGGAGGATGTGTCGCTGGTGGGATTTGACGATAACATTTTCGCTCGTTACCTCACCCCATCGTTAACCACAATCAACTTCCCCATTGAGCAAATGAGCATTGAGGCCGTACAGCTCACCTTGCAAAAACTGAACAAAAACAAGCGTGATGTGAATTTCAAACTCAACCCCGCGTTGGTAGTGCGAGATTCAGTCAAGGACCTAAACAGTACCCTATAGCACTCGTTTAAACACCAATAACAAGATTAAGGATAAGACATGAAATTTAAGACCTTAGCGCTTTCGAGCGCGGTTGCACTCGGGCTTGCTGCCACAGCGACAGCAGCAGACAGTCAAATTCGTTTTGATGGATTTCCAGATTTTGACAGCAGCTTAAAAGTGCTTCTGCCTGAATTTGAAAAAGAGTCTGGCATCAAGGTCGACTACCTGATGAACAACCATGGCGACCACCACACCAAGTTGACCACCAACTTGGCGACAGGGTCGGGAGCAGGTGATGTGATCGTAGTCGATGTCGAAAAAATCGGTCCGTTTGTTGCTTCTGGCGGTTTGGTGAACTTATCTGAGCAATATGGGGCAGACAAATACGCCGATCGCTTTGCGCCTTATGCATGGACACAAGGCAAGGGCGGTGATGGTGATGTCTACGGCATCCCTGTCGACCTAGGTCCAGGTGTGATGTACTACCGTACGGACATTTTTGAAAACGCCGGTATTGATGTCAATGAAGCCATTAAAGATTGGGATTCTTACATTGCGGCGGGTGAAAAGCTTAAAGCACAAAATGTCCAGTTGATTGCCTCTGCAGCGGACGTTGCACAAGCGATTATCTTTACAACTGTGCCGGAAGGCGAAGGTCTGTACTTTGATGCCAAAGGCGAGCCTGTGGTGACGTCTGAGCGCTTTGTTCATGCGTTCGAAGTGGCGAAGCAGATCCGTGACAAAGGCTTAGATGGTCGTATCTTGGCATGGTCAAACGAGTGGTACGAAGGTTTCCGTAATGGCACGTTCGCCACGCAGTTGTCAGGTGCTTGGCTATTGGGTCACCTAAATAACTGGATCGCACCAGACACCGCCGGTAAGTGGGGCGTATCGAACCTACCAGATGGCATCTACGGCAGCTGGGGCGGTTCATTCCTGTCTATTCCGACACAATCGACTAAGCAAGACGAAGCGTGGAAGTTGATTGAATACATGACGACTAACCGTGATGTGCAGCTCAAGCACTTTGAAACTATTGCTGCGTTCCCAGCAAACGTGACGACCTACGATGACGATCTGTTCCAAGAAGAAGTGGCCTTCCTCGGTGGACAGAAAGCGCGTTTGTTGTTTGCCGAAGTGGCGAAGAACATCAAGCCAGTGGCGCCAGCAAAAGGTGACCACGTCGCGCGCTCTATCATCTTAGAAAACGCGTTGATGGAAGTGCTGGATGAAGGCAAAGACATCAAAACCGCACTGCAAGAAGCAGAGCGTTTGATCAAGCGTCGTACGCGCAACCTGTAAGTCAACGTTTGTTTTAAGTTTGGGAGACGCAACTCTGCGTCTCCCTAGGTAAGAGGTCGTTACTATGAATCAAGCAGCGAGCAACGCCATGGAAACTTCAACCGGTCAGAGTCTTTTTTCTCGCCTAAATTTGAAAGCGCTTACACCGTACGGATTCCTATTGCCGTTTCTGATTATTTTTTCTGTATTTGGGATTTTCCCGTTACTTTTTTCTGTTTATCTCTCGTTTCATGAGTGGAACCCAGTCGAAGGACTCGGCGCGATGCAATATGTGGGGTATGAGAACTACTACATTGCATTGACCGACCCGTGGCTTTGGCGCTCATTGAAAAATACGTTGTGGTTAGCCATCACATCCGGTGTGGCTCAGCACCTTGTCGCCATTCCTGTGGCGTACATTTTGGTGTCAATGGGTGACCGTCTTCGTCATTGGTTAACGTCAGCGTATTTTCTGCCGTTTATTACCTCAACCGTTGCGGCATCGCTGATCTTCTTCAACATGTACTCGCCAAACTCCGGCATCATCAACCAAACCTTGATGGCGTTGGCTGACAGTTCTCTGTTTGGCTGGGCGTTCAGTTGGGTCAATGAGTACCAGCCGATTCGTTGGTTAGATGATGCGACTATGGTGAAACCATCGATTGCCATCATGGTGTTTTGGAAATACACCGGTTTCAACATCGTGCTCTACACCACAGGCTTGATGACCATACCCAAAGACATCCTAGAAGCTGCCCGTATGGATGGCGCCAACGCGCTGCGCCGTTTTTGGAACATCTCACTGCCGATGATTCGTCCGTTTGTCTTCTTCGCGGTCACCATGACCATCATCGGTAACCTACAGCTATTTGAAGAACCGTTCGTTCTGACACGTGGTACTGGCGGTACGGGTCAATCGGGCCTCACCATCTCCATGTACCTCTACAAAGTGGGTTGGGAATGGCTAGAGATGGGCACCGCTTCAGCGATTTCTTGGTTGCTGTTTGCCTTGATCGCTGCGTGTACCACGATTCAATTCTTCTTCTTCGGTAAAAAAGGCTTAGGGGAGCAATAACCATGACGACTCACTCTGCGACTTCGCCAGTGTCGATTTGGGCAGCCATCAAGCCCAGCGACCGAGCGATTGAAATTTTCACTAAGGTGCTGATGGTCGTATTGGGCATCATTCTGATTGTCTCTGCGATTGTGACGGTGTTTCCGTTTGTTTGGTCAGCGCTGTTATCCACACGCGACCGCACCGAGATCTTTGGTTCGGGTATCAGCTTTGCCATCGGTGACAGCTTGGCGATCAACTACGCCAAACTGCAAGAGATCATGCCTTTTTGGCAAGCGATGTTTAACTCGATTTATGTTGCCTTTCTAGGCACCACGATTTCGCTGCTGTTTTGTAGCATGGGGGGCTATGCCTTCGCCGTGTTCAAGTTCCGCGGCAAAAATATCCTGTTCGGCATGTTGGTTGGATCCATGATGATCCCGCCCGTACTGAGCTTGATTCCCTACTTTATGATCGTCAAGTTCCTTGGCTTGCTTGATAACCACATGGCGGTTTGGCTGCCGTTTACTACGACGCCGTTTGGTATTTTCTTGATGCGTCAGCACGTTGTGGCCTCGATCCCGAAAGAGTTGCTTGAAGCGGCTAAACTGGATGGAGCGGGGGAGTTTAGAACTTACTGGAGTGTGGTTTTGCCATTGATGAAGCCGGCGCTGGCGACATTGGCTATCGTTCAGTTTGTCTTCTTCTGGAATATGTTCATGCAGCCGTTAGTTGTACTGACGACGCCAGAAAACTACGTGATTACTCAAGCCCTGCGCAGTGTGCAAGGGATTCCTAATACGCCATGGGGCGCGGTGATGCTAGGGACCACCATTTCCATTTTGCCTTTGGTGGTAACGTATCTCTTCGCGTCAAAACAGATGATCAGCGGCTTAACGTCGGGTGCAGTAAAAGGTTAGATAAGGTAAGAAAATGAATAAATATCAACTTCCAAGTGACTCAAAATTACGCAGTAAGGAATTTGTCTTTGGTGTGGCGACCTCGTCTTACCAAATCGAAGGTGGCATCCATGAAGGCGGTCGTACGCCCTCTATTTGGGATACCTTTTGCGCCGTACCAGGCAAAGTCGACAATGGCGACACCGGGGCTGTAGCCTGCGATCACTACCATTTATGGAAACAAGACATTGAGATGATTCAAAGTCTCGGTGTGGATGCTTACCGCTTATCCATGGCGTGGCCACGTATTTTGCCACAAGACGGCGTGGTCAATGAGCAAGGATTGGCGTTCTACGAGCAGATCATCGATGAGTGCCATGCTCGTGGTTTGAAGGTGTATGTCACGCTCTACCATTGGGACCTGCCTCAATACCTTGAAGATAAGGGCGGTTGGTTAAATCGTGAAACCGCTTACAAGTTTGCTGAGTATGCCCAAGTTGTCAGCGAGTATTTTGGCAACAAAATTGATGTTTACACCACGCTTAACGAACCGTTTGTTGCCGCTTTTCTCGGCTACCGCTGGGGTATTCATGCTCCGGGTATCGAAGGGGACAAAGAGGGCTTTTTAGCGTCTCATCACTTGATGCTTGGCCACGGCTTGGCGATGCCAATCCTGCGTGCCAATGCACCGGCCTCTTTGCATGGCATTGTATTTAACGCGACGCCGTCTTACCCACTAACGCCAGAAGACCAAGGCGCGGCGGATTACTGTGAAGCGGAGAGTTATCACTGGTTCATGGATCCGGTACTGAAAGGGGAGTACCCCGCGGTGGTGATGGAAAAACACGCCGCCAATATGCCGATGATCCTAGAAGGTGATTTGGCAGTGATTTCAGCGCCGGTGGACTACGTTGGCCTGAACTACTACAGCCGCAGCGTTGCCCGTTACAACGAGCAAGGTGAGATTGAGACCATCAAACCGCAAGAGTCGGAGTACACCCACATTGGCTGGGAAATTTATCCGCAAGGTCTGACGGATCTCTTGGTGCGCTTTAAAGAGCGCTACGCCAATCTACCGCCTGTATATATCACAGAAAACGGCGCTGCCGGTGATGATGAAGTCTGCGCGGGCCGTGTTGACGACACGCAACGTGTGGCGTACTTCCAATCGCATTTAGAAGCGGTCGATAACGCTATCAAAGCAGGCGTTCGCGTCGATGGTTATTTTGCGTGGAGCCTGATGGATAACTTCGAATGGTCATTTGGCTACCATCAACGTTTCGGCATCGTCCATGTCGATTACCAAACTCAACAAAGAACTTTGAAACAGAGCGCCATTGCCTATCGCAATATGTTGCTAGAGCGCGCTGAGGAGAACAACTAATGGCTAAAGTAGAATTTCGTAACATTAAAAAATCGTTTGGTGATGTGGACGTCGTAAAGCACTTCGATTTTACCGTCAATGATGGTGAGTTTGTGGTGTTCCTTGGCCCTTCTGGCTGCGGTAAATCGACCACGCTGCGCATGCTCGCGGGGTTGGAGAGCATCTCGTCTGGCGATATTTTTGTCGGCGATAAGCTGATGAACAAAATCGACGCCAAAGATCGTGATTTGGCGATGGTGTTTCAAAGCTACGCGCTCTACCCGCACATGACGGTGTATGAGAACATCGCGTTTGCTCTCAAACTGAAAGGGATGAAAAAGCCAGACATCGACGTTGAAGTGCGCAAAGCTGCCAAAATGCTTGAGCTCGAACCCTTGCTTGATCGTAAACCGAAAGAGTTATCGGGCGGGCAGCGCCAACGTGTGGCCATGGGGCGCGCTATGGTTCGTACACCTAAGGTGTTCTTGTTTGATGAACCGTTATCGAACCTTGATGCGAAGCTGCGCGGTGTGATGCGTGAAGAAATCAAGCAACTGCATCGTGAACTGAAAACCACCACGATTTACGTGACCCACGATCAGATTGAGGCGATGACGCTCGCCGATCGCATCGTCATTCTCAAAGATGGCTATGTGGCGCAGGTCGGCACGCCAACCGAAGTCTTTAAACGCCCTGCCAACAAATTTGTTGCGCAGTTTATCGGTAACCCGTCGATGAACATGTTGGATGCGAAGTTGATTGAAAAGCAAGGGGCGTTCTTTGTTGCCCTTGGCGATGTCGAGATCCCATTGCCAGAGCGTTTTAAAGCGCACGCGTCGAAAAACCTCGCACTGCACTTTGGCGTGCGCCCAACCGACATTCATTTGCGTGCTGAGCAAGTGGACCACGACCGCGTGCTGCCGATTCCTGTCACTATCAAAGACAAAGAGCTGCTCGGCGCTAGCATTTTGCTGAAAACTGAGGTCAGTGGTCAGCCGTTGATGGTTGAAACCCAAGCGGCAGAAGTGGATGTGAAGGATTTGACGTTATACCTCGATCTCGACGCGATTCATCTGTTTGACGCGCTGAGCGAAAACTCGCTCGCGAGTTAAGGCTGCCACTCACGGCAAACCTAATTCGCTTTATTACACGATTTAATGATTTGCTCCCTCGGTTTGGGGGAGCCAGGGATAGTGACATGAATTTCGGATATTTTGACGACAACAACAAAGAATACGTCGCCACCACACCATGTACGCCAATCAAGTGGTGTAACTACGTGGGCACACTCGAGTTTGGCGGCTTGGTCGACAGCAATGGCGGCGTGGTATTGTGTAAAGGTGACCCAGCCCTAAACCGCATCACCAAATACATCGCTCAGTTGCCTAACTCAGAGTTTAAAGGGTCGACCTTATACCTAAAGGTGAAAAACCGCCAAGGCGATGTTCAGGTGTTTTCACCCTTCTACACACCGACGCTTAAACCTCTCGATAAGTTTGAGAACCATACCGGGCTGTCATACACCACCATCATCGCCGAAGGGTATGGGGTGCGCTGTGAGGCGACCTTCTTTGTACCTAAAGATGCCCCCGTCTTGCTCGAAGACATCCGAATCACCAACATCAGTGACGAGGCGTTGCACGTAGACGTTGTGCCAGTGTTCGAATTTACCCATTTTGATGCCCTTAAGCAGCTCGTCAACGCGGACTGGGTACCGCAAACGATGACGCTCAACGCGCATCAACAGGCGAGCGGTCATACCGTCTTAGAGCAATACGCCTTTATGAAGCGCGATTATGCCGTCAACTTGATGACCGCCGACCGAGTGGCGACCTCATTCGATGGCGATCGCCAAGTGTTTCTCGGTAATCACGGTTATGGCAGTTGGGCTGCGCCAGAGAAGTTGTTTGCAGACGAACTTGGCAACAGCGAGTGTTTACGTGGCGACAACATCGGCGCGCTCAATTTGCGTTTGGGTTGGATTGAGCCTCAAGCAAGTGAGCGCACAGTCGTGCAACTGACGCAAATGTCGAGTTTGGCCGAGGCCACGCCCATACTGGAGAAATACCGCGATCACGCCCAAGTGGACAAAGCCTTTGCTGAGCTAGCCGAACATTGGCAATCTTACCTGGCGACCGTTCAGGTAGAAACGCCCGATCCGGCGATGAACTCGATGCTGAACATCCACAACCCGCGTCAGTGTCATACCACTAAGAACTGGTCACGTTACTTGTCTTTGTATCAGCTTGGCTACGGTGCGCGTGGTATTGGTTTTCGAGACTCATCACAAGATACGTTGGGCGTCATCACCCATATGCCGGAAGAGGCGCGTGAGTTTATTGAGCGTCTTTTATCGGTTCAAAACCAAGATGGCTCCGCGATGCACCAGTTCTTTCCCTCTACGATGGAAGCCAATGCTGGTGACTCGCGAGAAGAAGAAGACCGACCGGATTACTATGGCGATGACCACTTGTGGATCATCTATGCCGTCACCCAATACGTCAAAGAAACAGGCAACGGTGCGTTTCTCGATAAATCGATCCCGTTTTATCAAAAAGATAAACAGGGTCAGCCGCTTGAGTCTGCTTCAGTGTGGGAGCATTTGTGCCGAGCGATAGAGTTTACGCGCAGCAACACTGGCCAACACGGATTGCCGCTACTGGGTTTTGCAGATTGGAATGACACGGTGAACTTACCCACTGGCGCCGAGTCGATGATGGTCGCCAACATGTACGGAAAAGCGCTGTTGGATATGCTTGATTTGTGTCGCTTGCGGGGTGACGAGCAACGTGCGCAGCAATACCAGGCCCAGTACGAGCAGATGAAATTCACCGTCAACGAATGTGGATGGGATGGCGAATGGTTTATCCGTTATTTTGATGAGCAAGGTCAGCCGATTGGCTCACACATCAACGCGCAAGGGCAAATCTACACCAATGGTCAAAGCTGGCCTGTGATTTCTGGGTTTGCTGATGGCGAGCGTGCTACCACGGCGCTGAATTCTGTCTACTCGAAACTCAATACCGCCAATGGGATTAAGCTGTCAACACCAGGCTATAACGGCTTTGATCCTAACTTAGGTGGCGTCTCGACGTATCCACCTGGGGCGAAAGAAAATGGCGGCATCTTCCTGCACGCCAACCCTTGGGTGATGATTGCTGAGGCGAAGATGGGCAATGGTGATCGTGCGTATCAGTACTATCGTCAAATCAATCCTGCCTCGAAAAATGATGTGATTGAGACATTCGAATCAGAGCCATACTGTTACCCACAAAACATTCTGGGTGATGAGCATCCGCAGTTTGGATTGGGACGCAATGCTTGGCTATCGGGCACCTCGTCTTGGACTTACGTCGCGGGCACACAGTGGATTTTGGGCGTAAGACCGGACATCGATGGATTGATCATCGACCCCTGCATTCCCAAAGTGTGGCCAGAATTTCGTGTGACTCGACAATTTCGCGGCGCCACGTACCACATCCATGTCGATAACCCTAACCGGGTGAGTAAGGGGGTGACTGAGTTACGTGTTAACGGTGAACGTGTCGAGGGCAATAAAGTGCACGTATTGGCGGCGGGTGACCACCGCATTGAGGTGACGCTAGGCTAACCAATGCTCGGGGAGGTTCGCCTCCCCGACGATGGTGCATCAGCGCCGTGGCTGATAGTGCGCGTGGCATTGCCACTCAAACTGCGCGGTTTGCTCGGGGTTAAGTTCCAATAAACCCATGTGATTGTTAAACGCATCAGCAGGGCATGACATAGGTTCAATAGCAATACTCGGCTCTGACGCTGGCGTGTAGAGCTGAATAAAAGGGTAATTCGCCCCTTGCTGGTAGTCGAGACGGGCTTGTTGATCCGCTCGGGTTAGGGTTAGCGATTGATCACTGCTTTGATGAAATCGATAGCAATGATTGAGAGTGACATCGGCAAGCGTCGTTGGGCTCCTGAGGGCGGTGTTGCTCGTGTATTCGCCGGTGGGTAAATCATCGCGGTGTACGACCTCTTGATGAGGGCTCAGACTCAGTTGGCATTGCGCCAGTGAATCACCGAGCGAAAAATAAGGATGCCAAGCATCGCCATAAGGGAAAGGGGATTCGCCGGTATTGGTGATCTCGGTATAACAGCGAAGGCGGCCAGTCTCATCAATGTGATAGCAGACGTCGAGCCGGAAAGCGAACGGAAAACCGTCGGCAAGGTGGTCGGTCTCATAGCGAAAACGCGCCGTGGCGAAGTGCTCTTGTGCATCGGTCTCAACGACTTGAAACGGTCGATTGTAAAGTAGGCCATGTACGGCATGTTCAGACCAAGGAAAGTTCGCCGGTAATCTGTAGTCATGCCCTCGGTAGTGATATTGACCGTTTTTTAGGCGGTTAGGGAAGGGAAACAGTTTGGCACTACGAGAGAAAAAAGGGTGAGATTGAATCACATTTTGACTGTCTTGGTAGCCAACAATAAATGAGAAAGGACTATGATTGACCCGATATTGGTTAATAATGGCACCAAAGTCTTGAATAATTTCGACGCAGATGCCGAGTTTTGAATTTAAGAGTGTTGTGGAGTGAAAGTCTCCAAATTTCCCTTTAACGATTTTAAACATATTAATATCTCCTTTGAAGATGATATTAATTGATGAATATAAATATTCAATGTTGGTTTTCACATTATGATAAATAAAATTCCATACACTTTATATTTTGGTCCATCGGATGTTCTATGCAGTAAAGGCAACGCCGTTGAATTTATCCAGCCTTGGTATACGCCTATCTCAACCACTCCTGAGAATACAGGCATGGCGGTGGGTGGTATTGGCAACACGTTCACCTTAACGCCGCAAGGTAAAACGCCGAATTTTAGTTTCATTCCTGGTATATTTATTGATTGCCAAGAGGATGATATCTACTTCAACGATTTCTATATTTCTGTGATGGATGAACATCACGTTGAGAATCTAGATATACCGGATTTTTCTGAAGCGAAACTGTATTTAAATTACTACCCAGCGATATTTTTACGTGAGGCATCACAATGTAAAAATAAAGATGAGCTATTGTCGTTAATTAGGGAAACCATTTTGTTTGGTCAGTTCTACTTGATCAACAAAGAGCACTTCCTACGCTGGAATATTGAATTTAGCGCCGCAACGCAGCAGGCAATTCAGGCTGACGAGACAAGCGTTGAGACTCAGCTTCTGGTCGCGATCGACTTTTTTAATGGTTTGTTGGTCAATGGGTCGACCCATGCGTGGTCATTGACACCGCAACGCGGCGCAGTGGTGCCCTCTGTTGACGCCAGCCGAGTGCATTATCGAGCGCTGTATCCGTTGGCGGAGTATGACTATCATGGACTCGGTGATATTGAGTTAACTCGCCAAGTGGTCTCTCCTGTGATCAAAGATGCTCCAGAACTTTGCAGTCTACCTTTGCACTGGAACCAATTTCAGCTCACCAACCGCAGCAATAAAGCTCAGTGGGTCACAGTGGTTCAGCCGCTGAATAACTTGATGGGAGCCACCTACCAAAAGGCGCGAGATGGCGTACAAGATTCGTGTTGTCACTTGGTGCAAAACCCGATTGGGCATCAGCATGAACCGATTGTGCTTGACCAAGGTGAGACGCAGTTCAGTGGTGTGCGCTTGGCGTCCAACTCACCGTATGCCAGTGATATTGAAGGCGAAGTGATCTACGGCGTTCAAGCGTCAGCGAGCACAGTTCAAGCGGGCAAGATAACCGTGTCGCTTAAGTCACAGGTTTACGCCAGCAAGGCGCAGCAACAAGTGTGGCGTGCACTGCATACAGGGCGAACCAATGATCATTTTGACCGCGGTATCTACAGTGGCCGTGAGCCACTCAGTGCTCTAGTTTGTGTTCAGGTGAAGCTTGAGCCGGGTGAAACGCAATCGCTGCGTTTCGCGCAAGTGATGGATCACAGCAAAATCCTTCTCGACGGTTGGCAAAGTCACAAAGCGTACGCTCGCTACTTCCCCGAGCCATCGCGCGCTGAAACGATATTAACGCAGACCTTGCCTAAGCTTTCAGAGATAGAGCAGCGTATTGTCACCCAGCAACAAGGCTTTTATGACCAGGCGGTTGCCAAGTTTAGTGGCCAAGAGAGTGCCCAGCGTTACGCGACGATGGCGATGAACAGCCTCTCGTTTTTAGCGGAATCAACCGTGTGGGACGTCGAAGATACCTTGCTGGTCAAAGAGTGTGTCGATTATCCCTTCTTTAACTCACTGGATGTCTATTTTTACGGTTCGTTCTCACTGCTGTATTTGTTGCCGCAACTCGATGGGGCGGTGATGAAGCATTTTGCGCGGGCGATTTTAGCCAGTGACGCTACTCTGAGGCGCTATTGGGAGTATGAAGACAAACCTTACGCTGAGCTGGTTGACGAAAAATACCAAGGCACGCGTGCCGAGCGTGGCGCGGTGATCCACGATCTTGGCAGTCCTTACGATATTCAGCCAGATGCCTACAGTTGGCATAACGTCAAAGAGTGGAAGGATCTCGCACCTAAATACATCTTGATGGTCTACCGCCACTGGCAGAAAACCGGCGATCAGGCGGTGGTGGAACAGTGCTGGCCGGCGGTGAAAGAGAGCATCGAGTACCTCAGTCAACTGATTGGCCCCGGTGAGGATCTACCTTTGACACGTGGCACGGACGATACGTTTGATAACCTGTCGTCTCATGGCATCTCTATCTACTGTGGTAGCTTATGGGCCGCAGGGCTGCGCGCGGCAGCTGAGTTAGCACAATGTGTTGGTGAGACGGCGCTGAGCGAGGGTTACAATGAACGTAGCGAGCGCGCTTTGGCAACCCTCGAACGTGCCTTATGGGATGAGAAGCAAGGCTATTACCACTTTTTCGTTACGCCCGTCCAAGCCAAGCATCTGACAGGAGAAGGTTTGGCTGAGCTACAAGGATTGGGGTTAGCGGTGAGTGGTGATGCAGTGAGCGATGCCGCGGTGTTGAACGCGTATCTTGATGAGGTCGACGAGGCGAGTGACGATGGACAAAGGGCTCAGCGTAAAGTGAAGAAGCAGCAGTTATTGAGCCGCGCACCCGCCGCCTTTACCTCTCAGTTTGCTGAGCTGGTGGAGGATTCAGATAACAGTTTTGGTGATGCGTTACTGGCTGACAGCTACCTGCAATTGGTGGGGCTACCTCGCTTGTTTGCGCCGCAGCGGACTGAGCGAACTTTGGATTTTATCTACCAAACTAACTTTGTTGCCAACAGTCCTAAGCTGGGGGTGGCGAATATGACCTTAGCGGACGGGCGTCCTCACGAGGCATTCCAAGCGCAAGATGTCTGGATTGGCGTGCAATTCAGTGTTGCCACCGCGCTGCGTTTGGCGGGTAAGCAAACGCAAGCGGAAACCTTGATGGATACCGTCTATCAGGCGCTGTACCAAATGGCGAAGATTCCTTTCGCCGCGCCTGAGGGTTTTAATTGCTCGGTCGTGGTGACGCCAGAGTCGATGGCGCAGCGATTTGATATTGGTAAGACTCGCGCTCAGCAGTGGGTATCGCATTTGCAACACTTGGGTCATCTACTTAGCGATGGGCGTGTTAACCCAAATCTGACGGATGATGCCGATGAGTTTATTCGCTCTCTCGCGTCTGACGAGTTTGCAGCTAAGGATAATTGGCCGGATCACGCTGAGCTGCATAAGTGGTTACTCAGCACGGGGTTAAAGTACACCGCAGGGCGATACTTCAGACCGGGAATGATTTTCGCTTATCTGTACCAATAATGAGGGACGCGCATACGTGGGCGCAGGCAGAGCGATGTCATATCTGGTTGCAATTGAGTTTTGCCTGAACCTCACAAAGCCGCAATCGTTGGGATTGAGTACACGACTCAGTCCCATTATAGTTCAGCCACTTACGGTGAGTGACTCATGATGAGCCGAGCAACCTTATGACAAACAAGAAGAAAAAATCCCCCACGGTGTACGATGTCGCGACGTTGGCTGGCGTCTCACCTAGTACGGTGTCGCGTTTTTTAAACCGCACCACCTATGTGTCTGATGACAAGAGCCACAAGATCGAGCAGGCGATCACCACGTTGGGTTATAAGCCCAATTTTCATATGCAGCAAAGCACCACTCGTCGCTCGATGACGATTGGTGTGCTGATTCAACATCCAGACAGTCCTTACACCAGTCGTATTCTCAATGACATGGAGAACGTATTGCTGGCGCAAGGTTACTCCTTGGTTTTAGCTACTGGACATTGGCAAAATAAGCTTGAGATTCATGCGCTTGAGTACCTGATGAAAAGCAACGTCGATGGCATCATCATTGTGACGGGCAACTTGAGCGAGCAGTCGATTCTCACCACGGCAAAATCCATTCCGGTTGTCGCGGTAGGTTATGACATTCAAGGGGAGAATGTTCGCTCCTTGAATCTAGATAATGTGCTGGGCGGATATATTGCAACGCTGCACCTGTTGCAACTTGGCCATGTGAATATTGCCCACATTAAAGGGCTCTCCAGTCAGCCAGATTCGGGAGCGCGCTTTACCGGGTACAAGAAAGCGTTAACTGAAGCGCAAATCAAACCCAATCCAAAATTGATCAAACAGGGCGATTTCAGCTCTGAAACAGGGTATGAGAAAACGGTTGAACTGATTGAATCTAAAGTGCATTTCTCTGCGTTGTTTGCCGCTAATGATCAAACGGCGTATGGCGCAATGAAAGCCCTAACTGACCACGGCTTTCGAGTGCCAGAGGATGTCTCCATCGTTGGTTTTGATGATTTGCCCACCTCTCAATACTTTACGCCTGCTTTAACGACATTGCGTCAGCCGATTGAAGAGATTGGCGCCGTCTCTGCGCGTTCGATGTTGAACTTATTGTCAGGTGAACGACATGAGGCTCGTTTACCACCGATAGACTTGATGATTCGACAATCCACCAAGTCCATCTATCGATAGTCGTTTTCCCTGCGCCCGTGAGCTGCTAGCATGGGCGTTATGGTTACGTGTTTGTTGTCCTCATGATTCCCCTGATATACCACCCGATCTACTCCGATTTACCCTTGCCTGACGGGCATCGTTACCCGATCAACAAATATCGCTATCTGTATGAGGCGATACGCAAGCAAACGCCTTGGCAACACCGTATCGATTGGGTGACGCCCAGTGCCATCACGATGGACGAAGCCGCACGTACCCATTGCGACCAATATCTTGATCTCTTGTGTCGCGGCGCACTGCCTGCTGCCAAAATGCGCCGCATTGGCTTTCCTTGGAGTGAGCAACTGATCACTCGCACCCTCACTTCGGCAGGGGGTACCTGTGCAACGGTGGACGCGGCGCTAGAGCGGGGCGTGGCGATTCATTTGAGCGGCGGCTACCATCACGCGCACTATGATTTTGGTAGTGGGTTTTGTCTGATCAACGATTTGGTGATCGCGGCCAAACGAGCCTTGACCAATGAGCATGTGGATACTGTGCTTATCGTGGATAGCGATGTGCATCACGGCGATGGCACGGCGACCTTGTGTCGAGATGAGGCGGAGATCATTACCCTATCGTTTCACTGCGACAAGAACTTTCCGGCGCGCAAACCGGATTCTAATCTCGATGTGGCGCTTTCAAAGGGCACAGACGATGCGACATTTTTAAGTCACTTTACTAGCGTGGTCGAGATGGCTGTGAATCTGCATCAGCCTGATTTTATTCTCTATGATGCTGGTGTGGATATTCACCAAGAGGATGAACTGGGGTATTTTAATGTCTCAACACAGGCGATATATCAACGAGATAGAGCTATGTTTGAAGTAGCGACGAGGCGAGGTGTGCCGATTGCCTGCGTCGTCGGTGGTGGTTATCGCACTCGTCATGAGGATTTAGTGCCGATACACATGCAGCTGATTCAAGCTGCAATGGATGTTTACAAGGATTAGTCATGGAACACAGGATACGTGCCGCGGGCATACTGGTCGATCAAGGCGCCGTGTTGTTGCTCAGAGTCAACGATTTTACCGGTGAATACTGGATACCGCCGGGGGGCGGCATGGAATCGGTTGATCGCAGCACTAAGGCGTGTGTTGAGCGTGAATTTGTTGAAGAGACAGGCCTGAGCGTGAAAGTGGGTGAGCTAGTGTGCGTGCGCGAGTTTCTTGAAACGGAAAACCATCGCTACCATGCCGAGTTCTTTTATCACATCACGCATTACCAAGGCACACCGAACTTAGAGAACCTCAAAGGGCTGAATGACGAGCAGTTTATTCAAAGCGTCGAGTGGGTGCCGATTGAACAGTTGGCAGAGAAACGTCTTTATCCAGTGGAGCTTAAACACAAGTTGTTGGCGCTGATTGAAAGTGAACACTACGCCACGCATCTCGGCTCTTACATTCAAGGATCGTTTGAAGACATTAATCAGCTTTAGCTGAGCAGATTTATGAAAAAGGCGCAGGCAAGTGATTGCTCTGCGCCTTTTTTGTCGCTCATTGCTTGAGTGAGCGAGCCTTAGCCCTCGTCAGAGAACACCGGCATGGCCTCCAGTTCATCATGGCTAAATGGCGCGTCACCAAACAGCAGCGGGTAGTAGAATTGTCTCAGCGATTGGTGGAAATCGCGCACACGTTGCTCGTAGCGCATGCTCGCTTTGACATCGGTATTTGCTAGCGATGTCATCCAACGTTGGGTGAGCGTTGAAGGCGAAAGCCATGCTGCATAGCCAGCGGCGGCATCACGTTCGCGTAGCGTTTGGCGATACGCTTGTGACAGTGGCGCGGCTTTTTGATCGCCCACTTGCTGAAACGCGTAGTACCATTTCCATTCAAACAGTGATTGCATATCGGTCGCTTGCGCCCATTCTGGGTGGGTAGTTAAGAATGACGCCCAAGTATCAGAAAAGGGTTTATCCCACGCACCGTTTACCTCTTCGCGTTGCAGCAGTACGATGTCGCCGCCACTTGGACCTGTGATGGTGTGGTTAATCACGCTATCACTGACCACGGGCACCACCACCGTCGAAGCTAACCAAATACCAAGCAAAGCAGAGGCAATGCGCGCTGAGCGCTGACCTTTCTGGGTGAGTGTTTTTCCGATGAGTAAGGTCAACCATGCCCAAAAGGCGAGATGGACAAGCACGATGGCCATCACCGCGAGGGCTTGGGTGATGGGCACTGCCATCGTCCATGCACCAAGACCAAAGGGGACCAACAGTGCCAGCGCGAGCCCCGTGCAGAGAATCAACGCACGCGCCGCCCATAGCGAGCCTTGACGTTTAGCGCTCACTAACAGCAGATCATAGCGACCCGCTTCGCGCTCTCCCGCCCGTAAATCATGGAGCAACAGAATCACAAACAGAGGCAGCAGTATGCTGACGATAAACGCAAAATCGAAAAAGCCTGCCAAGGAGAGTTCCGGGTTTTGTGCGTCGGTTTCGTAGATCTGTCCTTCGAGCGCTAGCATGCGGATGCGGTGCTTCCAAGAAGTCACATCACGCTGGCCCATGGCAGCAAAGGCAAGCGGCTGAGGCTCAGAGTAGGTGAGGTGAAAGCTGTAGTAAGCGGCGCTACCGTAGTCGTGCTGCTCGGCGAGAATGTGTTCGCGCTCTGTGGCATCCTTCGCCTGCAAGCGAACCAAGGTCTCTTGCTGCTCACGAATTTCATTTACGCCGCTAACGATGGCAAAGCTCGTCAGGGCAAACACAACCAGCAAAAAGCCGACAACGTAACCTTGCTTGGCGAGAAAACGGGTTTCACGGATGAGATCCGTTAAAGACATCATGACATCAATCTCCTAGTCGCGAAACGGATAAGGCCCGCCAGAATCAGTAACCAAAGTCCCATTTGCAACGCATATCGAAGACTTTGGGCGAGGCGGTCTTTGGGCGCTTGTGGCGTAAAAGTAAAAGAGGAGAGCACTTGCCAGTGGTGAGCGTCGACGCGCGCGGCTTTGGCTGTCGCGTCGTCTTTATAGCGATTCACGTCAGTTTGGTAATCAAGATCGTGTAGGTGGACGTGATTTAGCGCTTGAACGAACTCAAAACGCAGCTCTTCGGCTTGGCGTAAAAAGCGATGGTGCGTTTCCAAGTTAGTACCGGCCAGCATCATTGAGAGATTGGCCATGGAGACCGTTGGCGATAACCAACCATATTGGCGCGCAATGTTCGCTTGGTTTTGCTCTTTGTCCATGTTGTCTTCGGCGTAGCGATTAAGCACCTTAGTCAGTTTCGCTTCTGAATACGCGGCGACGGCGCCGCGAAAGTTGACTGGCAACTCGGCGATGTCGTCCACTTGGTATTGCTCAAGGAGATCGCGTTTGAGTTTTTCAAAGGCGGGGTCAGCGGCGTTGTGTCCGTCGCCCAGCTGACGCAGCTCCTCAATCACGCCAAAATCGGTCTCCAATTTGCCCATCGCCGGCGCAAGTGTGGCGGCACTTGAACTGGCAATACGCGGCATCAACACCGCAAATACCACCCATAGGCTAATCAATATGGCAAAGCTGGCGTGACTGCGTTGACTCATGCTCGAGACCCACAGCACCAACGCGCTCCAAATGACGATGTAGCCAAGGTAACCGGCGATAAAGGCGGTGCTGGTCAAGACACTTTCACCCTCGCCAATGGCGAGTAGGCTAGCAACCATCAAGGGTAATAACATGACGACTCCGGCCAAGACCAATGCCAGGAACTTACCACTCAGCAGTTGACGGGCGTTCACCCCTTGCGTGATGAGTACGGTCAAGGTACCGGCCTCCTTTTCCCGTGTGACGCAACTGTAACCGACCAAAACAATCAGCAGTGGCAACAGCACCTGGACCAAAAAGGCAGGAGACAAAGAACTAAAGCGCGTCATGCCGCTAGACTGGTTTTGCTCAGCGAACATCGCGGTGTTTTGGCGATGGCCCTCAAGAAAAATCGCATGACCCGTGTACGCATCAACGCCAGGATCCAGTGCACTCAATGGCGTGGGATTACGAAACACGTAGTGACCGTAATGGACCATTCGATGTGGGTGACGGTCAGGTTGGGCCATAAATTGGGATTCAGAGTACTGCTGAAGTTGGCGACGTTCAGCATCGGCGTGTTGTGTCTCAACATGATTGACTACCACAGAAGCCAGAGTGAGTAATACGCCGATCACCAGCACCGTAGCGGCGACTTTGCTGCGACGCCAAAAACGCCACTCATCGAACAGAATAAGGGAGAGAGTTTTCATGCTTAGCCCCTTTGCGCGAACGCGGCGTGGACTTGTTCGGTGTCGATGCTGCCTTGTTCTGAACGCTCAAACAGACCGACAATGCGTCCTTTGTCTAACAGGCCGATTCGGTCGGCCACTTGGCATGCGCCGTAGACATCGTGGGTGACCATAAACACCGTCGTGCCTTGTTTAGCAAGCGCACTGATCAACTGGTTGAACTCGTCAATGGCTCGGGGATCTAGGCCTGATGTTGGCTCATCAAGAAACAGCACGGGCGCTTCACGCAGCAGCGCGAGGGCGATCGCGGTTTTTTGTCGCATTCCTTTGGAATAGCTGGAGAGACGTTGATGCCAGGCATTGGGCTGGAGCGCCACTTGTGCAAGAGCTTGTTCCACCTCAGGACGTGAGCGAGTAACGCCCGAGAGAGACAAAAAGTAGTCGATGTTTTCAAGGCCGCTTAAATGCCCATACAGCATGACGGATTCAGGCAAGTAAGCGACTTTACTGCGAATCTCATCAATATGCGTGGTGGTTGAGAGACCGAGTACCTCGGCATGGCCTGATGATGGCGTCACGGTGCCCAAAAAGGTTTTGAGCGTTGTCGATTTGCCGGCGCCATTGCCACCGAGCAAAGCAAAGACTTCCCCTTGTTGGACGCTAAAGTGAACATCATTGAGAACCGGGTTGTGTGCGAACTCGACGCACAGAGCGTTGGCGACGACCACGGGTTGTGTCATGGGAGTTTTCCAAGTTGGTTAATGAGAATTGGTCGCAAATGTTATGTTATAACGTAATTGCGATCAAGTGGATTAAGTCCACATTCTCATCGCTGTTTATCGACTCTAGGGGGATCGTGGCGCGAAGCCATCAGTCAGAGGCGAGTACGACGCGGTTGCGTCCTTGGTCTTTGGCTTGATAGAGCGCATGGTCAGCGCGTGAGAGAAGGGTATTGATGTCATCGCCATCGTGGTATCTGGCGACACCGATACTGATGGTCAACGCCGGAATGTCGGTGAAGGAGAAGGTCGCGACCACCTCGCGAAGTCGTTCTGCTAAGTCTGAGAGTGTGGCGGGATCGCCGCCGCTGCATATCACCAGAAACTCTTCGCCACCCCAGCGACCAACAATATCGGTATCTCGGACGTTTTGTGTCAGCAAGTCAGACAGTTCGGTCAGCACGATGTCGCCCGTTTGGTGGCCATAGGTGTCATTGACCCGTTTGAAGTGGTCGATGTCGAGGAGCAAGACGCTGTAAGTATGGGTATCCGTTTTGGCTTTGCTGTGGTGGTGCTGAAGCACTTCATCGAGTTTAAGTCGATTGGGCATGCCGGTTAATGTGTCGGTATGCGCAAGCTGAGCAAGCAACTCTTTCTCGCGCATCTGTACGCGGACATTAATGGTGGATTCAACCAACTCTGCGGTGCGAGATTTCAACTCATCAAACAGGTTTTGGAAATTGCGATTGAGGCTATGAATCTCCTCCACGTGGGTATCCACCAGATCGCCCAACTGCCAATGTTTGCCCAGTTTGCTGGTGGCCGTGGTTAATGCTTCAATCGGGCGAGAAATTTCTGCGGCGAGGCGTTTTGACTTGGACTGTAAATACAAGAAAAACGCAAAGTAGAACAACACCATAATCGCAACAGCAAGATACCCTAACTGATGTGAAAAGCGAGTTAAGCTGATGACGGGCGAGAGAAATGACGCCATATCGACAAAGGTGATGATTTTCCATCCGGTATCTTCGATGAGGTTAGTGTCAACGAGGTAATCACGGCCCACTAACTCGATTTGACGAGGCTGTGAAGAGAGGCGAGCAATATCGCTGGGCAATTTGGTGAGAGCGGCGAGCTGAAAGGCGTCGGGCTTGGTCACAGTATCGGTGACACTGGCTTGGTAATCGTGGTGTTTCAATTCGGTAAGGCCGAGCAGGCGCTCCGCCTCTGGCTGCATGGCGAGAATGGTCCCTGCTTCGTCAATCACAAAAGAGGCGGACTGCCAAGGGTATTCATGACTCAACACATGATCGATAAAAGACTCGACCGTCACATCGATACCGCTGACCCCTTCCAGCACCTCGCCGTTGTAGATGGGCACTAAACTCGACAACATCCAACCTTGCCCGGCCGGGTCTAAATAGACCTCTGTCCACACGGGGCCGCGACTTGGGTTGTGCTCGGCATCTGCATCATAGTAAAAATTGAACGCTTCCATGTCGATCTCTGGCCCATATTGACTGGGCGCATCGTCCATAAAGGGGTAGAGGCGATTCATGTCATCCCAGGTGTTGATGTACGCCTGAACGATGGCCGGATTGGTGTCGACTATGGTCATCAACAGTGGGTCGAGCGCTTCACTGCAACGTGCTTTTTGTTGCTGCACCTCGCCAATCGGGGTGCTTCGAGAATAATAAAGACTGGCACCGACGGCGTTGGTTTTGTACATGGCGCCGTTGGCGTGCACCGCAAAGTCAGGCTCACCGTGAGGCAAGGTGCAAATCGCTTGAGTAAAAAACTGCTGGTGGCTGGTCTGCAGGAGCTGCGCTGAACGCGAGACCGCTTGCAGCTGAAGGTTCACCCGCAGCGCTTCGTTGGCGGTGATTTCATTGAGCGAAAGGGTGACTTCTTCAATCAGAGTCGAACGGGTTTTTTCTGAAAAGTAGGCGTTAATACTGAAATACAGGGTCAGCAACAAAAGCTCAATCACCAACAATGGGATTAAGGAGCTACGAAAGAAACTGCGATACACCAAGGGCTGCAATTTAACGGACGGTTGCATAGTAACGACACCACCTCATAAGAAGAGTCGAGTTACTATAAAGAATAGACACAATAAAAGTGTAAGAAAAGCGGGGATTTCTTTAATGAGAGTTGGCGATATGCACCTAAATCCCATTCTCGTCGGCCTTTCTCACTTAACGTGAAGTAGAGCCGCTCAAAAATGAAAAAAGCCGCTGATGAGATCAGCGGCTTTTACAATGTGGCGGAGAGATAGGGATTTGAACCCTAGATACGCTATTAACGTATGCCGGTTTTCAAGACCGGTGCTTTCAACCACTCAGCCATCTCTCCGTGTGGGGCGCATAGTATAGGGGTTGGTTGGGCTTGTAAACCCCTATAAAAACTGTTTGCTTTATTTGTGAGCGGTTAGAACGAGTATTTCACACCAACACGGAAACGAGGCTCGTAAGAGTCTTTACCGTCAACGCTTTTATCCGTGTTTTGTGCGACCATACCGATCTCACCAAATGGACGCCAGCCGTGTTCAAAGCCTGTGTACTCACCCGAGAAGTTGACTAGGCTCAAGTAGTTGTTGTCACCTTTGTAGCCTTTGCTGTTTGACTGCTCGAATTTACCTTCAATATCAATACCTAGACGCACATCATTGATACGGTAGCCAGAGGTTAGGTTTAGCTGATTGTAGTGGCTTGAATCACTGCTTTTTGACTCGTTTTTGTAACCGTAACGGTAGCGAAGTGCTACGTTCCAGTCGTCACTAATCTTCTGTGTACCGCGCAAATCAAATTTGTGTGTGGCAGAAGAAGAGCCCGCGTCAATGGCGTAAGCAGGCTGCAAAGTGAAACTATCGCTGAGCTTGTGGTTGTAGCTCACCTTAGTTTCATGACCTGCATTTTTCATTTTGGTGATATCGAAATCTTCGCTGTCGTAGCCCCATTTCACCTCAGCGCTAACACCAACCCCGTTTTGAAAGCGGTGGTCAAGTAACAGACGATCGCGGTGGTATGACTTGAGATCGCCCTCTGAAGAAACGTACTCATGACGTAGGTTCAGTGTCGTTGCATTCACTGCTGTTGCGGTTAGGCCAAGTAGGATGGCGGTGGTTAGGATCTTCTTCATCTAGAAACGCCTTTGTAGCTGTAGTTTTGATGGCGGCTAATGTAGTGATCTTTCTTAATAAAATGAACATTAAAATACTTAAATCGTGATCTGTGAAACGATGTTTTATTTTAATGGAAATAACGTTTAAATTTTGTAAATTATTCGATGTTTTGCTTTTGTTATTTATTTTGATGCTCTAAAAATAAAATCATTCATCATCCCGATACATCCCTTTCCTTGCGTGATTTCATTTATTTGATTTTAATCAATTTTATCCTTATTAAATCAGTTGTTGATGAATTTTTTGGATTAATCAGCCATTGTTTCTATTTTATTAGGCATTTTATCTGCTTTGGTGCTGTGATTAGCTGATCTAAGGATGGTTATTCTGATGTGTGGTGTTGGCGGATAGGTGTCGTTTTTTGTAAAAATTTACAGTTCGATCGTTTTAAAAAAATGAAAATAGAACTGCGTTTCACATTTTTTGTGTGTATATCATTAAAAATGTTATTTAAGATCACAATTACATTTTTTCGACGTGAAATCCCTCACAGAGTTGCGTTAAATGAATAGTGAAGCCAGCAGGCGTATTGCTAAGGGAAGTGTCTAACCGGCTGGCATATAACTCTAAAGAGGACGAGAAAATGTATGAAAATCGTAAGCTTGGATTGGCGTACCTGTCTCCCTATATCATCGGGTTGATAGTGTTTACCGCCTTTCCATTTGTGTCATCATTTTTGATGAGCTTCACCGATTACGATCTCATGAATTCGCCTGAATTCGTTGGGATTGAGAACTATCGGTACATGCTCACTGAAGATGATGTGTTCTGGAAGTCAATGAGCGTTACATTCTTGTACGTTTTCTTGACCATCCCAGTCAAACTGGCGTTCGCGTTGTTCATAGCTTTTATCCTGAATTTTAAACTCAAAGGAATTGGCTTTTTCAGAACCGCGTACTACATCCCATCCATTCTAGGTTCAAGTATCGCTATTGCCGTACTGTGGCGCGCGTTGTTCGCGATCGACGGTGTGCTCAATGGTGCGCTTGGCTTCTTTGGTGTGGAGCCTATCAGCTGGTTAGGTGAACCGGCATTTGCACTCTTCTCCATCACTTTGCTACGTGCTTGGCAGTTTGGTTCTGCGATGGTTATCTTCCTCGCGGCGCTACAAAACGTGCCTCAGTCTCAATACGAGGCGGCGTTGATTGATGGTGCGAGCAAATGGCAAATGTTCTTGAAAGTGACGGTGCCACTTATCACGCCGGTTATCTTCTTTAACTTCATTATGCAAACCACTCAGGCGTTCCAAGAGTTTACCGCTCCGTACGTGATTACCGGTGGCGGACCAATGAAGTCCACTTACTTAATCTCTCTCTACATCTACGAAACCGCGTTCAAGTTCTTTGACATGGGTTACGGCAGTGCTTTGGCTTGGTCATTGTTTGTTGTTGTGGCCATCTTTACGGGCATTACGTTCCGTTCATCGAAGTACTGGGTCTTCTACTCTGGCGATAAGGGAGGGAAATAATCATGTCAGTTATTACGGTTGAAAATCAAGCGGTTGACAATGGTGCAGAGAATGCGCGCACGATTCGCCGCGAAAAAATCAATGCCTTTATTCGCTATGTTGTGTTGATTGGTGTGGGCTTTTTGATGCTCTACCCACTGCTGTGGATGTTCACGGCAGCCATGAAGCCCAACCATGAAATTTTCTCGTCGATGAGTCTTATCCCCTCTGAATGGAGTCTGGAAGGGTTTATCAATGGCTGGAAAACAGGGACTGAATTTACCTTCGGTCACTACATCCTAAACACGTTCTACTATGTGCTACCAAAAGTATTCTTTACGGTTGTCTCTTCGACCATCGTGGCCTACGGCTTCGCTCGATTTGACATCCCGTGGAAGAAGTTCTGGTTTGCGACATTGATTGCGACCGTGTTACTCCCTCAATCGGTTCTGCTTATTCCTCAATACGTGATGTTCCGTGAGATGGGTCTGCTCGATAGCTACTTACCGCTGTACTTGCCTCTGGCATTTGCAACGCAAGGCTTCTTCGTTTTCATGTTGGTTCAGTTCCTTCGCGGCGTACCAACAGATATGGAAGAGGCAGCGATGATCGATGGCTGTAATTCACTTCAGGTACTTTGGCATGTTGTCGTACCGGTGATTCGTCCTGCGATTATCTCAGTAGCGCTGTTCCAGTTCATGTGGTCGGTTAACGACTTCTTGGGTCCACTGATTTATGTCTCAAGTGTCGAAAAATACCCGATTGCACTGGCTCTGAAGATGTCAATTGACGTCACTGAAGGGGCGAAGTGGAACGAAATTCTAGCAATGGCTTCTATCGCCATCATCCCATCCATCGTGGTGTTCTTCATGTCTCAAAAATACTTTGTTGAAGGCGTCACCAGTAGCGGTATTAAAGGTTAATTTGGAGTAAGAACAATGGCTGAAGTGAAATTTAAAAAGCTAGAGAAAGTATATTCAAACGGTTTCAAGGCGGTACACGGTGTCGACTTGACCATCAAAGACGGTGAGTTCCTCGTCATCGTTGGCCCATCAGGTTGCGCGAAATCAACCACACTACGTATGTTGGCGGGCTTGGAAAACATCACCGGTGGTGAAGTGACCATTGGTGGCAAAGTAGTGAACAACTTGGCACCCAAAGATCGCGGCATTGCGATGGTGTTCCAAAACTACGCCCTTTACCCACACATGACAGTGAAAGAGAACTTGGGTTTTGGTCTTAAGTTGCAAAAGCTGCCGAAAGACGAAATCGAAGCGCGCGTGAATGAAGCAGCCAAAATCTTGGAGATTGAAGAGTTGCTCGACCGCTTACCGCGTCAGTTGTCAGGGGGCCAAGCACAGCGTGTGGCAGTAGGCCGCGCTATCGTGAAAAAGCCAGACGTATTCTTGTTTGACGAGCCACTGTCAAACCTAGATGCCAAGCTTCGCGCGTCAATGCGTGTGCGCATCTCGGATCTGCACCGCCACCTTAAGAAAGAGGGCAGCTCTGCGACCGCGGTTTACGTGACGCACGACCAAACCGAAGCAATGACCATGGGCGATCGCATCTGTGTGATGAAGCTGGGTGAGATCATGCAAGTCGATACACCGGACGAGCTCTACAACAACCCCGTCAATATGTTTGTGGCTGGCTTTATCGGTGCACCGGAGATGAACTTACGTGATGTTCAACTGCACGATGAAGAAGATGGCTTGTACGTGGTGATCGGCGACCAGCGTTTGAAACTACCACAAGCGAAAGCGGAGCAAATTCGCTCACACAAATGTGAGAAAGCGGTTCTCGGTATTCGCCCAGACAGTATTACCTTGCAGATGGCTGAAGATGATGCTCTACCGACGATCACAGGCGATGTGGTGCGTATGGAGAACATGGGCCATGAGGTGTTTGTGTACTTTAGAGTGAATAATCAAGAATTTACCGCTCGTGTGCCGATTGACGATGTGAAAGACAAGCTGGGCATGGAAACGCGCAGTAACGTCAAATTCGTTGTTGATATGCAAAAAGCGCACATCTTTAACAAAGAAACTGAACAGAACATTTCTTTATTACGATAATAATTGGAGAAACATCCATGAACAAAAAGGTACTGACTACTCTTATCGCGTCGGCGATTGCCGCCACCTCTGCACCGTCTTTTGCTGACGTTGAACTGCGTATGTCTTGGTGGGGCGGTAATTCACGCCACCAAGCGACGTTGGAAGCGATTGAGAAGTTCCAACAAAAATATCCAGACATCAAGGTCAAAGCAGAATACACAGGTTGGGATGGTCACTTGTCTCGCTTGACGACACAGATCGCGGGTAACACTGAACCTGATGTGATGCAAACCAACTGGAACTGGCTGCCTATCTTCTCTCGTGATGGCGGTGGTTTCTACGACATGAGCCAAAAGGCGGATGCGCTGCACATTGCGAACTTCCCGAAAACGGCGATGGACATGACCACAGTTAACGGAAAAATCAACGGCTTACCAGTCAGTATGACGTCCCGCGTGTTCTACTACAACAAGCAGAAGTGGGAGCAAGCTGGGGTGGATTACCCAACTAACTGGGACGAGTTGATGGCCGCGGGTAAAGCGTTTGAGAAAAACCTCGGTGCGGATCACTACCCACTGGTTATTGAAGCGCGTGACGTATTTGCGATGAACCGCTCTTACATGCTGCAAACCACGGGTAAAGACATCATCAGCGCTGAGACCAACATGCTCAACTACGAGCAAAAAGAGATGGAAGCCTTCTTCCAGCTTTATGTGGATCAGGTGAGCAATCACGTCTTCCCATCAACCAAAGAGTTCGCTTCGTACGGTAAAGGCAACTTGTACGAAATGCGTCCATGGATTGACGGTCGCTTCGGCGGTCTATACATGTGGGATACGGCTATCGCGAAATACACCGCGAACCTTGATCCTTCAATGACACTGGAGCTAGCGCCTTACCCAATGGCGCCAGGTGCAACCGACTCAGGTCTGTTGGCGCGTCCTTCGATGATGTTCTCGATTGGTCGTAACACTAAGCACCCAGAAGAAGCGGCGAAACTGGTCGACTTCTTGCTAAACGATCCTGTGGGTGTTGAGGCGCTAGGTCTCGCTCGTGGTATTCCATTGAGCACCGCTGGCCTTACAACCTTGGATGCCAAAGGCGAAATCGACCAAGAAAGCTTGTCTTACCTAGGTTACTTGCAAGCACAATCGTTGCCAAAAGAAGTGCTGCCAACCACGTACACAGACAACGCTCAGTTGATGGAGCTGTTTAGTGAAGTGATGCAAAAACTGGATTACGGCCAAACCGATGTGTCTGGTGCTGCCAAAGACTTCCTACGTCGCGGCGACCGCATCTTGAAACGCATGGCGAAGTAATCGCTTGAGTAGGGCGCGAAGTCAGATGGCTTCGCGCCTTTTTTCTTTTGGTCAACTTTTTCGGTTAATAAGGACCTGTCTATTAAGGATTCTCTATGACGGACACTGCCAATCGTCGCACCTTTCGCCCCTATATTGATCTGTTTTATGCCCGTAGCGTAGAGCTAGGGAAGCACCCCCAGACGGGCCTGATGGCTGACGGCCTGGATGTTACCACCTTACAGCCTGTGATGTGGACCTACCCCGACGGGCGCCAAGCCCCAATGAGCAACTTTGCCAGCCAACAAAACCTGATGCGCGGATACATCGGCTACAGCATGCTCACCGGTGATAATCACTACTTTACGCACGCCAGCGAACTGAGCGAAAGTATCTTGACCCGTTACCACGACAAACCCAGTGGATTACTGCATTGGGGAGGGCATCGATTTGTCGATTGGGCCAGTGGTGCCATCGAAGGCCCGGCAAGCAAAGAGTGTGTCCACGAACTTAAAAACCACTTCCCATTTTACGATTTGATGTATCAGACCGAGCCGGCGGTGACTGAGCGCTATTTGAGTGGCTTTTGGGCGTCACACGTGATGGATTGGGACAAATGCGATCTCACGCGACATGGCGAGTATGGTCGAGAGCAGCCGGAATCGATATTCTCCCGCCATACGCCCAAAGACGCCGTTGATGCGAGCGCATGGCCTACGTTGCCGGAAACGGTCGGGCTGACGTTTGTGAATGCCTCAACCGATCTGATATACGCCGCGTGTCACGCCTATCGCTACACGCACGACCAAGCGGCGCTGATTTGGGCTAAGCACCTCTATCGACAATTTGTGCTCGCCCGTCATCCAAAGACCCGCATGCCGGTCTATCAATTCTCTTCACCCTTGCAGCGTGAGCCTGTGCCTGAGGATGATCGTTTGACCTACTCTTGGTTTGGCGATCGCGCGCGGCGCCAATTTGGACCTGAGTTTGGCCCTATTGCGCTAGAAGCCAATGCTTTGTTTCGTGATTGCTGGGCGCTGGTGGTGGATAATCCGCTGGCTCTGTTAGCTTGCCCTGAAGTGTGTGAAGACAAAGAGTGGCTGGGCTGGATCATTGATGGCATCGAGGGCTACTTTACTCATGCTTGGGATGAGGCAACCAATCAAATGAAGCCGTGCTGGGCTGATGGGACCGACTTAACGGGCTATCAGTTTGTGCGAGATGGCTATTATGGTGACAAAGGCACCACATTAGCGCGTCGTGATGCCGACCCTGCCTACTTATTGACGCTGACGCGCGCCTATCGAGCCAGCCAAAACGAGCGTGTTGAACGCCTATTAAAACGTATGCTGACGCGCTTTGAACTCGCCCGTTTTGAGTCTTCAACGGGGGCCTTGATGGAGGTAGCCAGCGAAACGTCACTCTGTTCGAGCTACTTGCTATTAGCGCTGATAGAGATGCACCACATCGACGGCGACCATCGTTGGTTGACGTTAGCAGACAACGCGGCAACGCAACTGATTGAGCAGCATTGGCACAGCGAAAGTGGCTTGTTTGTTGCCAATAAAGCGGTCAAGTACGCCCGTTTTGACGATCCGATTCCCTATGCACTGCTCTGTCTTGAAGCGGCGCATCAGGGGATTTACGATGAACTGCCCACTTTAGTTTCAAGCGGCGGCTACTTGCATGGCGATCGTCAAATGGGTGATCAGGTGCGCGTCGTCTATGACCGAGACGTCATCTATGGTGAGCGTCACAATGAGATGGCGATGACGGCGCAATAACCGTCAATCTTGCAGCCCTTCGCTAGCTGAAGGGCTGCTGCGGTTTCCAGCCAAGTTCGCTGTGCTCGTCAATCTCACGCTGTTGCTGTGGCAGTGCGTGAGCGCCTTCGCCTCGATTACCTACCAATTCAAATCGACTTTGCTCTGGGGTAAACCACACTCGCTTGCCGTCTCGGCCGCGGCCACTCATGGATGTCCAATCGCTGACATGCTCGCCAAGTTCACACTCTAGGTAGACACAATGCCCAATGGCGTTCGGATCGGCGTAATGGCCATCAGAGAAGTGCGTGGTGGGGTGCCAAGGGCGGCCGAGTGCATAGCTGCCTTTTGGGACGTCAGCTTCGGCATCGATAACGCAGCGGTAGAAGACCAAACCCAGGGGTACACAATGAGGTGTGCTCGGCGCAGCGATGTAACCCCATAGAGCGTCTTTGGGCCAGTCACTTCTGGCGCGGCAAGTGATTTGGCACTGTTCAAATAAAGCGCTGCCCCCACCAAAGATAAAATCAATGCTGCCCAGAATATGACATGTAGAGAAGTAGCTGCGTCCTGCGCTCACGTACAGGGTATCGTGATAACTATCGAGTATCAGATCGTGGCCAATGAAATAGTCAGCGTGTTGGCCAACCAATAGGGCGACGGATTGGGTGTGCGTGAGTTTACTGGGATCACTATCGTTTTTCGCTTGGTTGGCAATAAAGTCGAAGGAGTTGCGAATCGTGAGATGAGCCAATGTGCAGTGCTGGTTATCGACGATGACGACGCGGCTACCGTAGGTGCCGCCTATAGAGCCATCGTCCAACACCATTTGATTGGCGATCTTACTGTCGATGACGGTTTCACGTGCGCATTCACCGACTAGCGATACATTGGCGCGTGCAATCGTCAGCCGCTCTGGATAGTGGCCTTTGCGAATAAAAATCCGGTACGGAGCATCATTCTCGGGGGCGGCCTCGATCGCCGCTTGAATAGAGGTAAAATCAGCGCCGCCTGCGCCATCGACGATGGCATGGTATTGAGTCATAGTAAATCCATAAAATGAACCATTGGTTTATTTTATGGATTTTGATACTGAGGTTCTGTGATGCGTCGCCGTATAAACGAGAAAGGGCTCATCCGAAGATGAGCCCTTTAGGGATAAATGGTCGGACTGACTGGATTTGAACCAGCGACCCCTGACACCCCATGACAGTGCGCTACCAAGCTGCGCTACAGTCCGATTCGCTTAATCTACCATATTCAACGTAAGCGTCAATTATAACATTATGATTTAGTTGCTCTTTGTATAAAATCTCTGCAATTCGGTTAAACCTTGCATCAACACCGGCAGTGTAGGGTTGTCGTCTTGTAATCGCTGGTAGTTCGCATCGTACAATTTGTAGTTGCCGAATTTGTCGATCACTGTGGTGTTTTTGTTGGTAATCAGGGCTAACTCACGCGAATCACCAGCTAAAATCCATTTGCGAGAACGCTCATCAAACAAATTGCGACCACTGCTAAAGTCACTTGGGTTTGACGATACTCCTAACATGTCTTGCAGCAGCGTCACCGAGAAGTCGAGGTGGCTGGTGCGGTGAGTAAAGGTGGCTGCAACCTTACCTGGCCAATGGATCACCATAGGCACCTGAAGTTGGTATCGGCTGTAATTACTGTTCGCGCCCCAGCTGTTAGTCTGGGTTTCATTGAACTCCGCGCCGTGGTTTGAGGTGATCACTACAATAGTGTCCTCCTCGAGACCTAGAGTATCGAGCGCGTCAATCAGCAGCGCGACTTGTTTGTCGGCGTGCTGAACGGATTTGTGGTAACCGGCGATGAGTTTTTCCGTCGAGGTTTGTTTGTCGTTGCTGTCGCTGCTGTAAGCACTGAAGTTTTCGACAGGGGTAAGCTCAACGTAGCTAAACCAAGGTGACTTTTTCTGTTCTTGTACCCAAGTCGCCCATGCGTTAATGGTTTGCTCTTCGGCAGAGTGATCGGAATCGAAGGCAACGCCGTGGAAGTTCATACCACGGAAAACGGTTTCGCCGTACAGCGCATCATCGAAGTTATCACTACTGAATAGGCCAAATTGGTACTCTTTGTCGACTAGCGTATCAATCACAATTGGCTTGGAACCCTGCGCTTTAATGCTGCTGGCGTAGCTACTCGGTAGACCATAAAACAGACCAAACACACCAAAGGTGTCATTACTTGAGCTGTAGTGATTAGTAAAGTTCAGGTTTTGCGCGGCAAATTGCGCCGTCGCTGGCATCAACTGCTCATTCAGTGCATCGGCTCTGAGGTTGTTTACGCTCACCACCAATACGTTCAACTGGTTGGCGCGGCGATTGAACTCCAGTGGCTCAAGCGGGTAGCTGACCAATTGGTTGCTGGTTTGGTTTTTCTCTAGGCGTTTGAGATATTGCTCTCGATCCAACAAGCCGTGTTTCTCCATAAAGGATTTAGCGGTCATCGGGTAGGAGAGCGGGAAGTTTGCGCGTTGAGAGGTGATCGGATTGTAGAAATACGCATCCGCCCACACATAAATTAAGTGGCTAGTGATGAAGCTGATAAAGAACAGCGCCGAGATTGGGCGTCCGACGTGCTTATGAGAGAGTTTACGCTGCTTGCGCCACACCCATTCTGATAACGCCAATTGGAGCAAAAAGATGAGCGGTAACACCACAAACAAATGCTGCAAATCGGCACTGAGGGCAGAGGAGCTGTCATCGTTGAACAGCACTTCCCACACTACGGGTGTTAAATGCAAATTGATGGTCTGATACGCTTGAGTATCAATCAGCAATACGGTGAGCCCCACCGTTGCAAAACAGACCGCCACCAGGCGGAACAGCTTGCGTGACGGAAGGACAAACGTCAGCGGAAAGAGAACAAGAAGATACAGGGCAAATACGAGGAAGCCAAAGTGTCCGACCCAAGAAACGGCCAGATAAAATTGACCGAGCAACGTCTCAGGCCATGGTGATTGAGTGATATAACGGGTACCAATCAACATCGCAGCGATGATGTTGAAAAACGCAAACCAGTGACCCCAGCCGACGAGACGCGATACGCGCTCACCATATGTATTTCCGTTATCTACCATGTATCTTTATCTATTATCCGTTTATTTTTTAATGGCTTTTTTCTTCGATAGAAGAAATCAACGCCTGAGCAAATTTTTCAGCAATTGCTTTGCGTTGTGAAGGCGCAACATCCTGATTTAAGACATTGGTTGCGATATTTCCTGCGATCATAAGCGCCAGTTCTGGACCCGCGGCATGTTTGTCTAGGATAGCAGCCACTTCAGTTAAGATCTGTTCTACTTTCTCGTCGCTGTATTTAGATGTAATCGGCATAAAGACTCTAATGATGATAGTAAAGCGGCTTATGATACCCTACAATGCGATGCAACTGAAACCTACCCAGCGATAAAAATCACATGAGTTTGCACCTCTCTCACGTAATCTTACATCAACTTCAGAAAAATGATTCCGACGAGCTCATCGTCAATTACCGCAGTGCTTCTCTTGCCAATGATGCGTCGACAGAAAACCTCGTCGCAGAGCTGCATCGCGTGTTTCATTCTAAAGCGGGAAAAGGCTTTGGCTGCTTCAAATCAGACAGCGAATTTCAGCACTGGTTGCATGAACTGCGTAAAGGGGAGCGCGATTTTTACGACTTCTCACAAGTCAGCGCCAAGCGCTTAAAAGACGAGTTAGCGAAATACCCCTTTGCCGATGAAGGCATCTTGGTGATTGCACAGTATCAATCGCTCGCGACTGATTACTTGTTTGTCGCCATCATTCCGTCTAATCAGAGCTTAAAGGTCACCGAAGGGCTGGACATTAGCGCCACCGACTATCTCGATCTGGGCAAAATGGACATTGCCGCGCGTATCGATTTGACCGCTTATGAGACCGATAAAGAGTCCAACCGCTATCTTGCCTACATCAAAGGGCGAGTAGGACGAAAAGTGGCAGACTTCTTCTTGGACTTCTTGCAAGCAGAGGTCGGACTCGACAGCAAGCAGCAAAACCAAGTGTTGATGCAGGCCGTGGATGATTTCTGTGCCGATTCCAAGTTAGAAAAAGACGAAGTGCTGAGTTTTAAAAAGCAAGTGGCGGATTACTGCAGCGAGCAAATTAAAGCCGGCGATGAAGTCTACGTGAAAGAGCTGTCTGGTGAGTTGTCCCCCTCGCATGATGGCACAAGCTTTTTGGATTACACCCAAGAGCAAGGCTACCAACTTGAGGAGAGTTTTCCAGGAGATAGAACCGCAGTTCGTAAGCTGACCAAGTACGTTGGCGCTGGCGGTGGCCTGAGTATTAACTTCGACAGTTTGCTGCTTGGCGAGCGTATTTTCTACGATCCGGAAACCGATACCCTGACCATCAAAGGCACACCGCCGAACTTGCGCGAGCAACTCAACCGCAAATGATACTCAGGTAAAGAGCAGAGCTTAGCTCACCCCCATCTATGAGCCCGCGTTTGTCGCGGGCTTTTTGTTGCGTTGTGCCACAGACAAGAGGAAAGAGCGAGTGCAAAGCCGCTTTCTTCAGCAGAATGTAAAAAATCGGTATATGATTGTATTTACGGACATTGTTTAGGGCATACACATGGATAGTAGCAGGCTCAGGCTCGGTGGGATGGTTGTCTTACTTTGGATTGCAGTAACAGCAATTTTAGTGAGCAACTATCGAGTGCTGGGCGAATCTCATCAGCGGATCACCGAATTGCGCAACGCGGTTGAAGAGCTGCGTAGCACCTTTCACCTCTCCTCCGCGTATCGGCCAGAAGCGACAGATCAGCAAGAGCTGAATCTACAACTGATTTATGCGCTGCAATTGCAGATTGAAGCCAATTATGAGCAAAGTTGGTACTCCCCTGATGTTAGCCAACTGCTTTTCTCGCTAGACAAATACATTGCACAAGCGAGAGCCTACCTCGACAACGATCTCCTGATTCAAGAGCTGATTGAAACCATCAAGCAAGCGAGGGGTAAACAGGCCGATTCGCCACTGTTAACGCAAACCTACTACCGGTTGAGTGCGTTGGTGCTTGAAGAAGTGTTTGGAACGCATGACGATAGCCCACGTCTATCGCGTGAAATGGACAGTATTTATGTCTGGTCAACGGAACTAGAGGGCGTGCAGCAACAAGAATTGCAGCGTGTACTCGCGTTGGTGGCTCAGGTGTTGGGGACGTACGCGAAAGGTCTGCACTTGGTTGAAGGGTTGGTCGGGCATGATGTCAACATCCAAATCGCTTCCTTGGGCGAGGCGTACCACCAAAGCTTGGAGCGTCATGTGCAGCTTGGATTAGTCAGTTCAGCCCTCGCCATCGCGGCGCTGGTTTTGCTGGTGATGAGCGCACGAACGCGTTCGCGTTTAGCGTCAAATGAGCCGATGGTTGATCATCACAACAGGGTTGAGGTTGACAATAAAGACAATGAACTCGAGGAAGTAGAGAGTCCTATGGAACCAGAGCCGATTATCGATACCCAAGCTATGTTGAGCTCGCTCAATGGTGATACAGCGTCAGTATGCATGTTGCTGGAAGTATTTGTGGAAGATCATCAAGATGACGTCAGTACCATTGAAGGGCTGATTGTTGAATCCCCCGAGACTGCACTGCGCAAAGCGCACAGCTTGAAAGGTGTAGGGGGGAACTTGGGGGCGCCGCTACTCAAACAAGCCGCTGCTCGCGTTGAAAAAGCAATCAAAGAGACGCAAACCAACCTGTCTGATGAGCTCAATGAGTTACAGCGCGTCCTTGGCCAGGCAATTGACGAGGCGAAACAGTTCTTAAAAGTGAATCAGGCATAAAATAGCGCGATGACGCAGTGGATAAGTAGTATTATATCCCTATAAAAATCAAGTTTATAAGGGGATGACCTTGGTCTACCGATTGCGCACATGGTGTTGGGTGGTGGTAGTGAGCCTACTTGGCGGCTGCTCACTACTGGAAGTACAAATTGACACTCAAACGGTGCCATTGACTCAGCAAGAGCTCAATATGCGTATCCTTACGCGAGAGTACGCCCAGCAGTTTTTTACCCAAGTAGAGCAAAGTGCCGACTCTCTGCAATCTCATTATCCTTCTGATGATATCGCTCATCAGTCGTCTTTGCTGCTTTGGAAAATCTACGCCCAGCAGGGTTTACAACAATCCGCTTATCAGGTGAGCCCGACGGCAGGGCTGATTGATAGTTGGGTATTCAGTGTGCAGATGGCGCAGTTCTTCTCTCAAGGTGCTGGCCAAGATCTCTTTAAACAGTCCGGCCCACGTGAGACCGCCGAGCAACTGGCGCTTGAGGCCGAGACTCTGGCTGGCGCGATGCTCAGCAAGGAAGTGTTTAACCAAAGTCGTCGCTTTGTCACTGAATTTGCGGATGCGCACTCTTTCAACGATCTCACGTTCAAACGCACTCCTGCTTATCGTGCTTGGCTAACGGCCAACGGTATTTCTGAGCTTGAAGCGACATCGACCTTAGGCACCATGCCAGAAGCGCTTGCTGATGTGTCGGATAGATTGAGCCTTGCGTCAGAGCAAACCCCTAAAATCATTGGTTGGAAAGCAGAATTGATTGCGTTAAACAGTGACTTAACCGGAGAAGAGGTGACCAACACGCTAAAAAGCGTGCAAAATACCTCGGAGGCGCTGCGTGAATTTATCGTCAACAATCCTGAAGTGATTCGTGAACTGACTCAGCAGATGAGTGAGCAATTGACGCCACTGATTGCCGATATTGATCAACGCTTAGACGATAAAATGGTGCTGCTAGGGGAGGAGCGAGTGGCGTTTGAAGCGATGATCGCCCGTGAGCGAGGGGAAGTGGCGACCTTGGTCAGTCAAGAGCGAGCGAAACTGACACAAGAGATCGATGCGATTGCCCAGCAGTTGGTGACCTTAGCGATGGACAAGGTGATTGAGCTCATCAAAAGCACGATTCTGTATTTTGTTCTGTTCTTGGTGGCGGTGTTCTTTGCCCCTTTGATGCTCGGTTATTTCTTGGGTAAGCGCAAAGGAGTGGCCGTGCGATCAATGACAAAAAGTGAAAAAACAGTAGGCTAACGCGATTCTAGCGCTTAGCGAGACAAAACTTACAAAAATATGGCATTTTTTGCTTGAGATTTTGAGCTGAACATTGAAAGATGAGTGATTCCTTTTTTAGATTACATGGAGAGTTGAGAATGAGAGTAGGTTTAGTCGGTTGGCGTGGCATGGTGGGTTCTGTCCTGATGCAGCGCATGGTGGAAGAGAAAGATTTTGATCTCATTGAACCGGTTTTTTACAGCACTTCTCAAGTCGGCATCCCAGCTCCAAACTTTGGTAAAGACGCGGGTTTGCTGCAAGATGCGTTCGATCTAGAGAGCCTAAAACAGCTTGATGCCGTTATTACTTGTCAAGGTGGCAGCTACACGGAAGAAGTGTATCCGAAACTGCGCCAAGCAGGTTGGAAAGGCTACTGGATTGATGCAGCCTCAACATTGCGTATGGCTCAAGATTCGATCATCACGTTGGATCCGGTCAACTTGGCGCAAATCCAACAAGGTATCCACGCAGGCACCAACACGTTTGTTGGTGGTAACTGTACGGTAAGCTTGATGTTGATGGGCCTAGGCGGCTTGTTCGAAAAAGGGCTGGTGGAGTGGACCAGCGCGATGACGTATCAAGCGGCGTCTGGTGCGGGTGCGCAAAACATGCGTGAGCTTATCTCACAAATGGGCGTCATCAACGACTCAGTCAGCTCAGAGCTGGCCAACCCTGCAAGCTCCATTCTGGATATCGACCAAAAAGTGGCGGATACCATGCGTAGCGATTCGTTCCCAACGGATAAGTTTGGCGTGCCGCTCGCGGGCTCATTGATTCCTTGGATCGATGTGAAACGCGACAATGGTCAGAGCAAAGAAGAGTGGAAAGCGGGTGTCGAAGCGAACAAGATCCTAGGTTTCCAAGCGTCACCTGTTCCTATTGATGGTACATGTGTTCGTATCGGTGCGATGCGTTGTCATTCACAAGCGTTGACCATCAAGCTCAAACAAAACGTGCCGATGGATGAGATTGAAGAGATCATCGCTACGCACAATGACTGGGTGAAAGTGATCCCGAATGACCGTGATATCACGGCAAAAGAGCTGACTCCAGCGAAAGTGACGGGTACGTTATCGATTCCTGTCGGCCGTCTACGTAAGATGGCAATGGGTGATGACTTCCTCAATGCATTCACCGTCGGTGACCAGCTGCTATGGGGCGCGGCAGAGCCGTTGCGTCGTACGTTGCGTATCATTCTAGCGGAGAAATAAACCCTCAAACTCGAGTGTTTGTTCCCTATCCTAAAGCGCCTCTTTGCAGGCGCTTTTTTAATGGTGATTGTTTTATTGGCGATTCACAAAGTGCTTAGACTTCTTCTTGAACTGGGGCGGTCACGCGCTTATCGGGATCGGCGAGCTCACTGCCGCAATGCTTGCAATAGAGCGCGTCAGACTCATGCCCCGCTTTCGAGCAGTTTGGGCATTTGACCAAGGTCTTATGTGATTTCATCTCTTGGTTGATTTCAGCAGTGATGATGCCAGTGGGCACCGCAATGATCGAGTAACCCAGCAGCATGGTAATGGCCGCGATGGTTTTACCTAGACCGGTTTGCGGCACTAAGTCGCCATAACCCACGGTGGTGATGGTCACGATAGCCCAATAGATGCTCATGGGAATGCTGGTAAAGCCGTTCTCTGGTCCTTCAATGACGTAGATGAGGGCGCCAAAGATGGTGACCAAGATGGCGACATTGGAGAAAAAGATAAAGATTTTTCGTCGAGAAGTGAGCAGAGAACGCAGTAAGATGTTGGAGTCTTGCAGATAGCGAACCAACTTAAGAATGCGGAAAATGCGCATTACTCTGAGCAGTCGGATCACGCCCATAAAGGTCGCCGAAGGAAAGAAAAACGCCAAGTAAGTGGGCAAGATAGCCAATAAATCAATCACCCCATAAAAACTTTTCGCATAGGCAAGGGGCTTTGGCGAGCAGTAGAGCCGCACAAGGTACTCGAGCGTAAACAGCGCAGTAAATGAGTATTCCAGCACTCTTAGGGTACTTTTCCATTCCTGCGGCACGCTAGGCAGTGATTCAAGCAGTAGAACGATCAGCGAGGCAAAAATGGCTACGATTAGCGCCAAATCGAAGCGTCGACCCGCCTTGGTGTGCGTGCCAAAGATGATGACATAGAGATGGTGTTTTAAGGGATCGGATTTCATGACCTAGCCTAGTGACAAACGACAAGGTCAGAGTATGAGCAAAGCTGAAAGGCGTCAACCTTGCTCAATGTTTGTTTGATCAACGCCTTAGTGTGATTCTAAGGGGTTAGGCAAGGCCAGGAAATAGGTTGCGTAGCCCGTTGGCAATGAACTCGATGCCCAGAGCGCCCAGAATCAGGCCCATGATACGCGTAATCACGTTGATGCCGGTTTGACCAAGGAATTTCACGATCAAAGGCGCAGAACGAAACAGCAGCCAAGAGCACAAGCAAAACACCGCGATGGTAATGATAATACCTGTGGTATCCATCATGCTCGGGTAGCGAGAACCATAAACGATGGTTGAACTGATCGCACCAGGACCGGCCATTAGCGGCATCGCTAAAGGCACAACACCGATTTGTTCGCGGCTGACGTACTCCGATTTTTCCTGCTTGTTCTGCTTATCTTCACCAAGCTTACCGCTCATCATCGAAAAGGCGATGCTCAGCAGCAGTAAACCGCCTGCCACACGAAACGAATCTAGAGAAATGCTGAACATATCGAGCAACATCTGCCCGCCGAGCAGAGAGACGATCAGAATGACCGCGACCGCCGCGTTGGCGGTGGTTGCGGTTTTGTGTTTCTCTTCGAGGGTCATATGACCGGTTAACGAGACAAACACCGGCATGATCCCCACCGGGTTAACGGCGGCGACTAAACCGAGAAAAAACTGTAAAAAAATCGCTAATTCAAAGGTTTGCATCTAAGCATGTCCACATTAGGCAAAGGGGTAAAAAAGTCACGCGGAATATAGTCTAAATTCACGCAGATAACGAATGAAAAAAGCTAATCTGTCGCCTATACCATGACTGAGAATTTCTAATTATTCCTGACAAAGGGATCGCGCCTGACATGTTTTGTTAACCAAAAGAGGCGTAAGATGAGCTACAGTTTTACGATGTTGTTAAGTTTGCCACAAAATCACGTCTTCAAGACGCCATTTCATCTGAAAATGACGTAACTTGTAGTGTGAGTAGCACGAATTTTGTGAATCACATGTAAGTTTATGGTCAAAAAATGAAACTTTTTTACAATTTATGCTTGTTCAATGAGTTCGATTGATTGATTGCTGTTATTTTATTCAGTTCGAATCTGTGATTTAAGTCTTTATAAATTAGTGGTTTATGGTGATTTGTGCGATTCGCGTACCACTAACTAGGTAAATAGTTTTTCAGAACTGATCTGGGTCAATTTTTTTCACAACCTGAAATAATATACTCAGCCCTGAAAGCAATTTACTAAGAAAGCTGTGATTGACTGCCCAAGATAAGCATGCAGTTGGCTTAATAAAAAGTTTTTAATATTTGTTAATTTTAGGAGATTTCCCTATGCCTGTTACTAATATAGCCGAGCTAGATGCAATGATTGCACGCGTTAAGAAAGCGCAAGAAGAGTTCGCAACTTACTCTCAAGAGCAAGTTGACCAAATCTTCCGTGCTGCTTCTCTTGCTGCGAACCAAGCTCGTATCCCGCTAGCACAACAAGCGGTCGAAGAATCTGGTATGGGTATTGTTGAAGATAAAGTAATCAAGAACCACTTCGCTTCTGAGTTTATCTACAATAAATACAAAGACGAAAAGACCTGTGGCATCCTAGAAGAGGATGACAACCTAGGTACTATGACTATCGCTGAGCCTGTGGGCATCATCTGCGGTATCGTACCTACCACAAACCCAACTTCTACAGCGATCTTCAAATCTCTTATCTCTCTGAAGACTCGTAACGGCATCATCTTCTCACCACACCCACGTGCGAAAAACTCAACCAACGATGCAGCGAAACTGGTTCTAGAAGCAGCAGTCGCAGCGGGCGCGCCAAAAGACATCATCGGTTGGATTGACCAACCATCTGTTGAGCTATCAAACGCGCTAATGAAGCACGATGACATCGCACTTATCCTTGCTACTGGTGGTCCAGGCATGGTTAAAGCCGCTTACTCTTCTGGTAAGCCAGCAATCGGTGTTGGTGCAGGTAACGTTCCTGTCGTTATCGATGAAACGGCTGACGTTAAACGTGCAGTGGCTTCTATCCTAATGTCTAAAACATTCGATAACGGCGTAGTGTGTGCTTCTGAGCAGGCTGCAATCGTTGTTGACGAAGTTTACGACGAAGTGAAAGAGCGTTTCGCAACGCACAAAGCGGTTGTACTAAGCAAAGCTGATGCGGATAAAGTACGTAAAGTCCTACTTATCGACGGCGCATTGAACGCGAAGATCGTTGGTCAGCCAGCAGCAGCAATCGCTGAGATGGCGGGCGTGAAAGTGCCTGCTGACACGAAAGTGCTTGTTGGTGAAGGTCTTGGTAAAGTGTCTTACGAGGACGCATTTGCTCACGAGAAACTCTCTCCAACTCTTGGCTTGTTCCGTGCAGACAACTTCGAAGATGCAGTTGCTCAAGCGGTGACTATGGTTGAAATCGGCGGTATCGGTCACACCTCTGGTCTATACACAAACCAAGACACAAACGCAGACCGTATCCGTTACTTTGGCGACAAGCTAAAAACAGCTCGTATCCTAATCAACATCCCGACGACTCACGGTGGTATCGGTGACCTGTACAACTTCAACGTTGCACCTTCTCTAACTCTAGGTTGTGGTTCATGGGGTGGTAACTCTATCTCTGAGAACGTAGGTCCTAAGCACCTAATCAACAAGAAAACTGTAGCGAAGCGAGCTGAAAACATGTTGTGGCACAAACTACCTAAGTCTATCTACTTCCGTCGTGGTAGCCTTCCAATCGCGCTTAGCGACCTAGAAGGTAAGAAACGCGCATTCCTTGTTACTGACCGTTTCCTATTCAACAACGGTTACGCGGATGACGTAGTACAACTACTGAAAGCACAAGGTATGGAAGTACAAACGTTCTTCGACGTTGAAGCTGACCCAACGCTATCAGTGGTTAAGAAAGGTGCTGAAGCGATGCAAAGCTTCCAGCCTGACGTTATCCTAGCTCTTGGTGGTGGTTCACCAATGGATGCGGCGAAGATCATGTGGGTAATGTACGAGCACCCAGAAACGCACTTCGAAGAGCTTGCAATGCGCTTTATGGACATCCGTAAACGTATCTACAAGTTCCCTAAAATGGGTAAAAAAGCTGAGCTTGTTTGTATCACCACAACTTCAGGTACAGGTTCAGAAGTGACACCATTCGCGGTAGTAACTGACGACGAAACTGGTGCTAAGTACCCACTTGCTGACTACGAGCTAACACCTCAAATGGCGATCGTTGATGCGAACCTAGTCATGAACATGCCTAAGTCTCTAACCGCATTCGGTGGTTACGATGCTGTGACTCACGCGCTAGAAGCGTACGTATCAGTTCTTGCGAACGAGTACTCTGATGGTCAAGCTCTACAAGCACTTAAGATGCTTAAAGAGTACCTACCTTCAAGCTACGCGAACGGTGCAAACGACCCAATCGCTCGTGAGAAAGTACACAACGCGGCAACAATCGCTGGTATCGCGTTTGCAAACGCATTCCTAGGTGTATGTCACTCTATGGCGCACAAGATTGGTGCTGAGTTCCACCTACCACACGGTTTGGCGAACGCACTACTGATCTCTAACGTGGTACGTTACAACGCGAACGACAACCCAACTAAGCAGACTGCATTCTCTCAATACGACCGTCCACAAGCACGTCGTCGTTACGCTGAGGTTGCTGACCACCTAGGCCTAAGCCAAGAAGGTGACCGTACTGCTCAGAAGATTGAACGTCTACTAGCGTGGATGGATGAGTTGAAACAAGACCTAGACATCCCAGCGTCAATCCAAGCGGCGGGTGTTGCTGAAGCTGACTTCCTAGCGAAGCTTGATGAGCTAGCGGTTGAAGCGTTCGATGACCAATGTACTGGTGCGAACCCACGCTACCCTCTAATCTCTGAGCTGAAAGAAGTTCTAAAAGCTTCTTACTACGGTAAAGCATTCGTTGAAGGTGAAACTTTCGAAGGTACAACAGTTATCAAGAAGAAAGCGGATCAGGAAGCAGCGAAAGCAGCACCAAAAGCGAAGAAAGAAAAAGCGGACGCATAAGTAAGCCGTCACGTTGAGATAGGTTTTCGCTAGCACGAAGCCTACGCTTTGAAATCGAGCCCCAGCCTTGTGCTGGGGCTTTTGTTTGTCTGCGCATATTTTGTGCTATCCATATTGGTGCTATCAATCAATATTGGTGGCGTAAAAAAGCCGATGCAATTGCATCGGCTGATTACTCATATCAAATAGCCTACCCAATCAGGCTATTTCTCTTCGTCTGGCAGTTTGACGTTGAGCTCGAGAACGGAGATGTCGTCATCTTTGTGCTCAAACGACAGGTCGACCATCGATGGGTCAATGTCGACATACTTTGCAATGACCTTCAGAATATCTTCTTTAAGCTGAGGCAGATAAGACGGCGCAGGGTCGTTTTGACTGCGACGCTCGGCCACAATGATTTGCAGTCTTTCTTTGGCTAAATTCGCAGAGCTCTTTTTCTGCGGGCGGAAAAACTCAAGTAATGACATGCCTAATTAGCCTCCAAATAGTCGTTTAAAAATCCCTTTCTTCTGCTCAGTGAGGAAGCGAAAATCCACTTGCTCACCGAGAAGACGCTCAACCGTATCATTATAGGCCATACCGGCGTCGGACTCGTCGTCGAAGATGACCGGCACCCCTTTGTTAGAGGCATTCAAAACCGCTTGGCTCTCCGGGATCACGCCGAGCAGGGAAATGTGCAAGATCTCTTCGACATCTTCCACGCTGAGCATTTCACCTTGATTTACGCGTGCAGGGTTGTAGCGGGTAAGTAGCAGGTGCTGTTTCACCGGCTCTAAGCCTTCTTCTGCGCGACGGGATTTCGAATCGAGAATACCCAGGATACGGTCGGAGTCACGCACAGAAGAGACTTCTGGGTTGGTGGTGACAATGGCTTCATCAGCAAAGTACAACGCCATCAAAGCGCCTTGCTCGATGCCTGCTGGTGAGTCACAGATAATGAATTCAAAACCCATCTCATCCATGTCATCCAGCACTCGGCGTACGCCTTCTTTGGTGAGGGCGTCTTTGTCACGAGTTTGAGAGGCGGGCAAGATGAATAAGTTGTCGGTACGCTTGTCTTTGATCAGCGCTTGATTGAGCGTTGCTTCGCCATTGATGACGTTAACAAAGTCGTACACGACGCGTCGTTCACAACCCATAATCAAGTCCAGGTTACGCAGACCAATATCAAAATCGATCACAGCGGTTTTTTTGCCTTTCATCGCAAGGCCAGAAGCGATCGCAGCGCTAGAGGTGGTTTTCCCTACGCCGCCTTTTCCTGATGTGACAACAATAATGCGTGCCATTCGTTGGTTCCTTTAAACTATTAAATTGTTAACAGCTCGAATTTGAGTGAATCGTCGCTCAAGCTGAACATCACTTTCTGTTGCCAATATTCCTCGGCAAACTGTTCCGTAAGCCAGTAGTGCCCAGCAATAGACATCAATTCTGCATTGAGTTTGTTACAGATGATGACGGCGCCCGTGTTGCCACTGGCCCCGGCAATAGCGCGACCGCGCAACGTGCCATGGATGTGAATTGAGCCATCGGCAATCACCTCGGCGCCTTCACTGACATGATTGAGTACCACTAAATCCGCGTCCTTGGCGTAAATCTGTTGCCCAGAGCGTACCGGGGTGCGAACAATTTTGGTGGGCGCTAAGGTCGCGGGCGCTTGTGTAGGGGACTTGCTTGCCGTCATCACGGCAAACTTAGCGTCAGACGCTAAGTTTTGTGTACGTTTGTCTGGGCATCCCGTCACCCCAACAGGTATCATGCCCGCTTGGGCGATGCCTTGCTTTAGCTTTACAAAGTCCAATTCGCCCGCCACCTTTGAAATATTGATCACCACAGGTGCGTGAGCAAAAAACGCCGGTGCCGTTTGCACTTTCTGTTGTAAGAAATCGATGCATTTGTCGACATCGTTATCGCTAAGGTGCAACACGGACAAGGTGAAACTGCTGCCTTTCAAGTCAGGCGAAGCGGCGCTGGATGATTGGGACGGCTTGGATGGAGCAGTGACGCTCTCTGACCCAATGGTCTGTGGCCTGCTTGTATTGGGCTCGGTCATATTCGACATATAGGTAAGTGGCAACCTCTTAAGGGCGTTGCTTGGGACTAGGGGACTCATGTTATATTCCCTCCCTAAGCTCAGCAAGTTATCTTGCGCTCAATTGGGTGTTTTGCTCTCAAAAATAGCGAAACATTGACGTTTAATGACAATGAGATAAAAACCTAGACATGCTTTGTGCAATTTATAAGAGTTCAAAAAAAGAGGGCGCGTACCTCTACTTACCGAAAAAGGACGATTTTTCGCAAGTTCCTGACACACTGATGCAGATGTTCGGTAAACCTACAATGGTGATGATGGTGAAGCTCGACGGGCGCAAGTTAGCACAAGTCGACATCGAAAAAGTGAAGCAATCCATGCAAGATGAGGGCTTCTTTTTGCAACTGCCACCCCCACCGAAAAACCTGCTTGATGAATACAAAGAGCAGAAAAAAGCTCGCCAGCAGTCGAATAATTCATAGTTCTAAAGACTCGCTAAAATTGCTCAAGGAGGGCAATGTGAAAACAATACTGTCAGCTGTTCTAGGATTGACACTTTCAGGCACTGTGTTGGCAACCTCAGTGTCTGCGAGTGAGGTGTCATTTGATGATTACATCCAAACACTCAGAGATGAAGCCAAAGCGATGGGGATTGCTCAGCCTGTCATCGATGAGGCATTTGCCAATGTCACTCATAAACCACGCGCCGTGACGGCCGATAAGAATCAGCCAGAGAAAAAACTGACCTTAGATGAGTACATTCCTCGCGCCGTACCAAAATGGAAAATCGATCAAGCCAAAGCCCTTTACCAAAAGCACCACACTGAGTTGACTCGCATTGGCGAGCAATATGGTGTGCAGCCGCGCTTTATTGTTGCGCTGTGGGGCGTTGAAAGTAACTTCGGAAAATTTACCGGCAATTACCCCGTCATTGATGCACTCGCGACCTTGGCATACGACGGCCGCCGTGAGGCCTTCTTTCGCAGTGAAACCATGGCCGCGTTACAGATCTTAGAGCAGGGCCATATCGCCTTTGATGACTTTAAAGGCTCATGGGCAGGGGCGATGGGCCAGTGCCAGTTTATGCCGAGCTCGTTTTTAGCCTTTGCTGCGGATGGTAACGGTGATGGTAAAAAAGACATCTGGACGACGGAAGCGGACGTGTTTGCTTCGGCGGCCAATTACTTAAGTCAATCCGGTTGGGATGATACCTACACTTGGGGACGCCAAGTGAAGCTTCCCGCTGGGTTTGATACGTCAATTCAAGGGCGAGCGCCGGACAAAGCCAAATATCTGCAACAGTGGGCGTCAATGGGGATTACCCGTTTTGATGGCCGACCGCTACCTAAGCTCGACCAAGACATCCAAGCCTGGTTGATCGCTCCCGATGATGCGAATGGGCGTGTTTATTTGGTCTACAATAACTATAACGTACTAATGAAATGGAACCGGTCTTACTACTTTGCGCTGGCTGTTTCACACCTTGCGGATGCAATTGTGATGTGATGCGGTAAACAAAAACGACGAATCTTCCTACGTTCAGTCGCGCTTAGCTTGACGGTGTCTATATTTGTTTAACAATAAATAATGTAGCATTATCTAAATAAGTGATTGGTTTTGTAGCAATGACTGGAGCGCGATGAACGTACACCACTTTGTAGCGGATAAATTATCCGAAGTCGTCTTAATGAAACAGCAGCGCCAGATGATGATGATCCGGGTGCTCGCTGTCTTAGGTGTCTCCTTTCTTGCTGCCTTCTCTGTCTATAGTTTTTATCGCGGCGATATTGAACTGGGCACAACGCTGGCCTTTTACTCCTTGGTCGGCATCGTCACCATCAAAATGATCAACCTGCAACATCGCTTTGGTCTTGCTGGGCTCTCTTTTATTATCTACTCCTTGAGTTTGTATCTTATTTTTACCGGAGGGTATGAAGGTACAGGCATCATGTGGGTCTACCCACTGTCTGCCATCGGCATATTCATCAATACTTTTCGTGTTGGAGTGGGGCTCTCGGCAGTGAATATTGTCCTTACTTCCTTGATCTTCTCCTTTGGCCTGACGCAGTTTCCGTACCCATATCATGTAGGGTTTCGCTTGGTATTAACCTTGGTCGCGATGTCAGGTATGTGTCACATCGTGATCTATTTTCAAAGTCAAATGGACGACTATATTTTGAAAATGGATCAAGAGGGCATTCAAGAACTGGCTTACATTGACTCGCTCACCCAACTGGCGAACCGAGCGAGCTTTATGTCGGTGCTGTCTCATGCGACCCGCCTTGATGAAAACAAGCACACCGCGATCATTTACCTCGACTTAGATAACTTTAAAGCGGTCAATGACCGTTATGGTCACGATGTCGGCGACAACGTGTTGTACGATTTTGCCAAGCAAACCAAAGCCATTGCGCAGCAAGCGTTGGGCGAGCGACTGCAAAAATACGACATTGCCCGCTTGGGCGGTGACGAGTTTGCCATTTTTGTGCGCGATTATGAGTCGGAGCAAGAAGTGGTTGCGTTGGCAGAGCAAGTGGTCGCGCTCTTTTATGGTCACCATTTGCAATCACTGAAAAATATTCACGTCGAGATTGGCGCCAGTGCGGGTATCTCATTTAACAACGAGACGATGACTTTAAGTCAGTGTTTGAAAGTGGCGGACAGAGCGATGTATCTCGCCAAAGAAGCCGGGTCGGGCAATGTCAATGTGGTCAAAACAGCCTCAGAGCGGCAAGAAGAAGCGCTGCTCTGAGGAAGGATAGGGCGCTAGTTATTTGGTATGAAATTGCTCACACGCTAGCATGGTATTCTCAATCAAGCTCGCCACCGTCATTGGACCAACACCACCCGGGACTGGCGTAATAAAGCTGGCGCGTTCTTTGGCTTTATCGTATTCCACATCGCCGACCAACTTGCCTGACTCCAAGCGGTTGATACCGACATCGACCACGACCGCACCCTCTTTGATCCAGTGACCTGGAATAAAGTTAGGTTTACCTACCGCAACCACCACCAGATCCGCTTGACGCACATGACCTTCTAGATCTTGAGTAAAACGGTGACAAGTTGTCGTAGTACAGCCCGCAAGCAGTAGCTCCAATGTCATTGGTCGACCGACAATGTTGGACGCGCCAACCACCACTGCGTGTTTGCCACGAAGATCGATGTTGTAGCGATCAAGCAGGGTGATGATGCCTTTCGGCGTACAAGAGCGCAGTTTTGGAATGCGCTGCGCTAGGCGGCCCACGTTGTAAGGGTGGAAGCCATCGACGTCTTTCTCTGGATGAATGTGTTCAAGTACGGCGGTAGAGTCGATTCCCGCTGGTAGTGGAAGTTGAACCAAAATGCCGTCAATCTCATCGTCTGCGTTTAGTGTGTCAATCAGTGCCAGCAGCTCAGTTTGACTGGCGGTGGCAGGGAGGTCGAACGATTTAGATACAAAGCCCACCTCTTCACACGCGCGGCGTTTGCTGCCGACATACACTTGCGACGCCGGATCTTCACCAACGAGAACCACAGCCAAGCCAGGGGCACGTAACCCAGCGTCTAGGCGCGCTTTCACACGAGCCGCCACTTCGGAACGGACGGTTTGAGAAATCAGTGTTCCATCGATATTTTGAGCAGTCATGACTTTCCTTTAATCACAATGGCGAATAATTTGTGGCGCATTGTCGCAAATAATTGAATGAACATCCATAAGCAAACGTTTGCTTCGGGTTGTTTTTAAACACCTCAACCGCCAATGTCCCTTTTTTAGTCACTTAGATCATAATGATACGAAAAGGTCTTGTGTTAAGACCTCGAACTCGTATAATCCTGTCCCTGTAGCGCGCCCTTAGCTCAGCTGGATAGAGCACGTCCCTTCTAAGGATGTGGTCGTAGGTTCGAATCCTACAGGGCGTGCCATTTCTTTAGAAAGACCCGATAACTCAATGAGTTGTCGGGCTTTTCGTTTTTCTGTGGTGCCGCTGAAATCTATTTTTATCAACTTTTATTAAACTCCATCCTTTTTCGACCTTTCGCTTTTTTCGAAACAACATTCTCGGGCTTGACGCTCAGCAACAAGGAGTCTTCGTTTCGGAGGTGGACTTTGCTTCTAATGAACAGGTAACGCGCGTTACGACTCCCAAAAGCAAAAATTATCATCGCTACCAAGCCCTAACAGACCTATGTCCAAAGGTGTGGCGGATCCGATCGCGGCAAACACATCTTTGCCCCTTTATGAGCTGACAAGATTTTAAGCCGATAAATTCAGTCCCAGATTTATCGGCATTGTCTGAACGAACAGAGGCTAAGAGGCGGTGAAAGCTTTCTCCCAAAAATGTTCATCTCCACTATATTTTCAGTAAAAACCAAAGTACATTTTTAGTCACTAGTTACTTCCATCTCTAGCTCAATTCCACCAATCAATCTGCTCAGCAGATTGAATAAAAAACACATAATAGCACATAGAAGATATCCATCGACTAGATTGCTTATTACCATAATGACTGCACTCCATACAGGTACAGTTAATGTTTTTCTAGAAAGTCGTTGAGCCTCCATTTACCTGATAGCTCCTTGTAGAGCGTCCAAGTTGGTCCAGTTGGAGGGGTGCCATCCGCCAAAAAAGAAAAATAAAACACCGGACGAACCTTACATGAAAAGTTGTCAGTCCCTCTATGCCATGTTTTACTATTCATAAGTACTGCTGTGCCAGAACTTACCTCCATAGTTGTACCTCTATCGATAAGCTGACCAAAATAGTCATCATTTTGAGGACATAATAGGTGAGTTTCAGGCCATACTTCTAATGGTCCCATTGAACGATCTATATCAATTAAAGCTACAAACGTAGTAATCATTTCTGCAATAGAAGGATCCTCAGAGTAATCGGAATCGGCATGGATGGGTTGTTTTATACAACCTGGCAATGAAATAAGTCCGCCTAGTTCCACTAACCGCGGATTTTTTCCCACTACATTTTTTAAGACCGGACTTATTTTCGACAGCACCAATCTGATTGAGTCCATGACTTCAATACTCATATCTACTTCTAAATCTGCTCTGTTAAATGTGCAGTGAATATCTCCATAACCTTCCGGGTCAGTCATCTCTAATTTTCTCAAAAGTAAATTAGATAAGCGAACAATATGCTTGTAAGGTAAACACTTCTCTATTGCTACAACACCTTGAGTCCTAAGCGTATTGATCTCATACAGCATATCTTCTTTATCAAAGTCATCACGATTTTTCATATATAAATAACTCAGACCAGAAAGTTAGCGTCGATCACTGCTGAGTAATGGTAGTACCTTTCTTCATCGTTCTACCGAACACTCGCTGTGGATCAACTTTTTTACCTGCTACTTTAACTAAAACATGTAAATGTGGTCCCGATGATCTACCTGTATTGCCTGTTTTAGCGATAGTTGCCCCCTTTGCTACCAAATCTCCGACTTTAACGCTTACTGAATCTAAGTGAAAATACTGCATCTCAATGTTTTGAGGATAACGCACAGTTACAATGATTCCGGCAGCCTCATATCTTGGGGCTCTACCTGCAAATACAACATAACCATTACCCGAGGACTTAACAGGAGTACCAATTGGTGCAGACAAGTCTAATGCTCCATGTTTTACAAGTTTTCCATTTCTCTGTCTTAGTTCATCGTATGTGGAGGTAACGGTCATAACGTCTAAGGGACTACCAATAACCCACTCATCAGACTCGCCAAAGAGGTCTTTTTCTTGTTCGCCCGACCAAGTCCAGTAACCATCTATTTCTGGTAGAGCTTCTATGGTGTTTTCTGGAACTTCACTAGGAGTACCACTTCCATCAGTCAACACGATATCACCGTCGCTGTTTGCATTTAACCCTGCGGATATTTGGCAGTCTACTCCTGGTTCTTTTCCAACAATGCTACAAACAAATGTCTCAAACTCCTCACCGGTTTGAGTAATTATATGCACAACATCGTCTGTAGCTTCGTCAATGACATCAATAGTATCATCAACCGCTTCTTTGACTGTTCCAACAACCCTTTTGGGAATTCTTCCTGGATTCTTTACGGTTTTCTTTACACTTCGACCAACTTTCTTCGCAGCTTTTTTTAACTTTTTACCTAACCCCATTAATATTTCCCCTTAAATTATAGTTAATTAGGCTCTTCCGAAGACGACCAAATGGTTAATGAATAACGTTCACCATTTTCAATCGAAACTGCTTTATGAATATGCGATGGTCCGCCGGGAAAGATAATGACGTGACCAACTGGAACGTTAGAAGTGGAATAATTTTGCCTTGGAAAATACAAGCCACCACCTTTAAATTTATCTGAAAGTGGTACTGATAGTGTTAGCTCTGATTGGCCATCAAAATGAAGTCCCATTTCTTTTTGAGTACTTTCTTCATATCGGATAATAAATGGCGGCTCAATCCAACCAATCTCATAGCTATCCATATAAAGTATACTTAATATTGGGTTGATATGTTTTTCAATTATTATACCAATGACATCCTCTAAGCCCTGAGATATTCTCCTTATCCTCATTTCAGGAGCACTATATTCATCGCCATTTTCGCGATACCAACGCCCATACTTGTCTGCCATCGAACACAGAAATTGTACAAAAACGTCCGATAGAAGAGGGAAAGTAAATATGTCGTTCCTCTGCTCAACAACGCGCTCTGATATAAACTCCCGTATACTACTTTTATCTCCCGTTGATGTAGCCTTATACAACCTCTCATTTACCATCCTACTATCGTAATGAAATAGCCATGAAGTAGGTGCTTTATCTAACTCTTCAAAAAAATCCTTAGACATATCTTTCCATCCGTTATATCGCTAATTGTAGAAAGTAATAAATGACCCATTTATCTAATTAACTGACTATAAACAATAGGAGATAAACTGTAGTGGTCAAGTAAAGTTGGCCACGGTTTTATAAGTTTGCCAGTAAAGCCGCTCCGACTCATTTGGTGTGAGACTGACCTTTCCCCGAGATTAGTACCACCACCTCGATGAGGTTTTATCCTTACGCTGCTTGATTTGCATACTCAACCGGCGTCATGTAGTTGAGAGAGCTATGAGGTCGAACTTGATTGTAGTGCTCTCTCCATAAATTGATCTCGTACCGCGCTTCATCCAATGTTCGGAACCAGTGTTGATTGAGGCACTCATTTCTGAACTTACCATTTAAGCTCTCCACAAAGGCGTTTTGTGTGGGTTTACCAGGCTGGATAAAAGCGAGTGTTACCGATGTCGTCTTGGACCAAAAGAACATGGCTTTGCTGGTGAACTCTGGGCCGTTGTCGCAAACAATGCTCTCAGACTTATTGCGTACCTCAATCAGTTGAGTTAAAAAGCGAGCAACTTGCTGGCCACTGATTGATACGGACACAAGTTGTCCAATCACTTATCGTGAAAAGTCATCAACGACATTGATTACGCTAAAACGTCTTCCATTACTTAGCTGATCAGACACAAAATCCATCGACCAGCGTTGATTAGAGCGGGCCGGTAGATCCATGACCATTCGAGAACGATGTAGCTTTTTGCGTTTTTGGGTTCTGACTTGCAGCCCTTCTTCCGTGTATAGACGATAGGTGTGCTTCTTATTCACAACTACGCCTTCAGCCTTGAGTAAACCATGGAGCATCAGATAGCCGTAACGAGAGTATTGTACTGCAAGCTCTTTCAAGCGCTCTCGAATCCCATTGTCAGCTGGGGTCTTAGGATGATATCGAAACGCCGTTCGACTCAAACACGCAACCCTACAGGCCACTCTTTCACTCAATTTATGAGCATCAATGAGATAGCGGACTATAAGCTTTCGAGAAGAGGGCGTTACCACTTTTTTGAGACGACGTCCTTCATGGCTTCAACTTCGAGTAACTTCTCAGCTGACCTCTCCACCTAAATTAAAACCATGACAAAGGTGAAATTTCTAAAACACTGAAAAAATGGAGATCTCAAAATGAAAAAACGTTACACCGAAGCGCAAATAATTAAAGCTATTAAACGCTACGAAGCTGGCGCTAAAGTCGATGACATTTGTCCTGAACCTTTCATTTCAGCTTCCCAAAAAATGGTGCCGTTTTGCGATTTGGGAAGTGGAAAACTCATTGAAGGGTAGATTTCGTCCGAAGCGCCTAAATGATTTCTGTCCAACGACGTCTTACAGATAGTGGACGAAAACGTCTTTGTCCAAAAATGACCTCACATTGAAGGATTGCGTGTCAGTCAACAACAAGTGATCCACTCCCGCGTTGGTGGGCTATGGTTACTACTCCACATAAGAGGAGAGTGATCATGACATACGTTGATGGATTTGTAGCGGCTGTACCGACAGCGAACAAAGAAAAATACATGGCACACATAGAAATCGCCGCCGAAATGTTCAAAGATTTCGGTGCCTTAAGGGTGGTGGAAACGTGGGGGAATGAAGTGCCGGATGGAGAGGTGACGTCGTTTCCTATGGCTGTGAAAGCGCAAGACAACGAAACCGTGGTGTTCTCATGGGTTGTGTGGCCATCAAAAGAAGTCCGAGATCTGGCATGGCAACAGATCTCGGATGATCCGCGAATGAGTCCAGAGCAAAATCCTATGCCGTTCGATGGTAAACGAATCATTTATGGCGGTTTTGAGGTCATTTTGGACCAGTAATCATCGGCTGTGTAGGCCATATCTAAGGCGCAGTTATCAGCCATGAGCTGTGACTCGATTGTACTAAGCGATAAGGCTCGAATTGATCGAGCTTTATTCATCAATTCGAGTTATTTTAGCTTGTTCAACGCTGAATGCGTTCTTGGTGTGAATTGGCCTTCGAGTGGGTGAGGTAGACATGGATTATCTTCTTTTAGTTTTGGGTTTGATGTTGTTGATTGCCGGAGCTGACGGGTTGGTAAAAGGGGCAGCGAGACTCGCTGCCAAAGTGGGTATTCCAAGTCTGGTTATTGGTCTAACGGTTGTCGCTTTTGGCACCAGTGCGCCCGAGTTGGCTGTGAGTATCAATTCTGCCGTTTCCAATAAGACCGAACTGGCAATAGCCAACGTTGTCGGCAGTAACATTTTTAACGTTCTGTTTATCCTAGGTTTAGCGGCCGTCATTACGCCACTCACCATCTCAAAGCAGTTGATTCGCCAAGATGTTCCCATCATGGTTGGTTTAAGTGCGTTGGTCTTCTATATGGCGACAGATGGGCGATTAAGCCTACTGGATTGTGGGATTTTAGTCGCGTTATTGGTTGTTTACACCGCGTTTCTTTTTGTTCAGGGGAAGCGCAGTGAGACCGAAGCGGCAGAGGCGAGTGACGATGAAGTCGCTTCATTGACGCAGGGGCACCAACCAGTATGGCAGAGTGTGTTATGGCTCGTCGTTGGTTTAATTCTACTGATTGCGGGCGCGAACCTGTTGGTGAGTAGCGCAGTGAACATTGCGCGAGCCTTTGGGGTTAGCGAAGCGATGATTGGTTTGACGATTCTAGCCATCGGCACCTCTCTTCCTGAGGTCGTGACGTCGATAGTGGCGAGCTTCAAAGGACAAAGAGACATCGCTGTCGGGAACGTCGTTGGTAGTAATACGTTCAATTTGTTGGCGGTTTTGGGTATATCCGGTCTGTTTAGTGGTGAAGGACTTGTTGGCAACGAGCAGCTCGTCTCGCAGGACTTCCCGATCATGCTTGGCGTCGCTTTGTTGTGCTTACCTCTGATGTTGACAGGTGCGATAGTCAGTCGACTGGAAGGAGGGCTCTTTTTGGGCTTGTACTTCCTGTATAGCGCCTTTCTGATTGGTGACGTGAGTGACGCAGGCTGGTTGCCCACTTTGTCAATGGTCACTTGGAATGTGGTTTTCCCCATTGGGCTTTCCGTTATTGTGATTTCTTTACTCAAAGACTGGTGGAGGCAAAAGCAGAAAAGGAGCTAATATCCGCATTGCCAACTTGTTATCACTGATTGGCGGATTAAATGCCTGTTTGAGATCTAATTGTTGGCTAAATATCCCAAATGTGATCAATGTCACAATCGTAAGTGTGACAGAATGATTACGCTCACCTTCCGCCTTCTACTTGATTTTGATCATCTATCTAGCACGTCGCTAGGGAGTACATTCGCCGCGCTTTTCCCCAACAAATAGATAGGTATCTTGATGACGACTCCGGTTCAATCTGAACGCAAGGTAACGATCGGCTGCTACATTGCGCTGGCGTTTGCGGTTGTGTTTTTCTCTGGTCTGATGCAATCCAATGAATGGTATGGCGTGTTGGACTTTACGACGCTCAATGGCTCTTTCGGTAAAGTTGCGCACGGCGTGACAGAAACCGCGGATGGCGTTCAAGCCGCGACCACTTCTTTCCGTGGTGTCGGTGGTAGTGGTGCGCGTGATGGCTTCATTTTCGCTTTAACTCTTATTCCTACTGTGATGTTTGCGCTTGGCATGATCAATGTGCTTGAGCATTACGGTGCACTGGAAGCGGCGCGTAAGCTGCTGACGCCACTGCTTCGTCCAATCATGGGCATTCCGGGTAACACGGGCTTGGCGTTGATCGCCTCTTTGCAAAGTACAGATGCAGGCGCGGCGATGACGCGTCAGCTGAAAGACGAAGGCCAACTGACCAAGCGTGAAACCGATGTGTTCACTATGTTCCAGTTCACGGCAGGCGCGACCATTGTCAACTTCTTCTCATCTGGTGCGGTTCTATTTACGTTAACGCTCGCGGACGGCTCTCTCGCGGTAACTTCGTCTATCGGCCTTGCGGTATTAGTCATGTTCGCATTTAAGATCATTGGTGCGAACCTATTCCGCATTTACGTCAATCTGACGGAAGGCAAAGAAGAGAAATCTGACGACAAGCAAAACAAAGAAACACTGACCGAGGAGACCGCATAATGGGTGACGTAAAAGCGAAAAAGCCAATGGTGACGGACATCTTCGTCGAAGGCGCGAAAAAAGGCTGGGTGATTGCAACCACATCGACGGTGCCAAACGTATTGATGGCGTTTGTGATCATTGCGGCGTTGCAAATCACGGGCGCATTGGATCTGATGGGTACTGTGTTTGCACCTGTGATGGCGGTATTTGGTCTGCCTGGTGAAGCGGCAGCGGTACTGATTGGTGCATGGATGTCAATGGGCGGCGCGGTTGGTGTCGTGATCACCCTATTTGACCAAGGTATTCTCAATGGCGCGCACATAGCGATTCTTGCGCCTGCCATCTACTTGATGGGTTCACAGATTCAATACATGGGTCGTATCCTCGGACCAATTGGTACTGAAGGACGCTACATCCCGGTGATGATTGCCATTTCGGTACTCAACGCATTTGGCGCCATGCTTGTCATGAACCTATTTGTGTAAGGGGGAGGCGATGTCATTTTCTCTCCAAACGTATTTAGATGAGCTACGCCCGCTAGTCAATGTCGATTGCGGCACGTACACCACTGAGGGCATTGAGGTCATCGCTCAGCAGTTTGAGCAGAAGTTCCTCGAGATGGGTGGCTGGAACGTCAAACGCATTGACTGCACCAAAGCGGGTGTCGGGCTTGAAATTCGCAACAAACCTAACGCTGAGCAGATCGATGTGATGCTGATTGGTCACATGGATACCGTCTTTCCTGTCGGCACCGCTGCGCAGCGTCCGATGACGGTCGATGCAGAGAAAGCTTACGGCCCAGGTGTGTCTGATATGAAATCAGGCTTGCTCAATGTGGTGTATGCGATGCGTGACCTTGAGGCAAGCGTATTGGATGCGCTGTCGATCTGTATCTGCATGAACCCAGATGAAGAGACCGGTTCACTTTACTCGCAAGATTGGTTGCAATCGGTCGCGAAAAACGCCAAACACGTTCTTGTGGCGGAAGCGGCGCGCGCCGATGGCAGCTTGGTCAAAGCTCGTAAAGGCATGGCGCGTTACAAGATTGATTTTCATGGTATCGCAGCACATGCGGGCAATGAGCCAGAGAAAGGCCGTAGCGCCGTGACGGAAATGGCAAACTGGATTCTCGCCATGAATGAGATGACCAATTTTGAGTCAGGCACCACTTTGAACGCCGGTGTGGTTTCAGGTGGCGCAGGCGCAAACATTGTTCCAGATTTCGCCCAAGTGATCGTCGATGTGCGCTTTTGGAGCAACGAAGAGTATGACGATGTCGATACGCGCCTGAATGGCTTAACCTCGACGCCATTTGTTGACGGTGTGCGTGTTGCCCTTGAGCGTGAAGCTTACAAGCCATCCATGGTACCGAGTGACAAAACCGAGCGTTTGATGGCGTTGGTAGAGGAAGCGGCCGATGAGTTGTCAATCCAAATGGGTTGGCAAGCGGTAGGCGGCGGTTCAGATGCCAACTGCACAGCGATCCTAGGTGTGCCTACACTTGATGGATTAGGTCCGATTGGTGCGGGATTCCACAGCGATCAAGAGTACTTACTGCTTGAGTCTATCGAGCCACGTATCCAACTGTTACAGCGCGTACTGAGTAAGCTCGCCAAATAGCGAAGTAATTGTTGTGCGTGATCGGGACTCGCACAACGGTTGATGAGCTTAAGCCTCACACTCTTGGGTTTGGGGCTTTTTTTAGATTGGCATTATTTTTGCCTGCTTGTGCCGTTTCGCATCTGTACATGGCGAAGGGTTTTCGGTAGCATAGCGGTCCTTTTCGTGTTTCAAACGACCACTTTCTCCGCGAGTTTCAGTTAGCTTCCAGTCATAATGCGCAGTATTCATTCCAAAATTAAACCCGAGTTTGAACCTCTCCTGTCTGAATTGGCGCTGCATGCATTGTTGCATTTGCGCACCAACCACAACGGACAAGTACTGGCTCGAAAATCGCGCAATGACATCAACGACATTCTTTCTGCATGGCTGAATAAAGCCGCCAACAGTAAGAAATACAAGCCGTTCAAAAAGAAAGTGCGCTCTATGGTGACCCATGCGCGCTCGCAGCGCCTCGATATGGAAGCCATGCTCGATAACTTATTGAGCCCAGTGAGTGGAGACGAGTTACCTCATCTTGATAGCTTCTTGCTGCTGATTAATCAGTTGGAAAAAGAGCTCAATACCACCGTTCTCGTCTCAAGCCCTGAAGCGGTAGACTTAGCGTATAACCCGACAGGGTGTCTGTTGTGCGTGCTGTCTGCCGATCTCAATGGTCACTTTGACCGCCGAAATCGCTTGGTACAAAGCGTCTCTATGCTAATGCGTGGTGCGCACGGTGAAAAGCACGCGTTTTTGCGCACTATCTACACGTCTTCGATTTTTGATCACCAAATGGATTACGAAGACGAAGACTTCGTGCGAATCACGCTTTCCTTGCGCTAAGCGCCTGATTTTCTTTCAGCGCACTTTTTCTCCTACAATCTGTTTTTAACGCCTTGTTTTTCTTCGTGATAATGAAGAAGGTTTCGTGATCTTGTCACAAAAAATTCACACAGATTGGGCTTGAGATAAAACGAAGATTTCATCATATTGTAATTAAGTTGTCATAAAGAGAAAAATAACGAGGAGAATCTATGCAACATCATGAAATGATCGAACCCACTAACTTTGGTGTGATTAGCCGTACTTGCCTGTTCTCATTGGTCGGTATTCTGGGCGTTTTCGCACTGATTTAGTCGATTATCGGGCTGTATTTCGTCACGCGATCGATATCGTACTTCCGATACAGTATAGAGGCGATGCCTTAGTCTTTGATTAAGGCAGCCTTTCTCTTTATTGCTTATCTTATCGGCCATCTCAGGCTTTCTTATCTCGAGCGCTCTTTTTCAATCCCGCTCACACTTTCTCTTGCTACTCTCTGCAACATTTTGCTAACGTCGGCGACAACACTCATTACATTGGGCCGTCTATGTCCTCGTTGTCATCTTTAGCGCTTACTCACCGTTTTTATCAACTGCCTAAGGCGTTTTACACGCCTGTTGCAGCAACGCCACTTAACAACACGCGTTGGGTAAGTTGGAACGCACCGCTCGCCGCACAGTTTTCACTGGATGAGTCCCTGCCATCGGGCGATCTAAAAGCGTTTTTGGCGGGCGAGCAACGCGTTGAAGATTGGCCATCATTAGCCATGAAGTACGCGGGGCATCAGTTTGGGGTCTACAACCCTGATTTAGGTGACGGTCGTGGATTATTACTCGGAGAGCTAAAGGACGCCAAAGGTGAAGTCTACGATTTACATCTTAAGGGGGCGGGATTGACGCCGTATTCACGTATGGGTGATGGACGAGCGGTCCTACGCTCAACCATTCGTGAGTATTTGGGCAGTGAAGCGATGGCGGGTTTGGGCATTCCAACCACTCGCGCTCTTGGTATGCTCGCCAGCGATACCCCCGTCTATCGAGAAAAACAGGAGCGCGGTGCATTGCTGCTGCGTGTGGCGCGCAGCCACCTACGTTTTGGTCACTTTGAGCATTTCTTTTACACCAATCAGCTGAGTGAACTGCGTCTGTTGGCAGACAAAGCGATTGAGTGGTATTGGCCAGAGTGTCAAACCGCTACTAAACCTTATTTGGCGATGTTTGAACAGATCGTCGAGCGCACCGCTCACATGATCGCTATGTGGCAAGCGGTGGGCTTTGCGCACGGCGTCATGAACACGGACAATATGTCGATCCTTGGTGAGACGTTTGATTACGGGCCATTTTGTTTTCTGGATGATTATGATCCGCAACTTATCTGCAACCACTCCGACTACCAAGGGCGTTATGCGTTTGATCAGCAGCCTCGCATCGCATTGTGGAATTTGTCCGCGCTTGCCCATGCGTTGTCACCGCTGGTCGATAAAGCGGATCTGGAGCAGGGGCTCGGTCAGTTTGAGTCAGTGCTAAACCGCGAATTTAGCGCCATTATGCGCAAAAAATTAGGCCTCAAGACCAAATTAGAGCAAGACCCCCAGCTCTTTAGTGCCATGTTTGAGTTATTGGCTCAGCAGAGCGTTGACTATTGCCGCTTTATGCGCGCATTGTCGATGCTCGATAGTGAACCAGAGCAGAACGTCATCGATTTATTTGTTGATAGAGGGGCCGCGAGTGACTGGTTGTCGCTCTATTTAGCGCGCTGTGAATGTGAAGTGGATGAGAGCGGATCGCCTGTTAGCGCCCATGACCGATGCGCTGCGATGCGTCAGGTAAACCCCAAATACATTCTACGAAATTACTTGGCGCAGATGGCGATCGACAACGCCGAGCAGGGTGATTATCAACTGGTCAACGAGCTCGCGATGGTGCTGCAATCTCCGTACGACGAGCACCCGAATTTTGAACATTTTGCGGCGTTGCCACCGGATTGGGGCAAACGGCTTGAAATCAGTTGTTCTTCTTAATTGACCATCTACTGATAGATGACTCGCTTAATGTTAAAAACTTGTGAGCTCCATTTGTTTTCTGTTCAAAAAATAAGGATTTATCCGTCACACCCATGCTGAGAACTGTCTAGACTGTGAGCTAACACCATAGGCAGTGATTGGCGAAATGAACAGTAAAATACTTGTTGTGGATGATGATCAGGAGATCCGCGAGCTTTTGGATGAGTATTTGTCTAAATCGGGCTTCCATGTGGAAGCCGTGGCAGAAGGACAAGCCCTTAAGCAGCATCTCGATCAAAAAGGTTACCCTGATCTGATTTTGTTGGATGTGATGTTACCCGGCGAAGATGGCTTTGCGTTGTGCCAGGCGATTCGTCGTGAATCCAACGTGCCCATCATTATGCTAACGGCGGTGTCGGATGATATGGATCAGGTGGTGGGCCTTGAGCTCGGTGCCGACGATTACATCGCTAAGCCGTTCAATCCGCGTCAGTTGATGGCGAGAATCAAAGCGGTACTGCGCCGCGCCCAAGTGGTCGAAGAGAAAGGCTCGGAGCCAACCAGCTTGCCAAAAACCATCGTATTTGGCGATTGGCAGCTCGATACCTTGGCGCACAAAATTACCCATACCACGACAGGGGAACAACACGATTTATCCGGGAGTGATTTTGCCCTGCTGATGCTGTTTCTTACTCGCCCCAATGAAGTGCTGGATAGAGACACCATCTCCTTTGCGACCCGGGGCAGAGAAGCGCTGCCTTTTGAGCGTGGTATCGATGTGCAGCTCAGCCGGTTACGCCATCGGTTGGGTGACTCGGCCAAATACCCTCAGTACATCAAAACCATGCGTGGCAACGGCTATATTCTTGCCGTTCCCGTTAGCGTTGAACATTAATATCTCACTGAGTCAGGCAACGTGATGAAGTGGTTATTACGCTTACTGAAACCCAATTCGTTGGTGACCCGGACACTCGGACTTACCGTGTTGGCGGTGGTGATCGCGCAGGGCATAGCCACCTCCATCTGGTATACCGAGTCTAAGCACAAAGAGCTTGCAGGGATCCGAGACGCCTCGCAAAGCATGGCCAACATGTTTGCCTCTACGGTGACTTTTTTTCAGTCTCTGCCGACTGGCTATCGCCATATCGTGCTCGATCAAATTCGCAATATGGGTGGCACGCGCTTTTTTGTCTCGTTCAACAAAGAGCGATTGATTGTCGACCCGATTGACGACACACGCCTAAAGCGCGCCTCAATCAATGCCGTGACAACGGTGCTCAAACAGAAGCTGCCTCGCGCTCGCTCGATAGACGTCAACTTCTCCCAGCCAGAAAACCTGCGCTTGCTAAAAAACGACATCTATTTGCACGATTTACCGAAATCGTGGGCGCATCACACGCTCACATTATCACCGATTGATCCTCCGGTATTGGTGGTACAAATCGAACTGAATGAGCACGAGTGGCTCTACATCGCCGCCTTGTTGCCGGCACCATACGTGACGTTGGATGACACCTTGATTGGCCGAGAGCAGATTTTATTCCTCTTCTTTTCCACCACCTTACTGCTTGCGTTGACCTATTTACTGATGCGTCGTCAAGTGAAACCCTTGAAGCGTTTGGCCAAAGCCGCCAATGACATGAGTATGGATGTCGATCAGCCGCCTTTGGCCGAAGATGGCGCTCGTGAACTGGTGGTGGCGACGCGCGCGTTCAATCGTATGCAGCAGCGTATTCGGCGCTACACTGCCGACCGTGAGCATCTGTTCTCTGCCATTTCACATGACTTAAAAACACCAATTACGCGTCTAAGGCTGCGAGCCGAGCTACTGGAAAGTGACGTGAAACGCAGCAAATTCAATAAAGACCTCGACGAGTTGGAAATGATGGTTAAAGGCGCGCTTCAATGTGTGCGCGATACCGACTTGCACGAGAACAATGCCTACATTGACCTCAATGAGATGATCCTCTCTGTTATTGAGCCCATGAACCACAAGCAACATTGCGTCGACTTTACCCCGATGACTATGGAGCCTATCGTGGCGAAGCCATTGGCGATTAAGCGAGTGCTTACTAACTTGCTCGATAACGCAGTGAAATATGGTAAGCGTGCGTCTGTCACGATAGAAGTTCAGCGCGAGTGGATCACGGTGACGATTGATGACTGCGGCCCGGGTATTCCAGAAGATAAGTTGGAAGCGGTGTTTGAACCTTACTTTCGTTTGGCAGAAGATGATCAAGGTCACGGCCTTGGGCTTGGCATCTGCCGCAACATTTTGCACGGACACGGCGGAGATCTCATTATTAGTAATCTCCCGCAGCGTGGTTTACGCGCGCAACTCTTTATTCCACCTGGCCTTGAAGTGTAATGTAACTGAATTGTTACATTGGCTTTACGATTTGTTTCAATCTTCTTTTTCTAGTCGGATAGACTCAATAACGTTCAAGCACGAAGTGAACGGGTCAGTTTGACGTCGACCCAGATGTCTAATCCAAAAACATGGAAGATAACAATGAAAATGAAGAAAACCCTACTTACCTTATCCCTCCTTGCTGCCTCTGCTTTCTCCCAAGCGGGTGAAGTCGAAGTACTCCACTGGTGGACTGCCGGTGGTGAAGCAAAATCTGCAGCGGTATTGAAACAGATGCTCGAAGAGCAAGGCCACAGCTGGAAAGACTTTGCGGTTGCTGGTGGTGGCGGTGAGTCTGCGATGACCGTGTTGAAAACCCGCGCTGTATCGGGCAACCCACCGTCAGCGGCACAAATCAAAGGTCACGACATTCAAGAATGGGGCGGCCTAGGCTTTTTGACCTCACTTGATGACACGGCCAATCAAGAGAAGTGGGACAGCATCTTGCCTTCGGTGGTCACTAAAGTGATGAAGTTTGATGGCGAATACGTCGCCGTGCCAGTGAACGTTCACCGTGTTAACTGGGTATGGGCAAACCCAGAAGTATTGAAAAAATCCGGCGTAGAACTGCCGAAGACATTGGATGAGTTCTTCGTTGCAGCCGACAAGATCAAAGCAGCAGGTTACATTCCATTGGCGCACGGCGGCCAACCATGGCAAGACGCGACAGTCTTTGAAGCGGTGGCGCTCGATGTGCTCGGCAGTGAAGATTACAACAAAGCGTTTGTCGACTTAGATATGGATGTGCTCGCTGGCGACAAAATGGTCGAGGTGTTCACCAAGTTTAAGAAAATGCGCGATTACATCGACGCCAACTCACCAGGTCGTGACTGGAACGTTGCCACCTCTATGGTGATTAACGGTGAAGCCGCCATGCAAATCATGGGTGACTGGGCGAAAGGTGAGTTCTCTGCTGCAGGTAAAGTACCGGGTAAGGATTACATCTGTGCACCAGCGCCAGGTACTGACGGTCAGTTCACCTTCAACATCGATAGCTTTGCGTTCTTTGAGCTCAGCAATGCTGATAACCAAAAAGCGCAGCAAGATCTGGCGAAAACCATCTTGACCAAAGAGTTCCAAGAAGTCTTCAACCTCAACAAAGGTTCGATACCAGTACGTCTGGATATGGACATGAGCGCGTTTGACCAGTGTGCATTGGATTCGATGGCAACCTTTAAAGCCAGTGCCGAGTCGGGTGACCTAGTGCCAAGTATGGCGCACGGTCTAGCGACGACCAGCTACGCGCAAGGTGCTATCTATGACGTCGTAACCAACTTCTTCAACGATGCGAATGCGGATCCAAAAGAAGCGGCACAGAAACTGTCAAAAGCGGTAAAAGCGGCGATTTTCTAACCTTCGCTTAGCATTACTTCACACCCCAAAGGGCGCTTCGGCTTGTGGGGAGCCAAGCGCCCTTTCCTTAACCATCTGACGGTGATGGTGTCAGATGAGAAGACGTAAGGAATCGTTATGGAGCATGTTGTATCTAGGAATGCAAACAAGTCTGCACCAAAGCTCAGCTTTGCAGACAGGTTGCAACGCTGGCTGCCGAAAATTGTACTTGCGCCGACTATGTTAGTGACCGTGGTGTGTATCTACGGCTACATTTTTTGGACGGCGGCATTGTCATTGACGAACTCGCGTTTCCTACCGAGCTTTAAGTTTGTCGGCTTTGCTCAGTATGAAAGGCTAATGGAAAATGATCGTTGGATTACGTCCATTTCCAATCTAGGCATTTTTGGCCTGATGTTTATGTTGGTCGCCATTGTGTTAGGCGTTGGTTTGGCTATCTTGCTGGATCAAAATATTCGCCAAGAAGGGGCGATCCGAACTATCTACCTCTACCCAATGGCCCTGTCCTTTATCGTGACGGGTACTGCGTGGAAGTGGATTCTCAACCCAGGTCTGGGTATCGAAAAACTAATGCAAGACTGGGGCTTCACCAGCTTCAAATTTGACTGGCTAGTCAATTCTGAAATGTCGGTGTACACGCTGGTGATAGCAGCGGTGTGGCAATCCTCTGGCTTTGTGATGGCGATGTTTTTAGCGGGCTTGCGCGGCATTGATTCATCGATCATCAAAGCGGCGCAAATTGATGGCGCGAATCTACCGACCATCTACATGAAAATTATTTTGCCTTGTTTACGTCCGGTGTTCTTCAGCGCCGTAATTATTACCTCGCACATTGCGATCAAGAGTTTTGACCTCGTTACCGCCATGACGGCCGGTGGCCCGGGTTACTCCTCAGATTTACCTGCGCTCTTTATGTACGCGCACTCCTTTACCCGTGGCCAAATTGGCCTAGGTGCTGCCAGTGCCATGATGATGCTGGCCGGGATATTGGCCATCTTGGTGCCATATTTGTACTCAGAACTTAGGGAGAAGAAGTCATGACCAAAAACATGAACATGGCTCGCCTGATGATTTATGCCGGGTTGCTATTCTTCTGCTTAGTGTACTTGATGCCGCTGTTTGTCATGGTGATCACCTCATTTAAAACCTTGCCAGACATCAAGGCCGGTAACCTGATGTCGTTGCCGACCGAGTGGGTATGGGACGCATGGTACAAAGCGTGGGACAGCGCTTGTACGGGCGTAAAATGTGAAGGCGTCAAAGGTTACTTCTGGAACTCGTTCCAGATGGTCATTCCCGCGGTGGCGATTTCAACCTTACTGGGGGCGTTTAATGGTTACGTGGTGACAAAGTGGCAGTTTAAAGGCTCAAACTTGTTCTTCAGCTTGTTGCTGTTTGGTTGCTTTATTCCATTCCAGGTGATTTTGCTGCCAATGGCCGCGGTACTGGGAAAATTGGGTCTAGCCAACACCACGACAGGTTTGGTGATCGTTCACGTCATCTACGGTATGGCCTTTACCACGCTGTTTTTCCGCAACTTCTACATCGGTATTCCTGATGAGCTGGTTAAAGCGGCGAAGCTGGATGGCGCAGGCTTCTTTACCATCTTCTTTAAGATTCTCTTACCGCTCTCTACGCCCATCATCATGGTCACGGTGATTTGGCAGTTCACGGCGATTTGGAACGACTTCCTATTTGGGGTGGTCTATTCGGGCTCAGAAACCCAGCCTATTACCGTGGCGCTTAATAACTTGGTCAACACCAGTACCGGGGTGAAGGAATATAACGTGGATATGGCGGCAGCGATTATTGCGGCATTGCCGACACTGCTTGTTTACGTACTGGCAGGAAAATACTTTGTTCGAGGCCTGACGGCAGGATCAGTAAAAGGATAATTACAATGGCAACACTAGAACTTAAACAGATCCGCAAAACCTACCCTAAGGCGGAGCAAGAAACACTTAAGGGTATTGATATCAGTATTGATTCAGGTGAATTCCTGATTCTGGTGGGTCCTTCTGGCTGTGGTAAATCGACATTGATGAACACTATAGCCGGTCTTGAAGGGATCAGCTCGGGTGAAATCGTCATCGATGGGCGCGATGTCTCCAGCGTTGAGCCAAAAGACAGAGACATCGCGATGGTGTTTCAGTCTTACGCGCTTTACCCCAATATGACGGTGCATGGTAACATCGCCTTTGGGTTGAAAATCCGCAAAATGCCGGCGGATGAAATTGAAGCGGAAGTGCAGCGAGTGGCGAAAATGTTGCAAATCGACCATCTGTTGGATCGCAAACCGTCGCAACTTTCTGGTGGTCAACGTCAACGTGTCGCGATGGGACGTGCACTGGCTCGCAGACCTAAGCTTTACCTCTTTGACGAACCGCTTTCAAACCTTGATGCTAAGTTACGTGTTGAGATGCGTCACCAGATCAAACGTCTGCATCAGCAGCTCAACACCACGATTGTGTACGTGACGCACGACCAAATCGAGGCCATGACGTTAGCCGATCGTATCGCGGTAATGAAAGACGGTGAGTTACAGCAACTGGGCACCCCGAAAGAGATCTACAACAAGCCGAACAATATGTTTGTCGCCGGCTTTATGGGATCGCCTTCAATGAACTTCATCAAAACCATGGTCGATCTCGATAGTGATGATCAGCCGGTGATTAAAGTGAAAGGGGGCAATGGTCAGGAGCACCACATCAAGCTGCCGGCCTCTATGCGCGAGCAAGACGGCAAAGAGATCGTGATTGGCCTTAGACCTGAGCACATTACTGAAAGTGAGAATGCGGACTCAAGCGCCACCACTGCGCTGAATCTGCAACTTGAAGTGCTAGAACCGACGGGTCCAGATACGATTGCGATGATTAAGGTCAACGATCAGGAAGTGGCGTGTCGCCTCTCACCTGAGTTTGATGCCAAGGTCGGTCAGGTTGCGCCGTTGCATTTTGACCTATCCAAAGCGGTGTTCTTTGACGCCGACACAGAGCAACGTATCGATTTTCATTGATACACGTATTGAGCGCACTCTTCGGTCATATTCACGGGGGGGAATTCAGGCTAGGCTTGCAGTCTGAGGTGAAGAGTGTGCTCCTCTTTATAGGGACGTTTTGGCAGCATGGTGCTGCCTTTTTTGTGTCTGTTTTGTTAATGGTGTGTAAACTGACCCATTGCGCTCTTTCTCATGGGTGGATTTCCACACATTTATTTCTCGATTTGGCGCTGGGAACGCATCTCTGACTCTCTCGTGTTATATAAGTCTATGTTTTTGTTTGTTTTTGATCTTTCTCTCTAAGTTGGCCAGTTTATTGCTGCTTACTTGATACAACACCCAGTGATGGGGTTGCTCAATCCACAAGGAGAATAATAATGTTAAAGCCTTTGACCCTACTATCTGCCTCAATTCTTGCTGTCACCAGCTTCAACGCCGCTGCAAATTGCGATCCTGGCGAGACGGTGATCAAGTTCAGTCACGTGACCAATACCGACAAGCACCCGAAAGGGATTGCGGCGTCACTGCTTGAAAAGCGTGTCAATGAAGAGATGAATGGCAAAGTCTGTATGCAGGTTTTCCCAAACTCGACCCTTTACGATGATGACAAGGTACTTGAAGCGTTACTCAATGGTGATGTCCAACTCGCAGCCCCTTCTCTTTCAAAGTTTGAGAAATTCACCAAAAAGTACCGCATCTTCGATCTGCCGTTCTTGTTTGAAGACGTGGAAGCGGTGGATCGCTTCCAGAACTCAGAAGCGGGTGAGAAGCTGAAAAACGCGATGCAACGTCGTGGTGTTCAAGGTCTTGCGTTTTGGCATAACGGCATGAAGCAGATGTCAGCGAGCCAACCGTTGCTTGTCCCTGAAGATGCAAAAGGGTTGAAGTTCCGCGTACAAGCGTCTGATGTCCTTGTCGCTCAGTTTGAGCAGCTAGGGGCCAACCCACAGAAAATGTCGTTCAAAGAAGTGTATGGCGGCTTGCAAACCAAAGTTATTGATGGCCAAGAGAACACCTGGTCAAACATCTACGGTAAAAAATTCTTCGAAGTTCAAGATGGCATTACTGAAACCAACCACGGCATTCTTGATTACTTAGTCGTGACCTCAAATGATTTCTGGAATGGGTTACCTGATGATCAGCGAGACCAACTGGCGACCATCATCAAAGAGGTCACCGACACACGTAACGCAGAGTCGTCAAAAGTGGAAATGGCGAACAAGCAGTACGTTATTGAAGCGGGCGCTGAAGTGCGTGAGTTGACGCCAGAGCAGCGTCAGCAATGGGTGGACGCGCTTAAGCCAGTATGGAAGAAGTTTGAGAAAGACATCGGTGCCGATCTGATTGAAGCGGCGTTGGCGTCGAACAAATAATACCCTCTACAGATAACAATACACACCCTATACAGGCTCCTTCTCGAGGAGGAGCCTGCTGCAAAAGGGTGGAACCAAAAGTGATCACACTATGGAACAGTCAATCTTTGCCAAAATAGGACAAGTGACCGATGCGATTGAGGAAACCTTAATTGCCTTTTTCCTTGGCGCTATGACCCTGCTGACGTTCACCAACGTCGTCTTTCGTTATGTTTTTAACAGTAATATTCTTTGGGCCCTCGAACTGACCGTATTTATGTTTGCCTGGATGGTGCTGGTCGGCGCCTCTTACGGTGTCAAAAAACACTTCCACATCGGCGTTGACGTCATCATCAACATGGTGTCGCCGGGCATGCGCAAAACCTACGCCTTGATGGCCGCTGGATGCTGTTTGGCCTTCTCCATTCTGCTTTTGGTAGGCTCTTGGAACTACTGGTATCCGTTTGCCACTGAGAGAGCTTGGTATGAGACGGACGATATCCCAATGCCTGAGATATTGCAGTTTTTAGCCGATTGGCTCAATGAAGGCGAGCGCTATGAAAAACTGCCGCGTTTTATCCCCTACATGGCTCTACCCATTGGCATGGCGCTAATGACGTTCCGCTTTTTGCAACTGACGCTGCAAATTGCCACCGGCAAGTTGGATCGATTGATTGCAGGTCACGAAGCGGAAGAAGAGCTAGAAGCACTGAAAGAAGAACTCGGTGAAGCGGGAGAGGCCATGGAGCCCACCAAGAAAAACGGCAAGGAGAGCTAAGCCATGGATATTTTGTTTTTGTTCGTGATGGTGATTGGCTTCATGCTGATTGGTGTGCCTATCGCAGTCTCACTCGGCCTATCGAGTATTCTCTTTTTGATGATGCACTCTGATGCTTCCCTAGCGTCGGTAGCACAAACCCTATTTAACGCCTTTGCGGGCCACTACACCTTATTAGCGATTCCGTTCTTCATCCTCGCCTCGAGCTTTATGTCGACCGGCGGTGTGGCAAAACGCATCATTCGCTTTGCGATTGCGATGGTGGGTTGGTTCCGTGGCGGCTTGGCGATGGCGTCGGTAGTCGCGTGTATGATGTTTGCGGCCTTGTCTGGCTCATCGCCTGCGACGGTGGTCGCAATCGGTAGTATCGTGATTGCCGGTATGATCAAAAATGGCTACTCCAAAGAGTTTGCAGCTGGCGTGATTTGTAACGCGGGTACGCTCGGCATTTTGATCCCGCCATCGATTGTGATGGTGGTGTATGCGGCGGCGACCGATGTTTCAGTGGGACGTATGTTCCTTGGTGGCGTGATCCCAGGCCTGTTAGCCGGTGTGATGTTAATGATCGCCATTTACATTGCTGCGCGCGTGAAGAACTTACCGAAACAACCGTTCGTCGGTTGGGGCGAGATGCTTGCCGCTGCGAAAGACGCCAGCTGGGGCTTGTTGCTGGTGGTGATCATCCTTGGCGGTATCTACGGGGGCGTGTTCACGCCAACAGAAGCGGCGGCCGTTGCGGCGATATACTCGTTCTTTATAGCTAACTTTGTCTACAAAGACATGGGACCATTTGCCGATAAAACCAACAAGAAACCGGCGTTAGTGAAAGTGTTGCAAGCGTTTGTTCATAAAGACACCAAGCACACCCTGTATGATGCCGGTAAGCTGACCATTATGCTGCTGTTCATCATTGCCAATGCGTTGATCCTTAAGCACGTATTAACCGAAGAGCGCATTCCGCAAATGATCACTGAATCCATGCTCTCGGCAGGGCTTGGGCCGATCACCTTCTTGATTGTGGTCAACTTGCTGCTGCTGATTGGCGGTCAGTTTATGGAGCCATCGGGTCTGTTGATTATCGTCGCGCCGCTGGTATTCCCGATCGCCATTGCGTTGGGTATCGACCCTATTCATCTTGGTATCATGATGGTAGTGAACATGGAGATAGGGATGATCACCCCGCCAGTGGGGCTCAACCTCTTTGTTACTGCCGGGGTGGCGAAGATGTCGATGATGCAAGTGGTCAAAGCGGCGTTGCCGTGGGTAGCGGTGATGTTCTTGTTCTTAATCATCGTCACTTATGTGCCTTGGGTATCCACTTGGCTACCGACCACACTGATGGGGCCGGAAATCATCACCAAATAGAACCGTCTCTTGTCATGTTATCGCCCCGGCTTCGATGCCGGGGCGATGTTATTCTGGCTGATCACTTTTGTAGACGCTCTTGTCTATCCCATACTTTTGCATTTTATCGTAGAGGGTTTTTCTCGGCACTTGCAGCAAGGTCATGGTGTCATTGATGCGTCCAGAAGTACTGGCAAGCGCTTGTTCAATCACTGCTTTCTCAAACTCTGCTACTTGCAGGGCAAGCGGTGTTGCCTCGGCGCTCGACTGGCTCGGATTGAGGTGGCCAAGGTTACCAAGCAGCACAAAGCGCTCGGCGCTGTTGCGCAGTTCGCGCACGTTACCCGGCCAATCATGGCACATCAGTGTTTGCAGATCGGCATCGGGCAAGGCATTCGCGGCTTTGCCATATCGCGCAGCGGCAACCAGAAGAAAATGGTGGAATAGGGCAGGGATATCCTCTTTTCTTTGACGTAAGGGTGGTAAATCCAAGGTGACGACATTGAGACGGTAGTAGAGATCCTCACGAAACGTCCCTTGAGCTGACGCTTGCTTTAAATCCACTTTGGTGGCGGCAATGACGCGAATATCCACCGGGATTAAGGTATTTGAGCCAACTCGTTCAATCACTCGCTCTTGCAGCACGCGCAGTAAACGAATTTGCGCCTGCATGGGCATGGATTCGATCTCATCAAGAAACAACGTGCCACCTTGCGCGTGCTCAAACTTACCGATGCGTTTGGCCTCTGCGCCAGTAAACGCACCTTTTTCGTGACCGTAGAGTTCACTCTCAATCAAATTTTCAGGGACGGCGCCACAGTTGATGGCGACGAAGTTTGCCTCACGACGAGAGCTCTGCTCGTGAATGGAGCGCGCAACCAGCTCTTTACCGGTTCCTGTCTCGCCGAACAGCAGAATGTCGGCGTTGGTGTCCGCGATGTGCGCAATAGTATCGCGCAGTGCTTGGATGCTAGGGGTGTCGCCGATAATCCTTGGCCCCAGTGTATTACTGGCCTTAAGGCTGCGCTTTAGCGCTTGGTTTTCGAGCGTTAAGGCCCGTTTGTCCAGGGCACGCTTGGTGGTGTCAATCAAACGGTCAATGGCAAAAGGTTTTTCAATAAAGTCGTAAGCGCCGTTATGCAGCGCATTGACCGCCATGGTGATGTCACCATGGCCGGTAATCAGGATCACCGGCACATCCTTGTCTTGATGCAAAACGGAAGTGAGTAAGTTTTCCCCGGATAGACCGGGCAAACAGATGTCGGTGATCAGGACCTTTGGCATGCCATGCTCTTTGATGGCCAACAGAGCATCTTCTGCGCAGGCAAAAAAATCGGCAGAGATCCCCTCAAGCTCGAAGCTCTGTTCGATGGCAATGCGGATGTCACTTTCGTCATCAATAAAGAATACGTCGTGCATTAGAGTTCCTTTTCAACAAGAGGGAGCGAAACAGTAAAACGTGCGCCGCCAAGGGGAGAGGTCCCAACGGTGAGCTCACCGTGCATGGTCTCAATAATGTGCTGAGAGATAGAGAGCCCAAGACCCAGCCCGTTTTTCTTGGTGGTGTAAAACGGCTCGAAGAGGTGAAGGGCCGCTTGTTGGTCGATGCCAGGGCCATTGTCGTCTATGGCAATCTGCACCTGTTTATCCACTACCTTGGCGCTAAGGCGAACCTTACGCGTGTCGAGAGATTCGACCGCCTGCGCGGCGTTGGTGATCAAATTGATCAGCACTTGCTCAAGCTGGATTGCGTTGATGTCCACTTTGCCCAGTTCGGGCGCCAGTTCAACCTCGAAGTCGACTCGATATGATTTGATTTGCGGTGTGACCAACTCTTTCACCGAGGTGATCACGGGAGTTAGCGCCATAATGGAGACATCATTGCTGTCGGATTTGCGCGTAAAGGATTTAAGTTGGCTACTGATTTTGGCCATTCTGTCGGTCAGTGAGGAGATACGCTGCAAGTTATCATCAACGCGATCGAGGTGGCTTTTAGCCAGAAAGCGGCGAGCGTTGTCAGCGAAACTGCGAATCGCTGCCAATGGATTATTGAGCTCATGGCTGATACTGGCCGACATCTGACCGAGTACCGCCAGTTTTGCTGCTTGAATGAGCTCATCTTGTGTCTGGCGCAACGCGGCTTCCGTGCGTGAGCGTTCAAGCACCTCGGCGTGGAGCTCGGCGGTGCGCTCCATCACTAAGAACTCAAGTTTTTGTTTGGCTTCGGCTTGGAGGCGCTCAAATTGACGTTGCTTGAGTCGGCGCTGATAGGTTAATTGCATGGTTAAAAAGACAATCACAAAGAGCAACGACCAAACCAGCCCAAAACTCAACACTGACCAAAATACGGTCACTTTTTCCGACAAAACACGAATGGTTAAGTTAAGTTCAGGCAGGGGGCGGCTGGAGACTAAATAGTCCCCTTGAATCCAACCGAGACGCCGGTTAGTCAGTTCCGATTGCGCAAGGTCAATGGCGCCGTTGAGGCCCAGCGATTGAATGTCAGTATCGAGGTATTGCCTGCTGTCGCGAATCGCCTGCCGCGTTGCATCGTCTAAATCGGTCAAGCTCTTAAATAACCAGTGAGGGTTGCTGGACATAAAAATGACATGGTTCTGATCGGTGGCGACAAAGGTGTTTACTTTGCTGCTCCAGTTCTCTTCGATGGCAGAGAGGTCCATCTTGACCACGATGACGCCCACGACTTCAGCGGCATAGACGACAGGGTAGGAATAGTAGTAACCGCGCTGCCCAGAGGTGGATCCCAAGGCGAAGTATTGGCTCGCTCGACCTTGAATCGCTTCAAAAAAATAGGGACGCCAGGCGAAGTTTCGGCTGACAAAGGAGCGAGCTAAGTTCCAGTTGCTGGCAGCAATGGTGGTGCCCCAACGATCCAATAGATAGGTGTCGGCGGCGAGAATCGTATCGTTAACGTTTTGCAAAAAGCGATTAGTGAGTTCGACTTGAGCGGGATTGCTCGGTTGTTTCAGTGCCGCGAGCAACTCGCCATCTTTGGCAATTAATTTGGGCAAATGCGCGTATTTGTCCAGTTTGTTAATAATGTGACTGGCAAAGCGATCAAGCTGCTCTTGCTGCTCCGCATGCTGGGCATGGTAACGATACTCCCACATCCATTGCGAGCCAGCGAGTAACGTCAGCAAATAGAGAATAAACACAGACAGATTGGCGCGGCGAAACGACGACATAATACCCTGACAACTCTTAAAATTACGCCCCTCTATCGTACTGTTTTTTGTTACTGGAGTGTTTAAGTTATTAACGAAATTGCGCAGCAAAACCGGACTTGGATCTAGTTTTTCAGTCTATAAATAAAAAAACGCTAGTGAATCTTGAAAAACCAATTAATGTCCCCATTTCTGCTATCAAAGGTCGTCATATTGATGCTTTTTTTAGCACTTAAGTGGGTTTTTAGGAGAATGCAGCCCGTATCACTGCGATTAGCTCGACAGCTATGCATCGGGTCGGTAGAATGCTGCGTCTAAATTTTTGTCCTGAGACTAATTGGAGATGGCTTTGACCTCGCTTTTTTAGTGTGGTGAGAAGAGATCGCTGATTAGTCCGGTAGTCCACATTGTTGGTTACCGATACTCGAATTACGAAATGTGTTCATCGAGCACACAAAGGATGGACCGAATTAGTGGCGTGCGGTGGTGACACTCTGCTCTGCTAATAAGGAACATAAGCTCAGCTTAGCTGAGCCTGTATTGAGGTTATTGAATAATGCAAGTTACTGTTGAAACGCTAGAGGGCCTAGAGCGTCGTCTAAACATTACTGTTCCTGCTGCTAACATCGAAGATGCTGTAACAGCTGAACTACGCAACATCGCAAAAAACCGTCGTTTCGATGGTTTCCGTAAAGGCAAAGTGCCTCTAAAAATGGTTGCTCAGATGTACGGCAAAGCGGTACGTCAAGACGTAATGGGTGAAGTGATGCAACGCCACTTCATCGAAGCGATCGTTAAAGAGAAGATCAACCCAGCAGGCGCTCCAACTTTCGCTCCAGTAGAAGCAAAAGAAGGCGAAGACCTAGTTTTCACTGCAACGTTTGAAGTTTACCCAGAAGTTGAATTGAAAGGTCTAGAGAACATCACTGTTGAAAAACCAACAACTGAAGTTCAAGACGCAGACGTTGAAGAGATGATCGAAACATTGCGTAAGCAACAGGCAACTTGGAAAGAAGTTGACGAAGCTGCAGAAGAAGGCAAGCGCGCGACTATCGACTTCGTTGGTTCTATCGACGGTGAAGAGTTCGAAGGCGGTAAAGCAGAGAACTTCCCTCTAGAAATGGGCGCAGGTCGCATGATCCCAGGTTTTGAAGACGGTATCGCAGGTAAGACTGCAGGTATGGAATTCGAAATCGACGTGACTTTCCCAGAAGATTACCACGCTGAAAACCTAAAAGGTAAAGCAGCGAAATTCGCTATCAAACTGAGCAAAGTTGAAGCGCGTGAACTGCCTGAACTAAACGACGAGTTTGTTGCTAAGTTTGGTGTAGCAGAAGGCGGTGTTGACGCTCTGAAAGCGGAAGTTCGTAAGAACATGGAGCGTGAGCTGAAGCAAGCGGTTAAAAACCGCATCAAAGAGCAAGCGATCGACGGCCTAGTGAAAGAGAACGACATCGACGTACCAGCAGCGCTGATCGACCAAGAAATTGGTACTCTACGTCAGCAAGCGGCTCAACGTTTCGGTGGCAACCCAGAAGCAGCAGAACAGCTTCCACGTGAACTGTTCGAAGAGCAAGCGAAGCGTCGCGTTGTTGTTGGCCTTCTTCTAGGTGAAGTGATCAAGTCTGAAGAGCTAAAAGCTGACGACGAGAAAGTGAAAGCGCTGATCGAAGAGATGGCTACAGCGTACGAAGATCCAACTGAAGTGGTTGCTTACTACGAGCAAAGCGAGCAAATGATGAACAACATGCGCAACGTTGCTCTAGAAGAGCAAGCGATCGACGCTATCATCGCTAAAGCTCAGGTTTCTGAAAAAGCAGTAAGCTTCAACGAGCTTATGAACCAGCAGCCAGCTTAATAGGCAATATCTTGCGTAGGTAGTTGACTAAGCGTCGACTATTCTGCTAACAATGGTCCGTATGATATTATCATCCGGGCCATTTATTTTAGGGACATAAGAATATGAGCTACCAAGAAAAAAATGCAATGTCGCCAATTCTAGACGCGCTAGTACCCATGGTGGTTGAACAAACTTCCCGAGGTGAACGTTCCTACGACATTTATTCACGTCTACTTAAAGAGCGTGTAATTTTCCTGACTGGTCAAGTGGAAGACCATATGGCAAATCTTGTCGTGGCACAGCTGCTTTTCTTAGAATCTGAAAATCCTGATAAAGACATCTTCCTCTACATCAACTCGCCAGGCGGTAGTGTGACTGCGGGTATGTCAATCTATGACACGATGCAGTTCATCAAGCCTAACGTCAGTACCGTTTGTATGGGACAAGCGTGTTCTATGGGTGCCTTCCTGCTTGCTGGTGGCGCGCCAGGTAAACGTTATGTGTTGCCTAACTCACGTGTGATGATTCACCAACCGTTGGGTGGGTTCCAGGGTCAAGCGTCAGATATCCAAATTCATGCGCAAGAAATTTTGACCATCAAGCAGAAGCTCAACAAGCTATTGTCAGAGCACACGGGTCAACCGCTGGAAGTGATTGAACGTGATACCGACCGTGACAACTTTATGGCAGCCGAACAAGCCGTTGAATATGGTTTGGTGGACGCGGTATTAACGCATCGCGGTGAATAAGCCAGAGCAAATTGTTCTGCGCAATTATGAATGATTTGATGTACACTCAAATCATAAAGAGTAAAGGCTAAGAGGTTAGCGAATGACAGATAAAAGCAAAGAGAGCGGTAGTAGTAAGCTTCTTTACTGCTCTTTCTGCGGCAAAAGCCAGCACGAAGTTCGCAAGCTGATCGCTGGTCCGTCAGTCTACATCTGTGATGAATGTGTCGACTTATGTAATGACATCATCCGTGAAGAAATCAAAGACGTGCTTCCGAAAAAACAGTCAGAAGCACTACCGGTGCCGCGCGAGATCCGTGCCCACCTTGATGATTATGTGATTGGCCAAGATTACGCTAAAAAAGTGTTAGCAGTAGCCGTTTATAACCACTATAAGCGTTTACGTAATGGGGACACGACCAGCGAAGGTGTTGAGCTAGGTAAGAGTAACATCCTTCTGATTGGTCCTACGGGTAGTGGTAAAACATTGCTTGCAGAAACGTTAGCGCGTTTCCTTGATGTACCATTTACTATGGCTGACGCGACCACGCTGACAGAAGCGGGTTACGTGGGCGAAGACGTAGAGAACATCATCCAAAAACTGCTGCAAAAATGCGATTACGACGTGGCGAAAGCAGAACGTGGTATCGTTTATATCGATGAGATCGATAAAATTTCGCGTAAAGCGGAAAACCCTTCAATTACCCGCGACGTGTCGGGTGAAGGTGTGCAGCAAGCGTTGCTTAAATTGATTGAAGGCACGGTCGCATCCGTTCCTCCTCAAGGGGGCCGTAAGCATCCACAACAAGAGTTCTTGCAAGTGGATACCTCCAAAATCCTCTTTATCTGTGGCGGTGCATTTGCCGGCTTGGATAAAGTGATTGAGCAGCGCGTCGCAACAGGCACAGGTATCGGTTTTGGCGCAGAAGTGCGTTCAAAAGATGAAACCAAAACCGTGGGTGAGTTGTTCACTCAAGTGGAGCCTGAAGATCTGGTTAAATACGGTTTGATTCCTGAGTTCATTGGTCGTCTTCCTGTAACGACGACGTTGACTGAGCTTGACGAAGAAGCCTTGATTCAGATCTTGTGCGAGCCTAAGAACGCATTAACCAAGCAGTACGCGGCACTGTTCGAGCTAGAAGATGCTGAGCTTGAATTCCGTGAAGATGCATTGCGTGCGATTGCGAAGAAAGCCATGGAGCGTAAAACAGGTGCTCGTGGTCTTCGTTCTATCCTTGAGAGTGTTCTGCTTGAGACCATGTACGAATTGCCATCAATGAACGACGTCAGCAAAGTCGTGATTGATGAGTCAGTGATTAAAGGCGAATCGGATCCGTTGCTGATTTATAGCAACGCCGATAACCAAGCTGCTGGCGCAGAATCTTAATCGGATTCACAAACTAAGATGTTGTAAGAAAGGGAGTAATCAATTACTCCCTTTTTTTTATTCTTCCATTGAATCCAACCAATTAGCCCCCATATACTGCTCATAAGACTAAGCGGAAGAGAGAAGAATATGAACTTGGAACGTTCCGAACGTATCGAGATCCCCGTACTACCTCTAAGAGATGTAGTGGTTTACCCGCATATGGTAATTCCTTTGTTTGTTGGTCGTGAAAAGTCGATTGCGTGCCTAGAAGCTGCAATGGACAACGACAAGCAAGTCTTGTTGGTGGCACAAAAAGAAGCTGACACCGACGAACCCACGAAAGACGATCTGTTTGAGGTAGGAACGGTCGCCACCATTTTGCAGCTGCTTAAGCTCCCTGACGGTACGGTGAAAGTACTGGTCGAAGGTCAGCAGCGCGCAAAAATCCATCAGTTTTATGAAGAAGAGTTCTTCACTGCGGATGCAGAATTTTTGTTGACTGAACCACTGGACGAGCGAGAGCAAGAAGTGATCGTTCGCAGCGCGATCAACCAGTTCGAAGGCTTTATCAAGCTCAACAAAAAAATCCCACCTGAAGTTCTAACCTCGTTAAGTGGCATCGATGAAGCCGCTCGTCTGGCGGATACGATTGCAGCGCACATGCCACTCAAGTTGGCTGAAAAACAGAGTGTGTTGGAAATTCTTGATGTTACAGAGCGTCTAGAGTTTTTGATGGGGCAGATGGAATCAGAAATCGATTTGCTTCAAGTTGAAAAGCGTATTCGTACACGCGTTAAGAAGCAGATGGAAAAGTCGCAGCGCGAGTACTATCTGAACGAGCAGATGAAAGCAATTCAGAAAGAGTTGGGCGAGTCTGAAGACGGTGTTGACGAATTTGAGACGCTCAAGCAAAAAATTGCTGAAGCAAAAATGCCGCAAGAAGCGCGTGAGAAGACTGAGCAAGAGCTGCAAAAGCTGAAGATGATGTCGCCAATGTCGGCAGAAGCGACCGTGGTTCGTGGTTACATCGATTGGATGATTGGTGTGCCATGGAACAAGCGCTCGAAAGTGAAGAAAAACCTCGCCAAAGCGGAAGAAGTGCTTAACGAAGATCACTACGGCTTAGAGCGAGTGAAAGAGCGCATTCTTGAATACTTGGCGGTGCAAAATCGCATCAATAAATTGAAAGGACCTATCCTGTGTCTTGTTGGTCCTCCAGGTGTGGGTAAGACTTCGCTAGGTCGCTCTATTGCAGCGGCCACCGGGCGTAAATATACGCGCATGGCGTTAGGTGGGGTCCGTGATGAAGCGGAAATCCGTGGTCACCGCAGAACCTACATTGGTTCCATGCCAGGCAAGTTGATTCAGAAAATGTCCAAAGTGGGGGTGAAAAACCCGCTGTTCTTGCTGGATGAAATCGACAAAATGTCATCGGATATGCGTGGTGATCCGTCATCGGCGCTCCTTGAAGTTCTCGACCCGGAACAAAACAACGCATTCAATGACCACTACTTAGAAGTGGATTACGATCTGTCCGATGTGATGTTTGTTGCCACTTCGAACTCAATGAACATACCGGGTCCACTGCTTGACCGTATGGAAGTGATTCGTTTGTCGGGTTACACCGAAGATGAAAAGCTTAACATTGCGAAACGTCACTTGGTCGACAAGCAGATCAAGCGAAACGGTTTAAAAGCGGGTGAGATCGACATTGAAGACTCAGCGATCATTGGCATTATTCGCTACTACACGCGTGAAGCGGGTGTGCGTAGCTTAGAGCGTGAAATTTCGAAGATCTGTCGTAAAGCGGTGAAGAACATTCTGCTCAAACCGGATTTGAAAAAAGTGACGGTGAGCATGGATAACCTCAAAGAGTATCTAGGTGTTCAGCGCCATGATTACGGTAAAGCGGAAGACAGTAATCGCATTGGACAGGTAACAGGATTAGCGTGGACGGAAGTCGGCGGTGACCTGTTAACCATCGAAACCCAATCGATGCCAGGCAAAGGTAAGTTGACTCAAACCGGTTCACTGGGCGATGTCATGCAGGAATCGATTCAAGCAGCGATGACCGTGGTACGTTCGCGCGCTGAAAGCTTGGGTATCAACCCTGACTTTTACGAAAAGCGTGATATTCACGTCCACGTACCTGAAGGTGCCACGCCTAAAGATGGTCCGAGCGCCGGTATCGCGATGTGTACCGCTTTGGTGTCTAGCTTGACAGGCAACCCAGTCAAAGCTGAGGTGGCCATGACAGGTGAGATCACGCTGCGTGGTGAAGTGTTACCGATTGGTGGTTTGAAAGAAAAACTGCTGGCGGCGCACCGTGGTGGTATCACAACGGTTCTTATTCCAAAAGACAATGAACGCGATTTGGAAGAGATTCCAAGTAACGTAATCGCGGATCTGAAGGTGATTCCGGTTCAATGGATTGATGAAGTCCTGAAAGTCGCACTCGAAAAAGACCCGTCAGGTGTTGAATTTGCTCACTAAAAAGAGTGATGTGCAGCAAAAATAAGTAAAAGATTACGCTGATTAGCCGAAAAAGGCTTGTCAGCGTTTTTTTTGGGCGCTAACGTTAGCTCTTAAAGCGCCAGCCCTTGTCTGATAAGGCTTGCGCTTATATTTGGAAATGGAAATGGAACACAGCTGTCTCATTAAAAATAAAACAGGCGGCACAAAGGGGAATCACAGTGAATAAAACACAATTAGTAGAAAAAATCGCAGAAAACGCAGACCTATCTAAAGCTTCAGCAGGTCGCGCACTAGACGCTTTCATCGAAGCTGTAGGTGACACTCTACAGTCTGGTGATCAAGTCGCATTAGTTGGCTTTGGCACATTCAGCGTACGTACTCGTTCAGCTCGCACAGGTCGTAACCCTAAGACGGGTGAAGAAATCCAAATCGCAGAAGCGAAAGTACCAGCATTCAAAGCCGGTAAAGCTCTAAAAGACGCTTGTAACTAATTCAGAAATTTGACTGCATTTGCAGTTTTTTCGAACCTTTTTAAATTATGCGCATCCTACTGATGCGCATTTCTTTTTCTGGTATTATCGCGCTAATAGTTTTTTTAGTTCAATTAAGTACTTGCTGCTCAAAATATAAGCATCTTGGGCAGGGTACAAGCGGAGAGTAGTTTCAGTATGATGGACCGATTACGCGAGGGCGTGAACAGCATCGCGGTTAAAATTATCCTAGGGCTTATCATCCTATCTTTCGTTTTTGCAGGTGTGGGTAGCTACATTGTCGGTGGCTCAAACAATTCAGCAGCAAAAGTAGGGAATGTTGAGATTGGTCGTGGTGAGTTTGAACAGGCTTACCAAAACGAACGTAACCGAATGCAAGCTCAGCTTGGCGATTACTTCTCAAACCTGTTGGCTGACCCAAGTTATGTGCAATCTTTCCGCAAATCTGTGTTGGATCGAATGGTCAACGATGCGTTGCTAGAGCAGCATGCTGAGTCATTGGGGCTACGCGTGAGCGATGCTCAGGTTCGTACGCTCATTTTGGACATGCCTCAATTTCAAATTGATGGCAAGTTCGATCAGGACATCTACCAATCTGCGTTGCGTCGTGCGGGCTTCAGTGCTGAAAGTTTTGCTGAGTACCTGCGTCGTGACTTAGTGCGTAATCAGTTACTGACTGCCATCCAGAGCAGTGACTTTGTGCTTGATAATGAAGTCGAAGTACAGGGCCAACTGTTGACTCAAACTCGTGACATTAAAAAGGTCACACTCTCTCTAGAAGAGTTTGCCAACAAAGCGAGTCTGTCTGAAGAAGAGATTCAGGCCTATTACGAACAAAACCCTGAGCGTTACACTCGCCCAGAGCAAGTAAAAGTCGCGTACATCGAACTGTCTGCTCAGGCACTTAAGGAATCGATTGAGATCAGCGATGAGCAAGCGAAGCAGTATTATCAAGAGCATCTCGATAAATACTCTTCTGATGAGCAGCGTAAAGTGAGTCATATCCTTATCCAAGGTGATGATGAAGCCAAAGCGCAAGCGATTTTAGACGAGCTACAAGCGGGTGCAGATTTTGCTACTTTGGCACAAGAAAAGTCAGACGACTTTGGCAGTGCAGAAGAGGGCGGTTCACTGGGTTTCATCGAGCGTGACGTGATGGATCCCGCCTTTGAAGAAGCTGCCTTTGCTTTGGAAAATGAAGGTGAAATTTCAGGTTTAGTGAAGTCAGATTTTGGTTACCACATCATTAAGCTTGATGAGCGAAAAGACGCGGTCGCTAAGCCATTCGAAGAGGTTAGCGCGTCTATTAAGCAAGAGCTCACCGATCAGCAAGCCATCGATCAATTCTACGAACTACAAGGTGAGTTAGAAAAAGTCGCCTTTGAGTACCCAGATTCACTGGATGATGCAGCAAAAGCGATTGGCGCCACAATCACAACGACGGATTTCATCTCGCAAGTTGATGCGCCTGAGGTGCTAAGATCGGCAGCCGTCATGCAAGCCATCGTGAGCCCTGAAGTGAAAGAGGACGGTCTCAACTCTGAAGCGATTGAGATTGCTCCAGAGCACATTATCGTGGTGCGTGTTGAAGAGAGTCGTGATGAGACACTGCTGCCGCTTAGTGAAGTCCGCGAACAGTTGATGGTGTCGCTTGCTAAAGTCAAAGGTGAACAAAACGCCATTGAACTTGCTAAAGCGATGACCGAACAGTTAGAGCAAGGCGACGCATCACTATTGGAAGAGAATGGCTTGGCGTTCTCAGACGTAGAAACCATCGATCGCAGTTCTCCTTATGCTCAGACGGTATTTGCGTTACCAAAACCTGCAGCGGGTGAAGTTCATTACGCTCAGACCAAAGATCTTAATGGCGACATTGTAATCGTTGAATTAAGCCAAGTCTCAAGTGAGTACGACGCTCAATTTAACACTCAAATTGGTAATCAACTGCTTCAGACGAGTTCACAACAAGAACTCAGTGGACTGGTGAGTATTCTTCGTAAAACCTACGATATCGAGTATTACGCGGTGGCTCAATAATCCCGCTGGCGTGCGAGGCATCGCACGCTAACCGTGTAATTGATAATCTCATCATAACGGGCTGCATCTGCAGCCCGTTATGTTTTCTACTTTTCGCACTTTCTCCTGAGGATACGCACGTTACTCTAGTAGCGGTAATTCAGTGAACTAAGGAGATCCTATGCGAGGGAAAGCATCCCCACTTTTAGCACGCTTGAAAAGCGTCTTTTCTGTCGCAGCGATTACGCTGTGTTTTGTGACCAGTCCACTCTCTTTTGCCAATGAGCAAAAGCAACCAGATAAGTATGAGGGAATAGAAATAACGGTTAACATCAATCAAGCCAGTGCAGAAGAATTGGCCGATTTGCTCTCAGGGGTTGGGATCAAGAAAGCTCAGGCTATCGTAGAGTATCGACAAGCAAACGGAAAGTTTAGTGCAGCCAATGATCTCACCCAGGTGAAAGGGATTGGTGAGGCGATCGTGACAAAAAATGCGGATCGCATAAAGCTTTGAGCGTGAGCCTTCAACCGATGTGACCTTTAACCATCAATAACCTACTAGAGAGGAATGCCCACTCTCAGCAGTTCTAGTAGGTTTTTATTCACTTCTTTGTCGCTGATAAAGATTTTCATCCTGTAACAATATCCAATTAAATGCACTATCCCCCGATCCCGCCTAGCGAAAATGCGCGTATGAGTATATAATTTGTCGCCGAATTTCAAGGTCAACGCACTTTGCTCTTCACCTCAACGTTGTCACGTTTTAATCATGAGCCATTGCCATTTGAACGTGTGTTTTGTGGAGATCACCGCGGTGACCGTCAATAGACTTGGAGTAAAACATGTCGTCTCATACACCGGTCGTGACCGTTGATGGACCAAGTGGTGCGGGTAAAGGCACGCTTTGCATGCTGTTAGCAAAAAAATTAGGCTTTCATCTTCTCGACTCTGGCGCGATCTATCGCGTATTAGCCTTGGCTGCTATTCATCATGGTGTCGATTTAGAATCTGAAGATGCACTGGTGCCGATTGCGACTCATCTTGATGTCCAGTTCGTTGCAGAAGGCGATTTGGTGCGCGTTATTCTTGAAGGGGAAGACGTTTCTCGCGAACTTCGCAAAGAAGAGACAGGTATGGCCGCATCAAAAGTGGCCGCTTTACCACGTGTACGAGAAGCGCTACTGAGACGCCAACGCGCCTTTGCTGAGGGTAAGGGTCTAGTGGCCGATGGCCGCGACATGGGCACTGTCGTTTTTCCTCAAGCTGAGGTGAAGATTTTTCTCGATGCCAGCGCTGAAGAGCGAGCGAATCGTCGCCTCAAACAGTTGCAAGGCAAGGGGTTAGATGTTAAATTTGACGACCTTTTGAGCGAGATCCAAGAGCGAGACGACAGAGATCGTAATCGCCCTGTGGCGCCATTGCGCCCGGCAGAGGATGCGCTTTTGCTCGATTCTACCTCGATGAGTATCGACGAAGTGGTAGAAAAGGCACTACAATATATCGAATCGAAGCTAGTCGCTTAGGCGGCTAGGTAAGAGCGTTGGTCGCATGGATGATGACTGGCGAATTTAATAACCCCATGTGGTAGGACACCCGTGGACGTTTAATTTATTGAAGATTAACTAAATGACTGAATCTTTTGCTCAACTCTTTGAAGAGTTTCTAAACGAAACAGAATTCCAACAAGGCAGCATCGTTAAAGGTACTGTAGTAGCTATCGAGAACGGTTTCGTTCTTGTTGACGCTGGTCTTAAGTCTGAGTCTGCTATCCCTGCTGAGCAGTTCAAGAACGCTGCTGGCGAACTTGAAGTTGAAGTGGGTGCTGAAGTAGACGTAGCGCTAGACGCTGTTGAAGATGGTTTCGGTGAAACTCAACTTTCTCGTGAGAAAGCGAAGCGTCACGAAGCTTGGATCGTACTTGAGAAAGCTTACGAAGAAGCTGAAACTGTTGTTGGTATCATTAACGGTAAAGTTAAAGGCGGTTTCACTGTTGAACTAAACGGTATCCGTGCTTTCCTTCCAGGTTCTCTAGTAGACGTACGTCCTATCCGTGACACTGCTCACCTAGAAAACAAAGAGCTAGAGTTCAAAGTTATCAAGCTTGACCAGAAGCGTAACAACGTTGTTGTTTCTCGCCGTGCGGTAATCGAGTCTGAGAACAGCGTTGAGCGTGATGAGCTTCTAGAAACTCTACAAGAAGGCGCAGAAGTTAAAGGTATCGTTAAGAACCTTACTGACTACGGTGCATTCGTAGACCTAGGCGGCGTTGACGGCCTACTACACATCACTGACATGGCTTGGAAGCGCGTTAAGCACCCTTCTGAGATCGTAAACGTTGGTGACGAGATCCAAGTTAAAGTTCTTAAGTTCGATCGTGAGCGTACTCGCGTATCACTAGGTCTTAAGCAGCTAGGCGAAGATCCATGGGTAGCAATCGCTAAGCGTTACCCAGAAGGTCACAAACTATCTGGTCGCGTAACTAACCTAACTGACTACGGCTGTTTCGTTGAAATCGAAGAAGGCGTTGAAGGTCTAGTACACGTTTCTGAAATGGATTGGACTAACAAGAACATCCACCCATCTAAAGTTGTTAATGTTGGCGACGAAGTTGAGGTTATGGTTCTTGAAATCGACGAAGAGCGTCGTCGTATCTCTCTAGGTCTGAAACAGTGTAAAGCTAACCCTTGGCAGTCTTTCGCTGAAGCGCAAGCTAAAGGCGACAAAGTAACTGGTAAGATCAAGTCTATCACTGACTTCGGTATCTTCATCGGTCTAGAAGGCGGCATCGACGGTCTAGTTCACCTATCTGATATCTCTTGGAACGTTGCTGGTGAAGAAGCGGTTCGTGAGTACAAGAAAGGCGACGAGATCTCTGCAGTTGTTCTAGCAGTAGACGCAGAGCGTGAGCGTATCTCTCTAGGCGTTAAGCAAATGGAAAATGACCCATTCAATGCTTACGTTGCAGAGAAGAAGAAAGGCGTTCTAGTTAACGGTACTGTAACTGCAGTAGACGCTAAAGGTGCAACTATCGAGCTTGAAGAAGGCGTAGAAGGTTACATCCGCGCATCTGAAGTTTCTCGTGACCGCGTAGAAGACGCTTCTCTAATCCTAAGCGCTGGTGACACTGTTGAAGCGAAATTTACTGGCGTTGACCGTAAGAACCGCGTAATCAACTTGTCTATCAAAGCGAAAGACGAAGCTGAAGAGCAAGAAGCAATGGCTACACTGAACAAAGCAGACGATGCTTCATTCGGTAACGCTATGGCTGACGCTTTCAAAGCAGCTAAAGGCGAGTAATCTCGTCGATAGTTAGAAAAAGGAGCCGAAAGGCTCCTTTTTTATTACCTATCAGTGACCTAGTGTCCAAATCGAAGAAATCGTATGAAATTGTCGCGAAGACTACACAAACTGATGAAATCTTGTCTAAAATTGATAGCAAGTGTTTGTTGGAACTACTATTAGTAACTATAATAAATGATAAATTACTCTACGAGGGATACTATGACTAAGTCTGAATTGATAGAAAGACTCTGTGCTGAGCAGACCCATCTTTCAGCAAAAGAAATTGAAGATGCGGTAAAAGATATTCTCGAGCACATGGCGTCAACACTGGAAAGTGGTGACCGCATTGAAATTCGTGGTTTTGGTAGTTTTTCTTTGCACTACCGTGAGCCTCGTGTGGGTCGCAATCCAAAGACAGGCGATAAAGTGGAACTCGAAGGTAAGTATGTTCCCCACTTTAAACCGGGCAAAGAATTACGTGAACGCGTAAATATTGGATAGATTTTCACTGCCTTATTCATAGCGGATGAAGGCAGTATAAAAAAACGGCATACATTAGGTATGCCGTTTTTTTATAAAATGAAAACCCGAGATAACCATGGTTTGTTCAGTGGTTTTACTGCATAATCGTAGCAGCGTTTGTCCATTCAGGTGATAGAAGATGAAAATTATAAAAATTGTTATCGTACTGGCTCTGTTTCTTGTCGCGCTGGCATTAGGTTCGCAAAACCAAGAGGTTGTGAACTTCAATTACTTATTAGCTCAAGGTGAATTCCATCTTTCAACCCTACTTGGCGTGGTATTTGTCGTTGGCTTTGTGATTGCTTGGGTCATCTTTGGCAGTTTACATTTACGCTCTCAGCTTGAAGTTCGTAAACTCAAACGCCAGGTCAAGAAACTCTCTCCGGCTGAATCGACACCAGAGCAGTCAAACGCATAATACACTTAGTCGTTAGGTAGGCTCTTCACTCGATGTTAGAAATACTCTTCTTGTTATTGCCAATTGCCGCCGCTTACGGTTGGTATATGGGTAACCGTAGTGCCCAGCAAGACAAGCAGAAACAGTCCAATCAGATTTCCCGTCAGTACGTGACGGGTCTAAACTTGTTGCTATCCGATCAGTCCGATAAGGCGGTCGACCACTTTATCGAATTGCTCCAAGTTGACAATGAAACCATAGATACCCATTTAGCATTAGGTAATCTCTTCCGCTCTCGTGGTGAGGTGGACAGAGCGATTCGTATTCACCAAAATCTTATCTCACGTTCAGGCCTGACCATCGACCAGAAAAACATTGCGTTGCAGCAGTTAGCCAAAGATTACATGGCGTCGGGTTTTCTCGATAGAGCGGAAAAGATTTTTGAACAACTCGTGGACGAGCCCGATCACAGAGAAGCGGCATTAGGCCAACTGGTCGCGATTTATCAGCAGACACGTGAGTGGGGTAAGGCAATAGAATACGCCACGCTTCTCGTTAAGATGGGGCGCAAGCGCATGCGCAGTAATATCGCGCATTTTTGGTGTGAACTTGCAGCGCAAGAAAAGCTTGAGGGGAACATTGACAAAGCCACGCAACATTATAAGCGCGCGCTATCTGAAGACCCAAAATGCGTACGAGCCTCTTTGGCGCTCGGACGTTTATTTCTTGATGCTGAAAATTACGCTGAAACCATCCACTACCTTGAACAAGTGCTTGAACAAGACAGCGACTTTGTCAGTGAAGTGTTGCCGACGTTGGCGGAGTGCTATCACCATATAGGTGATCAAGAAGCGCTATTAGATTTTTTGCGCCGTTGTATCACCAACAAAGCGGGTGTGTCAGCGGAACTGATGCTGGCTCAGTTGGTGGCCAAGCATGAAGGCGCAGGGGCAGCACAAGAATTGCTCACAAGGCAGCTGGTTAAAAACCCAACAATGAAAGGTTTTTATCGCTTGATGGATTATCATCTAGCGGAGGCAGAAGAGGGCCGCGCGAAAGCGAGCTTGGCAACGCTGCAAAAGTTGGTGGGTGAACAGTTGAAAGTGAAGCCTCACTATCGTTGCCGTAAATGCGGATTTTCTACCCATTCCCTCTATTGGCATTGTCCATCATGCAAAGGGTGGGGCACGATTAAACCCATTCGAGGATTGGATGGCGAATAGCCATAAATTTTTAAATGCAGCGGCGATCCCGCTGCTTTTTTTCGACTTATAGATACATTAGGAGATGAAATGATCGACCAAAAAGTGATAGTTGCGCTGGATTATGATAACCAAGCTGACGCACTGGCTTTTGTTGATAAAATCGACCCAGCGTCTTGCCGACTCAAAGTTGGTAAAGAGATGTTTACTCTCTTTGGTCCCAATTTCGTCAACGAGCTGCACAAGCGCGGCTTTTCTGTTTTTCTCGACCTCAAGTTTCACGACATTCCGAACACCTGCTCCAAGGCCGTTCGCGCTGCTGCTGAGATGGGGGTATGGATGGTCAATGTTCACGCCAGTGGCGGTGAACGCATGATGACGGCATCACGTGAGATACTGGAGCCTTATGGCAAAGATCGTCCGCTGCTCATCGGAGTTACTGTACTAACGAGTATGGAGCAGCAGGATCTCGCGGACATCGGATTGGATGTCGCGCCTAAAGAGCAAGTGGTACGCCTAGCAACACTCACTAAAAATTCTGGGTTAGACGGTGTTGTTTGTTCGGCGCAAGAAGCGAGCATGCTTAAGAGTGAGTTGGGTCGTGACTTTAAATTGGTCACACCAGGCATTCGACCAGCGGGCGCTGCGGTGGGCGATCAGAAGCGTATTATGACGCCTGTTGATGCCATTCAAGCAGGGTCAGATTATCTGGTGATTGGTCGACCTATCACGCAGGCAAGCGATCCTGCGGCGGTGTTGGCAGAGATCAACGCCACATTGGCTTAAATCACAGCGTATGACCAACAAGGCCAGCGAATTGCTGGCCTTGTGCTTTCTTGGGGTTATTCGGCGTAAAGTGGTACGCCACTGTGGAACTTAAAATCAGCATCGGGTGATGAAATAAGCGCGGCTTCTTTCTGGCCAAAATAGTGAATGCGATCTGAGATGTCTTTGCCTGCGATCTCCTCAGCAAGCACGAGATAGTCTTGATAATGACGTGCTTCTGAGCGGAGCAGGGAAATATAAAACTTACCAATATCGTCATCCATTAATGGCGCCAGTTTGGCAAAACGTTCGCACGATCTCGCCTCGATATATGCGCCAATGATCAATTTATCGATCAGTGTTTGCGGCTCATGCGTTGCCATCTCTGATATGAGGCCTTTCGCGTATCGGCTGGCAGGAATCGGCTCGTACGTGATTCCTCGTTGTTCCATGATTTCCAGCACCTGATAGAAGTGGTGCAACTCTTCTTTGATCAGTAACACCATCTTATCGATCAGCGCTTGGCTGTAGGCTGAATCCGATTTCGCCATAATTGATTTAGTAATGTTGCTTTTGCCTTTCAGTGTCTCTAGGTTACCCGTTTGACGATAGGCGAAATCTTCATAGGGCTTGAACCATTCAAGTAACGCTGTCGCACTCGATGGGTCTACCGCATACTTTCGAATCAAGTACATTGCCGATTGACCCGCCTTTAGCTCGCAAAGCAAGTGATCGATCAACACGGTTTTCAGGTTCTCTGGTTTACTCGCTTCTTCGATCCACTCGTCTGGGGTGTGGCAATGAAGAAATTGATGGATGGGAGAGAGTAAATCCTGGTATTGAGCTAAGTCTGACATGGGGTTTCTGTTTAAATAGAAAAGGTCGCAATCGCGACCTTTGAAAAGGGTGATAACTGATTATATTACCATTTTTTCTTGGCACCAAAGAGCACGTCCATATCGTCTTGACGTTCTTTCTCTTCGATTTGGTGTAACTCTTCCGCGTTGCGCGATTGACGTTTCTGCTCAAGCTGATCATACATCTCTTGCAGCTTTTCTCTCGCTTGGTTGGAGTAAGCGTCATTTTTGGTGCTTAATGCATCCAAGCCTTTGCGTAGCAGTTGAATCGCGGTACCTGGTTGGCCACGTACGATGGCATCGTTGGAACGTTTGATAACATTTTCGATATTGATGCGAATCTGAATGGTTTCCAGACGCGCGTTCTCAGTGACGAAAGTCTGAGTGTCTAGGCGTCCTTTGTTATGTTCGCTGCGAACGGTATCACGAAGACGTTTCACCAGCTTAAGCATCACAATGGCTTGTTTGTCACTGGTTGGCACCTTGAAAGCGGTACTCTCACCTGACTCACTATTTTTCAATTGAGCAATTTGTTGTTTGACGGATTCAACACGCTGTTCCAATTGTTTGTTCTTCGGATCCAGTTCATACATGCTTTGCAATGAATCTAAGATACGATTGTTTAAGCAAACGAGTAGCTCTTTACTATAAGGAAGGTGGTGCGCGTGACCGATAAGTTCTTCTGTTGCATCAATGATTTGCAGGTAACGTGAGCTTTCTTGTTTCTTGGCCGTTTCAACTTTCACTTTATACTGAAGCATAATGTTGTAGCCAAGAACGAGAACCAACAAGATGGCAACGAGCGCTATGATTAAACCAATATTCATAAATTCCGTATCTTATGTTCCGTCATGGTTAGCAGTTAAGGATACATGATCAATCGCTGCTAGACACTTTTTTATATTATTACTCAACAGATTATTTAAAGTAATGAAAAACATCAACTGTTGAGCAAATCTGCGCCTCTGCTTGCAAAACATCCGCTTGAGTCCAATTTGGTTATGCTTTTGCGTCGCATTTAAAGCATAGGACTATTATTTTAAGCCTAGAGGCGTTATAACTAAATATTATAAAATATGTTGGCACTTGCCGTGCGTAGGTAAGGGATTACGAGGTCGAGAATGAAATTACAACAATTGAAGTACATTGTTGAGGTGGTCAATCACAATTTGAATGTCTCCGCGACGGCGGAAAGTCTTTATACATCGCAGCCTGGCATTAGCAAACAGGTACGATTGCTTGAAGATGAGCTCGGCATTCAAATATTCGAGCGCAGCGGCAAACACCTTACCCAGGTAACGGGAGCGGGCCAAGACATCATTCGTATTTCTCAAGAGATCCTCGCACGCGTTGAAAGCATCAAAGCAGTCGCCGGTGAACACACTCACCCAGAAATGGGTACACTCAACATCTCGACGACTCATACCCAAGCGCGTTATGCCTTGCCGGATGTAATCAAAGGGTTCACGGCGCGATACCCTAAAGTCTCCCTTCACATGCACCAAGGCACCCCTTCGCAAATGTCAGAAGCGATTGCGAAAGGCACTGCCAACTTTGCCATTGCGACGGAAGCACTGCACCTTTACCAAGATGCCATCATGTTGCCGTGTTACCACTGGAATCGCTCTATTGTGGTACCTAAAAATCACCCATTGGCGCAGAAAGCTCAGGTGACCATTCAAGATCTTGCCTCATACCCTCTGGTGACTTACGTCTTCGGCTTCACAGGCCGCTCTGAGCTCGACACGGCTTTTAATAAGGTTGGTTTAACGCCAAGAGTCGTGTTCACTGCGACCGATGCAGACGTGATTAAAACGTATGTAAAAATGGGCATGGGAGTCGGCGTAATTGCCAGCATGGCGATTGATAAAACTCAGGATACCGATTTGGTTTCCATCGATGCAAGCCACATCTTTGGCGCCAGCACCACCAGTATCGGGTTCCGTCGTGGTACCTTCTTGCGCTCTTACATGTTTGATTTTATGGAGCGCTTTGCACCGCACTTGACTCGCCCTGTGGTTGAGCAAGCCCTCACGTTAAAATCCAACGCCGAAATTGAAGAGATGTTTAAAGACATCGAACTGCCAGTGCGATGATCGAGAGGCATTTCCAAGCGCTGGATGACTATTTACGCCAACATCAAGTCTATTGGCGTTTTGAGCCTTTTCTCGCGAGCAGCGCCTCTTCTCTACCTTGGCAAGCGATTCACCCCGATCTTTGCCATTGGTTAAATGCCTTGTCGGAAGAGGAGATTGAGCAGTACAAATCGGATACCGATGCGCTGCTCGCCGCGATAACGCCACATTTTCCTGAGCTAGGCAGTATCAAAGCGCTTACCGATTTATCGCCCTATTCACTACCGACCGCGAGCCATCTCTCGACAGACGTTGAGAGCGTGTCACTGCCTCGCGGATTAGACAAAGGGATCCCTGGCAGAAAACTTCGACAGATCACCTTAATGGGCAGCGTGGCGCTGGCGCATCACAAAGGCGATGAATGGTTGGAGTGGTGTTCGGGTAAAGGTTATCTCGGCCGTATCTTGGCGAGCCACTCTCAGCAAAACGTCACCAGTTTCGAGTACCAAGCGGCTCTCTGTCTATCTGGGCAAGCGGAAGCGGATCAGATGGGCTTGACGATGACGTTTGTTCAAGGCGATGCATTGAGCAACGAAAGCCAATCCGTACTAAAGCCTAATCAACACGCGGTGGCGCTTCACGCTTGTGGTGATTTACACGTTTCACTCATGCACAAGTCCATTGCCGCAAAGCTGCCCGCTGTGACCTTATCACCCTGCTGTTATCATTTAATCCAAGATGAGACCTATCAAGCTCTCTCGGCTCAAGGAAAGGCATCAAGCCTTGGATTAACCCAGCAAGAACTGCGGATCCCGCTACAAGAAACCGTGACTGGCGGCGAGCGAGTCAAACGCCATCGCCAACTGGAAATGAGGTATCGACTAGGGCTCGATTGTCTGTTTCGTCAAACGTTGGGTTATCGTCACTATGAGCCGATCCCCAGTGTGAAAAAATCACAGTTATCCGAAGGCTTTGAGTCGTTTTGTCACTGGGCATGTCAACAAAAGGGGATAGAATTACCGAGCGTTGACTTTGCTGACAATGAACAGCAGGGGATGAGGCGTTATTGGCAGATGGAGCGATTGAGTCTTTGTCAGCAAGTTTTTCGCCGTGTGCTTGAACTGTGGCTAGTGATGGACAAAGCGCTCTACCTAGAGCAGAACGGATACCGCGTCTACGTAGGCGAATTTTGTTCGAGAGAAACCACGCCGCGCAACATTTTAATCCATGCTGAACGTCAGTCGTGACTGAAGTCTACCCGCCTCTCTTTTTTGTTACTGCACTGTTAAAAGTTGCTTCCTTTTTCATCACCTTGTTGGTAATAATGAATACCATGCTCATACATGAAGCATGGGTATAACTATTACAAGCACACCCTCATTAATTACAAACACAACATCGTTATTGCTTATATCAAGGAGTTAAGATGAAAGCAGGTAAAATCTTTGCCACCGCAGTACTGGCCAGTGCGGCGCTTCTTAATGCGACCTCTATTGCAGCGAAAACTGCTACGGTTGCTGTTTCACAGATCGTTGAACACCCAGCGCTTGATGCGACTCGTCAAGGTCTATTAGATGGTTTGGCAGCGAAAGGGTACAAACAGGGCGAAAACCTAGAATTTGATTATAAAACCGCACAAGGTAACCCTGCGATTGCCGTTCAGATCGCTCGTCAGTTTGTTGGTGAAAACCCAGATGTATTGGTAGGCATTGCAACGCCGACGGCGCAAGCCTTGGTGTCGGCAACGCGTAACATTCCGGTGGTATTTACGGCGGTCACGGATCCAGTGGGCGCAAAACTGGTTAAGCAACTGGAACAACCGGGCAAGAATGTCACCGGTCTTTCTGACCTTTCGCCTGTCAAGCAGCATGTTGAGCTTATCCAAGAGATCTTACCTGAAGCCAAGTCTATCGGTGTGGTGTTTAACCCAGGTGAAGCCAATGCGGTGACGTTAGTCGAGTTGTTAAAAGAGGCCGCTGCGGAAAAAGGCCTAACGGTGGTCGAAGCGACGGCGCTCAAAAGTGCGGACGTTCAGTCAGCGACACAAGCCATTGCGGCCAAATCTGACGTAATTTACGCACCGACCGACAACACCGTTGCCAGCGCGATCGAAGGTATGATCGTGGCGGCAAACCAAGCGAAAACCCCCGTGCTAGGTGGAGCAACTTCCTATGTAGAAAAAGGAGCGATTGCTAGCTTGGGCTTTGATTACTACCAAGTCGGCGTGCAAACCGCCGATTATGTTGCCGCGATTCTAGAAGGCGCTGAGCCAGGGACATTGGATGTCAAAGTGGCGAAAGGTTCTGACCTCGTGGTTAACAAAACGGCGGCCGATAAACTCGGCGTTACGATTCCTAGCGCCGTGATTGAACGAGCGACAAGCGTGAAGTAATTCACTGACGAGGGAGGCCCGTTCTCCCTCACCTCTCACCTGAAAAACGGAGAGTATTAGCAGAAAAGGGAGTTTTTATGTCTGCTTTCGCTTTTTTTGGTGCACTTGAGATTGGATTGATCTACGGCCTTGTGGCACTTGGCGTGTACCTTACCTTTCGTGTACTTGATTTTCCTGACCTAAGTGTTGATGGTAGCTTTCCTATGGGAGCCGCCGTGGCGGCGACTGCGATAGTTGCGGGCATTAACCCTTGGGTTGCAACCTTTATGGCTATTGTTGCGGGAGCGATGACAGGGTGGGTCACGGCCTTTCTTGCCGTGCGCTGTGGCATCTTGCATCTGTTGGCGTCGATACTCACCATGATCGCCGCATTTTCGATCAATATTCGCATCATGGGTCGCCCTAACATGGCGTTGTTGGGTGAAGATACCATTCTGACACCGTTTGAAACGATGGGCGATCCCATGTTGGTTCGACCGCTGTTAGTGGGCGTGTTGGTGCTGTTATCCGCATGGTTCGTCATTCGACTGCTCAACAGTGATTTCGGTTTAGGGCTGAGAGCGACGGGTGTGAATGCACGCATGGTCTCAGCACAAGGTGCAAGCACCTCCTTTTACACCTACTTTGGCCTAGCTCTATCCAATGGATTCGTGGGTTTCGCGGGGGCCTTGTTTGCGCAGACCAACAGCTTTGCCGACGTCACCTCCGGGGTTGGAACGATCGTTGTCGGTCTCGCGGCGGTGATTCTTGGTCAAACTTTGATCCCGGGTCGACGAATTTGGGTCGCGGTGGTGGCGGTGATCGTCGGCTCAGTGCTCTACCGTTTGGCTGTCGCCTTTGCGCTCAGCTCTGGCATGTTCGGTTTACAAGCATCAGATCTCAACTTAGTGACAGCGGTATTGGTTGCGCTAGCACTGATTGCACCGAAGTTGAAAGGCAACATAAAGGCAAAAAAGCCTTGTCCTGCCGAGGCACCACGGGCGTCAAAGCAAAACGATAGCAATGGAGGCGTCGCATGATTCGGCTAAAAGATATTCAAGTCACCTTTAACCCAGGGACCATTTTGGAAAATCGCGCGCTAAGAGGTGTCGATCTTGAGGTACCTCAGCATCAGTTTTTAACCGTGATCGGCTCAAACGGTGCGGGTAAATCGACGCTGCTTGGTGCCGTCACCGGTGAAACACCCATGGTGGGTGGACAAGTAGTGATTGATGAACTGGATGTGACAAGACAAACGGTTTCCCAGCGCGCCAGTCAATGTGCGCGCGTGTTCCAAGACCCGTTAGCAGGCACTTGTGGTGAGCTCACCATTGAAGAGAACATGGCGCTGGCCTATATGCGAGGCAAAAAGCGCGGTTGGAGTCTTTCCTTGTCGAGCAAACGGCGTCGTCTGTTTCAAGAGCGCATCAGCATTTTGGGCTTAGGGTTGGAAGATCGCTTGGGTGATAACATTGGTCTTTTGTCTGGCGGGCAGAGACAAGCAGTCAGCTTGGTGATGGCCACTTTATCGGACAGCAAATTACTCTTGCTTGATGAGCACACCGCCGCGCTGGACCCACGTATGGCCGCGTTCATTATTGATTTGACCAAAACCATTGTCAGCGAGTTCAACTTGACCGTCATGATGGTAACGCATTCGATGAAAGATGCACTTGCGTGTGGCGATCGCACTGTGATGCTCCACCAAGGTGAAATTGTACTCGATGTTCAAGGTCAGCAACGAGCGGGCATGACAGTGCCTGATTTGCTCGAGATGTTCACCAAAGTACGGGGCGAAGAGTTGGCCGACGACAGTCTACTGCTCAACTGATCTTCTCATTTTTGCGACCACGGCTTTACAAATGTGGTTGGCTCACCGTAACTTAAAGAGTGTGGCATAGCGAAGTCTAGCCATACTCTTTTTTGTCTATGGATAGGCTATGTTAATTTGTAAAGGATCGCTGGGATGAAGGTGCGTCGCCGCTTTAGTTTAACCTCGGCACTTTTGATGCCATTTGTGGTCAGTGTGGTGATCATAACCTTAGTGATCGCCAACTATCTGCATGCTCGTCAGCAGGATGTGAAAACGGAATTTGGCCGCATTGCCGCCGCAGTGCTTCGTTCGGCCAAAATTGTCACCGCGCTTGACTACAGTTTTATCAACTATGCGCGCTCTGATTATGGCTTAATGTCCGGGCACAATAGCCGTATTGTCGATGGCCTATGTCAAATGTGGCCTATCGACTTGACCTTGCTTAGCGACAGCAAAAGTCGACATCTGCCTTCGGTAGATATCAGCTACATGCTGGTCGGTGAAGAGAGCTTGTGCGATGAATCAAGCGCCTTGTATCAAAAAGTCGCGGGAAAAGTCTCGCTCGCTCCGGTGCTGTCCTTCTTACACGATATCGATGCCTATGTCGCGGGTATCGATTACATTGATGTTGACGGGTATGTGATCTCATCGCCTGACCGTATGCTCAAAGGAGTGAGCAAAGCCGATTTAGAGAATATTAAAGCTCACCCCAATTGGTACGAATCCCTCAAAAACCGAGATAGAATCACGCTAATAGGCCCCTATAAAGACTTTATTACGGGTGACCATACCTTGAGCATGTCGATTCCCGTTTTTGAAGGCCATGAGCACAAAGGCGTTATTTCACTCGACATTTTAGTGGATGAGCTGTTAAAGCCTCGCACCCATTTACCCGGACGGTTTGCCATTGCTCATGATGAACTGATCAGCAGCAGCGACGGATTGCATGGCACTTTGACCTTGGCCTCTGACTGGGTCTTAGGGGAACAGGTCGTCTATTATGATGTCGACTGGCGTCAGGAAAGCCGTGAGTTTATCTCTTCCCAGCGCTATAGCTTAGTGGTCATCGGCGGCATTTATCTCTTCGGCGTGATGACGCTGCTGTTTGCAAACTCTGCAACGGAGAGACGCTATTTTAGAGACTTAGCGGCGAAGGACGCGATGACAGGATTGCTCAATCGACGCGGGCTTGAATCCTTTCTTCGCTCTGTTCAGCATCAAGCGTATGTTGCCCTTGCGGTCCTTGATATCGATGATTTTAAGACCATTAATGACCGCTATGGCCATGACATCGGTGATGAGGCCATTTGCTATATGGCGGATATCCTAGCACAAAGCCTGCGTAGCACTGATGCGGTGGCGAGGTTTGGCGGCGAAGAGTTTGTTGTGTACATTACTGCGAATTCTGCGGCTGATTTAGAGAAAACCCTACACCGTTTGGTGGAGGTGGTGCGAGAAGGGGCCGCTAAGGTTATTGAGGGCGGATTCACGGTATCGGGTGGCGCGCACATCGTACCCGCTAACCGATTTGGTGATTTTGACCCGCATTTCAAACTCGCGGATGAACAACTCTACCTGGCAAAAAGTCGCGGTAAAAACCAAATGATCGCTCTGAGCGAAGTTTAAGAGACGGTATCGAGTAGCGTTGCTTGATAACGCTCAATATGATCAACGATAGGCTGAGCTTTGTTGAAGGTGCGAATTTCGCGAAACAGCGCATCAGCTTGCGGGTATTGCTGACGCAAATAGGAGAACCACTGCTTTACGCGGTTCGGGTAGTAGAGACCTTTATCGCCTTTCATCTCATACTGCGAATAGACCAGTAGCAGCTTGACGACGTCTTCCCAAGGCATTGGGGCGTGATTGTGTTTGACCACGTTGCCAAGATTGGGCACGTTGAAGGCGCCTCGGCAAACCATGAGTGAGTCGACTCCAGTCGTCTCGATACACGCTTGACCATCTTGATAGTTCCAGATCTCGCCGTTGGCGATCAGTGGGATAGAAAAACGTTGTCGAATCTGGTCAATGTACTCCCACTTAATTTCACTCGCTTTGTAGCCGCCCGTTTTGGTGCGCGCATGTACAGTGAGCTCATCGGCGTTGGCCGATTGAATGGCATCCACAATCTCGAAGCAATCTTCGGGGTTCTCCCAACCTAAACGGATTTTAGCGCTGACAGGAACGCGCGCATCCACTGCGTCGCGGCAGGCTTTGACGACATTGTGAATCAATTCAGGATGCTGCAATAAGGCGGCACCACCTTTACTTTTATTCACAAGTTTGGCCGGGCAACCAAAGTTAAGGTCAATCCCTCTTGCACCCAACTCTACTGCACGCAGGGCATTTTCCGCCATCCAATGCGGATCTTGACCAAGCAGTTGGACATGAACAGGCACGCCTGATTTGGTTTGAGAGCCTTGTTGCAATTCTGGACAAAGACGATGAAAAACGTGCTCTGGCAGTAATTGGTCCACGACACGGACAAACTCGGTGACGCACAGATCGTAATCATTAATATCTGTGAGAATTTCTCTCATTAAATGGTCAAGGACGCCCTCCATCGGGCCAAGAACAACGCGCATAACACTCACCTCTTTGCGGGAGGCGTGATTCTAGTGGGTTCGCTTTCGATTGTCACTAGCTAGGGGTATAATGCGACGGTTTCTCCCAATCCAATAGAGCCTAGATGACCTATCAATTGTTAATCCTTGACCCCACCACCTGTGAAGAATCGCCTTTGTTTATTGAAGGACTTACCTTGGCCGCGAACATGGCGACCAAGCCACTTGCCCCGCAGCAGTGGGTGGGTGAGCTCTTGTCTGATCAGGTTGATGCGAATCTTATCGAGTCACATATCACCGCGCAGTACAGTGCGATCAAACGTAATGATTACTCACTGCTTGCGTTACTGGCTGAGCCGCGAGATGAGCAGCTGGCCGATGTGGCAGAAGGCTTCATGACCTTGTGGCCGACGATTGAAACCCAGTGGCAAGGCCTGACCTTGAGTGATGGCACGGAGCGCATGTTACAGGCATTATTGACCACCATGATGCTGGCCATTGATCAAGAACAAACCCAACAGCAAATGCGTGAAGCGGGCATCGATACGCCGCCTGCGTTAGAGGATTTAGTTGACCAATTAGATCTGATGCTGATTGAAGTGGCGCAAGCGGCCGACGAGCAATTAGTCGGAGCGAAAGCGCAAAGCGTCAATCCTTACAAATCGATCGGTAGAAACGATCCTTGTCCGTGTGAAAGCGGCCGAAAATTCAAACAGTGCTGTGGCCAATAGAACAAAATACCGAGATGTAGGTCGAAAGACTGGGTCTATGTGTAAAAAAGGAACCTAAATGAAAAAATTAGCCGCTCTATTTTTGATGAGTTGTTCTGTCCTTGCTGCGCCGAAAGATGAGCTCAACGCGCGCCTACAAAAAACCGAAGGCTTCAGTGCCAATTTCAGTCAAAAAGTGGTCAGCCCAGAGGGCGACGTCGTCATGCAAGGTGAGGGTACCGTCGATATTTCCAGACCCAGCCTCTTTCGTTGGGAAACGACGTTACCCGATGAAAACTTATTGATCTCCGACGGGGAGAGCTTGTGGTACTACAGCCCGTTTATCGAGCAGGTGAGCATTTACTCGCAAGAGCAGGCGACGGAGCAGACACCTTTCGTGTTGCTTACCCGTAATCGAGCCAGTGATTGGGATAACTATCGTGTCAGTCAAGAGGGCGACCAGTTTACCCTTATCCCGACCGCTATGGATTCAAACCAAGGTCAGTTTCGCTTAGAAATTAACTCGAAAGGTGCAGTCAAAGGGTTTAGCGTGGTGGAGCAAGATGGGCAAACCAGCAATTTTGTCTTTGATGATATTCGCCTTGGCAAGCCGTCGGCAGATAAGTTCACGTTCCAAATCCCAGAGGGTGTGGAAGTGGACGATCAAAGGAACTAATGGTGAGTAATTACTCGTTAGACTTCTCAGGGGACGAAGATTTTCGTCCTCTTGCCGCTCGAATGCGCCCGCAAACGGTGGAGCAATACATCGGCCAGCAACATATTCTCGGCGAAGGTAAACCGCTGCGCCGTGCATTAGAGGCTGGTCACATTCACTCTATGATTTTATGGGGGCCACCGGGAACCGGTAAAACCACCTTAGCGGAAGTGGCGGCGAATTACGCCAATGCTGAAGTGGAGCGAGTCTCGGCCGTTACCTCTGGGGTGAAAGAGATTCGCGCTGCGATTGAAAAAGCACGTGAAAACAAACTGACAGGTAGACGCACCATCCTATTTGTGGATGAGGTGCACCGTTTTAACAAATCACAACAAGACGCTTTTCTGCCACATATTGAAGATGGCACTGTCACATTTATTGGTGCTACGACAGAAAACCCTTCGTTTGAGCTTAATAACGCGCTGTTATCACGAGCTCGCGTGTACAAATTGACTTCACTTTCTCAAGTGGAAATCCGCCAAGCGCTGGATCAAGCGATTAACGATACCGAGCGCGGACTCGGCCATATTGACGCGGACTTTGGCGAAGGTGTGCTAGAGCGGCTCTCTGAGCTAGTGAATGGCGATGCACGAATGTCACTCAATTATCTCGAGCTGTTGTACGACATGGCTCAAGATGATGCGCAGGGGCGCAAAGCCATTACCTTACCGCTGCTTGCCGAAGTCGCGGGTGAAAAAGTCTCCCGTTTTGATAACAAAGGCGATATTTGGTACGACCTGATTTCTGCAGTGCATAAATCCATCCGTGGGTCTAACCCCGACGCTGCGCTCTACTGGTCGGCGAGAATGATTGCCGCAGGGTGCGATCCTCTTTATATCGCAAGACGCCTGTTGGCGATTGCGTCGGAAGATATTGGTAATGCAGATCCAAGAGCCATGCAAGTGGCGCTATCGGCTTGGGATTGCTTTACCAGAGTCGGGCCGGCCGAAGGTGAGCGAGCGATCGCACAAGCGGTGGTTTACCTTGCATGTGCGCCAAAGAGTAACGCGGTTTATAGTGCCTGGAAACAAGCTTTGGCCGATGCACACAACCTGCCTGAGTACGAAGTGCCTGTCCATTTACGCAACGCACCTACTAGCTTGATGAAAGATTTGGGTTATGGCGCGGAGTATCGCTACGCGCATGATGAGCCAGGTGCCTACGCCGCAGGCGAGCGCTACTTGCCACCAGAAATGAGTGAAACGCGATACTATCAGCCAACCAATCGTGGCTTAGAAACGAAAATTGGCGAAAAGTTAGATTACTTGGCTAGTTTAGACGCAAAAAGCCCACAAAAGCGCTATGAATAAGCGCCTATTTTAGATACATTTATTCGGTTGTGGTTTTGGCCAAGCACCACAGTGGCAGGCCAAAATCAGAAACGCACATTCTTAAAGCACATTATTGATAAGCATAGGGTTAACAATGCTGGATTCTAAATTACTTCGTACAGAGCTGGATGACACAGCTGCAAAACTAGCGCGCCGAGGCTTTAACCTTGACGTTGAGACAATCCGCACACTTGAAGAGCAACGCAAGTCGATTCAAGTCGAAGTTGAAAATTTACAATCCACTCGTAACTCCATCTCCAAGCAGATCGGTCAATTGATGGCGAAAGGTGACAAAGCCGGCGCAGAAGAGATCAAAAAGCAAATCGGTTCTCTTGGTAGCGATCTTGACGCGAAAAAAGCGGAACTGGACGTGATTATGGCTAAGCTCGATGACATCACGTTATCTGTGCCTAACTTGCCAGCAGAGGAGGTGCCAGACGGTAAAGACGAAAACGACAACGTGGAAATCTCACGTTGGGGTGAACCTAAAACTTACGACTTCGAAGTGAAAGATCACGTCGATTTAGGTGAGATTGCAGGCGGTCTTGATTTTGCTAGCGCCACCAAAATCACTGGCGCGCGCTTTATTGTCATGAAAGGCCAGTTTGCTCGCCTTCACCGTGCGATCGCACAGTTCATGCTGGACTTGCACACCGAGCAGCACGGCTACACGGAAATGTACGTGCCTTACCTGGTTAACTCTGACAGCTTGTTTGGGACAGGACAACTACCTAAGTTTGGTAAAGACTTGTTCCATACCGAGCCGCTTGAAGAGAAAGCCAGCGACGAAGAACTGCGTCGTCTTTCATTGATTCCTACGGCAGAAGTGCCAGTGACCAACATGGTGCGTGACACCATCTCTGATGAAGCGGATTTGCCTCTAAAGATGACGGCTCACACGCCTTGTTTCCGCTCTGAAGCGGGGTCGTACGGTCGTGACACGCGCGGTTTGATTCGTATGCACCAATTTGACAAAGTTGAGCTGGTTCAAATCACCAAACCAGAAGATTCAATGGATGCACTGGAAGAGCTAACGGGTCATGCGGAGAAAGTCCTGCAACTGCTTGAACTTCCTTACCGTAAAGTGGTGCTATGTACCGGTGACATGGGCTTTGGTGCGCGTAAGACTTACGATTTGGAAGTCTGGGTACCGGCGCAGCAGACCTACCGTGAGATTTCATCTTGTTCAAACATGTGGGACTTCCAAGCTCGTCGTATGCAGGCGCGTTTCCGTCGTAAAGGCGAGAAGAAGCCTGAGTTGGTCCACACACTTAATGGCTCTGGCCTCGCAGTGGGTCGTACTATGGTGGCGATTCTTGAGAACAACCAACAAGCCGATGGCCGAATTGAGATTCCTGCTGTGCTGCAACCTTACATGGGCGGCGCGACGCACATCGGTTAATGACCTATTGGTGTCATCATCGTTGAAATAACTAGGGGCTGATGTTGTACATCAGCCCCTTTTTCATGATTCGATTTGAGTCACATCGGACTAGAGCGTCATCTCGCCGCGCAGCACCTGTTGCATTTGCACTTTTACCTCGTCGTAAGAGAGGTTTTGGCTGAGTAAATAATGCAGCTTGGCTAGCGCCGCTTCGCGCGTCATATCAAAGCCGCTGATCACGCCCGCTTCAGCCAAGGCGCAGCCTGTTGCGTAACCACCCATGTTGACTTTACCCGCCAAACACTGGGTTAAGTTCACGACGATCACACCGCGTTCAGACGCCTCTTGAAGATGAGCCAGAAGCTGTGGGTTTTGCGGCGCGTTGCCAACACCAAAAGTCAGCAGAATCATCGCATTCACCGGTTGTAGCAGGGTGTTGCGAATGACTTCATGCGAGATGCCGGGGTACATGGTAATGACGCCAATCGGCTGAGGGGTAATATCATGCACTTTAAACTCGCCACTCGGCATTTGGCCTACCGTGACATCTTTGCTCACTTGAATATTAATACCTGCTTCCAACAGAGGAGGTAAGTTGGGTGATGTAAAAGCATTAAAGCCGTCGGCATGAGATTTTGTGCTTCGGTTACCGCGCATCAGTTTGTTGTTAAAAAACAGCGTCACTTCGTTGATGGGGTAGTTAGCAGCGATGTGCAGGGCATTGAGCAAATTCGCTTGGCCGTCAGATCGCAGTTCTGCCAGTGGAATTTGTGAGCCTGTCACAATCACGGGTTTACCTAAGTTCTCTAGCATGAACGAGAGCGCGGAGGCGGTGTACGCCATGGTGTCGGTGCCGTGAAGAATGACAAAACCGTCGTACTTGTCGTAGTTATCACGGATGTCGTCAGCAATTTGTTGCCAGTCGGCCGGGGTCATGTCGGACGAATCAATTAGCGGGTCGTATTCGTGAATGGTGTATTCAGGCATTTCTGGGCGGTGGAACTCCGGCATACTTGCGAGCTGTTTTTCCATAAATCCAGCCACCGGCACGTAACCGTGATCGTGTGACTTTTTCATGCCAATTGTTCCGCCTGTGTAGGCGATGTAGATATGTTTTCTAGCCATGACTCAGAAACCGTATGTAGGGAAGTGTGCGCGATTATATATCAATTACTCGCAGAAAAAAGGGCATGGCAGCGTGAGTGGCGCTGTCATGCCCTAGGTCAGAGGAGTGCTTGTCTTATTGCACTTGGCAGTTCAAGCAAAACGCATAGTGACCTTTAGGATCATTGAAGCTCTGCAATAGGTCGGCATCACTACTCAATTGATGAATCACAGGAGAGAGTGAGGCGGGTAGCAGCGCACTTACGTCTAAGCCAACGCGCACTTCCACTTGGTTGATAAGCTCTTGCAAGAACTGCTGCGCTGGCGAGAGTGGCTCTTCAACCCAGTAGAGGTTGTAGTCTTCGACGTTGGCAAGCTCAGCCGCGAGCGCAATCGCATCGTCAAAGTCACCAATTTTGTCTATAAGGCCTAAGTTTAGGGCGTCTTGACCCGTCCAAACGCGACCTTGTGCCAGCGAGTCCATATCCTTGCGCGGAATATCTCGAGCGTCGCTGACCAAGCCGACAAAGCGATGGTAGCCATGCTCGATACCCATCTGAATGGCTTGCGAGGCGCCGTCTGACAAACCGGTGGTCACACCGACATCAGAAAACGGTGATGTGCCGACGCCATCGGTATAAATGCCGAGTTTGTTGAGCCCTTTTTCAAATGTCGTAATAACACTAAAAATACCAATTGACCCGGTGAGCGTCGTTGGCTGCGCCACAATGCTGTCGGCGCTCATTGATATCCAGTAACCGCCAGAGGCCGCTAGGCTCGACATCGACACCACCACAGGCTTGCCCGCCGCGCGTAGCGCTTCGACTTCATTGCGAATTACTTCTGAGGCGAAGGCGCTGCCTCCGGGGCTGTCAACGCGCAACACGACCGCTTTCACCTTGTCATCGCTTCGCGCTTGACGAAGTAAGGCAGCAGTGGTGTCGCCACCGACGGTACCACGGGGCTGTGAGCCGTCCATGATCGCACCGCTTGCCACTACGACGGCAATATCATCTTGCGCAAGGTTCAGCGGCATGCGCATGGTCGGTAAGTATTCATAGTAAGTGATGTAGTTGTAGCTATCGTCACCATCACTGCCAAACACGTCCATCAGTTCGCTGCGCACTTGTTGGCGCGTCGCTAGTTGATCCACCAAGCCTAATCCTTTAGATAGCGCCGCTAAATCACCTTGGTATTGCTCAAGCAGTGTTAGGAAGCTATCCATATCTGGATTGAGTTTTTCTGCACTGATTTGGCGGTTGGTCGCCACATCGTCAACGTACGCGCCCCACAGTTGACCGAGCCAACGTGACGCGGATTCACGCGCTTCATCGGACATATCATCACGCAGAAACGGTTCCACAGCCGATTTATAGCTACCGACACGGAAAACGTGTGTGCTGACATCCAGCTTTTCAAGCAAGGTTTTGTAGTACAGCGAGTACGCGCTGTAGCCTTTGAGCATCACAGCGCCATCCGGGGCAAGATAAATCTTATCCGCGTAGCTGGCGAGGTAGTACTGGCTTTGGTTGTAGATGTCCCCGACCGCATAGATGGGCTTGCCCGATGCTTTAAACTCATTCAAGGCTTTGGCGATGTAACGCAGTTTCGTGAGATTGGTTTCCGGCATGTCGCGCAGCGCGAGCACTAGGCCGCTGATGCTGCTGTCGTCTTTGGCGTGGCGAATGGTGTCCACCAGCTCAAACAGGACATTCTCTCTTGGCATCTCTTGGCCAAATAGGGAGCCGGTCAAAGAGTCCATCGCGTTGATGTAGCGAGGCTGCTCAACAATCGGGCCAGAGAGGTTAAGCACGAGTGCGGATTCTTTTGGCACCGATGGCGGCGGGGCATCCGTAGCGGTGTAGAGGAAGTAGATAACAGCGATGCTCGCCAAAAAGATCAGATTGGTTAGGGCGATGCGTAGGAAGGTGAGCAGTTTCCACATTCCCTTGAAAATCATCCCTATGATTTTGAATATTTTTTTCATTCTATCTCCGCTGCGAAGTCAACGCAGGTGATGGGGTTACCCTAGATGTCCGGACACCCTCCATCCTACTGAAACTCGTGGAGTGGAACAACTGTAAGATTGATCGGTGTTACAAAAATGTAAACACCTGTTTGATTTTTTATAAAGAAGCTCATATCGTGGTCAGACCACAATAATAAACAGTATAGTGATGTCTGCCATGTACCCAAACCTACTCAAGCCCTTAGATCTCGGCTTTACTCAGATTCGAAACCGTGTCTTGATGGGCTCTATGCACACCGGCCTTGAAGAACAGAAAGAAGGCCTTGGAAAACTTGCCGCTTTCTACGCTGAACGTGCCAAAGGCGGTGTCGGTTTAATTGTAACGGGCGGCTTTTCGCCCAATTTGCGCGGTCGTCTTCATCCATTTTCGGCTGAATTCAGTAAGCCGAAACATGCACAAGCACACAAGGTCGTGACCGAAGCGGTCCACCAACATGGCAGCAAGATTGCGTTGCAACTGTTGCACGCAGGTCGCTATGCAATGCACCCCTTCTCCCAAAGTGCTTCTTCCATTAAAGCGCCCATTGCGCGTTTTGCACCGAGTGAGATGAGTACTCGCCAAATCAAGAAAACCATCGATGCGTTTGCAAACAGCGCGCAGTTAGCTCAGTTGGCAGGATATGATGGCGTGGAAGTGATGGGGTCGGAAGGTTATCTCATTAACCAGTTCATCTGTAAACGAACCAATATGCGCTACGACGATTGGGGCGGTAGTTACGAAAATCGTATGCGTTTTCCCCTAGAGATCGTCAAAGCCATTCGTAAAGCGGTTGGAGAAGAGTTCATTATCATTTTCCGTCTATCGATGCTGGATCTGGTGGAAGAGGGCAGCACATTTGATGAAGTGGTGATGCTTGCCAAAGCGCTAGAAGCGGCTGGGGTCACCATCATCAATACCGGCATCGGCTGGCATGAAGCGCGGATTCCAACCATTGCGACGCAAGTCCCGCGAGGCGCGTTTACGTGGGTGACCGAGAAAGTGAAGCCGCATGTCAATGTGCCGATTGTGACGTGTAACCGAATCAATATGCCCGATGAAGCGGAGCGAATCTTAGAGAGTGGCCATGCGGATATGGTCTCGATGGCGCGTCCATTCTTAGCAGACCCATATTTCGTCGCCAAAGCCGAGCAGGACAAGGCGAAGCTCATTAACACCTGCATCGGTTGTAACCAAGCCTGTCTGGACAACGTCTTCAAAGGCAAACGTGCAAGCTGCTTAGTCAACCCGCTCGCCTGTCGAGAGGAAGAGTGGATTGTCTCTCCGGTGCAGAAGGCGAAAAACATTGCCGTGGTGGGCGCAGGTCCTGCTGGCCTGGCTTGTGCCACGACTTTGGCCGAGCGAGGCCATCAAGTGGATTTGTTTGAACGCAGTGACCGTATCGGTGGTCAGTTCCGTCTTGCCATGCAGATCCCGGGCAAGGAAGAGTTTCGTGAAACCATCCGCTATTTTGCTAACCGCATTGATGAAACGGGCGTCAAACTCCATTTAGAGACGGAAGCGAATTTCGATCTATTGGCGGAGTACGATGAAGTGGTTATGGCCAGTGGTGTTGAACCTCGTAAAGTGACTATTGAGGGGATTGATAACCAAGAGAAAGTGGTGGATTACCAAACTCTAATTCGCGAAAAAACCTACGTTGGCGACAAGGTGGCGATTGTGGGAGCCGGCGGCATTGGCGTAGACGTTGCCACCATGCTCACCGAGCCTCAAGGACACAATCTTGACGATTGGCTGCATGAGTGGGGGATTGACAAAGCGATTTCACATCCGGGCGGCTTGTTCCCTTACCCAGACTCGCTCAGTGATAAAACCGTCTGGGTGTTGCAACGTCGTAAAGGGCGTGTCGGTAAAGGTCCGGGAAAAACCACAGGTTGGATTCATAAGCGCACACTGGAAAAACGTGGGGTTCACCTGCTCGGTGGGGTGAGTTACGAGAAGATTGACGACCAAGGCCTGCACATTGCGATTGATGAACAAAAGCAGTTACTCGAGGCCGACAAAGTGATCATCTGCGCGGGCCAAGAATCCGTTCGTCCGTTTGAGAATGAGTGGGAAAAGTTTGGCGACAAACTGCATGTCATTGGCGGCGCGGATTATGCCGGTGAGTTGGATGCGGTGCGCGCAATTAAACAAGGGGTCGAGCTGGCGATTAAGCTCTAATGTGTTCAATAGAAAACGCCAGATGGAGTCACTCCATCTGGCGTTTTTTTAATCATACTGAGAAGCGTTATAAAATGACCGTCTTGTTTCCGTAGACAAACACATGGTCATTGAGGACTTTGGTTAGCGCTTTGCTGAGAACGTTTTTCTCCACATCGCGACCTGCTTGCGCCATATCTTGGGCGTTGAAGTTATGATCAACTGGAATCACGTCCTGCTTAATGATCGGACCTTCATCGAGGTCGTTGGTGACAAAATGCGCCGTTGCGCCGATGATTTTGACACCGCGCTCATACGCTTGCTGATAAGGTTTCGCGCCAATAAACGCTGGCAAGAAGCTGTGGTGAATATTGATGATCTTGTGGTTGTACTTTTCGACAAAAGAGGGAGTAAGAACGCGCATGTATTTCGCGAGCACTAAGTAGTGCGGTTCATACTGCTCAATCACTTCCAGCATTTTCTGCTCATGCTCTTCACGGTTTAACCCTTCGTGAGAGACGCAGTGATAAGGAATGTCAAACTTTTCTGTCAGGCTTTGCAGGTTGTCGTAGTTACCGACCACAGCCGCAATTTCAACATCTAGGCTACCATCGTAATTTTTCATCAGAATATCGCCCAAACAGTGCGCTTCTTTGGTGACCAAAATGACAATGCGTTTGCGCTCAGAGCCAATCAATTTACGTTTCGTGCCAGCAGGTAGCGCTTGGTCGAGATCGGCCAACAAGGTTTGGTCGTTGAAGTAACCTTCCAATTCGGTACGCATGAAGAAGTGGCCGCTGGTATTGTCGACAAATTCGTTGTTGTGAATGATGTTGAGTTGATGCTTGTAACAGATATTGGTGATTTTAGAAATCAGGCCCGCAGCGTCTGTACAGTGCGTCAGTAGTGTTTTCTTTTCCATTAAGTCGATACTTCCGAGAATTATTTTTTTTTAAAAGTAAAATTTTTGCGCCGCTTCGAACGGTGAAGCCACACGCAATATTGAAGCTACAATTAAACTAATATCAGATTGGTTTCAACAATTAATCTGAGTTAATTAATTATCTGCTTCTCTGTATCGTCAATGAAGGTCGCAGGCCAGTGAAATGAGGGCGCACTGTTCGGGCAATACGAATAAGCTCAAAGTTGACTCATTCTACTCTCAAAGAGTTGTTTAAGGTGGTATGTATGGATAAAGAACTCCTCGCCCGCAAACTGTATTCTGAGCGCGTTCATGCGCTGCTCGGTGAGCATGAAATTGATGAACAAATTTTAGGAGAAATGTGGGAAAGCAAAGCGTCGCCAAGCGAAGCGGCCAGAGCCATGCTTGATCAGCACACTGGATTTTCCGGTCCTGCGTGGTTAGCGCGTTACCTCAACAAACGCTAATCCACTCATCACCTCTCTACTTGCTTATCTACCAACTTAGGGCGCGAAACACATTCGCGCCCTTTTTAAAAAACTGACATAATCCCCAGCAACCCCTCTTATCGTATTGTCGAATGATTGCAAAAACCTTCACTCAAGATGGCGCCTTGGGCAAGGCCATCCCAGGCTTTCAGCCTCGCCAAGCACAGTTAGATATGGCAGAGGCGGTGCATCAAGCGATTCAAGATGGTTCGCAGCTCGTGGTTGAAGCGGGAACGGGAACCGGAAAAACGTTCGCCTACTTGGTGCCCGCGCTGCAAAGCGGCAAGAAAACCGTTATCAGTACTGGCTCAAAGAACTTACAAGAGCAGCTCTATCACCGCGATCTACCACTGATGGTCGAAGCGCTCGGGTTTTACGGACAAGTGGCCCTGCTGAAAGGTCGTGCAAACTATCTCTGTCTAGATCGTCTAAGCCGACAAATGCTCGAGAGTCATCATCAAAGTTCGGATCCGACCTTACTCAGTCAGTTGGTCAAAGTACGCAGTTGGTCTTCAGAGACAAAAACCGGAGATTTGGGCGATTGTGATGCGATTGCGGAAGACAGCCCTGTGATTCCGACCATTACGTCCACCAACGATAACTGCTTGGGAAAAGAGTGCCCTAGCTACCAAGACTGTTTTGTACTCAAAGCGCGTAAAAAAGCGATGGAAGCGGATGTGGTTGTCGTCAATCATCACCTCTTTTTGGCCGATTTAGCCATTAAAGAGACGGGGTTTGGTGAACTGATCCCAGAATCGGACGTGTTTATATTCGACGAGGCACACCAACTGCCGGATATTGCTAGCCAGTATTTTGGTCAGTCGTTATCCAGTCGCCAAATACAGGAGCTGTGCAAGGATATTGAGATCGCCTATCGCACCGAAGCAAAAGACATGCGTCAACTGCAGAAGGTAGCGGAAAAACTGAGTCAATGTGCGATGGATCTGCGCATTACACTCGGTGAGCCTGGGTTTCGTGGCAATTGGCGTGAAGCGATCAAATCACCGTCGATCGCTCGAGAGTTAAACCGTCTTGAAGAGAGCCTTGATTTTACCGTTGAAGTGTTGAAATTAGCCCTTGGCCGCAGTCAGTTGCTTGACAGTGCTTTTGAGCGAGCGAGTACCATCAAAGGGCGCTTGGAGCGCGTGTGTGATGTCTCAATCACGGGCTACTCCTACTGGTATGACACGACGCCTCGTCATTTCAGTTTGCACATTACGCCCTTGAGTGTGGCGGATAAGTTCCATGAACAAATGACGCTCAAACCCGGTGCGTGGGTATTTACCTCTGCAACGTTAGCGGTCAATCAAGATTTTGCGCACTTCACGTCTCGTTTGGGTATACAGCCCACTCAGCAGATGTCGCTACCTAGCCCATTTGATTACCAACAGCAGGCGAGACTTTGCGTGCCCCGTTATCTTCCCGAGCCAAATTCGGCGGGTTTACCAGACAAACTGGTTGCTTTACTCGCGCCTGTCATTGAACAAAACCAAGGTCGCTGCTTTTTCTTGTGTACCTCCCATTCGATGATGCGAGAGTTGGCTGAGCGATTTCGCGCGGTACTCAATGTCCCGGTTCTTATGCAAGGTGAGACCAGTAAGCAAAAGACATTGGCGGAGTTTATGGAGTTGGGTAATGCACTGCTGGTGGCGACAGGGGCCTTTTGGGAAGGGATAGATGTTAGAGGCGACGCGCTGAGCTGTGTTATTATCGATAAATTACCGTTTACCGCGCCCGATGACCCACTGCTTAAAGCACGTATTGAGGATTGTCAGTTAAAAGGGGGAGACCCGTTTGCACAGGTACAAATTCCTGACGCAGTGATTACCTTAAAGCAGGGCGTAGGGCGATTGATTCGTGATAAAACGGACAGGGGAGCGCTAATCATTTGTGATAATCGATTAGTAACACGTGATTACGGTGGCGTGTTCTTAGCCAGTTTACCTCCAATTCCTCGTACACGGGATATTGAAGCGATAAAGCAGTTCCTCCAGCCCAATAAAGATTAATGAAATTAGATTTAGAGAACCTCATGAGCGCAAAAATTCTTGCCCTAGATACCGCTACAGAGAACTGCTCTGTGGCCCTATTAGCCTTCGACAAAGTGTTTGTTCGCAGTGAAGTCGCCCCGCGTGATCACACCAAGAAGATTCTTCCTATGGTCGATGAAGTACTTAAAGAAGCCGGGCTCACGCTACAAGATTTGGACGCCTTAGCTTTTGGTCAAGGCCCGGGTAGTTTTACTGGCGTACGTATTGGCATTGGTATTGCACAAGGTTTAGCGTTTGGTGCGGATCTACCCATGATTGGTGTGTCGACACTCGCCGCGATGGCTCAAGGTAGCTACCGTCTTCACCAGGCGGAGCAAGTCGCGTGCGCCATTGATGCTCGCATGAGTGAAGTGTATTGGGGACGTTTTCAGCGTCAAGAAGATGGCAGCTGGGCCAATGTGGATGAAGAGTGCGTGATTGCTCCCGATGAGCTCGTTCAACGCACGACTTCTGATGCGCAGTGCTGGCATACGGCAGGGACGGGGTGGCAAACCTATCAAGCGCCGCTGGCGGAACTCCCATTAACGCTGAAAGCGGGTGATCTGCTCTTCCCAGACGCGCAGGATATGGTGATCTTGGCCGAACAAGCGTGGCGAGAGGGACGCAGTGTCAGTGCAGAAGAAGCCAGCCCTGTTTATCTTCGCGATACGGTTGCGTGGAAAAAGCTTCCTGGGCGTGAATAATACTGCCCAGTGAGCGCACAGCGAAATGAGTGAATAGTATGGTGTCTATAAACGGTTTACCCCCTTCGGTCCCCGGACCGAATCGTGCGAATAAAGCCAATAAAAAACAGGGGGTAAACAAGCAAAGTAAGGGTAACGAGGTTTCGCAGCCGACCAAGGTGGCAAACGCCGTTGCGAATACTATTCGCCCCATCACAGAATCTGACGTCGAACGGGCTAAGGTTCAATATGATCTTCCAGAAGGCAAGAGCCGTAAAGCGATGGAAGAGTATATGAATGTGATGCATCAGGCGAAGCGAGATGAACTCTCGCAGATGCTTGGTGTCGATCTCTATATCTAGCACATTTTCCTTATTCCGATAAAGAGTCTCCGATGAAATCAGCACTACTCCTTTTTGCGACTATGTTTCTCATGACGGCATGCAGCACACTGCCCACACAGCTAGTGAATGACGATCCTGCGCTCGTGACAGATTACGCACAGTGGGACGCCTCACAATCTCACCCTGTGCGCCTTGGCGGCGTGATTGCCGACGTGAAGAATCTGGATTCACAAACGCGGATAGAAATAGTCAATCTGCCTATCTCAAGTAGTGGTAAGCCTGACATCACGCAAGAGCCCAACGGTCGCTACGTCGTCTATGTGCCCGGTTTTGTGGATCCTGTCAGCTTAGCTCAAGGACGCTTGATCACGACGCTGGGGCAATCTGCGGGTGTCGAAGAGGGTAAAGTGGGTGATTACTTACATCAGTTTCCTGTGATGAAACAAGCGACCTTTCACTTGTGGCGTATCGAAGAGCGTGTGATTGTGGATGACTTTGGCAGCTATATGTTCCCTTGCCGAGGCTACTACTGTCGTGATGTGGGGTACCGACCAAGAGAAGGGCGCGTGATTCAGGAAGTCAAATGACGTTTGAACATTGCCACTACCAGATTGACGGCGGCAAGGTCGCCACCCTTGAGCTAGGAGATAAACAAACGGCCGATGTCTCGGTCGTTTTTTTGCACGGTTGGTTAGACAACGCCGCCAGTTTCACTACTGTAATGACAGCACTCGCGCATCAGTTACCTCACGCCCACTTGTGCGCCGTAGACTTGCCTGGACATGGGCACTCATTTCATAAAGCCTCTCCTCATTTCTATTCGTTTCATGACTATATCGACGATGTTTACCAAGTTTTGGCTAAGTTATCGCCAAACAGAACCGTATTGGTTGGACATTCGCTTGGTGCTTTGATCGCAAGTTGCTATAGTGCCGCGTTTCCAGAACAGGTGGCTGGATTAGTCCAGATTGAAGGCGATGGGCCGCTTGCGGAGACGCCGGAGTGTGCGGTCACAAGATTGCGCCAAGGGGTGCTGAGCCGCCAACGTATTCGTCGTAAGCCTGTGCGTTTGATGAGCTCAGCGGACGAGGCGATAGCCCGGCGTGCCTCGGTCAACTCGCTGACGGAGGCACAAATTGCACCGCTTGTGCTGCGTGGAGTTAAGCAAACCGAACAGGGCTGGGCTTGGCGCCATGACACCGCGTTGCAAAGTGACTCCCTCTACCGGATGTCTCATCAGCATGCTCAAGCGATCCGCGATGCGATAGTCTGCCCTCAGGTCATTGTGCTGGGAGAGCAAGGTTTTTCTCATTTGAAGCCCGTGACGTCAGAGGCAAATCCCGTGCGCGAGTTTGTCACCCTCTCGGGCGGACATCACTGCCATTTAGAGCATCCTTCTAGAGTATCTGACCTAATTTTTGGCTTAGTTAACAAAATTTAAACAAGTGTTTGAGTCTTCCGTGCGCGGGCGCTGCGCCTGTGCTGTAATAGGCCAATAACAACATAACGATATCGGCGCGCGCACGCTGTTTTTTCGAGGAGTATTAACGTGGATAAACCTTGGTTGTCACGCTATCCAAGCGATGTACCTGAGCACATTAACCCGGACCAGTATCCATCTCTGGTTGAGATGTTTGAGCAGTCCGTACAAAAATACGCGGATCAACCTGCTTTTGTGAATATGGGGTCGGTGATGACCTTCCGTAAATTGGAGGAACGCAGCCGAGCGTTTGCCGCCTATTTACAAAACGATCTTAAGTTGCAAAAGGGTGATCGCGTCGCGTTGATGATGCCAAACTTGCTGCAATATCCGGTGGCCCTGTTTGGTGTATTGCGAGCTGGGCTGATCGCCGTCAACGTTAACCCGCTTTACACGCCACGTGAGTTGGAGCATCAGCTCAATGACTCTGGTGCCAAAGCGATTGTGATTGTCTCCAACTTTGCCAGTACGCTTGAGCAAGTGGTGGAGAACACACCTGTTAAGCACGTGGTGTTGACGAGCCTTGGGCAAATGCTGCCTCGAGCGAAAGGTACCTTGGTCGATTTTGTCGTTAAGTACGTCAAAGGCATGGTGCCAAAATATGACTTGCCTGGGGCGATCTCGATGCGCAAAGCCCTCCACAAAGGTCGTCGTCTACAGTACGTGAAGCCGTTTATGTCAGGAGATGACATTGCATTCTTGCAATACACAGGCGGGACGACAGGGGTGGCGAAAGGCGCAATCCTAACCCACCGCAATATGATCGCTAACGTTTTGCAGGCGAAAGGTGCTTACGGCCCTGTCTTGACAGAAGGGCGTGAATTAGTGGTAACAGCGCTGCCGCTGTATCACGTATTCGCGCTGACGGTGAACTGTTTGCTGTTTGTTGAACTGGGGTGTCAGAACCTGTTGATCACCAACCCAAGAGACATTCCAGGCTTTGTCAAAGAGTTGCAAAAGCATCCTTTCACCGCGATCACTGGGGTGAACACCTTGTTCAATGCATTGGTGAGCAATGAAGATTTCCACGAACTCGACTTCAGCAAGCTTAAGCTCGCCGTCGGCGGGGGGATGGCGGTGCAGCGCGCGGTTGCCGACCAATGGAAAAAGACGACGGGTATTCACTTACTTGAAGGCTATGGTCTGACCGAATGCTCGCCGCTAGTAACGGGGAACCCTTACGATTTGAAAGACTACACAGGTGCGATTGGATTGCCTGTTCCTTCAACGGAAGTGCGTATTGTGGATGATGCCGGACAGGTATTACCAACCACCGAGGTTGGAGAGCTGCAAGTCCGCGGCCCTCAAGTGATGCAAGGTTACTGGCAGCGTCCGGAAGCGACTAAAGAGGTGATCAACAGCGAAGGTTGGTTATCAACGGGTGACATCGTCAAATTCGATGAGCACGGCATGATTTATATTGTCGATCGTAAAAAAGACATGATTCTGGTCTCCGGTTTCAACGTCTACCCGAATGAGATTGAAGATGTGGTTGCTCTGCATGGCAAGGTGCTGGAAGTGGCGGCCATCGGTCAATCTCATGATGTCTCTGGTGAAGTGGTTAAAGTGTACGTTGTCAAGCGAGATCCAAGCCTCACCAAAGAGGAAGTGATTGCTCACTGTCGTAAGCATCTGACCGGGTATAAAGTGCCAAAATTAGTTGAGTTCAGAGAAGACTTACCTAAAACTAACGTTGGTAAGATTTTACGTCGCGTTCTGCGTGAGGAAAACGAAGCGAATCTCGCCAAGCACGACAGCTAAACTCGCTAAGCAGATCGTAAGCTTTGATGTTAGAATGCCGACATAACCATGGTCGGCATTTTTTATGTGCCGCAACTAGAACGCCACTCTATAGGCGTAGCGAGACCTTTGTGAATTACCAAATCATTACCGATACCCAACAACTTAACTCTATCTGCCAGCAAGCACGCCAGGTGGATGTAGTGATGCTCGATACCGAGTTTGTCAGAACGCGCACCTTCTACCCGCAGCTAGGGCTGATACAACTGTTCGATGGCGAGCAGCTCTCATTAATCGATCCAACCGTGATTGATGACATGAGTGAGTTTGTGGCTCTGCTCAAAGACAGCTCGGTGCTGAAAGTGCTCCACGCCTGTGGTGAAGATTTAGAAGTGTTTAACAATAGCTTCGATTGCTTGCCGTTTCCCATGGTAGACACGCAAGTGATGGCGGCGTTTCTCGGCCATGGCTTGTCAACCGGCTTTGCTGCCCTGGTTGATCACTACTTAGGTGTAGAGCTCGATAAAAGTGAATCACGCACCGATTGGTTAGCTCGTCCACTCTCAGATAAGCAACTCGACTACGCGGCGGCAGACGTGTTCTACCTCTTGCCACTGTATGAAAAACTGCTTGATGCAGTGACTCAAGCAGGCTGGTGGGACGCAGCGCAGCAGGAGAGCGAAATGCTGGCCGCAAAGCGCATCAAAAGTATCGATCCAGCTAACGCCTATTTAGACATCAAGGGTGCGTGGCAACTGAAACCTAAAGAGCTGGCCATATTGAAGCCTCTGGCCACTTGGCGTTACAAAGAAGCGCTGCGTCGTGACTTAGCGTTAAACTTTGTGTTTAAAGAAAATGATTTGCTCAACGTCGCGAGACTGGGTTTGCAAAACAAGCAACGTATGGAGCAAGAAGGCATGGACCCAAGATCCGTGCAACGTCATGCTACGCGACTCATTTCGTTGGTGAAAGAAGCCAAAATGACGCCAGTAGACGAGTACCCAGAGAAAATTGAACGTTTGATGGATTTACCTGGCTACAAGCAGGTGTTTAAACGTCTAAAAGATGAAGTTAAGCACGCTGGACAAAGCTCAGGTCTGGCGACTGAATTCATTGCCTCAAAAAAACAGCTCAATCAGATCATCACTTGGGTGTGGAAAAAAGACCGAGATCCTGCGGCCTTACCGGACGTTATGCAAGGTTGGCGTAAGTCGTTAGTGGGCGACAAGTTGAATCAACTGCTGTAATCATCGCGGTCAATAAAAAGGGCTTCCAAGTGGAAGCCCTTACTGTTTCAGTGCTATCGATAAAAGCGGACCGTTAGCCTGCTAAGACGTCGGTGGCCACCTTGTAGCTTGGGTCTTCTTTGACATTGATTTCCACTAAGCTACCGGCTTTGTGCAGCAGCTTGCGGCAGTCTGGGCTGAGATGGCGCAGGTGCAATGTCTTACCGACGGTCGCGTAGCGATCCGCCAAGGTTTCAATGGCCTCAATCGCTGAGTGGTCAGTGACACGAGAGTCAGCAAAATCGACGATCACATCACTTGGATCATCTTGTGCGTTAAACAGCTCGAGGAAGTTGGCGGTAGAGCCAAAAAACACCGGACCATGAATCTTGTACTCTTTTGAACCCTCGTCATTGATGCGCGTATCAGCATAAATGTGTTTGGCGTGCTGCCAAGCAAACATCAAGGCCGACGCGATCACGCCGACCGCAACGGCAACGGCAAGGTCAGTTAATACCGTGACCACAGTGACGAGAACAATCACGAAGAAATCTTGTTTTGGTACGCGGCGTGCTAGTTTGAAGGTCGCCCATTCAAAGGTGCCGATCACAACCATAAACATGACGCCAACCAGAGCCGCCAGCGGAATCATCTCAATCAGAGCCGATGCAAATAAAATAAACATCAGCAAGGCAACCGCGGCAACAATACCGGAAAGGCGGCCACGACCACCCGAATTGACGTTAATCATCGATTGACCAATCATGGCACAACCACCCATCGCGCCGAAGACGGAGCAAGTCATGTTCGCCATACCTTGGCCGATACATTCGCGGTTAGATTGACCGCGAGTATTGGTCATTTCATCGAGTACCGTCAGGGTTAATAGTGATTCGATCAGGCCAATCGCCGCTAAAATGATGGCGTAGGGTAGGATGATTTGCAGCGTCTCAAGGGTAAACGGCACCATAGGGATGGAGAAGGTGGGCAGTGAGCCCGCCAGTGTCGCAGCATCATCACCAGACATGGTACGAAGAAAGTCAACCACGGTACGTGTTTCGAGGTCTAAACCCACCACCAAAGCGGTGACGGTCACGATAGCCACGAGCGAAGAGGGCACTGCTGTAGTGATTTTAGGCAAGAAATGGATGATGGCCATGGTCAGTGCAACTAAGCCCAACATCAGCATCATTTGATCTTGTGGTAGCCAAGTCAGCATACCGTTGATATCCGGGGCTTTAAATTGGCCTAACTGAGCGAGGAAGATGACGATCGCCAATCCATTCACAAATCCGATCATCACAGGGTGAGGTACGATGCGAATAAATTTACCCAGCTTAAAGATACCCGCGGCGACTTGTAAGATGCCGGCAAGCATGATGGCAGCGAATAAATACTGTACGCCATGACTGGCAACCAGTGAAACCATAACCACGGCCATGGCACCCGTCGCGCCTGAAATCATACCTGGACGACCGCCAAAAATGGACGTAATTAAACCAACAATAAAGGCGGCGTACAGGCCAACCATAGGGTCAACGCCGGCGACAAACGCGAAAGCGACGGCTTCTGGGACTAAAGCCAGGGCGACCGTTAGGCCAGAGAGCACATCGTTTTTTACCGAGTGCTTAGAAAATTGAGGAAATTCAAACATCTTATTTTGTTCTGCTCATGAGTTAGGCCTAGTCTGAATGACGTCATAGTGCGCAAAATGCGATGATACTTTTGATATGGGTATCGAAAGGGTTGCTAAAACGTTAATTCAGTTCGAGACCGCGAATGCTACCTAAAAGTGTGATTAAGTTCAATAATGACTAGAGTGTAGCATGTGGTGTGTGACACAGTGAGGGTGTATCACAGAGAAAAAAACAGCCCCAAAAAGGGGCTGTTTTACTGAGGGATTAAGGTTGTATTAGTAACCTTGTGGCTTTGCCATCGCTGCGCTTGCCTGGTTGCGCGCGACTTGACTGCCGGCTCCTTTAGGCTGATAGCGCTCTTGACGAAGAGGCGCGGCGACCACTGAAATCTCTTTCATTTCATCGCTGCCAGGGGCTTTCGCCATCGGCGCTGAAGCAAATCCTTTTAGAGGAGAAGCCGTCGCTGGCTTAACCACTTTAGGTTCCGCTTTGACCTCTACCTGTTCAACTACAGGTTCAACGGCTGGGGTCACTGGCTCAGAGACGACCTCTGGAGTCGCTGGCGCTGATTCCGTCGCGACGGTCTCTTCAACCACCTTGTCTGCAACGGCTTCAACTGGCGCTGGAGCCTCTACCGTTTCGGCTTTGACCGCTTTAGGTGCCTCAGGAGTGACGTTCACCACTTCGGCTTCCACTGGTGTTGATGGCACGGTCTCAGCTTGAGCTTGGACAGGTTGCTCGCGACGAATGATCACTTTACCCATTGCCATTTCTGGGCAGGCAAATCCACCAAGGGTCACTGTTGTGGTCTCTTTTTCCACTTTAGGCTTCGCAGCTGGTTTAGTAATGCCGTAGCTTGGCATCACTTTACCCATCGCCATTTCTGGTGACGCGACACCGCCTTTACGTAAGCGGAACGGGTTAGGGCGACGATCACGTCCACGACGACGACGCTGACCACTTGCACGTAAGTGACGCGGTGAGCGGCGGTTGCGGCGCTGCTTGGGCTGTTCAGCTTGTTCATTCGCTGTGTCATTCGTCTGCTCGACGGACTCAACAACCGCCTCGGCTTTTGCTTCTTGAGCATTGGCATCGGCTTGGGCCTGAGCTTGTTGATCTTTCACGCGAACCTGTTTGGTGAGTTTGCGGCGCTGGCGACGCTCTTTCACTTTTTCAGTTTTCTCTTCGCGCGCTTTGGTAGGCTCAGTTTGCAGGGCATCAGCGGCAAGCTTCAATCCTTCTTCCGCGACTTTCGCATTGCCTTTTGTGGCATCATCGCGCTTGGTATTGCGGCGATCTTGCTTTGGCTTGCGGTTCTGGCTCTTACGCCCAGTGGTCGCGTTGTTTTCTGTCGCTTCGACTTCATCGCGGTTGTTATTGCGACGCTTGTCATCACGGTTGCCATTACGACGGCGGTCATCACGGTTATCGCGTTTGTCATCACGATTGTTGTTACGACGGCGATTGTCATTGCGACCACGACGGTTGCGATTGTTGTTGCGCGCGTTGTCTTTCTGCTCGCTTTCGACTGGTTTTTCTTCTTTCTTCTCTGCTTCGCTATTAGAACCAAACAAGAAGCCAGCCAGTGCTTTGAACAAGCGAGCAACGACGCCAGGTTGAGCCGGAGTCTCTTCAACCGGTTGCTCTACCGCTTTTGGCGCAGCAGGTGGTGGCGTTGGTGCAGATGGTGTTGCCGAGGCAAATCCTTTAAGAGCAGGCTCTTCGATTTTCTTCGGTTTCACTTCTGTTTCTGTAACATCACGGCCTTCTGCTTCTTTCATCGCTTCCAATTTTTGTGGTAGCAAGTAAGAGAGCAGATCAAACTCTTCACCTTCACGTACACGAATTACATCGAAGTGAGGGGTTTCCATGTCAGAGTTCGGTACCACGGTAATTTTAACTTCTTGAATGCGTTCGATGTGGTTCACCGAGCGACGTTTTTCATTCAACAAGTAAGAAGCGATAGGTACAGGAACCACAGCCAACACTTGGGCAGTGTTGTCTTTTAGTGCTTCTTCTTCAATCAAGCGCAATACTGACAGGGCGAGTGATTCGTTATCACGCACCACGCCTGTACCGCTACAGCGAGGACAAATATGGTGGCTCGCTTCTGCAAGCGATGGGCTTAGGCGTTGGCGAGACATTTCTAGCAAGCCAAAGCGAGAGATACGACCAATTTGCACGCGCGCTCTGTCCATACGAACCGCGTCACGAAGGCGGTTTTCAACTTCACGCTGGTGACGCACCGGTGTCATATCGATGAAGTCGATGACGACCAGACCACCCAAATCACGTAAACGCAATTGGCGTGCGATCTCATCCGCCGCTTCTAGGTTAGTGTTGAGCGCTGTCTCTTCAATGTCGCCACCTTTGGTCGCGCGTGCCGAGTTGATATCGATAGACGTCAACGCTTCCGTTGGGTCAATAACGATAGAACCGCCTGAAGGCAGGCGCACTTCGCGTTGGAAGGCAGATTCGATCTGGCTTTCAATTTGGTAGTGGCTAAACAGTGGCACTTCACCATCGTACTTTTTCACACGATTGACAAAGTCAGGACGCACCAAACGGATGTGCTCAAGCGCACGTTCGTAAATGGTGTTGCTGTCGATCAGGATTTCACCGATATCGCGGCGCAAATAGTCACGAATCGCTCGGACAATCACGTTACTTTCTTGGTGAATCAAGAACGGTGCTGGATTCGCATCAGAGGCTTGTTTGATCGCACCCCAATGGTTAAGCAGAACGTTCAAGTCCCATTTCAGCTCTTCAGCACTTTTGCCCACACCGGCGGTGCGAACAATCAGTCCCATGCCTTGCGGTAGCTCAAGCGTGCTCAATGCCGCTTTGAGTTCAGTACGCTCGTCGCCTTCAATGCGTCGAGAAATACCACCCGCGCGTGGGTTGTTTGGCATTAATACAAGGTAACTACCCGCGAGAGAGATAAAGGTGGTCAAGGCAGCGCCTTTACTACCACGCTCTTCTTTCTCCACCTGCACGATCACTTCTTGGCCTTCCTTTAGCACTTCTTTAATGCTTGGGCGACCTTGATAGGTGTAACCGTTAGGGAAGTATTCGCGGGCAATTTCTTTGAGAGGGAGGAAACCGTGTCTTTCTGCACCGTAGTCAACGAAGGCGGCTTCTAGACTGGGTTCGATGCGGGTGATACGTCCTTTGTAGATATTTGCTTTTTTTGATTCATGTCCTGGACTTTCGATATCTAGATCATACAGTCGCTGGCCATCAACCAGTGCAACACGCAACTCTTCTTTTTGAGTTGCGTTAATTAACATTCTTTTCATTGATAAATCTCGTTGTCATTCTTTTGTATATTGTTGCCTGTTTTCTCTATCACGGTGCCTGATCCCATGGCTTATGTCGTTGCAGCCTCCCGGCTGGAGGGATGCTCTCAGGGCACTTCAGTCTTACACGCGCTGGCGTGTAAGCCGCTATCATTAGCGGTCGATACTCAAACGTGATGGAGCAGTAAGCAGGGCAACAATTTTACTAATGTCGAAAATGTCTTACGCCGTATGCTGCATTTTGCTAAATTAGCGGGCTACTTACCGTCTTGCGCTAAGATGATTGGGTTTGTGTAAAATGCAACCAAATCATTTATTGCAGGTGTGAACTATAGCAGTACCCAGTAAACACAGCAATCTGCTTTATAATAAAACGCTAAAAAATCAAATTTTGTTTTTTATAACGCCTTGTATTTAAAGTTATTAGTTTGGTTTTAATACAGATTTGCAAATGCCACGGTTAAAAAGTATCCGTAGCAGAACTGAGACTCATTGTTTGAGATAAAACCGCGTTTAAATTTCAGAGGAAATGTGATTTCAAGCACGGTTATGAGAGTGTTAGAATAGCCCGATGAGCGAAATTAGAACGAAAGTCCAATTCGTCGATATAGATGACGACATGGCTGGTCAGCGCATTGATAACTTTTTGCGCAACCAACTCAAAAGCCTGCCGAAAAGTGTGGTTTACCGCATTTTGCGCAAAGGCGAAGTACGAGTGAACAAAAAACGCGTCAAAGCTGAGTACAAACTGCAAGCGGGTGACTTGGTTCGAATTCCGCCGGTGACGGTCGAAGAAAAAACCGACGACATTGCCCCAAGCACTAAGCTGAGTAAGGTGGCGGAGCTAGAGCAGATGATCATTTTCGAAGATGATCACTTACTCATTCTCAATAAACCCTCGGGTACCGCAGTCCACGGTGGCAGTGGCTTGAAGTTCGGTGCAATTGAAGCGTTGAGAGCATTGAGGCCCCAAGCTCGATTTTTGGAATTGGTGCATCGTATCGACCGTGACACGTCCGGGATTTTACTGGTGGCTAAAAAACGGTCAGCACTGCGTCACCTACAAGCGCAATTTAGAGAGAAAACCGTCAAAAAGAGTTACTTTGCTCTCGTGATGGGGAAATGGAAGCGCAGTTGCAAAGTGGTCAATGCGCCACTGTTGAAAAACGAAGTAAACAGTATTGTGCGCGTCAACCCCAATGGCAAAGCGTCTGAGACGCGCTTTAAAATTATCGAAGAGTTTGAACAGGCTACGCTAATTCAGGCCAGTCCAATTACAGGGCGAACTCACCAGATCCGTGTGCATACCCAATATGCAGGTCATCCTATCGCATGGGATGACCGCTATGGAGATCGCCGGTTTGATGCCTATACCGGGCAAATCGGTTTGGATCGCCTGTTTTTACATGCGGCGACGATCCAATTTGTCCATCCGCAGACGCAAGATTGGATGGAGATCAGCGCGCCGATGGAGCCAAAGCTTGAAAAGGCGTTAGCCGGGCTAAGGTCCTAACCCCAGCGATTCCTTCGCGTGATGAGTAACAAGAGAGCGTGTCAGTCTAAAGGATGGATACGCCCTCTTGCTCAAGCATGTCGACTAAATCAATCAAGGGTAATCCGACCAAGGTGTTGGGGTCCTTGCCTTCTAAGCGCTCAAACAGCGCAATACCTAACCCTTCACTTTTAAAGCTCCCTGCGCAATAAAAGGGCTGCTCTTTATCGACATAGCGTTCAATTTGCTGCTCGGTCAGCGTGCGAAAATGCACGGTAAACGTATCGACCCGGGTGTGCAGCGCTTGGGTGGCACTGTTGAATAAGGCAACGCCGGTGTAAAAACAGATCGCACGGCCGCTTTGCCGACGCAATTGTTCAATGGCGCGCTCACGTGTATGGGGCTTACCAACAATTTCGCCGTCAATCACACACACTTGATCGCTACCGATGACAAGGCTCGGCTGCGATAGTGAACAACCTTGCGCTTTACCCATTGCGAGACGTTCCACTAACGCTTGAGGTGATTCGTTTCTCAGTGGCGTTTCGTCACAGTCTGGTGCGATGGCGCTAAACGTGAGACCGAGTTTTTCTAGCAATAGCTGACGGTAAGGAGAGGTGGACGCTAAGACGAGTGGGTAAGAGTGCATTTTAGATCATCAGTGTTTTGTTTGATTTAGGTGAGCTTAAAGGATCTTTTTGCTAAGATCATCGCTCTGGTGGAGCAAAGGAAAAAAAGTCCAACTTTTTCTCCTTTTTCTTTGACTCAAAATGAATTGGAAGATAGAATTCGCGCCCTATGCAAAAGGTAAAAATACCGCGAACGGTTGATCCCGCAAGAGCGGCTCAAAAGCGTCTTGATTATGATGGTATCATTCAAGAAAGTCTTTTTAAGCGCTTAAGCGAATCGGTCGAAGGCGTTAAACGCGACGCTCAAGTGTCATTGTCATTTGAGTTGGATGAACAGCGACTTGTTGTTATCTCTGGTAAAGCTAACATCGAAGTCGATTTAGAGTGTCAACGCTGTAATGAGGTTTTCGCACATGAGTGCGAAGTCGAATTCACTTACACGCCATACTATAGCGAGAAGAGTGAAGAAGACGCACCGGAAGAGTACGATTTGGTAGATCTGAACGAGTACGGTGAAGTCGACCTAATACAGTTAGTTGAAGACGAGTTCATTCTCAACTTGCCTCAAGTAGCAATGCATGATGAAGCGGATTGTAGCGTTGATTCAGATAACATGGTGTTTGGTGACCTTCCAGAAGAGGTAGTGGAAGAGAAGCCGAATCCATTCGATGTTTTGAAAAGCTTAAAGCGTTAACTTTTTAGTAAGCAAGACACTTTAAGAACTAACATAGGAGTAGGGTCAATGGCCGTACAAAAAAACCGTAAAACACGTTCTAAGCGTGGTATGCGTCGTTCACACGATGCCCTAACTACAGCTGCACTTTCTGTTGACGCAACTTCAGGTGAAACTCACCTACGTCACAACGTGACTGCTGAAGGTTACTACCGCGGCAAGAAGGTTATCAACAAGTAAGGTTGACCTTTGCAAAATATAACCGTTGCACTTGATGCAATGGGCGGGGATTTCGGTCCTCGCGTTACAGTGCCTGCCGCCGTGCAGGCACTGTCGCATTTCCCAGAGCTAAAAGTGATCATCTTGGGTGATCAGCACATGATCACAACCCAACTCTCCCAACTTGGTGTTCAGTCCAACGCACGGTTACGCGTTGTGCACAGTGACCGAGTCATTTCTAACTCAGAAAAACCTTCTCTAGCGCTGCGCAATAGTGCGAACACGTCCATGGCGATGGCAATAGATGCGGTGTCCAACGCTGAAGCGGATGCGTGTGTCAGCGGTGGCAACACCGGCGCGTTAATGGCATTGTCACGCTTCAAGCTTAAGCTTTTACCTGGTATTGAACGTCCTGCGTTAATTTCCGCGTTGCCAACGGCATCCGGCGGTAAAACCTGGATGTTGGATTTAGGTGCCAATGTCTCGAGTGACGCCGATTCGCTGTTTCAATTTGCAGTAATGGGCAGTGCGTTAGTCGAACAATACTTGGGTAAACCGCCACGAGTCGCTATTCTCAATATCGGCGCTGAAGAGATCAAAGGTAATGACCTTGTTAAACGCTGCGCTGAAATGCTTTCTCAGACTCAGTCGGTCAATTTTGTCGGCTATATTGAAGGCAACCAATTGTTACGCGATGCCGCTGATGTCGTCGTTTGTGATGGTTTTGTGGGCAATATCTGCCTCAAAACCTGTGAAGGGACAGCGCAACTCTTTATCGATAAGTTGAAATCACACATGATGGCCTCATCTATAAAGGGTTGGATTGCAAGAAAATTATTTTCTGGCTTATTTAATGAGCTAAAAACCCTGAACCCCGACCAGTATAACGGCGCAAGTTTGCTAGGATTGCGCGGCATTGTCATAAAAAGCCATGGAAGTGCTGATGTAGACGCGGTCATCAATGCTATTGGTGAAGCACTACACGAGGTCAAACGACAAGTACCAAGCCGTATTAGTGATCGTTTGGAAACGGTTCTGTTCGATCAGCAACCCCAAGAGAGGCATTACTAGTCTTCATGTATAGCAAAATTTTAGGTACTGGCAGCTACCTGCCATCTCAGGTGCGTTCAAACGCAGACTTAGAGAAAATGGTAGATACAAGTGATGAGTGGATTGTTGCTCGCACGGGTATTAAAGAGCGTCGTATTGCTGCGGAAAATGAAACCGTTGCAGATATGGGTTACCAAGCGGCGAAAAATGCTATCGAGATGGCAGGCATTGACAAGAACGACATCGACATGATTCTTGTTGCGACCACCAGTGGTTCACATGCATTTCCATCAGCGGCCTGTCAGGTGCAAGCCTTGCTCGGCATTAAACACTGCCCAGCGTTTGACATGGCTGCGGCGTGTTCCGGCTTTGTTTACGCACTGTCGGTGGCCGATCAGTACATCAAAACCGGTCATTGCAAACATATCTTGGTGATCGGCGCTGATGCGTTATCAAAAACCTGTGACCCGAGTGATCGCTCGACCGTGATCTTGTTTGGTGATGCCGCTGGTGCGGTTATCGTAGGCGCGAGTGATGAGCCGGGTATTTTGTCGACCACCATTAATGCCGACGGTCGCTTTGGCGATCTACTGAGCTTGAAATACCCTAATCGCCGTGAAGAAATCAGCAGTGACTTTGAGCACAGTGATGACATCAATAGCTGGTTGCACATGGCGGGTAATGAAGTTTTCAAAGTGGCGGTGACTCAGTTGTCTCGCCTCGTGACGGAAACTCTCAAGCAAAACGGCATGGATAAAACCGAGCTGGATTGGTTGGTGCCACATCAGGCGAACCTTCGCATTATTTCTGCGACCGCGAAGAAGTTGGCGATGTCGATGGATCAAGTCGTGGTCACCCTGGATAGGCACGGTAACACCTCTGCGGCGACAGTACCGACTGCACTTGATGAAGCCGTACGTGATGGGCGTATTCAGCGTGGGCAAACCTTGCTGCTTGAAGCCTTTGGCGGTGGCTTCACATGGGGTTCAGCCCTAGTGAAGTTCTAATCACGCAAGAATTCAAATTGAAGATGCCGCAGTGGCATCTTTTCTTTCTGACAGCAGAAAGAGCAACCGAATCAAGTCTTAAAAGAAATTGAGTTAAGGAAAAGAGTATGAGCAAGTTTGCTATCGTATTTCCAGGTCAAGGATCGCAAGCCGTTGGCATGTTGGCTGAACTTGGCGAGCAATACCCAGTAGTGAAAGCGACGTTTGCTGAGGCTTCAGAAGCACTCGGTTACGATCTTTGGGCGTTGGTGCAAGATGGGCCAGTGGAAGATCTTAATCAGACATTTCGCACCCAGCCTGCGCTGCTAGCGTCTTCGGTTGCGGTATGGCGTGTGTGGCAAGAGCTAGGACAAGAGCTGCCAGCCAACCTAGCGGGTCACAGCTTAGGTGAGTACTCTGCACTTGTGTGTGCAGGTGTGATTGATTTCCAGCAGGCGATCAAGCTGGTTGAATTGCGCGGCCGCTTAATGCAAGAAGCGGTACCAGCGGGCACCGGCGCTATGTATGCAATTATCGGTCTTGACGATGCCGCGATTGCTCAAGCGTGTGAAGACGCAGCGCAAGGCGAGGTTGTCTCTCCTGTTAACTTTAACTCGCCAGGTCAAGTTGTTATCGCCGGCAGTAAAGCGGCGGTGGAACGTGCAGGCGCCCTGTGTAAAGAAGCGGGCGCAAAGCGTGCGTTGCCTTTACCTGTCTCTGTGCCTTCTCACTGCGCTCTGATGAAGCCTGCGGCGGATAAACTGGCGGTTGCACTAGAAGAGATCGAGTTCAACACGCCTTCTTTACCAGTCATCAACAACGTGGATGTCGTGGCAGAGACCGATCCTGCGAAAATCAAAGAAGCACTGGTGCGCCAGCTTTACAGCCCGGTGCGTTGGACGGAAAGTGTTCAGCTCATGAGCGAGCAAGGCGTCGAATCACTGTTAGAATTTGGTCCAGGTAAAGTATTGACTGGCTTGACGAAACGTATTGTAAAAACGCTTAGCGGCGCGGCCGTTAACGATGTCGCTTCACTCGAAGCAGCTAAGTCATAAGCGACTCAAAGGAAACAACAAACATGATGAATCTTGAAGGTAAAATCGCACTGGTTACCGGTGCTAGCCGTGGTATCGGCCGTGCTATCGCTGAACTATTGGTTGAGCGTGGTGCGACAGTGATCGGTACTGCAACCTCTGAAGGCGGTGCGGCAGCGATCAGCGAATACCTAGGTGACAAAGGTAAAGGACTCGCGTTAAACGTCACTGACGTGGACTCCATCGAGTCAACCCTGAAAACCATTAATGACGAGTTTGGCGCGATTGACATCCTAGTGAATAACGCGGGTATCACACGTGACAACTTGCTGATGCGTATGAAAGATGATGAGTGGAATGACATCATCGATACCAACCTCACGCCGATTTTCCGTATGTCAAAAGCGGTATTGCGCGGCATGATGAAAAAGCGTCATGGCCGTATCATCAACGTAGGTTCTGTAGTTGGCACTATGGGTAACGCAGGTCAGGCTAACTACGCGGCAGCGAAAGCGGGCGTGATTGGTTTTACTAAATCAATGGCACGTGAAGTTGCGTCTCGTGGCATCACAGTGAACACCGTGGCGCCTGGCTTTATTGAGACAGACATGACCAAAGCATTGAACGACGTTCAGCGTGCGGCAACACTATCGAACGTCCCAGCGGGCCGTCTTGGTGACCCACGTGAGATTGCGTCGGCAGTGGTATTTCTGGCGTCCCCAGAAGCGGCATACATCACCGGCGAAACTTTGCACGTAAATGGCGGGATGTACATGGTTTAAATTGGGCTTTAGCAAGTGAAAGTGAACTTTTACATCAAATATCACTCGAAACTTTGCTGAATCTTCAATTTGTACCCAATGTCGCCAAATTGGCTATTTAATGTCATAAAAATAGCCTATAGTCAGTGTTTATTGGCAGCGAAGTGCACAAGATTTGTGCATGATTTAAGTCAAAAATGTATTGAATTTCGGTTAAAATCGCTAAAATTGTGGTTTGACCAGCAAGGTCCTACTTGCAACTTTCAATAGTTCGAATAAACTACGGAATCATCGCATTGAGCGAAATCTGTAAAGGAAAAGAAAAAATGAGCAACATCGAAGAACGCGTAAAGAAAATCATTGTTGAACAGCTAGGTGTAGACGAAGCAGAAGTGAAAAACGAAGCTTCTTTCGTTGATGACCTAGGTGCCGATTCTCTAGACACTGTTGAACTAGTAATGGCTCTAGAAGAAGAATTCGACACTGAGATTCCAGACGAAGAAGCTGAGAAGATCACTACTGTTCAAGCTGCAATCGACTACGTAAACAGCGCTCAGTAAACCCCTCTCTCAGGCGGCCAACTGGCCGCCTGTGTTTTATCAACTCTTCTATACCTCCCATAGAATCATTTCAAACCCGGAGAATAAAATCGTGTCCAAGCGTCGTGTTGTTGTCACTGGCATGGGTATGTTGTCACCGGTAGGCAACACTGTAGAATCCTCTTGGAAAGCCCTGCTAGCTGGTCAAAGTGGTATCGTCAATATCGAGCACTTTGATACTGAAAATTTCTCAACTCGTTTTGCAGGCCTAGTCAAAGATTTTGATTGCACAGAATACATGTCAAAGAAAGATGCACGTAAGATGGATTTGTTCATCCAGTACGGTATCGCAGCGGGTATTCAGGCTCTTGATGACTCTGGCTTAGAAATTAACGAAGAAAACGCCGCACGAGTGGGCGTCGCTATCGGTTCAGGCATTGGTGGCCTTGACTTGATTGAAGCGGGTCACTCAGCATTGGTTGAGAAAGGTCCACGTAAAGTGAGTCCGTTCTTCGTCCCATCGACCATTGTTAACATGGTGGCGGGTAACTTATCGATTATGCGTGGTCTACGTGGTCCAAATATTGCTATCTCGACGGCGTGTACAACTGGTCTGCACAACATCGGCCATGCAGCGCGTATGATCGCGTATGGCGATTGCGAAGCGATGGTGGCGGGTGGCTCAGAAAAAGCGTCCACCCCACTTGGTATGGCAGGTTTTGGTGCAGCGAAAGCACTGTCTACTCGTAATGATGCACCTCAAAAAGCCTCTCGCCCTTGGGACAAAGACCGTGACGGTTTCGTTCTTGGTGATGGAGCAGGCATGATGGTGCTAGAAGAGTACGAACACGCGAAAGCGCGTGGCGCGAAAATTTACGCTGAAGTGGTTGGCTTTGGTATGTCAGGTGACGCTTACCACATGACCTCGCCAAGTGAAGATGGCTCAGGCGGTGCATTGGCAATGGAAGCGGCTATGCGTGACGCGGGTATCGAAGGCACACAAGTTGGCTACGTGAACGCACACGGTACATCGACGCCAGCAGGCGACGTCGCGGAAGTGAAAGGCATTCGCCGTGCACTGGGTGAAGCGGGCGCGAAACAAGTCAAAGTGTCATCAACCAAGTCGATGACAGGACACTTGTTGGGTGCTGCAGGCTCAGTAGAGGCGATCATCACAGTGCTCTCTTTGCGCGATCAAATTGTGCCGCCGACGATCAACCTTGATAACCCGGAAGAAGGGTTAGAGGATATCGATCTTGTGCCACACACTGCGAAAGAAGTATCGATGGATTACGCGATTTGTAACTCATTCGGCTTTGGTGGTACGAACGGCTCGTTGGTGTTCAAAAAGATCTAAACCGTGCTACGTGTAGTCGGTTGATTTGTGTTAAAACGGCTTAATGCTTCGGTATTAAGCCGTTTTGTTTTCTAAGGTGGATGGATGTTTTGGGTCAATGGACAAAGAGCGGACTCAATTGCGCTAAGTGATCGATCGTTTCAATATGGTGATGGCTGCTTTACGACCATACTGACTCGCTATGGTCAGATTGAGGGGTGGTCAGCCCATGTGACAAGAATGGAAGCGTGCTTGCGTTTGCTGGGTATTGAGTTTCCAGATTGGCAGCGAGTGCGACAATGGCTAGAGATGGCGTCACTGCCTGAAGCGACAGCCGGTCTCAAGCTGCATGTCAGCCGAGGAGAAGGTGGGCGCGGATATAGTCCTGCGCACGTCACGACACCCAATGTTACTATTAGCCACTTTCCATTTCCCGCCCATTATGAACAATGGCAACAGAATGGCGTAGCACTTGGCGTGTGCGAGCGGCGTTTAGGCCACAACCCACTCCTTGCCGGTCACAAACACAACAACCGACTTGAGCAAGTGTTGCTCAAACAAGAGTTAGACGAGCAAGGCTATGCAGATGGCTTGGCACTCGACATTGATGGCTTCGTGATAGAAACCACGATGGCGAACCTGTTTTGGTGTCGCGAAGACACGCTCTTTACCCCCGACCTTACTCTTGCGGGGGTCGCGGGGACAATGAGAGAGCGCGTGCTTCAATGCGCATTGACAATGGGATTGCACATTGAAGTGGGGCAATTCACGCTCTGCGATATTGAACAGGCCGACGAGGTCTTCATCTGTAACGCCTTGTTAGGTGTCGCACCGGTCAGCGCTATTTCGCACAAAATGTTCACCATTGGACCACAAACTCGACGATTTCAGGAGAACCTTTCCTCGTGATTAAGAAAATCACCTATTTATTGATTGCTATATTGTTGATTGCTTTTGCGGGTTACCGCTACATCACTAACCAAGTGAATGAGTACGTCAATCAGCCCCTATCGATGACACAAGAACGCATTTTTACCCTTAAAACCGGTACCAGCTTTCAGCGAGTGTTAAGCGACCTTACTCAGAGCGACCTTATCGAACCGAGCGATTTAACGCCGCTGGTTCGACGCTTTTATCCCGAGCTTACTCAAGTAAAAGCGGGCACCTATCTGTTGGAACCTGGCCTGACGCTGCGTCAAGCGTTGTTGCTTTTTAAGTCGGGTAAAGAGCACCAGTTTTCGATCACCTTTGTTGAAGGGTCGACGTTCAAAGAGTGGCGTCAAGCGCTGTCTCAAGCGCCGCATCTGACGCATGATACGACAGAGATGACGGAAGCGGAGATTGCCCAAGCGCTAGAGCTTGATGTGGAGAAGTTAGAAGGTATGTTCTTAGCCGAAACCTACCACTATACCTTCGGAGCGTCAGAGTTGGATATTCTTGAGCGAGCATCGCGTAAGCTCACTCAGGTGCTCGATTATCACTGGGCAGAACGTCAGCGTGATTTACCATTGAAATCGTCGTATGAAGCCCTCATTCTTGCTTCTATCATTGAAAAAGAGACCTCAGTTGAAGAAGAGCGAGAGCGAGTCGCGTCAGTGTTTGTTAATCGCCTCAATAAAGGTATGCGCTTGCAAACCGATCCGACGGTTATTTATGGTATGGGCGACAGCTACGACGGCAACATACGTAAGAAAGACCTTCGTACGCCCACGCCTTACAACACCTACGTCATTTTTGGTCTGCCACCGACGCCGATCGCGATGCCGGGTGAAGCCTCTATTGCAGCGGCGACCAACCCTGAGAATGGGGATTACTACTACTTTGTTGCCAGTGGAACCGGCGGTCATGTGTTTTCAAAAACATTGGCTGAGCACAACCGCGCGGTCCGAGCCTATTTAAAACAGTTAAGAAGTAAACAATGACACAAGCAAAATTTATTGTTATCGAAGGATTAGAAGGGGCGGGTAAAAGCACCGCGATTCAAGCCGTATTGACCACGTTACAAGCGGCGGGCATCACTTCGATTCAACAAACTCGCGAACCCGGTGGCACCACGTTGGCTGAAAAGTTACGTGACTTGGTCAAGCAAGAGCATGAGGGCGAAGTGCTGCAAGACATGACGGAGCTGCTGTTGATGTATGCCGCGCGTGTCCAACTGGTGGAAAATGTCATCAAGCCGGCCTTGGCAAAAGGTGAGTGGGTGGTAGGCGATCGTCATGATATGTCCTCGCAAGCCTATCAGGGTGGCGGCCGACAGATTGCCGCTGAGACGATGTCAACACTCAAACAGACGACACTAGGCGACTTTAAGCCCGACTTGACCTTGTACTTAGACATCGACCCACGAATAGGTCTTGAGCGAGCGCGTGGTCGGGGTGAACTCGACAGAATTGAAAAAATGGACATGAGCTTTTTCGATCGTACTCGCGCACGCTATCTTGAGATCGCGCGCCATGATGCAACGGTTTTGATCATCAATGCTGAGCAATCCATAGACCAAGTGGCTGCCGACATCACTGCGGTGTTGAAAGGCTGGCTAGAGGCTCAGACTGAGCAAGGCGTCGCCTAGTATGAATGAGCTGTACCCTTGGTTAACACCGCTTTGGGCGGAGTGGAAATCGAGCCTCGAACACCAGCGTTTTGCCAACGCCTCGATGTTGATTGCACAGAGTGGCATGGGGGCAGAGCAGCTGGTGGACAGACTCTCAAGAGCAGTGATGTGTCAACACGACCACTCTGAGCCGTGTGGGTTTTGTCATGGTTGCCAGTTGATGCAATCGCAAAGCCATCCCGATTTTCATCGAGTGGTGCCTGAAAAAGAGGGCAAAGCGATCACTGTTGAACAGGTGCGGCAGTGCAACCGGTTAGCACAAGAATCGTCCCAACTTGGTGGCTATCGACTGTTTGTGATTGAGCCGGCTGAGGCAATGAACACGTCTGCCTCGAACGCTTTGCTCAAAACCTTGGAAGAGCCAGGGGAAAACTGTCTGTTCCTTTTGGTGACGCACCGTCAGAATCATCTGCTTGCCACCATCACCAGTCGCTGCCAGCAATGGTATCTCAATACGCCGAGTGCCACCGACGTCGCAGAGTGGTTGTCACATCACACACAAAAGGCGGTGCCAGCCTTTGCCGCCCATATTCATGCGAACTCCCCGCTCGATACGTTGGCGTTTATTGAACAGGGAGGGGAGTCTCAGTATCAGCAGCTAGAGTCCGCCTTGCTTGCGTTTTTGGTCAGCCAAGACGATGGGGTGAAGCTTGCTAAGGAATTGGCGAAAGCGTCTGATGAGTCTCTACCCTGGTTATGGACCTTGCTGACCGACGCACAAAAAGTTCATTTTTCAGTGAGGGATGAGGCGATGACACCTGGTTGTCAGCGTTTAGCTGAGACAGTGTCTTACCCGCAGCTCTACCAACATACACAATCACTGACTAAACTTATTAATCAACTGAGTGACCACCCAGGGCTCAACGCAGAGTTACTGATCATGAGTTGGTTGTTCTCATTAAAAGAGGAATTATGTTCGTAGATTCGCACTGTCATCTGGATAAGCTTGATTACCAAGAGCGACATAATGATGTGGCTGATGTCATAAAGAAAGCCAACGCTGCTAACGTCACCGAGTTGCTTTCGGTAGGGGTAACGCTTGATTCGTTTCCCGATATGTTGGCTATGATTGAGCCTTATGACAACGTACACGCGTCGTGTGGGGTTCATCCATTGGACGTCGAAAGTGACTTTGCCCTTGATCGCTTACATGAATACGCTCGTCATCCGAAAGTGGTCGCGATTGGTGAAACGGGGCTAGATTATCACTATCAGCCGGAAACCGCTGATCTGCAAAAACTGCGCTTTGAGCAGCAGGTTGAACTCGCGGTCAATGTGAATAAGCCGCTGATCATCCATACACGCAACGCACGAGAAGATACTCTGGCTATTTTAAGAGCAGGGCATGCAGAGAAATGCGGTGGTGTCATCCACTGTTTTACGGAAGATCTTACCTTTGCTAAGCAAGCGATGGAGTTAGGTTTTTACATTTCCATCTCTGGTATCGTGACGTTTCGACAAGCAACGGAGTTGAAAGACGTGGTTAAAGCGTTGCCACTTGATCGCTTGTTGATTGAGACCGATTCACCCTATTTGGCACCGGTTCCTCATCGTGGCCAACAGAATGAACCTGCCTATGTGGTTGAAGTGGCGGCATACATCGCGAAGCTTAAGTCATGCGGCCTGCATGAGGTGGCCACAGCCACAACGACGAACTTCAAAAAACTTTTTTTAAGATAGAAATTAATGGCGGTATAAAAAAGGGGCGCTCGCCCTTTTTTTTTGTTACAAACGTCACGGATCTGACTCATCAAACCAGTGTTCACCAAATCTGTTGAAGATGCGAGCCAAAATTTGTTCAAATGTAATTTTGTTACATAAAATAACAATCTATTCTATTTTATTTACGCCACAAAATTAATGTTGCTCAATAAAAAGTTCATATTTTTCATGGAGATAAGTTGGTATAAGGGGCTTGTTTGGCGCTTCGTTATTGTGATCTATCTAGTAGTTTGAAACTTATTTTCGTAACGCGCTAGAAAGTTTGTTCACCATCAAGATATATTTAGAGGCAGAAAATATACTGTCATATGTGGTTACATTTTCTTTGGGTGCTAACATTTAAGGCTGCGGGGGTGTGCCGTTAGTGCCCAATAATTCTTATAACTTTTCAGGAGCATAAACATGTTTAAGAATCTTTTTGCTAACCTGCAAAAAGTAGGTAAATCACTGATGCTACCAGTATCAGTATTGCCTGTTGCAGGTATCCTACTTGGTGTTGGTGCTGCCAACCTTGGTTTCATTCCAGAGATTGTATCAAACCTAATGGAACAAGCGGGTGGTTCAGTATTTGGCCAGATGGCACTACTATTTGCAGTGGGTGTCGCTCTAGGCTTCACTAACAACGACGGTGTAGCGGGTCTTGCTGCTATCGTTGGTTACGGCATCATGACGGCAACACTAAGCGTTATGGCTGGCGTGATGGGCGTTGAGAAAATCGATACGGGTGTTCTCGGTGGTATCCTAGTCGGTGGTGTGGCTGCGTGGGCGTTTAACCGCTTCTTCCGCATTCAACTGCCTGAGTACCTTGGCTTCTTCGCTGGTAAGCGTGCGGTGCCAATCATCACTGGTTTTGCAGCGATCGCACTGGGTATCGTACTGTCTATCATCTGGCCACCAATTGGTTCAGCGATCGGTGCGTTCTCTCACTGGGCTGCAGAGCAAAACCCACAACTTGCATTCGGTATCTACGGTATCGTTGAGCGTTCATTGATCCCATTCGGTCTACACCACGTGTGGAACGTACCTTTCTTCTTCGAAGCAGGTCAATGTGTGAACGCAGCAGGTCAAACTCAAAACGGCGTACTGACATGCTACCTAGTGGCAGATGAAGCTTCTCGCGCAGCAGGTAATGGCTTCGGTCAGCTTGCAGGTGGCTACATGTTCAAGATGTTCGGTCTACCAGCAGCAGCTATCGCAATTGCACACTCTGCTAAGCCAGAGAACCGCGTTAAAGTTATGGGTATCATGGCGTCAGCAGCGTTGACCTCATTCCTAACAGGTATTACTGAGCCAATCGAATTCTCATTCCTATTCGTTGCGCCACTACTTTACGGAATCCACGCTCTACTTGCTGGTTCTGCATACGTTGTTGCTAACACTATCGGCTTCGTACACGGTACATCATTCTCTCACGGCTTGATCGACTTCCTAGTACTTTCTGGCAACGCTCAGAAGATGGGTATCATGATCGCGACTGGTCTTGTTTACGCAGCAATCTACTACGTAGTATTCCGTGCAGTGATCAAAGCGATGGACCTAAAAACTCCTGGTCGTGAAGACGAAAATCAAGCTGAAGCGGCGGCGTCTGGTTCAGACATGGCTGGTGAGCTTGTTGCAGCGTTCGGCGGTAAAGCAAACATCACAGGTCTTGACGCGTGTATCACTCGTCTACGTGTTGCGGTTGCGGACACAGAAGTGGTTGACCAAGACAAACTTAAGAAATTGGGTGCAGCAGGCGTTGTAGTCGTCGCAGGTGGTGTTCAAGCTATCTTCGGTACTAAGTCTGACAACCTTAAAACAGATATGGATGAGTGGATTCGTAACAACGGATAATCCCTACCCTCATCGATAGATAGAAAAATGCCAGTCAAGTGACTGGCATTTTTTATGGCTTCGCGTTTATAAATGTGCACGGCTGACACTCAGAAACGCCAATCGATCCCCAATGAAATTTTCGCATCTTCGCTGCGCTTTTTCGGACCTAGGACTTCAGTTTCAATATTGTGATAGCGGCCTTCCACAAAGATATTGATGTTCTGACCATTCACATACGCTTGCATCCCTTGAACCCACATCAAATCAACAAAGTTGAGGTCATCAATACCGTCAACAGCTTGTCCTGCCATCGCTTGAATGACGGTGTAGTGGGTGTCATTCCAAGGCTGCAAGGCGTAAAGGTTGACCGACGCTAAGTGGGCATCTTTCGCGCCCACTGAATGCAGCACAGATTGAATCTCATCGACGCTACCGCCACTGTTTTTGGCGATGCGGCCTGCCGCTTTATTGAGGTCGACATCCACATAAGTGTAATTCACTGAAGGGAAGAACTTAGTGGTGCCGTTGGCGGCTTCCAGAGGCAGCATGTAGCCTGCGGTGTAGGAGTCTGCAAGCTTAGTGCCATACAAGTCGACATAAATTCCGCCCACACGGCTGTCAAAGTGCGCCATGCGTGCACGCATGTTATCTGTATCCGTAAAGTATTCACCAAAGAGCACCGTTTGAGTTTTGCCTTCAGGTCCCGCATCGTAAAGGTTGGCCGCGCCATAGCCGGCAAACAGCTTTAACTCACCGCTGTCTGTGTTGACCATAGTACCAATGCGAGATTGGGTATTTCGTGGATCGAACGCGTGCAACTCATCCGAGTCCGCAGCAAAAATTGGGCTAGAAGCGAGGGCCAGAGCCACTGCACAAATCGTGGTGTTTTTCATCGTTATACCTTTTTCGTTGTTGTGCGCCAGCGAAGGGAGAGGGCGCTTACGACGTATCCTAATGAGATCAAAAAATGAGAAACATAGAGAGGGGGTTATTAAACACATAACGCGCGAAGATGTATGTCTTGATTGAAATGTGATGTTCTCCTTGACGTTAGCGAGAGGTATCGAAATTGTTGCGATTTACTGGAAGGTACATCAAGTTTCAGCACTCATAGGGGAGAGGCCAGGAAGAGTTGAATCAAAGGTTTGCTTTCATTTATCTCTACTGGTTATGCGTGAGTTTGCTGGCAGTTATTCAAATATGTTGACCAAGTTCGTCTAATTTCCCTTACTGCCATTTTGAATCAACTCGCTATAGTAGAGACAAGGTTTTTACAGTGAACGAGAATAACGAAGGTGAATTATGGGCAAGCTAGTTGAAGGCGTGTGGCACGATGTGTGGTACGACACTAAATCAAACGGCGGTCAATTTGTGCGCGAAGACGCCGGGTTTCGTGATTGGATCGTCAATGAAGAGGGCGCGCGTTTTGCGCCGGAATCCGGGCGCTATCATCTTTATGTCTCGCTCGCGTGTCCTTGGGCTCACCGAACTCTGATTTTTCGCCGCCTAAAAGGGCTAGAGCCTCATATTGATGTCACTGTGGTCTGCCCAGATATGATGAGTGAAGGCTGGCAAATGGGGCTGCCTGAGCCGCTGTTTGGTCACACGCGATTGCACCAAATCTACACTCAGGCTAAGTCTGACTACACGGGGCGCGTTACGGTGCCTGTCTTGTGGGATAAAAAGCACAACACTATTGTCAGTAATGAGTCGTCAGAAATCATCCGTATGTTTAACCATGCGTTCAACGACTTGACGGGCAATACTCTCGATTACTATCCAGAGCATCTCCGCGCAGTGATTGATGAGTGGAACGATTTTATCTACCCCAACGTCAACAATGGGGTCTACCGCTGTGGTTTTGCCACTACCCAAGAAGCGTACGAAGAAGCATACGATAAGCTGTTTTCTGCGTTGGATAAGCTTGATGCACATCTTGCGAGTCATCGCTACCTAGCGGGCGGTCAGGTAACGGAGGCCGATTGGCGCTTGTTTACCACCTTGATTCGTTTTGATGCGGTGTATGTGGGCCACTTTAAGTGCAATAAGCAGCGTATTGAAGATTACCCAAACTTGCACGGTTATCTAAAAGAGTTGTACCAAGTGGAAGGGGTCAAAGAGACCACAGATTTTTATCATATTAAGCGCCATTACTATTTCAGTCACACCGGGATAAACCCCACACAAGTGGTACCTAAAGGACCAGAATTAGACCTCGATTCTCCCCACGGACGAGAGGTCATCAGCGCTTAACTCAATCCCCCGCACTTCGCGGGGTTTTTTATGCCCTATCACAGAATTATCTGCGTTAGTTCCTACACTTAACATTGAACCGTTAGCAAGTGGGAGGGCGTATGGAGTTACAACATCTCGTCAGCGATGAGCAGCTCTTTTGGCATCTTTTGATTGCGTTGATGCTTGGGGCGATTGTTGGGACACAGCGTGGTTGGGTGATGCGCAATAATGCGGAAGGCACGCGCGTTGCAGGGATCCGAACCTTCTCTCTCGTAGCGGTACTCGGCGCGCTGGTCGCGATTTTAGCCAAAGTCTATTCCCCTTTGCTGCTTGGTTTTGCTTTTATCGCCTTGGTGATTCTTGCTTGTGTGGCGTTTGTCGCGCAGCAAAAAAATAGCACCAGCATCAGTATTACCGGTGTGGTCAGCTTGCTGATGACCTTTGTTCTCGGCGCGCTAACGGTCTCGGGGTACGCTGTCTTGGCTGCGTCAGCGGCGGTGATTACGGCAGTGGTGCTTGATAACAAACGTGAACTGCACCAGGCCCTGCAACGTCTACAAGAATACGAATTGGACGCGGCACTACGGCTGTTGATGATCTCTATCGTCTTATTGCCTTTGCTGCCCAATCAAACCTTCGGGCCTTGGGATGCGCTCAATCCATATGAAATTTGGTGGATGGTGGTGTTGATTGCAAGCATCTCTTTTGTGGGCTATTTTGCGATCAAAATTGGCGGTACCAAACGGGGTATCTTGTTCACTTCGCTATTTGCTGGATTGAGCTCATCGACGGCGCTGACATTGCAATTTTCTCATCTATCACGTGAACAGCCGCATTTGAGCGGCTTACTCGCGACGGGCGTATTAGTCAGTTGTGGCACCATGTTTCCACGTTTACTAATTGTGCTAAGCGTGATTAACCCCTTACTGGTCGAGCAAATCGCTTACCCTGCGTTAATGACGATGGCAGCACTCTATCTGCCCGCATGGTGGATTTGGCGCCGCTGTCATATCGAGCCTGTCGAACCCAATAACAAGCAAAGTAACCCACTTGCGTTGCAATCGGCCTTGCTGTTTGGTTTGGTGCTTGCGGGGATCATTTTACTGTCGCACGCCTTGACTGAGTGGTTTGGTGAGTCGGGCGTGCTGATCCTGGCGGGGATCTCTGGCATGACGGATGTCGATGCAATTTCTCTCGCGCTGGGTAGACAAAGCGTGACCATATTAAGTGTTGAGGTGGCATCGCTGGCGATCTTAATTGCGGCGGCGGTGAATACGTTAGTAAAAATGTCGATGGTGGCCATCATTGGAGGCAGGGCGCTATGGCACAAAGTGGTGCCGGTTATGAGCTGCGCCGTTATGCTCGGCGCCGTAATGTATGGCTTGCAATAATAGGGAAATAAAAAAGCCCTCCAGTAGTCGGAGGGCTTAAAAGAGTCACGCAAGAGCGGTGATTACTTCTGCTCTTGGTCGGCCTGAATCGCAGTTAGCGCGATGGTGTAGACGATGTCATCAACCAAGGCACCACGAGATAGGTCGTTTACCGGCTTGCGCATACCTTGCAGCATTGGACCGATAGAAACAAGGTCAGCACTACGCTGTACCGCTTTGTACGTCGTGTTACCTGTGTTCAAGTCTGGGAAGACAAATACCGTCGCTTTACCTGCAACAGGAGAATTCGGTGCTTTAGACGCTGCCACGTTCTCCATGATCGCTGCGTCGTACTGTAGCGGACCGTCAATCACAAGATCAGGACGTTTTTCCTTAGCAATGCGTGTTGCTTCACGCACTTTATCGACGTCTGCACCCTTACCAGATTCACCGGTAGAGTAAGAGATCATCGCAACGCGAGGATCAATACCAAAGGCCGCTGCAGAGTCTGCAGATTGAATTGCGATTTCCGCCAATTGTTCCGCCGTTGGATCTGGGTTGATCGCACAGTCACCGTAAACCAGCACTTGGTCTGGCAGTAGCATGAAGAACACAGACGAAACGATAGACGCATTCGGCGCAGTCTTAATGATTTGGAACGGAGGAACGATGGTGTTCGCCGTAGTGTGAACCGCACCTGAAACTAGGCCATCGACTTCGTTGTTTTCAAGCATCATGGTGCCAAGGAATACGGAGTCTTCCAGCTTCTCACGTGCAACCACTTCAGTCATGCCTTTTGCACCACGAAGCTCAACTAGACGAGCAACGTAGTTTTCACGGATAGCGTCTGAGTCGATGATCTGTACACCAGCGCCAAGCTCAACACCTTGCTGCTCTGCAACGCGGCGGATTTCAGCTGGGTTACCTAGCAGCACACACTCAGCAATGCCGCGTTCTGCACAGATGGCAGCCGCTTTCACTGTACGTGGTTCGTCGCCTTCTGGAAGTACGATACGCTTGCCTGCTTTACGCGCCAGCTCAGTCAACTGGTAACGGAACGCGGGTGGACTTAGGCGACGTGATTTTTGCGTGCCTTCAGTCATAGACTCAATCCAGTTACCGTCGATGTGGCCAGCAACGTGTTCATTGATGAACTCGATACGCTCTTTATCATCTGCGGGAACTTCGATGCTGAAGCTTTGCAGGTTCAATGAGGTTTGCCACGTGTTACCTTGTGCTTTAAAGATAGGTAGACCAGTGTCAAACGCTGGCTGACAGAGACCTGCGATTTCCTTAGGAATGTCGTAGCCGCCGGTCAGCAAAATAGCACCGATGTCGACGCCGTTCATTGCCGCCAGTGATGCGGCAACGATAACATCAGGACGGTCTGCTGAAGTCACAAGCAGTGAACCCGGTTTGAAGTGTTCGATCATGTTTGGCAAAGAGCGCGCACAGAAAGTGATGCTCTTAATACGGCGAGTGTTGATGTCACCGGCGTTAATGATGTCAGCTTTTAGGTGCTCTGCCATGTCGATAGCGCGTGTCGCGATCAGATCGATGCTCCAAGGCACACAACCCAGTACACGGATAGGAGATGTGTTGAAGATCTCCATCACTTTTAGCTCGTTTTGCTTCGCGCTGTCGGCGTCATCAAAGATCTCAGACAGATCAGGGCGAGTACGACCCGCTTCGTCAACCGGTGCGTTGAGCTTGTTGATGATCACACCAGAGATGTTTTTGTTCTTAGTGCCACCAAAGTTTGAACACGCAACTTCAATACGCTCTTTCAGTTGCGCAGGGTTATCGGTACCCGGTGTGGCGACAAGCACGATTTCTGCGCCCAATGTGGCCGCGATTTCCGCGTTCACTTGGTTGGCAAATGGGTGCTTACGCGTTGGCACTAGACCTTCAATCAGGGTTACGTCTGCATCTTTGTTGATCTGGTTGTAACGTTCAACGACGGTTTCTAGCAACTCGTCCATGTTGTCGTTACCGATCAAGCTTTCCGCGACAGACATCGGCATTGGCTGGCCGATTTTCATATCGCTGTTACGGCCCACAATCGTCGAGGTGAGATCCGGTTGATCGCCACCGCTACGAGGTTGACAGATTGGCTTGTAGAAAGAAACTTTAACGCCTTTACGCTCCATAGCGCGAAGAACACCCATACTCACGCTGGTCAGACCGACGCCAGCACTGGTAGGGATAAGCATAATAGTACGAGACATTCGTAGAGTACCTTTAGCTATTAGGGGGAGTTAAGCACAGTGACATAAACGATAGAGAGGGAGAATGCCAGTTGTGCCCCTTGGTCATCACAGTTAGCTGTAATTGACCGACTTCAGTTAGAAAACCGGCTAGCACTTGGCTAGCCGGTGAATCTGATTAAAGACCTGCTAGGCGAGCAGTGTCTTCGGCAATGACAAGCTCTTCGTTGGTCGAAATCACCATTGCTGGGATGCGGCTGTCTGCAGTTGTGATGGTGCCTTCACCGCCAAAACGTGCTTTCAGGTTTGCTTCACCATCCACTTCGATACCGAATACGCCTAGACGGTTCAATACCATCTCACGGATTGGGCCAGAGTTTTCACCGATACCGCCAGTAAAGACGATCGCGTCTAGACGGCCTTCCAGTGTCGCAGTGTAACCCGCTACGTATTTCGCTAGGCGGTGACAGAATACGTCCATCGCACGCGTTGCTTCTTCTTTTTGACCGTAGTTGTCTTCAACGAAACGACAGTCAGACGTCACTTCAGTTAGACCTTGTAGGCCAGACTCTTTGGTTAGCATGGTGTTGATTTGCTCAACAGAGTAACCTAGCGCGTCGTGTAGGTGGAAGATGATAGCAGGGTCGATATCACCACAGCGTGTACCCATCACCAAACCTTCAAGCGGTGTCAGACCCATAGAGGTGTCTACTGATTTACCGTTCTTGATTGCACACACAGATGCGCCGTTACCTAGGTGACAGTTGATGATGTTCAATTCGTCAGCCGGTTTACCTAGACGCTCAGCTGCTTCGCGAGCGATGAATAGGTGTGATGTGCCGTGCATGCCGTAGCGACGGATACCGTGCTCTTTGTACAGGTTGTATGGCAGTGCGTATAGGTACGCTTCTTCAGGCATAGACTGGTGGAAAGCCGTATCAAATACCGCAGACATTGGTAGGCCAGGGAACGCTTTTTGAGCCGCTTTAATACCAATGATCGCTGCTGGGTTGTGAAGAGGCGCCAATGTTGCACAGTCTTCGATACCTTTCAGTACGTCGTCAGTGATAAGCGCAGATTGCGTGAATTTCTCGCCGCCGTGTACCACACGGTGACCGATCGCTTTCAGTTGCTGTGCAAGTTCTGGCTTAGAAGCAAGAATAGTTTCAACGATGAAAGAAAGAGCTTCATCGTGCGCAGCGCCTTCACCAAGTTGTGCTTCGTGTTTGCCATCTAACTTCCATTTGATACGCGCTTCTGGAAGATGAAGACATTCAGCAAGACCGGTTAGGTGCTCGTCGCCGTTTGCTGCATCAACAATAGCGAACTTAAGAGAAGAACTACCGCAGTTTAAAACTAAAACTAGCTTTGACATGAGTGACTACCTGTAATAATCAGTTAGGATAAAAATTAATCACAAGAATAGACGATACGAGGTTCGCTGCGTACTAATCTTGGTCAAAAAAACGTCGAATTCCGTATAAAGAGACAGTAACGTCTCCCGAACGTTACCATTGCATCCTTGCAGATAGGTCCCATAGAGTTGCGTAAATTGTAAATAACAGCAACAATGAGATTGTGGGTCCGCGAAGGATAACGATAATAGAGAATAATAACAAAAAATTTTGAAAGAATATTAACTTTTATCAATTTTTTACTTAGAAAGTTTAATTCTTCAACTAAATTTTAATTTGGTCGCCTAAACCAGTGAGAGAGTCGTATGAGTAATAAAGTCGGTTTGATTCATAGCCTACGTGACGGTCAAAAATACATGGAAATCTGGCCGATGCGTAAAGAGCTTAACATGCTGTTTCCAGAGCAACGCATCATTAAGGCGACTCGGTTTGGTGTGAAGGTCATGCCTGCGATTGCGGCCATCAGTGTGCTGACTCAGATGGCGTTCAACAACTATCAGGCTATGCCACAGGCGGTGATCATCGCCTTGTTTGCCATCAGTATGCCTATTCAAGGCATGTGGTGGCTCGGCAATCGTTCGAACACTGTACTTCCTCCTGCGTTGGCCGGCTGGTATCGAGAAATCCATCAGAAAATTGTCGACAGTGGAGGCGCACTAGAGCCGATGAAATCTCGTCCGCGTTATAAAGAGTTGGCGCGTCTACTTAACCGAGCGTTTAAACAGCTAGATCGCGCGTCATTAGAGCGCTGGTTTTAAGCGTTCTCGGATTGATCCTTACGGCTTGGTCAGAGCCACTTCTTAGAATCAATAGAATAAAGAAAGCGCTTGTGTTTCGGCACAAGCGCTTTTGTTTGTTGTTGCTGTTAAAGCTTAGTTGAACATCGCGATCGCTTGTTCTGGATCGACGTACTCAAGGTCAAAGCTTTCCGCCACTTCTTGGCAAGTCACTTTACCGTGAATAACGTTCAATCCTTCCAGGAAGCCTTTGTCTTCGAGTAGCGCTTGGCGATAGCCTTTATTAGCCAGTTTGACAATGTAAGGCAAGGTCGCGTTGTTAAGAGCGAAGGTTGACGTGCGCGCAACCGCACCCGGCATGTTCGCCACACAGTAGTGGACAACGTCATCGACAATGTAGGTTGGATCGGCGTGCGTGGTCGCGTGAGAGGTTTCAAAACAGCCGCCTTGGTCGATAGCAACATCCACTACCGCCGCGCCCGGTTTCATCTTGGCGATGTGCTCTTTAGTGACCAACTTCGGCGCCGCAGCACCTGGGATCAATACCGCACCGATGACCAAATCCGCTTCGAGTACGTGTTTTTCTATCGCGTCTTTGGTTGAGTAGACGACTTTTGCACGGCCTTGGAACTCTTCGTCCAAGCGGCGCAAAGTGTCGACATTTCGGTCAAGAATAGTCACATCTGCGCGCAGACCAACGGCCATGCGTGCCGCGTTTGCACCGACCACACCACCACCGATGACCACCACTTTTGCAGGCTCCACACCCGGTACGCCGCCTAGCAGCAGACCACGTCCGCCGTGCGATTTTTCCAAGGTTTGCGCACCGGCTTGGATAGACATTCGACCCGCAACCTCAGACATTGGCGCTAATAGTGGCAAGCGACCCATATTATCTGTTACAGTCTCGTAGGCTATACAGACGGCTTTGCTCTTGATTAGCTCTTCAGTTTGTGGAAAATCTGGTGCGAGGTGTAAATAAGTAAATAAAATTTGCCCTTCGCGGAGCATGGCTCGCTCGACAGCTTGAGGTTCTTTAACCTTTACAATCATCTCTGCCTTCGCAAATACGTCGGCAGCAGTAGGAAGAATGGATGCGCCTACAGCGATGTAATCATCGTCTGAAAAACCGATGCCTGCGCCGGCATTGGTTTCAACAAACACTTGGTGGCCTTGTGAGACTAACTCGCGGACGCTGGCTGGGATCATGCCCACACGGTATTCGTGGTTTTTAATTTCCTTTGGTACGCCAATGATCATCCTGACTCCTTATCGATAAATGGTTGTATCAACTGTACTTAGGGTAATTCTGTCGAATTAATGCCTAGTATAGTTAGGATGTAATAAAATTTGATACCGTATATTAAGAAGTTGTAGTATAAATTTTTGCAAGGAAGTAATAAGGTGGAATAAAAAATGGCAGACAACAATAAGAAGCCGTCCAAGGATCTAGACCGTATCGATCGCAATATTCTGAATGAGTTGCAAAAAGATGGTCGAATTTCGAATGTAGAATTGTCTAAACGAGTCGGTCTTTCGCCCACTCCGTGTTTAGAGCGTGTAAGACGCCTAGAGCGTCAGGGATACATCACTGGGTACACAGCGTTGCTCAACCCTCAGTACCTAGACGCGTCTCTATTGGTGTTTGTGGAGATCACGCTAAACCGTGGTGCTCCAGACGTGTTTGAACAGTTTAATGCAGCCGTACAGAAGCTTGACGACATCCAAGAGTGTCATCTTGTTTCTGGTGATTTCGACTATCTTTTGAAAACACGTGTTTCGGATATGAGTGCTTATCGTAAACTGCTAGGGGATACACTACTTCGTCTACCCGGTGTTAATGACACACGTACTTACGTGGTTATGGAAGAAGTGAAACAAACCAATCAATTGGTGATCAAAACTCGTTAATCCCTAAGCCCAGTATGGGAATGGCTATGCAGGGCGAAGGCGAGACAAAGTGAGGATCCCTTTCGATATTCTGACTTTTCATAATTGGGTTTTGTAGGCCGATGTGGTTAAATCAATAGTCCGTGCAGCTTGGCTGTTCGGGCTATTTTTTTCAGTATGTTAGAGTGGTTATGTTCCGAGAAACCAAAAACAAAGTCGAAACCATCGTCGACACTGGGGACCATCGTCAAAAGACGCGCCTTTCCGGTTCCGAGCGTTTACAAGAATGCAGCCTAATCGTGGTTTTCCTCGCCGCTATTTTACTGTCTGTTGCCCTGCTGACCTTCAGCGCGGCCGATCCATCATGGTCGCAAACCGCCTGGGGTATGGAGATTGAAAATGCCGGTGGTATTGTCGGGGCTTGGCTCGCGGACACACTGTTTTTTACGTTTGGCTCACTGGCGTACACTATTCCAGTGGTCATCGCACTGACCGCATGGGTTCTGTTTCGTAAACGAGGCGAAGATGAGCCGCTCGATTTTATGCTTTGGGGCACGCGCTTACTCGGCTTAACCATATTGATTCTCACCAGTTGCGGTCTTGCCGACATCAACTTCGACGATATCTGGTACTTTTCATCGGGCGGCGTTATCGGTGATGTGCTGACCAGTCTCGCTCTGCCGACACTCAACGTGCTAGGCACCACGCTAGTGCTGCTGTTTTTGTGGGGCGCGGGTTTTACGCTGTTGACCGGGATTTCTTGGCTAACGATCGTGGATTGGATTGGCGAGCAGGCGATTGGTACCATCACTTGGGTGATCAATAAGCTGCGCGGTGAGAAGGATCAGGTGTTTTCGCCGACCTTGACCGAACCGGATGCGACACAACCTGACTCATTAGAGCATGAGCCGCGAGAAGGTATGGACACGTCGCCTGCCATCCAAGTGGATTCAGAGCGTGAGGAGCCAGTCAGCGAGGTAGTATCTCCTCAGGCCGCGACACGTCGCTACAATATTCATATGCCGGACAATAGTGCCACTCAAGCGTCCACTTCTGCGTCAGAGACGCCGCTTTATCACTACGACGAGCAAGAGGATGACGAGCAGAGTAACCTGCGTGTTAAGCAGCTTGGCGCCACTATAGAAGAGCTCGATGCGGCGGCCAATAGCGCCAACGATTACCCCCCTGAACCGATTTTGACTCAAGCGTCCAGCGAGTTGCAGTCGCAAGAGCAAGAGCTCACGCCGCCTTGGGAAGACGAGCCCGCTTTCCACGATCGTGATGATTCGCCACTCCCTGATATTGAAGAGGATGAGCAACCTCGTATCTCCAGCTTTGATGTGGTCGAAGACGACCCTGAGCCAAGCTTTACGCCACAAGAACCCGTCGAAGCGTTTATTGATGAACAGGGCGGCTCAACAGATGATGACGAGGGCGACTTCGATGTAGCACAAGACGAAGATGCGGCCGCGCTGCAAAACTTAGTTGCGGAAGCGCAAGCCAAAGTGGTCGCGTCTCAGAACCCATTTTTGGTTCAGCAAGATCAAAACTTGCCGAAACCGACCGAGCCTATGCCAACGCTCGAGCTTTTGTACCACCCAGAGAAGCGAGAAAACTTTATTGACCGCGATGCGTTAGAGGAGATTGCTCGTTTGGTGGAATCTAAGTTAGCGGACTATAAAATCACCGCCTCGGTGGTGGATATATTCCCAGGACCGGTGATTACTCGTTTTGAATTGGATTTGGCACCAGGGGTGAAAGTAAGCCGCATCTCAAGCTTATCGATGGACTTAGCACGTTCACTCTCAGCGATGGCGGTGCGTGTGGTGGAGGTGATCCCTGGTAAGCCTTATGTTGGCCTTGAACTGCCGAATATGAGCCGCCAGACGGTCTATTTCTCCGATGTGGTCGGCAGCCAAGCGTTCGTCAATGCCAAATCACCGACGACCGTCGTCCTTGGTCAAGATATTGCGGGCGAAGCCGTGGTGGCGGACCTGTCGAAAATGCCTCACGTGCTGGTGGCGGGTACCACAGGTTCAGGTAAATCGGTCGGGGTGAACGTCATGATCTTGAGTATCCTCTATAAAGCGACCCCAGAAGATGTCCGCTTTATCATGATTGACCCGAAAATGCTTGAGCTGTCGGTGTATGAAGGCATTCCTCACTTGTTGTCTGAAGTGGTGACTGACATGAAGGATGCGTCCAATGCATTGCGTTGGTGTGTTGGCGAGATGGAGCGGCGTTACAAGCTGATGTCTGCACTGGGCGTTAGGAACATCAAAGGATTCAACGACAAGCTGAAAATGGCCGCAGATGCGGGCCACCCAATCCACGATCCGCTCTGGCAACCGGGTGACAGTATGGATGAGCATCCACCGCTGCTCGAAAAGCTGCCTTATATCGTAGTGATCGTGGATGAATTTGCCGATCTGATGATGGTGGTCGGGAAGAAAGTCGAAGAGTTGATCGCGCGTTTAGCACAAAAAGCGCGCGCCGCGGGTATCCACCTCATTTTGGCGACGCAGCGACCTTCAGTAGACGTTATTACCGGTTTGATCAAAGCGAACATTCCTACGCGGGTTGCATTTACCGTTTCAACCAAAACGGACTCTCGAACCATTCTCGATCAAGGTGGTGCAGAGTCACTGCTGGGTATGGGGGATATGTTGTATCTTCCTTCCGGATCGAGTCACACCATTCGCGTTCATGGGGCATTTGCTTCAGATGATGATGTGCATGCGGTGGTCAACAACTGGAAGGCACGCGGCAAGCCAAACTATATCGATGAGATCACCAACGGAGACCAAGGGCCAGAAGCGTTGCTACCGGGCGAGAAGCCCGAAGGTGATGAAGAGATGGACCCTCTGTTTGATCAAGTGGTCGAGCACGTAGTGCAATCTCGTCGTGGTTCAGTCTCTGGCGTTCAGCGCCGATTTAAAATCGGTTACAACCGTGCGGCGCGAATTGTCGAGCAGCTTGAGGCTCAAGGTATTGTCAGCGCGCCAGGTCACAACGGCAACCGAGAGGTCTTGGCGCCAGAGCCGGGTCGAGAGATGAACTGATAGCGGGCAATATGCGTTGTTACTTTACATAGGGTCACTTTACATAGGGTCACTTTACATATGGTTACTTTACATATGGTAACTCTGCATATTGTTTCTCGAGACATAGTCAGCGTCGCACCGACAAAGACGACTCATAAAAAATGGCTTCCGTTTGGAAGCCATTTTTTTACTCGTGTGATCAGAGTGAGTGATGGGTGTTATTTATCTTTGGCAAATTGAGAGAGAACAATGACACCAAGCGCGAGCAGGTTTGCAGCAAAGATTACCACGAGCCACTGTGGCATGGAGAGCGTCAAAAACTGCCATACGATTTTGCTGCAATCCCCATAAGCTTCAAACATCCAAGGCGCCCATTGGTTGAGCGGTGCCCAGTCAGGGAATTGAACAAACAGATCACAGGTGTAGAACGGCGAAGGGTTAAACTGGTAATCCACGTGTTCTAGTGACAGCATGAGTCCTTTATAAGCACTGCCACCCCACGCTGCGAGCCCTAGCCAACGCAATACAGCAATACGTGGATTGATGGCACCAATCAGCGCTGCGGCCGCGACGCCAAGCATGGCGATGCGCTCATAAATACACATCACACACGGCGCCAAGCCCATTCCGTGCTGGAAGAACAGCGCACATAACTCTAGTGCGACAATCAAGCCAAACAGCAGCAGCCAAGCAAATCGTCCTTGAGAAAACTGTTTAATCGAAGAAAGCATAAGTAATGAAATATCCCTAACAAAGAAAAGAAAAAAGCTCTGACTAATCAGAGCTTTTTAGCGTGTAAAAGTTTCTATCGCAATAAAAAATTATTCAAACGTGATGCCGATTAGTGACCTTTGGTCACCGCATGCATAATTTCTGCTGAGTGATGCGTGATCCAGCCCGCGTCATAGAACCACGCGGTCATTGGCTCAAGCAGGAAGACAATACCGGCAAAGCCAACTAACGCCAGCACTATCGTGTAGGGCAGTGCCATGATAACCATGCGACCGTAGGACAAACGAATCAAAGGTGCCAGCGTTGAGGTCAACAAGAACAAGAAGGCAGCTTGACCGTTCGGGGTGGCAACCGATGGCAAGTTGGTGCCCGTATTGATCGCTACTGCGAGCAGGTCAAACTGGTCACGATTGATCACGCCTTCCATCAACGCCGTACCTACTTCGGTAATATAGACCGTGCCGACGAATACGTTATCAGACACCATCGAAAGCAGTCCATTGGCGACATAGAAGAGCGCCAGTTGGGTGCCTTTATCTTCGACGTGCAATACCGCATCAATCACCGGCTTGAATAGCTCTTGGTCGATGATGACAGCAACAATTGAGAAGAACACCGTCAAAAGCGCGGTAAAGGGCAGGGCCTCTTCGAAGGCTTTGCCTAGCGAGTGCTCCTCAATCACGCCCGTAAACGCAGTAGCCAGAATGATGACAGACAAGCCGATGAGGCCCACCGCCGCAAGGTGGAGCGCAAGGCCCACAATCAGCCATACCGCGATAACACCCTGAACCCAAAGCTTGGCCACATCTTGTTTGGTACGCTTTTTACGCTCTTCGTTATCGTAATCAACCAGAATCTGACGCACCGTGTCAGGCAGGCGGGCGCCATAGCCGAAGACTTTCATTTTTTCGACGAGCACACACGTTGCGAGACCACAAATCAACACAGGTAGAGTAACGGGTAACATGCGAACAATGAACTCACCAAACTGCCAGCCAGCCTGATCAGCAATGATCAAGTTTTGCGGCTCACCCACCATGGTCATCACGCCACCGAGTGCCGTACCCACCCCTGCGTGCATGAGCAGCGAACGCAAGAAGGCGCGGTAGTTCTCTAAGTCATCACGTGTAAGATCGTTAAGATGATCATCTGACGTATGGTCATGGGTCGCGTGACCACCCTGACCGGAGGCAACCTTGTGGTAAATCGCGTAGAAGCCAACTGCGACACTGATGACAACAGCGATCACCGTTAATGCATCTAAGAAAGCAGACAAGAACGCCGCGGCAAAACAGAACGCCAGCGACAACATGCTTTTAGACTGAATACCGAGCAGAATCTTGGTAAAGATAAACAGCAAAAGCTGCTTCATGAAGTAGATACCTGCGACCATAAAGACCAGCAGTAGTAACACTTCGATATTCGCGACAAGCTCATGCTTGACTTGATCCGCACTGGTCATGCCAATCGCGATGGCTTCAATGGCCAATAAACCACCGGGTTGCAGCGGGTAACACTTCAGTGCCATCGCAAGGGTGAAAATAAACTCTGCGACCAACAACCAGCCTGCGACAAAAGGATCGACGAAAAAGAACACAAGCGGGTTGATGATGAGGAAGGCTATGATGGCAACTTTGTACCAATCCGGTGCCTTACCAAGAAAGTTCTTGATGAAGGCGTTTCCGAGTGACATCGGCATGACATTAATACTCTTTATTGTTGTACTGAATTAACACAGACGTGCCCGAATTCAATGTAAGCGTCGCAGCGGGTCATGCGCAGATGGCTCATGCGCAGGTAGTCCAGCCGTGTAACGCCAAATCAACAGCGACTTAGAAAAACAACATCCTGAGTATCAATATGTGGTCTTGCCAAGTCACTCCCTGAGAAAGACAAGCACTCCTTACTTCGGTCGCCACTCTACCGTTGATAACTTGTTAGTCAATGATTAAGTGATATCTGATAAATGTATCAGTCCACTTTTATTCAAAAACGCGATCAAAGTTACGTAACGCTTGCATAATAGTTGTGAAAATCAGCAATTGATGGCAGTTAGTCATTTAGTTGAACTGATAAGCAACAATATGGGATTATATTGCATCAAAATGACAATGTTAGTTTCAAAAATAAAAACTCATATTGTGTGATTAATGCAGTACTCATAAGGCCTCAGAGAAAGTGAGGTTAGGTAAAGTTAAAATTTATTGGTTTTGACAATCCCCACACCACTTAAAACCGCCAAAACAAATTAGAGTTAATGCTCTATATGGCATCCATGCCACGTTTACTGGTGGTTTGTTTTCGCTAGGCAAAAACTAGTGGTATGATGAGTTCCATTCGACCCAGATAAATATAAAATTGGAACAGTAATTAATGGTCATCAAGGCAAAGAGTCCCGCAGGATTTGCAGAGAAATACATTATCGAAAGTATTTGGAAAGGGCGCTTCCCTCCGGGTTCGATTCTCCCAGCCGAACGAGAGCTCTCTGAACTCATTGGTGTAACACGTACGACGTTGCGTGAGGTATTACAAAGATTGGCTCGTGATGGTTGGTTAACCATTCAGCATGGTAAGCCGACTAAAGTAAACCAGTTTATGGAAACATCCGGGTTACACATTCTTGATACATTGATGACGCTCGATGCTGAAAACGCAACCTCTATCGTAGAAGATTTGCTTGCGGCACGTACAAACATCTCACCTATCTTCATGCGTTATGCGTTCAAAGTAAACAAAGAGAGTTCCGAGCGTACCATTCACAATGTGATCGACTCTTGTGAAGCCTTGCTTGCGGCCGACTCTTGGGATGCTTTTATTGCCTCCTCGCCGTATTCAGACAAGATTTTGCAACACGTGAAAGACGATGGTGAAAAGGACGAGCAGAAACGCCAAGCGACGTTGATTGCGAAAACGTTCAATTACTACGATTACATGCTGTTCCAGCGTCTGGCTTTCCACTCAGGTAACCAAATTTACGGCTTGATCTTTAATGGATTGAAGAAGCTTTACGATCGTGTGGGTAGCTACTACTTCTCAAGTGCTCAGGCGCGTGGTTTGGCGCTCAAGTTCTACCGTGATTTGTTGGAGGTATGCGAAACGGGCAACCGCGAACAAATTTTGGTGGTCGTGCGTCACTACGGGATGGAGAGCGCGCAGATCTGGAATCAGATGAAGCAAACCCTACCGACCAATTTTACCGAAGACGACAGCTAATCCCGCTGCCGACCTTAAGTAAGCAAAAAGCCGCGATTGTCATCGCGGCTTTTGTGTCATTGGTATCAAAAACCGTGCTTAACGAGCCGCAGGGCTGTTTGCTCCTGTCTTAAGATCGAGTCCGTCAATGCCTCCAGCGGCTTGAAACCATGTCGTAAGATGGGTTTTCAAGTCTTTGAGCTCATCAGGGCCGATCAACGCGAGGCCCAAATCTTCTGCTCGGGTAATGTCGTTGTAGCGCAGCGGTCTAAAGCTGACGAGCATGGCGCGTGCCTGTAAGCCGCCGAGCAAGTCTCTTAACGATTCGAGTTTGTATAAGGTGTCATCGCCATCATCACGCATACCTTTGGTCTTACACTCGATGATATGGAGCTTGTTGTTGACGACGCAGGCGACATCCAGCTCATTGCGCACTTCACGCTCACCGAGCTCACGATACACCTGCACATTAAGTGAGTGATCTTGAATCGTTGGCATGCTGTGTTGAATCTGGCGCACCGTGCTGTGGACTAGGGTTTCCAGCCACTCTCCGTTGGAGAAGCGTCTTGCATCTTCATTGGCAAAGGTAAGCACACCGTTCTCATACGTCGCGATGTCGGCATCCACCAAATCATCGATCAGCATCTTGAGCTCACGATAGCCTTGCTGCTTCTCCGACAACTCCACACTGAGGATCTGTTCTTTGCGGCATGTCGTGGCGAGATAGTTGAGTGTCGCAAGGCCAGGGCCAAGTTCTAAGGCGTTACTCGCCCAGCGCTCACCCAACTCATAGAGTTTTTGGTCCAGCTGAGGAGGCAACGTTTGTTGGCTAAATTCGCCGCGCGCGCCAAATACCGTGAGGTAATCGTCAATGGTGATCCAATCTTGCAGCTGCGTGTCTTCTACGCCATCAGGGTAGAGCCAGCAGACGCGATCACTGTTGGGCTCAACCACAAAAATTGGCCAATGAAAGGTGCGAAACACTTCGTAAACTGACAGGAGTCGATGACGCAGACCACAACTGGCGTTAAGGCGCACATCTTCACCACTTTGCTTGAGGCGCTCTGCCAGTTCCGCAACGGTTTTCTTTATCTCAGAAGGATTAGTAACGTCAGGAATTTCATAGAACTCTGAGTGAATCTCACGCTTAGCCAAGACACGACTCAGTCTGTCGAATAGGGTGCGCTGGGCATTGACGCCAATAAAGACGATGTGGTTACTGATGCTGCGGTTATCTAATAGGGGGGTGACCAAGCGAATCGGATCTTGGTCGATGATGCCAACATGAATTGTCATAGTTATTCCTCATGTCAGGCCCACAAAAAGGAGAGTAAAAGGGTGAGGCCTAATCACGATATAATGACAATTTGCCGAAAAAACAAGGGCAACCGTTATAATTGGTCGCCCTCTGTCAATAATTTACCGTATCTTTACGTTACAGCTTGAATCGATGCACCAGTTCGCCTTGCTGACCAGCAAGCTGACTTAAGTCATGACTGGTTTGAGCGATTTGCGCCATCGCCTGATAGCTGGTGTCGGCGATAAGGTTAATCTCTTCAATGTTTCTTGCAATGTCTGAGGTGGTTTCACTTTGCTCTGCTGCAGCTTGAGAAATGTGTCCACTCATCTGGCTGATCTCCATGATCAAGCCCTGAATTTCTTCCATCGCACTGTTGGCGTTGGAGGCTTGTTCAACCGACAGTTCCATATCGTCCATGCAGCTTTGAATGACTTGGTTGGCTGAAGCAGAACTCGATTGCAAGTTACTGATCATGTTTTCAATTTCGCTGGTGGATTCGGTAGTGCGCTGCGCAAGCACGCGAACCTCGTCCGCCACCACCGCAAAGCCTCGGCCTTGGTCGCCCGCGCGCGCCGCTTCAATCGCCGCGTTGAGCGCAAGTAAGTTGGTTTGCTCAGCAATGTTGCGAATCACATCCAAAATGCTGCCAATCTGGCTACTCATGGTTTGCAGATCTTTCACCGCATCAACGGATTCCGTTAGACGCGTCTCAAGCTGATTGATGGTGGTGATGTTAGTGCCCATGATTTGACGACCAGATTCCGACGCCGACTCCACTTGCTCAACCATCTTCTGCGAGCTTTGCGCACTTTGGGCCACTTCCTGAACGGAGTGGGCCATTTCCGTCATCGCGGTGGCGACGTTGGCCGTTTGTTCACGCTGCTGATTAAGCTGCGATTGCGCTTGAGAAGAGGTCTCTTGGTTGGTGCGAGCGGTATTGGTTAAGTTATCCGAGGCATCATTGAGCTTCACCAAGATATTGTGCAGGTTGTCCGCCAACGAGTTGATGTGACCGCTGACGCGGCTGAACTCATTGTTGTAACGGATTTCGATACGGTGCGTCATGTCACCTTTGGTGAGGTATTCCAAGGTGCTAAGAATACGCGTGAGTGGCTCGCGGACACTGTGGGCGATGTGGTAACCGATGCCCAATGCCAGTGCAATCACGATGGCACCAATCAACAGTGAACGAATCTTGCCTTGATTGTAGACTTGCTCTGCTTCAACCAGTGAGGCATTGAGACCCGCTTGGGCCGCTTCGCTGTAGGTAGCCAGCAGCGCCATGGTCGCATCCACTTGTTCAGTCAGGCTCGCAATGTTGGCGTAGAGCGCGTCTTTTGCCACAAGGTAATTGCTGTGTTGATCAAGGACGCCGCCTTTTTGACCGATGTCGAGCGTGAACTGCTTGACCGACTCATCAAAGGCTTTTTTCAACTCAGGCATTTGATTGGATAGGCCGTTGTAGGCGTAGTTCAAGTGTGTCACGGCTTTTTTGTTTTTCGCAACGGCTTCTGCTACGAACGCGGTGTCTGAACTTGCCAGCGCGTCAGAGGTGATCACTTCGGCGTCTTTCAGCTTAATGAAGTAGCTTTTCGCCATCACTTTGACTGAAATGCTGCTTTGGTCATCGACGTACTCTTTCATCCCGACGCTCAACTCAGAGTGCAAGCGTTGAAAGCGGCGAGAAGATTGTTGTACTTGCGCTTGAGATTCAAACATCGAGCGATAGTTTTCCATCGCTTGCTTGGCTTCTCCGAAGTAACTGCTCTCTTTCTCTTTAAGATCCGCCATGCTGGCGACCAATTCTGGCTTGCCGGCACTGGCCTTCTCAAGGGCAGCCAAAGTTTGATTGTATTCAACGCGTGCTTGGTCGAATTGGCTTTCGATTTGTTCCATGCGCTCAAAGCTCTGAGTGGTCAGAAAATCTTTGAAAAGCTTATCCGCAGAAAGCAGAGAGACACTGGTTTCGTTGGCTTTGGAAACAAGAGGTAGTGAGGTGTTGGAGACACTCTCGAAATTGGATTGGATTTGCTGCATTCCGTTCAACGTCATCATGGTGGATACGATGAACATCACAATGATCAGTGCAAAGCCAGCGTACATTCTTCTTATCACTGAGCCTTTCATAGATCTCTCCCTAACTATGGCAAAAATTCAAACTATAACGCTATAAATAGCAAAAAGAGTTTGATTGTATGGAGAGTGAGACACACATTTTATGACGCACAATACAAAAATGAAAATGTGTATCAATAAAATGCTCACAACATGATGTGAACACTGTTTTTATTGTGATCTCGATTTGCTTGACGCATACTCGATGGCATTGAAAATTCAACGATACCTTCTGGAGAGTTTCATGGCTGAAGAAACCATTTTCAGTAAAATCATTCGCAAAGAGATCCCGGCCGATGTGGTTTATCAAGATGATTTGGTTACTGCATTTCGTGATATCAACCCTCGCGCGCCGAGCCATATTTTGATCATTCCTAATACTCTTATCCCAACGGTGAACGATGTCACAGAGGCCGATGAAGCGGTCATGGGGCGCCTATTTACTGTGGCTCGCAAGTTGGCCAAAGAAGAGGGGATTGATGAAGAGGGTTACCGCCTGATCGTTAACTGTAACGCGCACGGCGGCCAAGAGGTCTACCACATTCACATGCACTTAGTCGGCGGCCGTCCACTTGGCCCGATGTTGATGAGTTAATCGATGCGATACAGTCATGACACAAAGCGAACTTTTTGCGTCGCTTTGTGTCAGAGAGCAGGTCTCACTGATATTGATGTCGGTGAGATCGGTATCTGAAATTCTGATTTGAGGCTTGGAGTGCGTTTTACAAATCAACTCACCATCCACATTCAACGTTGTGCAATACTCGCCAGTACCCTTGTTATCACGGCGTGTGCCAATATGTCGGCTGGCAACCTGTTTAGCCATTACAGCGCACAAAATGCTGATGTGTACCAAGCGGTGCAGCGAGGGGATTATCAGCGCGCACAAGAAGCGCTGCCTGACTCTGTGGCGGGCGATATTCTCGATAACCTTGAAAAGGGGCGCGTGCACTTTCTCAATCAAACCTACAGCGATAGTAAAGCAGCGTTTGAGTTGAGTGACCAAGCCGTTCGCGCTCAGCAAGATAGAGCTACGGTGTCGGTCAGTGAAACTCTGACTAGTGTTAGCTCACTCGCGGTGAACGACAATCTCAACGAGTATCAGCCCGCAGATTATGAGTTGGGCTTTCTTCACCTCTATCTTGGTCTCAATTATCTACAGCAAAACCAACTGGAAGGGGCGTTGATTGAGATGCGCCGCGCCAATCAAGTCCAAGAGCGTGCCAAGCAAGAGCGTGAAAAAGAGCTAGCGAAAGCGCAAAGTAATATGCAAGCGCAGGGCTTATCTCCCAATTTAGGCAGCGTGCTGTCGAACTACCCTGATGCCGGAAAAACCTTGGCGGCGGTGCAAAATGCCTATTTGTTGTATCTGTCAGCACTGCTTTATGAAGCAGACAATGACCTCAATGCCGCCTATGTGGACTATCGACGCGCGCTCGCGGTGGCGCCAGACAATCAGCAAATCATAGATGGCACCATGCGCGTTGCGACGCGACTCGGCATGAAAGAAGACCTGATTAAATTAGAGCAGCGATACGGTAAGGCCAGTTTATTAGAGAGCGACAAAGCGCGCGTCATCGTGCTCGATGAACAAGGCATAGTGACGGCGTTGCAAGGTTGGAAGCAATCTTTGCCTTTGTATGACAGTCGCAACAATGTGGCCTTCTATACTATCGCTCTGCCGTATTACCCGCCTGCTTCGCCAGAGCGCTTTACACCGCTTACATTGAATCAAGCGCCGCTCAAGGAATCGCGCTTGACCGATGTCAATGCGATGGCCCAACGTGATTTATCGGAACGTATTACCGCTATGGTGATCCGTCAAGCGCTACGGGTTTGGGCCAAAGATCAATTGCGAAAAGAGGCCACACAAGGCGATGACGTCGGCAATCTCGTATTTAATATTTGGAACACGCTCACCGAGCAACCCGATACCCGCAGTTGGTTGACGTTACCGGGTCATGTTGCGAGCAGCAGTCGTGTGGTCGAACCCGGTACGCAGAGCATTCGGGTGAATAACCAAGACTACCCGTTTGATGTCGCGGCGGGGCGCACCGCACTGGTGTGGGTCTCTCGTCAGGGAGAGAATGCTACAATATGGCATAAACAACTAGGAAGTATACGATGAAAAAATGGCTTATTGCGGCCCTCGCGGCCACGGCGCTGATCGGATGCGCAGACAACACAGCAGGTCTAAGAATCGATGGAGAGACACACAAAGTGCTCTTTGGCGATAACGTCTTAGCCGGCAATCTAAAAATTGAAGACATCGCCACAACAGAGGTAGAAGGGCATGCACGTGGGGTTGTGCGCATGACCAACCAGTCGAAAGGTGACCTCAATGTGCTGTATCGCTTTTATTGGTATGACGACAATGGCTTGGAGGTCAACACTAAGCTTAGCCCTTGGCGTCAATCCATCTTACGCGGGACGGAAACGGTGGCCTTGTCTGAGGTGTCGGTGAACCCGAATGGCAAGCATTTCCGTTTACAAATTCGTGAAAATAATCAATAAATTAATGACAATTCAAGGTTTATGAGGAACCAAGAAATGAAGAAAAGTGTAATAGCATTACTTGGCTTGGCTGTGATTCTCGGCGGCTGTTCGAACAAAGTGAGTTATGGTGACGCGCAAGCGGTTGAAACCACCACGATTGATTTTGGTTCCACTGACTTGCAAAAAATTGCCGGTGAAATGGTCGACAGCATGATGATGTCAGGCTCGGTGGCGGCCATCACACGTGATGCGCGTCCTATTGTTTTTGTTGAGCGCATCAAAAACAAAACCAGTGAGCACATCGATACTGAATCCATTACCGACACCATCAGCACTAAGATGCTCAACTCAGGCAAATTCCGCTTTGTGGATATGGATCGCGTGGAATCGGTGCGTGAACAGTTGAACTTCCAAAACAACGACGAACTCGTTAACCAAAGTACCGCCATCCAGTTCGGTAAAATGGTTGGGGCGCAATACATGCTGTACGGCAACCTATCGAGCATCGCCAAAAATGCCGGTAGTGATAAAGACGTCTACTACAAAATGACCATGCGCCTGATGGATCTGGAAACGGGTTTGATTGAGTGGGCAGACGAGACTGAGATCCGCAAACAAGAGTCAAAAAGCTTTCTAGGTATGTAATGACAAGGGAAGAGGTGATCTATGGCCAGGATGTCTTGGCATGAAGCGTGTCAACTTGATCGCTCTTTGACTGCGCTCAATCCGTTCTTCCCTGAGCCCGCCCAATACGCTCAAACGTTGACAGGCGGGTTGACCAACCGTTGTTGGAAAGTGGTCACTCATCGCGGCGCCTACGTATGGCGCCCGAGTACGCCCATCACCAAAGCGTTTTCCATCTCGCGCTTTCAAGAGTATCAAATCCTCTCTGCACTCGAACATAACCCCATCGCACCTAAGCCGCATTACATTTGCGAACAAGGATTGTTGGTGGATTGGATCGAGGGCACTCCGCTAAGAGACGGCCTGCCGTTTGATGATCTGCTCGATACCATGGTGAGCGTTCATCAAGCCAACACACAACGTATTCCCGTCGCGCCGTTTAACTATACGGCACGGGTTGATCATTACTGGATATTGATTGACGACACGCTCAAATCGGACTCGATTCGTGGTGTGTACGAAACGTGGCGCCGTGCGCCCAGTCTGGCGGATGTCGGCCATGTGTTGTGTCATTTTGATTTGGCTGGGTACAACATGGTACGCACCACGCAAGGCATCACGGTGATCGATTGGGAATACGCATGCATCGCTGATCCTAGGCTGGATCTGACACTCAGTATCGACGTGTGTCAGCACGACCCTCAAGACGCGGTTTTTCGATACTGTCAAAAACGAGGGGTAGACGGTATTGATGATTGGGTCGAAGGCGTCATGGCTTGGCAACCCAGAGCAAAAATGATGGCGATGCTTTGGTATCTTCTCGCTTACCAGTTGTGGGGGGAAGAGCAATATTTGACCGAGGCGACCCGGCTTGAAGGCTTATTTTGTAGCTAAGATCACTGTTTAGTGGTTTTGCAACGATAAAGTAAAAGTTAACCCTACTATTTCTGATAGATTTGGTCGTGGTAGAGTTGGAAGTATTAGGTTCGAGGGAATTAGAATGATTATTTATTTGCATGGCTTTGACTCCACAAGCCCAGGTAACCACGAAAAAGTCTTACAGTTGCAGTTTATTGATGACGATGTTCGTTTCATTAACTACAGCACATTGCACCCGAAACACGATATGCAGCATCTACTCAAAGAAGTGCACAAAGTGATTGAACAGTCGGGGGATACCTCTCCACTGATCTGCGGTGTGGGTCTTGGTGCCTATTGGTCAGAGCGTATTGGATTTTTGTGTGGCATCAAACAGGTGATGTTTAATCCTAACCTTCATCCTGAGCGCACCATGCAAGGCCGGATCGACCGCCCTGAAGAGTATGAAGACATTGCGACCAAATGTGTGTCAGAGTTTCGCAGTAAAAATGCAGGCCAGTGTTTGGTGATCCTCTCTAAAGAGGATGAAATTCACGACAACAGTCAAACCGCCGAAGCGTTAGCGCCGTATTACGAAATCATTTGGGATGACACCCAGAGCCACAAATTCAAAAAGATCTCTCAACATCTTCAGACGATGAAAGCGTTCAAACAGCGCTAATCATCGCGACCACTTAACCATCAAGAGCGACAGGGTTTATGCCTGTCGCTCTTTTTGTCACCACTCGTCATTAATCCCTACAAAGTTAAGTGAGATAATCACATTCTCCTGTTGCGTGGCGGATTTTGCCCTATATAATGACTTCACTATAAATTTTTTGATAAATATCAAAAAAAATTGAGAGCAAGTAAAAAACTTGCCCAGAAAGATGAGTTGAGCGGCAAAAATGCCCGCTATTGAACGCCAATAACAAGCCTCATATCCGAAAACGTCATGCCAGAGTGCGAATCACGCACCGGTTAGGGTGAGTAACCGCATGGCAAGAGAGAATTTTCTCGAGCTGAGTAATCGGCTCGAATCATGATTATTTATATTTAGAGGAACGTTATTGTGACACGAATTATCGTTGTAGGCGGTGGTGCAGGCGGCCTGGAGCTTGCTACCAAACTGGGTCGTACATTGGGTCGTAAAGGCCGTGCGCAAGTCACCTTGGTTGACCGTAAGGCAAGCCACTTGTGGAAACCCTTGCTGCATGAAGTTGCGACAGGTTCACTGGATGAAGGTGTGGATGCGCTAAGCTACCGTGCGCACGCCAAAAATCACCACTTTGATTTCCAAATGGGTGCGCTCAAAGACATTGACCGAGAGCGTAAAGTGATCACACTGCACGAGCTGAAAGATGAGCATGGCGAACTGCTGATGCCAACGCGTGAGCTTGAGTACGATCTCCTGGTGATGGCCATTGGTTCTACCTCCAATGACTTCAACACGCCGGGCGTGCGTGACAACTGCATCTTCCTCGATAGCCCAGAGCAAGCGCACCGTTTCCGCACCGAAATGAACAATGAATTCTTAAAGCTGCACGCGAAAAATGGTCAAGGCACCGTGGATATCGCGATCGTAGGCGCGGGTGCAACCGGTGTTGAACTTTCTGCTGAGCTGCACAATGCAGTGAAAGAGTTGCGCACTTATGGTTTTGGTGACTTGGACTCAAGCAAGCTCAACGTCAACCTTGTTGAAGCGGGTGAGCGTATTCTTCCGGCTCTGCCGCCACGCATTTCAAGTGCTGCCCATCAAGAGTTGACCAAGCTTGGCGTCAACGTGCGCACCGCGACTATGGTGACAAAAGCGGAAAAAGATGGCCTAGTGACCAAAGAGGGCGACAAAATTCCAGCGCAAATCATGGTTTGGGCTGCGGGCATCAAAGCGCCAGATTTCATCAAAGACATCGCAGGCTTAGAGACTAACCGCATCAACCAACTGGTGGTGAAAAGCACCTTGCAAACGACGCGTGACGACGACATTTTCGTGATTGGTGATCTCGCGCAATGCACGCAAGAAGACGGCTCGTTTGTGCCACCTCGTGCCCAGGCTGCACACCAAATGGCAAGCTGCGCGTTTTCCAATATTGTGGCGAAGATGAACGGCCGAGAACTCAAGCCGTATGTCTACAAAGACAAAGGTTCACTGGTATCTCTCAGCCGCTTCTCAACCGTTGGTAGCCTAATGGGCAACCTCACCAAAGGCTCAATGATGGTGGAAGGTCGTATCGCTCGCGTAGTTTACATCTCGCTCTACCGCCTACACCAAATGGCGCTACACGGGATGTTCAAAACCGCGCTCATCATCCTTATGGGCCGCATTAACCGCGTGTTGAGACCCAACCTTAAGCTTCACTGATCAAAACAAGAAGAGCGCCGATTGGCGCTCTTCTCTTATACGGTTTTGAACCCAACGAATCAGTGTTAGACGTTTGATTCTTCTTTTGCTTCTTTTAGTGCCTGCAAATTTTCGTTGATCTTGAAGATAACAATCATCAATTCACACCAAATACGAGCACCAATCGCCCCGCCGACCATCGTTAGCAATCCCAGCATAAAGGTTTGAAACGTCACACCGCCGTATCCACTAAACATGGTTCCAATGCCAGAGATAATCGCGATGAGAAGCAGCAACCAGTAAAGTCCGGTGACTAGCTTTGGAGTGAGCATAGATTTAAACGAAAATATCGAGTCCATTCTTAGATTTCCTTTCATAGATAAAGGAAATAATCATGCCACAGTTTATGGCTCAACCTAGGACAAAGAGTCTGACGCCTAACACGATTTGGCGTAAGTTATTGGCTAATCAGTAATTAACTGCTTTTATGGTGAGGTTAAACTCAATCTGGAATCATTGAAAACACCAACCCCTCTTTAGGCTGGCCTTGAAAGACAAAGCGATTTTTCGCCCGAGCTTCCAGTGCTGCGCCGCATTTAAGGGCGAGGTGTTGACTAGGGAGGTTGTCTGGGTCGCAGACGATTTCGACACGGGTCAGTTTGAGTTGGGCGAAGCAGAACTCCACCAGCGCATTGAGCGCTTCTTGGCCGATGCCCTTGCCTTGGAACTCATCGGCTATCCAATAACCGATACTCGCCATGTTGAAGGTGTGGTAGAGCTCATTGATGGCGACCATGCCCACCAAAGCGCCGGTTGCGCGTTGGAACACGCCAAAACCGTAGGCTTGAGATTTCACCCAGTTGAGTCGAGTTTGCAACAAGAAAGCTTCTGCGTCCTCAAGAGAGAACTCGGGGTGGCACCAGTCAATCCATTGGTGCAGGCTTGCAGAGTGCACAATCAGATGCTGAAAAATCTCAGCATGCTCAGCGTCAATCAAGCCAAGTCGCAGGTGCGGGGTGATGATTTGGTAATCGGGTGACATAAACAACAGCCCTCACGAGGAGGGCTGACAGTATTACTGCGCGACGCGGCGAACTTGGATAATCACGCCCATGAGAGGGTGATCTAAGTAGTGTGTTTCGGTACTGCGCATGCGGCGCTTTTGGTCGAAACGGTAAGACTTCAAGAAAGCCTGGGTTTCGACGGTTGGCGTGATGTCCTCCATCAAGCCCGCTTGGACCACAGCATTATCTTGCATACTATCTTGTGTGGCGTCTTGCGTGCCAACGTTGGCTTGGATCGGTGCATCGAGAACCACTTCACGTACGCTTGGCGCTTTTAAATCCAGCTCGACATCGGCGTAAAGGTAATGCTCAACATACACTTGAAACGTACCGTCGAGTTCAAACAGCGGCGCTGGAATACTCTCTTCGGTTACCCCATCAATGACACTGGAGGTAGCATTACTGCCCGCAGGTGAACCATCAACATTAAACTGATTGGAGTAATCTTTTCCTGCTTGAATGTGAAACACCGGCGCACCGAAACGGCCTTGGTCGCCTTGACGCCAAGCGGTGTGCATCAGTACATCAAAGCCCGCGTGACGTTTCAGCTTTTGCACTTGCTCACCAAGTTCATACTGTGAGTAAGGCAGTAAAGTGACCTGCTTACTGGCTCTGAAACTGGCATCAGAAAATTTGCCCGCGCGCTCAAGACTGATCTCTGGCGGGTTATTCGGCCAAGATTCCGCAGTCATTTCTGGGTTAACGGCACGTTTAAAGATGATCACTTCAATATCAAATTGACGCTCGGCCCAAGAAGGCATCGCGACGAAAAAAAGCAGCAGGGTAATCAGCTTTTTCATTCCAACTCCATTGAAGAGGTAGCGTGTACCTCAAAATTGTTCATAGCCGCGCAAGCGGCGCGCATTGCTGTCTGTTAATTCAAGCCCTGATGCCTAGGACAGTCGATTTTGCTTGAATTCGCCTAGCATATCACTAACAAACTGAATTCGCTTGCGTCTGTCGACTAATGGTAGCGTAAACTTGAATTTGGTTGGGCCATCCATTGCGAATTTTTGCGGTTGTGATTGCAGTAGTTTAACCAGATAGACGGGGTTAATGTCAGCATCCGGATAGAACTCGATAAAACCACCTTTTTCATGCGCTTCGATCTTCTTCACTTTGAGCTGCGCCGCTTCAATTTTTAACGCGGCTACCGAAAGCAGGTTTTTGGTGGCATCGGGTAGGGGACCAAAACGGTCTATTAGCTCGACTTTTAGCTCATCTAACTCATCTTGACTGCTGACGCTGGCGATCTGTTTGTACATCGACAGGCGCGTATTAACGTCAGGCAAGTAGTCATCTGGCAGTAAGGCGGGTAGACGCATTTCCACTTCGGTTTGCTCGCGCAGTAGATCATCCAACGAAGGCTCTTTGCCCTCCTTGAGTGCCTCGACCGCTTGTTCGAGCATTTCCATGTAGAGAGTAAAGCCAACCGATTGAATTTGACCACTTTGCTCATCACCCAGCAATTCACCTGCACCGCGGATCTCTAAGTCATGGGTGGCAAGGGTGAAGCCTGCGCCCAAATCCTCCAGCGAGGCGATGGCTTCAAGACGTTTGACGGCGTCCTTGGTCATGGCTTTAGGGTGAGGGGTCAGCAAGTAGGCGTATGCTTGGTGATGCGAACGTCCGACGCGGCCGCGTAATTGGTGCAACTGTGCAAGACCTAGGTTGTCCGCGCGGTCCATGATGATGGTGTTGGCTGTCGGGACGTCGATACCAGTTTCAATGATGGTGGTACAGACTAAGACGTTGAAGCGCTGATGGTAGAAGTCATTCATGATGCGCTCAAGCTCGCGCTCACGCATTTGACCGTGTGCTGTGGTGATACGCGCTTCTGGGATGAGCTTTTCAAGATCCGCCGCCACTTTGTCGATGGTCTCGACTTGGTTGTGCAAGAAGTACACCTGACCACCACGCATGATTTCACGCAGCACGGCCTCTCGAATCGTCGCATCGTCGCTTTGGCGGACGAAGGTTTTGATGGCTAAGCGTCTAGCGGGTGGCGTGGCAATGATTGACAGATCGCGCATGCCACTCATCGCCATGTTCAAAGTTCGAGGTATCGGCGTTGCGGTCAGCGTTAGGATGTCGACATCCGCGCGCATCGCTTTCATTTTCTCTTTTTGACGCACACCAAAGCGGTGCTCTTCATCGACAATCAATAGGCCTAAATCGTTGAAGACAATATCATTTGAGAGCAATTTGTGCGTACCGACCACAATGTCCACTTTGCCATCTTTGACATCTTGTAGCACTTGCTTTTGCTCTTTGGCGGTTTTAAAGCGCGACAGCACTTCAACGCGAATCGGCAGGTTGGCAAAGCGGTCACGGAAGTTTTCAAAATGCTGCTGCGCCAGTAGGGTGGTGGGTACGAGCACCGCAACTTGCTTGGCGTTGTCCGTGGCAACAAACGCCGCACGCATGGCGACTTCGGTTTTACCAAAGCCAACATCACCACAGACCAAACGATCCATCGCTTTGGCTTGGCACATGTCAGACAGTACCGCGTTAATCGCCATCGCTTGATCGTCGGTTTCCTCAAATGGAAAGCCCGCTTTAAACGTTGCGTATTGTTCACGGTCAAGGGCAAATTTATGCCCGGGTTTGAGCTCGCGTTTGGCGTAAACATCCAGCAATTCGGCGGCAACATCACGCACTTTCTCTGCGGCTTTACGCCGTGCTTTACTCCAAGCATCGCCACCGAGTTTATGCAGAGGCGCCCCATCCTCGGCACCGCCAGAGTAGCGGCTAATAAGGTTAAGCGAGGCAACGGGGACGTAAAGTTTGGCTTCGTTTTGGTACTCAAGCGTCACGTATTCTGTGACCATCCCACCTGCTTCAAGGGTTTGCAGACCGATGTAGCGGCCGATCCCGTGGTCGATGTGTACCACAGGTTGGCCCTCTTTCAATTCGGCTAGGTTGCGAATGACCGCATCGCTGTTGGTGGCTTTGCGATCTTTGCGGCGGCGCTGTATGACGCGATCGCCCAATAAGTCGCTTTCACAGACGAGAGCGACTTGCTCATCGCCAAACAAAAAGCCATGCTCAGAGGCGCCGATGACTAAGGTGTGTTTGTCCTTACTCTCTAGCGCGTCGGAAAAGCTGTGCTTAAGTTCAGGGCGCAACTTGATACGTTGCAATAACTCAAGCAGTGCCTCGCGGCGACCTTCTGACTCCACCGAAAAGACAATCTTACCGCGATAGTGTTCGACGAAATGCCTCAATGCGGCTAAAGGTTCTTTGTGCTGATGCTGCACAAAGAGATCGGGTAAAGGCTCAATGTCAACATTGGCTCGGCCTTGCTTGGCGGTGATGGGCTCGACGGAGAGCTCGACTTGGGCAAGGGGCTTAAATTGGCTAAACAGTTCGTCTTTTTTCAGCCACAACTCTTGTGGTGGCAATAACGGGCGCAAAGGATCGACTTTGCGCTGATCATAGCGGTAGTCAACATCGGTTAAGAAGGTATCGATGGCTTGCTCAATATTTCCCACTGTCAACAGTTGGCTACCCTCTGGTAGGTAGTCAAACAGGGTTTCGGTGTGATCGAAAAAGAGTGGCTGCCAATACTCTATCCCCGCTGGCCACGTGCCTTTAGAGACTTGCATGTAGACGGATTCAGGCTCGCGGCGCGCTTCAAAGCGCTGACGCCAGCGGATGCGAAAATCTTCAATCGCGGCTTCGGTAGTGGGGAACTCATGCGCTGGCAGCAGGCGGATCTCTTTGCGCTCTTCAATCGAGCGTTGGTTCTCCGGATCGAAGGTGCGGATGGTGTCGATTTCATCATCAAAGAAATCGATTCGGTAAGGATCGCTTGAGCCCATTGGGAAGAGGTCTAAAATCGAACCACGACTGGCGTATTCGCCGGGTCCAAACACTTGCTCAACGTGGCGATAGCCGGACTTCTCAAGTTGCAGGCGCAGTTTGTCGAGTGAGTACAAGTCTCCAGTTTTGACCATCAAGGTGTGGGCAAGCAAAAACTCACGCGGCGATTGGCGCTGCAGCAAGGTGTTCACCGGCACTATGGTGATGCCCGCGTTCAGCGTTGGCATTTGATACAGGTGCGCTATGCGATCCGAGATGATTTCTTGATGGGGCGAGAAGCTGTCGTAAGGCAAGGTTTCCCAATCGGGGAAGAGGGCGACCGACTCGCGAGTAAACTGCTCGATTTCTTGCAGCAGTCTCAGCGCCGTTTGTGGGTCAGGCACGGCTAACAGTGTATGGCCTGAGTGTTGATTCGCCAACTCAGCAATCGCAAGTGGTAAGCTGGCGCCCTTGAGGTTACCAATCCGTTTCTTGTCCCCAGCACCTTGTGCTGATGCTAAGTTCAATAAAGATAGTTGTGGCATAGCAGTCGTTATTTTTCTCGATTGATGGAGCGTTGGCGCAGCAGCTTTTGTTGCTGCAACAAGGCGGCTTTAATCAGCAGATCTTGGTCGCTATCACGCAATAAGTCGTATTTGACCGTAATGAGGTAGCCATTATTGTCTGCCTCGCATTGAGTGACGTGCCCGTAGCAGTAGATGGCCGCCGCTGGGCTATCTAAAAAGAGTTTCAGGCGTAACTTGCTGTTGAGCGCAAGCGCGGTTTGGGCTTGATAGGTCAACTGGCTGGCACCAAATGCGCTGGTGTGAAAACGCAGCGCTTGATCATCTTGCTGAGAGAGCATAAAGGTCAACAGTAGATTGAGCTTTGAGTTCTGCGTGTCGAGCAGTTCAATGACATGTTTGAAATCACTGTTTTTTAGCTCACTGCGCGCGTGATCGTTGAGTAAATCCAGATGGCTAAATTCACTCGCCACTAAAAAGGGGGCGGGAATTTCGCGCTCAAACTGGTCAAAGCAAGGAAAGTCAGCACCTGCCTCTAGAGCCTCGACATTGATGGCGAGCACGTGATTGACGGTGAAATATTCTTGTTCTGACATGCGTTTTCCTTGCGAGTTTTTTCTGATTATCGTCATACCAGAGCGTTTATCAAGGTATGCCTTTGTTTATTCCACATTTTCACCGCCATTTTGCAATTAAACACTACAACCCACGCAGATTAATGGGTAGAGTAAACGCCATCAAACATTGATGGTTGGTTTTATGTTTCATCCAGTCTCGACCTTTATCGGGCTTCGTTATTTACGTGGACGATCGGGTGACCGGTTCAGTCGCTTCGTCTCTTATATGTCGACCGCGGGCATCACTATTGGCGTGATGTCTCTGGTGACGGTGTTGTCGGTGATGAACGGTTTTGAGTCGCAGCTTAAAAGTCGCATCCTTGGTGTTCTGCCGCAAGCCATCGTCTCCAATAGTGATGGTCATACTGTTCGTTCTGATACTCCGCCTGAGTTTGTTCGTGCGCTTTCTACGTCTTCTACGCCGACGCCGATCGTTCAGAGTGAGGCGGTGATTCAAAGTGCAGAAAGTTTGAGTGCTGGCTTGATGGTAGGCATCGACCCGAATCTTGACCGCTCGATTGCAACGCACCTGTACGCGGGTTCGGCAGGGGAGCTGCAAACTGGGGCTTACCGCATCCTGATTGGCCAAACCTTGGCGCGAGGGTTGGATGTCTCGGTGGGTGACAAAGTGCGTCTGATGGTCACTGGCGCCAGTCAGTTTACACCACTTGGTCGTATTCCTAGCCAGCGTCTGTTTACGGTGGTAGGGATCTTTAACACAGGATCAGACATCGATGGCCAACTGATGATGGTGCATATTGACGATGCCGCCAAACTGCTGCGCATGAAAAGTGGTGAGATGTCAGGTTGGCGACTCTATTTCGATGACCCATTTATCGTCAGTGAACTTGGGCAAAAGCCTCTGCCAGAGCCGTGGCAGTGGCAAGATTGGCGTGATCAGCGTGGGGAACTGTTCCAAGCGGTACGAATGGAAAAAAACATGATGGGGCTGATGCTGGGCCTAATCGTTGGTGTGGCAGCGTTTAACATTATTTCCGCCCTTATCATGGTGGTGATGGAAAAACAGTCAGAAGTGGCCATCTTAAAAACGCAAGGCATGCAAAATCATCACATTTTGGCTGTTTTCATGGTGCAAGGTGCAAGTAGCGGCATCATTGGTGCATTCATTGGCGGCGGCCTTGGTGTGCTGCTGGCGACGAATTTAAATGCGTTGCTTGATGCAGCCGGTATCGCGTTATTTGCAGTGGGCGGCGAGCTGCCGATCGTTATCTCCTGGCCGCAAATTCTCTTAGTGGTTCTGCTTGCGATTGTGCTTAGCCTAGCGGCGACCTTGTATCCTTCTTACCGAGCATCCTCGGTCAAACCTGCTGAGGCATTAAGATATGAGTAATCTCTTATGTTGTGAACATGTGTGTAAAACTTATCAAGAGGGCGAGTTAAGTACGCAGGTGTTAAAAGGGGTCAGCTTCGATATTGAGCGCGGTGAACTAGTGTCAATCATTGGCACATCGGGCTCGGGGAAAAGTACTTTGCTGCACATTTTGGGCGCGCTCGATGATGCTAGCGAAGGGCATGTGACATTTTTGGAGCAGCCGCTCGCCGATCTGAGCTCTAACAAGCAAGCGAAATTACGCAACCAGCATTTAGGGTTTGTTTACCAATTTCATCATCTTTTGGCCGATTTCAGCGCATTAGAAAATGTCGCTATGCCACTGCTTATTGGCGGCATGCCCGTGTCAGAAGCGAAACAGAAAGCGGCCGCGTTGCTGGACAAAGTGGGCTTGACCCATCGCATCGACCATCGTCCATCGGAATTATCCGGTGGTGAACGCCAACGGGTGGCGATTGCGCGCGCCTTGGTTAATAGCCCCGATCTGGTCTTGGCGGATGAACCGACGGGTAACCTTGACCATAAAACGGCGCTTGCGATTTACGATTTAATGCGTGAGCTCAACCGTGAATCAGGAACGGCTTTTTTAGTCGTGACCCACGATGGTGAGCTGGCGGCAAAAATGGATCGTCAACTGCATATGCAAGATGGTCTGCTGATCGATATTAAGGAGTCGTAAGTGTTGTCTTCTTTGTCACTGTTTATCGGTGGTCGATTCAGTCGCGCAAAACAGCGCAACAAAATGGTGTCGTTTATTTCCATCTCCTCGACCATTGGCATTGCCGTTGGCGTTGCGGTGATCATCATTGGTTTGTCTGCAATGAATGGTTTTGAACGCGAGCTAAAAAATCGCGTCTTGTCGGTGATTTCCCACGGCGAGTTCGAAGGCGTGCGAGGCCCACTCAACGAGTGGCCAAACGTGATTGAGCGCGCTCAGCGACATCCGAAAGTGGAAGCGGCTGCGCCGTTTGTCAAAATGACAGCGTTGGCGGAAAAAGGCAGTGCATTAAAGGCTCTTGAGGTGCGAGGCATCGATCCCGAAACGGAAGCGCGGATTTCCAGTTTGGCGGAATTTATTGACCCGCAAGTCTGGGCAGAGTTTAAACCTGGACAACAGCAAGCCATTATTGGTCAAGGTGTGGCGGATGCGCTCGGCGCAAAGACGGGTGACGCCATCACACTGATGATTCCTACGGGTGGTGCGAGTCGACAGGTTCAGACCCCACGTCGAGTGCGAGTGACCATCGCAGGGATGTTGCAACTGAATGGTCAAATTGACCACAGTCTGATTTTAGTTCCGCTTCAGGATGCGCAGGAATATGGCCGTTTAGACAATGCCGTGACGGGGGTGGCGCTCAAAGTGAGCGATGTCCTAGACGCAACGGCGATTGTGCGCGAAGTGGGAAATACGCTAGATGTGTATGTTTACTTGCGCAGTTGGCAGCAAAAATACGGCTTTTTGTACCGAGATATTCAATTGGTGCGCACCATTATGTATTTGGTGATGGTGCTGGTGATTGGTGTGGCGAGCTTTAATATCGTCTCGACCCTGATGATGGCCGTTAAAGATCGCGCAGCCGAGATCGCGATTTTACGCACCATGGGTGCCACCGATGGATTGGTTCGTCGGATTTTTGTCTGGCAAGGTGTCTTCTCAGGCGTGCTTGGCAGTGTGATTGGCAGTATTTTTGGCGTACTCGTGGCGTGGAATTTGACCTCTCTCATCCAGGGGCTGGAGTCGCTGACGGGGCACCAATTTCTTTCTGGCGACATTTACTTTGTCGATTTCCTTCCCTCTGAACTTCACGGCTTTGATGTGGCTTTGGTCTCTTTGACGGCCATCACCCTAAGTTTACTCGCCACTTGGTATCCCGCTTCTCGGGCGGTCAAACTGCACCCTGCCAGCGTTCTCAGTGCGAAGTAGCGATGGTGTTGTGTTTGTCGTGCACAGCGAACAGTGAGAACAGAAAAAGGACCCGCGGGTCCTTTTTTCATCTTGATTCAACACGCCTTGCATCAGAATGTGTGAATAGGGTGGGTAGGCGTTGGTCTTTGTCTGCTATTTTTTCAGCATTCTCGGTATTCTGAACTTTCGTTTTTGCCAACTACGGACAACCGAGTAGCGCCAAAGCGCTTTGATGCCAAAATAGCCCAACATGGCGGAGACAATCCCGCAGATCAAGCAGCCGAGCAGAAATGGCGGGCCAATGGTGCTCATCTGTTGCAAGATGAACTCCCAAGAGAGTTCAAAGTGAAAGCGCTGCGGTGGGGTATGCATGACCCAAGTGCCCACTTTATAGGCGAAGTAAAACATCACCGGCATGGTGATTGGGTTACTGATCCAGACAAGCGCAACGGAGAGTGGCAAGTTAACGCCGCAAGCAATCGCTAACCCAGCAGACATGATCATCTGACTAGGCAGTGGGACAAAAGCCATAAACAACCCCACGGCGAAAGCACCTGCCGCTGAACGGCGATTCAAACACCACAAATTCGGGTTGTACAACACGTTGCCAAAAACCTTTAGTGCCTTTTGACGCTTGATTAACTCATGGTCAGGCATAAAGCGTTTGATGAATTTTCTTGGCATAGGGGACTATGGCTCACTATCTAATCAGTTGTTGGACTCTTGCTTCTTTTTCGGCGACCGTCATGAGCGCCGCAATTTGGCCAGCTATGCCAGATTGGATTTGGGGTGGCCTTAATGTCGGCCTCCTCGTGGTCTCTATTTGGATTCGTATGCTTCGAATCGGGTGGGGAATCAATGCCGGTCTGTTGGTAGTGATGCTTCATGGTCACTTAATTCACCAGCAAATAGAAACGCTCTTCCGTGCAGGGCCAGATATTACCATAAACGCGAAAGCTGACAGCTTTTTTAAACAAATAAGTCACGGCTTTAGAGGCGAAATTGTAGTTAGATCAATCAATGGCCAAACATTGCGCAGTTTGATGACACTGAAAGTTCAGTTTATATCGCCAATTGCTCTGCTGCCGGGCGATGAAATCGACGTAAAAGTGCGCTTAGAGCCTGTCGTCGGCTTACTCAATGATGTGGGGTTTGATGCTGAAAAGCAGGCGTTGTCACGCCGATGGTTAGCCACCGCGGTAGCGCCTGCGAAGGCGCATTTTATCGTGCGCAGCCTGCCCACTCTTCGTGCGCATTACTATCTTCTGCTCGAGCGTGCCATAGCGCCATACTCGCAGCGCGGCTTGATTGAAGCGTTAACCTTTGGCGCTCGGCATCATTTAAGCACGGAGCAATCTGCTCAGTTGGCGCGCAGCGGGCTTGGCCATCTGATTGCCATTTCTGGTCTGCATATCGGCATCGCGTTTGGACTAGGGTGGTGTTTGGGTCGGGGTGTGTTCATGCTATGGCCTAGGGCAAACGTGGCGCCGCTCATTTTGGGGCTTATCGTCGCCACTTGCTATGCTTGGCTCGCAGGTTTAACGCTACCCACTCAGCGCGCGTTACTGGCGTGTTTGTTGACCGTGGGACTGCTGCTGGTCAAGCGCTATTGGCCGCTGCGGCTCAAGTGGTGTGTGGTGACTGCGATCTTGTTACTCTTTGACCCTTTCGCGCCCTTGTCTCTCAGCTTTTGGATGTCGATTCTGGCGGTGGCGATCATCTTCGTGTTTGTTTCCAGCCGCTACGCACAAACCGGCGCGCTTAGCAGTATGCTGCGCTTACAGGTTTTCTTTCTGCTTTTCATGACACCACTGACGATACTGTTTTTTGATGGCGTCAGTCGCATTGCTTTTCTCACTAATCTGGTCTGCGTGCCGCTGTTTTCGTTCATTATCATTCCTCTCACTCTGCTCGCGTTGCTGGCCCAGTTGCTATTCGACTTTTCGTTGCTTTGGTCGTTAATCAATGGGTTGTTGCAATGGGTGTCGGATGCTTTGGGTCATTGGGACTTGTGGTGGTGGGTCGCAGATAATTGGGCAATGCTGTTCGGAGTGAGCGCTCTGCTAGCGCTAGCTTCTGTCTGGGTGCGCAAGCGTGTCTTGTTGCTGATTTTTGCTGTGACGGCGATGGGGCGGATAGAATTTGATCCCAAGCCATTATGGGAAATGTGGATGCTCGATGTCGGGCACGGTCTCGCTGTTGTGATTCGACAAGGCGATAGCGCGCTGGTTTATGACACGGGCAGCGCTTGGCAAGACTCGAGCTATGCGGAGCAGGTCATCACGCCACTGCTTTACAAGCGGGGGATTCGTCGTGTTGACTATCTTGTTCTCAGCCATATGGACTGGGATCATGCCGGTGGTTGGCAGCCATTAGTGGCAAAGTGGCAACCGACACTCATCAGCAGTCAACATGGCGTAGGCGATGTGCCTTGTCGTCAAGGTCAAACCCTACAGTGGCAGCGTTTGACACTTGAGGTCTTATGGCCGCCAACAAAGGTCTCTCGAGCGTTCAATCCGCACTCTTGTGTTATTCGAGTGAACTCACCAGAGGCGTCGGTATTACTGACCGGAGATATTGATGCCATTGCTGAGTGGCTATTGCTCCGAGAGCCGCAACATCTGAAGGCCGACATCCTCTTAGTGCCCCATCATGGCAGCCGGACCTCGTCTTTGCCCGCGTTTATCGACGCCGTTTCACCGAGGTTGGCTTTAGCGTCGTCAGCGTATCGAGGGCGCTGGATACTGCCACATCCATTGGTGGTGGAACGTTATCAAATTCGTGGTATTGATTGGCGTGATACCGGCACCTTTGGCCAGTTGACGGTGAAATTTTATCCAAACGAGTGGTTTGTCCGTGGGATTCGAGAGGTCAAAGGCCGGGCGTGGTATAGGCAGATGCTGCGTAACGGAGTAGAATGACTGCAATATTGTAAGAAAAATAAAGCCTTTCTATGTCACAACACCAAGATGAAACCACCTGGACCACGTTTAAACGATTGTGGACATACATTCGCCTGTACAAAGCGGGTCTCGTGGTAGCGGTCATTGCGCTTGTCATTAACGCCTTTGCGGACACCTACATGATCTCCTTACTCAAGCCTTTGCTCGATGAGGGGTTTGGTGATGCAGACTCCAACTTTTTGCGTACTCTGCCGTTTATCATTTTGGGGATGATGGTGCTCAGGGGTTTGAGTGGATTCGTCTCAACCTACTGTTTGAGTTGGGTATCGGGCAATGTGGTGATGTTGATGCGTCGCCGTATCTTTGCTCAGTTTATGCATATGCCGGTGTCGTTTTTTGATAAAGAGTCGACCGGTGGTTTACTGTCTCGCATTACCTATGACTCTGAGCAGGTGGCGGGTGCAACCAGCCGCGCGTTAGTCAGTATCGTGCGTGAAGGCGCGAGTATTATTGGCTTACTCGTCCTAATGTTTTGGAACAGTTGGCAGTTATCCTTAGTCTTGTTTGTCGTCGCTCCCGTGGTGGCATGGGGGATTGGCCTGGTCTCCAAGCGTTTTCGCCGTATTTCAAAAAATATGCAAGATGCGATGGGCAACGTTACCTCTTCAGCGGAGCAGATGTTGAAAGGCCACAAAGTCGTATTGAGTTATGGCGGTCAGGATGTGGAAACCAAGCGTTTTGACGAAGTGAGTAATCGCATGCGCCAACAGACGATGAAGCTTGTCGCTGCTCAAGCGATCGCCAACCCGGTGATCCAAGTGATCGCGTCGATGGCATTGGTGGTGGTGCTGTTTTTGGCCAGCGTCGATTCGATTCGTGCTGACCTGACGCCGGGCACCTTTACGGTCATCTTCTCTGCCATGTTTGGCTTGATGCGCCCTCTGAAATCTCTCACTAACGTCACCTCAGAATTTCAGCGCGGTATGGCGGCAAGCCAAACCTTGTTTGGCCTGATGGATCTTGAGACTGAGAAAGATACCGGTCAATACAGCACGGACAAAGTCCGCGGTGATGTTGAAGTGAAAGACGTCACCTTCACCTACGGTGGCAAAGAGAAACCGGCACTCAGCCAAGTGAGTTTTTCTATCCCGCAGGGTAAGACGGTGGCGCTGGTGGGCCGCTCGGGTTCAGGCAAAAGTACCATTGCCAATCTCTTTACCCGTTTTTACGACGTTGATTCAGGTACCATCTTGCTTGATGAACACGACATCCGCGATTACAGCTTAAGCAACCTGCGCAGTCACTTTGCCCTTGTGTCGCAAAATGTGCACCTTTTCAATGACACCATTGCCAACAACATTGCTTATGCGGCGAAAGACAAATACAGCCGTGAGCAAATCGAAGAAGCCGCGCGTCTGGCGTACGCGATGGATTTCATTGAAGGCATGGATGACGGATTAGATACTGTGATTGGTGAGAACGGAACGAGCTTGTCAGGCGGTCAACGTCAACGTATCGCCATTGCGCGAGCGTTGCTGCGTGATGCCCCTGTACTGATCTTGGACGAGGCCACATCGGCGCTAGATACTGAATCTGAGAAGGCAATCCAGTCCGCACTTGATGAATTGCAGAAAAACAAAACGGTGTTGGTGATAGCGCACCGACTGTCGACCATTGAAAACGCGGATGAAATCCTGGTTGTTGATGAGGGCGAAATTGTTGAGCGTGGATCACACGCTGAGCTTTTGTCCCAAGACGGTGCGTACGCGCAGCTTCACCGTATTCAATTTGGTGCCTAACCGGTGATTGAGCAGATTTGGTTCGGTCAACACCCCCTGCGTTGGTTAGCCTGGCCGCTTCTGTGGCCGCTAAGTCGTTTGTTTGCGGTTATCAGTCAGCGACGACGTCAGCAGTTCGAGTCGGGCGTTAAACAGAGCTATCGAGCGCCTGTGCCTATAGTGGTGGTGGGTAATATCACCGCCGGTGGCAACGGCAAAACGCCGGTCGTGATTTGGCTGGTTGAGACCTTACAAGCGCTCGGTTACACGCCGGGTGTGGTGTCACGGGGCTACGGCGCTAAAGCGCCGTCTTATCCGTTGATGGTGGATGCTTCAACGCTAACTCAGCATTGTGGTGATGAACCTAAGCTTATTTATCAGCGCACCGGAGCGCCGGTTGCCGTGTCACCGGTTCGGTCTGAGGCAGTAAAAGCCTTATTACCACAAGGCGTGGATATCATCATTACCGACGATGGGTTGCAGCACTACGCCTTGCAAAGAGACATAGAGTTGGTGGTTGTGGATGGTGTTCGCCGTTTTGGTAACGAACAACTTTTGCCTTTAGGGCCGCTGCGCGAATCGACCGCTCGATTGAAAAGCGTTGATGCTATCATTACCAACGGGGGCAATGCTTACCCAGGTGAAGCGTCGATGCAATTGGTGCCAGACCTTGCCGTCAACCTAACAACCGGAGAGCGTCGCGCAGTCGGCGAGCTTGGGCGCTTGATCGCGATGGCTGGAATTGGTCATCCACCACGATTTTTCAATACCTTAGCCCAGCTCGGTGCGCAAGTGACCATGAGCCAAGGCTTTGCCGATCACAAAGATTTCTCCGCCGATGAATTAATCGCGTTGGCTGCAAAAGGCGACGCTTTGATCATGACAGAAAAAGATGCCGTAAAATGTACGCAATTTGCGCAGGACAACTGGTGGTATTTGCCCGTGTCTGCCAAATTTGAGCCACAGGATGCCGCGTACATCATCAATAAAATTAAAGAGGTGAAAGAGCAGTATGGACCATCGTCTTCTTGAAATCGTTGCTTGCCCAGTGTGCAAGGGAAAGCTGACGTTCGACAAAGATAAACAAGAGCTGATTTGTAAATTGGATCGACTTGCTTACCCAATTAAAGAGGGCATTCCTGTCCTGCTCGAACCTGAAGCTCGCCAAATGAGCATGGATGAGGGGCGCTAATGGCTTTTACTGTCGTTATACCTGCGCGCTATCAATCGAGCCGCTTACCGGGTAAGCCTCTTGCCGATATCGCGGGTAAGCCAATGGTGCAACGCGTTTACGAGCAAGCTATTCAAGCGGGTGCCGAGCGAGTGATCGTTGCGACTGATGATGAACGGGTTGAGCAAGCCGTGCGAGCCTTTGGTGGTGATGTGTGCATGACGTCAGACAAGCACGAATCAGGCACTGAGCGCTTAGCGGAAGTGGTTGAACAGATGGGCATTGCTGACGATCATATTATCGTCAATGTTCAGGGTGATGAGCCTTTGATACCGCCATCGATCATTTCTCAAGTGGCCGAGAACCTTGCCCGGTGCAACGCGCCAATGGCCACGTTGGCGGTAGAGATCCGTGATGAAGAGGAAGTGTTCAATCCCAATGCAGTGAAAGTGGTGGTAGACCAGCAAGGTTTCGCCCTTTACTTTAGCCGGGCGACGATTCCTTGGGATCGTGACCACTTTGCTAGCGGTAATGTCGATGCCAAACAGCCTCTACTGCGTCATATCGGTATTTATGCCTATCGTGCAGGATTCATCAATACCTATGTCAATTGGCAGCCTACACCACTAGAGCGTATTGAGTGCTTAGAGCAGCTTCGAGTGCTCTGGTATGGAGAAAAAATCCATGTCGATGTCGCCAAAGAAGCGCCGGCCGCTGGAGTGGATACGCCACACGATCTTGACGTCGTCCGACGTCACTTTAGTGCTTAAGTGCGCTTCCCACTAACACCATAGAATATTAAGGCCCAGAAACGGACAGGTTTCTGGGCCTTTTGTTTTTATGCGTGGCAGGTTGCTTTTATGCGTGACAGGATGTCAGCGCACGGCGTTTAGATTTTAGTGTCGTAGTCGTTGCGCTTAGGGCAGGTGCCGAGAATCTCACGTCGCCCAGTCTCCTTCACCTCTTCAAGTACCACATCGAATCCCCATAGACGGTAGACATGTTTGAGCACTTCCTCGTAGCTCTCATCGAGTGGAATACGGTCATGAGGCACGTATTGCAGGGTTAATGAGCGGTCCCCACGTACGTCAACGTTATACACTTGGATGTTGGGTTCAAGGTTGCTCAAGTTGTATTGCGCCGCGAGTTTTTCACGAATGGCACGGTACCCAATGTCGTTGTGAATCGCGGTGACTTCAATAAAGTTTTTCCTATCATCATCGGTGATGGAGAACAGCTTAAAGTCGCGGATCACTTTCGGTGATAAGTACTGGCTGATGAAGCTTTCGTCTTTAAAGTTGTGCATCGCAAAGTGCACCGCCTCAAGCCAATCGCTGCCCGCTAACTCTGGGAACCACTCTTTGTCCTCATCCGTAGGCTCTTCACAAATTCGGCGTATATCCCTAAACATCGCAAAGCCGAGCGCGTAGGGATTGATGCCACTAAAATAGGGGCTGTTATAGGGCGGCTGAGCCACCACACTGGTGTGGCTATGAAGAAACTCTAAGATAAAGCGTTCGCTGACCAAACCTTCATCGTACATGTGGTTGAGAATGGTGTAGTGCCAGAAGGTCGCCCAGCCCTCGTTCATCACTTGGGTTTGTTTTTGCGGGTAGAAGTATTGGCTAATCTTGCGCACGATGCGCACGATTTCGCGCTGCCATGGTTCTAGCAACGGGGCGTGCTTTTCAATGAAATAGAGAATGTTTTCTTGTGGCTCCGACGGGAAGAGCAGTTTGCTTTTCTCTTGCTCCACTTTGTTTTTGGGCACTGTGCGCCACAGGTCATTGACTTGAGATTGCAGATACGCTTCACGCTCCTCTTGGCGCATTTTTTCTTCGGCAATCGAGATCTTTTCCGGACGTTTGTAACGATCTACGCCAAAATTCATCAAGGCGTGGCACGAGTCGAGCAGCTCTTCGACTTCTTTGACGCCATACTTTTGTTCACACTCGGCAATGTAGTTTTTCGCAAACAGCAAATAGTCAATGATTGAACTGGCATCAGTCCAAGTTTGGAACAGATAGTTGCCTTTAAAAAAGGAGTTGTGCCCGTAGCAGGCGTGCGCCATCACTAGGGCTTGCATGGTAACGGTATTTTCCTCCATCAGGTAGGCAATACATGGGTCAGAGTTGATCACGATTTCGTACGCCAGCCCCATTTGACCGTGTTTATAGCCTTGCTCGGTTTGAATGAACTTTTTACCAAACGACCAGTGGTTGTAATTGATGGGCATACCAATACTCGAATAGGCGTCCATCATCTGCTCTGAGGTGATCACTTCAATCTGATTGGGGTAGGTGTCGAGTCGATAATGCTCGGCGACGCGTTTGATCTCCATGTGATAACGTTCAATGAGATCGAATGTCCAATCAGGACCATCAGGCAGTCTATTTGAGTTTGATTTGGCAGACTTTTTTGTTTTCGTCGTCATAGCGCCTCCCTATGCATGCTCTTTGCGAAACAACTCTCTAAACACCGGGAAGATATCTTCGACGCTGCGAATGTTCTTCATCGCAAAGTTGTCAAAGCTGTTTTCCAGCTTCTCATATTCGTGCCAAAGCGTTTGGTGTGAACGGCGAGTTATTTCAATGTACGAATAGTACTGACACTCAGGTAATAACTGTTTGGTGAGCAATTCTCGACAGCGAGGTGAGTCGTCTGCCCAGTTATCGCCATCCGATGCTTGCGCGGCATAAATGTTCCATTCAGCGGTTGGAAATCTGTCTTTGATGATCTCGTCCATCAGCTTCAACGCACTAGACACGATGGTGCCGCCGGTCTCTTGTGAATAGAAAAACTCGTGTTCATCCACTTCTTTGGCTTGGGTGTGGTGACGGATAAAGACCACTTCGACGTTTTCATAGGTGCGAGTCAAGAACAGGTAGAGCAGCACATAAAAGCGTTTGGCAATGTCTTTGGTGGCTTGGTCCATCGAGCCTGACACATCCATCAAACAGAACATTATCGCTTGGCTGGATGGAATCGGGCGTCGTTCGTAATTTTTGAAGCGAAGATCAAAGGTATCGATAAAGGGCACGGTGTCGATTTTTTTACGCAGTGCCGCGATTTCGTCCTGCAGGCGCTTCTCTTCAAGCAGCTGGGCAGGCTCACTCATCTTGACTTCATCGAGCGCCGCTTCGAGCTCTCTTAGCATGCGACGTTTACCCGCGGTCATGGCTGTGCGGCGAGCAAGGGATTGCTGCAAAGATTTCACAATCGCGATGTTGGCGGGCACACCAGCGGTTTGATAGCCTGCGCGATGGGTTTTCCATTCGGTGATTTTGTTGATTTGGTTTTTCTCAAGGTTTGGTAGCTCCAAATCCTCAAACAGAATATCAAGATACTCATCTTTGGAGATTTGAAACACAAAATCGTCTTGGCCTTCGCCGTCGGGACTGGCTTCACCTTCGCCTGAACCGCCGCCTTGACCCCCCCCTTTCGGGCGCTCGATTTTATCGCCGGTAATAAATTGATCGTTGCCTGGGTGAACGCGTTCTTTCAATCCCCCTTTACCTTGATGAAACACAGGTTCGCTGATGTCTTTGTGTGGAATAGAGACGTCTTCACCAGAGTCCGTATTCGTAATAGAACGTCGATTCACGGCATCCGCTACGGACTCTTTGATCTGCTCTTTATGACGGCGAATAAAGCGCTGGCGGTTTACCGCGCTTTTATTCTTACCGTTCAGTCGTCGGTCAATAAATTGCGCCATGAGTTCCCCCTCAATTGCGTTAACGTCGTCAATACGCCCCTTGGATTGAATCACCAAGGGGCGATGTGTTTAAGACGATTTACGTACGCGTAGATACCACTCAGAAAGCAAACGAACTTGGCGTTCGGTATAGCCTTTTTCCATCATACGAGCGACAAAGTCGTCGTGTTTCTTCTGATCTTCAGAAGAGGTTTTAGCGTTAAACGAAATGACTGGGAGCAACTCTTCGGTGTTAGAGAACATTTTCTTCTCGATAACGGTGCGAAGTTTCTCGTAGCTTGTCCAGACCGGATTTTTACCTTCGTTGTTGGCGCGAGCGCGGAGCACGAAGTTCACGATCTCATTACGGAAGTCTTTCGGATTGCTAATGCCTGCCGTCTTCTCAATTTTCTCCAGTTCGTTATTGAGCGCTGAGCGGTCAAACAATTGGCCGGTTTCAGGGTCGCGGTACTCTTGATCTTGAATCCAGAAATCTGCATAGGTCACGTAGCGATCAAAGATGTTTTGACCGTACTCCGAGTAAGACTCGAGATAGGCGGTCTGGATCTCTTTGCCGATAAACTCGACATAGCGTGGTACTAAGTAACCTTTCAAGAACTCAAGGTATCGCTCGGCGGTCTCTTGAGGGAACTGTTCACGCTCGATTTGCTGCTCTATCACATAGAAGAGGTGAACAGGGTTTGCGGCGACTTCCGCGCTGTCGAAGTTGAACACGCGCGAGAGAATCTTAAATGCGAAACGGGTCGAGAGACCAGACATCCCCTCATCAACACCCGCGAAGTCACGGTATTCCTGATAGCTTTTTGCTTTCGGATCGGTGTCTTTAAGGGTTTCCCCGTCGTAGACGCGCATTTTTGAGAAAATAGACGAGTTCTCTGGCTCTTTGAGGCGAGATAGAATACTGAACTGTGACAGCAATTCGAGCGTGCTGGGTGAGCACGGCGCTTTGGCAAGCTCGGAGTGATCAAGCAGTTTCTGGTAAATTTTCACCTCTTCAGATACGCGCAGACAGTAAGGGACTTTGACAATGTAGACACGGTCTAGGAACGCCTCATTATTTTTGTTATTGCGGAAGGTCTGCCACTCGGATTCGTTGGAGTGCGCGAGAATCATGCCATCAAACGGTAGCGCAGAGAGCCCCTCAGTACCGTTATAGTTGCCTTCTTGCGTTGCGGTAAGCAGCGGGTGAAGCACTTTGATTGGCGCTTTAAACATCTCAACGAATTCCATTAAGCCTTGGTTTGCACGACACAAGGCACCGGAATAGCTGTAAGCATCGGGATCGTCTTGGGAGAAGTGTTCTAACTGACGAATATCGACTTTACCGACCAGTGATGAAATGTCTTGGTTGTTTTCATCGCCGGGCTCAGTTTTGGCAATCGCACGTTGGTCCAAAATGGATGGGCGCACTTTCACAACTTTAAATTTGGAGATGTCGCCGCCAAATTCATGCAGACGCTTGGCTGCCCAAGGCGACATGATGGAACGTAGGTAGCGATTTTCGATGCCATACTCTTTTTTCAGAAGCTCACCATCTTCATTGACGTCAAACAGACAGAATGGATGGTCGTTGACTGGGCTGCGGACACCGTTAGCAGAGAGCACGTAAATCGGCATCTGTTGCATCAAGGCTTTAAGTTTTTCCGCGAGTGACGATTTACCACCGCCCACAGGGCCGAGTAGGTAAAGAATTTGTTTGCGCTCTTCGAGACCTTGCGCCGCATGCTTGAGGTAGGAGACGATTTGCTCGATGGCTTCCTCCATACCGTAAAAATCTTTGAATGTTTCGTAACGAGAAATCATCCGGTTGGAGAAGATACGGCTGAGACGGGGGTCTTTCGCTGTATCGATTACTTGTGGCTCACCAATGGCCATCAATAGACGTTCAGCCGCGTTTGCGTAAGCACTTTTGTCGTCCTTACACAGGCTAAGGAATTCTTGCAGTGATAACTCCTCATCCTTGGAGGCTTCGTAGCGTGCTTGGAAATGGTCGAAAATACTCATAATGAAATCCCCTCTGAACCTGTCAAAATGACATTAAACCCGCATTGAAAAGCGTTTCCTCTCTTCCTATAAGACTAGCCCGTATTTGGAATTCTGCTTAAAAAATATGTGTTTAATTGCAAATTGTGATTTTGGGCAGATTCAGCCGCGCTCTTTTCCGACAAGTCTAAAGTAGTGAAATAATCAAGGCGTGAATCAATAATGTTTACGACTTATCGATGAGAGGAATACGTCAGGAAAAGCGGTGGTAAAACTCACCATCTAAACAGAGCGTTAGCCGCTCTTGAGTGTCACCCTTGCGATGAAGGCGGCAAATTAAAACAAAAAGAGTGCGCTCGCTTCCACAAACAAAACACTTTTTTCAAGGCTTTCGACGTGCGTCATGATTTATTTCTATGCACAAAATATAATGATTGCGATGATCCCATCGCAATCACATTAGAATGAAAGTAACTGCTATATGTTCAATAAAATTTCGTTAAAAAATAAACTCGCGATTTCAGCGAGTGTTGCCATTGTAGTCGGGGGGCTCTTGGTGGAAGCGATCTCTTTTCGTTCCTCATTGGAACGGTTGGATTTTGAGGTCGAGCAACGCCTAGAGAGTACCGTCTCATCTTACAATCAATACGTGACAGACTGGATAGGGTCGAAGGGGCGAGCCCTGACGTCTTTATCTCAAGAGTCGGAGAAGGGCGCCATTGTGACCCATCTCAAGCAGTTGCGTGACTCAGCGGCGTTTGACAACGTTTTTCTCGCCTACGCCGATGGTTCGCAAGACAACGCCAATGGGGTGGTACTGCCGCCGGGTAACAATGACCCGCGCAAATGGGGCTGGTACCAGAACGCAGTAAAGCAGCCATCGAAAGTGTTTATGGATAATCCTACCGTCGCTGCTGCAACGGGCGCTAACGTGGTGTCGCTGGGTAAGGCGTTGACGCTGCATGGCGAACAAGTAGTGTTGGGCGCGGATGTAGAAATTACCGATATCCTCACCAGTATGGAGCATGTCATTTTGCCCGGTGAAGGCTACATGTTTATTGCCAACGCGCAAGGTAACGTCTTTGTCCATGCCGATACCAAACTGCTCAATAAACCTATTTCTCAGCTAGGCCTTAATATCGATGCGGTTAAGCAAGCAACGCAACGTAGCCAAGTCTCGATGCAAGTCATCAACGGTCAAGAATCGGTCTTGTTTGCACGCAATATTCAAGGCACTGAGTTGTCGACGGTAGTCGTGCTCAATTACGATTCCCTTGTTGCGCCACTGACTAGCGCAGTATGGGGGCAGCTATTGGTGACCTTAGTGGTCGTGATTGTCTGTATTGCGCTGTTTAACTGGTTGTGCAACATCTTATTCCGCCCTCTCAACAACGTTTCTAATGCACTCGAGCAAATTGCGAACGGGAGTGGTGATCTCACTCAGCGTATCAAGGTTGAGTCACAAGACGAGGTGGGTCGCTTAGCACATAACTTTAATACCTTTGTTGGTAGCTTGCAGTCGCTTATTGGCCACATCCGTGAGCAGTCACACCAGCTGAAAGATCAATCAGAGCAGAGTGCGTTGCGTGGTCAAGATGCAGTGAAAGACATTCACCTGCAACAGCAAGAGATCACCATGGTGGCCACTGCGGTCACCCAGCTCGCCAGTGCGACCCATGAAATTGCTTCTCATGCAGAGCAAACCGCTCAGGCAGCTCACGAATCGACGCAAAGTACCGATAACGGCTATGCGCTGGTGGCGGATACCAAAGGTTCAATCAACAAACTGGCGGCGGAGCTCGATAGTGCAGGATTGGTTGTCAGTGAATTGGATAGACACGCACAAGAGATTTCCACTGTGTTGCAAACCATTCAGGGCATTGCTGAGCAGACCAACTTACTTGCGTTGAACGCGGCGATTGAAGCGGCGCGTGCAGGTGAGCAAGGTCGCGGGTTTGCCGTTGTTGCCGATGAAGTACGTGTGTTGTCTCAACGCACACACTCCTCGACTGAAGAGATCAAACACACCATCGATGTACTGCAAGGTACAACGAATAAAGCGGTTTCGATTATGAAGAGCAGCGCAGCGCTCGCCGCTCACTCGGTACAAGACGCGGATCGCGCTGCGAGTGCGTTGGAAGAAATCAAAACCGCGGGCGCACTCATCAGTGACATGGCGACACAAATCGCCACCGCGGCAGAAGAGCAAACGCATGTGACGAGTGAGATTACGCAAAATATCACGTCCATCAAGAACGTGGCGGATCAGTTAGTGGCCGGTGCGGATACCAGCTCGAAAGAGGCGTATCAGGTGAAAGCCAATGCGGAAGCGCTCACCTCGAAAGTGGCCATGTTTAAGCTGAGCTAATCGGCTAACCAACTAAAAAGGGGCGTACGCGCCCCTTTTCTGTTTCTCTATGTCTCTATGTCTCGCTATGCTCTAGTCGCAAGCTGCGCGAGAGCGGTATCGCGTTTGTCTTACGCGCGGAAGATCTGTTTTAGCTCATTAGCGCAGAGATGGTACTGACGAGGACAGTTGCGCCAAGTGGTCAACATGCGGCGATATTTCTCTAGCATCGGCATCTGCGCATTAAAGTAGTGATCACCTTTATCAAACTGCGGGTAGAGACCTTCAGAGTCCGTTAGGAAACGCACATAGTTGACGAGCTGCGCTTCTGAAGCGATGTCAAAGCCTAGGAACGTAAGACGTCGTTGGTCGACATCTTTTTGCTCTTGCGTCTCTAGCATGCGGTAGGACTCCTGCATGGCATGGTACATTTCCATGATGTCGATAATCTCACGACAGTGTGCTTCGCTCAAACAGCCAAAGTTCTTGTTCAGCTCGTTCATTTGTAGCTCGTAGCCACGTTCAACGATCACTTGCAAACGCTGGTATTTCGCGGCGTTTTCTGGGTCCATTTGTGACATCAAGTAGTATTGGTTTGAAAGAATCAAACGTTGAGCGTTTGTCATTTCCATGCTGGCCTCACTTAAAGAATCTAATACATTTTTAATGTGCTTAGGTTATCCGTTCATTACAGGATGAAACATGATCTCAACACAGGTTTGTGATGAAAAATGATCAGATTTAAACAAAAACGGGGCTTTTTTACCGATTACTTTTTGTGGTAGTGATTATAAATGTAGTCTCTATCGGAGAAGACGCGTAGCCACTCAGGTTTGAACACCGCGAACATTGCCGCGGCCATACCGTTTAATAGCCCTTCTGGAAAAGCGAGGAGAGGTAGGAAGACCAAATAGTGTTCGACGATGGTAGGCCAATCATGAGGGCCAAGCCACCAATGATGTAAGGCGTTGATGAGTAGGTGAGTACTGCCTGTGACGGCGCCGTTTAGAAAGCCAGCAACGAAAATAAAGACAAAGATATTACGTGGCAAAGAGCGATAACTGACTAAAAACACCCCGTGGCTTATCACGATTGGACACAATACCGAGAAGAGCAAATAGCTAGGGAGCATCGTGAGGGGTAATTCGCTAAACAGAGTCGCGGCAAGGGCGGCGAACAGGCCGATGGCGTAAGCACTTCGCCATCCGTAGAGTAGCGTTAATGTGGTTAAGCCCAGAAAGTGAATGGAGAGACCTGCTTTAACGCCGGCTTGTGCAGACCACAGCAAGGCCAGTGCGGCGACCACCGCAAAGGTAAAGTGTTGGAAGCCTGATTCATTGCGCAGTTTGGGCAGCAGTACAGTGCGAACATCTCGCCATATCAGCCCGAAACTGGCGAGAGCGATAAACCAAAGATAGAGTTCACTGAGTGCCACATTATCCCCAAAAAAATACCAACCATGCCTGCGTTATGGTTGGTATTTTTTCTGAATTGGGAAACAAATAAAACTAATATTTTACATTTGAGTGATATTGCTCAAGGATGCCAACAATCTTATCCATAGTTTCCTTTGATGGCGGGTTGACACCTTCAAGCGGGTAATCAAGACCGAGCGCTTCCCATTTGTGGGCGCCAAGTTTGTGGTATGGCAGCAGTTCGACCTTCTCGATGTTGTCCATATCCTTGATAAAGTCACCGAGCATGTGTGCGGCCTCTTCATCGTCGGTATAACCTGGGACAATCACGTAACGAATCCAAGTTTTCTGGCCGATTTTGTGTAGGTAACGAGCAAAGTCGAGGGTACGCTTGTTAGAGACGCCGATGAAATCATGGTGAATTTCATCTTTCATGTGTTTCAGATCGAGCATCACCAAATCGGTCGCATCGAGTACCTCATCAATCACCTCTGTGTGCTTACGAATGTAGCCATTGGTATCCAGGCAGGTATGAATGCCTTCGGCTTGTGCGGCACGGAAGAAATCGCGCACAAACTCAGGCTGAAGCATGGCTTCACCACCTGAGCAGGTGACGCCACCACCCGATGCATTCATAAAGTGACGATAACTTTTCGCTTCTTTGATGATCTCTTCAACGGTCACTTCTTTCCCATCATGGGTATCCCAAGTATCTCGGTTGTGGCAATACATGCAGCGCATTAGGCAGCCTTGCATAAACACAATGAAACGAATACCGGGACCATCAACAGTACCACATGATTCGAAAGAATGAATTCGACCAGTTGTAGACATGAGCTCATCTCTTATAAGTGATTTGTTCGTTATTTTATTACAAATGGTAGGGTTTATATAGTGAATTAGCCATTTAATAGAGAGTTTTTATAAATGGCGAAATTGTGCTTTTTTCGTCTAAAATGTATGTTATAAAAAAGTAAATAATGATAATAAAATCAAAATAAGTAGTGGAATTCAACAGGTCAGTGCTCTACACATTCACCTGATGTTAAAGGACTTTTTATGGACAGGCTTGCACTATCACAAAAACAGAAAGGGATTCTCTTTCTTGCGGTGTTGACGATTGGATTTGTTGCACTGGCACTTTTTACCTCTTCCAGATTGAGCGAAATGAGCCGCCAATACCACTCCAGTGGGGATATTGCGGTTGGCTCGCTTTCGATTTATCAAACCCAAGCAAAAATATTGACGCTGAGTAGCAACTTAGACAATTTGAGCGGTGCTCAAGTCGACAGCGTGAAAGGGGATATTCAGACCATCGTTCAGGATGTGGAGGCCAACATTGGCTTTCTTCAATCCCTTGGTTTTCGCCAAGAGAGCCAACAGCTTGAGCAGGACATTGCCGATTTTGAAGCGGCCGTCACGCCTTGGTTAACCATCAAACAAGAGCTGGGTTTCACTATTGATGAAGGCAAATTGGGTGAGCTTGGGCAATTGGCCACCATCATAGAACAAAAAATCGCCGAGACAGGTATGGTGACGCTCAACTCGGACTTTCAGGCGATGATCAAATCGCAGCAGAACTATTTGCTGCAACCCAATGAAGAGAACTTAAAGCTGTTCAATCGCGCGATGGGTAGCTTTGAAAGTATGTCGAACGTTTATGCGATGTTGGACTTGTATGAAAAAGAGATTGAACAATATAAAGAGACCTTTATTCGTGTCGCCGAGCTATCCCAGCAAGCCGGTGCGATTGAGCAGCAGTTGCTGACCACAAAAGAACGCCTCGCTGACTTGATTGCCGCCATTACCTCGCAACTTGGCGGAGTGAGTATGAGGTATCAAAGCAGTGCGGAAAAAACCTCTGATCAAACCCTGTGGTCGATTATGGCGGCGTGCGTGGTATTGGCGTTATTTACCATTCTTATCTTTGTCTTGCAGAGCTCGTCGCAATCTCGCTTGGTGAATACGACACAGAAGATTTTGCGCAAGCTTTCTAAAGGGGATTTGTCGAGTCGGATGGCACTCACGAATAACCCAAAAGATGAATTCAACCAACTGGCGAGCAGTATCAATGAAAGTTGTGAAAATCTCGGCTCGTTGGTGAAGGCGGTGCAAAGTAACAGCGATGCGTTATCCGGTAACGCTGCTGAGTTGAACCAGGGCTTGGATTTACTCGCCCACCACCAAAGCGAAGTATTGGGCCAGACGCAGCTGCTCGCCTCTGCCACGGAAGAAGTGAGCGTGACGACCCACGAAGTGTCCAATTCATTGGAGTTTGTCTCGGATTTAAGTCGTCAGTCCAATCAAGCGGCCGAAGAGGGGGCGCAGGTCATTCGAGCCGCGATTGGGTCCCTAGAGGAAGTCGGCGGTATTTTGACCTCGGCGGCCAGCCATATTAAACAACTTGAGGAAGCCTCCTCGAAAGTTGACTCTGTAATGGTGATCATTAACGGTATCGCGGAGCAAACTAACCTCTTGGCGCTTAATGCAGCGATAGAAGCGGCTCGAGCGGGCGAGCAAGGTCGCGGCTTTGCGGTGGTCGCCGATGAAGTACGGAGCTTAGCTGTGCGCACCGTGGACGCGGTGGGTGAGATCTCGGAAACCATCGATACGATGAAAAAAGAGAGCGCAGAGGTGATTCAATACATAGGGAAATCGGAAGTGACGATGCAGTCGGGCCAGCAGCGAGGTCATGAAGCGATGACAGCACTACGCACGATTACCGAAAAAGCCGACGAAGCATCGCATCAAACAGAGGTGATTTTCTCATCCATCAAAGAGTTGGCGACCACCAGTCAATCGATGGCCGACAGCATGACGCAAATCTCTTCGGCGATGAAAGAGTTAGAAGAAAACAACGCCCAGCTCAAATCCGTCAGTCAGGTGGTAGAAGAGCGCGCCAGCAGCCTAAACCAAGACTGCCAACGCTTTACCGTCTAACGCTAGAAAAACGCGTAGAGATTGATGCCCCCGGCGCCGTAGACGGAATCGGGGGCTTCTTTATAATCGGGGGTTTTGACGGTGGTCGCTAAGGTCGCGCCAAAGCTCTGATTATACCAGGCAAAGCCAGCAACGGCGGTCGCTTGCACCTTGTCTAAGGTGACATCGTATAGCGATGGATCGCTAACATCGGGATTATGACGGATGCCTGGTCTATCCCCTTCAATGGTGATGTCATTGAAGCGGTAGCGAGCTTCAATGCCGGCAAAAACAAACCATCCCTGCTTTGACCCACCCAGCATACCAGCGCGAAATGGATTCTCATTGTCAATATTGGCAGCCCCTAAGCTGCCTGATAGATCTTGTCCCCAACGCAGCATGACACCGGTTGACACATCACTACGAAAATTACCGACGTTGGCTTCAGAAACGCTCGACACTTCCCACTCGGTATTCGCCAACAGCGGCTCGCGCCATAGGTTGATGTGGGTCAGATAACCGACACTCCCAGCAAACCCTTCATCCACTTGGTTTGCCCAACCATTAGGATCATCAGAGCCCGTGATGCTGTGGACGAATTTTTGTGCCTCTTCCGACAGTGAGTTTTCACCCACGGTGCCCAAGGTCAGGTTAAAGCGCTGAGCTTGCATTGGATGGAGACTGATGTAATTGAACTCGGTGTGAAGATAACCCGCATAAGGGCGATCGTTTTGTAGGGGCTCAACGGCTTCAATATCCGATGGCGTATACATTTTGTGAGCTAGGGTAACTTCCCATTTGTCCAAAGAGGCGGCGCCCCAAAAAGACAAACTTAGCGGCCCAACCCACGAAGGCGGGCGAATCCCTGCGGAGGTGTAAGTGAGGAAAATGCCATTGGTATAGTCTTGATCAACACCAAATACCCCGTCGTTGTCGAGTGAAAAGGCGAGGGTTGACTGCTCTGAAGCCAGTGCAGTGGTGGAGAGAAGAAGCAACGAAAAAGGGAGATAGGAAGAGCGAGCCATAGTGTTCTGTTTTGACGAATAGTGCGGATGATAGTACCGCAATTCGCTAAGGTCACTATAGGAATTCACTGATTGATTTGGGGAAATGTGCGCAAACTCTAAAGCTTACCGAGGAATGATAAGCACAAAAAATGCAGCCCCGCACTAGGCGGGGCTGCATCAATCATTCAACAGTGTCTCTTATAGAGATTCTGTAAATGTACGTGCGATTACGTCAGCTTGTTGCTCTGCAGTTAGAGAGTTAAAGCGTACCGCGTAACCAGAAACACGGATAGTTAGCTGAGGGTATTTCTCAGGGTGCTTAACCGCATCTTCCAGAGTTTCACGGTTAAGAACGTTCACGTTCAAGTGCTGACCACCTTCGATGCCTGCTTCATGGTGGAAGTAACCATCCATTAGACCTGCAAGGTTAGCGCGCTGTGAACCTTCGTCTTTACCTAGTGCGTTAGGCACGATAGAGAAGGTGTAAGAGATACCATCTTTCGCGTGAGCAAACGGCAGTTTACCTACCGATGTTAGAGATGCGACCGCACCTTTCTCATCACGACCGTGCATTGGGTTTGCACCTGGAGCAAACGGAGCACCTGCGCGACGACCATCTGGCGTGTTACCTGTCTTCTTACCGTACACAACGTTAGAAGTGATAGTAAGGATAGACTGAGTAGGAACGGCATCACGGTAAGTCTTAAGCTTACGGATCTTGTTCATGAATACTTCAACAAGCTCACAAGCGATGTCATCAACGCGTGAATCGTTGTTACCGAATTTAGGGTAGTCGCCTTCGATTTCGAAGTCGATCGCTACGCCATCTTCGTCACGGATTGGTTTCACTTTCGCGTACTTGATTGCAGATAGTGAGTCAGCCGCGATAGATAGACCTGCGATACCACAAGCCATAGTACGGTACACGTCACGATCGTGTAGAGCCATCAGTGCAGACTCGTAAGAGTACTTGTCGTGCATGAAGTGGATTGCGTTTAGTGCAGCTACGTACTGCTTAGCTAGCCAATCCATGAAGTGGTCTAGGTTGTTCCAAACTTCGTTGAAGTCTAGTACTTCTGAAGTGATTTTCGGCATTTCTGGACCAACTTGCATCTTCAACTTCTCATCAACACCACCGTTGATTGCGTAAAGCATAGTTTTAGCAAGGTTAGCACGAGCACCGAAGAACTGCATTTGCTTACCAACAACCATTGGAGATACACAACATGCGATTGCGTAGTCGTCTGACTCCATGTCAGGGCGCATTAGGTCGTCGTTTTCGTACTGGATTGAAGACGTATCGATAGATACTTTCGCACAGAACTTCTTGAAGCCTTCAGGTAGTTGCTCAGACCATAGAACCGTGATGTTTGGCTCTGGAGAAGGACCCATAGTGTATAGAGAGTTTAGGAAACGGAAGTTAGTACGAGTAACTAGCGTACGACCGTCAAGACCCATACCACCCATAGATTCTGTTGCCCAGATTGGGTCGCCAGAGAATAGGTCATCGTACTCAGGAGTACGTAGGAAACGAACCATACGTAGTTTCATTACGAAGTGGTCGATCATTTCCTGAGCTTGTTCTTCAGTGATCTTACCTGCAGCAATATCACGCTCGATGAAGATGTCTAGGAACGTCGAAGTACGACCTAGAGACATCGCTGCGCCGTTTTGAGACTTAACCGCTGCTAGGTAGCCGAAGTAGGTCCACTGTACCGCTTCTTGTGCAGTTTCTGCTGGGCGAGAGATATCGTAACCGTACTTAGCAGCCATCTCTTTCATTTGGCCAAGTGCACGGTGTTGCTCTGCGATCTCTTCGCGAAGCTGCATTGTCATTTGAAGATCTTCGCCATTCTCGAACTTCTCTTGTAGAGAAGCAAATTGAGCTAGCTTGTCTTTCATTAGGAAGTCGATACCGTATAGCGCAACGCGACGGTAGTCACCGATGATACGACCACGGCCGTATGCGTCTGGAAGACCAGTCAGAACACCTGATTTACGACATTTTAGGATGTCAGGAGTGTAGATATCGAAAACACCTGCGTTGTGTGTTTTACGGTATTCAGTGTAGATTTTTGAGATTGCTGGATCGAGTTCACGACCGTAAACTTTACAAGAACCTTCAACCATGCGGATACCACCGTTAGGGATGATAGCGCGCTTAAGTGGAGCGTCAGTTTGAAGACCAACGATAGTTTCAAGATCTTTTTCGATGTAGCCTGCGTCGTGAGCAGTGATGGTAGAGATAACGTCAGTATCGAAATCAACAGGAGCGTGCGTTGAGTTTTCGATCTTGATACCTTCCATTACTTTAGCCCAAAGCTTGTTTGTCGCTTCAGTACCTTCAGAAACTAGGAAAGATTCGTCGCCTTCGTATGGGGCATAGTTTTTCTGAATGAAATCACGAACGTTTACTTCGTTTTGCCAGTCACCCGCTGCAAAACCTTCCCAAGCTTTAGCAAATTGCTCTGCCATGACATACCTACCTTTTTAGTAGTAAAAACACGTACTGTGCTGAACTTAGAGTCAACGTGTTGACCATTCAGCATCCTCATTACTGAGGCAGTACACTCTAATGAATAACAATAGGTATAGTCTTAAACCAAAGGAACGCAAAGGACAGGAAAAACTATATCTATTGTCACTACAGGTAATATGGTTATTTCTTACTGTAGTTTCAAGGTTAACTTAAAAAAATCTTACAAACCTTAAACTAAATCAATAAATGCTAAAAAAAGTTGATAAAAATGGGGTGGCTATTTAAGCCACCCACACAAATGTTGAATCTTTACAGCCAGGCTGGAATGCCGTACTGAGCTTCCAACATGCCTACTGCTAGCATAGCAACAAGACAGATAACAAACACGCCTACTGGGATAATAATTTTGTCTGCGAACGACAAACGAGACGCGCGCTCTTTATCACCAATGAGACCGTTGTTATCTAGGAACATAGTCAGTGCCCATGCCAAAACAGGATTAGCGACAACAGACGCGAAGATACAGATACCGGCTGCTTGTGAATCTTTAGTGTCCTTAACCATCTGCATGCCTGCTTCAAGAAGTGGCAAGAATACGCCCACTAATAGTGCAACACGCATCACCGGTGGCCACACCGCGACGTCCATTGGGAAACCAAGAATCGCAACGATGATACACAGTGAACCAAGCAAGATGGCACCCGCAGGGATAGGACGCTTAGCGATCGCTGCTGGGATCATGTAGGTACCCCAAGAAGAGGTAATGTTACCACCACCAACGGCAGTACCAACCATCTGGCGGACTGAACACATGGTCATGGTGTCGTCCACATCCATTAAGACTTTTTCTGTCTTACGAGGGTAGTTCAGCTCTTGGAAGATACGGTGACCAAGGAAGTCAGGCGACCACATCGCGACAGCCAAAATCGCAAAAGGTAGAGACGCGATAAAGTGTTCAAGATTTGGTAGACCTAGCATCCAACCTTGCTCAGTGCTGCCCCACCAGTAAACAGGGTTAAGGTTTGGAAGACCCATCTCGGTTTCGAAGGTTAAGTCGAAGCCCGCACCCAGACCTAGGGCAATCAAAAGTCCGGTAAAGGCACACACGGGAATCGCCAACCAGCGCATGTTGATTTTCGCTAGGAAAGCGTAAATACCGATGGTGATACCCAATACAATCAGACCCACATAGCCCATGCTACCTGCCGCAACATCAGCAGATTGAAGCCCTGTTGCCCACGACTGAATCGAACCGATCTGGCTCATGGTACCGGTAAAGCCCAAGAAGATAAGCAAGCCGCCGGCGGTGCCTTCTGAGGTGAGATTGACGAGCTTGGAGCCACCTTTGAAGTAGCTGAGTAGCAAGCCGAATACACCTAAAAGAATCGCAAGTGCAAGAGGGTGAGCACCGGCAAGGGCAATCGAACCGATCAATGGAATCATCGGACCGTGGTTACCCGCAAGGTTCGCTCGTGGGTTTAAGAAGCCGGATGAAATAATACAGAACAGTAGGGCTGGGATGAGCATTTCCACACGAGCCACTTCGATGGCGAACTCTTTACCGAGGTTCACGTGCTCCCATGCGGCGGATAGGCCGTCTGCCCAAGACATCATTACCGCTGAGTACATTGCGATAATGCCGATGGTACCTGCAAGTGCAGGGACTAAGTCTTCCAGCTCGAAACGGAAGTCGCGACCCGGAAGGTTAAGACCAAAACGACGAGGCTTCATAATTTGAAGCTCGTGGTCTAGATAATCTGAACGGGTTGCAAACTCAGAGGCAGGGCGGTGCAGCTCCTGGTAGCTCTTGTTTTCGATATCCGAATCAGAGTGCGGTTTGTTCACTGCGTCTGACATAGATTCCTCATATTTCAAAATGTTGATAATTCCAAAAGCTACTCGATAGTGATAATTGTCGATAGCTCATAATCTTGCAATTTGGCTTGCTGCGCTGCTCTTACCTTGTAGCTCAAACATTATGTGCCTAAGCATAGACAAAAGAAAAGGCAGTAAGTCAGTCAAATTAGGCTTTTATGGATGAGGCGAGTTTAACGTGCTAACCCCTTAGAGTGATTGATTTAGATCACTTTAAGAAAGAATGTGAAAGAAAACTACACAACACCACATATGCACGTAAGTTACTGTTCATACGCCTGAAAATTAATTTCACATTGCTATTTTTACTAGATATACAACCATTTGCGCCGTGTATGTTTCAGATAAAATTATCAATTACTTGAAGTGGATCTTCTTTTTATAAAATTGTTAAAGGGTCGGGTTGGATATAGTGATGGCAAGATATTTCATTTATGCGTATAAACAAGGTGAATAATCTAAAAGTTGAATAAAAAGTCATATTTTGTAACTTAATATCCCGCAATGCCAGGTTAATAATTTGTTGCATGTTGTCCGGACTAGTGCTAGTTTGTAGCGAATGTGGGCCATAGCCCGAGCAGTCAACCGGATTGACGTGAACGTTTTCGTTTAGGGGGCACAGTTTTTGCTTTCACAGAGGCAAGTGTCGTTCTCAATTTCGCCGCTGGATGGTTTTTATCAACACAGATGAGCCATAGCTGCGCGAGCGCCGACTCGGAATCGTCATTCGGACAAGAAAAAGAATACAGGGAGTTTGCGCGCATGAAAGATGTACCCGCGCTGGATATTAAAGAACTGCACAAAACATTTGGACAAAATGAGGTCCTAAAAGGCATTTCGCTTGAGGCACACAAAGGGGATGTGATCTCCATCATTGGCTCTTCCGGTTCAGGAAAGAGTACCTTCCTACGTTGTATCAACCTGTTAGAAACGCCCACCGCTGGCGAGATATGGGTAAATGGTGAACTGATTCAGATGAGGCACAATCGTCAGGGGGAAGCCGTTCCCGCCAACGAAAAGCAAGTGCAACGTATTCGATCTCGTCTCGCCATGGTCTTCCAAGGGTTCAATCTGTGGTCTCATATGACGGTACTGGAAAACGTGATTGAAGCGCCAGTGCACGTCCTTGGCGTCCCTAAAGCTCAAGCGATTGAAAACGCAGAAATGCTGCTAAAGAAAGTGGGCCTTTACGAGCGAAAGGACTATTACCCAGGTCACTTGTCGGGTGGCCAGCAGCAACGTGCGGCGATTGCCCGTGCGTTGGCCGTTGACCCGGAAGTGATGTTATTTGACGAACCGACGTCAGCACTCGATCCCGAGCTTGTCGGTGAAGTACTCGGGGTTATGAGAGATTTGGCAGAAGAAGGGCGCACCATGTTAGTTGTTACTCACGAAATGGCGTTTGCTCGCGATGTCTCAAATCATGTCATGTTTTTGCATCAAGGATTGGTGGAAGAACAAGGAGACCCAGCTAAACTGTTTACCAACCCAGACTCAAAACGTCTAAAGCAGTTTATCTCGTCTATCTATTAAGGTTTCTTTAATCAAAACAGTCTTTATTTTAAGGACACAACAATAAACACAACATACAAAATCACAGGAGTATGGAAATGAAAAAGTGGTTAGTCGTTGCAGCATTGGCTGCGACAGCAGCAACTGGTGTGGCTCAGGCAAAAGAATGGAAAACCGTTCGTTTTGGTATTGAGGGTGCGTATCCTCCGTTTAGCTGGACAGAATCTGATGGTTCTCTTAAAGGCTTCGACGTTGACATGGCCAACGCGCTGTGTGAAGAGATGAAAGTTGAGTGTAAGATCGTACCGCAAGACTGGGACGGCATTATCCCATCTCTGCTAGCACGTAAATACGATGCGATCATCGCTGCGATGTCGATTACAGAAGAGCGTAAAAAGAAAGTGGACTTCACTGGCAAATACGCACAAATCCCAAACAAATTTATCGCTAAGAAAGGCGCAGGTCTTGATTTCGATAACCTAAGCGGTGCAAAGATCGGTGTTCAGCGTGCAACAACGCACGACAAGTACCTGACAGACAACTACGGTGACCAAGTCGAAATCGTGCGTTACGGTTCATTTGATGAAGCGTACCTTGATCTTGCCAACGGCCGTATCGTTGCAGTACTAGGTGATGCTTCGGCATTGGAAGAAGGCGTTCTGAACAAAGCGGGTGGCGAAGGCTACGAATTCGTTGGTCCTTCTTTGACTGATCCAAAATGGTTTGGTGACGGCATGGGCATTGCCGTTCGTAAACAAGATAAAGATCTCACGCAAAAACTCGACGCAGCTATCCTGTCTCTACGTGAGAAAGGTGTGTACCAAGAGATTGCGGCTAAGTACTTTAACTACGACGTTTACGGTCAGTAATTCTCCTTCGACCGCTGGTGCTCGTTCCTTGATGTAGCCAGCGGTCGATCTCTTTCTATAGCCAGCTCAATGATTCTATTGATGTAGGAAATTGAGTTTAGGGATCAGGAACTCACCTATGCTGGATTTACAAGGATACGAAGCCTCTATATTGAAAGGGGCCGTGGTGACCATTGAGGTCGCCTTATTGTCACTGCTTCTTGCCATGATTTTAGGCATGCTGGGTGCTTTGGCGAAACTTGCCCCTTATCGCTGGGCAAGAGCTATCGCCACTCTCTATACAACGGTTATCCGTGGTATTCCCGATTTAGTCTTAATGATGCTGATTTTCTTCGGCGGACAGATTCTATTAAACAACAGTCTCTACTCGATCAATGAAACCTTGAATGGTTGGTTTGCTGCGAGTGATCCAAACCACGAGTGGACGTCTTATTTACCTGATTACATCGACGTGAGCCCGTTTATTGCTGGCGTGATGACCATAGGCTTCATCTTCGGTGCTTACATGGCGGAGACATTTCGCGGCGCCATCATGGCAGTAGATAAGGGCGAGATGGAAGCGGCAAAAGCATACGGCATGAGCTCGGTGCTCGCTTTTCGCCGGATCTTACTCCCTCAGATGATCCGCCACGCTTTACCGGGCTTTGGTAACAACTGGCTGGTATTGCTTAAAACCACAGCCTTGGTTTCTATTATCGGCCTGGAAGATATGGTGCGTGTGAGTTCGCTCGCCGCAGGATCAACCAAAATGCCGTTCACTTTTTATATGGCGGTCGCGGTGATTTTTCTCTTTTTCACCAGTGTGTCGACTGGGCTACTTAAAGTCGTCGAGCGCAAATTCAGTATTCATACGAGGTAGGGCATGGATTTTTCATTGATTATTGATAGCTTGCCTATCTACCTAGATGGTTTGTGGACGACAACGTGGTTGGTGGGACTCGCTCTCGTGATTGGTTTGTGTGTCGCTATCCCGCTGGGTATTGCGCGAAATAGCCAACATTATTGGTTGGTAGGGCCAAGTTGGGCGTTTATTTATTTCTTCCGTGGCACGCCGCTGTTGGTTCAGCTCTACCTAATTTATTACGGTATGGATCAGTTTTTCCCAGTGAAAGATACTCTATGGGAAAATGCTTGGTTTTGTGCGTTGGTTGCCTTTGTGCTCAATACTTCGGCGTACACCGCTGAAATCATTCGCGGTGCAATTAACGGGCTGCCGAAAGGCGAGGTGGAAGCGGCTAAAGCGTATGGTATGGGCACCTTTTTGACTTACCGTCGTATCATTCTGCCGAGCGCATTGCGCCGAGCTCTGCCAGCCTACAGTAACGAAGTGATCTTTATGCTGCATGGAAGTGCGGTGGCCGGTATTGTCACCATCTTAGATTTGACGGGCGCTGCGCGTCTGGTGAATTCTCGCTACTACGCGCCGTTTGAATCCTTCCTCACGGCTGGCCTGTTCTACATGGCGCTGACCTTCGTGATTCTCTGGGTTTTCAAAGGGGCAGAAAAACGTTTCTTAGCGTACCTGAGACCGCTGAGTTAACCTATCTTGTAAATGAAAAAATGGCTTCCATCGGGAAGCCATTTTTCTATTCAACGCAAAATGGAACGCTGGGCACTAAGACAAAATGATAAGCACCGTGCCGGCCAGCGTCATCAAGATATTGGCGATGGCGTAGGTACCTGCGTAGCCCAGTGCAGGGATGGTTGATTTGGCGTAGTCATTCACGATGTCCATCGCTGGCGCACAGGTACGCGCGCCGATGATGGCGCCAAACAGCAGCGCACGGTTCATTTTCAAGATATAGGCGCCAACCAGATACGCCAAAGCCACCGGCACTACGCTGACTAAAAACGCCAAACCGAGCACTTGAGGACCCACTTGCGTGAGGTGATCAAACATTTTGCTACCGGCACTGAGGCCAATCCCCACCATAAAGATCATCAGTCCCAAGTCTTTGACCATGTTGAGTGCGCCTTGCGGAACGTAGCCAAACGTTGGGTGGTTGGCACGCAAAAAGCCGAGAGTGATCCCCGAAAGCAGCAAACCAACGGCATTACCCAAGCCGAACGACACTTGGCCAAAGGTCATGGTGACCAAACCAAACATAATGCCAAGAATGAAGAAGCTACAAAACGCGAGCAAATCCGCCATTTGGCTATGAATAGAGATAAAGCCGATTTTTTCCGCCAGCCCTTGGACGCGGCTGCGCTCACCACTGACTTGGATAATGTCGCCTTTAGCAAGCACAATATCCAAATCCATCGGCATCTCAATTTGAGCGCGAACCACTCGGTTTAGGAAACAGCCATACTCAGAAAGATTGAGGTCAGAGAGACGTTTCCCCGCAATCGCATCGCTTTTGACTACGATCTCTTCTTCAACGATGCGCAGATCGAGCAAGTTACGATCAAACACTTCTTTACCATGGCGGAAACTAGGATCAAGACGTGCGTGACTATCGGGAAAGCCAACCAGTGCAATCTCATCGCCCTCTTGCAAAATCGCATCCCCATCAGGGTGGGCAAGGATGCCATTACGACGAATGCGCTCGATGTAACAACCCGTTTGGCGATAGATACCCAACTCACGCAAGTTTTTGCCATCGGTCCAATCAATCAGCTCCGGGCCGACTCGGTAAGCGCGAATAATCGGCAGGTAAACTTTTCGTTGCCCAGAACCGCCCAATCCGCGTTCTTGTGCGATTTGCTGAGCAGAGTCAGATAGGTTCTGTTTTTGCAGTTTCGGCAGGAGTTTGGCAAAGAAGATCATGCTGATAAGGCCAATCAAATAGGCCATCGCATAACCGACGGAGAGGTTTTCTAGCACCAAGGCGAAATCCATATTCTTGGGCAATTCCGCCAATCCTGAATTGAGCGCATCTTGCGCACCGACCAATACGGGTGTTGAGGTCAGCGCTCCTGCCATCATGCCGGCGGCCAAGCCATAGTTGAGGCCCATATAGTGGCTAGCAAAATAGGTAATACTGAGCGCGGCTGACAACACCACCATACTTAAGATGAAGTAGTGCTTGCCGTCGCGAAAGAATATGCCGAAGAAGTTGGGGCCTGCCTCAATACCTACACAGTAGATAAACAACATAAAGCCGATGGTCAGTGCGTCAGCATTAAACATGAAACCTAAATGACCCATGATCAAAGAGGTAATCAAAACGCCAATCGAGTTACCAAGGTGGAAGTTGCCAAATCGAATTTTACCAATCGCTAAACCGATCGCTAATACGACGAAAATCAATAAGATAGGGTTTTGTTCTAACAAGAGTACGACGTCAATGTTCACGGGCTATATCTGTGCGCTGCCGGGGAGTAAGTTAAGTGTGCGAATTGTAGCGAAATATTTCAAAAAGATAAGTGAATTTTTTGAGAGTTTACTCATCGTTGACATTAGACAAAGTAATGTAAAACGCACGCACAAAAAAACCGCGATATTCGCGGTTTTTGTACAACAGTGTGATTGGGTGACGTTTAAGCGTCAAACAAACCCAAGTGCTCTTTTGCGTATGCTTCGAAATCATCGCAACCACCGATGTGCTCTTGATCGATAAAGATCTGTGGCACAGTTTCCACTGGCTTGCCGACGGTTTTCTCTAGGTCAGCTTTGGAAATGCCTTCTGCGTGAATATCCACGTAGCGGTAGTTGAAGTCGTCACGCTTTGCTTTTAGCGTTTCTGCGTGTTCTTTTGCACGAACACAGTATGGGCAAGCTGGGCGACCAAAAATAACGACGAACATATCTTTCTCCTTTGATTTTAATAGTGCCACTATGCCCGAATCGTTATAGGAAATAAAGTGGCATTTACCTCTTGGGTTAATAGGGCAGACCTATTGATTGTGTTTTAAACATTTTACTTTTTTGCGACGTACAAGGTGTGGTCTTTATCGAGAAAACCATGATTAATTTAAGGTTAAATAAGCAAGTTTGCACTAGCTCAACGTTATTTCTGGGGAGACGGTGCACTCTGTATCCAGTAATGGAATGAATCAAGGAGTCGGCCAATGTTTCAGTTTATGACTTCAACACGGATCGTGTTTGGTGAAGGGGCGTTTGAGTCGTCGCTTTCGCTCATCAACCAGTTTGGCTACAGCGTGCTTCTGGTCACCGGTAAGAACCTCAATCGGTGCGGGCCGCTACTGCATCACCTCAAAAGTCAAAAACTTCGCTACCAACACGTTGCCGTGAGCGGCGAACCCAACATCACCATGATTGAAGAAACCGCGACGGTCGGCCGCCGTTTTAAACCTGACTTGGTGGTGGCGATGGGCGGTGGCAGTGTGATTGATGTCGGCAAAGCGCTGGCGGCGGTGATTCCAAATCAAGGCGATGTGTATGATTATGTCGAAGTGGTGGGCCGAAACGTTCCGCTCAAAACCAAGCCTTTACCTTTTATTGCGATCCCAACCACAGCGAGTACCGGCTCTGAAGTGACGCGTAATGCCGTACTGCGCTCAGGTCAAGAACAAGTGAAAGTGAGTCTTCGCAGCCCCGACATGCTGGCGGATGTCGCGATTGTCGATCCGACTTTAACCTATGGGATGGACCCTTACCGCTCTGGGCGAGGTGCAATGGATGCGTTCACGCATCTGATGGAAGCCTATGTGTGTGGCATGCCTAACCCGCTCACCGATATGATCTGTGAAGAGGGGTTAAGACGGTTGAGCCACTCTGTGCTGCCGGCGTGTTTGGAGGACGACCATAAAGCGCGGGCCGACATATCGTTTGCCGCTATGCTCGGCGGTATGGCCAGTACCAATGCCAAGCTTGGTGCAGCGCACGGATTGGCGTCAGCGCTTGGAGGCAAACTGGATGCGCCACACAGCGTGATCACCGCGCGCTTGGCTCCTTATGTGATGGCGGAAAACATTCAAGCTGCGATGGAATCCCAGCGTACAGACGTACTGGAAAGGTTCACCAAAGTCGCGCAATTGCTGACGGGGCGAGTGAACGCGCATCGAGAAGACGCGATCTTATGGGTCAATATGATGCTCGAAAAATTGAACATCCCAGAATTGAGTCAATTTGGGGTTTGCTCGACAGCGTTTGATGTGGTCGCGGCGGATGCGCTGAAATCAACGTCAATCAAAGGCAATCCGCTACCATTGACCAAAGAGCGACTGATGGCGATTTTAGGCCAAGTGTGCCAATGCCAAGGCGAGTGTACCGAGCACAGTTCGGTGGGCGAGGACGCGCGGGCTTCTATCGTCTTTACCAGTCATGATATAGAACCATCGCGGCTACAAAAATCCTAATAATAACGGCGCTCATTGAGCGCCGTTATGGATTCTTGCCAGTGGAAGATCTCTAGAACTGAGAAAGCTTGTCGTAGCGAGAGTCTTTCAATACGTCTTTCACGCGACGTAGGTTTTCTCTAAATCCGGTACCGCGGCGAAGAGTAAAGCCAGTCGCAAGGACGTCAATCACTGTCATCTGAACCACGCGGCTAGCCATTGGCATGTACACGTCGGTGTCTTCTGGGATGTCGAGCGTGATAGAGAGTGAGCTGGCTTTATCAAGCGGGGAGTCTTTCGCGGTAATCGCGATCACCGTCGCACCGTTTTCGCGCGCTAGGTTGGCGATCTCTACCTGACTCTTTGTTCGGCCAGTGTGTGAAATCAACACGATGACGTCGTTGTCTGTACAGTTGATGCAGCTCATACGTTGCATCACGATATCTTCAAAGCAGGTGATCGGGATGTTGAAACGGATGAACTTATTTTGAGCATCTTTCGCCACGGCAGACGATGCCCCTAAACCAAAGAAAGAGATGCGCTTCGCTTGTGTCAGAAGGTCGACGGCACGATTGACCTGCATAGCGTCAAGGCTGTTTTTAGCGACATCCAAACAGGCCATCGTGGACTCAAAAATTTTGTGCGTGTAGGCATCTGGGCCGTCGTCTTCTTCGACATTGCGATTGACATAAGGTGTACCGTTCGCAAGGCTTTGAGCCAAGTGCAGTTTAAAGTCGGGGAAACCTTTGGTGTCCAGGCGGCGGCAGAAACGGTTGACGGTCGGCTCACTCACATCGGCCATTTTGGCCAACGTCGCGATGCTGGAATGAATCGCTGTCTGAGGGGAAGCCATGATGACTTCGGCGACTTTGCGTTCAGACTTGCTAAAATTTTCCAGGTTCTTCTGAATTTTTTCTAATGTGTTCATAGTGTTCACGAGGGTATGTAGAACATCTAACTGGATATACCTGATTTTTGTAGTGTAGAGAACAACTTGTTCGCTAAAGGTAATGACAATCCAGCGCCATAAGCTCAGTATAAACCTAAGCCGAACGTTTAAGGCAGTGTTTCCGTCATACAAATGATGAGAATATGACAAGCCTCAAACTAAATTTTGTTTAAACTACGGAAATACGCTTAAACCCCGACCAAAAATCGCATTTTCGGTCGGGTGTTGATAAATGAATTACAGCTTTTCAGAAAGAAAATTTCATTTGGTGAGAATGTTTTCGGCAAGGGCATCGATTTGCGCCATTAAGTTTGGCGCTTGTGTTGCGATATGACGCTGCTCTTCCAACACGGATTTCAGAATATCACAATGCGTGAGCGGGTTCGCCAGAACAACACGAAATACGATGGTGTGCTCACGATTCCAACGTTCAGGGTTGAGTCGTGTTCGTGAAACGAAGGATTTGCCGGTTTCACGCTGGCGCTTTTGAATAAACTTAGTGAGCTCGTTAAGCAAATTGTTCAGCTCATGGGTTTGAGCGTCATTGGCTTGTTCTAGCGCCGTGCGCACCTTCTCAGGTAGATAACGGTAGGTGAGTAAGCACAGCTCAGGTTTAGAGACTAATTCGAAATCACGTTGCTGCTGAATTAAATCCGCAAAGAATTTCGCTTTTTCGATGCTTTGATCGATCAGCAGTTCATAACCGGGACGGCTGATAATATGCATAGCCGCATAAACGAGCATAGCCATACCTGAGCGTGAACCTTCTAATGTATGGCTACCGAGATCTTTGGAGCCCTTGCGCAGTATGTACTGTGCGTGGTGCTCGATGGATTTCATCGCATCTGGCTGCTTAAACAGCACCATGCCCGCGCCCATTGGAATGTAGAGCTGTTTATGCGCATCTATGGTGACTGAGTCGGCCAACTCAATACCATCGAGTAGGTGACGATGGTTGTTCGACATTAATGTCGCACCGCCCCAAGCGGCATCGACATGGAAATGACAGCCTTCTTCTTGGCAGATCAGCGCCACTTCACGTAGAGGATCGATATTGCCCGTTTCTGTGGTACCTGCAACGCCGACAACGGCAAAGGGCTTGATGCGTTTAGCTTTGAGCTCAGCAATTTGACGTTTCAAATCTTGTGGGCAGATCTTGTTATCCGGCCCAGTCTTCACCGAGACCAAACCATCTTGACCAATCCCGAGGACATCCGCCGCTTTTTTCAATGAGTAGTGGCCCCGTTCAGAAACCAAAATTGCGAGCCCTTCATAGCCGTAGTGCTTCATGGATTTAAATAGGCCTTCTTTTTCGACGCCAGTGAAGGCACCCTCAGGGCGTAGCGCATTGTTTCTCGCCACCCACAGCGCGGTGATGTTCGCGACGGTTCCGCCCGAGCAAAACGCACCTAGAGAGTGGTTTGCGCTGTGCATCCAAGTCGCATAAAAGTCGTCACTGCGATGGTAAATCAGGCGATGGAGCATGCCGAGCACTTGCCTCTCAAGGGGCGTAAATGCTTTCGATGTCTCGATTTTGACCAAGTTCTGATTGAGCGCAATCATGATCTTGGAGAGTGGCATCAGGAAATAGGGTAGAGCAGAGGTCATATGACCAATAAAGCTCGGTGCTGATGTATGAACAGATTGAGAGACGAGCGTGTCGAGCAAATGTTGTGTGTGGTCTGAGACAAACTCAGGTTGCTCTGGGATAGAGGCGTTGGAGAAGTCTTTCTCTATGTCGAGTAGAGGTTTTTCTTCCGCCACGATGTGCTCTCGCAAAAACTTGTTCAAGTTTCGCGATAGTTCCTCTTCTATCTTGGTGAGTGTTGAGTCTGGCCCTTCAGGTACTGTAAAGATTCGAAGTAAGCTTTCGAAACTCACATCTGCCGTTTTGTGTTCCGATACCATACAGCTACATTGCTCTAAGATTTTTTGTTGCAAGCGCGACAATCTAAACGAAAACGGGCACAAAGTCCCGTTTTAATTGATGGATCTCAGTTTGCATCACTCGGTCACAGATGCCGGTAATAGCGTGAATGTTAACGAGTGAGTACAGACGAGATTCGGTTTACTGACAATCAATCGATTCAAGCGCTTGAATCGATTGATTGTAGCGCTTGAGCGCTGCATCAATTTTGGTTGGATGGCTCAGTAAATCGGCAAACGCAGAGCGTAGCTCGTAGTTTTTCTCGTGCGGCTTGGCTTGGCGATCATTGAACGTCACGCTCGCCAATTGGCCTAGCTCGTCGCTGCGCGAGGTCAGCACCTTGATGTCTTTTTGATCAAGCTGCAACCACGCTTCTACTGGCTGAGCAGTCGCCACTTTTGAGGCGTCATGCTCTAGGTAGTATTTCACCGCAGCGCGATTAAGCTCAAAGTGATGCTGGCGCCCTTGTAGGAACCACTCACTGACTTCGGTCAACTCTGGGTATTGCTCTGAGGTAAGCTGAGACAAATCTTCATACCAATGCAAAGACGCATCGATATAAGCGTCGTATTTTTTTTCTAGGCAAGCATTATCCGCTGCCAGCGCGAAATGGGAGGTAGCAGCGAGTGCTAGGGCGACAATGGTGCGTTTCATAAGCATTCCTTTAAAGACGTATTCTTTGGGCCAACTTCTTTGATTGGCCTTTTCATGTCGGCATCGTCATCATCAGGTGCCGAACGGGTTTCCTTCACTCGGATGGACGAAGCAAAGGGACAATATAGTGGATTGTTTCTGGCATTCCTGCGATCTAACCTGCAAGTGAGACAAAGAACAGCATCATGACCGGGACTAATAGGCTAAGAATAAAGCCGCTGACAATCGCCACAGGCACGCAGCGCACGCCGCCGGTGGTTTGGATGACTGGCAAGGTGAAGTCCATCGCCGTTGCGCCCGCATAGCCGATTGCTGTACAAGGTTTAGTACGAATAAAGAGTGGGATCAGCACCAACGCAATCAATTCTCGCAGCAATTCAATCATAAAGGACGCGCCGCCGTAGATAGGGCCAAAGGCGTCGCCCATCAAGATGCCGGCTAAAGAGTACCAGCCGAAGCCGGACGCCATAGCGAGACCGCGATACCAATCAATTTCGAGAATCCAAGCAGCAATCAGGCCGCCCACCATAGAGCTGGAGATGATGGCACAAGCGATCAACATGCCGTGCTTATTCAACAGGATTTGGCGCAGGGTCAAGCCGCTATTGCGCAGTTGAATGCCAATGAAAAACAGCAGCAAAAAGAGGATCCACTCGCTTGCGGTATCCACCCAGCTGAGATCCATCGACACCACTAATCCAACTAACAGTCCACCCCCAACGACAAGGATCAACTTTGCGGATTCGAGTGCCATTTGCAGCAGCGGCACCTTATGCGATGCGCTGTCTGTTTTTAGCGGCATCAGTTTATCGATCAATGGCAACACGCAAAGATTGGCGGCGCTCAGACTACAAAAAAAGACCGCAGTGAATTTAAGGATAATTTGCAGATTGGTTCCCAAATTATCCAGCGCTGCTAAGCTCAGCCCCATCAGACTTAATATGACGTAAATCAGGTTAGACGTAGTGGTATTAATGGTTTGCAGTCGAGCAGGATTAGAAATAGAAATGAAATACCCCACGACAAGTGGGGTAAAAATAAATAACATCCCTGAGAACATGGTACTTCCTGTGTTGAACTTTATAAGCCGCTGGCGTTCATCAATTCGCCTATTTGAGTATTGAACTCACTATCACTCATATTAGTCAACTTGTACAGTATATCTGCGCCGGTAATATCAAATTCGACCACATGTTCATCTAGATTTTCATCTTGCCTGCGGAACATTAATATATGATTGGCCATTCTCGCTACATCGAGATAACTCACGGCATGAGTCACTTGAGCGATTTTATGATTCGCCGAGACTTCGAGGAAGTCGTGGTCAAATCCCCAAGTCTCGAGCACCAATTTACTGGCATTGGCGCACTGGTTGTCGAAAATCTGAAATGCGATCTGTTCGTCGAGGTAGTTACCTTGCTCAAGGTAGTGATGGTACTCATTCACGATGCAGAACAGGCCAATGTCTGCGAGCAAACCGGCCAGAAGCGCTTTATCACTCTCTAAGTGGGCGTAATAGCTTTCGCCTGATTCCTGAAAGCCTTTGACGACCATGACCATAGTCGCGGCTAACTCACGGGAGTTGGCGGCGCTATTGACCAGCATGCGCTTGCAGTTTTTGCTGAGATTGACGTTGTGCTTGAGCTGCTCAATGGCTTGTGCTGTAACAATATCGCGAACGCGGAATATCCCTAAACGCGACACGGCGGTAACAATATCGGTGCACGTGATGTTACGCCGATTAAAGATCACTGAGTTGGCCACGCGGATAACCACAGCGGCAAGGCCTGGGTCTTCGAGTAATGCATCGGCGATATTGAGTACCGTTGTGGTGTCTGACGTACAGAGCTTCTGAATTTTGAGCACAACGTCTGGGATCGGAGGCAGAGCAATTTTGCGCGATTTGATCGCTTTTTCGATCATCTCAGAAAACTCAGACTCAATCCCTTGAATGAGGAGCTCTTTATTTTCTGGAAGCCAATAGAAAGATAAGTGGTTCATACGTTGTCATTATTTTTGTTCGCTCGTCACAGTTTACCGTTGATGCGTCTGGATTAGCAATTGCTGAACTGCGTTTTTCTATTGAACTGGGAGCGCGGTTTGTTTTCGCTGCGCAGTGATCTTGCACAAAAAGCGATGTTGCCCTCACTCTGAATAACATTTGACCACTCAAAAACCGCTTATGCGCCTAGTTACATTTAAAAATGTGAACTGGGCACGGACTTATTTTGCGTCGTTAACTATCATTTGATTCAGTGTCGTGAGTCGAACAAATACAAATATAGCTCTAACGTTTGATTGACACTCCTCTTTTCGCTTTATTCCGCTGCTATCTGGTGATCACTACTAATCGGGGTTTTTAGATTAAGGATCAATGGATATGATAGAGCAATTGTTCATTCAATATATCGCTAAGTTTGGCGACTACTATAAGCGTTCCATGTTTGGCGGCGTTGGGCTGTTTAAAGATGACGCCATGTTCGTGCTGATCAGCGATAACACCATCTATTTGCGTGGTGGTTCATCACTTGACCAACGTCTCATGTCATTGGGCTGTGAAAAGTACGTTCATGTGAAAAAGCAAACCACCGCGACGGTCAACTATTACGACATCACTGGGTTGTTCGAGAGTGAGCACCCTCAGCTTGACCGATTAATTCATCGTTCACTCGATGGTGCGCTGGCGGCAAGAAAATCGAGATTATCACCCACCAATAAACGTTTACGTGATTTACCCAACATGCAATTGACGTTGGAGCGAATGGTGAAAAAAGCCGGTATCGATGATGTAGATACTTTCGTCAAACTCGGCGCGCCAACGGTCTACGCCAAAGTGAAGAAAGCGTACGGCAGCGATGTGGATGTGAAACTGCTGTGGAAGTTTGCTGGCGCTATCGACGGCATTCATTGGAAACTCATTCAAGAGCCGCGCAAGCAGCAACTACTGGAGAGTTGCCTCTAGCCCATGATGCCTTGAAGAGCGGATGCCAGTTTAGTTTAAATATTTCTGGCTTAGACATTTCTAGTTTAGAGATTAATGAATAAAAACGCCCCTCCTAATTCGGAGGGGCGTTCATGTCTCTGGTGTTCAAACGGCGTCTAGACAGACACTCGATCAGTTTTTCCAGTCATTGAGCTTGAATGTGAGCGTATGCGCAGCCCCTTTTAACTCCAGTCCTTGGTTGGTGAGAGTCATCTCACTCCAATCCGACAGTGTTTGTGAGAAGGCTTGCTCAACTTGCATGGCGTCATCACCACACATCTTCATTGTCATCCCCATTTTTTCAATGCGGAACTGGTTATCTTTTAACTCACCTTGACCAAAGAAGTTGTTACATCCAGCATGGCCGTTCGCTGTCATTTTCTCACCGATTTCAAGACGCGGCGCAGATTCACCTTCTTCAAGGCTGATGGCTTGACCGTCGACCGCAAGCAGTTCCCAGTTGTGGTGCTGAAGATCTTGCGTTGTGATTGGGGTAGGGGCGTCTTGACTGCTTGCACACGCTGTCACGACGAAGGGCAGTGCGGTTGCGGCAAATAGCGTTTTTAGACTAAGCTTCATGATATCAACTCCAAAAATCAAACGTGTCGCAAAACGCGACGGTGCTTGGCGAAAGTATAATGCAAACCAAGCGGTTAATGTCAGAAGTGAGTCATAGTTTAGCGGCGGTTGTTCACTATCTTTGCGATCAACAAGCCAAGTTGCAGCGGACAGAGTGAAATAAGGCGTACCATGGAGCAGCTCGAGTTTTTTCAAGTCCCCAGTCCTTGCGTCGGTGTGTGCACCGTAGACGAACGTGGCTATTGTAAGGGGTGCATGAGAAAGCGTGAGGAACGTTTCAACTGGTTGTCGATGTCGCCCGCTCAGCAGTTGCATGTGATCAAGCTCTGCCGTCAGCGCTACCTGCGAAAAATCAAAAAACAGGGCTCAGACGCATCACCACCTGAGCCTCTTATCGATCCGCAACAACCGTTATTTTAATCCCCACTGGTCACTCACCCAACCACCTGCATGTTCGTCAAAATGACAGCCGATAAAGCGTCGATTTGTCTCAGGTGAGGCGTCGGCTTTGGGTTTTGCATCCAACATGTGCTGAATATGGTTCACCATGGGATCGCCGCTGTGTAAGCGTTCTTGCCGAGTTGCGACTTCTTTAATCAGTTGCAGACGGTATGAGTTACTAGCACGTTTCATTTGGGCGATCCTCCACGGTTATGACACTAATATGAAAAATTAGTTACTGGTTAAAAAAACGTCAATGCGCCAAAGGGATGAATCGAGGAAATTTCTCAAAAAAAATGTGTTTTAGAGTGGGTCAAAAGAGAGACATCATGAGGTAACCATCGGGAATAGTTAGCCTTCTGTTTCTCGCTTGAGTCTCCGTGATTGAAATAAAAAGTTCATAATTAATTTTGCTTAACGCAATCAACTTTTGAGTGAGGGGCAATCAAAAACGCCTTGCAATAAGCAAGGCGTTGGATAGGCGTTTTTGTTAGGATTTACAACGCTGTGATGTAATCAATTCATCGATCATTAATTGACCGCGAGTATTACGAATCTTGATGCGATAACTCAATCCGACTTCCATATTGGCTTTGGTGTCTGGGTTGGTGCAGTAGACATTGATACTTTGGTTGAGCAGTTGTGAAGCGGGTTTTGCGCCTCGAGCATCCGTATTGTAGACCATCATGATTTCAATCGTCGTCCCACTTGCGCTTGCTCGCAAGATGGAGAGTGGCCCCGCCTCAAGTGGCAGTTCGGCAGAGAGCACGCTCGCGCGGTTCTCTGCAAGTAATTCGAGGTTACGTTGCTTTTCCGCATTGGATGAACATCCCGCGAGCGTCATCACCATTAGCCCGAGCAAAGCCGCCGAGCGGCGCAGGATAGCCATGACCACTAAAACACTTTCTTAAAGGGTTTGACGACAACAGACTGATAGACCCCAGCGGCAACGTAAGGGTCGGCATCCGCCCAGCATTGCGCTTGCTCTAAACTGTCAAATTCGGCGATGACGGTTGAACCTGTAAAGCCAGCTTCACCTGGGTTCTCTGAATCGATGGCAGGCATAGGACCGGCGGTTAACAGTCGGCCTTCGTCTTGCAGCGCTTGCAAGCGTTCTAAATGCGCAGGACGGACACTTAAACGTTTTTCGAGTGAATCTTCAACGTCTTGAGAAAAAATGACGTACCACATAGTCAAAATCCTTATCGTGTGGAATAGGGAATTAATGTACCTTAAGTGTGGCGGAAACGACGCGCCGACACTAACAATTTGTGAAGCGAATCATCGCTCTATTGCACGAGGTCGCCCTTCGCTATCAATCGCTACATAGTTGAATGTGGCATCACAGACCATGTATCTGTCTTCAACGCCGTGCTCTTTGACGGGCTTGACCCATACTTGCAAATCAATGCTCATCGAACTGCGGCCAATCTTCTTACATTCGCCGTAGCAGCAGACCACGTCACCGACGCGGACGGGCTTTTTAAAGGTGATGCTAGAGACCGAGACCGTCACAATTCGGCCACTGGAAATCTCTTTTGCGAGGATCCCACCGGCAAGGTCGAGTTGAGACATGATCCAACCGCCAAAAATATCACCGTTGGCGTTGGTGTCGGCTGGCATAGCTAACGTTCTAAGGAGTAGTTGGCCCTTTGGGGCATTGTAGGTGTTGTTCATATTTTGCGGACATCGACAAACAAAACAGCGACCGGGGAGGCCGCTGTTAAATTGGAAAGTCAACAGTTTAGCAAACTTTGCGCTGTGAAGTCAGCTTATGAGTTGCTGGTGTTTGACTCATCTTTAGGCATTTGTTTGTAGATGTAGACGCCTGTAATCAGCGTAAAGCCAAAGGTGGCCGCCAAAAGACCGAACACCTTGAAGTTAACCCAGACATCAAGCGGCAGCTCATAGGCGACGTAGATATTGAGTGCGGCGCAGAACGCAAAGAAGCCGACCCAAGCCCATGTGACTTTAGCCCACACGCTGTCAGGCAAAGTGATCTCTTTACCAAGCATGCCTTTGATCGCCGATTTGCCCATGGCGTGGCTCACCGCGAGTCCAATCGCGAAAACGGCGTAGACAATCGTCACCTTCCACTTAATAAAATTGTCGTCGTGCAGGAAGATGGTCATGCCGCCGAATACCGCCACCATCACAAAGGTGATCAACTGCATTTTCTCGACTTTTTTGTAGACGAAATAAGTAATGGCAATCTGGATGGCGGTCGCGACAATCAAAGCGCCAGTGGCAGCGTAGATATCGACCATTTTATACAGCGCAAAAAAGATGATCAGCGGAATGAAGTCGAGCAATTGTTTCATATCTAAATTCTATGATTGGATAAATTGCCCTAAGTCTAACCAAATTCAAGCGTCGGACATAGGGCTTAGTGACAATCTGAAACAACTCAGTGGGGTAGCTGACGTTTGAAGTCCTCTAAATAGCCCTCTTCGCGCAGGCTCTCTACCGTAAACAGCAACTCCTCATCACTCATGGCAAAGCAGCTCGATTTACCGGTCATCACATTGAGGTACTCGTGATATTCGAGTTCGCTGTAGTGGCCGAATCGGTCTTGAACTAGGGTCTTAATACCGTGGTGGATTAAGCGATAATAGGTGTGGCGATGATGTTCCATAACAGACCTCGTTTTTCACTGTGGTCGCAGTGTGGCCATGCCTCACTCAACCTTGTCTAGAACTAGTAGAGACGAAGCATAGAGAGTGCCAACTTGTCGATGAGGTCTATCTCTTTGAATTATAAGATGAGTGCCAGAGTGCATATGTCATAAAACTGGCACGTCTCACATTGCGAACCAAATTGAGATTAAATTCGGTTGTCGCCGGTGCTGAATGCGATGATCTGACTGATTTGTGTGAGGCTACGTCCGCTCTCCTGCTGCCATTGAGTGAATGCGTCACTGGCGGCCTGTAACGAGCGCTTGGTGTCTTTGCCGCCTTCAATGATTTTGCATTGGCGCAAATAGGCTTCCACATCGCTGGAGAGAATGAAGGTGTCGACCCCCATTTGGCGCAGAGTGTAAGGTCCAGTGTTGCCGCCTAGACGCTGCCCATGAGTTTTTAAGTACCCCCAAAGCTCGGTGATACGCTCACTTGGCCACTGCGCGACCATCTGACCAAACGAGCCGTGTTGCAATGAAGCCTCATAAATCATTTGTGCGTTGGCTTGTATCGATTTCACTTTCGCGTGATGGCGAATGATACGCGCATCCTCAGACTTGGCATCCCAATGTTCATCACCTAGCATCAATAGCCGTTCGATGTTGAACCCAAAGAAGACCTCTTCAAAGTTTGGCCACTTATTGCGAACGACTTTCCAACTGATGCCACTTTGAAACACCTTCATGCTAAAGGCGGAAAGCCAGCGATCGTTGGGTATCGCGGCGATTTCGTCACGAGAAAGCGGGTGAGAGAGCAGAGATTCCAACTGCGCGATGCCGCCTTTTCGCGCTGCTGCTCGCGCCTCAATGTGGGTAAATTTTTCCATCGTCATACCATGATTCCTTGTGTTTAACGCTGAGCCAATGACGCCCAGCGATCACGATTTAATCAGCGTTAACCCGTGCGGCAGTGCGTCACCAAACACGCGTTTTGACTCCGTGTCTGACAGTTCGCTAACGTTCTCAACCAGGGTTATCCAAGCTTCAGGCAGCTTGCTTTGTTTAAGTTTTGCGACGACCTCGGCGCGAAATTCGTCTGAGATATCGAGCTGGCGATCGCCGGTTTTACGGCACATCATTACGGCCGCAAAGGCCGCCATGCGGTCTTGTTGCCAAGGCTGGTCAAGCAAGGTGGGCAGCCATTGCTGAATCTGCTCCCGAGCAATCACGTTGTGCGCACTGCAATAGAGCGGAGTACGGGAAGCAAGGCGGCCTAGCGCCCACCAGTGGGCATCGTTGAACTGGTTATGATTGAGCGCCTTGCTTAAAAACCAGTTGGCCAGCAGCGTCTTATCTTCCACCTCTAAATGTTCCAAAGAGGCGGCCAGTCTCACCATCGACTCATACCCCATCTCTTGCGCGGCTTTGGCCGATTGCGGATTTTTCATCGCACCGGGATGCAGGTACTTAGCAATATCGGCGAGCAGTTGCTCTTGCTGCTCTTGATTGAGTCCGCCAGCCACTCGGCGCCAGAACACCCACCAATCCGTCCAGCCTTGGTGATTTTTAAATTGAATCGCTTGCGAGTAGAGCCCCCACACTTGCTCGATCCGCCAATCATCGGTGACATCGCCAAAGCCGGGGCGTAGCGTATAGCCAGCCAAACGTAACCACTGTTTCTCGTGTGCTTCTGAGCGGCGGCGACGCTTTCTTCCTTGAGCCAAGGTGTCAAACAGCTGCCGAAGCGTGGTGAAGTCCCACTCATCGCGTTTGCCCAGTTGACGTTCAAGGAATTTACTCAAGGTGCGAATGTCCGCCTCCTCCGCACTTTTTTTATTCGCGCTGTAGAGTTTGCTGATCAGTGCTTGGCAGTGCGGTAAGTTTGGGTGCAGGCTGTGTGGTTCCTGTTCTCCTTTTTGATGACGAACTTCGAATTCCACTGCCCAGCGTTGCTGATCGTCTGCGACGCTCACACACTCCATCTTCAATGTGCCCACTTCGGTCAGTTGGCACGCCAGTTGAACTTCGACCCGCTCTTTTTGATTGGCGTGCAACTGTGCCCCTTGGCTGTCGAGTGTCACGACATAAGGAGGCAAGGGCGAAAGCTTGTCAGGGTCAACGTCAACCATCACACCATTTTGCAACGCTTGATCGTCGCGAATGCGATCATGGGTTGAGGTCAGAAGATTGAAGCGTACCGGCTCGCCGAGAGTGAGGGAAAAGCGACGTCCTGTGAGTCGGATTTCTTGGCCTTCCTCTGAGCCCTTGGCCAATAAGCACAGTGCATGGCCCAAACGTTGTTTGTCTGGTAAATGGAGGAAATAGGAGCGTGCGACTCCGCCGCCGATCTTGAGTTGTGCACCGCGGCGCGCTTTACCAAATGCCACGGCGCCCAGCGCCACGGCCCAATCGGGGTGTGGGTTGTCCAGCAGTCGGACAGGCTCGCCTCGCCATTGGCTAAGCAGCGTCTCTAATCGTTCGCTGATAAGTTCACTGTTAAAAACACCGCCATTGAGTAGCAAGCCAACGGGGACGGCCGGCGTGTTGTCTGGTGCTGCGCTGGATGTGTGTTTGAGGGCGTCAAGAGCGACACTTTGATGTTGCTGCAAGAAAGCGGCGACATGTTTACTCACTGCAGGATCGGAAACATAGGGCAGGCCGAACTCGACGACAGCGCTGCGGCGTTTGTCTGGGCCCTCGTTGATGTCACTGAGTGGAAAAAAACCTTCCAGCGCAATTTGGTGTACTTCATCTTTGCCAAGCGCCACACTTTTAGTGCCGCCAAGCAGCTTAGATCCACTGCCTAGCATGGTGATTTTGACATCGTTGGGCGCTTGGCGACTCAGCAACTGCTCTTTGGCGCTGCGCGTCTGCTGAATTAATTTGGACAGCGACGCCGCATTGAGTTTTTTACCGCTGTTTAGACGCTGCTCCGCCAAATGGGCCAGGGCGAGATCGAGGTTATCTCCGCCGAGCATCAAGTGCTCGCCGACTCCAATGCGGTTTAATGTCAGCGCATGGTCGTCACTGACTTGTGCGGAGATTAAACTCAAATCCGTGGTGCCACCACCGACATCACAGACGAGAATCAAAGGTATATCCGAGAGCACGTCGGCGGCGTTTTCTTGATGACGTGCATACCAGTCATAGCAGACCGCTTGCGGCTCTTCGAGGAGTACCACCTTGTCTAACCCTGCGAGTTCGGCGGCTTCGAGAGTCAATTTCCGCGCAGTTTCATCAAAGGAGGCCGGTACGGTGATCACCACATCTTGCGCTTCAAGCGGATCACTCGGATGACGGTGATTCCAAGCTTGACGTATATGATTGAGGTAACTGGCGCTGGCAATTAAGGGTGACACTTTGGTGACGTCACTGGCGCCCGCCCAAGGTAATATGTCAGAGCGGCGGTCGACGCCTTGATGAGAGAGCCAGCTTTTAGCGCTGGCCACTTGGCGACCTTCCACTTTCGCGCCAAGCTCACGCGCCCATTCGCCAATAATGACCTGATCCATATCGCCAGAGACGGGCTGATGTTCCCATGGCAACGTCAAATCGCGCTCGCCAATCTGACCCTTCGCAGGATGATAGCGAAAAGAGGGCAGCAGCGGTTTACGCACCACCTCACCGGGACCAATCAACTGGTCTATATCGAACAGCGCCACTGGGGAGGCGTTGAGATCCGCGGTGATCTCACAATACGCCACCACAGTATTGGTGGTGCCAAGATCGATACCCACTAAATAACGAGCCGTGGTCATGTTGAAAACCTTTTCAATGTGCAGATAGGTTGAAATCAGAGTAAAAACGGCATCCAAGGGATGCCGTTATGATTATTCTTCGCGTACGTCAAATTCAACGTGCCATTTTTGGCCGTTATCATTGGCAATGGCTTCAAGGTACAAAGTACCGAGCTCAGTGACGCGTGAACAGAGGGTGACGGGCACCACTTCGCCTTCTCTACGACCTTCAGAGACGGGCAGGGTGACCTGAATCTCCGGCAGCTCTTCGAGCTCATCCGGTCCCCAATGGTCAAGGTGAGTACCGGCCAGATCGTCTCGACGCACGGTCGAACCGAAGAACTGGAAGTTGACTGGCTGGCCAATGATCAAACCAAAGGCTTGGCTAGGTACATCCACGCTTGAGCCTTCTTCCATACCAAAAGGTGCCACACACAGTGCTTCCATCGGCGGCGCCATCCCTGGTATAGCTGGCATGGCACTTTCGATACCGACATAAAAGCTTGAGGCGATACCACCGCGAATGCGCACGCCTTGACCACGGCGCACCGCCCCATAGTAGGCTGCGCCGCTGGCAACCGCCAGATCAAGGTCGACACCGGTTAATCGCTTGGCCGCAGGGGCATTGGCCTCAGTGAGCCAATTATTGAGTGTGCTCTCAAGTCGTTCAGCCAAAAGAGGCGACTTCAATACGCCACCGTTGAACAGCAGCGCCGTAGGTTTGATAAAGCTGAGCGGAGCAGGGGCCATACCCGGAATACCAGCAAATGGCATGGCACTCTCTGACTCATGTTGGCCACTTTGTGCGCCTGCTTGTTTGACGAGAAAAGCCGCAATGTGACGAGTGATACCCGCATCTTGGGCGTACGGCAGACCCATTTGGGTCAATGCGCCGCGCGCACGTTGAACCGGGTGTTCATCAATCCCTACTTGCGGGAAGAAGCCATCCACCAGTGTTTGCTGCACTTCTTGTTGAGTGAGTTCTGTTTTGAGTGTCGCGCCCAATAGTTTGGAGCCTCGACTCGGCACGACAATCGGCACGCTCGCCAGATCCGCATCCTTGAGCAACGCTTCTTTCGCATCACGACAGGCGTGAGTCATGGCTTGGACTTGCCAAGGTTGCAGCTCTTTGCCTTCTTGGGCAAGTTTCATCTTTAATCGATAGGCGAGGGCCAGATCCATGTTGTCACCGCCCAGTAGGATATGCTCGCCCACCGCGATGCGGTTTAGCGCGAGGTTACCCTCTTCTTCGGTCACTTCAACCAGAGACAAATCCGTGGTACCACCGCCAATATCGACCACCAGAACCACATCACCGACTTCAACTTCATCACGCCACGTGTCTTGGCTGTTGTCTATCCAGTTGTAGAGCGCCGCTTGAGGCTCCTCAAGCAGTGTGAGGTGCGTGAGGCCCACATGACGCGCCGCTTCCGCCGTTAAATCGCGCGCGGCAGGATCAAACGAGGCGGGCACCGTTAAGGTGACGTCTTGATCTTCTAGCGGGTGCTGAGGATGGCGATGATTCCACGCCGCTTTGAGGTGTTCAAGGTAGAGCTCAGTCGCACGCAAAGGCGAGACTTTCTCGACCTCTTCCGGGCTACCTGCGGGCAAAAACGCGTCGCGACGGTTTACACCGCCGTGACAAAGCCAAGATTTGGCACTGGCCACTAAGCGAATCGGGGTTTTGGCACCGAGATTACGAGCAATGGCACCAACCAAGGCTTTTGGCTCTGAAGACCAAGGAAGAACGCGCGCAGCAGGGTTCATCTCATGCTCATGGGGCTGATAGAGAAACGAACCCAGTTGAGTATGGGATTCTACCGTGCCCGGGGCAGTCAATTGTGGAATGGCCATCACTTCGACACGCGGATCTTCGACGCGCGTATCAACAAACGACATGACACAGTGAGTCGTGCCTAAGTCAATACCGACACTGAAGGTTGGTGCGTTGGTTGTCTGTTCCATTACAGCTCCACCTCTGCTGGTGCAATGATCGACGCATCATAGTGATCCGCCAACTTAGGCAGCGTCATCGCGCTGGCTTTCCAGCCTTTGTGGACCAAGGTGCCATGGAACGGCGCTTGGCCGGTCACGTTACCCGTTAGACGGACCTTTTGCGGATCAAAGCCTTCTTCCACAGTAATGCGGCTCTCTTCCTCTTCTTGACGAATCGGCTCAAGGGTCATGTACTCTGCGAGTACTTTTTGCCCGCCACTATGAATGACGCGCGCAGCAGCACCAACATCTTCATCAGAAAACGCACTGACGTCTTCTTTGAGGAAATCAATTAAACGCGCTTCTTGTTGTAACAATGAAAGCAACTGCATCGCGGAATCGGTTGACGCCGTGGCCAGTTTTGACTCCACTTCCACCACTTTCTCAACGATCTTTTCGACTTCAACGACTTTTTCAACTTCGACGATTTTCTCGACCGGCTTTTCTACCTCGACAATTTTCTCAACGGGTTTTTCAACCACTTTCTCAATCACCTTAGATTTGCGCGAGACCGCAACAAGTAACAGTAGAACGCTTGACGCGGTTAATCCGGCATGAAGCATGTCGAAGGTTTGAGGAATCATTTGTAAATCGAAAGTCATAATCATTCTCTTGGAAACTAAATTTTGCGCCGAGCTAAACACGGCTGCCTGTGTTGGCTGCCTTGGCAGCGGCACAATCATTTGACATGAAATTGGGGCAAATATAACACATTCAAGTGAAACCGCTTGTGTCAAAGCAAACTCGCACCAGATTTGGCGATGTATTTGCTCTCTTTTTAACCATGCCAACGCAATGAATGGTGAAAACGTGCGCCGAAACGGCAAATAAAATCGCGCCAAATCGGTTTAAGCGATGCAATGCTAGTCAGCGCGAGGTCGAGTTTTGCGCCCAGTTAGGGTAAAATTCGGCGCTTTGTTACTGTCACAATAGCGAACCTAAAGGCGAGTCATGAACCACAACCGAGTAGTCTGTTTCGATTTGGAAATGTGTTGCTGGAATGAGAACGGTGTCGGCACCACGGGCGAGATCATTGAAATTGGTCTGGCGGAAATCGATTTGGCCAAAGGCGAGGTGGTTAAGCGAGCGCAATACTATGTCAAACCTGAGCGTGATGAAGTTTCACTGTTTTGCGCGGAACTGACAGGCATTACACCGCGCAAAATTGATAAGCAAGGTCGCCCGTTAGCCGAGGTGATCAAGTCGATGATTAAAAACTTTGGCGGTAGTAATAAGATTTATGCCTCATGGGGGCGAGATGATCAGATCCTTGCGAAAGAGTGCGCAGAGAAAGGCATTGAGATGCCGTTTCGAGAGTTCATTAACCTTGCGACCCTGTATCGAATTCAGCATCGCTTGAAAGACAAACGTATTGGGCATCGCGCGGCGCAAGAAAGTCAAGGCATTGACTGGGAAGGGCGCCAGCACTCAGGCTATGTCGATGCTTACAACCTTGCCAAATTGGCGTTGACTATGCTCTAGAGAGCGAGATTGAGTGTGCGTCGAGATTCAATTCGATAGAGAGAAACAAACAGGGAGCCGAGGCTCCCTGTTTGCGTTGATTACGCGTAGCCAATCAACTCCGGTAACCAAAGAACGATGCTCGGGAAGGCGATCAAGACCGTGATGGTAATGACATCGGCGACAAAAAATGGCGTACATCCGCGAAAGACATCTTGTACTGAGCACTCGGGGCGCACGCCAGCCACCACAAAGCAGTTCAAGCCAATCGGTGGAGTAATGAGACACAGCTCTGCCATTTTCACCACGATAATGCCAAACCAGATTGCGCAGCCAATGCCAGACACACCAAAGGCGGAGTCTGCTGCGGCGACGTCTATTCCGCCGTTTAAGGCAATAATGGCAGGATAGACGACAGGTAACGTCAGCAGCAGCATGCCGATGGCGTCCATAAACATGCCAAGGACGGCGTAGGCGCAGAGGATCAGCAGCAGTGTCAGCATCGGGCTTTGTTCAAGGCTGACAATCCAGTCTGAGAAGGCGCTCGGCAAATCGGCAAAGCCAAGAAAACGCACGTAAATCAACACGCCCCAAATGATGGCGAAGATCATCGCCGACAGTTTCGCGGTCTCCATCATTGAGCTTTTCAGCTCTTGCCAGCGACTGCCGTGATAGAGTGCGACAAACAGAATGGCGGTCGCGCCAAGCGCGCCTGCTTCGGTAGGAGTACCCACACCACCATAGATACAGATCATGATGATGGCGACAACAAAAAAGATAGGTGCAGCCGCAGGCAGTGACTCCATGCGCTGTTTCCAAGTATAGCCGCGCACTGGTGGACCGAAGTTTTTGCGCGTCATCGCAAGGAAGATGACTAAGCCGCCATAGATGAGTGCCGAGACCAATCCGGGAATAAAGCCCGCCATCAGCAGCGCGCCGACATCTTGCTCAACAATGATGGCGTAAATCACCAAAATAGCCGAAGGGGGGATCAAGGAAGCGAGTGTGCCACCTGCGGCGACCACGCCTGCAGCAAAACGCTTGTCGTAGCCGAGTTTGAGCATTTCAGGGACCGCGATACGCGCAAACACCGCAGAGGTGGCTACAGACGCTCCCGACACCGCGGCAAAACCTGCGGTAGAGAAAACCGTCGCCACCCCCATGCCGCCGGGGAGCCACCCCACCCAGCGCTTCGCCGCCTCAAATAGTGATTTGGTGAGACCTGCGTGATACGCGAGAAAACCGATCAGAATAAAGGTTGGGATCAATGAGAGCGCCAGCGATGACACTTTAGAGTGAGGGATGGTGCCAGCCATTTTGATTGCAACCATAAAACCGCGCTCAAAACCCAGTTTGGCACTGAATATCCAAACCAGACCTAAAAACCCGGCAATCGCAGCGGCAAAGGCGACGCGCACACCGAGAAGAACAAACAGGAGCATGGCTCCGGACACCCACAGACCGATTTCGATACTGTCCATGTTGCCCATCGTAGTAAATAAATCAGACAAGATAAGGCTCCTAGTTGTCGTGACCGCTGACACTTTCAGCTTCTTTTGCCGCCACTTCCGCAGCGGACTCAATCAAAGGCACGGCGACTGGCGAGTCGCCGCCTTGCCTTAGCGCACGTGCATAACCCCAGAGTTGTAAACAGAGACGCAAGGCGAGAATCGACAGCGCCGCAGTGACGACTAATTTGGCTGGCCACGTGGGGAGATTGATGTCGAGTGAGGAATCGCCAATCGAGTAAGCGCGCCAGAAATGCAGGTAAGAGCCGTAGATCAGTACGAAAGTGACCATCAGCATCAGCGCGGTCGTCAGCAGTTCAGTAAACCACAGCCATCGACCGCGAAACTGACCGACAACAATATCCATGCGAATGTGGCCACCCATTCGCTGAGTGTAGGCAATGCCAAGAAAGGCGATAAACGCCATCGCTTGTTCCACCCAATCCACATAACCGCTGATAGGGGCACTAAACAGCCAACGGCCCAAGATGTTCACGGTGGCAAGAAAAACCAATAAAAATATGGTGATGCCACCGAGTAAGTTCAGTAGCGATTCAAAACGGAAGAACCAGCGATCCACTCGACTGAGCAGAGAGTGATCTTCTCGTACGGACGCAGCAGCCGACATTTCGGCCTCCTTTTGTCTCAGACATTCATCGAATAGCGATTAACGTCATCAAAATAAAATCAAGGTGAAGCAGGAAACGTTGGGCTCACATTAAGCCCAACGAGCTTAGTGTTCAGTTACTTTTGTGCAAATAACCCAGCGGTGAAATCAAGGACAGCTTGAGCGTCAAACTGATCTTTGTACTGCGCCACCCACTCTTGACGTACGGACTCAGAGAGCGTGTTCAACTGCTCGGTTTGTTCGGCGTTGAACGTCACCATGGTCAAACCTTGCGCTTTAACTGCGGCTTCGTATTTTGCGGTGGTGTTCTGTTCGTAGTTTTGAACGTAGAAATCGAGCGCTTCATCCACAGAACCAAGCAGCGCTTCACGGTGACTGGGTTTGAGCATCTCTAGCGCTTCGGTGTTGACCACCACCGGACAGTTCGCAGAACCTAAGTTGAGGTTAGTGGTGCCCCACGTCGCCACTTTGTAGGAGTTGGTGGCGAGATGTGCGTGCGGCGCAAATGAAGCCGCATCGATAACATTGGAGTCCATGGACTGACGAACTTCGGCAAACGGAACACCGGTTTTGATCGCGCCCAGTTTACTCAGCACACCCATGATACCGCCAGGGCCGCGGACACGTAGACCGTCAAAGTCTTCCAGTGACGTCAGTGGATCCCCTTTACTGACGATGTTGTATTGCGGCATTGGTGTAGGCATAAGGAGCGTCGCATTCCAACGAGCGAGGTCCTTAACCACGGCCGGATGCTTGAACAGTTCCATGTAGATTTCGCTCACGCGGCCAAGCGATACATCTTGAGAGAAGGGTAGTTCTGCCACCGTGATGGTGGGGTTTTTGTCTGCGTGGTAGAAGGCACAAAACTGCGCCATTTCAAACGCGCCAAAAGAGATGCCATCGAGATTTTCTCTTGCTTTAGATAATCCACCGTAAGAAATATTAAGTTTGAACTCGCCGTTGGTTTTCGCCTCGACCAGCTCAGCCAGCTTTTCGACGTTTTCGGTAAAAGCGCGGCGTTTGCCCCACAGAGAGACGTTCCACTCGGTAGCGGCACTGACTTCCGTTGCGACAAACCCACTTAACGCGAGGGCGGTGATTAACGTGGCGTTGAGAGTTTTCATTCTTTCATCCTTGTTGTATTGATTTGACTGGTCACCAGTCGTGTAGGGTTGAAGTGGGCGCGACAGGTTTAGCCTGCTTAACATGGCGCTCCGTTTTTTGTCGTGACCCATTGGGTATAGCAAGGGGTTTGCCAACTTGTTGTGATGATGTTAACTGTTTGCGCCGCGTCCGGTGATGAAAGGGCTGAGCGAGCCGACTAGGCGTGATGAACGGCGCAATTTAGACGCAGCAACAAGAAAATCGGCCAAATTTGGCTCATCCTTGTGGGGGCTGAGTCATTGGATGCGCCAAATTTGGCCGATGGCAGCGAGTACTATTTGTGTGCCTATTAAGAGTCGCGCCGTCGTGCGTCCATCAGGCTTGTTGCTAAGGGGCAGAGGGCGCAGGCTGGCGCGGTTTTTGAATTGCTGTTTTTGAATTGCTTAAGCTCAGTGAAAGGCACAATCGTCGTCGTACAACAGATAAGGGAAATCATGGTCAGTAAACCTGCGTGGTGGGTGCTGCACCTCGAGAGCAGTAGAAAAGTCACGGTCTGGATCGTGGTGATTGCAACGGTACTGGCTATTGTTATGGCGAGGTTATGGATCGAGAGTATCGAGACGCGACATTTTGCGCAGCTTGATACCGTCGGTGAAGAGAGGCTGACCCTCTACGCCTCGACCGTTGAGGCTGAGTATCAACGCTTTCACTATCTTCCGTTTATTGCCGCGCAAGATGATGAAGTGCAGCAGCTACTGGCAACGCCAGAGAAAACGCGGCTGATTGAAGAAGTGAACCAAAAACTGGCTCAGTGGCAAAGTGAATCGGGTGCGGATGCACTGTATCTAATGGACAAATCAGGGCGAGTCCTCGCCAGTAGCAACTGGAACCAAGAGGGCAGCTTTGTCGGCCATGATTACCACTTTCGCCCTTACTTTACCGAGGCGATGGCGGGCCGCAATGGTCGCTTTTTTGCCATTGGCGTGACCACAGGTGAACCGGGTCTGTTTCTCTCTCGTCCTGTTCGCGTCGAAAACCAGATTGTTGGTGTCACTGTCCTCAAAGTGGACATGTCTCAATTAGAAGCGAGTTGGCGTGCAGGTGGCGAAGGGGTTTGGGTCAGTGATGCTGACGGTGTGATCTTTTTGGCCAGTCAGCCGCATTGGCGATACCGCACCTTGGGCGCGATTTCTGACCAAGTCCGAGAGGCATTACGCCAAGCACAAAAGTACGCCAATCACCCGATTGAACCGCTGAGCTATACGGATTTGCCCAGCTCACCACAAGGAAAAACGGTGTTGGATCTTCGCGGCGAGGATGGCGTCGCGACACGCTACGTTCTCCATCAACGCGATATTCGTGCGCTCGGTTGGCGATTGGTCTACCTCAGTGATCTGCAAGACCTAACCCAAAGCAAATACAACGCGATGATCGTTGCCGCCTTGCTAGCGACGGTGTTAGCGCTGGTGGCGCTCTATCTGATGAGCCGTTTTCGCCATCAGCAGCAGCTCGAATGGCGGGTGGCGCAGCGCACTAATGCCCTCCGGCAGAGTAATTCGCAACTCAAACGAGAGATCGAAGAGCGTATCCGTACGGAAAATATCTTGCGGCAAACCAACGAAGAGTTGATTCAGGCAGAAAAATTGGCTGCATTGGGTCAACTGTCTGCGGAGTTGGTGCACGAAATCAGTCAGCCATTGCAAGCCACGTTGACCTATTTAGCCAGTACCCAATTATTGGTTGAGCGCGGTGGCTATGAGATGGCGCAAGAGAATCTCGACGAGATCGACCACCTTATTCGCCGCGTGACGAAAATCATCTCACGCTTGAAGCACTTTGCCAGCAAGTCGGTCAGCGCGCTATCGCCCGTTGATATCGCACAGTCTGTGCGCAACGCGCTGGTGGTGGTTCAACCTAGGTTAGACAAACATCGCATTGTGCTTGATTGGCAGCCGCCAGAATCACCGCTGCTTGTACGCGCGGAGGAGATCAAGTTAGAGCAAGTTTTAGTGAATCTGCTACGCAATGCCGCCGATGCGATTGCTGAAGACGCCAATGCCGCAAAAGAAGACGATGCAAACGGGCATCGAGAGCACGGTAAAATTCAGATTCGCACTTGGCAGCAGGGTAGCGAGGTGTTGCTCTCGGTGACCGACAATGGCGCCGGCATCGCGGCGGAACACTTGGCGAGTTTGTTTGAGCCATTTTTTACCACCAAACCGGCAGGGAAGGGGGTGGGTTTAGGGCTCTCCGTCTCACGCACGATTGTCGAAGAGTTTGGTGGGCAGTTGGAGGTGATGGCCGCCGACAAGGGCTGCGAGTTTCAGTTGAAACTCCAGTGCGCCGAATCGCCTGAAGAAGAATTAAGGAGTTCCTCATGACACACCCTTTTCCCCCGTCAGACGAGTTGGCGACGCTTGGTCACTCTTTGCCGCCCGAAGTCATCTTGGTTGATGATGAAAGTGCAATCCGCCGAGCGACCAAACAGTGGTTGCAGCTGGCCGGATTGACCGTGCGAGATTTTGCCGATGCGCAGAGCGCCTTGGCTACCATTGATGCTCAAAGCCATTGTGTGGTGGTGTCTGATATCCGAATGCCAAAAATGGATGGTCTAGCATTTGCCAAGGCAGTACAAACCATCGACAGTGATATTCCGGTGCTGCTGGTCACGGCGCACGGGGATGTGAAAATGGCGGTCGATGCGATGCGCGGTGGTGTGTATGACTTCATTGAAAAACCGGTAGAGCCAGATTTGTTGATCGACAGAATTCAGCGCGCAGGCGAGAAGCGTCGGCTCGTGTTGGAAAACCGGAATTTGCAGCGCTTACTCAGTCAGCGCCCTACGCTTGAAAGCAGAATGATTGGCGAGTCGCCAGTAATGAATGCCCTTCGTCAGCAGATCTTAATGCTCGGCCAAACTCCCGTGGATACAGTGATCAATGGCTCGACCGGGACCGGTAAAGAGCTGGTGGCGCGATGTTTACATGAGGTGAGTGCACGGCGTGATCACCCCTTTGTGGCGGTCAACTGCGGCGCCATACCGGACAATTTGTTTGAAAGTGAGTTGTTTGGCCATGAGAAGGGCGCGTTTACCGGCGCTCAGTCCAAGCGCATCGGGAAAATTGAGCACTCGAACAAAGGGACGCTGTTTCTTGATGAAATTGAGAGTATGCCAATCAGTTTTCAAATTAAGCTGCTGCGTGTATTGCAAGAGAGGAAAGTGGAAAGAGTCGGCTCTAACCAAGAGATCGCATTGGATTTGTGGGTGATCGCGGCGACTAAAGTCGATCTCAAACAGGCGTCTGAACAGGGCGAGTTTCGTGAGGACCTTTATTACCGATTCAATGTCATGGAACTGCATTTGCCAGATTTGGCCGATCGCCGTGAAGACATTCCGCTCTTGTTCGAATTTTTTGCACGCAAAGCCGCGATGCAATACCAACGTGACTATCAGCCGCTCAGCGACCAGGAGAGTTTGCTACTGTGTGAACAAGAGTGGCCCGGCAACGTGCGCCAGTTGAAAAACAGTGCCGAGCGGTATGTATTGGGTATCGGCCAGGGCGTCAATTTGGCCAGTGTACTGGGGACGGAGCCGCTAATGCCAAGCCCAAATCCAACCAACCTCGCGGATCGCGTGCACAACTTTGAACGGCAGGTGATTGTTCAAGCGTTTAAACGCCATAAAGGTAACGTGCAAGCAGTGATGGACGAACTGGAGCTGCCACGACGCACACTTAACAACAAAATGACCCAATACGATATCCAGCGCCGTGACTTTGTGGATTAAAAACGAGCCGCTAGGTTATTTGCCGTCATTGTCCTCGATGACCGATAATTTGGCGCGGATAAACTCGCTGTGATCCACATACAAGAGTTCAGCGGTTTTTCTGATCACGGCGTCTTCAAGTGGGTCGATGTTGCCGTCGGCGTGTGCGACTTGCCACATGGCTTGAATCAACTCAAAACGCGTCTCTTGGCTGAGTGAACGAAGTTGGGAAGTAAAATCATACAGCGAGGCAGAGTGCTGCGTCGTCTCTTTTGCTCGGGAGAGGAGGTGGGTTGCTTGTTGGTGATCAACCCCGACAAGACGCGACAGCAATTGCTGTTTGGCTTGGGCCTCTTCTGCGCTCACTTGGTGATCGGCACCGGCCACTTCGGACAGCAAACAGGCGATCGCCAGATGCGGATCTTGGCTTGATTGCTCTGCTAAGTCTTTGCCTTCCACCAATTGCTTAAAGAGTTTAGATAGCGCATTCATCATCGTTGTGACCTCAATACATTCGATATGATATATACATAGTGATGATTGACGGCGATCACAAGGCTCTTTACACAATCCTTACTTAACGCCACCTAAGCGACACCTAGCGGATGAAGTCGGGTCATTTACGGGATGGCGTTATGGGTGGAAAAGTGATGTGCTTGCCTTCAGACGTCAAAATTTCGATCGATTTGGGGGCACCTTTTTCATCGAGGTGGAGCTCGCCAATCGCGCTGGCATTAATCAGTCTGCGCAGTCCCTGGCTATCAGGATCACGTTTACGAACCTTCAAACGCTTACGTTTGGTAAACCAGTTGAGTGGCGAGCGCGGTGAATAGAGCAGTCTGTCCGCGTGATCGCAGATCGCCAATAAGGGCTCTGGGAACTGGCTCTTAAAGCCACTGCAGGTGAACTGGTAAAGGTGTGGGCTATTTTTACGAAAGCGCAACTCTATGTCATAAGCGAAAGAGTAGTGCACATCGCCAGAGAGAATAACAAAGTTGGTCGGTGTCTGGGTATGGGTGAAAATACTCAGTAAGGTGTTGGCACTGCCCGGGTGCGCCATCCAGTTTTCCGCATCCACCATCAAAGGTTTACCTAACATAGTAACAATGCGTTGCAGCGTTTCGATAAATTTGACGCCAAACATAGGCGCAGGAGAAACGATGATCACTTTTTCTTGATGGAGCAAGGCTTGTTGCAGTTCCATCAACGCTTCCCAATCCATCAAACCTGACGGTTTGTTCATCCTAGATTCCGAGCGCCAGCGGCGGGTACGGGTATCGAGCACCACCACCTTAGGCGAGGTGTCAATGGTGTAATGCCACTGCTCAAAACTGAGCAAATGCGCGATAAAAGCATCGTGATGTTGGGGGGCGGGATCTTCAAAATGGCGCTGCGCTAGGCTGATAAACTCGGCGTCAAAATGGTCGGGCTCATTGCCCCAACCCTGACACAACCAGTAGCCGATCAGCGCGTTGCCAATAATCCGTTTGGAAAAGGGGTGCTGATAGACCTGATATTCCCAGCCGACGGTTAAATTCCAATCATCGGTGACATCGTGATCGTCGAAAATCATGTAAGTGGGAATATGAGCCAACAACCGTGCTACCTTGGGCAAGCCCTCCACAAACGCCTCCATGACGTTGGCTTCGTGCTCAAATGTGGTTTGCCATTGCTCGGGAATGGTCGGTAGATCCGTCTCAGTGTTAGGCTTGTTGAGGCGTTCTCGATCCACATGTCGCCATAAGACGGGCGACCACACCAATAGGTACATCGCGATAAATTCCGCGCAGGCAATCAGGTGGTTCTCTGCGCCCGTGGCGCTGAAAACAGGCTGCTCAGAGGGCTTAAAAAAGGCGTGCCACCAGCGCTTGTCTGGGTGGTAGGTGGGCAAAATGTGCTCTCGGCCATAAAGGTGATGAGTGTGTCGGCGCAGCGCTTTGTCATTGTCAACACAGGCCCCTTCAAACGTCTCTCCTCGCAGACCGAGCAGATCGATAACTTGATCAATGGCATCTAATGTCGGCCCTGCAACATGATCGGCGTAGATTTGGTCACCGGCCATCATCAGCAAATCTGGCCGCTCTTCAGGTGATTGGGCAGATACTTTCGCTTCCATCGCCACCAGTGCATCACCGCTGGGGTGATGTGGGTTGCGGCACGACCCATGCACAACGTAGTTTGCTTGGGTCGACAGGTGAAAGTGTAAGCGGGTCTCACCGGGGTAGAGCAAATAAGGCGCCAGTTCAGCCAGGCCACCGTGAGGGGTGACAAAGTCGTAACTCAGTGTTTCGTTGGCTGGGAATTGGCCGTGAAAATGTGCCAAGGTTACGTACGCGTGTTCGCCAATCTGAATCGATGAACACTGACTGAGTGAATCCTTCAATAGTGGTTGCCCTTGCTGATAGAGCTCAAAAGAGCCGTGCAAAGGGGCAGAGGTTACCAACCAAAACACTAGATGTTCAGGCGTCGCTTTGCGCAGGATAGGACCTGCAATGAGGTAAGGTAGTGTCGTTTCTTTACTCATCACTCTCTTTGGGGTTTGATGGCTCGGGTGCCAGCTCGGGGCCTTCGAGTCGCTCTATCACTTCTGAACTGGATTGCTCATGCGCCATCAAGACCAAAGCCAGCAGAGCATCGATTTTGCTTTCGCTATCGCTAGGCTCATTAAGCAACGAGCCTAAGCGTTGTCGAATGAGCTCAATTTCGTGCTCGACAAAGCCTCGCCCTTCTTCCTCTCCGGAGGATTCATCAGGTGCAGTATCAAAATGCATAAACAGCAGATCACCGTCAACGTGAGTGTCTAGGAGTTGCTCGGGTAACCACTCATCGCCGGTGACGATGTCTGGGTCGTCACCTTGAGGTAACGCACTTAGAAGTTTCTTTAGTTCAGATGCTTTCACAATGGTTCGATTTAAGAGATCATATAGCTATTCTAGCGGCTAACCGCGCTCAAACATAAGTACTAAGCACACTGATTGGCGACAAATTGTGTGGTTCAATCAATATTGGATACAAAATGGCAACAACCTCATCTCTTCATTGGCGCTCGTTTCCCTGCACCGCAGCGCTCACTTTAGCCAGCGTCAGCGCTGCTCATGCAGACGTCTCTCAACCGGTTACGCAAAGTGAGCAGCAGTGGGGCATTGCAGCCATGGTGCGTACGGCGTCCATCCCATTTGATACGACGACTGGCGATCAATCGGTCAACACCTTCATCCCTATGCTGTTTTTTAGCGGCGACACTTTTTACATCGATGGCACTGAAGGCGGGGCGCATCTTTGGCGTGACGACAGCGAACAATGGCAACTTAATGCGTTGATGCGCTTGCGATTTGTCGACGTCCCTGCCTCAAAGCAAAACCAGCTTATTACCGACACGCTAGACGCCGGATTACAAGCACAATATACGATCAATGATGAATGGCGAATGAATACCGAGTTAATGGCGGATTCCGATTTTCGCTTTCACGCCAACCTGACGTTTAAAGGGGAGTATCAGTCGGGTGATTGGCAATGGTCACCGTATGCCAAAGTGCGCTATAAAGACGCTGACTTCAACAGCTACTATTACGCGATGTCCGAGTTTAGTGGAGAGACAGTCGGGGCAGGCGTTGATGTGAATGTGGGCATGAGTGCCCGTTATCATGTGATCTCGAATCTCTATCTTTTGGGTGAGACCAGTGTGACGCGCCTTGATGACAATGCCTATCAGGCCAATATTGTCCAAGACCGCTATCAAGGCGAGCTGTTTCTCGGCTTTGGCTTTTTTAATGATCAAGCACGCGCGCCAAAGTCTGAGCTGAATAACCATCGTTATCTTCGCGTCGCACACGGTTGGGCGACACCATCGAATATCGGTGAAATCTTCCGTTTTGATGCGGAAAAAGATCCTGATAACAACCAGTTGACGTCGCTGTTTTATGGCCATCCGTTAACGGATGAGTTGTTTGGCTTGCCGCTGGATATTTATTTGACGCCAGGGATCGTTCACCACTGGTCATCGGACGTACAATCAGCGTCAACCGAATACGTCGCGGCGATCAAAGCCTACTACACGTTCAACTGGCCAACGCAATGGCGCTTTGGTGTCGCGGAGGGGATGTCGTACATTGACAGCATCACCCATATTGAGGGGACAGAAATGGACCGTAAAGATAGAGAACCCAGCAAGCTTCTCAACTATCTTGATTTCTCGTTTGATGTCAATGTGGGATCGTTGCTCGGCAATACCGACCTGAAACGTCTTTGGTTTGGCTACTCACTGCATCATCGCAGCGCCATTTTCGAAAAAGCCTCTCAGTATGGTCGCATTAAAGGTGGCAGTAACTACAATACTGTGTATCTGCAATACGAGTTCTAATAAGTCGGCGTATTGGCGCCTCCTTTTCCCTATCACGCGCCCAGCATGTTTGCGACGGGCGCGTCGCCACACAGTTGTGATACAATCCGCGCAGTTTTATCGACAGTAACAAAATAGGACATGCTTTGACCTCGTCACAGCCAGATAAAAAGAGCGCGCCAGCCGCGCAAGTCAATTCACCCGCTCAATTACGTAAGGCGCTGGAGCAGTGTATGCTTCGCGATCGCTTTCGTTTCAGTAAACGCATCAGCGGGGCAAGTAAAATCAAAAAGGACGCGGCGCGTCATGCCGCGTTTGATGACATCGCACTCGATATGGCCAAGTCTATCATGCAGGCTGAGCTGCGAGGGCAACACACGCCGACCATCGACTACCCAGCGCAGCTGCCGGTCAGCCAAAAGAAAGACGACATCGCGAAGGCGATTGCCGAGCATCAGGTCGTGATTGTGGCCGGTGAAACCGGCTCAGGTAAAACGACTCAGTTGCCTAAAATTTGTGCCGAGCTTGGCCGTGGTCAGTATGGCCTGATTGGTCATACCCAGCCTCGTCGTCTTGCCGCGCGCTCAGTAGCGAACCGTATTGCTGAAGAGATGGAAACGCCGCTCGGCGAGTTTGTCGGTTACAAAGTGCGTTTTAACGATCAGATTTCTGACAACACCCAGATCAAGTTGATGACAGACGGTATTTTGCTGGCTGAAATTCAACATGACCGCTTTCTCAATCAATACGACACCATCATTATCGATGAAGCGCACGAGCGCAGCCTGAACATTGATTTCATCCTCGGCTATCTGAAAGAGCTGTTGCCAAAGCGCCCAGATCTGAAAATCATCATCACCTCGGCGACCATCGATCCAGAGCGTTTTTCAAAGCACTTCAACCAGGCTCCGATCATTGAAGTTTCTGGTCGAACCTACCCAGTGGAGACGCGCTATCGCCCACTGAGCGGTGAAGACGAAAGTGATCGTGATCAGCTTGAAAGTATTTTTGATGCGGTGGATGAGCTGTGCGATGAAGGGCTTGGCGACATTTTGATCTTCATGAACGGTGAGCGTGAAATTCGCGACACCGCGGACGCACTCGCTAAGCGCAACCTGAAAAGCACCGAAATTGTGCCTTTGTACGCGCGATTGTCCGCAGGTGAGCAGAACAAAATTTTCCAACCTCACGCAGGGCGTCGAATTGTGCTCGCGACCAACGTCGCCGAAACCTCGCTAACGGTCCCGGGCATCAAATACGTGATTGATCCTGGTACGGCGCGCATCAGCCGTTATAGTTACCGCACCAAAGTTCAGCGCTTACCGATTGAGCCTATTTCACAAGCCAGCGCCAATCAGCGTAAAGGTCGTTGTGGACGTGTGGAAGAGGGCATCTGTATTCGCCTCTACTCAGAAGAGGATTTTAACTCTCGCCCAGAGTTTACCGATCCTGAGATCTTGCGCACCAACTTAGCGTCGGTCATTTTGCAGATGAACGCTCTGGGCCTGGGTGACATCGAAGCTTTCCCATTTGTTGAAGCGCCTGATAAGCGCAACATCCAAGACGGTGTGCGTTTGCTCGAAGAGCTTGGGGCGATCAACGAAAAAGCCAAAGATCCGAAAAAACGTCTTACCCCGACTGGGCGTCAATTGGCTCGCTTACCGATTGACCCACGTTTGGCGCGTATGGTGTTGGAAGCGCCGAAGTATGGCGCACTCAAAGAGGTGATGGTGATTGCCTCTGCGCTCTCTATTCAGGATCCGAGGGAGCGCCCAAGCGACAAACAGCAATCGTCCGATGATAAACATCGCCGCTTTTTCCATGAAGAGTCGGATTTTCTGACCTTCGTTAACCTGTGGGACTACATCCAAAAGCAGCAGAAAAAACTGACGGGCAACCAGTTCCGTAAGCAGTGTAAAGAGGACTATCTCAACTACTTGCGAATTCGTGAGTGGCAAGATGTCTATTTCCAACTGCATCAGTCAATGCGAGAGATGGATGCCAAGCTCAATGATGAACCTGCGAGTTACCAAGGGGTGCACAGTGCACTGCTCGTGGGGCTCTTGTCTCATATCGGTATGAAAGATCAGGAGAAGAATGAGTACCAAGGGGCGCGCAATGCGCGTTTTCATATCTTCCCTGCTTCTGGCCTATTTAAAAAACAACCGAAGTGGATTGTCTCAGCCGAGTTGGTGGAAACATCCAAACTTTGGGGCCGCATTATTGCCAAGATTCAGCCTGAATGGGTGGAACCACTGGCGAAGCACCTGATCAAACGAAGCCACAGTGAGCCTCATTGGTCGAAGAAGCGGGCAGCGGTCATGGCGTATGAAAAAGTGATGCTGTATGGCATCCCTATTGTACCCAAGCGCTTAGTCAATTACGGAACGATTGATGCCGCGGTCAGCCGCGAAATCTTCATTCGCAGTGCGCTGGTTGAGGGGGAGTGGGAAACCAAACACGCATTCTTCAAGCAAAACCGTAAGCTGCTGCAAGAAGTGGAAGAGCTTGAACACAAGTCACGTCGACGAGATATTTTGGTCGATGATGATGAGCTGTTTGATTTTTACGATCAGCGTGTGGGGACGGACGTCGTTTCTGGGCGGCATTTCGATACTTGGTGGAAAGCGGCGGCAAAAGAGAACCCTGAGCTGCTCAATTTCGAAAAAGAGATGCTGTTTAAAGGTGATGCGAGCCATGTGACTGAGCTCGATTACCCGAATTTCTGGTATCAAAATGGTCTCAAACTCAAGTTGAGCTATCAGTTCGAGCCTGGTGAGAATAGTGACGGCGTCACTGTGCACATTCCACTGCCGATTCTGAACCAAGTGGAACCCGTGGGCTTTGACTGGCAAATTCCTGGCCTGCGCCATGAGTTGGTTGTCAGCCTGATTAAATCCTTGCCCAAAACGGTACGGAAAAACTTTGTCCCCGCGCCCAACTACGCGGATGCCTTTCTTGCCCGTGTCACGCCGATGGAGCTGCCACTGCTCGATGCATTGGAAAAAGAGCTACGTCGCATGACGGGTGTGGAAGTGTTACGTGAAGATTGGAATCTTACTCAGCTCCCTGATCATTTGAAAGTGACGTTCCGCGCGGTTGATCATCGCAACCGTAAACTGAAAGAGAACAGTGATTTGCACGCGCTTAAAGAGAGCCTGAAAGAGCAGGTGCAAGAGACGTTATCGAAAGTGGCCGATGATGATATCGAACAGCAAGGTCTGCACACGTGGAGTTTTGGTGAACTTCCAAAAGTCTACCAGCAGAAGCGGGGCGGGTATGATGTCAAAGCTTACCCTGCCATCATTGATGGTAAAGACAGCGTTGAAATCAAGCTGTTTGAAACGGAGCAAGAGCAGATTCAAGCAATGCAAGCGGGTCAGCGCCGTTTGATTTTGCTCAATGTGCCATCGCCGATTAAGTATCTGCACGCCAATCTGCCCAACAAATCGAAACTCGGTCTCTACTTTAACCCGTATGGCAAAGTGATGGACTTGATTGACGACTGCATCGCGTGTGGCGTCGATAAGCTAATTGAAGAGGAGGGCGGCCTAGTGTGGCAGCCTGAACAGTTTGAGCAGTTGAAAGAGCATGTACGCGCCGAGCTTGGCGACACAGTCGTGGATATCGCCAAGCAAGTCGAAACGATATTAACGACCGCGTTTAACATCAACAAAAAGCTCAAAGGCAAAATCGACTTTACGATGGCGTTCGCTTTATCAGACATCAAAGCGCAAATCGAAGGGTTGATCTTCAAAGGGTTTGCGACGGAATGCGGCTGGAAGCGATTGCCAGATATTTTGCGTTACATGAAAGCGATTGAACGTCGGATGGAAAAACTGCCCATCGACCCGAATAAAGATAGGCTGCATATGCTGAAAATTGAGTCAGTGACCAATGATTACAAGGAGCTGCTCAATAAGATCCCTAAAGGGATGGCCATTCCTGAGTCCGTTAAAGAGATTCGCTGGATGATAGAGGAGCTGCGTGTCAGTTACTTTGCCCAGCAACTGGGTACGCCCTACCCGGTGTCGGACAAACGGGTGAAGAATGCCATCGATGAGTTTTAGGGTTTATTGCTGAATTCGCATCAAACCATCAATAGATAGGCATAATACTTGCTTGGATTTGATCACAGTACGGTATTTTGACGATTGACAGGTAATGGATTGCCGCTTGCTACTCTCCATTACCTTTTTAAACGAGAGAAGGTTAATTATGAAAAAGACACTACTAGCGCTCGCTTTGATTGGGGCATCAGCGACTGCGTCAGCAGACTCATGGATTTACGGCGGCGCTTCAGTCGGTAACTCGGATTTCTTAGGTGACAGCTCAACGGCGTACAACGTTCATGTCGGTACGGGTATTTTGCCTTTTATTGGTCTTGAGGCGGGCTATAACAATCTTGGTGAGTTTGAGACGGGTACTTCAAAGGTGAAGCTAGACAACGTTTACTTTGCTGCAAAACCAAGCATCAACTTTGGTCCTCTCCAAGTGTACGGTAAAGCTGGTGTGCACTCTTGGGAGCAATCTTCAAGCAACGCAGCACTAGAAGATGATGGCTACGACATCATGCTTGGTGTGGGTGCGGACTACCAAATCTTTGGTCCGCTCACTGTCGGTGCCAAATATGAGAACTACAAAATGGATAAAGAAGACATGGGCGTGTTCTCGCTAACGGCGTCATTGAACTTCCTATAATCGTTGTTTATCCAGTCTTTAAGGACCCAATGATCGAGGCGGCCAAATTGGCCGCTTTTTTTGTGGTTATACTTTCTGTTTTCCTTTGGAGCTGTCGCACTCTTAAAAGGGCATAACTTAAAACCATAGGTTTTGACGATTGAATATATAGGCGAAATAACCTCGTGAAATAGACAAATCTTTTCTATGCTTCCTGTGTCAATTCAAGCAATTCCTACACAACGTCAGGCTGTGTTTTTGATTTAGATCAAATAGGGTTTTCAGTGCCCCTGCCAACATAGATGTGGTTTAGGAACAAATACATAAAAGCAAGAAAGGGATAAGCAATGAAAGATCAAAGCACTCAAGGGGCAGGTCAATGCCCGGTAATGCACGGTAGCCATACCGATGCCAGTTCATCCAATGTCGCATGGTGGCCAAAGGCGTTGAACCTAGACATCTTGCATCAACATGACAGCAAAACGAATCCTCTCGGCGCGGATTTCAACTATCGAGAAGAGCTCAAAAAACTCGACGTAGAGGCGCTTAAACAAGATTTAAAAGCGTTGATGACCAACAGCCAAGAGTGGTGGCCTGCAGACTGGGGACACTATGGTGGCTTGATGATTCGTATGGCGTGGCACTCAGCAGGTAGCTACCGCACCACTGATGGTCGCGGGGGCGGCTCGACCGGTAACCAGCGCTTTGCACCACTCAACTCTTGGCCAGATAACGCCAACCTAGACAAAGCACGTCGCCTACTTTGGCCAATCAAACGCAAATACGGCAACAAAATCAGCTGGGCGGATTTGATGATTCTTGCCGGTAACATGGCGTATGAATCAATGGGCTTTAAGACCTTTGGCTTCGCTTTTGGTCGTGAAGACATTTGGCACCCAGAAAAAGACATCTACTGGGGTAGCGAGCAAGAGTGGCTAGCGCCGTCGGGTTCAGAAAATAGTCGTTACTCTGGAGAGCGTGATCTTGAGAACCCATTGGCTGCGGTAATGATGGGTCTTATTTACGTTAACCCAGAAGGGGTTGATGGCAACCCAGATCCACTCAAAACCGCTCAAGATATGCGCGTGACGTTTGCGCGTATGGCGATGAACGATGAAGAGACAGTGGCACTGACGGCAGGTGGACATACCGTCGGTAAAGCGCACGGTAACGGCGACGCTGGCGAGCTTGGTCCAGATCCAGAAGCAGCAGGTCTTGAAGAGCAAGGCATGGGCTGGATGAACCACAAGTCGCGTGGTATTGGTCGCAACACTGTGACCAGTGGTATCGAAGGCGCCTGGACAACCAACCCAACCCAATGGGATGACGGCTACTTTGATTTACTGTTTAAGTATGAGTGGCAGCTGACCAAGAGCCCAGCTGGCGCGTGGCAGTGGGAGCCGGTGGATATCGCAGAAGAAGATAAGCCTGTCGATGTGGAAGACTCATCAAAACGTTACAATCCAATGATGACAGACGCTGATATGGCGCTGAAAGTGGATCCTGAGTACCGTAAGATTTCTGAGCGTTTCCACAAAGATCCTGCCTACTTCGATGAAGTATTCGCTAGAGCATGGTTCAAGTTAACCCACCGCGATCTTGGCCCGAAAGCACGCTACTTCGGCCCTGATGTCCCAGCGGAAGATTTGATTTGGCAAGACCCAATCCCGGCAGGCAAATCCGACTATGATGTTGCGGGTTTGAAAGCGGCAATCGAAGCAAGCAGCTTGAGCGTCAGTGAACTGGTGACAACGGCTTGGGATAGCGCTCGTACCTTCCGTGGTTCCGATAACCGTGGCGGTGCAAACGGTGCGCGTATCCGTCTTGCTCCACAAAATAACTGGGAAGGCAACGAGCCTGAGCGTTTAGCCAAGGTATTGGCGGTGCTAGAACCGCTTGCTGCGCAGTTCGGCGCTAGTGTTGCGGATACCATCGTACTTGCCGGTAATGTCGGTGTTGAAAAAGCGATTAAAGCGGCTGGGTTCAATGTGCCAGTTCCATTTGCGCCGGGGCGAGGTGATGCGACCGATGCGATGACAGATGTGGAGTCTTTCGACGTGCTGGAGCCTTTGGCGGATGGTTTCCGTAACTGGCAGAAGAAACACTATGTGGTGAACCCAGAAGAAATGCTGCTCGACCGAGCTCAGCTGATGGGACTAACCGCACCAGAAATGACAGTACTGCTTGGCGGCTTGCGCGTTATTGGCACTAACCACGCTGGTACTGAGCATGGTGTGTTTACTGGCCGTGTAGGAGCACTGACCAACGACTTCTTCGTTAATCTAACGGATATGGCCTACAGTTGGGAGCCGAAAGGTCGAAACCTGTACCACATCAATGATCGTAAGACAGGCGAAACTAAGTGGACGGCCACACGCGTTGACTTAGTCTTTGGTTCTAACTCTATCCTGCGAGCTTACGCAGAGGTGTACGCACAAGACGACAACCAAGAAAAATTGGTCAAAGATTTCGTCGCTGCGTGGACCAAAGTTATGAATGCGGATCGTTTTGATTTAGCGTAATCCTTCGGTACGTATCAGTTCAATGGTCACTCGTCTGAGTGACCATTTTTAATTACTCTGGGATCATCGTGGAGTAACAGCTATTAAAAGACTCAAGTAGAACACGGTAAACGTATTCCGATACACGTGGGTCTATACTTGGTCGGCTGAGAATAATATCCAGTTCTTGTTGCCTTGCTTTTGTTCTATCTCTGGCAGATTCTAACCCTCCCAAAGATGAAGAAATACCGCCAACCGGATCAGATATATCATTTGCTTGTTGATATTTTAACATCCAGTCGTTTGTCTCATTTCTTAGCTTCTCTTCGGCGATTCTAATGTCAATTTCATCCTCTGTAGAAACCAGTCCAGTTATTTTAGACAGTTTGTTTTTAGCGACTAGCTCGTAACATCTATTGCTAGATGCAAGCTTTTCTGACGGGCCTTTTGCTGCACATCCGATGAGAATTAAGATAGCGAAAACTAAGCTAACTGAACGCATTTCATTGGCTCCTTGAGAGAAAACGAAGTAGTGTAGATTTCATGTATATTTAAGTTTATATGAGATGTGTGGCACTTGTTGTGTGTTGTCCAACTAGTTTGTTAAGTGCATTGGACTTACATCTAACAGTGTGAATTAGGTAGTGTTTTTGTTAACTACAGGGAAGTTCGATGCTAAATCAGCAGATTTTGTCGATAAATAAAGATACCACTGGTTTATTGATCATCGATGTGCAAGGTGAGTTGGCGCGTCTTGTACAAGAGAGTGATTCGCTGATAGCGCATTGTCTTGCCTTAGTCGAAGCAGCGAAAACGCTGGCGCTGCCTATTGTCTGGGTTGAGCAAAACCCAGATAAATTGGGCAAGACGACGCCTGAGCTTCAAGCAGCCTTAACCCCGCATCAACCATTGGCAAAATGGACCTTTGACGCCAGTGCTGAGCCGGCGGTGGTGGAGGCTCTCAATCAAAGCGCTCGAACCCAGTGGTTAGTGTGTGGCATAGAGGCGCATATTTGCGTCTATCAAACTGTGCTTGGGCTTAAACGCTTGGGATGGGAGCCTCATCTTGTGGTGGACGCCACATCATCGCGAACGATGAGCAACAAGCAGTTGGCGGTAGATAAGATAGCGCTAAGCGGTATAGCGCTGACTAGCGTGGAAATGGCGCTCTATGAGCTGGTGAAAGATTGCCGAGATCCTGACTTTAAAGCGCTATTAAACCTGGTGAAATCGCTCTCCAACCGGCAATCTTCAAGATAACAAAACGGCCTCGTAATGAGGCCGTTGGACATTGAAAGCGAGTGGCTTGCGATTAAGCTTCTTGCTTTTGCAGCTCTTGCTGCTTCTCTTCTTCAACCAATGCATCAACGATAACCGCACACGCTGCATCACCTGTGATGTTAAGCGCAGTACGAATCATGTCAAAAATACGGTCTAGAGCGAACAGCAGTGGTAGACCTTCGATTGGAATACCCGCCGCAAGCAGGACAGCAACCACAAGGAATGATGGACCCGGTACGCCCGCTTGGCCCACTGCACCTAAGGTCGACGTTACGATGATCGCAATGTACGCACCCATCGATAGGTCAATATTGAACAATTGTGCGAAGAAGATGGCCACCAAGCCGTAGTAAATAGCGTTACCAGACATGTTGATGGTCGCACCCAGCGGCAGTACGAATGATGCCGTTGAGTTTTTCACACCCAGCTCGTGCTCCACGGTGTCCATGGTGACTGGTAGTGTCGCCATTGAAGAAGCGGTCGACAGTGCTACTGCTTGTGGCTTCTTCATTGCAACTAGGAACTTCTTCGCAGATGTCTTAGTGAAGATGTGAACCATCAGCGGGTAGGCAATGAAACCGAAGATAAGAATCGCGGCAACGTAGACAACGAATAGCTTGAATACCACCATGAGTGCGCCAAAGCCAAACGTACCGACCGCTTCAGCCATCAGGCCAAATACACCGATAGGAGCGATGATCATCACTTTGTTGATCATCCAAACCATTGCATCAACAATGCAGTTTACGCCGTTGATGATAGGTTCGCGGCGCTCTTTCGCTTGCTTCGAAATCGCAATACCAAAGAACAGACAGAACACAAGGATCTGAAGGATGTTCGCGTCATTGAGTGATTGGAAAACGTTGGTTGGGATCATACCAGTGACGGTTGCCCAGAAAGTTGGAAGTTCACCCTTTGAAGCGTACTCAGCTGAGAACATGCCTTCAACACCAGAGACATCAATGCCTAGACCCGGTTTGAAGACTTCACCCATTATCAAAGCAAGCGCAACGGCAGCGGCAGAGGTCAGGCCGAAGTAGGCCAGTGTGGTGATGCCCACTTTACCCGCATTTGAGCTGTTGCCCAGACCCGCAGCCCCTGAGATCAATGCCACAGCGACCAATGGGATCACGAGCATCTTGATTAGGTTGATAAAGATGGCACCAAGAGGCGCAAATACTGTCGCACCATCACCCATCATGGCACCAACGGCAGTACCAACGATCATTGCAATCACGACTTGCACGCCGATGTTGCTTAGCAAACTCTTTTCTTTTAACACTTCCATAACCTCTGTGCTAATAAATTATAAAATCCTAGAATTACCCTCTAAGTGCAAACTTATCTTTGGATAATAATATCGTGAGGTTTTTTACACGTAATTTTTACAATTGGCAATAGTCGGAGGGAGTGATCGGAGGAATAAAATACAAATTTATTGATAAACGACAAGTTTTCACAACAAAGCAAACGTTTGCCTGTTTCGGTTTAGTGGTAAATATAATGACTTGGTGAATAACTTGGTCTGGAGTGATTGATTGCAGGGGTTGTCTGTTTTGTTAACGAAATGTTCGGTTTCTCACAGAAATGAGAAACCGACTTCATAGAAAGTAAAATGGAAAGGGGTTAGCGCTGTGTAGCCGCTTTCATCTCGCGAGTGAAAGTGGCGAGTTCCGTTAACATTTTTTCATAATCTTCGCAGTTCGTTTCGATGATTTTTACCACTGCCGACCCTGAGATCGCGCCTGCTGCACCGGCATCGATCGCTTGTTTGACTTGACTAGGCTGAGAAATACCGAAACCGAGTAACGCCGGTGGCGCATCGAACTGGCGCAGTTTATCCAGCATATGATCAACGGGCATGTTCGCTTTGGTTTCTGCACCGGTGACCCCAGCACGTGAGAGCAAATAGGTATAACCACCACCCAGGCTAGCCACCTGCTTCAACGTTTCGTCACTGGCGGTCGGTGGTGCAATGAAAATTGGGTGTATACCAAATTTCTCCGCGGCGGCGACAAACTCGGCACTTTCATTGGTGGGAACGTCGGCGATCAATACCGAATCAATGCCTACTTGGGCACAGCGTTGGTAAAAATGCTCAATACCGCGTGCGTAGACGAGGTTGGCATACATCAACAGACCGATCGGTAGCTCAGGGTATTGCGCGCGAATTTTGCCGATTTGCTCAAAACAGAGATCGGGTGTCGCACCGGCATCAAGGGCACGAATGTTGGCCCCTTGAATGGTCGGGCCATCGGCCAGCGGATCTGAAAACGGAAAGCCAAGCTCTAGCGCATCCGCACCTGATTCGACAAGGGTCTGCATAATGCGCAGTGATTGGTCAGGGTTTGGATCACACACAGTGACGAAGGGGACAAATGCGCCTTGGTTACGTTCAGCGAGTCGCGCAAACATGTTTTGATAACGGCTCATTAGATCACTCCTTTTTCTTCTAATAGGGCGTGCACAGTGAAAATGTCTTTATCCCCACGACCGGATAGGTTGACGACCAACAACTGTTCTTTTTCTGGATTTTCTCTCGCCATTCGCAGAGCATGAGCGAGGGCATGCGAGGACTCGAGCGCAGGAATGATGCCTTCATGGCGAGCGAGTTCTTGGAAAGCGTCAAGTGCTTCGTCGTCAGTGACGTTGTCGTACTCCGCTCGGCCAATTGCATTGAGGTGCGCGTGCTGAGGACCAACCGATGGAAAATCCAAGCCAGCCGATACTGAGTAGGACTCTTCGACTTGTCCGTGCTCGTCTTGCATCAGAGGCGCTTTCATGCCAAAGAAAATGCCGGTTTTACCGTGTTTGAGCGGTGCGCCGTGTTGGTCGGTATCGATGCCTTTGCCTGCGGGCTCCACACCGATGAGGCGAACACTCTCTTCTTCGATGAAATCTGCAAACATGCCGATAGCGTTTGAACCGCCGCCTACACAGGCAATGACGGCATCAGGCAAACGCCCTTCGCGGGCAAGAATCTGGTTTTTGGTCTCTTCGCCGATCATGCGTTGGAATTCACGTACAATGGTCGGGAAGGGGTGCGGGCCTGCCGCCGTACCCAATAGGTAATGCGCGGTTTCGTAGGAGCCAGACCAGTCACGCAGCGCTTCATTACACGCATCTTTCAGGGTCGATGAACCAGAATGAACGGGAATCACCTCTGCACCCATCAATTTCATGCGAAACACGTTCGGGCTTTGACGTTCGACATCTTTGGCCCCCATGTAGACGCGACATTTAAGACCAAGCAGTGCGCAAGCTAACGCGGTGGCGACCCCATGTTGACCCGCGCCTGTTTCGGCGATGATCTCGTCCTTACCCATGCGTTTGGCGAGCAGAGCTTGACCCAACACTTGGTTGGTTTTATGCGCGCCGCCGTGAAGTAAATCTTCACGTTTCAGGTACAGCTTTGTCTTGGTACCTTTGGTGAGGTTGCGCGTTAACGTAAGTGCGGTTGGGCGTCCTGCGTACTCTTGCAGCAGAGACATGAACTCGCTGCGAAAGTCATCATCCTGCTGCGCATCAATAAAGGCTTGCTCAAGCTGTTCAAGCGCAGGGACTAGGATTTGAGGGACATATTGACCGCCATATTCACCAAAGTAGGCGTCGAGTTTTGCCATGATGTAATTCCTATCTATGTTGTCGCGATTGCTCGCGCAATCAGTAATGTCTAATGGCTGCAAACGCTTGTTGCAGCTTCTCTTGATCTTTTTTACCCGGCTCGCTTTCGACCCCTGAATTGAGATCCAATCCGAGGCAGCCCTGTGAGGCCGCTTTTTGGGCGTTAAATGGGGTGATTCCACCGGCGAGCATGATGCGCTCAGGGTTGTCAATCAATGACCAGTTGAACACAAGACCGGTGCCGCCTGTCTGGCTGCCCACTTTGGTGTCCAACAGATGACGATCCACTCCCCGTGCGATAAGCGTCGGGAGCGAATCTTTAATGCCGTACGCTTTCCAAATTTCTACGCCTTCTGGCAGTGTGGCTTTCAGCTCGCTCACGTAGCCTTCATCTTCATCGCCGTGTAACTGCACCGCGCTTAAACCGAGGGATTGTACGCGCTCAGCAACGCTATCAAGCGGCTGGTTTTGAAACACGCCGACATAGCGCAAAAGCGCGCCGCTCATGGTTAAGCGTGCGGTTTCAAGGTCGACATAACGTGGAGACGTTTCGACAAAAATTAGCCCGCCAAACACGGCGCCAGCGTGGTACGCTTTGGCGGCATCATCTGGGTGAGTGAGGCCACACACCTTGTTTTCACCTAGGGTGACTTTGCGCACCGCCAGCTCAAGATCTTCTTCAGCCATTAAGGAGCTGCCAATCAAGAAGCCATCAGCGTAGTGGGCCAGATCACGGACTTGCTGGTGGGTATAAATGCCTGATTCCGAGATGATAATGGCGTCTGGCGCAAGTTCGCGCAGCGTCGGCGCCAGTGCTTTCGTGCGACTAAGATCGGTGCTCAGGTCGCGCAAGTTACGGTTATTGATGCCAATGACACGGGCGCCCAACTGAACGGCGCGGTGTAACTCTTCTTCGTTGCTCACCTCGGTCAAAACGCCCATGTTGAGGCTATGAGCCGCCGACTCTAACGTTTTGTATTGCTCATCATTAAGTACCGAGAGCATCAGCAGAACCGCATCCGCGCTGTAATGGCGAGCTAAGTAGACTTGGTAGCTGTCGACCATAAAGTCTTTACACAACACGGGTTGTCTGACTTGGCGGCGCACTTGAGGCAGAAAATCGAAGCTGCCTTGGAAGTATTTCTCATCGGTCAGTACCGAGATCGCATTGGCATGCTTGTCGTAGACAGAGGCGATGTAGTCCAGATTGAAATCATCGCGGATCAGCCCTTTCGATGGTGAGGCCTTTTTGCATTCGGTAATGAACACCGTCTGTTCACTGCTTAACGCGTCATAAAAGCTACGGTCAGAAGGCTCGAGTGCTGACTGAAATGTGCTCAGAGGCTCGGCGACTTTGCGCTCTGCGACCCACTGGTACTTATCACGTACGATCTTAGCCAGCACTTCCGCCATTTGTGCTTCTTGCTGTGAGACGTGTTCGGAGAGTTGCTCCGTTGAAGGTGTGTTGACGTCAGTCATGGTCTCTATTCCTTAAGCATGGGCGGCAAGGCGTTGAACAAGCTCAAACGCTTTACCGGAATTCATTGCCTCGATGGCTTGTTGAGTGTTGGCTTTGAGATCGTCGTGGCCAAATAAGCGCATCAACAACGCAACGTTTGCCGCGACCGCCCCGAGTTGCGCCTCTGTGCCTTTCCCGGTGAGCATATCGGTAATGATGGCTTGGTTTTCTTGTGGCGAGCCACCTTTGATCGCCTCTAGCGGGTGTTCACCTAAGCCAAAATCCGCAGGAGTGAGGGTGTATTCAATGATTTGCCCCTCTTTGATCTCAGCCACCGTTGTCGGGCCATGAATGGCCACTTCATCCAAGCCACTGCCGTGCACCACGGCCGCGCGCTTCATTCCCATTTGTAACATGGTTTCTGCAATAGGACGAACCAGTTCTTCACTGTACACGCCCATCAACTCGATGTTGGGGCGGGCTGGGTTAATCAGTGGGCCTAAAATATTAAAGATGGTGCGAGTTTTCATCGTTTGGCGTACCGGCATCGCATGACGCACGCCGCCGTGATATTGCGGCGCGAACAGGAAGGCGACGCCGAGTTCGTCTACCGCTTTACGGGTCTCTTCTGCGCTCATCGCGAGATTGATACCAAACGAGTCGAGTAAATCTGATGAGCCAGATTTGCTCGAAACGCTGCGGTTGCCGTGTTTGGCCACTTTTAGCCCACACGCGGCGGCGACAAATGCTGCGGTGGTCGAAATATTGATGGTGTCGTGACCGTCGCCACCGGTGCCGACAATGTCGGCAAAATCGTAGTCTGGACGTGGGAACGGATTGGCGTTCGCCAGCAAAGCTTTGGCCGCACCAGCAATCTCATCGGGTGTTTCCCCTTTGATTTTCAGTGCTGTCAGCGCAGCGGCCATTAAGATCGGATCCAGTTCGCCACGGATAATGACATCAAACAGCTGTTGGCTTTCAGTTTGCGTCAGTGAGATTTGGTCATACAGTTTGTTGATGATGGCTTCCATTGTGTTTCTCCCATTCTTATCCGTGTTGTTTCTCAAGTGCCCAGTCAATCGCGTTGGCGAGCAGTGTGGCGCCATAAGTCGTCATAATCGACTCTGGGTGGAACTGGAATCCACACACTTTATCCTCTTCTTGAACCACTGACATCACTAAGCCATCCACTTCTGCCGTGACCGTTAACGTCTCAGGCACCTTGGTGGCCACTAAAGAGTGGTAACGAGCGATGGCGAGTGGTGACGGTAAGTTTGCGTAGGTCGCGTGCTTTTGATGTGACATCATGGAGACCTTGCCATGAACGATGTCTCCCGCACCTTCCACCACGCCACCATAGGCTTCAACAATCGCTTGGTGGCCAAGGCAAATGCCGATCATCGGTACTTGGCCTTTTAGGCGTGTAATCAGTTCTGGCATTGAGCCAGCGTCGGACGGCGCCCCCGGGCCAGGTGACAGCAACACCACTGGGTTGTCGAGTTGATGAACGGCTTGCTCAATCACCTCGGCCGCAATATGGTTGCGATAAATTTTGACGGAGTGACCTAGTGAGCGAAATTGGTCGACCAAGTTGTAGGTAAAGGAGTCGAAGTTATCAATAAATACGATGTTCGCCATGAGATTACTCCTTATGGGCCGCTTGAATAGCGGCAATTACCGCCTGTGCTTTGCCACGGGTTTCGTCGGCTTCAGCTTGTGGGTCGGAATCAAACACCACGCCAGCCCCTGCTTGGACTTGCGCAATACCATTCTCAACGTAGGCCGAGCGAATAACGATACAGGTATCGAGAGTCCCTTCACCAGTTAGGTAGCCGACGGCACCACCATAGCTGCCGCGTCTGGCGCCTTCGACATCGCGAATCAATTGCATAGCGCGAATTTTAGGCGCGCCAGTGAGGGTGCCCATGTTCATGCACGCTTGGTATGCATGCAGCGCATCAAGGTCGCTGCGCAGTTGGCCCACCACGCGTGAGACGAGGTGCATCACGTGGCTGTAACGGTCCACTTTGAGGAGATCGGCAACGTGGCGTGTCCCCGCTGCACTGATGCGAGCGACATCATTGCGCGCCAGATCCACCAACATCATGTGTTCGGCGTTCTCTTTTTTGTCTGTGCGCAGCTCCAGTTCAATTCGGCTATCGAGGTCAAAATCAATCTCGCCGTTTGCACGTTTACCGCGACGGCGGGTGCCGGCAATAGGGTAAATCTCGACCTGGTTGGTGTGGGTTTCGTATTTCAATGCACTTTCAGGTGAGGCGCCAAACAAAGTGAAGAGTTCATCTTGCATGTAGAACATGTAAGGGCTTGGGTTGCTCTCTTTGAGTGCCTTGTACGCCGCCAGTGGTGAAGGGCAGGGCAAGGTAAATCGGCGTGACGGCACCACTTGAAACACATCGCCCTTAACGACGTACTCTTTGAGATCGCGCACGGTCTGGCAGAAATCATCATCGCTGACGCTTGGCACGGCATCGACTTGAGCCAATTTTTTTGCCTCAGGTAAAGGTTTCAGTGCTTGGCACTGAGTTTTGATCGCTTCTAGACGAGCGCGCAGTGTCGGCGCTTCACTCTCATTGGCAAATAGGGTCGCTTGAAGTTCGCAGCTTTCGCGTTGGTGGTCGACAACCAACAGAGTTTCAGCCACATAGAAGACGTAGTCAGGACATTGGTTGGCTTGGGTTGCATCACCGAGTGGCTCAAAATTGGCGACCAAGTCATAGGCAAATAAACCGCCAAGAAACAGCGCGTGCTGATCGTGCGCTTTGAGATCGAAGCTATGTTGAATCAAACGTAACGCATCGAACGATGATGCTTCGCATAGACGAGAGTCCTCATCGAGTGTGTCGCACGGCGCCTCAAAATGCAGCGTCAGCGTGGTTGGGGTCGCTTGGTGTTGAATCGTGTCACGAATATTGTGGCGAAGATGGTTAAGTAGGTGCTCGCCGTTGGCTGTGAGAGCAGTGAAGGTAACACTGTGGCCCATACAGACGATGCGCACTGCCGAGTCAACAATCAACAAGCTTTTCAGGTTTTGTTTCGAGTCGATTTCTGCCGATTCAAGCAGCAGGCTATCTGTTTTGTTCTCGCACAAGGTGTGGAAAAGCTGCGTCGGGTCTTTGGCATACGGCGCACTGGCTTGAATGATATCAAGTTGACCTAGCTTTTTAATTTCAATGGCCTTGTTCACAAGACCTCCTTATTCATTCTTATATCCTGGTGCCATAGTGGCATAAAGCATCGGTTTACCCAATCGAGATTTGGCGAAAAATGCCTACTCTTTAAACACTTAAACCAGAATTGTAAACAACAAAAAGCCCGCATTGGAGCGGGCTATGACACGATGAAGAATCGATTACTTACGTGCAACTGCCCACTTAGCCTGTAGCCAAGTGCGCCACCACACCATAACGTGCGTTGCAAACGTGGTTGGCAAACAAAAAATCGTACCCACCAGAACGCGAATCGCATCGGCAGCGATCACTTTCACATTCTGATTTAGGTTAATTTCTTGTAACATAGTGCGCCTTAACGTTTTGCCGGTTAGCGAGCTAACTCAACGACTCTGAATTTATGTACTAGTTAACTAGTGCAAAGGTAAAAAGTCAACCAAAAAAATGAAAATATGAGAATTGATTTACATAGCCATACCACCGCCTCAGACGGTCGACTCAGCGTCACTGAACTGATCGACCGAGCGCTAGGCTTTAACATTGACGTATTGGCGATCACTGACCACGATACGGTTGAGGCGCTCGCACCTGCCCGCGCCTACATCCAAGAGCAAGCGTTGCCCATTACCTTAATCAATGGAATCGAGATCTCGACCGTATGGCAGAACAAGGACATTCATATTGTCGGGTTGAATATCGATCCTGATGCTTCGTCATTGATCCAGTTGATTGAGCAGCAACAGCAGCACCGCGTCGGTCGAGCGCAGCTTATTGCGCAGCGTTTAGAAAAAGCGACCCGCGAAGGCTTATTTGAAGAGGTGAGTGCCATCGCGGGCGACGCGCCCATCACCCGCGCGCATTTTGCTAAGTGGTTAGTGGACAATGGTTTCGCGAAGACCATGCAGCAGGTGTTTAAAAAATATCTAACACGTGGTAATCCCGGCTACGTGCCGCCCAGTTGGTGCTCAATGTCTGAGGCGGTAGAGGCCATTCACGCTGCGGGTGGTCAAGCGGTGCTCGCTCACCCCGGTCGCTATGACTTAACCGCCAAATGGCTAAAACGGTTGTTGGCGGCGTTTGTGGAAGCCAACGGCGATGCGATGGAAGTGGCTCAGCCACAACAAAGCCAACAAGAAAGACGCAATTTGGCCGATTATGCTATACAATACAAACTATTAGCTTCCCAAGGCAGCGACTTCCATTATCCTTCTCCTTGGATGGAACTGGGGCGCAATCTATGGCTGCCTTCTGGCGTCGAACCAGTATGGAAAGAGTGGGGCTTATCGCCCGCTGATGAGCATACTGGCCTTGACTAAACATGATGTGTTATAGAGTCGTGAGACTCGATATTGAGGATTATTATGAGCCAGTTTTTTTATGTTCACCCAGAAAACCCGCAAGCGCGCTTGATTACCCAAGCGGTCGCCATCATTCGTAACGGCGGGGTTGTGGTTTACCCTACCGATTCCGGTTACGCGCTTGGCTGCCAACTTGAAAACAAACAGGCACTTGAACGTATTTGTCAAATTCGCCGTTTGGATGAGAAGCACAACTTTACACTGCTGTGTCGAGATCTCTCAGAGTTGTCGCTTTATGCACGAGTGGATAACACTGCATTTCGCTTGTTGAAAAACAATACGCCAGGTCCGTACACCTTTATCTTCAAAGGCACGAAAGAAGTCCCACGCCGTTTGATGAACGCTAAGCGAAAAACCATCGGTATTCGTGTCCCTGACAATCGCATTGCTCTGGATTTACTCGAAGCGTTAGGCGAGCCTTTGATGTCGACCTCGCTTATCTTGCCGGGAAACCAGCACACCGAGTCAGACCCGGAAGACATTCGTGATAAGTTAGAGCATGCAGTGGATGTGATCCTCAACGGTGGATACTTAGGCGAACAGCCGACCACAGTAGTTGATTTCAGTGATGGTGACCCAGTCATCGCGCGCATTGGCGCAGGGGATCCGCAGCCGTTTGAGTGATCAAAAAAACGTGATCTTTGGCAAGGATTTTGAGATAATACGCGGCCGCGATTTTTGGGTCGTACTTTTTTATTTCGACGTCTGTGAAGACGACACATAGGTAAATCAATGAACGAAAAATTACAGAAAGTTTTAGCACGAGCTGGTCATGGATCGCGACGCGAGTTAGAAGCTTTAATCAAAGCTGGCCGTGTGAGCGTCAATGGCGTTGTCGCTAAACTTGGTGAGCGACTAGAAGATGAGAACGCCATCGTTCGTATCGACGGCCACACTGTCAACGCTAAAGCGCAAGAAGAAGTGATTTGTCGCGTACTAGCGTACTACAAGCCGGAAGGCGAATTGTGTACTCGTCATGACCCTGAAGGTCGTCGTACTGTATTTGACCGTTTGCCTAAGATCCGTGGTTCACGTTGGATCTCAGTAGGGCGTCTCGATGCCAACACCTCGGGTCTGCTGTTGTTTACTACTGATGGTGAGCTCGCCAACCGTCTGATGCACCCAAGCCGTCAAGTGGAACGTGAGTATCTTGTACGAGTCTTCGGCGAAGTGAACGAAGACAAAGTGAAAAACTTGGTTCGTGGTGTTCAACTCGAAGACGGTTTAGCCCGTTTTGAGGATGTGGTTTACGCGGGTGGTGAAGGTATGAACCACACCTTCTACGTGGTGATCAACGAAGGTCGAAACCGCGAAGTTCGTCGTTTGTGGGAGTCTCAGGACTGTACCGTTAGCCGCCTGAAACGTGTGCGCTATGGTGATATCTTCCTCGACAAAAAACTGCCTCGTGGCGGTTGGATGGAACTGGATCTCAAAGAAGTGAACTACCTGCGTGAATTGGTAGAACTTCGCCCTGAGAAAGAAACCATGTTGGATGAGAACAAAGCCAACACTTCACGCAAACGTGAGCGCTCACGCAGCCAGAAGATTCGTCGTGCCGTGAAACGTCATGAAGAGCGTGTCAACAGCGGCGGTGGTCGTAGCAACAACCCTGCACGCCGTAAGCCACGCAAAGGCGCAACCGAGCAAGCGCCTCGTAAAAATACCCGTCAGCGTTGATACCACAGGTGTTGATGTGTAGGTATCACTGATACATCTATTGATTGATGCCATTGTTCAATTTGTGAAAGCAGCCGAGTTAGGCTGCTTTTTTTTCATCAATTTATGACTAACCTTAACTTTAGAGTGAAAACTGATACTTATCTCAATTGTGATAGGTGAAGAGAGACAGAGAATCGTATAGAGTGTTCGCTCTATTTTAGGTCGGTGAGCAGTGACGCTTTACACTATCCTTAAACAGAACAGAAATTGGAGTCGCAGGTTGTCAGGGATCCTAGACGTATGGCATTGATTAAAAAAAATATTTGGTTAGCGTTTTATTTTATTCTGGCTCTATGGTCAGTGATAAGCGCGATCGCTGCCTATATGTCTTACCAAGACTCCTATGAAGATATTACTCAATCGCAAGTTAATCTCACTCGTTTGACCGCGCACGCGTTCAAGTCATCCCTCACCCAGTACCAAACCATCTTAGATATTGTCGGCAGTGAATTAGCACGATTGGATTTTGAGCACGATCTCGACCATATCAATGCGGTGCTCGACGATACCACCGGGATTGAAAAAACCATTTTAGCGCTGGCGCTGTTTGATGTAGAGGGCTATCCGCTGACGAGTTCGCCACGAATGGTTGATGGGCACACTAATTACCTGCGCGATAATCCTGAAACCAAATTGACCTTCGAGAAAACCCTCGCAAGTGACGAAGCGGTGATCGGGCGTACCTATTTTCATAAAGACATTGGCGAGCTTATTATCCCTTTTCGCAAAGCCATTCGTGACGAAAAGGGGGTGCCTAAGTTTGTCTTGTCCATCTCTATCTCACTCAAAGGTGGTTTTGAGTACTTCTTGACCAACAAAACTGAGATGGAAAGCCACAGCTTTGATACCTTCTTATTTCGTGAAAATGATCGCTACTTCCAGATTGCGCCAATGGAGCAGATTTATGACCCGCAAGCCTATCTTCATCAAGTGTCACAAGAGGCGATCGATGACAGCGTGCGGCGTCTAGAAAAGACAACCGGGATGAGTTATGAAGCAGTAAAGCAAAGTAACCAAGTCCACATCAATGAATTGACCTACCCATCCCGTCAATCCTACGCCGCCAGTGCCTACATCAACAAATACGAATTGTGGATCACCACAGAGGTGAAAAAGAGCGTTATCTTGGCGCGCTTTTTCGAAAAACTGCCCAACATCATAGGCCTCTATTTGGTGGCCGTTGCGGTGATGTTTTTCCTGTTTCGCAATATTGCGCGCAGCGAGCTACACAAACAGCAGGAGCTTGCTCACCAAGCGAACCATGACTATTTAACCGGCATTGCCAATCGCTATAGTCTCGAGCGTTATTTATCGGGGTTGGATAAGCACGCTCGCTACAGCCTGCTGTGTATCAATGTCGACAGTTTTAAATTGGTCAATGACAACTTTGGTAACCCGGCAGGGGATGCGGTGCTGAAAAACATCGCCAATCGCTTAGTGGCGAGTGTCGGTGAAAAGCACGCGGTGTTTCGCTCTGGTAGTGACGAATTTGTTGTAGTGGTACATACGTTAGACAGAGAAGCGCTCGATGCCACCATTGATCTTTGCCGAAGCTGTTTTACCCAAGCATTCCTCTATCGTGACTACGAGATTGTGTTAAGTTGCAGCATCAGCGTCGCCTCATCCGGTCATGACGATGTCGATGCAGAAGCGGTCAAGCGTAACGCTGAACTGGCGATGTCACACGCTAAACAGACACGCAACGGGATTGTGTTTTACCAGCCGCGCTTTCTCACTGAGCACCTAGATAAGAGTAAAATCGAACTCGAACTCAAACGAGCAATTGAGCGCGATGAGATTTATATGATGTATCAGCCGCAATTTACCTCAAGTAAAACGCTCAAAGGGGTCGAGGCGTTAGTACGTTGGGAGCACCCTGAACTGGGTTTTGTACCACCGGATAAATTCATCCCTGTGGCTGAAAACTGTGGCTATATGAATGAGCTGGGTGAGTTTATCGTGCGCCGCACGTTAGCCGAGCTCTCTGAGATGTTTGAGGCTTTGCAGGTGGAGCTTGATGTCGCGATCAATGTTTCCGTTAAGCAGTTTCAAAGCATACAGTTTATTCCAATGTTGGAACAGGCGATCGAGGAACGACGCTTTAATAAACAGCGGTTGATTGTTGAGATCACAGAGAGCGTCTTAGCTGACGATTTTGAGCGCATTTGTGCCTTGCTCAATGCCCTAAAAGCCGAGCAGATACGTGTCTCATTGGACGATTTTGGTACCGGTTACTCTTCGCTGAGTGTACTCAAACACTTCCCCATTGACGAAGTTAAAATCGATAAGAGTTTTGTCTCAGATATGTTGGTGAGCGAGTCCTCTTACTCTATGCTGGCTGGCGTGTTAGGCATGGTGCAAAAATTGGGGATGGAAACGGTCGCTGAAGGGATTGAATCAGAAGAGGAAGCGGGGGTGTTGAGGCGTCTCGGTTGTGATGTCTTCCAAGGGTATCACTTTGCCCGCCCGATGAAATTAGAGGCCCTTCGCCGCTTTATCCTCGACAACCGATAACCGACTTCACAGCACATCTAAAACACAACGGCAGCTTGTGCTGCCGTTGTGACTGATGGTTTAGAGCGTTTGAGTCAACTGATAATAACGACCTTGTTGTTCGAGCAATGACGCGTGGCTGCCATATTCGACCACTTGACCTTGCTCGACCAGACAAATGGCGTCCATCTTATCCAAATGAACCAGTCTGTGGGTGATAAACAGGACGGTTTTGCCGACAAAGTGCTGCTCAAACAACGTCATGATCTGTTGTTCGGTTTGTTTGTCTAGCCCTTCCGTTGGTTCATCAAGCAGCAGAATCGGCGCATCATGCAGCAGCGCGCGGGCAATCCCGATGCGACGTTTTTCGCCGCCGGAGAGTTGTCTGCCCCCGTCCCCAAGCCAAATATCTAATCCTTGAATGTCGAGCAGTGCAGCAAGGCCAACTTTATCCAGTGTCGCGCTGAGCTCAGCATCATCGGCCTCTGGCTTAGCCATCAATAAGTTATCACGCAGAGAGCCGTTCAGTATGTCGACCCGTTGGCTCACCACACTAATAGCGGCTCGCAGCTGTGATTCACTCCACGCCGCTATTGGGCGCCCAGCGAGGCGTATCTCACCTTGATTGACATCCCAGTAGCGGTTGAGTAACTGAATCAAGGTCGATTTACCACTGCCGGTTTGGCCGACAATAGCGACACGATGTTGAGAAGGTATGGCAAGGGTAACGTCTTTAAGCACCGTTTGATGGCTATCAGGATAAGAGAAGCAGACCTGCTCATACTCGATGGAAAATTCGCTTTCATGTGCCACCTCTTGGTCAGGAAAGACCACATCCGGCGTAGACAAAATAATGTCATTGAGACGTCTTGCTGAAGTGAGCGTTTGGCCTAAATGCTGGAAAGCCGCCGCAATTGGCATTAGGAGCTCAACGCTGGCCATGGTGGCAAACACCACCAACGCAATTTTAGGATCCGGTGACAAGCCGCCCACGCCATCGGCCGCCAACCACAGTATTAAGACTAACGTCCAGCCATTGACCAGCAGTAACAGCGCTTGCGCTAACCCAGAAACATGAGCGTTGAGGCGCTGATTGGCGAGCAGTTTGTATTGGGCGTTGAGGATCGCGTCTCGGTAGCGCCGATTGGCGCCAAATAACGTCAGCTCGCTGTAGCCTTGCAGCCAGTCGAGCGTAGTAATGCGCAGATCGGCTTTATGTTGTGTCAGCTCGCGGCCATTGCGTTTGCCTAACTTATAGAACAAAACCGGCCAGGTGAACAAGACCACCAATAGAATGGCGCCTAGCGTTAAGCCTAACTGCTGATCAAACCAAGCGACCAGCGCAGTGAGACCAAGGATACCGAGGGTACCAACGATCATCGGGCTGACTAAACGTAGGTAAACGTGATCCATCGCATCAATATCAGACACTAGGCGGTTGAGCAGATCGGCATCGCGCAAGTTTGACACTCGGCCAGGAATGAGCGGTGCAAGTTTGCTGAAGAAGAAAATACGCAGATCGGTGAGCAGCTTAAAGGTGGCGTTGTGGCTGACCACGCGCTCACCCCAGCGTCCTGCGGTGCGTCCCATGGCAAATCCACGCACAAACGCCCCGGGTAACATGTAGTTGAAGGTTTCCCGTGCAATAGTCAATCCGGCCACGGCGGCGGCAGACAAAAACCAACCGGAAAGCGTTAATAAGCCGATGGAGGCAAACAGGGTAAGTAGTGCCAGTAGCATACCGAGCGACAAGCCAAACCAATGCTTTTTATACAATTTGAGGTAGGGGGCTAATTCACGCATCCAGATTCCCCTTATCGGTGTTCGTCATAGACATACTGGCGTCCAACATCTGCGCAAAGCGTCCGGGTTGATGGGCTAAGCTGGCGAAGTCCCCACATTGAATCAACTGACCTTTGTCCATCACTAAAATCTGATCCACATTCTTTAAGGGCGTGAGTTGGTGAGTGACCATCAAACAGGTTTTGTCTTTGATTTTTGCATCCAGACCTTGCATAACAAGACGCTCGCTACGTGCATCTAGGCTGGCGGTTGGCTCATCGAGGAGCCAAAATGCGCCATCTTGAATCATGGCTCGCGCCAGGGCTAAACGCTGCGCTTGACCGACGGACAGGCCACCGCTTCGGTCTGTGACGACATACTCTAACCCATGATGCTCGACAAATTCGCGGCTGAAGGATTCATCAAGCGCGCTATCCAGCGCTTGTTGGCTCGGCTTGTTGACCCCAAGCGTGAGGTTGTCATAAATGCTGCCGTGCAGCAGCAGTGGGTTTTGTCCTACCCAACTGATCTGCTCGCGCCAGTACGCCAAATCCAACTCACTGCGCTCAACGCCATTAATGGTTAAACTGCCTTGGTAAGGAAGGAAGCCGAGTAGGGCGTTAATCAGGCTCGTTTTCCCCGCACCGCTCGGGCCGACGAGTGCGCAGGTTTCGCCTGCTTTTAGTTCGAAACTGACAGGGCCGAGCAGCGCCGTACCTTGTGGAGAATAGACGCTTAACTCAGTGGCCTTAATGGTTATCATGGCCGGTTCAGTCAACTTTCGATCGCCTGATTTTACCGAAGTGACATCGGTATTAAGAAACGCCACGATGCTTTCTGCAGCGCCAACGGCTTGCTGTTTGCCATGATAAAAGGTCCCTAAGTCACGCAGCGGTTGGTAAAACTCCGGGGCGAGAATTAACACAAATAGGCCAGAAAATAGGGTGACGCCCGCGCCGTAGTCACCGAAATTGAGCTCACCAATAAACGCGAAGCCGAAATACACCGCAGTGAGAGCGATAGAGATTGAGGTGAAAAACTCCAATACAGCCGAGGATAGAAACGCAATTTTCAACACGTCCATCGTGCGGGTACGAAACACTTCAGATGCGCCGCGCAGCGTGTCGGTTTCTGCGCGCGTGCGATCAAACAGTCGAATGGTGGTCATCGATTGTAAGCGGTCATAAAAGTGGCCAGACAGACGTTGCAGCGCCTTGAAGTTTTTGCGACTGGCATCCGCCGCTTTGATGCCCACTAAGGCCATAAACAGAGGCACAAGGGGGGCGGTGATCAGAAATATCAGCCCGGCTGCCCAGTTGACAGGGAAGACCACTACTAAGATAACAAGCGGGATCAACACGGAAAGGGCCATTTGCGGTAAGTAGCGGGCGAAAAAGTCGTGCATATCTTCGACTTGTTCCAGTAACAGCGTTGCCCAAGCCCCAGCAGGCTTTCCTTTGATATACGCTGGGCCGAGTTCGTCGAGTTTGTCGAGAATCAATTGACGAATATAAACGCGAATCTGTTCGCCGCAGCGAAAGCCTGCGATCTCTCGTCCCCAAGCGCACAACGCACGCACAACGACAGTGGCGGCGAGCCCTGCGAAATGGGGGATAAGTTCGGTTTTATCGACGTGTTCGATAATAAGAGCATGTAATATGTGAGCGAGGAGTGATGCACCAATCAGCAAAAATACGCTTGAGAGCACACCAAGGCCAACGGCAATCATCAACCAGCGCTTGGCTTGGCGACTTTGCTGCTTTAGCCATTGATTCAAGCTACGCTGTTTCTTTTTATCCATGGTAAAGGCTTAATGAGAATTATTATTTTGATTTAAGCCGCGCATTATACAAAAGAAAACCTCGCGGGAATACCGCGAGGTTTTAGGGATTTGAGATAAGCGCCAAAAAGCGCCACAAGCGATTGGCCGTTAGGCTGACTGCGTATCTGCGAGTCCATCCAGGTAGCGCTCTGCATCTAACGCTGCCATGCAGCCCGTTCCCGCAGAAGTGATGGCTTGACGGTAATTGTGATCCATCACATCACCTGCTGCAAAAATGCCAGGGATGCTGGTTTGGGTCGCGTTCCCCTCTAGACCCGATTTCACCACGATGTAGCCATCTTTCATTTCAAGCTGATCAGCGAAAATGGCGGTATTGGGTTGGTGACCGATAGCGATAAATGCCCCCATTACTTCGATTTGCTCAACCGCATCGGATTGGGTGTCCTTGATGCGTACGCCTGTTACGCCCATGTCATCGCCAACCACTTCTTCAAGAGTACGGTCGGTGTGCAGAACAATATGGCCGCTTGCCACTTTATCCATCAAGCGTTTGATGAGGATCTTTTCCGCTCGGAACGTATCGCGGCGGTGAATCAAATGCACTTCAGAGGCGATATTGGATAGGTACAGCGCTTCTTCAACCGCAGTGTTACCACCGCCCACGACCGCGACTTTCTGGTTGCGATAGAAGAAACCGTCACAGGTCGCACAGGCGGAAACACCGCGCCCTTTAAACGCTTCTTCTGACTCCAGACCAAGGTATTTTGCCGAAGCGCCAGTAGAGATAATAAGAGCATCACAGGTGTAGTGACGGCTGTCGCCTTTGAGCGTAAATGGACGCTGACTGAAATCCACTTCATTGATGTGATCAAACACAATCTCGGTCTCAAAGCGCTCTGCGTGCTCTTTCATTCGCTCCATTAAACCGGGTCCGGTGAGACCTTCAGGATCGCCAGGCCAGTTTTCCACTTCCGTTGTGGTGGTCAACTGACCGCCTTGCTGCATGCCGGTAACCAGTACTGGGTTAAGGTTGGCTCGTGCGGCGTAAACCGCTGCCGTGTAGCCAGCAGGGCCAGAACCGAGAATGAGTAATTTACAGTGTTTTACGTCGCTCATTTGTGCTCCATCGCGGTGACGCTTATTGATTTTTAACTTCTCGATTATATGGGTCTAAGCACGGCGTTAACAAGGTCTGTCACTGGAATAAATGGTTATAGATTAGATCAACAAGGGTGGAGTGTGGGCGCAAAAACAGCCACTAACTCTTTGATTACAAGCATCCTCTTCAATTTGACTAGTGAACCGTGCTGGTTTTCTCATCTTCTTTTGTTATCAAATGGGTTACTTCACTAAGTATTAACTATAAATTAGATAAACATTTTTTATTGTTAACATTGTTGGATGTAAATGCCAAATAAAGTTGATTTGGCGGGATATATGCGCAAATAATAAATGTAAAATATATGTTATAAAAATTGCAATGTATCTTCATTAAGGAGTCGATGATGCTACATAACCATGAAACAACCCTACAATTAACTCAGCTTAGTGAGGAGGCGATTCAACAACTTGCGCCTTCCTTTTCCCATCTTCCGCACACTGAGCACGCCGATGGTCAGTATCGTCTGCGTCGCTACTCCGTGGTGGCTTTTCGTGATGGAGAAGTGATTGATCTGGATAAGCATGAGTTTATGCAAACCAACGATATCAACCGTTTTCAAGGGGATGTAGTGCGTCAATTCGAACCCATTGAAGCCTCTACCTTGCAAAGTGACGGCATGAGAGAGATCTGTGAGGTGTTTGTCGAATCGAACGGTTTGGCAAATGGTCAGGAGATCGAAATTCATCAAATCCGTATTTCTGCGGTTTACGACGAAACCCAAGTGGCGCCAGAGGGCGTCCACCAAGATGGCTTTGACCATATTGCGATGGTCGGGATGGGCCGCCACAATATCGAAGGGGGTGACATCATGCTTTACAACAGCTTCAATGAAGCGCCGTTTTTTAGAAAAACCTTACAAAGCGGTGAAGTGGCGATGCTGGCTGACAACAAACTTTGGCACAATGCGACGCCGATTCGCACCGTGATAGAAGGAGAAGAAGGGCATATGGATGTGTTTGTGTTGACGGCAAAGGATGCGGTAAATGAACTTCACTCCTAATTTAGTCCGCTCACAATTTGGTGCCCTAAATCAGATCCACAACCAATTGCCAGTCATCTTTCTCGATGGTCCGGGCGGCTCACAAGTGCCATTTTCGGTGCTGGAAGCGATGCAGGGTTACCTTGGTCAATACAACGCCAATTTGGGTGGACACTATTTCTCCAGTCAGCACACGACCTCGTTGATGGCCAAAGCGCGGGAGACCGCCGCTGCGCTACTCAACGCGCCTTCGGCTGACAATATTGTCTTTGGGCCCAATATGACCTCTCTCACTTTTCAGCTCAGCCGCGCTATCAGCCGTGACTGGCAAATCGGTGATGAAGTGATTGTGTCAGCGCTGGATCACTATTCGAACGTCTCTAGTTGGCAACAAGCGGCGCAAGACAAAGGCGCGGTGGTTCATCAAGCACGCGTCAATCAAGACGATTGCAGCTTAGATATTGACCATCTGCTCACGTTACTTTCACCGCAAACTAAGCTGGTGGCACTGACTTTGGCGTCGAACACCACCGGTTCTATTGTGGATGTCAAACGCGTGGTTGAGGCAGCGCAACAAGTAGGCGCTATGGTGTACGTTGACGCAGTGCATTACGCGCCGCATCACTTGGTGGATGTGATGGCACTTGGTTGTGACTTTCTTGCCTGTTCCGCCTATAAGTTTTTTGGTCCTCATGTCGGCATGGCGTATGTGGCGCCAAAGTGGTTGCAGGCACTCACGCCTTATAAAGTGGAGCCCGCAACAGACTTAGGCCCCGGTCGCTTTGAGACGGGTACGCAAAACTTTGAAGGCTTGGCTGGGCTGATTGCCGCGGTGCACTATCTTGCCCAGTGGGGAGAGCAAGGCGATTCGTTACGTGACAAATTGGTTGCTTCATTTCGTCAATACAATCAGCATGAAACGGCGCTCAACGAGCGTTTTCTCTCTCGTTTGGATGAGCTACAAGGTGTCACCTTGTGGGGGCGGACTCATGCGAGCAGTGAGCTGCGCACGCCGACCTTTGCCTTAACCTTTGATGAGTTTACGCCAGAAGAGGTCGCGAAACGTTTAGGTGAGCGCAACATCTGTGTCTGGAGCGGCCATTTTTATGCGCTAGGTTTGGTGAGGCAATTAGGGCTTGAAGCCAGTGGTGGCGTATTGCGTGTCGGCTTTATGCACTACAACACGCTACAAGAAGTGGATCTGTTTTTTGACGAGCTAAAACGCATTCTCAATCCATAGCACATCGCCACACTATCCTAACGTACAAAAAGCGCCAAAGGGCGCTTTTTGTACGTTAGGAAAAAAGACTATGCGATCCACTCATCATTAAGTCTGATAATGCAGTTGGGGCAGTGATTATGCACTCACTTCCACTTCGTATGAGGTGAATTTACGAATATTGATAACACCTGTGTCAAAAATCATGTATTGACCTTTGATGCCTTGTAGAACGCCACTCACGACAGGTTCTTTGTCAAAGTTGTGCGAGGTGATCTTAGTCGGGTGCTCTGTCACGGGGTAGTGAATCGGCGTTATCTGGCTCGGTAGCACCTCAATCGCATCGTCACCAAATTGTTGTTTGATCTCGGCGATCTTCTCTTCAACCAGCGGCAGTAGCTCGGCAAACTTCTCTTCTAGCGCTATTGGGGCACCGTCTTCTTTAAGCAGGGTTCGCCAGTTGGTCTTATCGGCAATGTGTTTGGCCAATTCTACTTCAATCAGACCAGAAATATGGCGCGTTTTCACTTTAAAAATGGGCAGCCCTTGCGTGGCCCCTTGGTCAATCCAGCGGGTTGGGATCTGGGTGTGTCTGGTAATACCTACCTTTAGGCTAGAGGTATTGGACAGATACACATAGTGATCGACCATGCAGTTCTCTTCGCCCCACTGCGGCTCACGGCAAGTGCCTTGATCATAATGGCAGGTTTCTGGCTTCATGATGCACATATCGCAACTGGCCAGTTTTTTCATACAGACAAAGCAGTGACCTTGTGAGTAACTTTTTTTGGTTTTCTTGCCACATGAACAGCAAAAGATGTTTCCAGTGTGCGTTAAGGTCAGCGTTTGACCGATGAGTGGGTTGAGTGCGACAGATGACTCACCGACAGGCAGTGAGTATTGGACTTGATCTCCCAGCGATGCCGTCATCTTGCTGAGGGTGCCTTTTACGATTAGTGACATGACATTACTCTGTTTTATTTTTTTTCCGCATAGCTTACGCCAAATACGTGTTCGGCCTGAGTGTAACAGAAAACAGGGTGGGATTCTTGCCACCATTTTTCGCGACATTGGCCGAGATTCTCGGGCGAATGTGTGACATTGAGTCAAGGATAATGTCGCATTGTGGTAGAGTCTGTCTCATACTTTATTGATTCTTTTCGTTATAGCTATGGGTGTAGATTGAAAGCGATCCATAAAACGGTATTTGGCCTTGTGGTGCTGACCTTAGTGGTGGTGTTGCTGTATGGGATATATGGTGACCGGCGAGTGTTAGCCGTGACGCCCGATGCGTATTCGTTTTATCCGACCAGTGATCAAGGTCAAGGCGGACGCTCTCAAGCATCGTTGGCGACAGAGTCTCAGCGCAGCGTACTCCAATGCAAAATTCGCTCCTCGGAGAAATACCGCTGGCCCTATTGTGGCATCTCTATTCATATTGATAGCCAGCCTGATGTCGGGCTTGACCTGACCCATTATCACACCATCAAATTTGCCGTTTCACTCACAAATCAAGAGGGTGAAAGTGTGCCGATGCGCTTTTATTTGCGCAATTTTAATCCAGCCTATTCAACCATCGATGATGAGTATACTCACAAATACAACGGGCTTGAGTTTCTGCCACCTACTTCAGCGCAAGAGATGACATTACCCAAAGCCAATTTACAAGTGATGACGTGGTGGCTGGCGGATTTGGATATTCCTATTGAACATGCCGCGCCTGAGTTTACCAATGTGAATCGAATCGAGTTTGCTACTGGATCAGGCATGGATGAGGGCGACTACACTCTGGTGATTGAGCGTATTGAATTCACCGGGGAGTATGTCTCTGGCGAAACCTTGATGGCGCTATTGCTGGCCTGTTGGGTGGGGTTAGCGCTCTCTTACAGCATGTACGAAATTAAGCGAAGTCGCCTTGCCATTCAACGAGTCAAAGCGCGCCAACATCACTTACACGCGATGAACCAATCGTTGCGCGCTAAGAACATCGAGTTTGCCGAGCTTGCTCATCGCGATCCCCTTACCGGCGCGATGAACCGCCACGCGATCCGAGATTGGCTCAACAAGCATTATGATGATCTGCCGATAGGCGGCAAAGTGTTGTCGATTCTCTATTTGGATATTGACCATTTTAAACAGGTCAATGATGAGTATGGCCATGCCATTGGCGATGACATTTTAAAGGAGTTTACTATGGTGCTGCTGACGTCGCTCCAAGCAGAGCAGCGTTTGGTTCGTTGGGGCGGCGAAGAGTTTGTGGTGTTCTGTCCGGGGATGAATGTGCTCGACACCTGCGAACTTGGCGAGCGGCTACGACGTAAAGTTGAGGCGCACATTTGGGTGCACGGTGACCCGCTCACCACCAGTATTGGTGTTGCGACACTGGGCGAAGAGCGTACCAATGAGATGTTGATTCGTGCGGATGAAGCGCTCTATAAAGCCAAGCGCAGTGGGCGGAATTGTGTTGAACTGAGCGAGTAGTGGCGTTATTGCGCTGATTCTGCATCGCTGCCCGCTGCATCTAGATACTCGAACAGCGGTTCGTCGAAGTCGTCACTCTCTACCTGTTGTTTGACGGGCTCGGCGCTGGCCATAATTGGCTCTTTGGGGCCAAGAAATTTAGGCTTGGCGTTAGTGATGTAAAGGTCCAACACCGCTTTTGCCCGCGCAAACACTTCTCTTAAACGCACCTTAGATCCCGATTGATCCGATGGGCCTGCGACGGCATAACAGCGGGCGTTGATTTGGTGATAGTTGGCGATGAACAGCGCGCGTTCGCAGTGAAATTTCTGGGTGATGATTAAGAAGTTATCGGTATCGAAAATCTCTTTGGCTCGCACCACAGAGTCAAGGGTTCGAAAACCCGCGTAATCGAGAAAAATGTGGTTTTCAGGGACGTTGGCGCGCAAAAGATCGCGTTTCATCGTCCAGGGCTCGTTATACGAACGGTGGGCATTGTCACCGCTGAGCAAAAAGTTTGACACCTTACCTTGATCATAAAGAGCGATCGCGGCGTCAATACGGTTGATGTAGTATGTGTTGAGTATTTTGCCGAGGTATTTGCTCGTCCCGAGGACCACGGCCACATCAAATTGGTCAATCTGATCCGCGCTGGTAAACAACTGCTCGCGAGTTTGCATCGACACCCAACGATCAATCGCGACTAACACGATGGCGAGCGCAAGCGTGGCCAATAGTAGCCATTTCACCAGTGATTTGATAATCCCCAGTGTGTGTTCGGCGGTTGAGCGGCGGTGAAACAGTTTACGCACTAAATTTGTCGATTCCTTTGAGCCCATAATCCTATGATGATGAAACAGAGTATCACGATGGAAAACATCATCCCAGGTTGGAGGTTTCTCAGTGTCATATTGAGGTAAGGCGTTGCTTTTACGATGATTAAGCCGTAACCAAACGCATTAATCAAGATAAACACTGCGGTGCGGATTAAGAAATGGTAAGGGCGTAACCAACGTCTCAAAAGCGCGTTAATATCACCCCCGCCCATGACGAGCAAACAGGCGATGAGTGCGGTGGATATCTCACTGAGGTAGGGCAAAAGCCCGCGACCCAATGGGTCAAGATAGTTAAATACAATCATCATAAATAAAAGCGCCCCTGCTAAGCAGAGGCGTTGAGACGGGTTAGAATGCAGTGCGCTTGTAGCGGCGGTACACCGGCTGCCAGAAACTGTTATCAATCGCTTCTTCTAGCGCTTCGTCAGTAATCTCAAGGGCGACCCCTTGTTCAATGGCTTTTTTGCCCACGGCGAAGGCAATCTTCTTCGATACAGAATGAATCGCTTCGAGCGGTGGCAGCAGCGCCCCTTGACCATTAATCGCCAGCGGTGAGCAAGTCGCCAATGCGCGGCTTGATTCCATCAGCATTTCGTCTGTTACTCGCTTAGCTTGTACGGCAAGGACGCCCAAGCCGATGCCTGGGAAGATATAGCTGTTGTTGCACTGTGCGATAGGGTAGGTTTTGCCGTCCAACACCACCGGCGCAAACGGGCTACCTGTTGCAACCAGTGCTTCACCATTTGTCCAGCGAAGGATGTCGTTTGGCGTCGCCTCCACGCGGCTTGTTGGGTTCGACAGTGGGAACACAATCGGGCGAGAGCAGTGCGCGTGCATCTCTTTGATCACTTCTTCACTGAACAGCCCTGGCGCACCTGAAACGCCGACCAGCACGGTCGGTTTGGCGTTGCGCATCACATCAAGCAGCGAGAATCCCGTCCCCTCAGATTGCCACGCTTTGGTGTTGCTATGTTTTTGTACCAAACGCTGTTGGAAATCGAGTAGGTTTGGCATGCCTTCTTGAAGCAGGCCCCAACGGTCGACCATGTAGACCTGAGAGCGTGCTTGCTCATCAGAAATCCCTTCAGAGACCATTTGCGCGATGATTGCTTCAGCAATGCCGCAGCCAGCCGAACCTGCGCCTAAGAAGGTGACGCGTTGCTCAGAGAGTTTGCTGCCAGCTGCTTGGCACGCGGCCAACAACGAGCCCACAGTGACGGCAGCAGTGCCTTGAATGTCATCGTTAAAGCAACAGACGCGGTTTTTGTATCGCTCAAGCAGTGGCATTGCGTTCTTCTGCGCGAAATCTTCAAACTGAATCAACGCGTCAGGCCAGCGGCGCGCGACGGCTTGCATGAATTCTTCAACAAATGCGTCATACTCAACACCAGTAATGCGCGGATGACGCCAGCCCATGTACATAGGGTCAGCGAGGCGTTGCGGGTTGTTTGTACCCACATCCAATACGATCGGAAGCGTGTAGGCAGGGCTGATACCGCCACACGCAGTGTAGAGCGCCAATTTACCAATGGGAATGCCCATGCCGCCAATGCCTTGGTCTCCCAAGCCAAGAATACGTTCGCCATCGGTCACCACGATCACTTTGACATTGTGGTTCGATGCATTGTTGAGGATATCATCAATGCGATCTCGATTGGCGTAAGAGACGAACAAGCCTCGTCCACGACGGTAAATATTGGAAAAATTCTCACATGCCGCCCCAACGGTTGGGGTGTAGATGATCGGCATCATCTCTGAGACATGATTTTGCACCAAGCGGTAGAAGAGCGTTTCGTTGGTGTCTTGAATGTTGCGCAAGTAAATGTGCTTATCCATGTCACTTTCGAAGCTTTTGTACTGCTGGTAAGCGCGTTCAACCTGTTCTTGAATGGTTTCTGTGGTTTCGGGAAGTAAACCTTCTAAGTTAAAAGAACTGCGTTCTTCTGCGGTGAACGCACTGCCTTTGTTGAGCAGAGGAGTGCTAAGAAGTGCTGGCCCTGCAAAAGGGATATAGAGTGGGCGTTTATCGTTATTCATCACATGCCTATAAGTAGGGTGTTGGCCAATGGACCTTTGGAACTAGGAACCTGAAAATGATAGGGATTCGCAAACCTAAAGTAAACCGAATATTAAACGCACGCAAAGAGGGTGTGAGGTTGGGCTTTACCTCGATGCTCGTTATACTCACCCCTTTTACTATCAGCGCTCATCAACTATGTCATCGTTACCCATTGATCACTTAAAAACCGAGTTTCTCAAACGCATCCAGCAAACGGATTTGGTGGTGGAAGCGCAAACGGGATCGGGAAAATCGACCCGTTTGCCTCTGTGGCTCAGTGACCTAGGTCGAGTGCTAGTCGTCGAGCCGAGGCGCATTGCTTGTACCTCGCTAGCGCAGTTTCTTGCCACCACTAGCGAGAGTGAGCTTGGTAAAGAGGTAGGCTATGCCATTAAGCTAGACAACCTCTACGACGACAAGACAAAAGTGGTGTTTGTCACTCCGGGCGTCGCACTGCGTTGGTACAGTGAGAACCAACTGGCCGATTTCGATTACATTGTGGTGGATGAATACCACGAGCGCCGCTGGGATACCGATTTACTGGTGGCCTTGCTTCGCCGCCCAAGAGCGCAAAAACTGGTAGTGACGTCAGCGACGCTGGATGGTGAAAATCTTGCGCGTTACCTCGGCGCCGAACGTTTATCGGCAGAGGGTCGAGTGTATGAGGTTTCCCTTTGCCATCGCGCCACTCACTCGCAACAGTTGCCAGATGGACGTCGGTTAGAAGAGCGAGTGTTCGAGGAGGTAGCTGCGATGCGCGATCTCGATGGTGACATTCTGGTGTTTCTACCCGGGCGTAAAGAGATTGCACAATGCGCCAGCCGACTTGCGCAATTAGAGCAGATTATCGTTGCACCCTTGCATGCGTCTGTTACTGATCATCAACGCGATGTCGCCTTGACGGTGCAAGCCAAGAAAAAGATCGTGCTGGCGACTAATGTGGCGGAAACGTCGTTGACCATTGATAACATCGGGCTCGTCATCGACAGCGGACTTGAGCGCAGAACCGAGCAACGCAATGGCAAAACGACCTTGAGTTTAAAAGCGATCTCAAAAGCGAGTGCCAAGCAGCGAGCGGGGCGAGCAGGGCGCGTGATGGAGGGCGTTTGTGTGCGTTTGTATGGTGAGCATGCAGCGCTGATTGAGCACACACCACCAGAAATGCAGCGTGAAGCCCTGACCGAAGCCATGTTAGCGGCGGCGGTGTGCGGCAAACCTCTGTCACAGTTGGATTTTTTAGAACCACTACCAGAGCGTTCGCTGAATCAAGCGGCGTCGCTTCTTCGCGCGATGCAAGCGGTGGATGAGAAGGGCGTGGCGACGGAGCACGGTAAGCGACTCTATCCTTTACCCATTGACGCGCTCTATGCCGATCTTGTCTCGCGTATGCCGAAAAAAGCACTCAAAGAGGCGATGATTGATATGACCGCAGTGCTTGCCACGCCGGCTTCACTGTACAAACTGACTTCGGATGAGGAGCGCCTAAGTAAGTTGGATCAGCAAGAGCCGCTAGGCTGTGATGGTGCCTTGGCCATTGGGTTAGTGCGTGGCAAGCGATATACCGGAGTAGAAGTCGACGCCGCTGCTCTTGACGAAGCTCAGCGGTTATCCATGCAAATGCGTGAGCTGTTTGAATTACCTCAACTTGAGGTGGCTTCTCGCTATCAACACAGCGAGCTGATTGCGGAAATCGCGCGCTTGCACCCAGAGCTCGCGTTTGTGCGTCGCTTAAAACGGCCAGACGCATTCGCTAATGGTGAACTGGAGGTACAGCTTCCTCGCCAGCACCGCCTGAAAGCGCAGACGCAGGGAGCACTGGTTTTAGATACGCACAGCTTACCGGGGCGAGGCGTCAAACAAACGCTGAATCTGGCAACGTTTATTCTGCCGTTGCCGTTAGACACCTTTGCGACGTTAAATCTTGGTGAGTGGAGAGAGGGTGAAGTGGTGGAGGGGGATCAAACCCAAGTCACCCTTGAGCTGGTGTATGCAGGAAGAGTCGTGGCTACTCGACTTGAAGAAGCGACAGGGGTACTGGTGATGACGCCGCTCATAGATGCGGTGTATGCACAGCGTGTGTTGCCAGGATTTGTTCACAAGATGACCAAAGCGATCAAGCATTACGTGCTCTATCAGCAGTTAGCGGGTGAGGCGGCGCCAGCGGTGACATTTGAATCTTGGTTCCGAGAACAGCTGGCGCTACTTGAACTGTCAAGTGTCGAAGAACTCGCCCTATTTAGTGAAGATGATTTCGCGTTCGAAGGTATTCCCTACTGGGAGTATGAGGAGTTCGCCCAAACCTATCCGTTTGAATGTCACCTCGGTGATTTAAACCTGCGTGTCGAATACTACCCGACAAGAAAATGTGTTGAGGTGATTTATGACTCGGGATTGAGGAAAGGCGACCCAAAACGTTGGGAGTTGCCAAAGTGGCAAGGGTGGCGCGTTCAATATCGCAAAGCAAGTCGAGTCGTCGATATTCGCTAGGATAAATTTCGCTGCTGAAAATATTTCTAGCCAATATCCAACTTGTCTCGCTCTTGTACGACAATTGTTACCGCATTGCTTTTTATATAGCCGTTTTAAACGAAATAGAGCTATAAAAGACCGATCTTCTATATCCTATTGCTATATGCAACCGAATCATTGATATTGAGTACAACGTGTTGCCATGTGTACGGGGGATGATATGGAACATCAAAATAGCGCAAGAGTAGAATTTGACTACACGTCGTTCTTAAGTGCCTCATGCAGTAAAAAGTGGACGTTTCTCGAAGCGATGAGCACTTTCGCCCCGATCTTTAGCCTTGCTTGGAAAGACACCATTAAAGAGACGGTATCGGTTGAAGATAGGCTGTGGGACAACGCGCTAAAATCACTCTCGGCAAATCGCAGTGACGAATCCAATATTGTTATCTTGTTGGAGCTTGCCAAGCTCGAAGGGATATCCGAACTCAAATTGGTGATGCCCTACGAATTGGAGCCGTCCCAAATCGAACGAGTATGTCGCCAGTCGCATGCTAAAATCGAATCTAATCAACAAGATGAGCTGATTATTACTTTGTAGATCAGGCGCACGCAGCCGTGATGAAATTTGCGCTATAGTGAAAACACTGAGTGAATACTTTCATGGAGCGTAAGTAGTAACAATGAAACGCCATCTCACATCTTCTCTTTTTGCCAGCCTTGTCGCTTTGCCGATGAGTGTATGGGCTCAATCTTCACCGTCAGCGCCTTCTTCAAACTGGCACAACCACTATGATTACTTGGGTGCCTACCTCAGTGCAGGCTCAATGGATCAATCTGACGCTGACAGCAAAGTGACCGATCTCACTGTCGCTGGGCGCTGGGCTGTGGGGGAACACTGGTTCACTCAGCTCGATTACTCCGCGCGCTTTTTGCATCCGGACGACATCACCACCAACCTTTATACCCTTCTGCCAGGCGTCGGCTATCGTGTTGCGGCCAGTGACAAACTTGATCTGTTTGCAATGGGTAAGTTTGGCTACCTCTGGGCTTCACAAACCGATGATGCGACGGATGATAAATTTTACAGCGATCATGGCGGCGTATGGGGCGCAAGTATCGGTGCTCAATATGCGTTATCGACACATTGGAAATTGGAAGGGCAGGCGCAGTTGACGCGCAGTAACATCGTTGATGAGCAGAGCTATTCCATCAGTGCGCATTATCGCGTCAGTCAACGTTTCATTCTGGGCGGCTTTTACACTTATCGAGACAGTGATTATGATACTGCAAGCCAAGCTGGTAGCGCGCAAACCAACGAAGCGGGGGTGTCACTGCGATTTCTGCTCTAGCTTAGGCCAGTATTCCTCAAAGTAAGCGCTTATCGAGACGAGAGTATTTGGCAAACTAGCGGACCGATAAACCCCACAAACAAAAATAGCCAGCGTATCCGCTGGCTATTGTCTATCCACTTATCACTGCCGAATTAAAGTACGGCGGCGATTCCCTGACAAAGTGGCAGCATGTTTGAACGTGTCATGCCTGCAACGCTGATGCGACCAGAGCCGACGATGTAGATAGCAAACTCATCTTTTAGTCGCGCGACTTGCTCTTTGCTGAGGCCAGAGAACGAGAACATGCCGTTTTGACGTTCAATGAAGCTAAAGTCAGCATCGACGCCTTGCTCTTTCAAGGTCGCAACAAACAGTTCACGCATCGCTTGAATACGGTCGCGCATCTCTTTCACTTCCGCTTCCCACTCGGCACGAAGCTCGGCGTTGCCAAGAATGTGCGTCACGACAGCACTGCCGTGTGCAGGTGGGTTCGAGTAGATCGAACGGATGATGGCTTTGACTTGAGAAAACGCAGTTTCAGCGATTTGCTCAGTTTGTGCTACTAAGGTGAAAGCACCCACACGCTCGTTGTACAGACCAAAGTTCTTAGAGAACGAGCTCGCGACCAAAATTTCTTTGTTGTATTGAGCGAAAATACGTAGACCTTCCGCATCTTCTTCCACGCCTTTAGCAAAACCTTGGTAGGCGAAGTCAAACAGAGGGAGAAGTTGTTTTTCAGCAACCAGCTTTGCAAGAGTTTCCCACTCTTCCAATGTTGGATCGATGCCGGTTGGGTTGTGGCAGCAGCCGTGCAGCAGGACAACATCACCTGCAGACGCGTTGTCAAGATCGGCGAGCATTGCTGCGAAATCTTTGTCTTTAGTTTCGGCGTTGTAGTAGCTGTATTGCGCGGTTTCGATGCCTGCGGCGGTAAATACGCCGTTGTGGTTTGCCCAAGTAGGGTTACTGATCCAGATCTTTACATCGCCCAATTGACGCTTAATGAATTCGCCAGCTACACGTAGCGCGCCTGTACCACCAGGGGCTTGCGCTGTTTTAGCCAGTTTGTTCACGACAATGTCTGACTGCTCGCCAAACAACAGTTTTTGTACGGCAAGGCCGTACTCTGCTGTGCCTTCAATGGTTAGGTATGACTTGGTTTTTTCAGTTTCGACCAGTGCAGCTTCCGCTTTTTTTACCGTGGCAAGAACAGGGGTTTCGCCTTGTTCATTTTTGTAGATACCGACGCCAAGGTTAATTTTTTCAGCGCGTGGATCTTTTTTAAACTCTTCAGTGAGTCCAAGAATAGGATCTGCCGGAGCAGCTACAACTTTTTCAAACATAATCGTCATCCATGTTAGTCGAAGGGAGGCGTTAATAAACTTGGTTATTTATACCTTTCTCCTAACAGCCATACAACCGACAATTCAGGGAAAAATGAAGAAAAGTTATATTTGGTCAATTTTTAACATCAACGCGCCTTTTTCTTGGGTTAAGTCCTCCCCTGAAGGGGAAAAGCGGGTCGCAATTTTTATAAGAAAGCGAAAAAAACCTCCGCGTGAGACGGAGGTTTTTTGCACTAAATCGAGAGGCCGAACGTTTAGAAGTTCGCCGAGCGTGGCGTACGTGGGAATGGGATCACGTCACGAACGTTGCCCATACCTGTTACGTAAGAGACGAGACGCTCGAAGCCTAGACCAAAGCCTGCATGTGGCACGGTGCCGTAACGACGTAGGTCTCGGTACCAGCTCATGTGCTCAGGGTCGATGCCGACTTCGCGCATACGTGCATCTAGGATGTCTAGACGCTCTTCACGCTGAGAACCACCGATGATTTCGCCGATGCCAGGTGCCAGTACGTCCATTGCCGCAACGGTTTTACCGTCATCGTTCGCGCGCATGTAGAATGCTTTGATGTCTTTCGGGTAGTTCTTCACAATAACCGGTGCTTTGAAGTGTTCTTCAGCGAGGAAGCGCTCGTGCTCAGAAGACATGTCGATGCCCCATTCCACAGGGAATTCGAACTCACGACCAGAATCAAGCAGGATCTGGATCGCGTCTGTGTAGTCCACTTGTGCGAAGTCAGAAGAGACAAACTGCTCTAGACGAGTGATGGCCTCTTTGTCGATGCGCTGTGCGAAGAACTCAAGGTCATCACGACACTCTGCAAGAACGGCGTTAAAGACGTACTTCAGCATGTCTTCCGCCAATTTAGCGACATCGTCTAGTTCGGCAAACGCTACTTCAGGCTCAACCATCCAGAACTCCGCTAGGTGGCGGCTGGTGTTTGAGTTTTCCGCGCGGAAAGTCGGACCAAAGGTGTACACCTTGCTTAGTGCACAGGCGTAAGCTTCCGCGTTAAGCTGACCAGATACGGTTAGGAAGGTCTCTTTACCGAAGAAGTCTTCGTTGTAGTCCACTTTACCTTCGTCATTGCGAGGTAGGTTTTCCATGTCTAGCGTAGATACGCGGAACATTTCACCAGCACCTTCTGCATCAGAAGCGGTGATCAGTGGCGCTGATACCCAGAAGTAGCCTTGCTCGTGGTAGAAACGGTGAATGGCTTGAGATAGACAGTTACGTACACGTGCTACCGCACCGATTACGTTGGTGCGCGGACGTAGGTGCGCGACTTCACGCAAGTACTCGATAGAGTGGCGAGTTTTCGCCATAGGGTAGGTTTCTGCGTCTTCGACCCAGCCGACCACTTTTACGTCTGTAGCGGCAAGCTCAAAGTCTTGGCCTTTCGCAGGAGACTCAACAATCTTACCCGTTACTTCAACAGAGCAGCCCGTGGTGAGCTTAAGTACTTCGTCGTCGTAATTATTAAGATTATTAGGGACCACGGCCTGAATCGGGTCGAAACAAGAGCCGTCATAAATGGCAAGGAAAGAGATTCCAGCTTTGGAATCACGACGTGAACGGATCCAGCCTCGTACAGTGACTTCACTGTCTACCGCTAGCTGACCTTTCAAAACGTCTGATACAGGCGCGTAAGTCATGTTTTCAATATTCTCCATTGAGTAAAAATTCAACCCAATGTTTGCAAAACCGTCATTGGACAATGCGTGAGCAAAACATTGGGTTGGGTAGAATTCTAACTATTCAATGGCACATATTACCTTTCAATTAATATGCTTCAACCATTAATGTCGATAAGTTGGCGAAAAACCGTTCATATCCACTCATTTCGGTTGAGAAAGAGAAAACTGATTAAGAAGATCCTCTAATTGCTCGGATAACTGTTCAAGATTCATACTGATGTCTCGTGTTTGTGCCGCCGAATCCGAGGTTGCCCGCGCGTGTTGAGTGATGACGTCGACTTTCTGCTGAACTTCTTGCGTCAAGTGCGAGGTATTGCTGCTCTGACTTTGAATGCTGGTGGCGTGGGAGAGGGCTTGCTGCATCTCTGAAACCACTTCGGACATGGCGACGGACAACTGCTCCACCTCACTTGATCGTTGATGGGCGGTGTCGCACACCGTGTCGACGGACGCGAGCGACGTTTGGCTATCGCTTTGAAAATCCGCAATGATCTTTTCGATACTGCCGGTCGCCTCTGCGGTGCGACTGGCCAGCTGCCTGACTTCATCCGCAACCACCGCAAAGCCACGTCCTTGTTCGCCAGCACGGGCCGCTTCAATGGCCGCATTCAGCGCCAATAAGTTGGTTTGCTCTGCGATGCCTTTGATGACCTCTAAAATCGATGAGACTTCGACGGTTTGCTGATTCAAATCGACCAAATTACCTTTGACTTGCTCAATGTCGGTCACAAGATGTTTGATTTCGTCACTGGCGTTGTGCGCCCTTGTTGCACTGTGTTCGGCAATCGTGGTGGTGTGCTTGATCAGTTCAGAGGCGTTTACTGTCGCTTGTTCGACATCGAGTTGCTGCGCTTGCATCTGCTCAATATTGGCTTGAACTTCGTCGGTCTCTTGCTGTTGGTTGCCAGCGGCATCGTCGGTAATTTGCGCCACGTGCGTTAACTGATTGGCTGAGTGCGCCACCTGATGGGAAGTCGCTTGCACTTGACTCAGACTGCTGGTCACTGTGTCCATAAATGAGTTGATGGCTTTGGCCAGTTGGCCAATTTCATCACCTTGCTTGGAGACGACGCGCTGAGTAAGGTTTTTGGAATCACTGACACTTTGCATAAAGCGCGAGGTCTTTTGGATGGGCTGAACAATGGTTTTGCGGATGATGCCCATAGTGACGAGAAAACCGACAAACCCAAAGGCGGACATGATCGCTAAGGCAATCAGTGTACGCTGGCTGACCATTTGATTGACGTGTGACAGATTGTACTCAAGGCGGATAGCACCGAGCACTTCCCCTTCTGGTGCCATATGACAGGCCACGCAGTTCGTGCCTCGATAGTTCTCACTCGATTTCATTGGCATGGCGACCACAATCCCTGAGCCCCATTCTGCTTGAATGGGCTCAATCACCAATTCGCCGCTGAGCGCTCGTTGGTCAATGTCATCGACGGGGCTTTGATTGTCGTTGCTTGGGCCGTAGAGCTTGGTGACGAGATCCGAGCGCAACACACGTACTTGTTCAATGCCATCTTGAGCTAACGCCTTCTGACGCAAGGTTTCTTTTTGCGCCATCGTGCCTGTCAACATCATCATATTGAGGCTGTCAAAGTAGTTGCTGGCTTTATCATGGAGCTGCTCACTGAGTACCGAATTTAATAGCTCACGTTGCTGAAGATATTGGTAGCTTGTCGAGGCAAGCAACACCAAACCAAAAACGGAGAGTAGGGTAATCAAGAGTTTTGTAGTTATGGTTAGACGCATGATCGTTTCTTGGTATGAGTTGGAACTGACATCACTATGATCTTGGATAGATACCGCTATAGAAAGTAGGTTTATTTGAGACTGTGATGCGACACATGTTAGTGGTGTGTAAATGTGATGTGTAACTGTTGTAATCAAAAACTTGACGCTGTGACGTTTTTCCGCCGTGCTACAGATAAGAGGTGTGGAAGGGAAAGCGTTTGCTTGGTCATTCAACGGATTTCGCGCTTGTCTCGACTATACTAATTCCTTAGTATTGCCACTCTTTAAAAACCCGAGAGTCAAAATGAAAACTGAACTATACAAAGAATTCATGTTCGAAGCCGCGCATCACTTGCCCCATGTGCCAGAAGGACACAAATGTGGTCGCCTTCATGGTCATTCTTTCTTAGTTCGCCTGTATGTCGAGGGCGAGGTGGATCCTCACACTGGTTGGGTTGTCGACTTTGCGGAAATCAAAGCGGCGTTTAAACCGATTTATGACCGCCTTGACCACTACTACCTTAATGACATCAAGGGACTGGAAAACCCAACCAGTGAAGTATTGGCCAAATGGATCTGGAACGAGCTCAAACCGTCACTGCCTCTATTAAGCAAGGTTGAAATTAAAGAGACCTGCACGGCCGGTTGTATTTACAAAGGCGAGTAATCGCCACAGCGTAGCGGCAGGTAAAGAATTCTGTGTAAAAAGCGAAGGATAGATGACTTCGCTTTTTTTGTGTGCTCGTCCATCGACGTCGGGTTCATGGTGTTGCGCACTACGTTGGCCAATAATTCATCACTCAACGTGGCAGGCGTTGCAATCACGAGGATGATGTTTAAGATGGGCTGGGCCCAAACTGGGCACGGCAGCAGAGGATAGGCTGTTTTTCTGGCACGGATTGCTGCATCGCCTTGGATAGTTCAATGATTGTTAAAATTACTACGCCTATTATCGAGCCGACGGAAGGGTCGCCACACTGTGCTGTCACGCCTGTTTACTCGCTCTATTCTCATTCTGCTTCTTTATCGTCACTTGTCTCTCTATATCACGACGTCAAACACCATTATTCCTATTGTTTCTGACCGTTAGCCACCGCGCTGGGCAGCGCACATTTACTCCACACGCACTAACACAGAAAACATTGTTATGAATACAAAACTCTTGGGAAGCTCCCTCATTATTTCGGGTACGGCACTGGGTGCCGGCATGCTCGCTATACCTATGGTATTGGCGCAATTTGGTCTATGGTCTGGCACCTTACTGATGATCGTGATCTGCGCGGGTACCACCTACGCCGCCTTGTTACTGCTTGAAGCAACGTTAAAATCCGGTGGCGGACTTGGCCTGAACTCCATCGCGCGCAACACGTTAGGAAAAAGTGGTCAATGGATCACCAACGCGCTTTTATGCGCACTGCTCATCTGTTTATTGATGGCCTACATCTTAGGCGCAGCGGATTTGGTCAGTCAGTTGATGGCGGCAATGGGCTTGGCTATCACACCCACTCAAAGCCAGATTGGTTTTACTGTTCTCGCTGGTGGGGTGATCGCCGCCGGAACCGGCATTATCGATAAGCTTAACCGCGGCTTATTCTTGGTCATGATCGCGTGTCTCGCGACCACACTGGCGTTTTTGCTGCCAGATTTTCATTTTGATCACTTAAATCGAGTGCTCAATGACGACCATTGGCAACTGTTCAAAACCAGCGCCGTACTCTTTACCAGTTTTGGTTTTATGGTCGTGATCCCTTCTTTGGTTGCTTACAATTCGCAGGCGACGGACCGCGAACTGAGAAACATGGTCATCATCGGTTCGGTGATACCGCTTTTCTGCTATTTGTGTTGGCTGTTTGCCGTGGTCGGGAATCTGAACCCTACCCAGTTGGGTGAGTTGAAAGGGGTGGGCGATTTGATCGCTGCTTTCGAGCATCATTCCCGCTGGATCGGCACCTTGCTGTCACTGTTTACCGGATTGGCATTGCTGACATCGTTTTTTGGTGTCGCTATGGCGCTGTATAACCAGAATCGCGATATGTTCCACCAAAATCGCGTCGTGACCTATGTGTTGACGTTCATCTTTCCACTACTGGGGTCGCTGTTTGCGGCGGATCAATTTTTAGCGGTGTTGGGCTATGCCGGAATTATCTTGGTGTTTTTAGCGGTGTTTGTACCGCTTGCCATGGTGTATGCACTGCGGCTGGCCGATACTCAATCGCAGCGTTACACCGCAGAGGGTGGGCCGTTGATGCTGGTGCTGTCATTGCTGTTTGGTAGCGCATTGCTCGCTTCACAAGTGCTGCTGTGATGCTGGTTTTCGAGCTGAATTAACTCAACGAAAAAGGGAGCGCTGATATTCAGCGCTCCCTTTTTTACTCAAACCCGAACGAATGTAACCGACTCAAAGGTAAGCGAGTACATCACCGGATTAGCAGATCACTTTAACGGCCAAACCACCTTGCGAGGTTTCACGATATTTGGCGTTCATGTCTTTCCCCGTCTCCAACATGGTTTCGATCACTTTATCCAGTGATACTGTTGGTGCTGACGAGCGGCGAAGCGCCATGCGAGTCGAGTTAATCGACTTCACAGCGGCAATGCCATTGCGCTCGATACAAGGTACTTGAACTTGACCTGCAACAGGGTCACAGGTGAGGCCAAGGTTGTGTTCCATCGCAATTTCCGCTGCCATGCACACTTGCTCAGGGCTACCGCCCATAAGCTCAGCAAGACCCGCCGCCGCCATCGAACAGGCGACACCGACTTCACCCTGACAACCCACTTCAGCGCCAGAAATCGAGGCGTTACGTTTGTACAGACCGCCAATGGCGCCAGATGCAGCAAAGTAGCGGATGTAATCTTTTTCTGTCACGGTTTGAATGAACTTGTCGTAGTAGGCGAGCACCGCAGGGATGATGCCACATGCACCATTGGTTGGCGCGGTTACGACACGGCCACCTGCTGCGTTCTCTTCATTCACCGCAAAGGCGAACATGTTCACCCAATCGACCACAGACATAGGGTCATTGGTCGTCTTCTCAGAGGTCAACAGTTGCTGACGCAACGCCGCAGCACGGCGCGGTACACGCAGGGGTCCCGGAAGAATACCTTCGGTGTTCATACCACGATCCATACACTCGCGCATGGTTTTCCAAATATTGGCAAAGTAAGTGCGAGACTCTTCATCAGAGTGCATTGCCGCTTGGTTTTTCATCACCAAGGTGCTGATGGATAGCCCGCTCTCTTTACATTGATTGACGAGCTCTTCCGCTGATGTGAACGGGTAAGGCACCTTGATTGGGTTGGCTTCTTCTTTACCAAAGTTTTCCTCGTCAACGATAAAACCGCCGCCGATAGAGTAATAGGTTTTAGAGTAGGCTTTCTCTTCACCAATCCAAGCATGAATCTGCATGCCATTTTCGTGCAAAGAGAGGTTACTACGGTGGAAGTTCATTCCTCCGTCTCTAGGAAACGAGACGGTATGACAGTGCATGCCAACAGGAAGGCGTTCTGTTTCTTCAACGCGAGCGATAAAGCCTGGAATCGCGTCGATATCGACTTTCTCAGGGGTGTTGCCAGCAAGACCCATGATGATGGCGATATCTGTGTGGTGACCTTTCCCTGTCAGTGAAAGTGATCCATAGACGTCAACGGTGATTTTAGTGATGTCGCGCAATTTTCCCATTGCACGTAAGTCATCAATAAACTCTTTACCCGCCTTCATTGGGCCGACTGTGTGAGAACTAGAAGGACCAACGCCGATCTTATAGATATCAAAAACACTAATCATATTGATTACCTCAAAGTAAGCCTCCCGAGCAAGAGGGAGGCTTAGTATTATTCTATTTGTTTGCTATCCGTCCTGATGAATCAGAGCCCGGTTTATAGCGCGCCGTAGATTACAGAACTAATGGCAGCAAGACCACAGATAGTTGTGAAAATCTGTACAGGTGCAGAAGTTTTGTACTTCGCCATCGCTGGGACTTTTTGCATAGCAAAAACAGGCATCAAGAATAGGATCGCAGCGATCATTGGCGCGCCCATGGTTTCAATCATGCCAAGGATGCTTGGGTTAACAATCGCCACAACCCAAGTGGTAAGAACGATGAATACCATTGAACCTTTTTCGATTTTGCTCACCGGCGTTTGTGAACGTGATTTGATAAGTCCAACTAGACCTTCATGTGCACCTAAGAAGTGACCGAAGTAGCTTGAGGTAATCGCAGCAAATGCCACCAAGGGACCCATGTAAGAGATCAGTGGAGACTCATGCACGTTCGCAAGGTAAGAGAGTACAGAGATGTTTTGCTCTTTCGCCATCGCAAGTTGCTCAGGAGATAGAGAGAGCACTACAGAGAATACAAAGAACATCACGAAGCCCATCAGCATCATTGCTGCGCCGCCAGTAATGGCGTCGGTCTTTTTCACTGCGTTGTCACCGTGAACGCGACGTTGCTCTTTAGAGAACTGAGAGATCACAGGGCTGTGGTTGAAAGAGAACACGATGATAGGAATTGCGAGCCAAACGATAGACGGCATTGATGACCAGTCTGGAGCGACAGACATCATAGAGCCGTTCCAATCAGGGATAAGATAGAAAGAGAGCGCAAGCAAGATGAACACGAGAGGGTAAACCAGTGCGGACGTCGCTTTAAGCATCAGCTCTTTGCCGAACAAGACGCCCGCTGTCATCGCCGCGATCAACGCACCAGAGAGCAACCAGCGAGGAATCGACTCCATACCCATTTGGTTGACAAGGAAAGAGTCAACGGTATTGGTGATACCGACACCGTAAATAAGAACGATAGGGTAAATGGCGAAAAAGTAGGCAAAAGTGATGATGTTTGCGCCAGTCTTACCGAAGTGTTCTTCTACTGTATCTGTGATATCTGCGTCAGGTTTTTTCGCCGAGAGTACAAAGCGAGCCAGTGATTTGTGTGCAAACCATGTCATCGGCGCTGCGATTAGCGCTAAGATAACTAATGGCCAAAAGCCACCCGCACCGGCTTTGATCGGTAGAAATAGAACGCCAGCACCGACGGCAGTACCGAACAAAGAGAGACACCAAGTGAAGTCGGTGTAAGTAAACTTACTAGAGGATTGTGCGGTATTAACCGCAGTTGTTGTTGAATTCATGTTGTGATACTCATTTTTGGGAACAGGAAATAAGTCGGGTGCAATAGTGCCTTATTTTGTATCACGAAAAATAGATCTAAATCATGCTTTGTGTCTGGTCGCACCAGCCGGTTTTCAAAACAGGTTTCTCATCACGAAAATGACGTGCCACTGGTGATTTATGCTAATTTTAATCATTACAAAAACTAATGCTGAATAAAAGGTGGCTAATTTGAGGTTGGCGCAAACGATTGGCTGTGTGAGATGAATAAAGTTGATGTGAATAGATGAAAAAAGATCACTTATTGGCGAGGGAGCGATAAATGTTTTTGCAGCGCTTGAATGATCTGCGCCGTCATCCCCCAGATAAAATGGTGTTGGTAAGAGAGACCGAACACTCGATGTCGATTCTGGTTGACGAGAAAGTGCTGACTGACCAATTTGGATCGGTCCAACACTAAGTTCAGCGGCACTTCAAACACTTCTGCCACTTCATTGGTGTCAATGCGTGGGGTGTAGTCCGGCTCGATAAAGGCGAGAAAGGGCGTGACCGTAAATCGGCTGACGGTGACAAGTTCCGGCATCTGGCCAAAAATGGCGATGCGCTTAGGGTCGATACCGATTTCTTCTTGAGTCTCTCGCAGCGCTGTTTGGGCCAGTGTGCCATCACTCGTTTCATACTTTCCGCCCGGAAAGCTCACCTGACCGGGGTGATGCTTTAAGTGCGCGGCCCGTTTAGTAAACAGCACGTGCAGGCCATTATCACGCTCAACAAAGCCTATCAGCACTGACGCTGGGCGCAGCGATTCCGCTTTGAAGTGCGAGACGCGTTTCAGTGCTTCCTGATGATAATCCACGGTTTGAAGAAACTGAAAACGTTGTATTAAGTGATTTTTATTTAGCACAGACAATATCTTAGCCCTTGGTCGTTATTTGAAAAACCGTCGCTTATGGATCATGCTTTATTGGGTAATGGTTATTGCAAGGATAGCGTATTTTATGAAGGGCATTATATTCACTGAGTTTCTCTCCTTGGTCGAGGAAAAATTTGGTCTTGAGCAGTTAGACGCCATCTTAGACGAAGCGCAAGACAGCGGTATATATACGTCGGTTGGCAGCTACGATCACAAAAATTTGGTCAAGTTGATTGTTATTTTGAGCAAACAAACCGGCATTTCGCCGGAAGATTTGCAGCGCGTCTTTGGTCAAAGCGTGTTTGATAATCTGTTCGCGACCTTGCCTGACGCCAACAGTTTGGGGGGCTGTAAAAACTCACTGCAATTTATCAAATTGGTAGAAGACTACATTCATATTGAGGTGAAAAAGCTTTACGCCGAAGCCAATCCACCGAAGTTTGTGTTTATCTCAGAAAGTGAATCTGAAGTGGTGTTTGATTATCAAAGTGCCCGATGTATGTCGCATGTTTGCCTTGGTCTACTAGAAGGCTGCGCGCGCCATTTTGGTGAAACATTGGCGATTGAAATGAAAGACAAAACCGGCGCGGGGGATGACGTGCGTTTCCATGTGGTCCTTGAAGGCTAGCCTATGGATAGTCTATCGCCGCTAGAGCGCAAGTTAGCGCGAGAAATTGCTGCGCGTAAGCAAGCAGAAAAGTTGCTCGAAAATAAAAGTTTGGAGCTGTATGAGGCGAATCAGCAGCTTCAATTGGTCTTAGCGCAACTCAAAAAGCAAACCCACAAAGATTTACGTAAGCTCGATTTTGAGCAGCAGATCAACGAAGCGTTGATCCATTTTGGTCGGGCGTTCTTAAGTCGCACACTTGATGATGGCTTAATTGCCAATTTCCTAGAGCGGATTCAATCCTCTTCCGTCATCTTACGTGCTGGGGTGTTTATTTCACCCAACTTATTGCCTACGGTGATCGCCGACCAATTTGGTCAAGGTAGCCAAACAACGCTCGAGAGTATCAAGCCTTATTCGGTTTGGGATGAGACGACACTCAGGCTGCCACTTGAAGTGGATTATGCGGTGATAGGCGAACTCTGTGTAGAGGTAGAACCGAGCGTGATAGAGGCCGATTTTATCGAGAGCCAAATCGCGCTGGTAGGGGAACTGCTCTGCAATGCCATCAGTCGCCAGCTTATTATGACCAGTAACCAAGAAGCGCGCGCACGTGCCGAGGAGTCTGAGAAAGCGACCAAGGAATTTGTCGCGATGATCAACCATGAGCTGCGCACACCTCTTAACGGATTGCTTGGCAGTGCGGAGCTGCTGTCTGAAACGGAGCTCAATGAAGAGCAGCGAACCTTACTTACCAACTTAGCCCATTCGGGTGGCCTGCTGCGCCATATCATCAATGACATTCTTGATTTCAGTAAGATGAGCGCCGGGATGATGGAATTGATCCCCAAAACCTTCCTCTGGGCGGACATCCGAGCCATGTTGCTCGGTGTGTTTGAACCAAGAGCAAGAGAAAAAGGGATTGGTTTTATTATTGACGAGTGCACGGAATTGCCAGAAGCCTTTACTGGCGACTTTGAACGCATCAGTCAAATCTTAGTCAATTTAGTCGGCAACGCGGTTAAGTTTACCGAACAAGGTCAGGTGAGTGTCTCTGCGAAGTGGCAAGAGGGGCAGTTACACATTAAGGTGGTCGATACGGGGATAGGGATCGATTTTGAGTCGTTAGATCAGCTGTTTACGCCTTTTGTCCAAGCTGACCGCACGGCAAAACGTAACTATGAGGGCACTGGGCTTGGGCTCGCCATCTCGAAAAATCTCGTGGAGCTGATGGGCGGTGAGATCGCAGCAGACAGCGAGAAGGGCAAAGGCAGTTGTTTCTCTTTTCAAATCCCTTTGACCTTGGCTTCAATAGAAGAGTGGTCGTCGGGTAAAGTCGAGGCGAAAAAACATCGAAAACCTTTAGACGATCTCACCATTTTGGTGGTGGATGATATCCGCATGAACCAAGTGATCATCAACCAGATGTTGAAAAAGCTCGCTATTGTGCCTGATATTGCCAACAACGGGCTGGAAGCTGTCGAGGCGGTCACACAGCGTCACTACGATTTGATTTTCATGGATTGTCGCATGCCCGAAATGGATGGTTTTGAGGCGACGCAATATTTACGCGATCAAAACTACACCTTACCCATTATCGCGTTGACTGCCGGCACCACTCTCGAAGAGCGCGAGCGCTGCATCGAGAGTGGGATGAACGACATTCTGACCAAACCCTACACTGCCAAAGACCTACATCTAATGCTTGAAAAGTGGGGTTAGGCACTCAATACGGGTAAAATGCGGCTGAGCTTATCGAGCGTCTCTTGATATTCGGCATCATTTTGACTGTCAGCCACTAAACCGCCTCCTGCCCATACGTACATCTGACCGCCTTCTGCCACTAAGGTGCGAATGGTGATGCTGGTATCCATTCGGCCGTGGCGACTGATGTAGCCGATGCTGCCACAGTAGGCATTGCGGCGATGCGGTTCCAACTCTTCGATGATCTCCATCGCGCGCACTTTGGGTGCGCCGGTAATGGATCCCCCCGGAAAACACGCACGTAGCAAATCACTGGCACGGTATGGCGAGTCCAACCTGGCGGTGATGGTACTCACCAAATGGTGTACCGCTGGGAAGCTCTCAATATCGAACAATTTCGGCACGGCAACACTGCCTGGCGCGGCGACGCGGCCGACATCATTGCGCAGCAAATCGACAATCATCAAGTTTTCCGCTTGATCTTTCTCCGCGTGCAATAAATCGTCAGCGGCGCGCTTATCTCGCTCTGGGTTGGTGTAGCGTGGTCGGGTGCCTTTGATCGGTTTGGTCTCGATCTGACCGCCATTGAGTTGCAGAAAGCGCTCGGGAGAAACACTCAAAATCGCGCCTTGCTCGGTGCGAATAAAGGCAGAAAAAGGGCCTTGATTGACCGCTTCGAGTTTTTGATACGCCTGCCACTCATCACCTTGATAAGGGGCTTGAAAACGCTGCGCCAAGTTGATTTGGTAACAGTCGCCCGAGCGAAGGTATTGCTGCACTTGGTCGAACTTGCGCGCGTAATCCGCTGGCGTCATATTCGATTGCCATGGTCCTTGCAGCGCAAACGTCTGCGTGGATTCTTCTGATTGAGCAAACAGCCATTGGTGCGCCGCCTCGACGTCTTCACCAACCAAAACCGCACTCTGTTGCGAGTGATCGACCACCAGTGCCCAGCGATACAGGCCGACGGCCATATCTGGTGTGGTGAGATCGTGCCTCGCATGCACAGGTAACTGTTCCACGCGGCGGCCCAAATCGTAAGCAAAATAACCCAATGCACCGCCAACAAAGGGCAGTTCCCCGTCGTAGTCTGTGTCACTTAGCCAGCGCTGTTGCGTGTCGTCGAGCAGCTGAAAAGGGTCTAACTTGCTGTCCATTTCCCCTTCAGGCGTGACCACCGTACTGGTATCGCCACGCGTTGTGACGGTGGCAATCGGCTGGGCAACCAGAATATCGAAACGGCTGTCGACATGATCTCGTGACGGTGAGCGTAACAACATCGCCCACGGCATCGACGCAATCGGGGCAAATAGCGTCGTTGCTAAGTGCGGATCATAAGAAAGAGGTTTGATTTGTAAGCCATTTGGCGCGTTGTTATTCATTTGTTTAATTTGTGACAAAGAGATCGTTCGTTGCATGGTATCAGAGGGAAAGCAAGAGTATCATAATGGCAACTCTGGTCGCTACATCGGCGTTTGACCCTATTACGGCGTTGGTCATACGACTCCTCTTAAGCAAACGCGTATCTATCGGCCTTATAATAAGGAAGCATAACGATAAAAGAGGCATGCAATGACGGTAATTCGCAAGCAGGATGTGATCAGCAGTGTTGCTGACGCACTTCAGTACATCTCTTACTACCACCCATTGGACTTTGTTCAAGCCCTAGAAAAAGCCTACCACAAGGAAGAGAGCCAAGCCGCGAAAGACGCGATTGCTCAGATTCTAATTAACTCGCGCATGTCCGCAGAAGGGCACCGACCTATCTGTCAAGACACCGGCATTGTGACCTGTTTTGTCAATATCGGCATGGCCGTGCAATGGGACTCTACCGACATGACGGTTCAGCAAATGGTCGATGAGGGTGTGCGCCAAGCCTATACCAACCCTGACAACCCACTGCGTGCCTCAGTACTGATGGACCCTGCCGGTAAACGCATTAATACCAAAGACAACACGCCAGCGGTGGTACACATCAATATGGTGCCGGGTGACAAAGTTGAGATTCAAATTGCGGCCAAAGGCGGCGGCAGTGAAAATAAAACCAAAATGGTGATGCTCAACCCATCCGATGATATTGCAGAGTGGGTAGAGAAAACCTTGCCAACCATGGGCGCAGGTTGGTGTCCACCGGGCATGCTGGGCATTGGTATCGGTGGCACTGCTGAAAAAGCGGCGGTATTGGCGAAAGAATCATTAATGGAGCACATTGATATTCAAGAGCTCATCGAACGCGGCCCGCAGAACGCAGAAGAGGAGCTTCGTTTAGACATCTTTAACCGTGTGAACCGTCTAGGTATCGGCGCGCAAGGTTTAGGCGGCTTAACGACGGTTGTTGACGTTAAAATCAAAACCGCGCCTACTCATGCAGCCTCCAAGCCTGTTTGTCTAATCCCGAACTGCGCCGCAACGCGCCACGTTCACTTTACGCTTGATGGCAGCGGCCCTGCGGATCTGACGCCGCCGAAACTCGAAGAGTGGCCAGACATTACCTGGGAAGCGGGCGAAAATACTCGCAGAGTGAATCTAGATACCGTGACGCAAGCAGACATTGAGCAATGGAAAACCGGTGAAACGGTGTTGTTGTCAGGTAAAATTCTGACCGGCCGAGATGCGGCGCACAAACGCATTCAAGGGATGCTAGAGAGCGGTGAAGGCTTGCCTGAAGGCGTGGACTTAAAAGGCAAGTTTATCTACTACGTGGGCCCCGTTGATGCGGTGGGCGATGAAGTCGTTGGACCTGCTGGGCCAACCACTTCAACCCGAATGGACAAATTCACCGATATGATGCTCGAACAAACCGGTATCATGGGCATGATAGGCAAAGCTGAACGTGGCCCGGCAACGGTGGAATCGATCAAAAAACACAAAGCGGTCTATTTGATGGCCGTAGGCGGCGCGGCTTACCTAGTGGCGAAAGCAATCAAAAAAGCGCGTGTCGTCGCCTTTGAAGATTTGGGTATGGAAGCGATCTACGAATTCGAAGTGGAAGATATGCCCGTTTCTGTCGCCGTCGACTCCAATGGCGTGAACGCTCACCAGATTGGCCCAGACACTTGGAAAGTGAAAATCCAAGAGATGGAAAGCCAAGCTTAAGTGTGAGAAATCGCTGATTTCATTAGGAATCAGTTGACAAAGGTGCGAATGAGTCGCACCTTTTGTTTAACGTCTACTGGTATTAGGAGTGCACATGTCTCGTTTTGTACAAATCTTACAGCTGATCATCGCTGCGGTTGTTGGCGCCTTCATCGGCTACGACTTAATCCTGCACGGTATCAGTATCTTCAATGAGAAATACGTCACCATTACCTGTGTGCTGTTTGTGTTGGTTGAGATTAGCTTGTTTGTTATCTTCAAATTGATTGAAGACGATTAAGCGACGCTCCAGCGTAATCACGATTTGCTAAGCCTCTGATTTTAATCAGGGGCTTTTTTGTTCATCTTTGATTAAGATTGAAGTCGGTACCTTTAGTACAAATGATCAAAAGAGGCCATTCATGTCCATTCCCACGCCGATAAAACAGCTCTCACAAGAGATGCAAGATTTGCTCAGTCGCAGTATGGATTCTCATGTGCGTATTGCCGTCACGGGGTTATCTCGTGCAGGGAAAACCGCGTTTATCAGCTCGCTCGTCAATCAACTGCTGCATGCCTCGACCCATGAGGCGCTACCCTTGCTGGAAGCCTCGCGTGAAAAGCGCATTATTGGTGCGCGACGTGAACCGCAAACCAATCTCATGGTGCCGCGCTTTGCCTATGATGAGGCGATGCGCGCCTTGTATACAGAGCAGCCAGATTGGCCGTTACCGACTCGTGACGTGAGTGAAATTCGCTTAGCGCTTAAATACAAACCGAAGAAGCGAAGCAAAAAGTTGCTCGGCAGCAGTGCAACGCTCAATATTGATATTATTGATTATCCAGGAGAGTGGCTGCTGGATTTGCCATTGTTGGAGATGGATTTTGATCAATGGTCTGAGCAGCAATTTGCCGCGTTGAAAGGCGAAAGAGCTCAACTGGCCGAGCCTTGGCTTAGCCAGTTAGCGCAATTTTCGCCCCAAGCGAATGCTGATGAAGACCAACTGGCCGCACTGTCAGCCGCCTACACTGACTATTTGCATGCCTGTAAAGCCGCGGGGTTACACTGGGTACAGCCGGGGAGATTTGTTTTACCGGGCGATTTGACCGGGGCTCCTGTATTGCAATTTTTCCCTTATGTGGAGAAAGAACAAGGGAAACAAGTCAACAAAGACAGCCAGTTAGCGATGCTCAGAGCGCGTTACCACGAATACCAAACCAAGGTTGTCAAAGCATTTTATAAGCACCATTTCGCAACGTTTGATCGCCAAATTGTGCTGGTGGATTGTTTGCAGCCGCTCAACGCGGGCGCTGACGCTTTTCATGATATGCGAGGCGCGTTAGAGCAGCTGATGGGCAGTTTTCGCTATGGCAAAAGCCACCTGTTGCGACGTCTGTTCTCACCTACCATCGACAAGATTTTGTTTGCCGCCACCAAAGCCGATCATGTGACGCCCGATCAGCACCCACACTTGGTTTCACTGCTAGGCCAGATGGTTTACCCGGCTTGGCAAGCCACCACGTTTGAGAATATCGAGATGCAGTGTCTCTCCATTGCTTCCGTGCAGGCAACCCAACCGGGCTTTGTGACCACAGCGGGGACGTCTTACCCTGCACTAAGAGGTGTCGACCTTGGCGGTGAGCCGCAGACCCTATATCCCGGAGAGGTACCGAGAAAACTGCCCGATGCCAGTTATTGGCAGCAGCACGGTTTTGAGTTCACGGAATTTAGACCGCAAAAAGCGCAGATCGATGCACCACTACCTCATATCCGAATGGATAAAGTTCTGCAGTTTTTGCTGGGAGATAAATTGAAATGAGTCAGCATGATGAGCACCACAGCGAACCTCGCTTGAAGAAAAAGCAGGTCTTTGAGTCCACGCCCAATGAAGACACGCAGTGGCAAGGGGAGGCGCAGTCACAGGCGGACGATTTGACTCTCAAGCAGGCCTTCTCGTCCCAAGAGTCCTTCGCGCCCATTCGCATTGATGATGAGGTGGAAGCGGATGAGTCCATCGAGAAGCTAGAAAACTTGCGACCGAAAAAACGCACCAGTCGTTGGGTAACCGTGCTGCTTACGGTGTTTGCCGGATTGGTGGGCTGGCAAGCGGTCGATTCTCTCTACAGTGCAATCCAAGCGGGGGATTGGCTGACATTAGGGTGGACTGGATTTGTCGCGGCGTTGGCCGGCCTTGGTGTGACAGCGCTGGGGAAAGAGTTGTGGAAACTGCGCCGCTTGCGTCACCATTTTAGCGTACAAGAACAAAGCCAAGCGCTGTTGGAGGCCAACAGTGTTGGCCAAGCGAAGGCGTTTTGTGAGCGGTTGGCCAAGCAAAGTGGTCTTGATGACAAGAGCCTTGATTTTCAGCGCTGGCAACAGGCAGTGACCCAATCTCACAGCGACGCTGAGATTCTAGAACTGTTTGATGCGTTGGTCATCGCAGAGCAAGACCGACGCGCCAAAGCGATTGTCACTCAACATGCCACGGAGTCCGCGGCTTTAGTGGCGATCAGCCCGTTGGCAATAGCAGATATGGCCTTGGTCGCGTGGCGAAATTTCAAGATGGTGGACAAGTTAGCGGCGGTCTATGGTGTGGAGCTGGGCTATTGGTCTCGGTTGACGCTGTTTAAAGCCACCTTAGTTAATATGGCCGCGGCGGGAGCGAGTGAATTAGCGGTCGATGCCAGTATCGACTTGATGTCGATGGACTTAGCAGGTCGCTTATCTGCGCGTGCGGGGCAAGGACTTGGGGTTGGCATACTCACAGCAAGACTCGGTATCAAAGCGATGGGACTATTGAGACCGCTTCCTTGGCTGGCGGGAAAGCAGGTCCGATTGGGTGAGATTCGCAAGCAAATTGTAGAAAAAGTCGTCGCTTTATCGGTCAAATAGCGCGAATGTGAGGCAGGCAAGCGCATGCGGCTTGACGAAAATCGGGGCTTAGGCGACACTTCTGTCAACTTTTCGTGACACCCAAATTAGGAACGGATCTGTGCGCTTAGAAGTACTATGTGAAGACAGGGTTGGTCTCACCCGCGAGCTACTCGACATCCTTGCCTCTAAGGATATCGACTTACGCGGCATCGAAATTGACATCTCGGGCATCATTTATCTCAACTGCCCAGACATCGACTTCGACACCTTCAGTGAACTGATGGCAGAAATACGCCGCATTTCAGGTGTCGACGACGTACGTAAAATTCAGTTCATGCCGATGGAGCGCCACAATACAGAGCTGATTTCGCTGCTGAACAATCTACCTGAGCCTGTATTGGCCATTGATCTCAAAGGCAATGTCGACATGGCTAACCATGCGGCGACGAGCTTGTTCAATCTTGAACCACAAGAGATGCTGGGTCACCCTGTGGCTTCGCTGCTGCCCAACTTTAACTTTTCAAAGTGGATAGATGGCAAGATCAATCGCCAACGGGAAAACATCGTGATTGGTGGACTGGATTACTTAATGGAAGTCATGCCGGTTTACATTACCGATGAAACTAATGTCTCTGTGCTTGCCAGTGCGATGGTGATGATTCGCTCAGTTCAAGAGAAGAGCCTGTTTGATGATTCGCTTCCACTGCACAACAATCTCGGTTTTGAGCATTTTGTCGGCATTTCCAATCGCCATAAAGCGCTGATCAGCCAAGCGAAGAAACTCTCTATGCTTGATCAACCCTTGCTGATTCAAGGCGAAACCGGCACCGGTAAAGAGATGCTCGCGCGTGCATGTCACAATCGCTCTCATCGTGCGGATCACCCATTTTTGGTATTGAGCTGTGCCTCGATGCCTGATGATGTGGCGGAAACCGAGCTGTTTGGTCACGCGCCGGGCTCATTCAACCATCAACAAGGCCACAAAGGGATCTTTGAACAAGCCAATGGCGGGACAGTGTTCCTCGACGAAATCGGTGAAATGAGTCCACATTTGCAGATCAAACTGCTGCGATTGCTTCAAGATGGTACCTTCCGCCGAGTGGGTGAAGAGCACGAAGTGCATGTCGATGTGCGTGTGATTGCCTCTACGCGCCACAACTTAGCCGATTTAGCGGAGTCAAAAGCGTTTCGTGAAGACCTGTTCTATCGCCTCAATGTCCTCACCCTCAATATTCCGCCACTGCGTGAGCGCACTAACGATATCGCGGTATTGCTCGACCTGTTTGTCGCTAAATACATGAAGCAGCTGGGTGTGGACAAACCCACTCTTCAAGAAGGCTTGGTGGATCAACTGGTCAATTACCATTGGCCGGGGAATATGCGCCAGCTAGAGAACATGGTCCTTAGAGCGCTGACGGAACTGGAAAGCGATACGTTAACGGTCGATCTTTTCCATCTTCCGCAACTAGAAAACAGCCACGGCAGCAGCGCCAAGATCAATCTCGACGGTTCATTAGATGACATTATGAAAGACTATGAATCACAGGTGTTAGAGCGTTTGTATCAGTCGTTCCCATCGAGTCGTAAGTTGGCCAAACGACTCAACGTCTCGCACACCTCTATTGCCAATAAACTGCGCGAGTATGGGATCAGAAAAAACTAGATGAAGCGAATCAGTACCCCCACCAGCGTATTTGAGGTCGATGGTGATGTCACACTGCGCACGGCAGAGCCGACTGATGGTCAGATGATCAGTGATTACTTTGTGGCGAACCGAGAACACCTAAGGCCTTGGGAGCCCGAGCGAGAAGCGCCTTTTTATACCTGCTCAGGCTGGACTCAACGCCTGATTAAGTTGCATGAACTGCACAAGATGGGCCTTGGCTATTATCTGCTCATTCTCGACACGGACTCCGGCGAGATGCTAGGCACGATTTCGTTTAGCAATATCTCGCGTTTTCCTGCTCACACTTGCACGGTGGGTTACTCCCTTGGTCAAAATGCGCAAGGACGAGGTGTGATGACCCGAGCACTGCGTTTAGCGGTGAACTATATGTTTGAGATTCAAAACCTCCACCGAATCAACGCCAGCTATATGCCAAGAAACACACGGAGCGAAGCGGTGTTGCAGAGAGTGGGGTTTGAAGCAGAAGGCTTCGCTAAAGCGTATTTATTGATCAATGGTCAGTGGGAAGATCACAAACTGACGTCGTTAATTAATCCACATTGGAAGGCGAATTGAATGACACGCTTAGAACAGCAGCTTAATCTTCTGATTGAGCTCGACCAATTGAAAAGCGTCTTGCGCCGCACACGAGTCAAGAGCGCGCAAGGCCGATTAGAAAATAGCGCAGAGCACAGTTGGCACGTCGCTTTGATGGCAGTGCTGCTGCAAGAGCACGCCAATCAGCCCGTCGACATCGCACGAGTAGTGAAAATGCTGCTGCTGCACGATATTGTCGAAATTGATGCCGGTGACACCTTTGTTTATGATGCCAAAGCGAGCGCTGAACAGGAAGAAAAGGAACTGAAAGCCGCCCAGCGCCTGTTCGCAATGCTTCCTAGCGATCAGGGGGAGGCGCTGTTTCAGCTGTGGTGTGAGTTTGAGCAAGGCCAAACTGATGATGCTAAGTTCGCCAAGGCGCTCGATAGGCTCATCCCTATGTTGCTCAACTACCATAATGAGGGGCAAAGTTGGCAGGAGCATGGTGTACGCCGAGAGCAAGCGCTAACGGTAAATCGTAAAATTGAGTTGGGCTCCACCGCGTTGTGGGACAAAGCCAAACACCTGATTGAAGACGCGACCAAAAAAGGTTGGCTGAAAGCCGACTAACACGTAGAGGACTATTGATGTCGTACATACCTTTGGATGAATACCAAAGAAAATGGATTTTTACTCACCAGTCAATGCCATTGCCTGAAGAAGACTTGGCGCAACTGCAACCCATGACACAAGCCAGAGCTGCGCAGCTTTGGAAAGAGAACATCAGTGCACAAAGCCCCGATTCAGAGCGCTTTAGCTCATCTGACTGGCCGATGAAAGCCAGCAATTGGTCTGAGAGTGTTGACTGGATGGCAAACTGGGAGAGTGATGACGAGAGTTTACCACAAGCGGTCCTTGAGCATCTTGATTGGCAGGATGATGTCACTGTCTATTTTTGTTATGAGAAATACAACATCATCGAAACCAAGTGGGCCATTTTCAAAAAACACTGGAAGAACTTTTTGTTTTACGATGATGGCCCGATGTTGATCGCCCGTCGCCGTGATCAAGCCTTGTGGTTCAGTGATGACGGCCAAGTAAAATTGGGGCGTCGTAAATAATCAATACGCGGCGCCCAGCCGCTTTTGTCGGGGTGACCGCTTTATTTCCATAAGCGGGGAAATGATTATTTTGAACCGCGAATAAAAGTGATTTCGCTCCCATTTACCTGACGTCATAATGCAAGATGTGTGCAATTTGTTATCATGTTTGAGACTTATAGTGTGAATATGACGCTACCGTGCATTATCATCCACAGGTAAATATCATCGATAGGTAAGGTTAAGGAAAAGCAGTGGACGCGATCATCCGACAACTGAAAAAAGACTTTCACTCTAAGCTGAATGCACTGCAAGCCCCTGCGGCGAATAAAGAGTCCTCGTTGGCGGTGCTCACCCAAGAGGAATTAAAAGAGTTGGAAGCTCGATGGATTGAGCTCAATATCTGGAAGAGCCAACAAAGCTAAGTCCACACACTCTGCGTTTAAACAACCAAACACTGACAACCTCAATCTGAGTGAATCGATTGGGGTTTTTTATTGCCTATCGTCATTGCTTAACAAGAAAATTGTTATATTATAACAAAAGTGATCTTATCGTTGAATTTTACAGTAAGAGTCCCCATAGTTAACGGCAAAGGCGCTATCAATGAACGCGTATAATGATAATAGAAAGTTGCAAGTGAGAACCCATATGGCGGAAGTAAGAGCCAGAGTGGATTTTAAAGTCGGAGCCCAAAGCAACATCGACGCAGAAATCCTTTCTTTTCATGGTCTTAAAACAGACAAAGAACACGTCGCGATCATCTTTAAGCAAGCAGACAAAACGCAGCAAGCGCCTCTGGTTCGCATGCATTCAGAATGCCTGACCGGTGACGTTTTTCATTCCTCTCGTTGCGATTGCGGCGAACAGTTGGACGAAACCATCAACCGCATGGGTGAGCTCGGCGGTATCATTTTGTATTTGCGTCAAGAGGGTCGGGGCATCGGTCTTTACAACAAAATCGACGCCTATCGTTTACAAAGTGAAGGGATGAACACCTACGAAGCCAACAACCATCTCGGATTTGGCGATGACTTGCGCGACTTTACTGAAGCGGCTCAAATGCTTAAAGCGCTGGGTGTAGAGACCATCCGATTGGTCACCAACAACCCTAAGAAAATTCGAGAGTTGAAAGAGCACGGCATAGAGATTCAAGAAGTCGTCAATACCTCTGCTCACCTTAAAGAGGGGAATCAGGGTTACTTACAGGCGAAAGTGTCGCACGGTAAGCATAAGCTCAACCTGTAACACACTCATTTCCCACCAATTATTAAAACCTCACTTTTGTGAGGTTTTTTATATCCGCCCTGAATCCTTACTTGCAAAAAAATTGTAAATTTGTATTATCGGCATCAGTAGTGCAAATGATAATGATTAGCGCTAGTAATATAAATAATAGTTAAGCTCAACAAGGATGCCCCTTTCATGAACGTAAAGTCTCTATTCGCTCAATCTGTTACTGCATCACTCGTATTGGCGAGTGGATCGTTGTACGCAGCCAACGTGACTCAAGCGCAAGTGGTCGAACACTATGCGGATGTTGCACACGCTGTCTTTGCCGACGCGCTGATCACGGCAAAAACACTCGACAACGCTATCGAGTCGTTTCTGGCTGAACCATCGGCGGCGAAACTTGAAGCCGTGAAACAAGCCTGGCTCGCGTCACGCGTTCCTTACCAGCAATCGGAAGTGTTCCGTTTTGGTAACACCGTTGTTGATGATTGGGAAGGGCAACTCAATGCCTGGCCTTTGGATGAAGGTTTGATTGACTACGTATCGAGCGACTATCAATACGAACTTGGTAATGAGGGCGCGGCGGCCAACATCGTTGCCAACACAGAGCTGAAGATCGGTGCGACGACCTTAGATGTGTCGACCATCACGCCTGAGCTGATTGCGGACTTGAATGAAGTGGGCGGATCAGAAGCGAACGTGGCATCGGGCTACCATGCGATTGAATTCTTGCTTTGGGGCCAAGATCTAAACGGCACCAATGCGGGCGCGGGTGCACGTGCTTACACAGATTTCGTAGTGGGGGAAGGTTGTACAAATGGTCACTGTGATCGCCGTGGTCAATATTTGCAAGCCGCGGCAGACTTGTTGGTCCAAGATCTTGAGTGGATGGAAAAACAGTGGTCTGCCGATGAAAAAGGCAACTACCGTGAAGCCCTGCTGGCGGATTCTGCGGAGAACGGTTTGCGTAAAATGCTGTTTGGAATGGGATCACTCTCTCTTGGTGAACTGGCGGGTGAGCGAATGAAAGTCGCGCTAGAAGCCAACTCAACAGAAGATGAGCACGACTGTTTCTCTGACAACACTCACAACTCTCACTACTACAATGAGCAAGGTATCTACAACGTTTATACCGGTCTTTACAAGCGTCAAGATGGCACACTATTGTCAGGCCCAAGTCTGCATGATCTAGTGACACAGCAAGATGCGCAAGCGGCAGCAGAGATCCAAAAACAGTTTGATGTGACACGCGCCCAAGTGGGTGAGTTGGTCACGTCGGCTGAACAAGGTCAGTATTTCGACCAATTGATCGCATCAGGGAATGCGCAAGGTAATGCCTTGGTCAATGAAGCGATCATGTCTCTGGTTGCACAGACCGCTTCTATCGAGCGCGCGGCGAAAATTGTGGGCATCACCAACCTAAATCCTGACACCGCTGACCACGAATTTTAATCGTGGTATCAAAACCAAGGGCTCTTTTTAGAGCCCTTTTGCTGTTTTTACTCCTAGTGGTTTTTGATAGTAGTTCTTGTTTAGATTTAAGGAAAAGCCCCTTTCATCATGTTGTACTCAGCTCTTTCGTTATCCCGCAAACGACCCTCGCGCTCATTGGCTCTATATATACTGGCTCTTACCCTTCAGCCGATGGCGAATGCGTATGAAGTCAAGTCAGGTGGCGCCACCTCTGTGAACAAAGAAGGACCGAATGCGTATTCGCTCCCAGCGGCGAATTTACCCTTGAGTAAGCGCTTGGATTTCAGTGTCGGCAATAGCTTCTTTCGCAACCCTTGGGTACAAGCGCCTGCGTCAACCGATGCCAGAGACGGGCTAGGGCCGCTTTTTAATACCAACGGTTGTCAAAACTGTCACATCAAAGATGGTCGTGGTCATCCACCAGAAGATAACGACCAGCATGCCGTGTCAATGCTAATAAGACTCAGCATTCCAGCGATGACGGCGGAGCAAAAAGCGGCGTACATTCGTGATGGCGTGATCCCAGAACCGACTTACGGCGCACAGCTGCAAGATTTCGCCATTCAAGATCAGCAAGCGGAAGGGCAAATCAAGATCACCTACACCGACCATGTGGAAACCTTCAGTGATGGCACCACCATCACGTTGCGTAAACCTCATGTGGAGTTGACGAATCTTGGCTATGGGCCTCTGCACCCGGATACTCAGCTCTCAGCGCGTATTGCGCCACCGATGATAGGGCTAGGACTACTGGAAAGTATCGCCGATGACACACTTGTACAGTGGGCCGATGAACACGATGAGAATCAAGATGGCATTTCAGGCAAACTTAATCGCGTGTGGGATATTGAAAAACAGACCCACGTCATTGGTCGTTTTGGCTGGAAAGCGGGGCAACCGACCTTGATGCAGCAAAACGCCGCCGCATTTAACGGCGATGTTGGCCTCACCAGCCGCTTATTCCCAGAAGAGAACTGCACGCAAGTGCAGACCCTGTGCCGTGATTTACCCAACGGCGGCTCACCGGAAGTCAGTGACAATATTTTGGACTTTGTCGAATTCTACTCTCAGCACTTAGCGGTGCCTATTCGCCGCAATGTGAATGACCCAAAGGTAAAGCAGGGACAGGCTTTGTTTGCGCAAGCAGGCTGCGACAGTTGCCATAAAACGGACGTCGTGACGGCCAAACGAGAGGGCTTGCCTGCACTTTCTGAGCAACGCATTCACCCGTATACGGATTTGCTGCTGCATGATATGGGCGAAGGCCTTGCAGACCATCGGCCCGAATACTTGGCGACGGGCCTAGAGTGGCGTACCGCGCCGCTTTGGGGCATAGGCTATACCCAAGAAGTGAACGGGCATAGCTACTTCCTCCACGATGGGCGAGCTCGAAACTTACTCGAAGCCGTATTGTGGCACGGGGGAGAAGCCCTCCCTGCCAAGCAGCATGTACTGACATTTAATCAACAAGAGCGTGAGGCGTTGGTCGCCTTTCTCAACTCATTATAAGGAACGTTATGAAGCCCTTTACTCTATCGACCGTTGTTTTAGCGGCGAGCTTGTCTGGCTGCCAAAGCGTCTCTCACTCGACGTCAGAGAGCGGCTATGAAGTCACGTCTCACGTTAGCCAAGGTGTCTATCAAGTGGAATACCTTGCTGCTGCGCGTTTGGCTGACTCAACCCAAGCCTTGCACCGTGAGATGGTGAACTATTGCCAAAATGGTCACCACAACCCAGCACTCAAAACCCAGTGGCAAGCCACGATGCAAGATTGGATGGCGCTCCAAGGTCAGGAGCGCGGGCCGGTACAGGCCCTTGAACAGAGCTGGAACCTACAGTTTTGGCCAGATAAAAAGAACACCACGGGTCGCAAGATGAGCGCATTAACGACCTCGACATGGACCGCAGCAGAAATCGCACAGCAAAGTGTTACGGTGCAAGGATTGGGGGCAGTGGAATGGTTACTCTATGACGCCAGTTCGACACTGGAGAGCTCACAGACCACTTGCCAAACGGCGCAAGCGATCACCGAAACACTTGCCAACAATGCCAATACCATTCACCAAGCGTGGAAAACCAACCCTTGGCAAGCGCTGAACGATGAGCAATGGCTGGCGGAGTACATAGCGTTGCTGTCCAATCAACTCGAATTCAGTATGAAAAAGATGACCTTGCCGCTGGCGGATTTTGGTCAGCCGCGTCGCTACTTTGCTGAATCTTGGCGCTCGCAAGTATCGATGGCCAATCTGTACGCGAACGTCGAGGCGATGCACGCCCTTTACCTGGCCGGCGGCAATGGCTTAGATGCACGTTTACGCCGCGAGGGGCACAGTGAGCTCGCCGATCGCGTGCTCAACCAATTTGAGCTGATCAGTACCACATGGCCTAAGGACGACAGCTTGTTTACTTTGCTTGAGAGTAAAGAGGGCTACCGAGAGGCGTATGCTCAGTACAACAAGTTGGAGCAGCTGAAGTATCTCATTCACGATGAAGTGGCTGTCGAGTTAGGTGTCGTAATAGGATTTAATGCAACCGATGGTGACTGATTCAACACGCCGACAGCTATTGAAAGCCGCGTTGCTCGGCGCCGCAGTGCCTTGGATGCCTATGGGGTGTGCCTCGGCGAAAAAGAATACCGGGCAGCCCGATTTGATTGGTTGTGCTATGACGGGTCCGGATCGCTTTAGCGCGGTGGTGGCCGATTCCACTGGCATGCCGATACGTCAAGTTGCGCTCCCGTCTCGTGGGCATGGTGTCGCGACATCCGCAAGGCTTCACCACGCGGTCGCGTTTGCACGTCGTCCGGGGCAATACTTTTTAGTGTTTGATTACGACACCGGTGACGTTGTCACTCTAAGCGCTGCAGCAGGTGATCGTCATTTCTACGGTCATGGTGTTTACTCCAATGATGGGCAGTGGCTTTATGCCACCGAAGGGGAACGCGGATCTAGCCGTGGGATCATCGGTGTCTACGACGTGCTGGCGGGTTATAAGAAAGTGGCGGAGTTTACCGGGTTTGGTCTTGGGCCGCATGAAGTGATCGTGATGCCTGATGACCGCTTGGTGATTGGTGTCGGAGGGGTACACACTGACGGGCGGATACCTTTGAATCTCGCCACTATGCAGCCGAGCCTAAGTTATCTTGACGCCAACGGCCATGTGGTGGAACAAGTCTCGCTACCTGATAGGCATTTGAGCATCCGACATCTCGCCCATGATGGCGATCAAACCGTGTTGTGCGGTCAGCAATACAGAGGCCAACCGGAGGCGACCCCGTCACTGCTGGCTATGCATAGCGCAGGTGAAGAGATGGTGTCGTTACGAGCAGAGCCGGAAGAGTGGGCGCGCTTCGACCACTACATTGCCAGTATTGCCGCTACACAAGAGTGGATTCTGGCTACCTCGCCAAGAGGAAACTGCTATGGCATTTGGAGTAAAGCGACCGGTCAGCTGGTGGAACTGTCGGCACTGGCCGATGCCTCTGGTGTGGTTGTTCATCAACAATGTTTTATGGTCAGCTCTGGTTCAGGGCAAGTGGTCTCGCAAGAGCAACCCAAGGTGAAAACTCGGCAACAGTCGGGTGTTCAATGGGATAACCATTGGTCAAGGATCACATAGTTCAATTAAATAGCGATAGAGTGTCATACACTTTTAATGGGCGTTCTCATAAACTGTGCACACGCGCCCATTATTTTTTTGCCATACTGATCACATGGACGCTGAAAAGCAAACGGCGGAGAGAGCGTATGAAGAGATGGATGATCGGTGTTTGGGTAACCCTAGTAATGGCGTTCCCACTCAAAGCCATGGAGCATTTTCAGCAAATCGGTTGGATTGACAGTAGCAGTCAAGTGCATGAGATTGTTCAATATCCGCAACTGGTGGAGCAGGCTTATCGTCAGAACAGTGACCAGATGATTTGGTTCGATCTGCAACAAAGCACCAAACTTGAGTTCCAACTTGAGGTTATCCAGCAAGCGCAATTCAGCCCTCTGTTTTCACGTCAACTCAGTTATTTGGCCTTCTTTCGTAAGAGTAATCGCTGGCATGAGTATGACATCCTCGCCACTGACACTCTGCTGCTCTATCTCAGTTACGCCGAGCGCGCACGCTCACAAGGCGAAGATTGGTTTTTTGGCGCTTCACTCAATGCAGCGTTACCTCAGCTGAGCAGTGATGCTTGGCTCGCGTTTCAATCTGCGGTGATCAATCAGCAGCTGGCTGAGTTGATTGAAGCCTACACACCCGACAGCGAAGGCTATCAAAAACTCGTAGATAGCTATCTGGATCTCCTTAAGTATCAAAAGCTTGAGGTGCCCAAATACACCCAACAAGGTCTAAAGCGGGTGGGCGATACGCTGACCGATCGTGACGTATTGCTCGAACGGATGGCGATGGTCGGCGTTAACTTAGATGAGGTCAGACGCGATGTGAGTTGGTACGATGTGACACTTGAGCCGGCGATTAAACGTTTTCAAGCGCTGCATGGTCTTACCCAGGATGGCATTATTGGCAGTGAGACCATCGGCTGGCTAAACCGACCGATCGAATCACGGATGACAACTCTCGCACTCAATGCAGAGCGGATGCGAATGTGGCCTGCTCAGCGCGACACGCTCATTTTGGTCAATGTGCCGAGCTTTGATATGCACTATTGGCATTCCGGTCAGACGGTTTTCGAATCCAAAGTGATTGTGGGCAAAACCAAACGACCTACGCCAGTAATGCAAACCCGTCTCGACTCTTTGATATTCAATCCTACTTGGAATATCCCATGGAAAATCATGGTCGAGGACATCATTCCTCAGGTGAAACGCGATCCTGAGTATCTGACTAAACACAATATCCAGATCATTCCTAAATGGGGATCAAGTGAGACAATTCCGGCCAGCGAGATAGACTGGCAGAACTTGAGACCTAAGTCCTTCCCTTATCGGATGCGGCAGATGTCGGGCAGCTACAATGCCTTGGGTCTGTATAAGTTTAATACCCCCAACGCGCGCGCGATTTATCTGCACGACACGCCAAGCAAAGGTCTCTTTAGTCAAACGTCGCGTGCGTTCAGCTCCGGATGTATTCGCGTTGAACATGCGGACACCTTTGCCAACTTGCTTCTGGCTCAGCAAGGCATGAGTATCAATGATGTCGATCGAAGTGAATGGGTATCGAACAAGGCCGTAGCGCTGCGCACGCGTATTCCGGTTTACATCATTTATCAAACGGCATGGTATGAGGAAGGGATTGTCCACTATCGCGACGATATTTACCGCCTCGATAAATCCAGTTACACAAAAAGTTAAGCTGACCAAAAATTTACAATTCTATCAACGTACAAAAATAGCCTGACAGCTCAATTACTAAGCAAACGTGCCGCTCAAATTTTTGAGATTGTGCACGTTTTATGCATTTGCACTTATTATTAGACTCGGGTAGTGTCCTGACATCTTGATAACTACCCCATTTGATGAAGGTGCAAAGTTTTGGATTTATCACGCAGACATTTCATTCAGTTGGCAGGCAGTGGCATTGTTGTAGCAAGTTGTCTACCCGGGGTGGCATTCGCATCACGAGCCCAGCAGCCACGTGTCCTCGCTATGAGTAATCTCCATACTGGAGAAGCATTAGAAACCTGTTACTTTGACGGTGCTAAGTACGTTAAAAATGAGCTAAAACGTTTGAACCATTTATGTCGTGACTTTCGACGTAATGAGGTTCACCCAATGGATAAACGTTTGTTTGACCAAATTTCAAAAATACAAACTATGCTCGGTGTCGAAGCCGAAGTGCAGATTGTCTCCGGCTACCGCTCTCCAGCCACCAATGAAGCGCTGCGTGCGCAGTCAAGTGGTGTGGCGAAGAAGAGCTACCACATGCTTGGTCAAGCGATCGATTTTCGCCTCGATGGTGTGGATTTGAAGAAAGTACGCGATGCCGCTAGAGAGCTCAAAGCAGGCGGCGTTGGATTTTACCCAAGTAGCGACTTTGTTCACATCGACACTGGGCCGGTACGCTACTGGGCGTAACGGTTGTCAAATCGAACCGGTGGTGTCATAGTTCAGCCAGTTTAACTGTTACTCAAGGCTGAATTATGGCACTCAAATACCAAGTCGTCCCTGTCACTTCCTTCTCTCAAAACTGCTCCATCGTCTGGTGTGATGAAACCATGAAAGGCATCGTCATTGACCCAGGCGGTGACGTGAAGTCATTGACGACGCTTATCCAAGAGTTGGGTGTCGACGTGGTCAAACTGGTGTTGACTCATGGCCATCTCGATCATGTCGGCGGCACAGAGCCTCTTTCTGATGCATTGGGCGGTGTTGAAATTGTCGGTCCACACAAAGACGATAATTTCTGGTTACAAGGACTAGAAGGGCAGAGCCAAATGTTTGGTTTCCCGCTTACCAGTGCATTTGAACCTCATGAGTGGCTAGAGGATGGCGATACGGTCACGTTTGGTCATCAGCAGTTGGATGTCCTTCACACTCCGGGCCACACTCCCGGTCACGTGGTGTTGTTCAGTCCATCGGCGCAACTGGCATTTGTCGGTGATGTGTTGTTTAACGGCTCCATCGGTCGAACCGACTTCCCGAAAGGTGACTTCAATACCTTGATTCATTCGATCAAATCAAAACTGTGGCCCCTAGGTAATGAGGTCCGCTTTGTCCCCGGTCACGGACCGGAATCTACTTTCGGCCATGAACGCCGCACTAACCCGTTTGTAGCGGATGAAATGCCGCTGTACTGATGAATCTTCCCCTAAAGGTCGCGAACGCGGCCTTTTTGTGGTCGCTATTCGGGTTCTGCGGCGGCTAGATAACGTCGCATTAGACCGACAAACTCATCGGCAGGGCGATCAAGGTCTTGGGTAGAGATGAAGATATCATAGTCATAGTAGGCGCGTTGATAACGCATGCGGTTGGCGAGCATCGCTTGCAAACCAGTAAAGGCTTGCCCGTCTTCGTCGTGGTAATCGGCCGAGTCCAACACAATCTCCTCAAAACGGGTTCCTTGTTTGTGCTGTTTTGCGCCAAGGTAAAGTAGTGCACGTTGGCTGAGCAAAATTTCTGTCGCTATCCGAGGGCACACGCCAGTGAGGTAAGGCGAGTAGTGTTTGAGTTTGATGCCTATCCAAGGCAGTGGCTGCTGCCAACCGTCGCTATCGTAGTAACACAGACCAACGCGGCTGATGTTGTTCCATTTCACTACCCAGCCACCTTTGAACAGATGCTGCTGAAAATGGGTCGACGTTAGGGTGTATTTGACGGTACTTTTTAAAATCAACCAGTAGGCGACGAAGAGCGAAAATCCGAGCAAGAACAGCGCCAATAAGAAGGGTTTAAAACCGGGGGCCCAGAACATTAACGCCGCAAACACTACTAACAATAGAGAAGCCAGTGACACTCGCCATAAGGGGGAAGCAAGGTTGATAGGCTGATTCACAAGGTGTTGCGTTTCCATGTCGCTCTCCGGTCACAATCTAATGACTTCTAATACTACGATGAGCAGAACCGATAAGTTTATACGTTGTTTAAATTGTAGTCTGATCTTGGTAGATAGCGCATTTTTGGCGCACAAAGCCGCCCTAACTCTGTAAATAGTGTGGAAATTTTGGTATAAAACGCGCTTCAAATTTCAACCGCTGCTCGATTCCTCGTGAATCTGCAGTGATACGGAGACAGATTCAATGAGATTAGCTCATAAGCGTAAAGTGCAGATGAAACTGCAAAAACGCATTAAAGCGACGGTAGCAAACATTCAAGCGGTAGCGAAAGCTGCGCCTGCACCTAAAGTAGCCGCTGAAAAACCGGCTGAGAAAGTCGTCGCAGCGAAATCAGTGGACGTGGCATTGACACCGAAACAGCAACAAGTGCTAGACATCGTGCTGGCCAACGGTGAAGGCATCAACCCGAAAGGTATCGGCATCGCAGCTGGTCAAGAAGAGGCGAAAGCGGCTTCATGGGCGACGGGTGCGCTTAAGAAACTGTTGGACGAAAATCTCGTCGTTAAAGAACAGCTAGCAGGCAACAAGGTTATCTACAAAGCCATATAATCTGCACGCTCAGTATTGCCGTGCTCTGTGAGTGAGCACAAACACAAGAGCCTCGATGAATGTCGAGGCTCTTGTGTTTTTATTGGCTATGACAACCAGTTTTTAACATTTGTCACAATTATCACATCTTTCTACTGATTCATTTTACTCATCAATCACTACGTATAATTTGATCTTCTACTTATCTATCACATTCATAACTAGCTGATAAATGGTTATTTATATTTTACAATGTTAATTAGATTACGTATTACTACGTAATTCTTTGGTCTAAGGCTTGCGGGGGGTGTTAATTTTTCTCCGTGTTCACGCTGATTTAATAATCAATAGCTTTCTACCAAGCTGTAAACGAAACAAAAGTAACTGGATAGTTGCTACAGCTAACAAAGGACGTGAACATGAGTCTAATTAAACAAACGTTGAAACGAGTACTGAAAGGGACCGCGATGGCTGCGGCGCTTGCGGTTGCGGCAACCTCCGCAAACGCAGCGGAAAAAGTCTATCGTCTGAAACTGGCCGAAACTTGGGGACCAAACTTCCCGATTTTTGGTGACGCGACGAAGAATATGGCGAAAATGGCGGAAGAAATGTCGAACGGCCGTCTGCAAATCCGTATTGATTCTGCCAACAAACACAAAGCGCCGCTTGGCGTGTTTGATATGGTGAAATCGGGCCAATACGACATGGGTCACTCCGCGTCGTATTACTGGAAAGGCAAAGTGCCAAACACCTTGTACTTCACCTCAATGCCATTCGGCATGCTGCCCACAGAGCAATACGCTTGGTTCTACTACGGCGGTGGTATGGAGCTGATGGAAAAAGTGTATGCGCCACACAATTTGATGTCGTTCCCTGGCGGTAACACAGACGTGCAGATGGGCGGCTGGTTCCAAAAAGAGATCAACTCAGTGGAAGACTTGCAAGGTCTTAAAATGCGTATCCCAGGTTTTGCAGGCGAAATCCTTGCGGAGCTAGGTGCGAAACCAACCAACATTGCACCGGGTGAACTCTACACCTCGCTAGAGCGCCGCACCATTGATGCGCTTGAGTGGGTAGGTCCATCACTTGACCTACGTATGGGCTTCCACAAAATCGCGCCATACTACTACACAGGTTGGCATGAGCCAGCAACTGAGCTGCAGTTCCTTGTCAACAAGCGTACTTGGGAAAAATTGCCAGACGATCTGAAAGCGATCTTGCAAGTCGCGATGAAGACCGCTGCGTACGATATGTACACCCAATCTAAGCATGAAAGTGGCAAAAACTGGGTATCTATCAAAACTGAATACCCAAATGTTCAAGTTAAAGATTTCCCAGCGGAAGTAATGACGGCGCTACGCGAAGCGAACGATCGTCTACTTAAGCAACACGCGGATGAAGATGCGCTTGCGAAGGAAATTCAAGAGTCACAAGCGGCTTATATGCAGCAAGTGCGTTCTTGGACAGACATTTCTACCCGTGCCTACCTCAACAGTTCGGCACAATAACAGCAATAAACTAAGCGCCGAGTTTACCTCGGCGCAAGCCCAAGAAACCTCACTCACTAGATTCTGAGCCTAAAACAGAGCGTATATCGAGTGTAATCAAAGTGTTGTAAGCCTAGCTTGCAACACGCTTTCAAAATTCCATGGAGTAGGGAATGAGAAGTCTTATCTATGTCGAGCGTATTTTTAATCGCTTTGGTGACTTTCTAGGCTGGCTATCCAGTATTCTTTTTATCTTATTGCTTGCCAACGTTGTCTATGACGTGGTGATGCGTTACGCATTTAATGATGTCTCCATCGCGTTCCAAGAAATGGAGTGGCATCTCTTTTCAGCCGTATTTTTATTGGGTGTCCCCTATGCGCTGAAAGCGGGCGGGCATGTTCGAGTGGATCTTTTCTACGAGCGACTATCGATGCGCGCACAAGCGATCATTGATCTACTCGGTACGGTGGTCTTTCTTTTCCCATTTTGTTTGTTGGTGGCGTGGTTTGGTATCGATTTCGCCAAAGAGAGCTATGCGTTAGGTGAGACATCGGGCGACCCCGGTGGTTTGCCCTACCGCTGGATCATCAAAGCCATGATTCCGGTTTCCTTCTTCTTTATGGCCATCAGTGGCATTGGATTATTGATCCACTCCCTCAATAAGATTTTTAACCCACAGCTGCTGTACGTTAACAGCAAAGATCAGCACTAGGAGACAAGAAGATGGTCGGTATTGTAATGTTTTTTGTCGCCTTGTTTGCACTGCTGCTAGGCTTTCCCGTCGCCTTCACCTTTGGCGGCATTGCATTGATTTTTGGCGTGTGGGCCGAAGGCATGGATATGTTTGCCTTTATGCCTTATCGCATCCAATCCATTATGGAAAACACGGTGCTCATGGCTGTGCCGTTATTTGTTTTTATGGGCTTGGTGCTGCAAAAGACGCGTCTGGCGGAGCAGTTGCTTGAGTCTATGGGGCGCTTATTTGGTGGCGTTCGCGGAGGTATCGCGATTTCCACCGTGCTGGTGGGAGCGTTGCTTGCGGCCTCTACTGGTGTCGTCGGGGCCTCGGTGGTGGCGATGGGGCTGATTTCACTGCCTGTGATGCTTAAATATAATTACGACAAGGGATTGGCCTGCGGCACCATCTGTGCATCTGGCACACTAGGCCAGATCATTCCGCCCTCTATCGTGTTAATTTTGCTCGGTGATGTGCTGGGTGTGCCTGTTGGCGATCTGTTTCAAGCGGCGGTATGGCCGGGGCTAGTCTTGGTTGGTGCGTACGTCATTTATATTTTGATTTACGCGAAACTCAACCCAGAGGCGGCGCAACCGATTCCAAGTGATGGCAGCATCAGCCGTAAGCAAGAAGTGATCACGGCGCTTAAAGCGGTGATCCCACCGTTGGCCTTAATTGTGGTCGTTCTTGGGTCTATTTTTGCTGGCGTGGCGACACCGACAGAGTCCGCAGCACTTGGTGGCGCGGGTGCCATCGTTCTTGCTCTGCTTTATAAGCAATTTAGCTGGGGTATGGTGTATGACGCGGCAAAAGAGACGGTTAAAGTGACCGCGATGGTTTTTGCTATCTTGTTGGGTGCCACTGCTTTTTCGATGGCGTTCACCTATACCGGTGGTGACTACTTGGTCGAAGAGTGGATGCTGCAAATTCCTGGCGAGAAATGGGGCTTTTTGATCATCACCATGCTGGTCATCTTGGTGTTGGGCTTTTTCATCGACTTCGTTGAAATCTGTTTCATCATCGTACCCATCATCGCGCCTGTGGCGGAGCTGTTAGGCATCAATATGACTTGGTTTGCTATCTTGATTGCGATGAACTTGCAGACCTCATTCTTAACACCGCCTTTTGGTTTCAGTCTCTTCTATCTCAAGGGCGTTGCGCCGAAAGGGGTCACCACCACGGATATCTACCGAGGCGTGGTGCCGTTTATTGCTATTCAAATCCTGGTACTGGCGTCGCTGTTGGTCTTCCCTCAATTTTACGGAATGTGATCACTCGATTACAGTTGATTAACAACTCCTGCTAAAGTGGAGGCCACCCAAATCGGGTGGCCTTTGTGTTAAATGGGGAGAAGGAATGCCGTTACAAGCCAAGCTGATCTTGCTTAGCCTTGTGCCTTTGCTTCTGGTGACGGCCATCACTAGTTGGATCTCAATTCATCAGGCGAAAACCCTAGGTGAGCAAGAAATTGAGATTTTTGAGAGTGGCTTAATCAAGTCAAAAGAGTCGGCACTGAAAGACAGCGTCGATCTCGCGTTTGACGCGATCGCCTACATCTATAATGACCCTCACTTGCCGGAAGAGGTGGCCAAACAAGAGGTCAAATCTATCCTCAATAAGCTCCGCTATGGCAAAGACAAAGATGGCTATTTTTTTGCCTATGATGGTGAAGGGACCAACTTAGTCCACCCAGTAATGCCCCATCTTGTAGGCGAAAACCTTTACGATCTGCAAGATGAAAACGGCGACCACTTGATTGCTTCTTTGTTGATGCAAGCGCGCAGCGGCGGTGGTTACCACCGTTATTTGTGGCAAAAACCGTCGACGGGGGAAAATGTCCCCAAGCTTAGCTACGCGGCTTGGCTGGATCGCTGGCAATGGATGATCGGCACTGGGGTGTACATCGAAGACATTACCCAGGAAGTTGCCAACTTGCGCTCTGAAGTGAACAAAAACATCGAAACGACCTTTTTTTCTGTGATTGTGATTGTGGTGGTTACGGTCGCGGTGATTGTTGTCATCACCTTGGCGGTCAATCTTCACGAGCACCGTCTGGCGGATAAAAGCTTGAAGGAGCTGGCACATAAAACGGTGATGTTTCAAGAGGATGAGAAGAAGCATCTTGCCCGAGAACTGCACGATGGCATCAACCAACTGCTGGTCTCTAGCAAGTGTCATCTTGAGTTGCTCGGTAATAAACTTGATGACGCCGTCCTTCAGCAATACGTTACTCAGTCGCAAAATTCGCTGCTGACGGCGATCAACGAGGTCAGACACATTTCTCACCAATTGCGCCCGAGCGCATTAGATGACATCGGCCTTGAGGCCGCTCTGAAAACCCTGCTGCACGATTTCAAACTGCACTCGGGGATTGATGTTGAAGCGTCGATCCACACTGAGAAAGGCAAGCTAAAATCAGAAGTGGCAACGACCTTGTATCGTATTGCTCAGGAGTCTTTGACCAACATCGAGAAACATGCACAGGCGAAAAGCGTCACCCTAATATTGCAGCAGATGGGCAGCATGCTGCAGTTGATCATTAGAGATGATGGCGTCGGGTTTGATGTGACGTCCGCGTTGAGAAAAAATGGTATTGGACTGAGGAATATGCGCGAACGCGTAGAATTTATTGGTGGAGAGATTGAAATCGAGAGTGACGCCGGGCTGGGTACTGAAATTACCGTCTTACTCGAACTGGAAGGATTAGTGTATGGATAAACCAATTGAAGTGGTGATCGTGGACGATCACCAAGTGGTGCTGGATGGATTCATCGCACGGTTAAAACAAGAGCCTGAGATTCGAGTGGTAGGCTGCGCCAGTAATGGTTTAGAAGCGATTGATGTGGTCAAGGCACTGAATCCAGATGTGGTTTTAATGGATGTCAGTATGCCGCTGATGAACGGCATTGATGCGACCCGCCTTATCAAAGAAGAAATGCCCGAGGTTAAAGTGCTGATGTTAACCATGCACGATAACCGCGAATACATCATGAAGGTGATGCAGGCAGGGGCGGTCGGCTACATGCTCAAAGAGATCTGTGCCACGCGTATGGTGCAGGCCATCAAAACCGTCTATCAAGGCTCAACCTACTTCTGTGAATCAGTAACGCAAACCCTCTTTTCCCAAGAGGTGATTCCCGCCGCGCAAAAGCCCAATCCATTGAGTCGCCGAGAAGAAGCGGTACTTAAGTTGGTGGCACAAGGCAACAGCAGCAAAAAGATCGCGGCGCTGCTCAATATCAGTTTTCGAACCGTTGAGACCCATCGTCAAAACATCAAACATAAGCTCGATTTGCACAGTACCGCAGAACTGGCCAAGTATGCCGTTGAACACGGATTAGACGTTTAACGATCCCAATTAATCGTTACGACAAAAAGTCGCAATTGCCGATTGCATTACCACTTCGGTATAAGGCGTTTTCCTATTAACTCATGGAACGCCAACGGCTGATGAACGCGCTAATCGATGCACTTTTTACACACGGTTACTATATTTGGGATGATTTTCTTTCAGAACACGAAGTGGCGGAGCTTCGTGATTGCCTACCGGACACCTGGAAAAAAGCACGCATTGGCCGCAATGAAGAGACAGTTCGCGCTGCTTCGATTCGAAGCGACAAAATTCACTGGTTGTCTCCTGCGATGGGCGAACCTGTTCAGGCTTACCTAGACAAGATGGAGCGTATTCGTCTGGCGGCCAACCAGCACTTTTTCCTCGGCCTCTTTGAATATGAAGCGCACTTTGCTAAGTATGAGCGCGGTGACTTTTATCAAAAGCATCTCGACAGCTTTAAAGGCAATGAAAACCGCCGCTTAACGACGGTGTTTTACATGAATGAAGAGTGGCATGAAGCCGACCAAGGCGAGTTAGTGATTTACGATCTCAACGATCAAATGATTGAGAAGGTCGCGCCGAAAGCGGGTCGCTTGCTGGTGTTTTTCTCTGAGCAATTTCCTCATGAGGTATTACCCACCCAAGCGGAACGATACAGTATCGCTGGGTGGTTTCGAGTCAACGGCGTGCAGGGCAACCAGCTCGATATTGCGCGCTAACGCGACGGCCTCCGCGAGCGCCCTCAAAGGCAAAAGTGACAGTTTTCTCGGGTTAGACCGTACGTGCCGGCACGACTCGCCAGGTGCTTATTGCCTTCTCTTAGCCCCATTTTATAGCCATCTAGCAATCGGTCTTGACGCATGGTGAGGCGATTCACTTGAAACGTCTCATCGGGTGCGATGACTCGAATCTGCGTGCCTTTCGGTGGATTGCGGATAAAATCGAGCGAGCGGTTGTAGTTCTCTGCTCTCACGGCCATCGCGTTGGCGATGGCGGGATATTTGGCCAACAATCGCCTCATTAGCCAAGGATGTTTTGCTTTTGGCATTCGATAGCTCAGCGGGTGTGACAGAATCACAGTGATCTCTCTGGCGCCGCGTCGGTGCGCCTCTGCGACAGGGATCGAATCCGACACGCCGCCATCTGTGTAGCAATTGCCCGAAAAGCAGGGCGTATGTTTGTACGCAATAGGCAGAGCGCAGGTCGCCTCAATCACTTGCTCTAAGTTGTGCGGTTTGACCTGATAATAGTCCGCTTCTCCGGTATCAATATTGGTCGCGGCTGCAAGCAGCGGCATGTTACCAAACATCATGGTTTCATTGATCGGATAACGACGGTTTGATTCGCGGATAAGCCAGCCGACATCGACCAGATTCCCCCCCTTTAAAAAGCGTCTCGGATCGTAAAAGCGGCGGTCGGTGGCGAGTTGGGTGATGACATCAAAGCTGCGCTCGGGCTGTTTAGACAAGTAACCGATGAGATTGGTGGAGCCAGCCGACACACCAAGCGTAAAGTCGTAAGGGTAGTAGTCTTGGTGGATAAACGTATCCAATACGCCTGCGGCGAAGATTCCGCGCATCGCGCCGCCTTCCACAACCAGTGCTTTCATGCTTTCTCTCAACTCATTTCATTAAACAGGTCTTACCAGATTACGTAAATGGGTCGGTGTTGGTAAATCGTTTATGCAAATTGCTGGGATAGGTCAAATCGAACAACTGGATCAATTGTTTTAAGCTATTAAAGTAATAGATTTAAGCGGTTTTACCTATTTACTCTGTGGCGATACATTAAACCCATCACGACAACGCACCGTATGAAAAGGGCGTCAGTCATTCTCAAACACTTCAGTTTTTTAATTACTTAAGTGGTTAGACACGTTGTTTTAGAGGGCAAAACTATGACATCACAAATTAATCTTATTGGTCTAGATAAAGACAAAGCACAGCAACTCGCCGTTGAGCTCAACGATCTACTCGCACACTATCAAGTGCTTTACATGAATACCCGTGGTTACCACTGGAACATCAAAGGCCAGCAGTTTTTTGAGCTGCATGTGAAATTCGAAGAGATCTACACTGATCTGCAAACCAAAATCGATGAATTGGCAGAGCGAATCTTGACGTTAGGTTTCACGCCAGACCACAGCTTCACCCAATACCTTGAAGGCAGTACGATTCAAGAGCACAAAAACGCGACACAAGGGAGCGAGTGTGTCAAGGGTTTGGTTGATGGCTTCAGTGTGCTCCTGAGTAAACAACGCACGATCCTAGAGCAATCGGGTGACGCTGCGGATGAGGGCACGGCGGCACTGATGGGAGATTACATCCGTGAACAAGAGAAACTGCTATGGATGCTAAACGCGTATTTGCAGTAATGGCAAGGCTTTTACCCACCTATTTATGGGGCGCCGAGAAAAAACACTGAGGATATAACCAGTAAAATTTGACGGTTGATGATCATCGACTATACTGTATGTATAAACAGTCAAGGAGGTGGAATATGATATGGGAAACCATTGAACGCGTTAACCGCCTACGTCAAAAGGCGTTGTCAGACCCGGAGTTCATTCAATCAGCGAAGGAGCATGAGCAAGCCATTCGTCATCAAGATGAAAGCTATGAAGCTCGCGCCAAACGGAGCAAGAAATTGAAAGATAGAACTTTGGCCGATATTTACAAGCAAGTCGACTTTGCACCGGATCCCGAAGGTCGGCAACATTAAAGCCTTGCTCCAATCGTCATTTTTCTGTTTAACCTAACTCTAAGCAGCCCACTCGGGCTGCTTTTTCGTTTAGGTAAGATGGGTGGCAAAAAAAGAAGGTCGCATCACGCGACCCGATCACAGGAAGTCAACAATGTCAGTCGACAAAGCATATCAACATGGAGTTTTCTCATCCCTAGACAACTTACATCTAAAGTTTAGTTGAAGATGTGGGAATGAACAGAGTGTGAATTGAATTGATGCTAAGTGGAAAACGAGAGTAGACGCGGCTTAGCGTAAACAGAGCGGGTGGTTATGGGTGCGGCAAGGTCTCATAAATCAAGGGTAAAGGTTCCTATTTATCTGCCGATAACTATACTAGTTAGAGTGGGTTAAGGCCGAAATAGGAGCCAGCCATGAACGACATGGAACAAAAACGACAATACTATCGCTTAAAATATCCTCGCCGAGCGAGACCAAGTGTACGCTTTTCTGATGAGCGTTTTCACGTCACTGAGGTCTCGGAAGGGGGGATTCGTGTCGTGATGAATAATTTTACCTCAGTATACAAGGGGCTATCGCTTGCAGGTATTCTGGATCTACACTGCGACAACCAAGTAGCGATTGAGGGAGCCGTGCTGCGTATTGATGGTGGAGAGGTCGTCCTTAAACTGAAAAAAGGGCCGACATTTAAACATATGGTGCAAGAGCAGCGTCACATCAAAAATACCTATCCTACCTATTTTGAGCGTTTAAAAACCATCGAAGCGGCGTGATGGTTTCACGCCTTACTCACCTGTCGCCACCCTGCTAAAGCGTCGTTATTTCGTTACGTGATGGCTATACACCCTGCGTGTTCGCTGCTAATGTCTAGCCACCGAAAACGCAAAACCTTTGGAGTGCCGCATTGCACGGATTGCCTCAAGATCCCCATTCTCTTTTTGATGTACCTCATGAGCGCCGAACGCGCACCTCTGATGTCATCCTCGCGTTAGCAGAACAAGCCAGTCAATCGACCATCACCTTACGTAGCTTGACGCAACGCTTTGGCGATCGCACCTTCGGTTTATTTTTGGTGCTGATGGCCATCTTTAGCATCGTGCCGTTTGTTTCTCTGTTTGCAGGGCTCATCATCATCGTTTTGGGCTTACAGATGGTGGCAGGGCGACGTCGTGCTTGGCTTCCGGATTGGATTCTCGATCGTGCGATGCCCGCCGCTGCGGTCAAAAAAGCGCTGTTAACCTTTGAGCCTAAAGTGCGAGCGATAGAGCGCTACATCCGCCCACGGTGGCGATTTACCGAAGCGCCCATTGTCGATCGATTGAACGGCAGTATTGTGGCTGTATTAGGAGTGATTATTGCGATCCCGGTACCCTTGGCGAATTTGGCGCCTGCCCTGGTGGTGATCTTTATGGGGCTGGGTTTGCTTGAGCGTGATGGCTTAGTGCAAATGGTTGCATTGCTTCTCGGGCTACTGGCGATGACGACCATGGGGTATTGGCTATTTATTCACTAACGCCAATATGAGAGAAACACATCTCACGAATGTATTGACACTGTTTGACAATCAAACTAAATTGACAATCAAATAGTTTGAAGGTCAAAGTAATATGCGGTCATCATCTTGCCAATCTCACGGTTTTTCCAGCCACAATCATCAAGGGGAAACCCGCACTTTTTATGTCTTACTGCTGACGGTCGTCACCATGGTGGTGGAAATCGTTGCAGGGACCGTCTATGGCTCGATGGCTTTGCTGGCGGACGGTTGGCACATGGGTACTCATGCCGCCGCATTTTGCATCACGCTATTTGCCTATCGCTATGCGAAAAGGCATGCCAATAGTGGTCGTTTCTCGTTTGGCACCGGTAAGGTCGGCGTGCTCGGTGGTTACACTAGCGCCATTGCTCTGGGCATTGTTGCGCTGCTGATGGTAGTGGAATCGGTTCATCGTTTGATCAACCCTCAACCGATTCAGTTTAATGAGGCAATCTTGGTCGCGGTAATAGGTTTAGTGGTCAATGTTGCCAGTATGGTGTTATTGGGCGATCATCATCACGACCATCACGACCATCACGACCATCACGACCATCACGACCATCACGACCATCACGACCATCATCATGACCACAATTTGCGCGCCGCTTATTTACACGTGTTGACCGATGCCTTGACCTCTATTCTTGCCATTGTGGCGCTGCTGTTTGGTAAACTCTATGGTTGGCATTGGCTTGATGCCTTGATGGGTATCGTCGGAGCCTTGGTGATCACCAAATGGACGCTCTCCTTGATTCATCAAACTAGCCCAATCTTACTTGATGAAAGCATCGATGATCACTATCTGGATGAGGTGGAGTCAGAGCTGGTGCGTCACGGTGAAGTGGTGGACTTACATGTTTGGAAAATTAGTGGCCATCATCACAGTGCCGCGATCACACTCAGGGTCTCTAACGGGCAGACGGCAGAAGAGATCAAGCAGCATTTAGAGAAGTTTGATAAGATTCATCACCTAACGTTAGAAGTACAGTATGAGCCGCAATGAACACGTTATCGCAACTCAATCACGCACTAACTGAATTTTATGACAAACTGTCATCTTGGGAGCAGTCGGTCGTCAAAGAGACGGGGTATAGCTTAGCCCAAGTGCATACCATTGAAACCTTAGGGGTTCATGGCCCCTTGCGCATGAAAGAACTGGCGCAAAAACTTGGAATCACAACGGGGACGTTGACCGTACAAATCGATAAGTTGGTCAACGCAGATCTGATTGAGCGATGCCCGCACCCTGACGACCGCCGAGCGATTGTGGTTCGTTTGACCGAGCAAGGGCAAGAGATTCATCAGCGCCACAATCAGCTTCATCTTGAATTGGTGAACGAATTGACTCAAGGACTCGAGGCCCAACAAATTGAGACGTTGCTTCAGTGCGTTAATGCGATGAATCAGGAGTTTTGATTGATATTAAGCGCTTGACCTTTCCCCTAGGGCAAGCTTTAGACTATGCTCAATACACAGCGCGATACTATCGCTCTGTTTGTCCACCAAGTTCAGGTCGACCCAACTGTATATGATGATATGCACTCACTAAAGACAACATGGATAACGCTGCTCAGCATGATGGCAATGCTTATCTCTAGCTATGTCTCGAGTGCGCCTCTGATGACAGTGATGATGTCCACATCTGCGGTCGTCGATGCCTCTGATGCGGTCACCTCTTGTTATCAAAGTTCGGATTCTCTTGTCACGGCGTCTCATACGGGGCACGTCAGTGCATCGACACCTATCCAATCATCGGCTGATGTTGACCATTGTCAGACCAATGAACGCGTCCACAGTTGTTGCAGTACCGTCTGCGGCAGTGTGTCTTACCCTATTTACGCGACCACGATCAACTTCCAACTCGCCTCGCATCGCGCTGCATACAATACCTTGAGCGCGCACCCTAGCGTCGGGCATCCCATTGGCATTCTTAGGCCACCTTCACACGTTTAATGATTCCTAACTAGCGCAGTAGCTCGGTGACAGTGTGGTCACTGGGTCGCTGCACAATGATTTCGCACGTGCGTGTTGTGACGCGTGCCGTGGAGCAATATGGATTAATAAACAGTGAAGAAAAGCTATCGTTGGCTAGTACTGCCCGTCAGTACCAGTATCGCGGTAACGTCGTTTTCTGCTCACAGCACTTCAGACGCCAGTCGTCCTGAAGCTGAGCGTCAATCGGCGTATGCCTTGTCGACCTTGATTGAGATCGCCGTCGAAAGAGACAGTAACCGCAAGCAGTATTTTTCCCAATCCCAAGCGATGCGTGAAACGGGTGTCGCACAATCGTCCTTAATGGATCCAAAACTAAAGTTCGGGATCGGAGGCTTACCCGTCGACAGTTTCAAACTGGATGAGGATCCGATGACCAACCTATCGGTCGGACTCATGCAGCAGTTTGAACGTGGCTCAACATTAGCTCTGCAACAGCAGCGAGCCAATCATCAAGCGATGGGGATCGAAATTCAGGCCGAGTTGAGAGAACGAGACGTCATCAACGCGATGACGCAGCTCTGGATAGAGCTTGCCTATCAGCAGCGTACTCAACAGTTATTGGAACAAAACCGCCAATTGATGGTCGAGATGGCTCAGTTCATCGAAACCAACTATGCCATTGGCAAAAGTGAAGCGCAGGATTTGCTCAATGCTCAGCTGCAAGTGTCTAAAGCCGATGACAAGTTACAGGCCAATGCCCAAATGCAGCGTCGGATTGTGGCGCAATTGTCGGAATGGTTGGGTGCTCAGTGGTTAGATTTGCAAGCCGAAGGTCCCAAGGTACTTAGCGCCTCACTGGATATTTCGTGGTCAACACTCGACGCCTTGTTAGCCCAACATAGTGATGCCGATCTGTATCAACGCTTGAATCAACACCCCGCAGCGAGAGTCCACGACGCCATGATCCGCGCCAATGAAACTCAAGTCTCAGTTGCTGAGCAAGCATACACACCGCAGTTTGGTGTTGAGGTGATGTACGCATACCGCCAAGCCGAGTCTATGGGTGGTGGTCCAGCTTCCGATCTCGTTAGTGCCTATGTGACGATGGACATCCCGCTGTTTACCGGTAATCGCCAAGACAGGCAGCTGGCTGCGGCGCAACATCAAGTCGGCGCGGTCAGAGCGCAAAAAGATGCTCTGTTGGAGCAAATGCATGCGCAGGTCAATGCCTTGTTGGTCGACCGGGACAACCTAGCGCAACGTATTGAGCGCTATCAGGACACCTTACTCCCTCAAGCGAGCGCACGTATTGAAGCGATTGAGCGCGGCTACCAAAACAATACCGCTCAGTTCAACGATGTGATTGTCGCTACCAGCGAGAAACTGACGCTCACCATCGAGCTAGAAAGGCTTAGCGCGGACTTAAGCCGTGTAAATAGCCAACTCGCCACACTGCTGAGTGGCTTTGATGAACCTCTTGCGCCTCGCGCCGAAACAACCAGAAGGACGAATTAATGAGTACAGTGAAAGTGGCGGCGCTCGCCCTAGTGATGGGAGGCGGTATCGGCTTTGGCGTGAGCCAATGGTGGCCAATGCTAAGTCATGGTCATGATTCCAGTGTCAGTGTGGCCGCGGACGAGCCGCTCTACTGGGTGGCACCGATGGATCCTAATTATAGACGTGATAAGCCCGGTAAATCGCCAATGGGAATGGACTTAATTCCTGTCTATGCCGAGGATGCGCAAGGTGACAATGTCAGCGCGGGTACAGTGACCATCAACCCCGCAGTGGAAAACAACCTGGGGGTCAAAACTGAGTTGGCACAGATGAGCGTCTTGACCCCTCACATTGACACCGTTGGCTATGTCGCCTTTGATGAGAGCCAACTTTGGCAAACCAACGTTCGCGTCGCAGGTTGGGTTGAGCAACTCAACATTAATGCTGTAGGTGAACACGTGCGCAAAGGTGAGGTGTTGTTTACCCTCTACTCACCGGAACTAATCAAAGCCCAAGAAGAGTTGCTGCGCGCGTACCAAAGCCAGCGCAACGCAATGATCACAGGAGCGAAAGAGCGCTTGATGACGTTAGGGGTGGATGAGGCACAAATCAAGGCGCTACTTCGCCGTGGGAAGGCTACGCAGACGATTGATATCAAAGCGCCGGCAGATGGCGTGATCGCCAGCCTCAACATCCGTGAAGGTGGGTATTTGTCGCCCGCGCAAGCTGCCGTAAGTGCGGGGCCGTTGAGTGAGGTTTGGGTGGATGCAGAAGTGCTAGAGCGCCAAGCGCATTGGATCCGTCAGGGCAGCCAAGCCACGATGCGTTTGGACGCCATTCCCACTGGTCAGTGGCTAGGTGAGGTGGAGTACATTTACCCCATCTTAGACCCTAAGACTCGCACATTACGTGTGCGTCTGAAATTCGACAATCCGCAAGGGCAACTGAAACCTAACATGTTTGCCAATGTCACCTTAACGCCCGTCAGCGATGATGCGGTGCTCACTATCCCTAAATCAGCGGTGATTCGCTCTGGCGGAATGACGCGCATTGTTCTCGCGTTAGGTGAGGGTCGATATCGTTCGGCGCGCATTGATGTTGGCCGCGAAGCCGGTGATAAAGTCGAAGTGTTGCAAGGGTTAAAGGCGGGGGATCGCGTAGTGACCTCTGCACACTTTATGCTTGATTCTGAATCGAGCCAAAGCGCGGATCTCTCCCGCATTAATGGCGTTGAAGCGCCTGCAGAGCGAGTCTGGGCGACAGGCAGTATCACGGAGGTTATGGCGGACCACCGCATGCTGACGCTTAACCATCAGCCTGTACCTGAGTGGAACTGGCCGGGAATGGTGATGAATTTTACTCTTGATGCGGGGTTGGATATGCAGGGTCTGAGCGTTGGTCAGACGATAGCGTTCGAAATGGAAAAAGGTCAAAACGGCCAGTATCAGATTGTTGATTACAGTGTGAGTGACCAAGTTGCGCCGTCACAAGTTTGGGTGAGGGGCGAGATCACTATGTTGATGGCCGATTTTGGCATGGTAACACTGAGTCATCAGGCGGTGTCTGAGTGGAACTGGCCAGCAGGCGAAATGAACTTTTCCGTCGATGACACGATAGCCTTGGGCGCGTTTCGTGAGGGGCAAACGGTGCGCTTTCTGATTGAGAAACAGGGGGCGGACTACCAGCTAACCCGTCTTGATGCGCAGGAAGGTGAGTTATGATTGCGGCCATTATTCGTTGGTCTTTGCACAACCGAGTCTTGGTGCTTATCGCCACTGTCGCTTTAGTGCTGAGCGGTCTGTATAGCGTCAAGCAAACGCCGGTGGATGCGATTCCTGATCTCTCTGATGTGCAAGTTATCATTAAAACCAGCTACCCAGGTCAAGCACCTCAAGTGGTGGAAGATCAGGTGACCTATCCGCTCACGACGGCCATGCTAGCGGTACCGGGTGCGCAAACAGTACGGGGCTACTCGTTTTTTGGTGACTCGTATGTCTACATCATTTTCGATGACAATACCGACATGTATTGGGCACGTTCGCGGGTATTAGAGTATCTAAGCCAAGTCACGCCTAAATTACCCAGTAATGCCAAACCGACACTTGGGCCAGACGCGACAGGTGTGGGCTGGGTGTACAGCTATGTATTGCAAGACAAAACCGGCCAACACGATTTGGCGTCTTTGCGCAGTCTGCAAGATTGGTTTTTAAAATACGAACTGCAAACCGTACCGGGCGTATCAGAGGTCGCGACGGTGGGCGGAATGGTCAAGCAGTACCAAGTGCAGATTGATCCTGCCAAGTTGCGCGCCTATGACTTGACTTTACAGCAAGTCAATATGGCGATTCAAAATGGCAACCAGGAGGCCGGTGCATCGGTCGTTGAAGTCGCGGAAGCGGAGCACATGGTGCGCACGACGGGTTATCTCACGGGTATTGATGATATCCGCGCTCTACCGCTCAAAGTCACGCCGCAAGGCACACCTCTTTTACTGGGCGATGTCGCGGAGATCAATCTCGGACCACAGATGCGCCGTGGCATATCTGAACTCAATGGTGAAGGTGAAGCGGTTGGCGGCGTGATTGTGATGCGCTTTGGCGAAAACGCCAGTGAGGTCATTGAAAAAGTCAAACAGAAGTTGGATGGACTGTCGCGCAGCCTGCCCGAGGGCGTTGAGATTGTGGCGACCTACGATCGCTCAACCTTGATCAATGCCGCCGTGGATAACCTTTGGCACAAGCTTGCTGAAGAGTTCATTGTGGTGGCAGTGGTCTGTGCACTGTTTCTGTTTCATCTCCGTTCGTCTCTGGTCATCGCGTTAAGTTTGCCCGTGGGCATTTTGGCGGCTTTTGTCGTTATGCACTGGCAGGGAATCAACGCCAATATCATGTCATTGGGAGGGATAGCGATAGCCATCGGAGCCATGGTAGACGGCGCGATCGTGATGATTGAGAACGTGCATAAACATATTGAGCGAACGCCGCTCACCGATAAAAACCGCTGGCAGGTGATAAGCCGAGCGGCGGAAGAAGTCGGCGCACCGCTGTTCTTCTCCTTATTGATCATCACATTAAGTTTTGTGCCAGTGTTTGCCCTTGAAGGGCAAGAGGGCAAAATGTTCTCGCCGCTTGCGTTCACGAAAACCTACGCCATGGCCGCCGCCGCAGGGTTAGCCATTACCTTGGTACCGGTATTGATGGGGTATTTTATTCGCGGACATGTCTTACCTGAGCACAAAAACCCAATCAACAGAGGCTTGATTGCGCTCTACAAACCGCTGCTGTCAATGAGTTTGCGTTACCCCAAGGCGATGATTGTCCTGGCTCTCGTGCTGATGGCTTCGGCGTATTACCCGACCTCGCGCTTGGGTAGTGAGTTCATTCCTCCGCTCGATGAGGGCGATTTGATGTACATGCCTACCACCTATCCGGGGATCTCTATTGGTAAAGCACGCGAAGTTCTTCAGCAAACCAATAAGCTCATCATGACAGTACCTGAAGTAAAAACGGCTTGGGGGAAAATTGGGCGAGCTGAGACGGCCACCGACCCCGCGCCGCTGACCATGATAGAAACGGTGATTCAACTAAAACCGCGAAGTGAGTGGCGAGAGGGCGTGACCACGCAATCGTTAAGAAAAGAGTTTGATGAACTGGTGCAGTTCCCTGGGCTCACCAACGCTTGGGTGATGCCGATTAAAACGCGTATCGACATGTTGGCAACCGGGATCAAAACCCCTATCGGTATCAAAATTGCCGGCCCAGACTTGAGTCAAATTCAGACTATTGGTAGCCAGCTAGAACCGATTCTACATAGTGTGGAGGGCACGGCCTCTGTGTATGCCGAGCGCGTGGCAGGCGGACGTTATGTGACCATTGACATCAAACGCCGGGCGGCCGCTCGTTATGGTCTGAGCATCCGTGATGTGCAGGAGGTCGTATCAACAGCGGTGGGCGGCATGAATGTCGGCGAAACGATCGAAGGACTGGAGCGTTACCCCATTAATGTCCGTTATCCGCAGGATTATCGCGACTCGGTGGTCAAACTCAACAACCTTCCTTTGGTTACACCAAGCGGTGCGCGTGTGGCATTAGCGGATGTGGCGGATATTCGTTATGAAGACGGCCCACCGATGATCAAAACCGAGAACGCCCGCCCGAATGGTTGGGTCTTCGTTGACATTGATGGCCGAGACTTGGGGTCTTACGTCGAAGAGGCAAAAGCGCGAGTGGCGGAACAACTGGCGCTGCCTCCTGGGTATTCACTGAGTTGGTCTGGGCAGTATGAGTATATGGAACGCGCCAAAGAACGGCTGAGTGTGGTGGTACCGATCACTATCGCCATCATTATGTTATTGCTCTATTTCAGTTTCCGCCGAATAGGCGAAGTGCTGATCATTATGTTGACGTTACCACTCGCCATGGTCGGCGGTTTGTGGCTGATGCACTACCTTGGCTTCAATTTCTCGATTGCTGTTGGCGTTGGTTTTATTGCGTTGGCTGGGGTGGCGGTGGAGATTGGCGTCATCATGTTGGTCTACCTCAACCAAGCGTGGCATGCGACCAAACTGCGCGCTGAAGAATCGGGCGAGGCGCTGGGTATCAATGATCTGACTCATGCCATCGGTGAAGGGGCAGGGCTGCGTGTACGACCGGTAATGATGACGGTCCTCACTGTGATTATTGGCCTTATTCCCATCATGTACGGCGAAGGGACAGGGTCGGAAGTGATGCAGCGCATTGCCGCACCGATGATAGGGGGTATGGCGTCGGCGCTTATGCTCACCTTGTTAGTCCTCCCCGCTATTTACAAACTTTGGAAGCAGCGAGAAGTGCGCGCTTCTATTCAAGATTAAGACGATGCAAGCGCATCAAAGTAAAAAGGAAAGACGATGAAAAAGACAATACTTGCACTCACGATGGCACTGGTCTCATTAGGCGCATCGGCCAGCAGCCATCATGCACATAACGACCATGCGAGCAATGACCATAACCAAATGGGTCATGCAACAATGGATCACTCAACGATGGATCACGATATGATGGACCAAACCAAAATGGACCATTCATCCATGTCGATGGAGGGGATGTCTGAGGTGGGGATGCCTGCAAAAGGAGCTAAACCTGACAAAGTAGTGCATGTCCTTTTGGCTGATGACATGAGCATTCGCTTTAAAAAAGCGGTACAGATTGAACCGAACGATGTCGTGCAGTTCGTGGTCATGAATACGGGTAAGATCGAACATGAATTTGCGATCGGATCGCTAAAAGAGCAGTTAGAGCATCGTGAAATGATGAAATCCATGGGCAATCACGCGCACGATTCTGGTAGCGCGGTCACCGTTGCACCGGGTAAAGCCAAACAGTTGCTGTGGCATTTCCATGGTAAACGCGATGTTGAGTTTGCGTGCAACATCCCAGGTCATGCAGAAGCGGGTATGGTGAAACGTGTAACCTTGTAAACACCTCGCTATTGATACTGAAAAGGAGCAACAGCAGTTGCTCCTTTTTTTCGTACATCTAAGTACAATGGCGGCGGGTTACGCCACTTCGGGAATCGGCTTGGGCACCTCTTCGAGGTCGGGTTCTTTTTGCACCGCTGGTACTTGACCATCGCCCACAGCGCTGATGTAACAGCCACTCAGTTTGATGGCAAGATAGAGGTCAGCGCGCAGCAATACGCCGCCGTCACTGGTACTGATACCGGCCAGTTCACACCAATGACGAATGCGCCGTTTGCGACCTGCCAGCACTAAACGAATGCCCCGTTTTTTTAAGGTTTCATGGACGTCAGAGAGCGTCGCCATCACACTGAGATCTAAGTGTGTGAAGCTGGATACGGCATCTACGACAACGCAGCTGATGTCCCCAGAGCGCTCAGACAGGTCTAATATCCGCCGCTTGAAATAGGGGGCGTTGAAGTAGGTCAGCGGAGAATTGAAACGATAGATGACCATACCAGGAATCGCACTGGCTTTGCCACTGTCATCGATAGTGCGGATGGTGCCTTTCTTATCTAGCCCTAAGGTCTGATCGGATGGACGCATGACAATGCGTAAAAATTGAAACAAACCGAGTAACACCGCCAGCGCAATCCCGGGAATTACGCCAATGACCAGTACCGATAGAAAGGTGATGCTGGCAAGGTAAAAAGCGTCTCTATCACGTGAACGCAATGCCCAAATTCCGCGCAGATCCACCAAAGAGAGTGATGCAATCACCAACACGACCCCTAGTGAGGCAATAGGAATGTATTGGAGTGGCTGATAGATGAAAATCGCGATCAGGGCGATAGTCACCGCAGCGATGATCGACACCAACTGCGACTTGCCGCCATTGGCATCATTGACGGCGGTGCGTGAGTCGGCGCCACTGATGGCAAAACCTTGTGAAAACGCAGAGGCAATATTGGCGAGACCTAAGGCGCGAAACTCCTTGTCGGCATCAATATCATAGCCATTTTTTGCGGCAAAGCTTCGCGCAGTAAGCATCATACTCACGAAGCTGACCATAGCGAGGTTCAGGGTTGGCATCACCAATTCGCGAGTAATGCCAAGCTCAAATTCTGGTGTCTGAAACGCCGGTAAACCGCCTTGGGTGACGCCTACAACGCTGACGCCCTGTGCTTCTAAATGTAACGCCCAAACTAAGCTGGTGGTCAGCGCAATCGCAAGCATGGCGGCGGGCCAACTCGGTTTAAATCGTTTGGCAAGAAAATAGATGACCACAGTCGCAAGGCTAAGAGCGAGAGTGAGCCAATGGATATCCATTAACATTTGTGGCGCTTCCCACATCCGTTCAAGCAGGTAACGCTGCTCATATTTAAGGCCGAGCACTTTCGCAAATTGGCCAACGATAATCGTGATCGCGACACCATTGAGCAGGCCAAGCAGAATCGGACGAGAGAGAAAGTCGGCCAAAATGCCAAGTTTGAGACGGCTGGCTAAAATACACCACCCACCTGTCATTGCCGTCATCGTCATGACCAACTGCCAATGTTTGGTGGCATCGCCAGCCGCCAGCGGTGTGACGACGGCGGCAATCACGGCACAGGTCGCCGCATCGGGCCCAACAATCAATTGCCGTGAAGTGCCCACTAACGCATAGACCAACATAGGCAGCACACAAGAGTATAAGCCGACAATAGCGGGTACTCCGGTGAGTTGTGCATAGGCGATGGCGACTGGGAGTGCGACTGCGACCACGGACAATGCGGCTCGGCAGTCGTCCACTAGCCAGGCTTTTTGGTACTGCTTCAGCTGCATGAGTCCAGGTAACCACTGGCTGATGAAGTGCGGGTTCAACGTTGCTCTCTTATCGGGTTGGCTTACAGTAAAGTATACGCCATGTCATTGAAATACGCGCGATTTCTCTATTGGTGAAGAGCGGGAATATGGACGATCGGCTTCATCGCTGCACACAGTGCGCTATCGGAGTGCGGGTTTGCTGGCAGCCGCAAATTTCGGTGATGGTTTGCACCGGAACCGCATCCCATTGGGTTTTGCTATCAAGAGGCTCGGAGGCTAGCGTCATATTCCCATCCAAGCAGCGGATAAAAACCGTCGGCGCGATGCTATCAGTGCTGTATCTCACGACCCAAAACTGAGCTCCGTTTGAGAGGCACATTGAGGCTTTGAAAGGCTCTTTGATCGCTTTGTCTTTGAGGGTGGCTTCTATTTCTTCAATAGTAAGACTGATGGCACGAACAGCGTTGTCAAATAAGCCGTTTTTGATCATCAAGAGAAAAATCAGTTCACTGTCGGTGGAACCGCGTTTAAGCAGGTAGAGTGATTCAGGCAGCAAACGTTCAAGCATGAACTTAACCTGTTCAAAACCGCCGATTTGACCATTGTGAAGGAACATCCAATGATCGACGATAAAAGGATGACAGTTGGATCGTGACACTTGCGCGCCAGTCGAAGAGCGGACATGCGCCATAAATCGGTGCGAACGGATATGATGCGCGAGAGAGCGTAAATTTTGATCCCCCCAAGCAGGCAAAACCTCATGAAATTGCCCTGGCGTACTGCGCTCCGTGTACCAAGCGAGCCCAAAGCCATCGGCATTGACTCGCGTGACAGCCTTTCGGGCCTCTAAGCTTTGATGAACCAACGAATGCTCTGGTTTGTACACCAACTCATCGAGATAAATGGGCTCACCTTGATACGCCAACCATCGACACATACTGCAACCTACTCAACAAAACGACCACTCAACAGGGCGCGAATCATCGATGCAATCACCCGGCGCCGCAGTGACAATGTGAGGCTTGACGAGGAAAAAGTAAATACAAAATTGGAGCAACAAAAAATGAGCCCAGAGTATCGTGACTCTGGACTCATTTTTAAGTCTGCGGTTGTGTAACCAGACTAAACTTTGAAGTTGCCCACGAGATCGTTAACGTGCTCTCCGGAAACAGCCAATGAAGAACTTATTTGCTCAGCACGTTGTAAATCAGCACTTAGCTCTTCAACGATGTGCTGAATCGCGACGAGGTTTTGATTAATATCTTCCGCAACGGCGCTTTGCTCCTCAGCGGCGGCGGCGGTTTGTATCCCCATATCATGAATCGTGCGGACCGACGTTTCAATTCCACCCAAGCGTTGCTGGATTACAGAAGAATCTTGTACCGTTTTTTCTCCACGTTGCTGGCTGGCGGACATTGTTGAGACCGCTTTTTTAACGCCATTTTGTAGCGCTCTGAGCATCTCATTAATCTCTTCTGTACTTGATTGCGTTCGACTCGCCAATGAACGGACTTCGTCTGCCACGACCGCAAAACCACGACCTTGTTCGCCTGCTCGCGCCGCTTCGATAGCTGCGTTCAGTGCCAACAAGTTGGTTTGTTCTGCGATGCCGCCAATCACTTCTATCACACTGGTGATTTGATGGGTTTGATCGCTCAAAGACTCAATGGCATCAGAGGCAATATTCACCTCAGCAACTAATTCGTTGATGCTCCTCATCGCTTCAGCCACCTCTTGCTGGGCATCTTGAATTTGTTGATTTGCTTCGTTTATCGAGTCAGAGGTAAGGTTCGTGTTGTTCGCGACTTCACGAGAGGTCGCGGCCATTTCCGTTACTGCCGTGACGACTTTTTCCGTTTCTTGACTGTGATGTTGCATTGTTTGGCTCGACTTTGAGGTATGAGCATCTAAATCGTGGGCTGCTTGCATCACGGAAACAGAACTGTTTTGAATATCTTTAATTAATGGCTGCATTTTATCCATAAAGGTGTTGAACGCTTGACCTAGCTGAGCAACCTCATCGTGTCCTTTCGTTTCCAAACGGCGGGTTAAATCACCACCTCCCTGTGCTACGTCATGAAGTCGTTGAGCCATATTGGTCAGTGGTAACAAGCTTCTGCTCACAACCAAACTGATAATAATAATAGTGATAATAAGACCTAACACTGAAACCATAACGGCAAAGCCGATATCTGACATTATGTTCGCTTCACGTTCGACACGATATTGAGCCACGAGCTGATCGACGTCGTCGATATAAATCCCTGTACCCAATACCCAGTCCCATTTGGGTAGGTGCTCCGCGTAACCTAATTTTGGTGCTTGTGCATCAATGGATGGCTTATGCCAAGAGAAGTAAAGAAAGCCGTCACCTTTTTGAGATGCGTCGATAAGTCCAGCAATGACGGGGACGCCATTATCATCTTTTAAATCATAGAGATTTTTGCCTTCTAACGATGGCTTGATGGCGTGCATCGTGTTAACGCCTTGGGAGTTGTAGGCGAAGAAGTAACCATCATCCGCAAAACGCATACTTTCAAGAATGTGTTTTGCTTGCGGAATATTTTCACCATTTTTATCACTCTCATAGAGAGATTGAATTGCAGTGCGCCCCATCAATAGATACGCTTTTAGCTCATCTTGACGAGACTCAATGAGTTCCTGACGATACAGTTTGGATTGTTCCTCAAGATCTCGGACGCCATTCCAATAGAAGATCCCAGTTACTAAAACGGTAATCAGTACGAGGGGAATAATAGTAATTGACAGCAATTTCCCGCGACTTTTTAAATGCATAACCATGCTCCACATTATTTTTTGATGCTGGCTTGAGGTGTAGGGGGGAACCAGCGTTATTGTTGTAATTCGTTTGTTAATGTAGCGATTATTTTTCTGATGGTATATGAGAGAGTAAGCAAAGCTTTGCAGGGCTCACAAACCGCTATCCGGATCGGGCAATTGCAACGTATTGAGTATCTCCTCATAGCGTCCGGAGCGATGCAGTTGCTCAAGCCCTTGATTGAACTTTTCAACTATGAGCCTGCTTTGGGGATGCCGTTTTGAAATCATCAGGTGGTAACGACGCTCTTCAGTCGGAAAACGAGATTTGGCAATTCGAGTCATTTCCTCACCATCGAGCAGGGCCTGCATGAGGTAGCGGCCCACGTGCTCTTCTAAAGAGATCACTTCGATGCGTCGATGCAGTAGCCGTTCGAATAAATCTTCGTAGGTGCCCACTCGCTCTATGGTTAGACGCAGCGCTGCCTCCATTTGCTCTAATCGCGGATAGCTAACATGGATCGGCGCCCCGAGGATCGTACCTTCCAATGCTTCTATATTGGGATAGCGTTCTTGATCACCGTCGAGAAAATAGAGGTAGTCATGGCTCTCAATGATGGGGTCACTGAAGACAAACTCATCATCACGCTGAGGTGTCCAAATCCAAGGAAATGTGCCTATCCATATGTTGTTCATTACTCGAGTTTGTTTGTAGGCTCTCGGCCACGGGAAAAAGGCGAACGTCACCTCTATATCGACGTTCGCAAAGGCTTCTGTGACGATTTGACTGGCGATACCGTGATGTTGAAGAGACTCTGAGGTATAAGGCGGAAACTCACCAATGGCGAGGGCAACTTCTCGTATCGAGTCGTGCGCGTAGACAGAAGGAGTGAGCAGCAACCCACATAGCCAAACCCATTGCCAACCTCTCAACATGGTTTCCCTCCGTGACGTGTTGTACCTCTGCCCACAGAGCGGAATATAAGTGGGACTAGGTTCATATCAATAAGCGTAGCGCAATACTACGCTTTGCATATGATACGTCAATAATGGGGAGCGAAAAGTGGGAATGAGAGTGGACCGTAAGGCGGGAAAATAAAACGAGCTAGCCAAAAGAGGGCTAGCTCGTTGACCTGTGGATAGTACAACGCACAGTATCGTCAAATGGCTAGTTGTCTTTGGTTGTCTACCAAGACGATACAACCATAGCATAAAAGATATAATAATACATATGACATTTTTTCTCTGAATATGACAAATCAGGAGCGACGAAGTGTTTGATCGGCTTCAATATCCTGAATGAATCCTAAACGAAGCCGCCTTTTCACGCTGTCATCAAACTGGGTGTGGATCCAAGTCGTAACGAGTTCCGCTGCTTTGACTCTGTCGGTCGTTAATGCACCAAGCGCGAGTATGTTGGTATCGTTATGCTCACGGGACTGCTTGACCGTGTAGCTATCACTGCCCAAGACTGCGCGAATACCATTGACCTTGTTCGCGCAAATAGACATTCCCACTCCCGTACCACAGATGAGAATGCCAAAACGAGCGTCACCTTGCTTTACATACTGGCATGCTTCAACGGCATAAAAAGCCGAATGGGTGGTTTCCTTAGTATCGCTGCCAAGATCAATCACTTCATGACCTAATTGAGAGAGATGCGCGACGAGATGACGTTTTAAATCGACCCCATTGTGATCGTTGGCGATGACCAGTTTCATGCTTGCTCCTGCGTTAATACGTTGTCGAGACAGTGCTTGGCGAAGCGCGGCAGTATACTCCTCGCTAGCGGTGTTTGACAGGTCGTGGTTTGCAGGTCACTGCAGAGTTTATCGCCCAGTTGTGTGTTTAAGTCTGCGATCATGTCGTTCATGATAGCGGCAGAAAACTCAGGATGAAATTGTACGCCCCAGGTGTTGTCGCCCACGCGAAAAGCATGGTGAGGATCCATTTTGCTGGCGGCAAGTCGGTGAGCACCAACAGGCAGTGTGAGCACCGATTGGTAGTGGATGGCTTGAGCAGGAAAGGTATCCGGTAGGGAAGAAAAGAGTGGATCGCGCTCTGGGTGTTTAGAGATTTCCACCGTGCCTAGCTCCAATCCTTGGGGATTAACATCCACCTTGCCACCCAGCGCATGGGCGATCAGCTGATGGCCAAAACAGATACCGAGCATCGGTATGTGCTGCTGGTGCAGCGCTCGAATATGCTGACTCAGTGATGTCATCCATGCAGTCTGCTCGGTCACCATCGATAACGATCCCATAATGATCATACCCGCTAATTCATCATAAGGTGGAAAGAGGTCATGGATACCATCATGAAAGCGAATGGGCAGGGGTGTGGTTCCAATCGCCTCTTGAGCCCAAAGTTCAAAATCACCATATTTTTCGAGCTGATTTTGGGGCGCAGAACCGACGTTGACGATAAGCAGTGATTTCATAGTGGTGGACTCTCTTCCTTGGTCATGGATGTAATCTAGAGAATTTACTGGTTAGACGCAATGTCTTGCTGGTGACTACTGAAACCACTGGCGCAGCTTACCAACCCGTTGAATGAGCAAAGCGTCTATGGCCAACACAACCAATATGGTCATCCCGCCGAGCGGAAAGAGTAGCCCAATGATGAACAGTGTCACTAGCCCAACCTTCCAAACTCGATCACTTTGAAAGGTTGGTGGCACACCTAATCGAGCGCGTTGAGGGCGGCGTATCCACCACATCATCGTGCCAGAAACACAGAGAAACAGCGTAATAAGGCAAAACAAAACATTGAATACCTTGTTCCACAACCCGACATCGCCTTGATGGAGTGACACGCTAGCTGCCATCCATTTGGCAAATATGGTGTAATCTTGCCACGTTACATCGAGAACGGGCGTTCCGGAGTATTGATCGAGATGGAGTGTCCGGTCTTGGCGAGGGTCAAAATTGTCGCCATTCATCGAATTGGCGGCAATCGTGTAAACGCCTTTTTCACTGAGTGGCAGATAAACATGGTAGCGAGTAAAACCGAGTTGATGTGCCTGCTCGACCACCTCGTCGAGCGTAATACCACCAAGATGAGAGTGTGTCGCTGCTGGCATCTGGGTGGCCATATTGGCGTGATCGTGTGTTGTACCCTCCTCAGATTGAGGAAGTGGGGTTTGTTCAAGATTCCACGGCATCTGTTTGTGGCCAGTTGGGTTTAAGTCTTGATGCGTAAGCTGAGAATTCGGCTTTTCTCCCCATGTATAGTAGGTGGGAAAGGTGTTCCAAGCTTGCGTTAATTTGGCGCCCCAAATCCCAGTCCAGGCGAGACCTGAAATTAAGAAAAACAGCAACACAAGTGACAATACACCGCCTAAGTTGGCATGTAAGTCACGTAACCAGACTCGACGGCCTTGACCCAAGCGAAGCGTTAGAAAACCGGCTCGTCTTGCATGATCATTTGGCCACCACAAGACAACGCCCGTCACAACCAATAAGATACCTAAGCTAGCAGCAATCTCTAGCAGTCGATCGCCGACATCACCGATCAGCAGGTTTGCATGTATGCGGTTTACCCATTGGTACACGCTCCGGTCGCGGTCAATCGTACCTTGCAGTGTGCCTGAGTATGGATTCACTGCGGCTATTAATGAGCGACCATCTTGTGTTTGAAGCGAATAACGATTGACGGTATCGTCGCTGCGAGCAGGCGAGAATTGGGTGATGGTTGCATCAGGAAAAGCGGCGTTGACGCTAGCCATCTGCTGGGTGAGAGAGGTGGGGTGATGTTCTGGTTCAACGGCTAATATTGACTCGTACCTCGCGAATTCGATCTCCTCATCAAACAGCATAATGAGACCGGTGAGCGAGAGTATGATCAAAAATGGGATGACAAAAAGCCCGGCATAAAAATGCCAACGCCAAGTCATAAAGTAGCGTGATTTAATGTGATGAGATTGAGCGCTCTTTGCTTCTAACGAGCTTGACGACATAGCGATTTCCTTTTGGCTGCCTTATTCACAGCGACGACATTGGTGATGGTGGCGTGTACTTGTGTTATATCGGTCTATTGTTTTTATATTGATATTGTTGGCGTATTTAGCACGCGACACACATTGGCGTATGAGCGATAGGATCCGGTACGACGTGCGCGTTGAGTGAAAATACGTTTTTGAGTAACTCAGGGGTGAAGATATCCTTCGGTGAACCTTGAGAGACGACCTCACCTCGGTGCATCACCACTAAATGGTCGCAATAGCGGCATGCTTGATTAAGATCGTGCAGCACCACAACCACAGTTTTCCCTTGGTTGTTCATCTCTCTCATCAGCTTCATTAGCTCAATCTGATGGGACAAATCTAAGTAAGTCGTCGGCTCATCCAACATCACGACATCGGTGTCTTGGGCAAGGATCATAGCGATCCAGACACGTTGTCGTTGTCCTCCTGATAAGCTTGAAAGAGATAAAGGCGCGAGGTCTGAAATGCCGGTTTGCTCCATTGCGCGCTGAACCAGCACTTTGTCATGGGCATTGAGTCTGCCCCAATGTGAAAGGTAGGGGGAACGGCCATATTCAACCAGTCGTTGAACGCTTATCCCTTCGGGACTTTGGAGAGTTTGCGGCAGTAGCGAGAGCCGCTGTGCCAGAGACTTTTCCCCAAACGATGATAAAGCGGTTCCGTCTAGTAATACCTCACCGTGCATGGGTTTGTGTATCCGAGCCAGTGCTTTTAACAGCGTTGATTTTCCACAACCGTTTGGACCAATTAGGGCAGTGATGCGTCCTTTGGGGATCGAAAGGTTCAGATTGTTGATTATCGTGGTGTCGCCGTATCCGACGCTCAGGTTGTGTACTGTAATCATTACCAGCCCTTGTAACGTTGCAACAAATAAATGAAATAAGGCGCACCAATCAAAGAGGTTAAGACACCTGCGGGTAGCTCTATTGGTGGCTGCAGACCGCGGGCCAGTGTGTCAGAGGCAAGAACAAGTGAGCCGCCAATGAGCGCTGCGCCGGGAATCAAGGCTTTATGCTGATGACCAAACAGCATTTTCGCAAGGTGGGGTGCCAACAAGCCGACAAAACTGATGGTACCGCAGATGGATACGCTAAGACTTGCCAAAACGACAGCGCAGAGCAGTGCTCTCCACTGCAGTTTGGTGGGGGTGACACCGAGAGAGGTGGCACTGTCGTCACCTAAACCGAGAATATCGAGTCGCCAAGCGAGCCAGAATGCATAGGGGACCAACACCACTAATGTGAACCAAATAGTGGGAACGTGTGTCCAGTTCCGACCCCACAAGCTGCCGGTAAGCCAAACCATAGCAGTATTGATTTCCATTGGGTGTACCACCATCAAAAAGTCTATCAAGCTGGCAAGGAAAGCGCTGATCGACACGCCAATAAGGGCTAATTTTGTCGGTGTGGGTTGAGTAGTTGTGTTGATGATGTAGATGATTGCCGCTGCGCTCATGCCACCAAACAGTGCAGACAAAGATAACAAGTGATTAGGTGCCTGTGGAAAAAACACCATCAATGCGGTCGCTGCGAGCCCCGCTCCGGCACTGATGCCCATGAGGTCAGGAGAAGCTAATGGATTACGAATGATCCCTTGAACTAAGACACCCGACAACCCCAAGCCCGCGCCGACACCGATCGCTAAAATGACACGGGGCAATCGATATTGGTTAACGACAAAGTCGTACTCTCCCCCGTAGATCAGAGTGTGCGCCACTTGAACAGCGGATAAATGCGTTGCGCCGGCAATTAGGCTGACAGCGATCAAGCTAATCAAGATGGCAGAGAGAGTAAAAAATACAAGTCTGTTCATGAATCTGAGTGACGAATAGCGAGGTAGATAAAGCAGGGTGTACCAATCAGTGCTGTGATAGCGCCAACGGGCGTTTCTGCGGGAAAAGCGATAGAGCGTGACAAAGCATCTGCCCACGTGACTAGCGCTGCGCCGAGCAGTGCGCAAGCGGGCACTAACACGACGTAGTTACTGCCGACTAAGCGTTTTGCTATGTGTGGAATCAGCAAGCCAACAAATCCAATCGGCCCTGCGACGGCAACACTTGATGCGGTGAGCAATAGGATAGCGATACTCGTGATGGCTTGGGTCCTAGGGATGTGGATACCGAGGCTGATCGCTGACTCGTTACCTAGGGCAATAAGGTTTAAGTGACGACTCACCGTTACGGCCATCGTTAGCCCAACTAAGCTGATTGGCCATAGAGTATGCCATTCCTTCCAACCCAAAGAGGAGATGGAACCCGCAAGCCAAGTGATGATCGTATAAGCGTTATCGTCGACAAGTATCACAGAAGCACGAGTGAGACCTATCAGCAAGGCATTAAGCGCAATACCTGCAAGCACCAATTTTAGGGGATTGGAGCGAGAGTTAAACACGCCACCTAACAACATGGCGGTTGCACCGCTTAGCATACCGCCGATACCTGCTAGCACAATACTGGGAAATTCTGACAGTATAGGTAGGTTGAGGGCACCAAGTGCCATGACGCAAGCCGCACCAGAGTTAATCCCTAGTACAGAAGGAGAGGCGAGTCGATTTCGCGTTATTCCTTGCATCAGCAGTCCAGCAACAGCGAGGTTTGCGCCGATCACCATGCCAGATAAGACGCGAGGGATGCGTATTGTTCGAATGATTTGTTGCTCAATACTCGGTGATGGGCTAGTGCTCATGGAATACCAAAGGTCAATCACGCTGAGAGGAAAACTAGACCACGCGATGACAGAGTAGCTCACTCCACTCAACAAGGTGAGCGAAAAACACAGCCAAACCATCTGCTTAGAAGTCAACATGGGGAGTGACTCCATTCTATTGACGATTGTACGAAGCGCGGAAGTGTAACCGTTATGATAATCACAATCAATTTCATCATGAGATAAATAGAAAATAGTTATAAAAGCTGTATTTTGAGTTGCAATACTAATGATAATAATTACCATGCGCATATCTTGCCGGCTGACGAGCCAGTCGAGCACGATCACGACAATAAAAAGCGCATAAGCGCGTACATGTAAGGTTTTTATCTCATCTATGAAATTTGCTGCAAATACTATCACTCAATGCCTGGCCCTCTCGCTAGGCGTTACCTCGGTTGCGATGGCACAAGACCGCTCTAGCGACGAGACAACTGAACTCGACACTATGGTCATCGTCGGTCAACAAAATTCGTATCTCGACCCTAGCGTCAACACCGCGACCAAAACCGATGTGGATCCGTTGGAAACGCCGCATACGGTTAACATCATCAACCAACAATTTCTTCAAGATATCCGCGCCAATACGCTGGATGATGCCTATGGCTATACCACAGGGTTAAGCCGCTCTGGGGTAGACGCAGATAGCTTTACACTCCGAGGTATGCCCGCAGATTTAAATACCATTCAAGTGAATGGCCTGCCTGGATTAGCGTCTCGTTTCGGCTCTCCTACAACGGCGAACGTTGAGCGTGTTGAAATCCTCAAAGGTCCCGCTTCGATACTTTATGGGCAAATACAGCCGGGTGGGCTGGTCAACATCATTACTAAGAAGCCGCAAGAGGTTGCTTCCGTTACGTACGACGTGTCTGCAAGTAGTTACCTCACAGAGGTCAGTGGCGTTGGCGAGAATAATGGATTTACCGGTACGCTCGATTCGACAGGGCCACTTAACAGCAGCAAAACATGGTTGTATCGAATGATTGTGAGTGGTGAGCAGTCCGACTCGTATCGTCAAGACGTCGATCAGACCAACTATTATCTGTTCCCCAGTTTAACCTATCAACCGTCAACGGCCACAGCGCTCACCTTTGGCTTAGAGCTTCAGTCTGAGCAGCGTGTGGCAGACAACGGACTGGCTGTCCTCAATAACGACATCAAACAGATTGCTTCGCTGGATACCCATTATCAATCAGCGGATGACACAGACGAAGATAAGGGACTTGTGGCGTTCGCCACTTTTAATACCGCATTGACTCGCGCCTTTGATCTTACCCTTGACTGGCGCAGTGTGTGGCATGAAGACTCACGTCATCTCTACGAGACACGTGATGTAAAAGACACGTCACAGTCGGTTACCGTGAGAGATAGAGATCAAGTCAATAAGCGTGAATATCATTTTATTGATGCGAGGAGCACAGGCAGTATTTGGCTTGGCGATATTGAGCATCAACTGCTGATTGGTACCAATATCGGCTTAGAAAAGCGCGATTTTTTGCGTGAAACTTACGCGACGAGCAGTGTAGACTTTTTCGATCCCATCGATATCACAGAGCGTGATGAGAGTGCGTATAATGTGGATCATCGAGTTACCGACTACACCAACTACGGTGCTTATCTTCAAGATACTGTCTACCTTACTCCCGACTGGACGCTAATGGCGGGCGTGCGCTACATGCGCCAAGACGTAGACTTCGATTACATCAGTAAGTCAACTCAAGATACTCAATCCACGGATGCATGGGTCTCGCAAGCTGGCGTTGTTTATAAGCTAGCGGCTCGATCATCGCTCTACGCGAGTTATGGAGAGAGCTTTAATCCCAATAGTGTTGAAAAGAAAAGTGCCAGTGATGAGGCGTTTGATCCTGAAGAGGGACGTCAATACGAAATTGGTCTCAAAACCGACTTGATGGGATTGGGCAGCCAATGGACGCTGGCCTATTTTGACATTGAAAAATCGAACGTGGTTGAGAAAAACGACAACGGCGATTATGAATTGCTTGGTGAAGTACGTAGTACAGGGATTGAAACGGAACTGCTAATGCAGCCCGTGGACAACTGGCAAGTCAAGATTGGTTATGCCTATGTTGATTCAAGAATTGCAGCGAATGCTGATGAGACGATAGAAGGAAATCGCACGCCGATGTCGGCCTACCACGACGCCTATGTTTGGACTAAATATAACTTCCCTTATGAGATTGCTGGCGGTGTCGTGGGAACCACACTCGGCGCAAATTATGAAGGTGCGCGATACACTAGCGAAGATCCGAGCTCGAGAGTGGAGCTGCCTGCTTATGTCACCGTAGATCTCGGTGTTCAATATGAGGTGACGGATTACCGAGTGTCGCTCAATCTCGCCAACGTATTTGATGAAACGTACTACGTTGGAGGCACGGACAGCCATCGTATTTACGCAGGTGATCCTCGCGAAGTGACACTGAGCTTAACGGGTCAATTCTGATGCGATTGGCCAATATAATGGGTGTCCTGCTTGTACTGTGTGTGAGCACAGTACAAGCAAATGTCAGAGGCACCAATGAAGTGGCGTATCCGCAGCGGATTGTTGCATTGGAGTATTCTTTTGTGGATGCACTGGCGGTGGTGGGAATATCCCCCGTTGGGATTGCCGATGATCATGATCCAGAGCGAATTATTCCTCAAGTGAGGGAACGTATTCAGCCTTGGACATCGGTTGGAATACGGTCTCAGCCCAATCTAGAGGTGATTGCCCAATTGAAACCGGATTTGATCATCGCGGATGCGCACCGTCATCGAGTCAGTTTGGATGATCTCAATGCCATCGCGCCGACCTTACTGTTAAAAAGTCGCGGTGAAAGTTACCAAGATAGTTTGAACTCGGCGTTGACCATCGGGCAAGCTGTTGGTAAAACATCGGAGATGCAAGCAAGGCTCGCTCAACATCGCGCGTTCATTGAGGCCCATCGAGGGCGTTTTCAAGGGCAAGGTAACGTACAGTTCGCTAACGTGAATGATCGAGGGATGTGGTTACATGGCCCTCAGTCCTACACCGGTAGCTTGTTGGCTGAACTCGGGTTACAACCCGCAATGCCTGAACTGACCGAGAGCCATCTCGTCGAGGCAAATTTTGAGTTGTTGTTGAAAGTCAATCCAGATTGGTTGTTTTTCAGTAAACGCTCGACAACAACGCTACTTGATCAATGGCAAGACAATCCGCTCTTTAGGTTGCTGAATATTAGCGGCAATCAGCAGGCTATCGAGGTTTCTCCGCAGGTGTGGTCGCTTAATCGAGGCATCTTAGCAGCTGAAGCTATCGTCCGTGATCTTGAGAAGGCGATGGCAAAATCACCACAGGATTGAGCCTCGCTGTAGGTTGATTGAGTGTCAGCGACGTATACTGGTCGCTGACACTTTATGATGAGAACCGCTTATGGCGCCGCACCGATTTCATTCACTTGAGCATTGGTTTCCTAACCAAACTGTAATCCCTCTTTGGCCAGAGTGTGAGGCCCCTAACTCGCTTAATCCCTCTTTTGTTGAACGTAGTACTGAGCCTAGCAAACCCGATAGAGCGCTATCAGAGGTGACATCGCCCGAGCTATTGGTCTTTAAGCCCGACACGCCTAATGGTATTGGCATACTGATTCTCCCCGGGGGAGGCTACGAGAGGTTAGCTTTTGACAGTGAAGGGGCCGATACCGCTCGCTGGTTAGTACAGCATGGCTACACGGCGTTTGTACTCTCTTATCGTTTACCACATGGCGCGCACACGGAAGGACGTATGGCGCCACTGGTCGATGTGCAAAAAGCGATGTCGTTGATTCGAAGTATGCGGCTTAATAGGCCATTCAATCAGCTGGGTGTGATGGGGTTCTCTGCGGGTGGCCATCTAGCGGGGTTATACACTAATGAATGCGCAGTGAGTAAACTGAGCGCAGATGACGCCGCGTTGACTGTTCCCGACTTCTGCGTATTACTTTATCCCGTGATCACTATGCACTCCGAGATGACTCATCTGGGCTCAAAGAACGCGCTACTTGGTGAAGCCCCAAGTGAGCAAGATGTAACGAATGCTTCACTTGAAGAGAGAGTCACGGCCGCCCATCCTCCCTGTTTTCTCCTCCATTGCAGCGATGATGACTCAGTGCCTGTCAACAACAGCCTTCACTATTGGCAAGCACTTCAGCATCTCGGCATTGCTGTTGAGATGCACCTTTTTGAGCGCGGAGGGCATGGTTTTGGACTGCATGGAGCAAAAGAGCATCCGGTCTCTTGCTGGCCAACGTTGCTGCACAACTGGTTGTTGCAGCACGCCAAGTAAGTCTTCGCCGTTCATCACCAATGTAGGCTAAGGTTCCTTGTCTTGATGTTTGACTCATTGGCTGAAACAATGGTTTGCATAACAAACAGCGCATGCGTCTACAAAGCCGCTTTGCGCGCGTCAAGGAGTGAATAGTGAAGTATGACGTTGCTATCGTCGGGGCCGGTTCTATGGGCATGGCCGCTGGTTATTTTCTGGCGAAAAAAGGACAGAAAGTCATTTTGTTGGATGCCGGGGATCCTCCCCACCACAATGCGAGTCATCATGGTGAAACCCGAATTATTCGTCATGCCTATGGTGAAGGAGAGGCTTATGTACCTCTCGCGCTTAGAGCGCAAGCCTTATGGCACCAGTTGGAACAAGAATCTAATCAGTCGTTATTTCTTAACACCGGCGTTCTGAATATGGGAGAGCGGGAGTCTCCATTTATTCAAACCCTTATTGCCAGTGCCGTTAAGTACCAGTTACCTCTCGATATTCTTGATGCCTCGCAAGTAAGTGAACGCTTCCCCGGCATTACCTTACCAGACAACTATATCGGCTGTTTCGAATCCACATCGGGCGTATTGCGCTGTGAAGCGTGTATTCGCGCCTATCGGACCCTAGCCATTGGGCACGGTGCTAAGCTACTGACTTACCACGGCGTTGATAGTATAGACATCCATGAGTCAGGCGTAACACTCACTTCTGGAGAGACAGTGATCTCTGCTGACCGGTTGATTGTTTCAGCAGGCGCTTGGTCAGCAGAGATACTTCGTCAACTCAATTTGACCTTGCCGATGCAACCGACCAGAAAAACCTTCGCTTGGTTTGAAGCTGAGGAGACAAAGTATGGGCAAGATCATTTTCCAGCGTTTTCCTTTGATTCACCAGAAGGCATCTATTACGGTTTCCCGAGTATTGACCAAGCGGGCCTCAAAGTTGGGCGTCATGATGGTGGGCAAGCGCAAGACCCTAACTTGGACATAGAGCCTTATGACAGTGTGCATGATAGCCATGATTTGGAGCGTTTCTTAGCCGCAGTGATGCCAGATGTTGGCAATTTAATGTACGGAAAAACATGTATGTACAGTATGACAGAAGACGAGAATTTCATCATCGACAGGCACCCTCAGCATTCTCATGTACTGATTGCGGCGGGCTTTTCTGGTCACGGGTTCAAATTTGCGAGCGTGATAGGGGAGATGTTAAGTGAGCTTGCCTCCAATGGGCAGACGCAATACGACATTTCAATGTTTTCACTTGAACGATTCTCAGTGTAAAACTACAGAAAACGTTTTTCTGCTATTGCGTGGTGAATAGCGCTCTACGATTTTAATGACTATCGTTGAGCGCTATTAGGTTAAAGGAGCATGCCGCCTGAAGCTTCAATGCGTTGGCCGGTTATCCAACCAAAGTCATCGCTGAATAGTGCCGCTATCGCTTTGCCAATATCCTCGGGTTCACCCACTCGTTGAAACGCGGTGATGTTGGCAATCATCGAACGTGCTTCGCTACTGTCACGGTTGGAACCATCTCTGAAATCCGTCGCTATGGCGCCGGGGGCGAGTGTGTTAACTCTCACTCTCTTAGATGCGAACTCTTTGGCCATGTATCGGGTCATTACTTCCACTGCACCTTTTGCCATCGCATACGCCGCGTATCCCGGGAACGAGAAACGAGTTAACCCTGTTGAAATGTTAACAACGTGTCCGTCAGCTGAAATGAGCGGGAAAAGTGCTTGTGTCAAGAAGAATGGCCCTTTGACATGAATGGCGAACATATCATCGAACTCCTCCTCACTGGTTGACTCTATGGCGCTGTTTAATCCCGTTCCAGCATTGTTGAGAAGGTAGTCGAACGAATCGCGATGAAATTCAGTAGCGAGTGTTTGGCGAATTTCATCGGCCAGTAAAGCCGTACAAGCAATATTACGCACATCATGTTGCAGAGCGATTGCTTTTTGCCCTAATGCAGAGACTTCCTCGATTAGGCTCTTCGCTGCATCTGCCTGACTTTGGTAGGTGAATATAATGTCGATATTGCGTTGTGCTAGATGTAATGCGGCACTGCGACCTATGCCGCGACTCGCTCCGGTGATAATAGCAATCTTGTTCATGGTTATCCCTTTCTTCTGTTAACAGTAACAACATCAACGAGAATAGTTGCTTTAATTGTTGTGAAAAATATCGATAATTAGAACTAACTGTTCAAATAAAAGGAACAAACTGAGTGTGGATACAATAGAGTCAATGCGCCGTTTTACCTCAGTGGCAAGGTTAGGTAGCTTCACTAAAGCAGCAGAAGAGCTTAATGTGCCTAAGTCTGCAATTTCTAAATCCATCAGTCGTCTAGAGGAGCATTTGAAGACTCGCCTGTTTCTACGCAGTACAAGACGAATCAGTCTCACCGAGTCTGGAGAGAGATATCTTTCAGAATGTCTCCGTTTACTCACTGAATTAGATGCGTTAGAGAGTGAGTTTCAATCGCAAAGTGAAGGGCTAAAGGGGGTGATCCGGGTCGATATGCCAAGTCGTTTTTTTACTTCGTTTGTTGCGCCACAGCTATCACAATGGTTCTCTATGCACCCAAACACGAAAATTGATGTTTTAGGCGCAGACAGGCGAATCAACCCGATAGAAGAGCAGGTAGATTGCGTTGTTCGAGGAGGGATTCTTAACGATAGCAGTCTAATTGCTCGCCGATTAGGCGAAATGGCCATGATAAATTGTGTTAGCCCCAGCTATGTCCAGCGCTATGGATTGCCAGAACATGTGTCAACCTTATCCGAACATTTTGTTGTGGGTTATTGCCCTGATGGACGGCGCATTTCGAGCGAGTTTGAATATATTGATGGAGATGGTGAGCGACGTCTATTCGTAAACCATCGGGTATCAGTCGCCACCACGGAAGCTTATCTTACAGCGGGACTGAATGGTTTGGGCATCATTCAATTGCCTAGGTATGGCGTAGAACCCTACATAGAAAGTGGAGAACTGCTGGAAGTGCTCAAGCCTTGGACCTGTCAAGCTATGCCCATCTCAATCATGTATGAGTCTCGTCGTCAGCAACCTAAGAGGGTTCGAACCTTTATCGAATGGCTAGCGACGCTGTTTGAAGAATCGACAGGAACTCAAAATCAATCTTAGACCAATGAGTTCCTGTCATGTGATAACGCATAAATACCAAATATGACCCTGTTAAGGGATCAACACAAACTTTCCAAAATGACGTTTGCGTAAGAACTCCGTCTGTGCGTTGGCAATTTCTTTAAGCGGAAACGTCTTCGCGACTAAAGGTTGAATCTCATTTCGTTCAATGTAACCAATTAAGTTTGCGAAGACGGGTTCATCCCATGCTGTCGTGCCTATCAGTGTGATGTCCTTGAGGTAGAGCTTACGCAAATCTATGTTGACGATAGGCCCTGCGATTGCGCCTGAGGTAGCGATTCTGCCGCCACGTTTGACCAGCACTAAATGTTGGCCAAATTTGTCGCCGGCGACGTTATCAATCACAACATCAACGCTGTTTTCACCAAGAATGCTTAATAAGTCTGCGTTTCGGTCGTAGACCTGAGAAACCTTCAGTGCTCGGATGGCGGAATGATTGGCTTTAGAAGCGACCGCGATGACTTTAGCACCACGACGTACTGCTAATTGAACAGCGGCTGAACCTACGCCACCAGAGGCTCCTATTACAAGCACGGTATCAGAGCGCGAAACTTGGGCACGATGCAGCATATTCTCCGCAGTACCATATGCGCAGGGAATGCTCGCCAGTTCGACGTCACTCCAACTGGATTGAACCGTAAAGACTTCAGTGGCAGGTACTTTGACGTACTGAGCGAAAGCGCCATCAAAATCCGAGGCAATCCAGATGTTGTCTAGGCTGTCAAAACCGTGTTTGCGGATGCAGGGGCGAACCAAAACGCGCTGGTTGAGCAGTGATTGATTCGTTACATCGAAGGCGTCGACTACAATCCCACATGCATCCGTCCCTTGGATTAATGGAAAAGGTGTGGCGTCGCTCCAACCTCCATCAGACAATGAGCTAAACTGCTCCTGGCTCGCCATGTCGTCCGTTGAGCCAGTCACGTCTTGTGAATACCAACCCATACGAGTATTGATTTCTGTGTTGTTCACGCCGGCGGCAAGCACTTTGACCAGTACCTCGCCGGGTTGAAGTGTCGGCATCGGTACATTTTTGTACTCCAATTTGTCCAAACCACCTTGAGCGGTAGTGACGATGGCTTTCATGGTTTTCTCTGGCTCCATAGGTCGCTCCCCTGTTTTTTCTTGCAATGCGATCGATACTTGATATTGTGTGTATAGTGATCACTATACTTTCATCTTGGAGTGTCAATGTCAAAAAGAGACGATGTGCTGAACGCTGCTGAGCAATTGTTTTATCAAGAGGGCTTTCATCGAACTGGCGTTGCCAAGATTGCCCAATGCGCGAATACTACCCAGCGTACCTTATATAAGCATTTCCCGAGCAAAGAGGCGTTGATCCTCGCGATTATGAAGGAAAGGGAAGCACGCTATTGGGCCTGCTTGAAAGAAGTGGAGCAGCAAGCGGAGTATTCCTTTAAGGCCTTAGTCCCTTTTTTCGCGTTACGCCATTGGAACAAGCAGCAACATCACGGTGGTTGTTTTTACCTACATGCTTTGGCTGAGTATCAAGGGAAAAATGATGACATCGTAGATTATGTCCGCGGTTATAAGCGCCGACTTAGCGAGGATTTTGACACTAGGCTCCAGCAAGATGGCGTATCACGACCTCACCTTTCGACCTTATTGATGCTGATTTATGAGGGGATCACCGCATCTTCTGTGTTGGAGTTGCCATCTCACACTTGGGATCAAACCATCGACCATGTCTTGCAACTCTTGAACGATGCTGGCTAATAGATGCACTAGCGGGTACCTGCGAGCTTAAGCGCGCAACGAGATGAAAAATAGGCTGATTAGAGGTGTTATTAAAAATCAGCATTTAGTTATTTTGTGATTACAATCACATTCATTGGTGTGCTAATGTTTATTTGTTTTTACCGTTTAGTTTTTAAATTTCAGTGCTTTATATTTATTTATTATTTACGTTCTCTTCCGGTGTCTTAGAATTAATACTCACTTGATTTATTCCATTTCTCCGACCATATTGAAATCATAAGTCCAGCTTATATATGTGCTGTTTCATATTGTTCGAGCTCGGTATAACTATGTTTTTGAGAGTTGGTTCATCACAAAATGCAAAGCTAGAACCAGAGTAGAGGTTAGATTGGTAAAGTTTCCCTCGAACTCAATACATTATTTCGCGTAATGTGTGGTTGCAATGTCTACTTTTGGCAACAAAAGTGATGCTGGCTACTCTACGTAGTGATGCGCACACGACTCACAATCAGGTTTCTATTCATTCAGTTCGTTAACAGGCTTCTAGAGTGCGGGTCAAACGACTATATAGACAATTGCGAGGGCTTGATTAACACACGGTTGTTTATAGGCTTATCGCATAATCGCAGCGAGAAATATCGCTGCGTCCAGTGAAGGAGAAGAGACATGTTGTGTTTACAAAGACAATCATGGGTGGCTTTAGTGATTGCAGGAATGCTTTCTGCATGTAGCGGTAGTGGCTCGATCACGGCAGACAACCCAGAAGAACCTGAAGATCTTGTCAGTATTCCAAATCAGGATGGAAAGGGAGATTCAGGCGATGGCAATACTGCACCACAAGCATCTAAGAATTTTATATCACAAACGGGTAGAGCCATTTCACAAAGTGAGCTTGTTGATACATTAGATACTATCACCACTGGCTCTGGTGAAGTGTTAGTTAGCCTCGGGGATGTGGTATCCACGTTGGGTGATGGCTTACCTTTAGGTTCCAATTCATTGCAGTTCGATGAATCTTATGGTTCTGAATTAGTGAAAAATAGTGCAAGAGCTACCACTGTGAGCGGTACGACGGTGGTTAAATCGGGTGAAGCTATTGAAAAATTTGATGCTATGCCCGTTTTCGTCCAGGTCAATGATAAAACAGGTGTGTTCACTTACACGGGGAACTCGGTATCCGACCTTGGCGGTAGTGTTGAGCATATCGGCCAATGGTTAGAGTATCACGCCTCTGAACAAGGTGGTCTGTATGAAAGTACAGCAACCCTATCTATCATCACAGCACCGATACTCGTGCAAGTTGGCGATATGCTTGATATCAAAGGCAATGGTCTAGTGATTTACAAAGACCTTGTGAATCATGGCCGAACACTGCCAAGTGCATTGTACATTTCCGCAACTCAGCTCAAACAAGGCAGTCGTGCTCTATTAGTCAATCATGATGGTTCAGTGGATAATCTCGGACGAATCTTTATTGGGGAGAATGGGATGAATGCTTTGCTTTTCAATGAAATTGAGCATAGCGAAACTTGGCTGAAAGCCCATTCTTCGAATGCTATCGACGATATTAGTGATACGTTGAGTAGTTCTGGGGTTAAGCTCAACGGAGGTATCTATGCAGATCTAGGCGGCTATGTTTCATTTGTGACGCCATCGCTGAGCGATGCTATAAGTATTAACGCATCATCTATTGTGAACGCTCGCCTAGACGCGTATGACCTTAGCACACCTTCTGATAAGGTTTCGTCATTGAACAATGCACTCTCTTCGAATGCGACGAATGTGTCCTCTGTTATCGGCTCCCTCTCGAGTAGCATCTCAACGTTCACATCAGATCATACCGGGCAATCTGTCGGGGGCACAGAGAAGACGAAATCGACAATTGACACCGCAGGGGGTGTTGTCACAAGCAAAGTAGGCTCGATCGGTTTACCTGCCATAGGACTTTAATAAGAAAAGGGATAAGGGTGGAGCGAACAAAAACTCCACTCAATTTTAGAGGAGCGCTGTATGGCAAACCTTAGGTGGTTATTGAGTCTAGTATATCTTTTGGCTGCTATTGGAGTGTCTTCTACGAGTTTTGCCAGTGAACCTCCTCTTATAGTCCTCCCAGAGAAAAATTTATCCCCGACGACCAACTCAAATTCTTTGCCTCCTTTGTCTAGCGATGCGGTTCCAGAAAGCACTGATCTGATCACTTCCATTCACTTTCGAGGAGGAACATCGTTTAATCTAGATATGATGGCGGAATATGTTACTCCGTTGATTGGGCAGGTCTATGACTCAGAAATGGTATTGGAAGCGGTCAATAAGATATCTGAGCGTCTGCAGCGAGCGGGATATCCTCTGTCTTTTTCCACCGTGGGTTCAAATGGCTTTACGAACGGGCAATTGACTATAACTGTTATTGAAGGCTATGTGGTTCGAACGGAAATACTGGTTGAGGACCCAGTGGTTGTTGAACGGATAGAAAAAATCGTGTCTCCAGTGCTGAATCAGCGGCCTGGACGAAGCTCCGAAATAGAGCGAGCGATTGCGTTGATTCATCGTATCCCAGGGTATCAATTTGAGATTAACTTACCCAGACCCAAAACGATATCTGGAGCAACTTCTCTTCAAATAAAAGCGGTAGATAAGCGTAATTTTGAACCCTTTGCGGAATACTCGATGCAACAAAAAGGTGAAAGAAATGCAGCTATCGGTATAACGCTTACTCCTAATCGTTGGTTCATGGATGATATCCGTTTGGTTGGGTTACTACCTATGTCCGACGAAGATAAACGGTTTTATTCGGCTTCATTTGCTCACACACTCGGGCATAAAGGATTCAATAGCCGGTTGGATTTAACGTATTATTCAGACCAAGAGGCAGCGAAACTCCCACTCAATGAATTCGATATTAAAGTGTCAAACTCGTTAAAGCGGCAATCAATCATGTACAGCATGGCTTATCCCTTATTGTTGTCTTCCAGTAGGCAAATGAACATTGTGTTTTCATTGTTATTTGAAGAAGAGCAAGGTGAGTACGATTTCTCTCTTAACAATCAACATCTGGGTAAGTTCTCGGAAGATATTAAATACTGGTTTGCGTCAGCCAAACTGGAATCAACTCAGAACTGGGACTCATTGACTCTTGGTTATCAATTAGGGGTACATAAGAGCATCGATTCGCTCTTTTCATATCGAAGTAACATGTTTGCAGAGGCGCCCTACGAGGAGAATATGCACTACGTTGATCTATTCGCCAGCGTACTCTATCGACTGACACCGACTCTTAGTCTAGAGGCAAGAGCGGAAGGCATTTACTCGGAAAGGCAACTGGTTCCTTCTCAAAGGGCCAGCTATGGTGGCTTGAACTATGGCAGAGCTTATGAAGAGGGGATAATAGAAGGGTATAAGGGCTTTGGAGCAGAAGTAAAAGCGACGCACAGTCAGTCCTTCGGTCTAGTGTCGATTGGACCATTTATTTTATGGGATTATGCTGAAGTGACAAACGACCACCTTCATTCACCAGTATCTCGGATTTCGTCAGCGGCCGTGGGATTGGGTCTTAGTTACAAAACACATTTCTATGTCTCGTTTGATTATGCCAACCCTTTGCAGGATCTCGATGGGCTTGCTACGCAAGGCGTATGGAACTTTAGGGTGAGCTGGAAATTTTAAACTCCGTGCGATTGTTTTAATTAGATCTATTCATCTTGATATTTTTCAAGCTTGTTGTAGAGCGTTTTGACACTGATACCGAGTTTGTGTGCCGACTCAGTTTTATTGCCCTCAGTTTCTTCTAGCGTATTCAAGATGGCGGCTTTCTCTAGCGTTTCCAGTGCAACGCCAGCGGGGACCAGGTTTTCGATGGGGGACCCTGTTTCTAGTGGAGGCGCATCAAACACTAGGTGCTCCTCACCAATGACGTCATCGGCCAGTATGAAAGCTCGTTCTATGGTATGTTTTAGCTCTCTCACATTACCAGGCCATTGGCTAGCGGCGATTTTATCAAGCGCACTGTCAAGAATGGTTTTTACTTGGTTTTCATTTGCATTGCGGTGAGCGATGAAATGCTTCGCTAGTCCGACAATGTCATTCCCACGTTCTCTAAGTGGTGGGACGTGAATGGGGAAATGAGAAAGCCTAAAATAGAGATCTTCGCGAAAGAGTTGCTGTTCGATGGCTTCTTTAGGATCACGGTTTGTGGCGGCAATGACACGCACATTCGCGATGTGAACTTTGCTGTCTCCAACGGGACGATACTCTCCTGTTTCAAGGACGCGCAATAACTTAACCTGATGCTCAATCGGCATTTCAGTCACTTCATCAAGAAACAAGGTACCGCCTTGAGCTTGCTTAAATACACCATCATGCGGTTTATTTGCGCCAGTAAACGCCCCTTTTACATGCCCAAACAACTCACTGTCGACGAGTTCTGGGCTGATTGCTCCGCAGTTAATGGCAACGTACGGTTGCTGCTTCCTGTTGCTCGCAAGGTGAATCGTTTGAGCGACCAGCTCCTTACCAGAGCCACTCTCGCCAACGATAAGGACATTCGCTTCGGTTCGAGCGACGCGACGCAGTGTCCTGTACAGTTCGTGCATTTGCGAAGAGGAGCCGAGCAACAGACCAAACTGGTCTAAGTCGCTGGTGGTAATGGCTTCGCCCTTGGTTTGACTTTGCTGATAGAACTGGCTGATTTCACACAAAGTTTCATTTAAGACAGACACATTAACCGGCTTTCTATAATGGAAAACGGCGCCTAGATGAGGGAGGGCATCGATGTTGTCATGCGGATCGCCTGAGCTAATCAAAATGATCTCCATCGAGTCGAACAGATCTTGAGTACGAAGACGTTGGTAGTCGTCGTGGTTAAGCTGCGTGACTTCAATCAATGCAACATCGGGCTGTTTATCTTCGAGTAGTGTAATCCAATCGTCTGTGTGAGAGCTGAGGGTGACATTAAAATTCGACAGCTCAGTGCTGGAATGAATCATGTCGCTCAATTGGGGATCAGACAACCGGATAAGCAGAGTGGGTAGCGACATAAACGTTGTCCTTTTTACTTTGATAGAGTCAATGTACGCGCATTATTGTATAGGCACAAGGAATGTGAATGTCATCATTCATTCAAATCCGCTTCAAATACAAGAAAATAAGCCAATCAGAAACAATATGAGTTGAGTACTTGTGCAGTAAACAATCGCTGGTGAAAGTGAACACTAAAATATTACATGTGCGGTGTGTAAATAATTCAAAACCTTTTGACTTATGAACGCTGTTATTGTTAGGGGAATGGATTAAATCTTTATTATTCAAATTGTTACGTTTTTGGCGTGCGGTTTGCAATACGACAATGGCAAAAGTGAACACTCATTAGCAACGTCAATTATGGAGAGTAACAATGAATAAATTAGCCACAACGATCGCTTTAACGACATTGATTTCCGTTCCAACAGCCGTATATGCGGAAAATAATTGGCAAGAAGAGGCAAAAGATGCTTGGTTGGATGGGAAGGCAGAAACAACGCTACTTCTAAATAGCAACCTCAATTCGTTTGATATCAACACGGATGTCAATGAAGGTGTGGTGACGCTTACAGGTTCTGTTAACAACGATTTGGAAAAGGCCCTCGCACAAGAGCTTGTTTCTGGTCTAGACGGTGTCAAATCGGTAGAAAATAAGCTCACGGTTTCTGAGATGTCTGCCGACGCTACTTCAGAGACACTCGAAGCGATGACAGACACAAAAATCACCGCAATTGTCAAAACCCGCTTATTGCTGGATACCAACGTCAGTGGCAGTGCTATCGAAGTTACCACGCAAGAGCAAGCAGTGACGCTTGCCGGACAAGTGAGTTCTGACGCCGAACACGATCTGGCTATCTTGATTGCCAGCAACACCAATGATGTGACACGCGTTATCGACAAGCTAGAAATTGTTCAATAGAAACGTCATCGCATTCAAATCCGTACGTTAATGTAATACGTTCCAATAAGGAGTTTGTGATGATTCGTTGGATATTTATTTTCCTGCTGTTGGCGTTGGTTTCTGCACTCTTAGGGTTTACAGGCATTGCAGGTGCAGCAGCCACTATCGCACAACTTATCTTCTATTTGTTTGTTTTGTCGCTGATTGTTTCTTTGGTGATGTATTTTACAAGTAGACGTTAATAAAAATTGAGAACTGACATAGGAAGGCGAGATATGAAAAACAATCACTCTATTATGAAATGGGCAATTCCACTGGGATTAATGTTTACCTTAGCGGCTTGCAGTGAAGAAGGCCCGATGGAAAAAGCCGGTGAAAAAATGGATGAGGCCGTACAAGATACTCAAAATGCCATTGAAGACAGTTGTGAGAATATTAAAGAAGAGCTGAAGGCTGAAGACGAAGATTGTTAATCTTTTTCTTAATTTTTAGTAAACAGAAAGGGAGGGTTAACCTTCCTTTTTTAGTCTAGAATAAATTGATTTCCCTAGAGGGATCGCTGTACCTATCTTTATTATCTTCATCACATGAGAGCTGAACTTAATTAGAGTTGGAGCTGCTTTTCTATTTCATCATTTTCCATCTGCATTGCGGCGACCCAATACGAAATTTGAAGGGTCAATGAACGATCCGTTATCTCTTGTAAATCAGTGCGAAGAGCTGTGATCAGTTGGGTATTCGCATGATACATGTGCTGATAGTCATCAAACGATTGGTCATCTTTTGAGTGAGAACGTTGTGCGTGAGCAAGGCGTGACAATACCTGCTGAGACTTCTGTTTGAAAAGCAGCTTGGCGACTCTATTCATTAGCGCTTGCTCTACAACGACAAAGCGATGAGCACTTCTCGTTAATGTATTGTTGGGCCGTTTTTTAAGCAGAGTTAGACTACGGGCATGATGATGGATAATAGAGGTCAGCATATTCTCTAGCGTATGGGTAGTTAACTTCATTGATACCTCTCATGATTCATCAATATTATTTATCACATTTCAATTTTTAAAAATCATCTGTTTTATTGGTGCAGGTAATATGCCAGTACGAGTTGTTTGTTTAGTGTTGTTCTTTACGGTGATATTTTTGTTCGTTCTCTATATGCCATGAAAAATTTACCGACTTTTTGGCTTAATAAAGAAAGAATTACATTAACATTCAACCATGAGAGCATTTAAAGTCATTATTTGATGAGGTGTGGAAATAAATTTATGGGTGGCACGGTTCTCGCTTGTTCTACTTTGAACTCATTACTCATTGTTAGGAGATTTCCATGGCTACAGCAAAACAAACAACAGCGAAAGAAACCGCAGAGAAATCGAAAGAGCAGTTGGAAGAGGCGTACGAACTCGCAGAAAAAGCGGCGTTCGAAGCCGTTAATGCGATCAAGCAAGAAGCACAACAAAAGTGGGGTGAAAGCAGTCACCAAGCAGAGCAGGTCGCTCATTCAGCGGGCGATGTCATTAAGCAGAGACCACTGTTGAGTATCGGCTGTGCGTTTTTAGCTGGTTGGGCGGTATCTAAATTGATCAAATAGCACTGAGACAAATACGGAACGATTGATGCGCGCAACAGGCACGTTGCGCGTTTGAATCCACCTGTTTAAACAGCATAACCAGTGAGTAACCGAATGACAAAAGACGAACAACACAGTGACAGTGTAGGTATCGATTCAGAGGTGGAGAAAGCGCAGTTGAGCGAACCTCATCGATCACAGCCTCAGGAGATCTGGGGCGACTTGGCTGGCATCGCAGCAGAATCAGAACGCTTGAGCGTCCTCATTCGCTCTTGGCTACTGTCGAGCGCGAAGCTATTTCGGCTAGAAAGCCAATTGAGTGCAAGAGCGTTGGGATCGGCGCTGCTATGCTCGATCCTGTTTGTGCTGTTGTTGGTGCTTTTTATTTTTAGTCTTTCGGTTTCACTCGGCATCATCATTTATTGGTGGACATCCCAACTCCCGCTTGCGGTTTTAACTGCGCTATGTTCACTTGGTATGAGCCTTATCTTACTGATATGGCGACAGAATCAGCTACTGAGGCTTGTGGGCTATACACACACTAAACAGCAAATTAAGGAGGGGTGGGATGCGCTCACTCAAGCAGTTGAAAAAGCAAACCGAGCTCACTCGAATGGAGAGTAAAGTGGCACTCAATCAGTGTTTGCTGCATTACCGATTATGTCGGCACTTAACGGCTCGTTTCATTGATAGGCACCCTTGTTTTGCCTTTGGTGGAATGGCGCTTTGCGGTGCAGCTGTGGCACATCAAGCCAGTCTCAGTCCGTCACTTTCGAGGCACTTCAGTCGGCTCATTGTCCGGTCTGTGTTACCACGTATCGCGGGGAGTGCATAGTAAGATGAAGAGTCGTATTACCATTTCCATGAGTCTCGTCCTATCGGTACTGCTTGTCGTTGTCACGGTAGTGCCGGCTCTGTACTTTGCGAAAGCGTTTTTGATGCCGCTGGTTGTCAGTAGTTTTATTGCGCTTATGTGTAGTCCTTTCATCAACTACGTCGAATCCAAGGGGATACCTCGAACCTTAGTCGTTGTTCTCGTGCTGTCTTGTTTAGTGGGCGTGTCGTTGGTAGGTTTTTCGGCTATGTCAGAGCCCGTCAAGCAGTGGTGGTCACAACTGCCTGATATCGTAAAAAGCGTCACTCAGGAAGTGAGCGAAGTGGCCAAGACGACAGAACAACAAACCGGAGAGTCGCTATCGATAGCCAGTGATATGGATGACATGGGTGACAGTACGCTTTTTTCGTTGCTGAAAAGCTTAGTAACGGCAACGCCCGCCATCGTTATTAACGCGATGATGGTGCTGTTTATGGTGTATTTTATGCTCAATCACGGGCGTGGTTTATATAGGCAAATGGTACATTGTCTGGATAGTTTTTCGCAGCAAAAACAAGTCGTGGGGTTGGTTAAAGCGTTGCAAAGCGATCTCTCGCGTTATGTCAGTACCATCACTTTGGTCAACGTAGGGTTGGGTGTCGCGGTGGGCTTAGTGTTCTGGATATTAGGTATGACTGACCCCTTTCTTTGGGGCGCATTGGCAGGCATGCTGAATTTTGCCCCTTATGTCGGACCGCTCATTTCAGCCTTAAGTTTTACTCTTGTGGGCTACTTACAGTTTGATTCCTTGAGCTTAATGTTGGCGGCGACCTCGCTTTATTTAGTGTTGAACTTAGTTGAGAGCCAATTCGTCACGCCGACGCTGCTCGGCCAACGATTCAATTTAAATCCACTGGTTATCTTCGTATGGTTATCCTTTTGGGGATGGCTCTGGGGTGGTATCGGATTTTTGGTTGCAGTCCCTTTGCTCGTCAGTGTTAACTTGTTGATAGAGCGGGTAACGTTGGTCGACTGGCCCTACAACGAGCATACGAGGCAATGAGGCCAACGATTTAGTTATGATTGATATAAACTGAGTTTCTCCCGGCATGTTTGGCTTGATAGAGTGCATGATCTGCTCTTGCTAATAGCTGTTTGATCGTTTCATGACTCTTCACTGTCGCGACCCCAAAACTCGCGGTGATTGATATCGAAGCAATATCGAGGGCTTCAATTTGGCTGCGTAACTTCTCAGCCAGTTTAGCGGCACCGTCGAGATCGGTATTGGTGCAAATAACGAGAAACTCTTCACCACCCCAACGTCCCACTTCGTCGACTTTACGAACGGATAACTGCAGCGACTTCGCCACGCTGATGAGCACATCATCACCCATGTTATGCCCCCATTTATCATTGATAAGTTTGAAGTTGTCGAGGTCGACTAAAATGACAGAGAAAGGGTGCTCGTAGCGTTCAAATCGATTCATTTCTTCGTTGAGAATCGTATTTAGGTGATGGCGATTGAAGGTTTGTGTGACCGCATCAGTCAAAGAAATGCGTTTAAGCTCGTTTTCAAGTTCTACTTTTTCCGTTACATCTTCAAGAACGGCTTGGATTGCAGGCTCACCATCCCATTCAATAAGGTTATCGTAGATATTGAAGTAACGCTTTTCTCCATCAAAGCAGATGTTTTCTACCACATGATAGGCGCCTACTTTCCGCCCTTTCAAAATGTCGTTATAGCGTTGAAGAGTCTGATCGTGTTGATGCTTTGGGATAAAGTCGAGTAAGTGAACATGCTTCAGAACATAATCTATTGATGGTGCACGCATCAGGTCAACCCAAGCCTGGTTAACTAAGATTGGGTGAAAGTTGCGGTGGATGCTAATACCTTGTCCCGACGTTGTGACCAATTTTTTGTATTTTTCTTCGCTCTCTTTTAAACGTTGCTGGGCTTCTTCTAACACAGATAAGTCGATCACGGTGACCTGAATCGCAGGCTTACCTTCCCATTCGATCAGGTGGTCAATGGACAGTGCAGTGAACTCGTTACCGTAGCGGTCGATATTTTTATATGTTCGGCCTTTAGGGGAAATACAGCCCTTGATTTGTAGGTAATAGTTCGCTCTTGCCTCATCGTGGAACCTGGGCGCGATGAGGTCAAAAATGGACTGAACCTTGAGCATGAGCTCTTTTGCGCTGGAGTAACCAAAAAGCTGGGCGTAGTTCTCATCGAGATAGACGGGCTCTAAATCTTGCACAATCATGATTCCGTAAGACGCGTCTATGTTGATATTTCTCATAAAAAAGCTCCATACAATGTCATCGCTTAATCAATCGGTCACGTATAGATTAAAGTTAAGTGTAGTCGATTCGTTAAGTGGTCACATTTCTCATTTATTAATGGTAACTATCTGACGCTACAGAGCAACTTAGGATATTCGAGTCTATACTCAGACAGTTGCACGCAAGGATGTGATATCGCGACAAACTTCTGCTAGAGACGTTTATGGGGTACGGAATGACAGAGAAAGAGATCGAATTGCTGTTGAGCAAAATGAGCCATATCTTCGATATGAGCCGAGATGGGTCGTGGTTTATGGGCAGGGATAGAGTTATCCGGCACTATAACCAGCATTTTTACAGCCAGTTTGATCTACCTTCTGATGAGGTAACATTAGATCAATGGCTGGCTTTAGTTCATCCCATTGATAAAGCACAATTAAGTGAACGTGTTGATGAGCATGAGCAAGGGGATTCGCGCGAAATGGTCACTGAGTACCGAGTGAAAACTAAGAATAACGGGTACATTTGGCTTGAGGCAACTGGCGTGATTATTGCCGATGAGGAAGGCAGTTACATGGTCGGCTCTCACCGAGATATTAGTGAGCAAAAGTTGTTAAGGGAATATTTCTATCGTGTTGCGTATCACGATGGGGACACAGGGTTGTACAACAGACTCAAATGGATCGAGGATATCGAACATAATGAGGATGGTGCTGTGCTTATCACTGTGTCTGTGGATAATTTCAAAGATTACGATCGACTTTGGGGTGGCAGCTTCGCGAAAGAAGTCGTTGCACGTTTGGTCAAATGGGTAAACGAACAACAAAGTGACTACGAAATCTATCGAGTTTCCGAAACCCAATTTGTATTAAGAACGCTATCTGGATTATCTGTTGAGGCATTGACTCTGGCATTGAAATCATTGCTCGAAGCGTTCAATGACGATATCTATGTCGATGAGCATTTGCTGACCGATGATGTTTCAGTCGGCGGTTTGTATGAATGCGATTTGGATCGCGATAGCCCATTAAGTCTTCTTTATCAGATTACCGATTATGCGTCTGACAATGGCGGTGTCACCGTATATCAAGGTGACGTGAAAAACGCTATTGACCGCTGGTTTGTTATCAAAGATTCGATTCGATCGGCGATAGAAAATGAAGACATCACCATTGCTGTCCAACCGATTTTCGACAGTGTAACAAATCAAATCATCAGCTATGAGGCACTCGCTAGGTGGACACATCAGGACTTAGGTTATGTGTCGCCCGTTGAGTTTATTCCACTTGCTGAGCAGCGTGGACTCATCACTGTTTTGGGTAAGTTGGTCTTTAGAAAAGCGTGTGAGTTTATATATCGTTGTCCTATTGATAGTGACAACCGACCAAAGGTCAATATCAATGTGTCGGTGATTCAATTGAGAGATCCAGACTTCGTGACTGACATCGTGTCGATTGCAAATCAATACAAGGTGCCGACTTCGAGGATAGTATTGGAGCTGACGGAGTCTCACATCCTGGATAGCAGTACGGTCTGTCATGAGCAAATTTCAAAAGCAAAACAGGCGGGATTTGAGATATCACTGGATGATTTTGGTGCAGGTTACAGCTCGATCATAAGCTTATTTCGACAACCACTTAATCAAATTAAACTTGATAAAAGCTTAGTTGAAGATTGTCAGCACGATGCGTCCTGCCGAAACCTAGTGACTTACCTAGTTCAATTGTGCAAAGACAAAGGAATGAGCCTTGTCTCTGAGGGGATTGAAAGTGCGGATATGCAAGCTTTTATGCAAGAGTTAGGCGCTTCGCATTTGCAAGGTTTTGGACTGGCTAAGCCCAAACTTATCGACGCCTACTTACACGAAGAGTCGACACATGAACTGGATGAGAGTGTTGAGTGAATCGATATCTTAATATATGCGCTTAAAGTTGGGCGATATCATATCGCTTGCCACATTTCTTTATGAGCGGGTGGGGCGTTATAACCCACCTAGCGCTCTATTAGACTATGTTTCCACTTTGAGAGTGCGTCGATATGCTCAGGTCCGATTCCACAGCAGCCACCAATGATGGTCGCGCCACATTGTGCCCACAGTTTTGCGAGTTCTAAGTACTCTTGCGGTGAAAAGTGTCGCATCTCTTGGAGTGTACCGTTGGCTTGGTGCCCAGCTAAAATGGGCGAAAAACTGTTGGCATAAACCCCTAGCGTCATCGTCGTATTGCGGTCATTGATGACCGAGGTGGCGTCGATCAGTGCTTGTTCGATCACTTCGGGAATCGAGCAGTTAAAAAAGAGTCCGCTTGCTTGGTGGTTTAGCATCAGAGCCACAGCCTCTTTGACCGATTCACCCGAACGAAGTTTTGCTTCCTTTGTGACTTCATCGATCAGCGTAAAAGCAAAGTGGACGGGTTTGTCGCTGATACTCATTGCCTCAGCTATCACGCGCGCTTCTTGCAAACTTGAAATCGTCTCGACCAGCCAGAGATCAACATAAGGTGCTTGAGCTTGATACAACGCGTGAGTTAAAGCGCCGGCTCTCTTGGCGTCGAACAATTCAGGTCGATATGAGCCAAAGAAAGGCGGAATAGCCCCCGCGACAAGAACGTTGCGTTTGCTTTCGTCTGCGGCTTGTCGAGCAAGCTGTGCTGCCAATTTGGCCAGTTCCACCCCTCGTTCTGAAAACAAGGTTTCACCAAGGTGAAACGGTACGCACGCGTAACTATTTACAGTGATGATCTCTGCGCCTGCATTGATGAAGCTTTCATGGGCGAGTTTCACGAAATAAGGTGCCTCAATCAGGGCTTGAGCACTCCAAAGTGGTTGAGAAAAAGGGGCGCCAATGCGTTTGAGCTCTCTTCCCATTCCTCCGTCAAGAATCGTCAATGCTGTCATGTTTTAGCCATCTATACTTCTAATTTCCTAAATCCCAATTTAGATCACTTTTCCCGTGGAGTAAAACCCAGCCTTATTCAATTTCAGCATGAGCTATGTACAGAAGATACGCTCAAGCCATTTGGTCGAAGTCGCAGACCAACGTTGGCGTATGGCGTCTAAACATTTTGTTGAATAGTGATTTGTGCTTCCACCCAAGATTCAATAGCCGTTTTGCAAGGCTTTGGTTCTGTATAGTGGCCACCTCAACACCTCGATATTGGTAGGGGTGGTTTTGAATGTAGCGAATAAACCGTTTTAACACACCTTGACCACGCACATAGGGGGCAAAATTTACCGAAACAATGGAGAGTCTCTGGCTGCCGAGCGGGCAGTGAAGCAAGCAATGTCCGTGTTCATGACTTATGGTGGCGGAAAACTCGGGAAATGGACTCGTTTGATGAAGTTCTGAGAGCGAGTCGTACTCTTGGCAAAGGTGTTGAAGTAAGTGCTGGGCGTGAGGATCCATAATTAGCCTCCAAACTGGGTGCTTTGGGTTGCGATGCTTCAGCCGCTATTTTATAGCTTAATGCAGGAAGAAAAACGGAAAAGAATGGCGAGGTTAATTGCCGCATTTTTTACATCAGCAGAAATGTGCGCTGGTTTTGTGATTCAGAACCAGCGCTACTAATGGAATGCGGGTTATTTGACGAACTTTTTAAAAGGCGCGTCGATCGGTGTATCAGCAAGGTGATTGGTGTAGTTACTCATTACTTTTTGTGCAAGTCCAAGTACGATTTCCAACAGCTGCTGCTGACTATAACCAGCTGCAAAGAATTGTTCGATCTGCGTATCGTCAATCACGCCACGCTGACGCACCATCTGCAGTGTTGTTTCGCGAAGCGTCTCTAGTTTTTGGTTCGCCAGTGGGGTTTGGTTAACCAACGCATCGACAATCTCTTGGTCCACTTTCATTGACGCTGCAATCGCGCTATGAGCTGGTACACAGTAGTGACATCCATGTTCGACGTTGATGGTTTGCCAAACGACCGTCAATTCTTCTGCGTTGAATGAGGTGCGTTGAAACAGGCCATGCAAAACTTGATACCCCTCCAGCAGAGCTGGGGATTCAGCCATCACAGCATGAAGGTTAGGTAGCATCCCAAATGCTTTCACTGAGTTTTCGATTAGAGGTTTGGACGCTTCTGGCGCGTTTTCTGCTGTGTAAAGTTTAAATTCTGCCATGTGTTATCTCCTGCTAGTGATGTTGGGTAAGTTTGACCAAGTCAGCATAGTTGATTTTGAGCGGTCGCTCAATATAAAATTGAGCACATGTTCAAAAATGGTGATTAATCATGGCGAATACAAAAAAATTCAAACGTGAGGAAGTCGTGAAGGTCGCATCCGATCTATTCTGGAAGAAAGGCTTTCATGCGACGTCTACCCGAGATTTACAAGAGAATGTGAATCTTCGCCCTGGTAGCATCTATGCGGCATTTGGCTCAAAAGAAGGGTTGTACTGTGAAGCATTAAAAGTGTACGTCACTAACCTTCAGGGTCAATTTGAGTCTCACTTAGCGCAACATTCTACGGTTTTGTCCGCGCTAGAAGCGTTTGTTTTAGACGTGGTGATCACGCAGCGCCATACAAATCCCAGTGCCATTTGTATGTTAGTTAAATCGGCCAGTGAGTTTGATGAAGGATTTGATACGCTTCGCTCGCAAACGCAGGGCTTAGCGAATCAATTTGAAGCTTTTCTTGTCACTTTGTTCGAACAAGCGATTGCCAACGGCGAGGTAGAAGAGCAAGACCCACTGCACCTTGCACAATGGTTCCAGATACAGTTCACAGGTCTTAGAGCATACTCACGTCGCAGTGACGACGAAACGCTAAAGGGATTGATAGCAACTATGATGAACGGTTTTCGGCGCGAATTGCATCCCCACTGATTGATAGTAATCCGCTGTTTATCCTGACGGTATGGATACCGAGCCCAGAGTTAAGAACACCGGCAAGTATTAATCTGCTAAACTCTCCACCCCTTACCTTGATTCGGAAATGCCGACAATGAGCCAAGAGCAACCCAATAACCCGTTACATGGTTTAACCCTTGAGAAAATACTTGTACGTTTACAAGAGCACTATGGCTGGGAGGGGTTGGATGCAGAGATTCCAATTAACTGTTTCTATAACAATCCTTCCATCAAATCGTCGCTGAAGTTCTTACGCCGAACTCAATGGGCAAGAGACAAGGTGGAAGCGCTCTATATTGAAACCTTCTGCCAATGAACAAACAAGATCGTAAAGCTATAGGTTACGCCAACGTTATGCTTGAGAGAGATTGACGCAAGCTACGGTTTGAGTGGCCGATGCAGTACTTGAGGTACATCAAGTCGACTTTCCAAAATTTGCAGTATCTTGATATGGCACTGGTTGATTATGGAGTAAGCGATGAAAATGTTCAGAATCGAGACCTACACGAACGAAGTGAAAGAAAGTACGGTGAGTGTTCCATTGGCGTTAGCAACTATTGCTATAAAACCGTTCTTAAGCCGCATCATGACCACACAGAAAGACGTGATCTTAGCCGCGTTAGAAGACAAAACTTTTTCAGGTGTGATTTTGGAGCTGGATGATCATGCATCGGGTGAACGAGTGATCTTTTCTGTAAGTTGAGCAAGACGTAGTCTACTGATGGAATTTGACCATTGGCTTCAAGAAGCAGTCATTGATGTTTCATCTCTTAAAATGTGCTGCATTGTAGTGGCTTTTTAATTCGACCAGAGTGATGTGGTTGTTGAGGGGTGAGATAATTTCGCAGCTAACGGTCAAGTTAGCGTTATATACCAGTAATCAGAAAGTCGATAGCAGCGATAATTTCGTTTCTAAATGTGCTTAGATCGTTGACTGGGGTCGTGAGGATTTGAGTTGGTACACTGGCCATTTGTTGAGTAAGAATCACAAAGTCGCCTTCATCAATATGGATCGTAGGGCACAGATGGCTAGGGGCTTTGTTCTCTAGCCGTTCGATAGGAGTTAAGGGAATGACCAAGCGACTATTCAGTGAATCGAGCAACTCGCTTTGAACATCAACAAAATACGGGTAAGTGCTTGCGGTGCTCTTATCGTTGTTTTTATAAAGTGTAAATTGTGACATTAGAATACTCGGTATGAATCAGAAAATAGTCCGTGTTTTGCAGTTAAGTCGTTACACGCTTCAATCGCTTCGGCGTTTTGTTCTAACCATTCGGCTTTCAATTGTTGCTTTACTTCTTTTTCCAAAGCCTTTTCCATTGTTGCTGATAGGTTGATGTTTAGGCGCTTAGCTTCGGCAAGTAACTCACTGTTTAAACTGAGGTTTGTCGCTTTTTTAGGTGCGTGTGTGCTATATATATTTTTCATGAAGTAATTCTATGCGTATTAATGATGCGCATTGAGTATAGGTGAAAGCTAGGCATACGACAAATTGTTCAAGAGGGATTCGTCCCGCGTGGCATTTTTACTATGCGGTTGGCAGTTTCACATTTGGTTAGGCCATGTGATTATTGTTGGAGATAAATAGCAATGGAAGTCACTATTGGGAATGATGCCGAGTTGATAAAGCGAGCTCAATCTATCCGCTATCAGGTGTTCACACTTGAGCAACAGATCCCTAAAGAATTAGACCTTGATGGACTAGATGAAGTGTCAATCCACGCGTTAGTTGTGGAACAAGGTAAACCCATCGCCACTGCTCGGCTAACAGTTAAGCAGGGCAGTACGTGTACTTTGGCTAGGGTAGCGGTCACAAAGGCATATCGAGGGGCTGGAGTTGCCTCAATAGTTGTCCAGGCTTTGATGGGTTATGCGCAGAGTAATGGTGTTGATTCTATTGTGATCCACGCTCATAGTTATCTCCGAAATTACTATGAAAGGTTTGGCTTTGAGTTCATCAAAGAAGTGGAGATTGTGGGTGAACATCAGTTAATTGAAATGCGACATCAAATAGTAAAGAGGTAGTTGCTCAAAGGAAATCTGATGAAACTCTTACTGGATACCTCTTATCTCTCTACCATCTTGCAGGACTTCTTCAATCTCCGCACCATCAAGCATTTTTCCTAGAGGAGATTGAGGAGTGATGACAACGACGCGGTCGTTATCGAGTTTGTAGCCACCACATGCAGGTAAAAACCAACATGTCATGCCATCTGAGAGCGTCACTATCGCGCCGAGTTTGATCTCATCTTCGTCGTCAAAATCGATAAGCGGCAGAGACTTAAGGCGATTAATGGTTATATCAAATTCAGCCACACGCTGCGATTGACCATGTGCTAAGTACGCGGCCTCTAGTCCAACGGTATCGTATTGTGTTTCTGCAACACTTTGTTCATGCGTAGCAAGATCATGGGCGGTATCCGCCGCATCCAAGGCATTTTGGCGTTGAGAGTAAAGGATCTCTAGGAGCTCGGTGCGCAGTTGTTCTTTGTTCAGCATGGTGCACAAGTGTTTGGGTAGACGCGTTGATAATACTGGATTAGCGCTCTGAGTGCGATAGGGGATATAGAAACGATTTTCATTGCTCCAAAACGGTGAAACCCCGATGTTGGTAGAACTAAGCTAAATTTAAGTTAAATGGACATATAATCAATAGGTTATATGTCCATTTTTTTATTTTCTGGTGGCTTGAAACTCAACAAAAACCACATCAGGCAGATCTTTACAAATCATATAGTTAGGATCTATCTAACTACTGTACAACTACACCCTCTGGGGCACCTCATAAGTAAAGGGTTTCAGCTAACTTTACTTCCATGGTGTTGGGTAGGTCTGTACATAGATACTGGTTAATTGAATCAAGTTCTCTGGTGGTTGAATTATGTCATCTCCTTTTTTTAAGCCACTCCTAAGTTGAATCGCCGGGATATAAAATTTGCTTGTTTGTTCTAGAGCTTCGAATTCTTGGATATCGAATTTCTTTAGATCACGTATCGTCTCAACTAGTTCAGATTTTAACCTATGAAAAACAATCGGATACTTAGGGTTCCCAGCAATATCCACTAATCCCAGCGGACTTGATATTAGTACTCCCTGTATAACATAGTAGCTTCTTACTAGGGTGGTTAAATCCGACGGTTTAATATCATCATTATTCATTCTTTGTCCTACTATAACTTTATGTAGCATCATATCATCATCAATTTACAGCGAATCATAGAGTGAAGTACAGTTGTAACTTGTTAATAATTAGGAGCGCATTCAGTGGAGATTAGTCAGATCAGTGGTGCAGTAAAAGGGGCTAGTACTTTGTATGAATCCTTAAGCAAAAGTTATAAACGTATCCGAGTTCGTAGAGTTGAGAAATTCTTCGAATGTGTTGACCTAAGAATGGAACATGCTACTCAGGAAGATGTAAATGAACTTATCCAGACGATAAATAGTCCAGAAGGTGAAGAGGTTTTAGCGTCATTTGCTGACTCTATTACAACAACTTCTTGTGAACGAGTACTCATGGCTTTGGCTATGTTGTACTGCAAAGATCTGGATTTTGCATTTAATGAGAGTGAGCTTTATACATTTATTTCAGCGATGGAGGGGATGGATAATGACCTACTAGATTTCTTCTTACTAGTAAGCGACATCCCATCAACGAGTGCAAATTATGCGTATCCTAGAAGTGCCATTAGTAAGCAAGACTATATTGGTTATTTTGGGGCTAGGTGGGATGAAGAAGCAGTTTTTGTCTACATAAATGATTTGCAGAGACTTCGCTTGATACTACCAGATCCTTGTACAACGTATACAATACCTGGGAATAGCGATTCTTGGACTTTATGGTTTGGAATAACAGCTCGTACTCTTAAGATGGCAAGATTAATTAAGAAAGCAGAATACTATCTAAATATTTAGTCATAACTTCACCGTAATCGCCGAAACCTCATTCCAAACCACCTGGGTACTACCTGTGTAGATCTTGGTGGTTTTTTCGTTGGCGTGGGCCATGCGAACGGTGGCGCTTTCGCCTAGTGCTTCGATGAGCTTGGCCGATAGCCTGCGTATTTCGTGGTAGGTTGGGCGCTCGGCAACATCGAGATCAGCGTACAGGCCAAGCTGGTCGCGAACCTTGCTGAACTCTTTACTTATATTGTGGTGGTGAACTTGGTAAGGGTGAGTGCACTCTTTAGCGATACCTCGCTGTGTTTGCTTGGGTTTGCGATGTACAACGTAAGGGCAGTGTAAACGGTCGGTTTTTGATAGCTCAACGATCTCTTTTATGGCGTCCGTTACCGGGATAGCGACATACGACGAGTCAGATTTTTTCACCTTCTCGCGGTGAATATATAACGTCCCATAGACAGGGTTACCGTCTACTTCTTTCACCTCATCATGCCAAACAATTCCACAAATCCCTTCCTTTGGTTCTTTGATCTTGTACTTAATCCGATAGACCTCTCTTACCGCATGCGTTGTTTGCAATGATAGCGACATGGCCACTTTAAGAAAGAGTGGGGCAGCGGCATAGATTTGCTCGTAATCGGTGACAGACAAGTCTCGGCGTGTTTTCTTGAAGTCGTCTTTGGTTACCTTCTTCATTTTCTTCTGCAGCATGAAGTTGAACTCGATGGCGCTTTCGTCTGCCAGGTATGAGAATATCTTCTTCAAGTTCGATACCTTGCCATTGAAAGAGCGCTTTGCGAGATCGCCATATTCATCGTTTAGAAACTGGTTAAGGTGGGCTAGGGTGAGTGACTTGGTGTAAGCATCACCAAGAACGGCTTCGAGCTTTGCACATTCGTTGACGAACTTTTTAAATACGCCGGCGGAAAGTTCTTCTTCTGACTTTACGCGTTTGATCACCAGTGGCAGCCACTCTTTTAAAGGCTTATTAAACTGGTCGTTACGTTGTGATGCCGAACTGTATTTCGAAGTGCCTTCTAAGCTAAATGCAGATGAAGCAGAACGATGCTTATTGTTGTATGCCATTGCAGCTTGAATAGCCTGATACTCAGTCGTGCCGACTGGAAACATCTTCATTACTCCGTCAACCGTTTTAAAGCGGAAGCGGCTTTTGCCTTTGTGTCGTACCTTTTGCAAAAACTCAGGGTAATGGGCAGTTTCTTTGCTTCTCCGACGCGCGGCCATTTATCAAGACTCCAAAAAGCTCAGTAGTTCGGTTGTTTTATCTGACGGGCTGACATCATCAGGGACGATTACCATATACACACCCGTTGGGGTTGTCGTACCTTGAATTTTGCCAGTTTTAATCCAGTTAACAACTGTTGCTGGTTTAATGTCTGAACCGGGCCAGAACTCACTCAGATACTGTTTAGGTTTGATGATTCGCATAAATCACCTCGACTTTGATGGATAGAGTAGTGTTTGCAACCACCACCCCTAACCGAGATTGGTGGTTGACATCATTTCAGTGCTAGCCTGTCACATTATCTGTGCCGCGTCTTTGGCGAACATGTTCAGAAATTGCTTGGTCAGCGTCACGTTGGAAGGGCACTCCTTGCTTACACCCCAGCCGTTACTTTTATTCTCTGGTTTTACTAAAGTCAGATTAACGACTTCACAGCCTAGCTGGTGGCTAAAGTAAGGGGCCGATGTCGTGACATGACCAAATTGTGTATCGATGGTTGCCGCCATAGATAGTTCCTCGCAAATTAAATTAATGATTGTTGAGAGTTGTGTTTTCTCGATTTGGGTTTTGAATTAACAAAAGGCTTAGCTGCTACTGTTTTCGGCTTCTTGAACTTATATGTAGGATCGAGAACCTGAGCAAACCGTATTCCTGCATGACACAGTGAATCAAAGTAGGGATCTTTGTGATTCCCTTGTTTGAAAAACGCCACACCCTCAGCTGTCGCTTGCTTAGCCGCACGTTCGTCACAACCGCTTTCTACCAAGTAGTTGTAAATGTTGTTTCCAATAAAAGTCTCAGCGTTCATTTGATTAATTCCACTTATCACTTTTCTGATTTGAATCGAGCCCAATCAAGTTCTTTAATGCTTTCAACAACGGCATCCACCTGTTGAACACGGTCAATGGCTCTTTGGAAGTTCGATTCTGTAATGTCGAACAGTGCCGCACATGCGGAAAAGTTGAGGCCATCGACAAAGTACTGCTTAAGAGCCTGTTTCTGAGGCTCACTACGAATGCTAGTGAGAGATATAAGTAGATTGACTCTCTGCTCCGTTTCCATGCCGTGAATCATTTAGGAACCTCTGTGTGAACGTATTTTCCGCGTTAGGTTAGTTAACTAATGTCCTTATGTTAGAAAACTAACCAAGAGATTGCAATTTAAAATATAAGAAAACTAACTTTTTTGATGGGCGATATAAAAAACCGCCATTCGGCGGCTTTGAAGGTTAGTGCTTGTTATGCTATTTGAAAGTGATAGGTGTCGTCGAGGTTGTTTAACAGTAAGACTCTTTGCATGTCATCTTTGCATTTGAGTAACATTGTTTCGTTGTAGCCCGAAAACTCAACAACCATGACATGTGTAACTGACTCACCGGATGGGTGCTCTATCCATTTCAGGTCACGTTGTTTCATCGATTTCGCCGCATCAATCGGTGATTGAGCTTTAACTAATTTATAGTTCGCCCAGTCTGAAATCGCGTATATTTTCATTACTTCTTTTCTTCGCTTTGATTTTCTACGGAACGATATTCGTCGTACCATTTCGCGACTTTTAATATTGCTAGGACCGCCGCTAATGTTGTCAAAAGGGCGTATACAAATATAAAGTGTGCGCCAAATGAATAGATTCTTGCAGCAACCGCCATCGCAGGTTCGTTGATAACCACCGAGTCAAAGTTTTTTGCAATGATTGCTAATACAAGCGCTATGATTTGCAAAAGAAGAAAGTGGGTGAATGTTGCATTCACTTCCATGTAAGGGGAAATGTCATCGTCCTCATCAGCTCCAGCGATTAGTCCTTTAAACTTTTCATCACCTATTGCGACCCACATCGCGAAACCGCCCAGTGTAAAACCTAGGAAGTTAGGCGTTATGGACAGAACCATTTCCCACCACTTACTGTCAATTGGATACCATGCGTTGAACAACAGAGAATTTAAAGCGAAAGCTCCCCAAAAGTACTTGCTAGAGAACAGGGCTTTCCATCCTCCATATGCCAGCCAGTATTCTTTAAGGGGGGAGTTACTAGTCATTATTTATCCAGTCTTGAATCTTTTTAATGATATTGGGTGCCTTTAGTTTTAGCTGTGAAAATGCGTCCGTTGTTTCTGGGTTGTAAACTACAGTTTCCGTTAGATGATGCGCTTTAGTTGAACGTGTTTCAACTCTATTCAGCTCATTGGTTACCTTTGCTTCAACGTAGCCATTTTTGGCTGCGACTTTAGCGATTGTCTTTTCTTCGTCATCTAGCTCAATCACTTCTCCTTTTGGAGGTGTCAATATCGTTTCTTGTCTTTCGACATTTAAACGTGCCAAGCGCTTTTTAAACTTGCTTTCTGCCGATTTTACATCGTCAGGGTTGGGTCTGTTAATAACCATTGAAAGTTGTGAAATGCTTTTGTCATTAAGAATTTCATTAACTTTGTTTGTTTCTGGAATTATATGGACATGCACTTTCCCATACTTGTCAAACAGCTCTGGTGTGTTGAGCAAGCGAGACAGCAACTTTTGCGCATAGTTTGGCGAAAATGTTTTGTTATCGTACTGCTGCTCGAATACTAGAGTGTGGCTATCTGGGTAAAAAATAAAAGAAAACCGGGACATGTTGGGTTTCAGGTGTTCTGGAAGTTCTTTGATTTTTTTAAGCTCTTCTTCCGTTGCAACATCCTTACTCGCGATACTGTACCATTCTGAATTTCGATCAATCTCAGTATATTTTACAAACTCACCACTAACAGGGCCTGGCTCTTTTTGTGCTTTTTCTAATTTTCTAACAAATGAAATATTGGCCCAAGTATCCCCCCTCATATTGAAAGGACGGTCTAGTTTTTCAGCCTTTGTGAACAACTTAAGGTAATTTTTCGGAGAGTGCGGGTGAGTAACGATGCTTATTGCACCTAGTTTTAGTGTTTTATGTGCCATTGACGTTTTGCTTCCATGTTTTTATTTATAACAATACTGAATACCAGAAAACGCGGCCTAGAATAGTGATTTTTTGCTCGGCGATTTCTAATGCTGAATACTCTTTTGGTGGATACTCGGCCTCATTGAAGCTGTAGATGCGCACACCACCACCTGGCTGTTTATATAGCTTTTTAATGAAAAGCTCACCGCTGTGATTAATCGCATAAATTTTGCCATCTACTAGCTCAGTATCACCACAGTTGATCCCCACTGTAGAGCCGTCGGGAAGTACCGGCTCCATGCTATTGCCAGTTACAGAAACACAAACAGCATCGCTCTCAGTTACTCCATAACGCTTCAATGTAGATTTAGCGAAACGCAGTCTGAAGCCGCTATCATGTTCTATATCGCATACAAACCCATTACCTGCAGAGAGTCGTACATCTGATAGGAAAGGTATGGCAACTTCATCTTCTCCAAGCGGCGTATTGCTATCCCATGTCTGCATATTCCCCAAAATCTCTGCATTGCCTACTGGTTTAGAGCTTTGATCGCCTTTACCAGTTTGTAGCCACTGTGGGTCTACTTTCAGTTTTTTACATAGAGCTATTAGGTTTGAGCCTTTGGGGGTTGTTTCGTTTCTCTCCCAAAAGACAAGAGATGTCGATGACACTCCGATGCTAGAGGCCACTTGCTGTTGGGTGAGCTTGAGTTCTTTACGAACTCGGCGAATACGTTCGCCAACTGTTTCTTTAGTCATGTTAGTTATCTTACATTTACTTGACCTAAGTTTTCTTATGTGTATAAATATTAGAAAACTAATATCGAGGCGCGAATGGAAACACATCTACCACCCATTAAAACGGCAGACGTTATTGAATATTTTGGCTCAAAGCAGAAAGTTGCTGATGTCGTTGGAACTACACATTCTGCTGTGAGCCAGTGGGGTGAAAATGTCCCGGACAGTCGGCTTTATGAGTTCCACTTTTTGATGAAAACAAAAGAGTGGAAGCGTAGCTGTCAGGAATAAAGTTACCAAAGTAAAACTTTTGACTTAACCACCAAACCAAGGAGCAATGAGTGGAAGCACAAGCAGAGATTCATATAGGGCTGCGAACCGCAGTGAAGGATTCAGAACGCTTTGTTCAGGGAACGCGCGGAACGGTCGCAGCCAAACTGGGCTATTCCTATGACCAGTACAACAACCGTTTAAAGATGAACAAGGGATCTAAGTTTTTCTCGTTGGAAGAGCTGGTGGACATTGTGGACTTCACACAGTCGCCATGTATTGCCGCATTCTTTGCGGATAGAGCGGGGTTCATGGTGGTAGAAAAACCGCAACTTGGTGAGTTAGATAGCGTCGATATGTTCGAGTGCCATTTACACCTGAACGCGATTAAAGGGCTATTGGATAAAACCATTGATGATGCCAAAGCTGACGGTGTGTTTGATGCGAAGGAACGTAAAGTGATTGCTGAGTTGAAACGCGAATACCAGGCCACCTTCGAAGCCTTCATGTTAAAGCTAGATGCACTGTATACGGAGGCCAAATGAAGACAGAAATGTTTTGGCAAACCATTCAGCAGATGGCAGACATTACGTGTTGCTCGGCAAAGTTAATGCAGTCACAAGGCCAACAGTCTGACACTTATGAACGTGAACAAATTCAATTACTAAAGGCGAAGTGCGAACGCCGACTAACCGTTATGGATGAGGAAGTGGCTTTAAACCGCGGCAACGGTCTAAAGCCGAGTGAAAAACCTTGCGAGGAACTTTCACACACCACTTCGGAGAAGCAGTGATGGAAAGAATAACACTCAATTATTCACTATGGTACCACCAAAACGAGTTCTACAAGGTGGAAAAGGGGCAGAGCACCAAGTTAAGCGCTGATGAGCTGGCCGACTTGTTCGAAGCGAAGCGTATTTATGTTTCTGCAGTTTATGGAGGGCTTCATGGCTAAGGAACGTATCGAACGAGATTTTTACCCAACCCCGCCATGGTGCGTTAAGGCCTTATTGGACTGTATTGAGTTCCGAGATGGAGATGTTATTTCGGAACCTTGTCGCGGTGATGGACGTGTAACTAATCAACTGCCCAGTGGACACACCATTAAGTATGCCGAACTTGCCGAAGGTATTGATTACTTGAACCCGAGTAAGGATTTGTCGGCCGATGTGATCATTACCAATCCACCGTTTAGTTTGGCGCTAGAGTTTATTGCCACTGCGATGACGCGAGATTTAGCACAAGACGGCACCATGTGTTTTCTGCTTCGCCTTTCCATGCTTGGCAGTAAGCAACGCGCTGACTTTTGGCGTTCTTTCCCCTGGACAAACTTACTCATTCTTACCCCAAGGCCATCGTTTGTACATGGTGGCACGGACAACGCGGAATATGCCTGGATTTGTTGGGACAGAGGAAACCGAATCAAGCACCCAGCGTTCTGGACGTTGAAGAAAGATGAGGTGGACAATGGCTAGGTTGTTCGATGTGGTTAAGGAGATGTCTGGTCAGTCTGCATCGATTAGCATTCCTCGACCTTATATCAAGTTTTGCGAAGGTAACCATACACATGCAGCGGTGCTTAATCAGTTGGTGTTTTGGTCTAGTACTAAGCCAAGTGGCGAGTGGTTCTATAAAGCGAATGATGAACTGGCTTATGAGCTGTGCTTAACGGTTGATCAGGTGCGTTACGCCATACGTCAGTTAAAGAAGCGGTTAGGGGATGTGATTCAAAGCCAAGTGAAGAAGGCCAATAGTGTTCCTACAACCCATTACTTGATTGATGGTGATCGTTTGGTTGATCTCTTGTTTCCTGAAGTTGAGCAGAATTCCCAAATGGATTCGGTAAAATTACCAGATGGAAATGGGAATATTACCGAAACGATTCGGGAGGATTCCCAGAACCATGGAAATGGGAATATTACCGATTCCATTAACAGATCCAAACCATATACAAACAAACAGATCTCTGATGTTCCGAGCGAGCTCGAAACCGAAAAACCGACAGACCCAGTTTTGTTTGAGATCCCCTTGAAGGGCAAGGGCACGGTTCACCAAGTGACGCAATCAGAGTTGTTCGAGCTTAGGGATCTGTACCCAGCGGTCGATATCGCTCAGCAGATGCGAAAAATGATTGGCTGGTGCAAAGGTAATCCGACTCGCCAGAAGACCAAGCAAGGGATCAATCGATTCATTCACAACTGGCTAAGCGGCGAGCAAGACAAAGCGCACCCAGCACATCCTCATCAAGCGAGTGCAACTCAGGCACCTGATGAAATCCATAAGTTCAAACATGAAGTGGCGCTGCTGGAAAGTGAGCTGAATTCCGAGAACCAACGCATGTTGCAGTTGATTGATGCGAAGCGCCCACAGCACGAGGTGGACCCATCAAAGAATCGCATTGCCAAGCTATCAGTGCAGCGTCGGGAGTTGTTGGAGAAGATCGCTAATCTGGAGGGGAATTAGGGGGGGGGTTGAATGGCGAGTGAAAAGGATCTTTTAGCTCTGATGGAATCTAACCGTATTGCATGGAGCCCAAGCAGGTTAAGGAAAGCGTTAGGTGTTGAAGTTTGTCAGTTGGTGCGCCTGATAGAACGGGCAAGAAAGGCAGGAGCGCCTATTCGTTGTGAATACGGCGAACACACAAAGTATACGCACAAGTATCTATTGGCGGAGGGATAGGGATGTTTGCACTAAGTACCCCAACAGAAATGACGATGAGCAGTCGTGAGATTGCTGAGTTGACGAACAAAGACCACAAGAATGTTTTACGACTTATCCGTTCTTTGATTAACGGTCATGTTTTAGCCGCTCAAATTGAGCCACTAAAATTTGAGTACCGTGGCCAATGGTTCGATTACTTCGAACTTGGCAAGCGAGACTGTTTAGTGGTGGTTGCTCGACTCTCACCAGAGTTCACTGCTGCAGTGGTCGATCGTTGGCAAGAACTCGAGCAGAAAAGCCAGGTGTCAGTACCTTCTACTTTTGCCGAAGCGCTTCAACTTGCCGCGAACCAAGCGAAAGAACTGGAGGTTAAGAACGAACAGCTGGCAATAGCCGCACCAAAGGCTGAGTTCGCTGATGCAGTAGCCGGTGCCGATAAAGGTGTGCTTATTGGCCAGTTTGCTAAAACCGTTGGTTTAGGCCCGGTAACCATATTCCGTATTTTACGTGAGCTGAAGATATTCATGACTCGTCGTAGCTCTTATAACCTTCCATACCAAGAGTATGTCGAGCGCGGCTATTTCACGGTTAAGCAGGGTACCTACGAAACCAACTCGGAAACCAGAATTAGCCATACCGCATTGATCACAGGGAAAGGTGAGATATGGCTACGTAAGAAGTTAATTGAAACGGGTCACTTAAAGGCGGTGGCGGCCTAGAGGTGCTTAATCATTTCACTCAAAAGGAATGTGCAAGCGGACAGGTAACTAATGGAACTTACGTATTTTCCTTGGGCATATAAGTCTATACACGCAACAAAACTAGATAAGGCGACGGATAGTGAAACAAACAGTATGAAAGTCTTCATGAACATGTACCTACGGTCGATGCTCGCACTTTTGCCAGAGTACGAACGGTCGCCTAGACGTAGTTCACGAGTCTCACTAGAAGGTCTCTCGATCCCGTTAATCAGGGGCTGATAAATAAGATATTGAATCCTAACAGTATCACAAGTTTAAGGAATGTACAGCGGAGTAATATATGAAGAACAACATTGAAATGTTTGATGAGTACGTTGCTAAGGTGTTTGATTGCTTGTATCGGTCATTTCCGGTGCCGGTCACATTGAAATGTACTGAATTAAGCGGTGATACTCAATTGGATGAGTTCGACAGAGTCATGGGACATGATGGTGAACCGTCAAAACCATTTGAAATCTGCTTCAGTACAATCCAATGGCTCCAAGAGTCTGGTTATCTTCGGACTGAACGAAAAGATCACTACTTCTACTATGGTTGTGTACTCACTGCTAAGGGGCTAGAGGTTCTCAAATCTACGCCAGATAGCGTTCAAGTAAAAACGTCATTGGGTGAATCATTAGCTGGAGCGATGCGAAAAGGCTCTATGGATACTGCAATCCAGTTGTCTAATGAAGCGATCAAGATTGGCGCCGGACTGTTGATAGGTACGCGCTAGTGCTGGTTCTTCAACCATTCCTTCAACCTGACCTTGGTTTAATGATGTTTAAGCCTGGCAAAACACTACTTACTGAATTGGTGAAAATGAGCCAAGGGAACAGGTTGGTGGTAATGCCTTTGCCTGAAGAGCTGGTTAATGTGCCGAGCGGTAAGGTAAATCGTCCGGTAATTTCGGATCGTTCAAAATCGCTGGTGGACGACGAGCGTTTACTTGAGTTCTTCAGTAATTGCGAGGTAAGAAAACGGTTGGGGAGCTTTGGCCACTGGTTAGAGCGTATTCCACATTGCCAGCTTTCAGATGGTGAGTACTGCGACAAGAACCTAACCATTCTCAATGACGCGGTTCGCGTGTGTTGGCACCACGACAACCAAGAACGTGATTGCCCAAGTCTCGAGACAGAGTCCATCGCGCAGCGGAATGTTGTTATTTGGGGGCTAGAAAGCGTGAAGTCTCAGCTTCGATTAGATAGGCATATCTCGCTGCATGAGTTGTGCTGGTGGAGCGTGATTAACGGTGTTTATGAGCAGCTGCCGTATTCAGTGGTTGATGATGTGTTTGGGATCAAGAAAAAGCCAAAAGTTACTGGCTTAGTTATTCGACGAGAAAGTGACGAACGTTTTGAGTTGGATTCAAAAGCAATTTTGAAAGAATGTGCCGGTGCGGTGAAGTTAATTGTTGATGACGAGCCACCAGCGATGTTTATGGCCAGACCGAAAGAGATCACCTGGCAAAGTGAAAAGTACTTAAAGTTCGTCCGTTCTCTCCCTTGCGTTGCTTCCGGTAAAACGGAAGGGGTAGTGGCTCACCACTTAATCGGTCACGGAGAAGGTAAGATGGGCGCTAAAACCCACGACCTGTTCACCTTTCCTTTAGCTGCAGATGAGCACCGAAAATTTCACGATGATCCTAAAGGCTGGGAAACCAAACACGGCTCTCAGTTGTTCTATGTGAAGCAGACGATAAAGAGAGCGTTGGAGTTGGGGGCGTTGAAGTAAACATACAAACCATTCAAGCAGATTCCTAACGCTCGGCAAAAAAAGCATTATATTGCCACACGTCACACTTTCGAATTGCAGTGGTCTTTGACCAGTAAATAGCGTTGCTCACCCCTTAGCTGGGCGTTATATTAACAAACAATTTAAGAGTGATTCGCAACGCTTGGCGTTTTTACTTTTCTGGTTTTATTCCTAATTAAAGTGTTTTTAATTAGACACGTTGTGCCTTTTAGGCTCATACCCATAAGGAAATACAATGCGTTAGGGCCTTTGGCTCAGTACTAAAACTTTAATGCTTTTTTGTCGTGCGACTTTTTTGGCGTACGCGGTTATCAGCAATTGGTAATCGATTCAAATAAATTTTACCGCCTTGGTGACGAGCTTCTCGTATTCCGAGGTTTTTGTCGTTTTTGGCAAAAAACCCTTGGCATGATGGGCCTGTTTGGCTTAAATAAATTGCAACGTTAGCAGAGCCTTAGGAGGGAGCACTTGAGAGGCGGTACTAACTCGATACGAGTTGCAGATGCGCTAAGGGTGCCTCATGTCGTTGTGTTTGACTTGATCAGGCAAGACAACATGGAGCGTAAGTTGAAACGAAAGCTCTTTAAGCGGCGAAAAGCTAGTGGTGGATGTGAGTATTACTTCATCCCTATGCCTACGGCACTTCGGATCTTTCAGAAAAGCTTGGAGGGTATTGTTTCAACGGAGTTGTTGTTTAACTATTTAGAAAAAGTTACGGACGAGGAGTGTGCATGAAGCTAAAGGAATGAGAGAGCACATGAATCCAAATTTGAATAGAGTGGGATCTTTTCAATTGAATTAAGCGGGGTTTAACCCCGCTGTATCATGTGCTCTTGGCTCGAGTATAACTCATCTTGGTTTCCACATGGAATAGCAATCATACAAATGCGCATCTGTGCTGTTCAGTTGCCCAAGTTCTCAAACAAACTAGGTTGGCTAGATATGGATTATGCCTTACGCAAGAGCGACCCCAACTCGGGGATAGTATTTGCCTTAGATTTTATCGATGACCATCAAGTCGATAAGCACGACTTTTATTGTCCACATGAGTGTTGCGCGATTGATCTCACGCTAAGCTCATACATGCCTGAGAATAAGCGTGCGGCACATTTTCGTAGCAGTAAGAAACAAATACTGCATTCAGAAAATTGCCCAATTACCTCTAAGTCGAACACGACATACAATACAAACGGTATTGATGAATCTATTCCATTTGATTTTAAAAGCAAACTGATACTCAGAGAGTATTCTGGCAAATATAAGGGACAAAAGCGTACAAGTAATAGTGTTAGAAGTGGCCACCATAACAACTTGGCTAATGTGATAGGGCCAATTGTAAGATGGTACGTAGCACATCCAGATGAAGGGCACATGCCACTAGACGTTCCTAATGTTAGTTTCAGCGACTATAGGAATGTATTTCATCGAATAGTGATGGACCCAACCAAGTTGTATAACGGTTGGCATATCTACTATGGACAGCTGCTTTACAACAAAAGCCGAGCATTTGAAAAAACTGAAGAGCATTTAGTTTTTAAGGTGTATCAATCTAACGCAGAGCCTATAGAAGTTAGAATGAATAAATCATCTTTAGATGATACGAAGGTTGCTTTTATCGAGAAAGCATACTCCGATGCTGAAGAGAACAGGGATAAAAAGCGAGAAGCAACTTGGATCTTCTTCCTAGGGAAACCTCGGTCACCAGGTGAAAAGGTGTTCGAAGTTGAAAGATATGAATGCGTGCACTTTCAATCATTTGAGAATCTATTCTTAGACTCAAAATATCATTATTATGAACTCCCGGTAGTCTCCCCTAAACCTGCAGTTGAATTGGATGAAGAGTACGTTACTCAGGTTGAACAAGCATCTGACAACGTCATCATCTTGCCAGAGCCAGAGCCAGAGCCAGAGCCAGAGCCAGAGCCAGAGCCAGAGCCAGAGCCAGAGCCAGAGCCAGAGCCAGAGCCAATTCCACTACAACGGGTTCAGCAGCCTGTTACACCAGACAAGGGTAGAAGTGAGAGTATTCTGACTCGTTTAAAGAAGCTTATCTGGGGTTAACGCCTTGGTTAATTTAGAAATTCCTGTTCTCGTTCTAAAAGTGATAGGTAACCAGGTGAATATCATTCTGTAAGCTGTTAATGTTGCTTACTACAGCACTATTTAATTTGATTGGGGGCAACTATGAAAAACTCACTTCTTGTCGCGTTACTGGCAGTGTCATTCTCAGCATCAGCAAATTTCGTTCATCCAATGGACTTCGATGGAAGCGAAGCTCAAAAAGAGCAGGTAATTCAGTTTATCAAAGAAACTGTAAAGAAGGATTACTGCGGTAAGGTTGATATGTGTAACGCGACCACTTTGCGCATGATGGAAAAACAGAATCTAGATGCTTTCAAGCAAGCAACTCAAGCGAAAGACAGAGCAGTTATGGACCGAGTGATTAAGGATTACTGCAATGGCGCTGTCGATATGTGTAACTACACCACGATTAAGATGATGTATGACCAGAACGAGCAGGCGAGTAAGCAGGATTTGAGTTGGTAATTAAACTGATGGAATACAATGAAAACTATGAGTTGAAAGGTTTGCTGGATACGTCCATATCGTTCGATTCGACGAAACAGTTGCAGTCATACGTAAATGATCAGATAGAGCATTTTAAAGACCTTAGAACGGAATCTTATAATAATAAGAGTACTACGATCAACAATATACATAGCAACCTCGTCAAGCTTAAGCCTCATGTCGACGCTATGGTTAATGCTATTGAAGCAGGACAGGCTGTTCAGCCTCGACAACGTAACACTCTCAACGCGCATATTAACCAGTTATCTGGTTCCTGGCTGCCATATGAGCATCCTCTTCTTGAAAGGTTGAAAGAGATATATGACGAATACGGACCTAGTGGCGAACAAGCGTTTTGGGCGGCAGCAATAGGCGGGTATCAACAGCCGAACAATCATAATGCGATGGTGGGAATGTTACATGCGTATGACTATTTGAGCCAGCGCAAATTAATTAATGAGATTACAAGTACAGAGCGAGACTTTGTCGAACAACATTATGCTGCTGCAATTGAAAAAGGGAATGAACTAGAAGCAGAACGAAAATCTCTTAATAATAGAATTTCTCTGTGGGAAAAAGGCCGTCAAGAGGCATGGGAGAAGTGGGAAGATGATTGCAAAGAATCTTGGAAAGACCATAGAGAATATAAAGAGCGTGTTTGGGAGGCTGATAGGTCTCGATTCAATGAAGAACATGAGGACTTATTGGCTTCTTCAACAAAAAAGCTTGGTGAACTTGAAGCTACATACCAAGAGCATTTGAAGCTAGAAAAACCTGCTGAATACTGGAGTAGATCTGCTGAAAAATATGGTGACTCAAGCGCGTTGTGGTTTGGGGTACTGGTGCTTCTTATTCTTATTGGCGTTGCTGGTTTTGCGCATTTTTACTCCCAGTACCTCAGCGGTCAAGATACTGGAGTAACGCTCGATACTGTTAAAGGGATTGTATTGTTCGTATCTGGCATCACTATTTATGGCTTTTTAATCCGGGTAGTTTCACGGATGTTGATGAGTGCTACTCACCTTAAGCGAGATTCACAAGAACGGGCACAGCTAACGTACTTCTACCTAGCACTGATTAAGGATGGTGCTATTGATGAGCAGTCGCGTGATATTGTTATTCAATCACTGTTTAGTCGTACGGAGACTGGGTTGATCACAGGGGACTCATCTCCGACGATGCCAGCGATGGACGTGCTGAAGAACATTAAGATTGGGAACTGATGAATGTAGCGTTCATAGAGCAAAGCTAGGAACGAACTAAGTTTTCTTAGTTCGTTCCCATTAGGTTACATCGATTCTAGATTGCGTTGCAAAGTTTGAGAGCTGCATTTACATCGGTAAAGTTTACTAATTCACTCATTAAGATATCTCGTTTATCCAAGAGTTCATTAGACGACGTAACTAGAGTGGATAGGCTCTTATAGCCTTGGTCGTCATTAAATGATGAAATATCAGGCAATAGCGTTGTTTCTGGGAAGAGTGCTTCCAACCTTTGAATTTGTTGTTGGTTGAGCATTTGCTGTGAAATTGCACCCTGAATAATACTTAGCGACGTATTAAAATCAGGTGCCGAAGATACAAAGCTACTATTAAACTTAAGTTCCGCTTCTTTAGTAGCCAAAATTATTTGGTCGGGCATCGATTCAACAAGTGACATGCTCCTAGTTATTTCTTTTCTAATTTCCGAAGAATTTTTCTTTAGCTCTAAAAAATTATTGATGTGTTGATCGATCTCTTCTTGAGTTAACGATGATGTTGGCTTTGTGTTTTTCGCACTTTCGATAACATCAGGGGAGACAGATTTTATATCGCTCAAACTTTTATAAACCTCTTTTTTTAACCTCACAAGCTCGTTGTAATCAACACTACTGTTGAGCACTCTAGGGCTAGTGTTTACGATACACTGCATTCTCTGAGCCCCCTGTAAGTATAGGTTTGAACGTTGGACCGGTTGGGTATATGACTTTGCACCCATAGCAGTAGCCAAAGTTAGAGCGGAACCTATAAGTGCATCCTGATGCCAATCAAAAGCAACGGCAGTTACACCAGTGAGACTTGCTAACAGTCCTAATGCATCCAAGCCTGTACCAAGTTGATATGCGTCTGAAGATAATTCAATATATTTTTCTCTATAAAAATCAGCAAAAGAATATGCTTTACATAGCTCGTTATGTTCGAGCTCTTGGACACTCGACTTAATTGAATCTACTTGTTCATATGAGGCTTTAGCATCATTTAAACTTTTTTGAGCTTCTAAAAACTTCTTTTTGGCTTCAGTGTGTTTCTTTTCTGCGGATTTTAATTCTCGACTTGCACTAGCTAATTTTGCCTTTATTTGGTTTAACTTTGTATCTCGTTCGTTGGCATCTTCAACTTTATCTACTTCATTGAAGGACTGATCTAGTTTCAACTTATTCTCGTATGCGAGCTTTATTTCCATGGCTGCGTAATCCAATGCCAAGCTAGCCCCCTCTAAAGCGACCTTGGCATTTTTGAAACTAGTGTGAGCTAGTAACAGCTTCTCATCTCTATAAGAGGTTGTAATACACCTTTTTCCATTAAATCTACTTGTTATCTTATCAGTGTCGTATTGGCCATTTTCCCCTATATTATTGACTTGTTTCCAAGCGTCTTTTTCAAGTACTGGGGGACTGGTTGTACCGCAAGCCGTAAGGCTTAACGCTAATACTGATAGAGTTATTTTTTTATTCATAAGTTGTTGCCTAGCCGCTGTTTATCCTAATAATGGATAGCTAATAAAGATAAAAACTCAAGTTTTGCTCGCTGAAAGCTTGCTTGAGTTAACACTTTATAAGCGCCAAGAGTAATTAGTTCGCAACTAGTGAAACTGTATATATAACCAGTTATAATTGGTGCGTGTTAGTTATAGCTTAGGGAAACATATGGGATTAGTAACACGCATTGAGCGTTGGGAAATGCCAGCGGCCATTGGTATGGCTACAGAAGGTATCCGAGCTAAGTACAGTGAGGGTGCTGGTGGCGGTGGGTTTGGTGCTGCAGACTACGAAATTGGCGCTAAGCTGGATGGTGCTAAGGTATTGGCCGCTGTCGAACGCATGGCGAGTATTGCTCCTCATTTAGCTGACTGGAGCATGTTTGCTTATGCTTCACCTCTTTGGAACTCTCACGATAACAAAGCTAGGTTGTTTGAAAGCGTTATGAATGATTGGGTTGTGTGTGCATCCGAGCAGGGGACACTCATTCAGCAACGCACTCACGATAAAGTGAAAGCACTCATTCCTGTTATTGCTGGTGGTTTGGCTCTCGAACAGGCTGGTGGAGCGCAAGCATCATTGGCTGAAGGTTCGATTAAGTACACGCCAACCGTTACCCGCGCCTATTTAATTCATGTACTTGTGGAAGTTGATTGCCAGGTGAAAGGTGAGCAGAGCGATGGATTTAAAAAGAAGCGCGCACGTTACTATCAAAACCATTGGTCTGATTGGTCACAACATGTAGAGGCTATCCGAACCTTGTTAATTAGCTATGACCAAGCAGCTCGCAATTTATTCAAAAAAGAACTTGAAAATTAAAACGGGGCAAATTAGTGTATATATATCCATTATGGATAACTACACAGTGTTTATAGAAACCGCCAAGTCTGGCGGTTTTTTTATGTCTAAAGATTTTTCCAATCACTTCTAACCAGGACACTCCTAAGGGGGTGGGTATGCGCATGCCTGAAAAAGATCCACAAAACTATACCCTTATCGGTTACATGCTTATTGGCGTAGCTGCTATTTGGGGCGGTGTTGTTGCGCACCTGCAGCATATCCGAAAGGAGAACAAACCTTTCATCTGGCGTGAGTTGATCATGCAAGTGGCTATTTCTGGTTTTGCTGGAATGCTAACGAGTTTGTTGTGTTGGTACATCGAGGCGCCAACACCACTTGCTGGCTTTATGGCGGGCATATCAGGCTTCATGGGCAGTCGAGCGCTATCTATCTTAGAGAAGAAATACGAGAAGGTGATTGGCTGATGACTCTTGGCGATAAACAGAGAGCTTTCACTCGTATGGTTGCGGACTTGATTGTCTTCGCATACGAACAGGGCTACGAACTTACGCTGGGTGATGCGTATCGAGATCCTAGAGTGCATGGCCAGTTGGGAGAGAAGAAATCATACAGTTCATCAAACAGTAATCACAAGCAGCGCTTAGCTATCGACTTCAATCTGTTTGTTCGTGGTGAGTACATTGTCGCTGGTGATCACCCTGCCTATATTGCTTTGGGTGAATACTGGGAGTCGCTTGGTGGTGCGTGGGGTGGCCGATTCGATGACGCTAACCACTTCTCACTAGAACACAATGGACGGAGATAGTTATGGCATTTGATCCCCTTAGTGCGGCATTTGAGCTTGGTAATTCTGTTATCAATAAGATTTGGCCCGACCCAGTGAAGCAAGCAAAAGAGCAGCGTAAGTTGGCTGAGCTCTATCAAACTGGTGATTTAGAAAAGCTGAACGCACACGTTCAATTGATGCTGAAGCAAGCCGACATCAACCTGCAGGATGCTAAGTCGAAGAACTGGTTTCAAGCGTCATGGCGACCAGCGATTGGTTGGGTTGGTGCGATTAGCCTAGCGTTGATGTACATCCCCAAAGCTGTTGTTCAAACCTATATCTGGACCTATCAGGCCATCACCATTCTCGATGGTTGGGATGGCGTACAAGATTTAGTTGTGCCGACGTTCCCTGACTTAGGTGTGGGTGATGTGGTTGGTTTGCTGATGTCGATGCTAGGTGTGGCAGCGATGCGCAGCTATGACAAAGTGAAGAACACTGACACTCGATAGCGGGTCCTTCCTGAACCTTTACCTTGTGGGTATCAGACTCGCGAGATTTCGCTATTTACGAGCCCACTCAGAACCCGTTTCCGTTTCCGCTTTTAGATAGGTATTTATGGCCACGCAAAAAGAAGTTGGAGAGCATCTCGATATTTCCGATCGTCAGGTACGCAATCTAGTAAAAGATGGCGTCTTACCTGCAGCAAAAGGACCCGGTGGACTTAATCTCGAATCTTGTCGCAAAGCTTATATTCATTACCTTCGGCACCTATCGAACAGCAATAAAACAGTCACTGAACCTGAAGACTTTGAAGAAGGCAGTCTTGAGTATGAGCGCTATCGTTTAACGAAAGCTCAAGCGGATAGCCAGGAGCTAAAAAACCAAATCGCGACACAGGAAGTGGTACCTACAGACTTCGCAACTTATGCATTAGCGAAAGTCGCAGCGGAAGCATCTGGTGTTATCGATAGCTTGCCATTGAACATCATACGAAAGCATCCAGAACTTACCACGATTCAAACCGAGAACATCAAGCGCGAGCTTGCCAAAGCTTTGAACGCATTAAGTCGGCTAGAGCAATCTTTGCCAGAGGTACTCGATGACTATATCCGAGAAACAACTGAGTAACTTTCAGGCCGCTGTTAAAAAGGGGCTTTCTACTTTCTGGCGGCCTATGCCCATGACAGCAGTTGAGTGGGCTGATGAGAATTTCTTTCTATCTGCAGAGTCATCCTATTTGGAAGGCCGTTGGGAAACGCTGCACTTTCAGGTTGCGATACTGAACAGTATGGGCAATGACGAAATCCGGGTAGTGAATCTGATGAAGTCTGCTCGAGTTGGTTACTCGCAAATGTTGAAAGCAGCTCTGGCCTATATGTTGGAGCACAAAAAGAGAAATCAGTTACTGTTTCAGCCAACGGATACTGCAGCTTCATCATTTATGAAAGCGCATATTGAATCGATGATTCGTGATGTCCCAGTGGTCAAAGCATTAGCACCCTGGTACGGGAAAAAGCACAGAGATAATACGCTCGATACCAAGAAGTTTTCGAACAAGCGCCAGCTTTGGTGCTTAGGTGGTACGGCAGCAAAGAACTATCGTGAAAAGTCGGTTGATACTGTGGTTTACGATGAGCTCGCTGCTTTTCCTCCTGACGTAGAAAAAGAGGGGGCACCTACATTTCTAGGTGATCGACGTTTAGAAGGCTCGGTGTTTGGAAAATCTATTCGAGGCTCCACTCCAAAGAACAAGCATGAATGCCAGATAGAGCGAGCCTGTAAAGAAAGCGGGATCATGCTGCGCTACGAAATCCCATGTCCTCACTGCGGTGAATATCAGTATTTGCAGTGGGGCGGTCCTGATGCTGACTTCGGTATGAAGTTCAAAACTTCTGACCCTTCGAGCGTCGCTTACCTATGTGTTCACTGTGGTGTCTTGGGTACCTACGCAGAATGGATGCCACAACAATACAACGGAGTTTGGCGAGATCGAATTGCAAACTTGGCAACCAAAGATGGGATGAGTTGGACCACTATTGATGAAAAATACGCTGATGCCCCCGAGTTTGTCAGTTTTCACATTTGGTCTGCATATTCGCCATTTACTGACTGGCGCCGATTGGTTCAAGACTGGCTAAAGGCTAAGGATGATGTTGGTAAGCTCAAAACGTTTGTGAACACCATACTGGGCGAAACATGGGAAGAGGAAGGTGAAAAGCTAGATTCTGATGAGCTTTATAGACGCAGAGAAAACTATATTTCGGATGTTCCTGCAGGCGGAGTCGTTCTGACCTGTTCGGTCGATGTTCAGGATGATCGTCTTGAATGCTTGGTTAAAGCATGGGGTAGAGGCGATGAGTCTTGGGCTATTGATTTTAAGATCTTGTACGGCGACTTGGCTAAGCCTGGCATTTGGGAAGAGCTGGATGATTTTTTACAGCAAACTTATCAACATGAAACTGGTAATAAGCTGCACATCGCTTGCACCTGTATTGACTCCGGTGGTCACTTTACGCAAGAGGTATATAAGTTCGTTAGGACTCGTGAAAGTCGCCGAATCTTTGCGATTAAGGGCGTGGGTGGCGTGGGCCGTCCAATCGTTTCAAGGCCATCGACGGCTAACAAAGCAAAAATCAAATTATTCGCTGTCGGGACCGATACCTGCAAAGAATTGGTGATGGCTCGGCTACAAATCCTTGAGCGTGGCTTTGGTTACTATCATTACCCAATTGATACCAAGTTTGATGAAGAGTTCTTTAAGCAGCTGACTGCTGAAGAACGGCGTACTCGCTATCACAAAGGGCATGCAATTCTAGAGTGGGTTAAGGTTCGTAAGCGAAACGAGGCATTTGACCTTGAGGTTTATAACCTCGCTGCACGCGAAATTCTCAATCCAAATTACGATGCACTCGCATCACATCTCGAAGTCGTGGAAGTCGCAGAAGATAAACCAAAAGCGAAGCCAAAACGTCGATTCAAAATGAAAGGTTTCTAAATGGCATTAACGGAAAGCGAAGCTGCTCGTAAAGTGTGGCTTACTGGTGCAATTGAAGCTATTCAAAACGCCCAGATGGGCATTTTGTCCACAGGTAAATTATCAATGAGCTTTAACGGCCGTAGTGCGACCAACATGTCACCTTCGGAACTAGAAGCCATGCGCAGAACGTATTACTCGGAACTGAAAAGCTTGGAGCGTAAAGAAGCCGGTTTAAAAACTCGAACGATCAGATGTATAGGATAACGTCACCATGAAGAAATCTCCGATTCAGCGTATGGTGGTAAATGAAATGCGCCGTATGTACGACGCAGGGAACCCAGACCGAATGACTCTGTCTTGGGACTCGAATCCATACACAGTCGATCAGGTTATTTACCACCAACTAGAAATGCTTCGCTCTCGGGCAAGACAACAAGCTAGAAATAACGACTATGTTATTCGTCTTATCCAAGTACTTCAGGACAACTTAGTTGGCGCCAGTGGTTTTAAACTACGCTCGAAAGCCAAAACAAAGCAAGGCAAGCCAAACTTAAAGGCTCGCCAGCGGGTTGAAGAGTTATGGTCTGAATTTGAAGACAGCGTTGATCTTATCGAGTTAGAAAAGCAAATTGTTGCCGCTCAAGTAACCGATGGTGAGGCGTTCATTTTCTTACGCGTTGAAAAATCTGGAGGGCTTTGGCCAGAGCTCATTGACCCTTGCCGCATTGATGTGAACTACAACGGTAAAAGCGATACTGGAGATAACATCATCATGGGTATTGAGTACGATACCCACTTCAAGCCACTCGCTTACCACGTTAATGATACCTACGAAAAACAACATCCAGGTGTAGGCAACGTCACAAACTACTCAGGAAAACGAACACGCATACCAGCCTCCAATATGTTGCATGTGTTTCGAAAACTCTTTGTTGGTCAAAAGCGCGGTATTCCTTGGGTCGCGCCTTCACTAGGGCGTTTATTTCAACTCGGAGAAGCCGAAAAAGCAGCACTCACCGCGTTTCGTATTGGTGCGGCTAAAATGGGTTTCTTCCGCTCGGAAGGGAATGATGAATACACCGGTGACGAAGAATCTGGCGACATGATGCTTAATGCGGAAGCTGGCACTTTTGAAAATATCGGTAACCTAACCTTTGAAACGTTTGATCCCACATATCCATCAGGTGATTACGCGCCGTTCGTTGAACGAATACTTAAAGGGATTTCTTCTGGTTGGGGTGTCGATTATCACACCGTAGGTAATGATTTGTCTGGTGTGAATTACTCCAGCGCACGCGTCGGTTCCTTAGATACTCGCGAGTATTACAAGAGCCTTCAAACTTGGATGGTTCAAGTATTCGTTAAGCCTCTATTCAATGCCTTTATAGAGCTCAATTACTTTCAAGGCTCATTTGGTGCGATGCCATATGCTGCAGTGACATACAAACAAGCTCAGTTTATCGGTCGTCGCTGGGATTGGGTAGACCCTCAGAAAGAAGCCAACAGCAAGAAAATTCTCTACGAAATAAAAGCAATCTCACTTTCTCAGATTATTCGAGAGAGAGGGGATGATCCTGAAGATGTATTCAATGAGATAGCTGAAGAGAACGCCATGATGGCGAAACTCGGTATTACTCCCACACAAGTATTTTCCGCTATAGCACCGGAAGAAGATGACGACGAAGAGGTTAAAGCCAATGCCACAACCAAGTGAAATCAACATCGGTGATTCGTTTGAGCGTTCGATGATCATCGATGCTAGCCGCAGCATCGACGAAGAGAATCGAACAGTTGAAGTGTCGTTCTCTTCAGAAATTGAAGTGACGCGGTGGTTTGGAATTGAAGTTCTCGACCATTCTCCAGGAGCTGTCCGTTTGGAGCGCATTAATGATGGCGGCGCAGTGCTTGTTGATCACAATCGAAGTGACCAAGTTGGTGTTGTGGAAGTTGCATCTATCAACTCTGACCGTGTAGGTCGTGCCACTCTTCGCTTTGGTCGAAGTGAACGAGCAAATGACATTTTTAATGACATTGTTGACGGGATCCGAAAGAAGGTAAGTGTGAGCTATAAGGTTTTCGCTTACGAACGTAGAGAAGGGGAAAACGGTCAGCCTGACACAATTCGTGTCACAGATTGGGAGCCCAATGAAATTTCCATAGTTGCTGTTCCTGCCGATGCCAGTGTGGGTGTTGGTCGCAGTGACGAATTATCAACAAACAAGGAGGCAGGAATGCCAGATCCAGTAATCAACCAAGTGGAACAGCAACGCGGTAACGAGATTGAAACTCCCCAGCCTGCACCAGCTGCGCCTGTAATTAGCAATGAGCAAGTTCGTTCTGATGAGCGCCGCCGTATTGCTGAAATCTCTCGTGCTGCAGAAGCGGCTCCTTGGGATCTAAGTAATCTGCGTGACGACGCTATCGAGAACGGAATGACAGTTGAACAGTTCCGCGCTGCTGCTTTTGAAGAGGCAGCTAATCAGCCAGCACCTGCAGCTGCTCGTATGAGTGAAGATATGATGCAGCGTGAAAACCGTGAATATTCTCTTGTTCGTGCACTAAATGCTCAGATGTCTGGTGATTGGAGCGAGGCCGGTTTTGAGCGTGAAATGTCACAACAACTGCGAAGTGACGGTGGCTCAGTCGTGGGTGGTGGCTTAATTGTTCCGGTAAGTATCTTTACTGGTCAACGTGCTGACACCACTACGGGCGCAGGCCTCATTGGAACTCAGCACATGGCTAATCAATTTATTGATGTGCTGCGAGCTAATACGTTACTTGGTCGTTTAGGGGCTCGATTCCTTCCCGGCTTAAACGGTAACGTTTCGATGCCTAAGAAAACAGCGTCAGCAACTTTTGGCTGGCTAGCTGAAAAAGAGGATGCTGCAGAGTCAGACGTACCAGTGGGTAACGTTACTCTGAGCGGTAAGCACGTTGGTGGTATCGTTCCGCTTACGTTTGAGCTTATGCGTCAATCCTCTCCCGCAATTGAGCAAATTGTACGTGAAGATATGTTAGCGGGTATGGCCCTTTCAATCGACTTGGCCGGTATTAATGGTACCGGCATTAATAATCAGCCGTTGGGCATTTTAAACACCGCGGGTGTTCAAACAGTCGATATTGCTGATTCAGCCAACTTGATTCCAACTTGGGATGAAGTGGTGAAAATGGAAGGTGCGCTTGATGATGTCAACGCACTGATGGGTTCACTTGCTTATGCATTCCGCCCAACTGTTTTCTCTGCTCTAAAAACCACTAAGAAGGATGCTGGTTCGGGTCGCTTTGTTGTCGAAAGCGGTGAATGTAATGGCTACAAAGCACATAGTTCTACCCAAATGCCAGTTGGTGGTTCACTGTTTGGCAATTTCTCCGATGTGATGATTGGTACCTGGGGAATGGTTGAACTTATCCCGACTCGCAACAGCAAAACAGGCGGCTTGGATATTGGTTGCCACCAAATGGCGGATGTCGCGATTCGTAACCCACAATCGTTCGTAAAAGGTGTGGCGGCAGTTTGATACTGCAGTCAATATTTACTCAAATGCCTCAGTTAACTGAGGCTTTTCTATTTTTCAGGAGCATAATTTATGGCTGACGTTAAGTTAAAGCTAACCCGCGGGACGGTGATTAAAAAAGGTGTCCATGGCGTAAAAGATGAAATAATTGAAGTCGATGAACAGACGGCCATGAACCTACGTCAAGCAGGGGCAGCAGTGGTCGCAAACAGCGATGCGAAAGTTGGGAAACCTGCGAAAAAGTAGGTGAGTTATGTCTATTTGGGAACAGGCTGTTAACGATATGGACTCCGCTTTGATGGCGGAGTTTTCAGTTTCAGTGACGCTACATTTACAGGCGGGTGATTCCGTCGTATCCGGGATCTTGGACAACCCTGGTACTGCAAGTAGATTGCCAAACGGTGGCGATGCTTTGGACTCGGACCCAAAACTCTATTTAAGTGACGCAGATGCCGCATTAATTGAACGATACCAGTTAATCACAATTGGCGCTGTGCAATGGCAAGTAGTGAAGGAGCCAGTTCCTGATGGTACAGGGCTCATCCAGCTTGTATTAGGGCATTCAGATGGAATCGAAATTGAGAAACCAAATATTCGATATCGAACTTGAGGAGCTAGAAGCCATACAAAATGAGCTTGCGGCAACCAAACAAGAGATGTTGAAAGCTTACAACCGTGCATTAAGGCGAACAGCCGTTACCGTTAAGTCGATGTCGAGTAATTTGGCAAAGGACACTATCCAAGCAAAGAAATTAAAGTACATCCGTAAGCGGATAAAAGATTATCTGGTCAGTGAGAGCGGTGGAGAACTCAAAAGCCTGCGCTTTTGGTTTGGTTTGGATGATATGTCAGTGCACACTCTCAAAGGATCTTTACGCCAAAACGCTCAAGGTGCCACGTTTACGCCTAAATCTAGTGAGTTATCACGACAGCAATCTGATCGCGGTTTCGTACTTACCGGAGGAAAAATCGGAAAGCAACGTTTGATGTTTACTCGCTTTGGGAAGCAAAGGGGGCAATATCATGTAATGCGAGTTCCCATTGCTGAAGCGATGAAATTGAGCATTGAAGACGAAATTTACTCACAGATCACCAGTATTTTCTTAAAGCATTTCACTACCGATCTAAAAGGTCGAATCGCTATGCGCTAATAATAGGGCTTTGTATGTCTATCACACTGACTCAATACCATGACAGTGTAACGTCTTGGTTAACCAACAACGATTATCTCGATTGGCTTGTAAACGTCGCTTCTTACCCAGAACTCAAAAAGCCACCTACCGAAAACTCAGCCTATTTTGGCATCACCAATTGGGAGAAATCTGATCAGCAAAAAGGCTCCGGTGAAGTGTCGATGGATCTCAGTTGTCAGCTGCTGGTGGTTTTTCCTCGAGGGACACCTGAAGTGCAGTTGATGATTAGAGAAGCGGTAATGAGTCTTTGTCTTGAACTCGAAAACCAACGTTTTGGGTTGCAGGTTAAACCACTGCAGTTGATCAGTGCAGAACCAGATGCGTTCAACCCCGAAATTGATGAGTGTGAAGTGTGGTCTGTTCGCTGGATACATCAAATTGATATTGGAAGTGTTAATCAAACTTTGTTGCCCCAACCTTTCATCACGGGTGGTAAAGCCAGTGTTGGCTATTCACCGAAGATTGGTGCGGCTCATGAGGCTGATTACGAAACGATTTATGATGAAACAGGTGAGTGATGTCTTTAACTGAAATTCAACGTGCGATCGGTCGAATGGAGCAGCGCATTAGCAACCTTATTCGCATTGGTCGTGTGGCTGAAGTTCAGGATTCACCACCTCGGGTCAAAGTGGAATACGACAAAGATGCCAACGGGAAGCCAGTATTAACTGCTTGGCTTCGCTACTTTGAAGAGCGGCAAGGTTTTGTTCAAACGTGGAACCCACCCAAAGTGGGAGAGCAATGCACCATATTATCGCCTTCAGGCGTACTGAAAATGGGCGTAGTCTTGCTCGGTTTAAACACAACCAATAAACCTCCCATTAGCAGCGATAGCAGCGTTCATCAAATAAAGTTTGAAGATGGAAGTACCTTTGCTTTCAATCGCGCTTCTAGTCAGTGGGATATTTCACTGGGTGGCGGTAGTGCAACCTTCAATGGTGTGATGTTCACTTTTAACGCTGATCTGTTTGTGAATGGTGACATCATTCAAGTGGGTGATTTTGACCAAGAAGGCAACATTACAACCACCGGAAATATCATCGGTAACATGGTATCGGATTCAATCGGGTCCATGGCCTCAATCCGGACCACTTACAACGGACATCATCACAACGCTCGTCCTGAACCACCCACTATCTTAATGAACTAGCTCTCCAGAGGCAGATTATGCAAGGCATGCACAGAAACACTGGCCGAAGGCTCAGTGGCATCGATCATCTCTGGCAAAGTGTGGAAGACATTCTGACGACTCGTATTGGTTCACGAGTTATGCGTCGAACCTATGGAAGCCGGCTACCTGATTTGATTGATGAGCCGTTTAATGAAGACACTCGCACTGAAATGATAGCAGCAACGGTTGAAGCCATCCTTAATTGGGAGACGCGCTTCGAACCGACGAACGTGAAGATTACTCAAACTTATCTAGATGGGAAGTCTCGCATTGAAATAGATTTAACGGGTAATTACTTGCCTGATGGAAATCCGATTAAGCTTGAGGGGATAGTAATTCAATGACCACTGACTATTCATCATTACCACCACCTCTTGTTAAAGAGGAATTGGATTTTGAAACAGAGCTTCAACGCAACAAAGACAAGCTCAAAGAGTTAGAGCCTACATGGAATGCAGATGTTGAATCTGACACGGCAGTGAAGCTCCTAGAAGTGAATGCTTATAACTCAGTGAATGAGCGTCAGCGTGTTAATTCAGCGGCTACATCGGTGATGCTGCCATGGGCTAAAGGTGAAGACTTAGATGGCTTAGCGGCTAACTTCAACTTGAAAAGGGAAATAGTTCAAGAAGCCGACGATACCGTTTCACCACCTCTGGAAGAAATTAAAGAGTCTGACGAATCACTCTTTCAGCGTTGTTTGCTCGCATGGAGCAAGTTAACCAATGCAGGTACACCAAGTTCTTATGAAGCGCATGCACGAGATGCCCATCCAAAAGTTAAGGATGCGAAAGGTAAGCGAATCAAAGTTGGTACCACGGTTACTTATGTGCTCTCACACGATGGTGACGGTACGCCAACCGAAGAAATTCTGACAGCCGTAAGAACGCATCTAAGCAAAGACAATATACGCCAGCTTTGCTCTGACAATACAGTAGAAGCTGCCACCATCCAGAACTACACCATAACGGCCATTTTGGATATTCCAGAGTCTTCGCTTGAGGCAGGTGTGATTAACCAGGCTTTAATCAATGTTCAAGCGTATGTCGATAAAGTTCATCACCTTGAATCACTGGTCAGTGAATCCGCATTAAATGCAGCCCTTCATATCGAAGGGGTTGTCGATGTGAATTTAGGTGATTTTGCCAACATCACGACAGATGAAAGCACAGCGCCTTACTGTACCAAGATAACGATCAGTCGGAAGGTGCAAACATGAGTCTTCTTCCTGCTAATGCGACCAGCTTTGAGCACTCCTTAGAGCAGGTCATGACCTCAGACATGAGTTCGCCTATCAGACACCTTTGGAATCCGTTGCTATGTCCATTGGAACTGCTTTGGGTGTTGGCCATCGTATTTCAAGTGGACGAATGGGATGAGAAGTGGAGTGAAGCGAATAAACGTCAAACGCTCATCGATGCTTATTTAGTTCACTGTTACAAAGGTACGCCAGATTCAATCAAGCGAATACTGAGAAATGCTGGTTATCCTGATGCGCGAATCGTTGAAGGTACGGGTGATCTCACTTATGACGGAACCGCGACTTACAACGGTCACTATTATTACGGATTTGAAGACGCTTGGGCAGAGTATCGAATCTACCTTCCTCGGCCTATTACCGAAGGGCAAGCAAAACAAGTTCAACGATTAATCATCGCCACCGCACCACTGCATTGTATTCTCAGAGGCTTGCATTATGAAACTGCAGCCTTTTTGTATGACGGAGCAATCAGTTATGACGGTCAATATACCTATGGAGAAACCTAGTGGCTGATAATTTTTTACCAGAAGAAGCAGTTTGGGAAGAGGGTATTCGCCAAGTTGAAACAACGGATACCGTTCTTGGTGGACCAGGTGGGGTGCCAAACCTTGCACCTAATCAGCTTGCAAATAGAACCAAGTTTTTAAAAGAAAAGCTTTTTGATAATGGTCAGTTTCTTGAATACTCAGCAGATCGTAAATATAAAGCTGGTGATGTCTGTTACACATTATCTAATGGTGAGATTCAATATTGGCAGTGGTACTCAAACGTTGAATCGCTTGCTGGAAAGTCGCCATTACTAGAGGCAAACCGCCATGTAGGTTGGTCAGATAACACTAAGCCTTTCTATTGGGTGCCATACACAGGTGATCAAATTGGTATGCCTTTTTACTGGATTGATACTAATCCTCCAGAATGGGCGGTAATGGAAATTAATGTTGATTTACCAACCGCTGTATATTGGCGTTTGGCTCGCCGCTATCCGCATTTAGTCACTGGTAACACAATTAATACTGGTGAGATTCGCGGAGAGTTCTTACGTGTGCTCGACCAAGGTCGTGGTGTTGATTCTGGTCGTTCCTCAAATACAGCTCAGGGACAAATGATTCAAGCGCATACTCACGTAACACGAGTGAATCTTGACAGGAGTTCTGGTGCGCTAGGTAACTCTGTTTATGGTGATGAAACTACTTATGGCTCTGCAAATCTTACTTCTCAATCTACTGGGGGTGCTGAAACTAGACCTCGAAACGTTGCACGTGCAATGGCTATTGCGATTTAAGGAGTGAACATGACGAATAAATACTATTGGCCAGTTGACCCTTCAACCAAAGAAGTTGGTGAACCAGTAAAAGCAATGTACCGAGGTGGGATTCATCATATTCCACGTACAGCTTTAAAAACCAAACCCGTAGATGGAAAAGACGGTTTTGTTGTCATTGCAGTGATAGATGATGACGGTTTAGCTATTGGTTCAGAATTGATAGAAGACCACCGAGATAAAACGGTGTATGACCAATCAGACTGTAACAAATGCCAAAAAGTAACAGAGCTTGGCCCATTGCCAGAAGGTTGGACTTTAGACGTTCCAGCGACAAAGTTTGATGAATGGATTAATGGAACTTGGGTAACAAACGAAAGCAACAAATACATTGCTGAATATAACCAGGTGGATGATGCGCGCCGAGCTGCTTACTTTCAGGTTGTTACCCCGCTCATCGATGAGGCAAAAATTAAACGCGATTTAATTAAAACGCCGGAAGCCATCGCCGAAGCGGACGAACTAGAGCAACAAGCCTTAGCCGCTCGACAGAAAATTCAAACAGAAAACCCGTGGCCAACACCACCAACTAACTAAAGCCTGCTAATTTAGCAGGCTTTTTTATTCAATTCACAAACCTCGCTATGGCGGGGTTTTCTTTTTTCTAACCAATGGGAAACCAACATGGCAAGATTTCTCCATGGCGCAGAAGTTATTGAAGTTAATGACGGTGTGCGCTCAATCTCAACGGTCAAAATGGCGGTTATCGGTATTGCGGTGCAATCAGCAATGGCAGCAGGAGCAGTTGCTGCGACGTTAACGCTTGGCTCTTCTGCTTTGGGTGACGACCTTACTTTTACCGCTAAAACTGCTGGCCAAGCCGGTAATAAAATCAATATTACGATCGCAGAAACGACTGAAGCCAGTCAGGACATTGCAGTTTCGGTGGTTGGAGATGCGATTACCATCACACTTGGAACCGACGCACAAGGCGATACCATTAGCAAAGTCACCGATGTAGTGACTGCTTATGAAGCAGTGCCAGAAGCGATGGCCAAAGCAACTATTAGCACTTCGACAGAAGTGGCTAAAGCTGAAATCCCCTCAGCAATTAATAAGCAGTTCTTGGCAAGTGGTGCAAACGAACCTTTCCCACTTTATAAGCCAACGCTGGTACTGGGTAATGAGCGTTATGCAGAAGGTCTCGGTGTTACGTCTCAGGCTTACAAATACATCAAGCAAATCATGGAGCAGTATGGTGCTGTGGTTGTTGTGGTTCGCGCTGAAACCTCAGCCGATGAAGCGACTCAAAAATCCAACATCATCAAAGCTATTGATGCGCTTAAAGATTCGAAGTCAGAAGTAGGCTATACACCTCGTATCGCAATCGCACCTGGTTACAGTCACGACGATGCTGTTGGTAAAGCATTGGAAAGTGCAGCGGTTAAACTTCGTGGCGTGACCTATCTGGATATGGATGTTGCTGCCACGTTCACCGATGCGATGAAGCGCGTCAAATCATACAATGATCGTGTGGAAATTATGTGGCCACAGGATGTGGTGTTTGATACGGACCTAAACACGAATGTGCCAATGCCTAAATCGGTATCTGCAGCTGGTTTGCGTGTGCGTATTGATGAAGAACGCGGTGTTCACGTATCTAAATCGAACAAAGACATCTACAACGTTGTGGCGACCAATCAACAGGTCGAGTTCTCATTAAATGATGCGAGCACACTGGCCAACATTCTCAACGAAAACCGAGTCAGCACTACGATTCGTGAAGGCGGTTTCCGTCATTGGGGCAACCGTACCTGCGCTATTGATCAGAAGTGGACGTTTGAAACTACTCGTCGTGTTGCTGACATGATTAATGACAGCATTGAACGAGCTCACATGTGGGCAGTCGATGAACCTGGTACCACTCAATACATGCAAGATGTGCTTGGTGGCATCAATGCTTACATTCGTCAGTTGAAAAACGAAGGTGTTATCCCGGGCGGTAGCGCATGGCTCGATAAAGAACTCAACAAACCAGAACTTATGGCTCAGGGTATTTACTACTTTGATTTTGACTTTGGTGTTTACTATCCGGCAGAGCACTTGATCTTCCGCTCTCGCCTCAACAATGGTTATTTAGAAGAGGTGATTGCGAATGTCTAATTGGGCTCGTAAATATCAAGGCTTATATGCTGATGGTCGAGAGAAAATCGCAAGCCTACTAGAATACACTCCACCAGTACCGACCGTGATTACGGAAGATTTTCGTGCTGGTGGTATGGATATGGCCATCTCAATGGATATGGGGATGGAAAAGCTCGAAGCGAGTTTTACCATAGGTGAGGATCCAGACATCTTAGGGTTGTTTGGTATCAAGCAGGACGCAAAACAGGTGCCGATTTTTATCCGTTCTCACTTGGAAAATGATATTACAGGTGAACAGAAAACGGTTATTGAAGAGCTTCGCTGCAAAGTGGTTTCTATTGATATGGGAACAAAAACAGCAGGCAGTTTTTCACCAACCACTGTGACGCTTAGTCCTATGTACTACAAGTACGAATCGGGCGGAAAAGTCATTTGGGAACTCGACCCAATCAACATGGTTCGCATCATTAATGGCGTGGACCAGCTCGCTCAAGCGCGAGCTTCTCTCGGTAAATAATCTCTTTTCTTTCAATATTAGCCCTGCCTTCTTTTACCAGAAAACGTAAAGGGGTAGGGCTTTTTTATGTGGCGAATATCATCATGGAAATTATCAAACTCGATTACCCAATTAAGCACGACGATAAAACTATCAGTGAAGTAGAAGTCCGACGTCCTAATGTGCGTGACCATATTTGGTTGGATCATCAATCGGCAGCAGCAAAACGATCAGGTAAGACGCTTGATGAAGTGGAGAAAGACGCAGAGCTTTATGCTCGTTTGTGCGATCTGTCTGTTGAAGCTATTGGTAAGTTGGATATGCAAGACTGGGGAAAGTTACGCAAGTTTTATCTCGAGTGCGTCGTTCCCTCCAAGAGCTCAACGCAAGCGACAGAGACTGCTTAATTTTTAAGTTAGCCACTCACACTGGCTGGCAACCTTCAGAGATAGAAGCGCTCGATATGGAGCGCTTTTTCTTTTTTGTAGATCAAATGCCAAAGAAGGCGACTAAATGAGCGCAGCCCAACATCTAAAATCGGTGGTCACGCTCGGTGGGGCCGTGGACCCATCATTTAAAAACATGGCTAGTGAGGTGGATAAACACCTCGGTAGCGCCACCAAAGAAGTAAAAACGCTTGAGCGTGAGCAGAAGAATCTCACTAAGCAAATCAAAAAGGCTAAGTTAGCCGGTGCTGATGTTTCTCTTTTAACGAAACGATACGACAAGCTTGGTGATGAAATAGACCAAGCCAGTCGAAGTGCCGAAGGCTTTCAAGCCGCCAGCAATTTAAAAGGTAGTTTGAAATCCACTGCTAAATACGCTGCAGCAACAACGGCAGGCTTGGTTGGTGTTACTGGATCGGTTATCGCATTAACCAGTGCGACGAACGCAGCCACAGCAGAGCAAGCAGGATTTGCTAAAGCCTATGGCATGAGCATAGAGCAGTTTAATGCTTGGGGAGGTATTGCAGCTCAAGCAGGGCTTAATGCAGAGAATACCGGTGATCTTGTTGAAGAACTGACTAATAAATTTGGTGAGTTTAAAGCGCTTGGTGAGCAATCTTCAGTATCAGATGTGTTTGGGTCGCTTGGTATTGACGCAGCCATGATGGATGGCTTGTCAGCAGCTGAACAGTTTGAGTTTGTGATGCGTCGCCTTGAGAAAGTAGGTGATGCTCAGCAAGCGGCATCTTTAGCGGATATGTTGTTTGGTGGTGAGGGTAACAAGGTTGTTACTTACATCAAGAACTCGGGCAAAAGCCTCAATGAGCTTCTTGATGCTCAGAAAGCCATAAACAATCTGACGCAAGAAGGTGCAGACGGAGCGTTAAAGTACAATACCGCTTTAAATTCAGTCACAAAATCGATGTACACAGCATGGCAAGATGTTGCTGGTGTTGTTGGTGGTGAAGTTGCTCCTGTCTTTGATGACCTATCGATAACTGTGAGCTCTTTTGTTCGAGAGAACAGAGCAGAGATCATCGACTTTCTAAGCAGTGCTGTTGAAGGTTCATTGGCGTTCGCACGAGGCGTATTCACGCTCGGTAGTGCGGTTAATGATGTTGTCCAAGTCTTTGGTGGTTGGGAGACTGTTGCTGGCTTAATGGCTGGCAAGATGGTTGTTGGGGTTGCAGGTGTTGTTTCTGGCATTGGAACAATGATCACCACGCTTGGTGCTGCTAAAACCACTATGTTGGGTCTTAATGCCGTTATGGTAGCAAACCCTATTGGTGCTGTTGCTGCCGCAGTGGGCTTATTGACAGCTGCAGGTGTTGCTCTTTATCAAAATTGGGATGCTGTTAAAGAGTGGTTTGAACCGTTCTTTGGTTGGTTCGAGGCTAAGTGGCAAGGTTTCCTTGAGCTTGGCGAAAAAGCCAAAGGCATGCTCAAGTCCGTGACTGGTTTCTTGGGTTTTGGTGAAGGTGACCAAGGTTCCTCTCAAGGCTATACGGGCTACTACGGTGGCCATACTCAAAGCGCACCAAGTTCTTATGGTTATGGAGCTAGAGCGCAGGCAGCAAATCAAAGCACGTATGCTGCAGCTGGTGGTAATACTGTTCACCAGAAAGTAGAGAAAATCGAAATACACGCTGCGCCTGGTCAATCCTCAGAAGATATTGGTAAAGAAGTGGCCAGCCGATTAGGTGGAGAGCAAGATGCGATGTTTGACCTTGCTATGGGGGATTAATGGCTGAACATGTGATGATGAAGCTACAGAACTCGAAGCGAGGCTTTAAGTTCTCAATTCATACCGCGACTTATCAATCTTTAACAAAGACCTTTGGTTGGGTCTGGTCCTCAAGCAAGCGCTTTGGTCAATATGATTCATTGCAATTCAATGGACCAGAAAACCCAACCATGACATTACCTGGTACCGTTTATCCCGAGTTCAATAATGTAGGCGTCGATCAACTGAAAACCTTGGAGAGCCTTGGTAACGATGCAGAGCCTATTCTTATTATCTCTGGTGTCGGTGATGTGCTTGGCTACTGGGTAATGACTAGCTTTACAGAAACTGAAGCTCGCCACATGGTGGCTGGTATCCCAACCAAGCAAACTTTTAACTTGGAGCTTAAATACTATGGCAAAACTCTACAGAACTAGCGCAGGTGATGTGTTGGACAGTATTTGTTATGCAGAGTATGGGACCGAGGCAGCGATCATTACAGTACTGGAGGCGAATCCACATCTCTCAGAACTTGGTACTAAATACCAAGCAGGTGTTGAGATAGTGCTACCAGATTACACGCCACCAGCCGAAGAAGAAGAGGATGTGTTGTGGAGCTAACGTATACACCTCAATTTCAGATCCTCGCCAATGGCAGTGATATTACCACTGCCATCAAAAAGTCTTTCAAAGAGATTACCATCTCGGATGTGAGTGGAGATAAAGCCGATACACTGACAATTTCGCTTGATGGTAGCCGAATAGGAAAGCTGCCGAAGAAGAATGCTGCACTCCAAATAGCATTAGGCTTTAACCATAAGCTTTATAAACAAGGCGTATTCTATGTCAGTTCCATTTCACATAGTGGGTTTCCTGAAGTAGTGACAATCAAAGCGACTTCTATCCCGATGGGAGGGAAGGAGTTGCCCACCAATATTCAAACCCAACGCACTCAAAGTTGGGAAAATACCACCATAAGCGATTTATTAAACACGGTGGCCAAGCGCAATAAGTTGACCCCGATAGTAAATGAAGAACTAGGTGCTATTGTGCTCGAGCACGAAGACCAAACAGCAGAGTCTGATATGGCTCTTGTTAACCGTTTGGCAAGACAATATGGCGCAATCAGCAAAGTGGCCAACGAGAACTGGTTGTTCTTGAAAATGGGCGAAGGTAAGAACGCATCTGGTACAAAAACGTTACCAACGCACGTTATCCATAAGTCGAGCTGTAGTAATTACAGTTATAGTTCGAGCACAAGAACGGAAGCATCCAGTGTTATCGCTAAATGGCAAAATGCAGAAACGGGTGAGAACGGTGTGGAGCGAGCTGGTAGCGGTGAGCCTGCTTTTGAAATATCTTACCCATACCCAACACAAGCAGAAGCACTCGCAGCTGCAAAAGCGAAAGCCAATTCACTAAGTAAAAGCAGTGATTCGTTTAACCTCACTACTGAAGCTACTCATAAATTCATTAAAGCATTTGCGGAAGGTCACATTGAACCGAAAGGTTGGAGAAGTGAAATTAGCGGTCGCAAATGGAACATTAAGCAGATAGACAAAAAGTTATCTAAAGGTAGAGGTTTGACGATATGCATTTCTTCTGAGGCAGCTTAGTTAGTGACCGCGACAAGAGGGTGATCATTAAGAAAAAACTAGCCTGATCAAACTACTGTATAAATACACCCTAACTACACCCTTAGTACACCCACAAACTAGTCAGGTATTTTAACTTATTGATCTAAATTAGAAATGTATGATTTCTGGGGGCTAGAAACGGTGAAACCCCGATGTTGGTAGCATCGGGGTTTCGAATTTTTAGAAGTCTCGGTTGGTAAGGCCGATATTCTTTATGCAAAAGGCTGGATTACAATCCGGCTATTCCTTGGTAGGAGGAATTAGATGCGGATGAAGTCCATGTGCTCAACTTTTGGCTTGAAAGCGTGACGTTGAACGTCTTGTGGCTTAACTTTCACTTCAGCGCCGTCGATCACTAGAACGATACCTTCGTAGAACTCAGGCTTGTCCATTTGGTTAACGATGTCATCGTGGTTAAGAACGATCGATACTGGTGCAGCTTCGCCACCGTAAACGATAGCAGGGAATTTACCAGCGTGACGTAGGCGGCGGCTCGCACCTTTACCTAGTTCAGTACGTACTACTGCTTCAAATTTCATAGTAATTACTCTCAAATATGAAAAAATTAACTTCACATCTCGCAATGCGACCTTGCAGATGTGGTGTGCGCTTTAGAGAAATTGGTCGTAACTCTTAAAACGAGCGCGGATACTACCATCCATACCGTTTTCTCGCAATAGATATTCGCCGTGCGCGCGACAATTTCGCCTATTTTGTTTCAACGGCTTAGCGCTTGTGCTTCTTAATTGCACTTGCGCGTTGCATGGTGAGGATGACTTTCAATCCACCTTGAGCACCCGCTTCTAAGCTCAGTGCGCCGCGATAGCTGTGCGCCATCTCTTGTACAATGTTCAAACCTAGCCCCGAGCCTGGGGTGTGCTCGTCTAAGCGTACGCCACGTTTGAGCACTTGCTGAATGTGCTCTTTGGCAATTCCGGGGCCATTATCTTCAATCACGATGGAGAGTTGATGCCCGTCGTCGGCTTCGTGTTTTTCCTCATTAGTGATGACATCCACACTGTAGATTCTGATTATACTGTTGGCCCATTTATAGGCGTTCTCCAATAGATTACCCAGCATCTCGTCGAGGTCGGTTTGTTCCACGGCAAGTTCAATATCGGAGTCCAGTTCATTGATGACGGTTAAGCCTCGGCTGGCGTATATTTTGTCAAACGCGAGTGTGATGGCATCAACGCGCTCGGCAGGATTGGATTTTACCGCGAGAATGTTTTTGGCGCCGGCCATGCGTGCGCGTCCGAGGTGATAATCAATTTGGTGTTGAATCTGATCGATGGCTGGGGTCAGCTTCGCTTGTTCTGCCTCTCCCAATTGACGGATTTCGTTCTTAAGCACAGATAGCGGCGTTTTTAAGGCATGCGAGAGGTTACCAGCGTGATGACGGGCACGCTCAAGAAGCTCTTGATAGTGAAACAGCAGCGCGTTGAGGTCACTGATCACCGGAGCCACATCTTTGGGGTAGGCTTCATCAAGGCGACTTTTTTCGCCACGACGCAGCTCGGCCAGCTCTTTCTTCATCTTGCCCAGTGGGCTCAAAGACCACTCCACTTGCAGCATAATAACAGTCAGCAGCCCAAGATAGAGTAAGCCGAGGATCAGCCACAGCTGACCCATCAACTCGGTGACGGTCGCTTCGATAGGCTGTTCATCCACGCCAATCGTCACTTGAATAGGGCCATTGTAATCGGGGAAATAGAGGGTCGACTCCATGGTGATGAGTTTTTCGCCTTTTGCCCCAAATACAGCGCTTTTGCCTTTGTGTTTTTTTGAGCCTTTGAAGGTCAGCGTCTGATCCCACAGAGAGCGCGAACGCAGTGTGTCGTTATCAGTGTTTGCTTGCCAGTAGAAACCACTATAAGGGCGAGTAAAGCGAGGATCGGATAAGCCCGAAGAGAGCGAGAGTTCACCTCGATAATTGACGTTAAGCGCGCCCGCCATTTCATCCATATAAATAGAGAGCTGATCGCGGCTGTCCTCAACCATATAGTGCAGAACTTGGGTCGGCACCGTCACGCCGGCGGCGATGATCATCGCCGTAAGCCAGATGATAGCAGCAAATACCAGGCGACTTTTTAGGCTGAGCTTTTTAAGGTTGGCGACCCGGAGCTTAGGCATTGAGCTGGTATCCTAGCCCACGCACGGTTTTGATGACGTCAGGCGCGATTTTTTTGCGGATACGGCCAATAAAGACCTCAATGGTGTTGGAATCACGATCAAAATCTTGTTTGTAGATGTGCTCGACCAGTTCGGTGCGAGAGATAACTTTGTCTGGATTGTGCATAAAGTAGGCGACGACTTTGTATTCTAGCGCCGTTAGTGTGACGGGGGTTTGCTGCCAGAGTACGGTAGAGCTGCGGGTATCGAGGCTCAGGTTGCCTATCTGCATGACGGGTGAAGCATTGCCTGATGCTCGGCGAAGCTGCGCGCGAACGCGGGCGATCAACTCAACCATCTCAAACGGTTTGGTGAGATAATCATCGGCGCCAGCATTCAGTCCTTCTACTCGCTCGCTGAGCGCGTCACGGGCACTGAGTATCACCACTGGGGTATTGATGTTGTTGGCGCGAATGCCACTCAACACCGAAAGCCCATCCAGTTTGGGTAGGCCCAAGTCCAATACAATCGCGTCCCACTCTTCGCTGGTGGCACGATAGAGACCATCCTCACCATCGGCAGACCACTCACTGACCCAATCTGCATCGTCAAAAGACGCTTGAATTTGTTGTCCAAGGCGAGGGTCGTCTTCAATCACCAATATTTTCATTGTAACCGAGGCTCCTTATTCGGTGGGTTTAAGCGCGTCGCGAAAGTGTCGGCCTTTAATTTCCAGCATTTCTAAACTGGCTGCATTGTACTCGACTTTAATGATGTTGTTATTGTGGTTGAGTTTGAGCTCGTAGATCCAAATGCCATCATCTTGATCCAATTCGACTTGGATGATTCTACCATGCAAGTCACGCTCGACCGCTGCGTACATCTCGGAAAAGGGTCGAATGTCGCCATTTTGCACCGCTCTATACACTTCGTCTTGATCGCCATCGAGATCGACGCGGGTTCCCGGGTGGTACTCATCTTGAACTAGGGCGTGGCCGTCTTGCGCCGCACTGGGCAGAGAAAAGAAGACGGCACTAGCAAGAAGAAAGGAAGCCGGTAAAATTTGACGCATACGGGGTGACCTTATTGTGTTCATCAGTGTGTTCCTCTGTTCAGAATCAACATGAGCATACACGCAACAAGATGAACCTTGAGTGAATTATCCGCTCAGCTCATCGTCAAAGATTTTATCGCGCATTTTCCAAAAGCGCCCAACCTTACGCGCAATCACAAACTGCGGTGGGCGAAAACGGTGTTGGTTATCGACCACTTTACTGGGTGATAGGGTATCAAAGGGGCGATGCTTGTCCGCCAAATGTGGACGAACGAAGCGATCTTTGAAGATCTTTTTCTGTTTAGGCGTGGTGAGAGACCAAAATTCATGCACCTTGGCATCGTTGTCTCCCACGTAGCTGACCCGAAGCTGGTTTTTACCTTGACCATCTTTATGCAGCGCAAAGTCCATCGCCAAACACTCAAACACGAGCGCATCTTTGAGGTTTAACGCCTCTTTAAGCTTCTTGTCTGGGTCGACTAAGGTGGCGTCACACTCATGGCAAATACGCGCAGCAATATCGTTATCGGCGCCGCAATCACCGCAGTATTTTGCGCGAAAGCGGTAGTTGCAGTGCTCGCGCTCGCCCGTCTCTTCATCGGTAAAATACCCCTGGCACTTACGGCCAAAATGTTCAATTAAAAAGCCATTGCTATCGAGCTTGCCCCAAAAGTTGTTGTTAAAGCCACAAGCCGGGCAGGGGATGGTGATGATTTCGCTGTCCGAGTCTGGTTTGGGATCGCCCACTTCAGGTTGATAGAGATCGTAACTGTTACCCGCATAATCGAGTACCAAGCAATCACTTTTTCCTGGCGATAAACGTAGACCACGACCGACAATCTGTTGATACAAACTGACCGATTCCGTTGGACGAAGAATGGCAATCAGATCCACATGCGGCGCATCAAAGCCCGTCGTTAGCACCGAGACATTGACCAGATATTTGATTTGGCGCTGCTTAAAGCGTTCGATGATGCTGTCGCGCTCCGGAGTAGGAGTATCACCGATGACCAGCGCGGTGTGATCGCTAGGGAGAAGCGAAAAGATCTCCTGCGCATGCCTCACTGTGGCGGCGAATATCATCACGCCTTGCCTGTGTTCAGCGTGTTGGATGATTTGCTCGACGATTTGTGGCGTGGCGCGCTTGGCATTGTCAATCACCATATCAAGTTCTGACTCTTTATAGCGCCCGGTACTGGCGGGTTTGAGTTGCGAGAAATCATAGCTCAGTACCGGGGCATCGAGCAGCGTGGCGGGTGTTAGAAATCCTTCATCAAGTAAATATTGGATAGGCAGTTCAAAGATGCAATCGCGGAAGAACCTCGGTTCATCGCTGCGCACTAAGCCGCGTGTGTGGTACTGGTAAATCCAACCCATACCCAGGCGATAGGGCGTGGCGGTGAGACCAAGCACTTTAATGCCCGGGTTAAGCTCGCTCAAGTGGCGAATGACTTTTTGATAACTGGTGTTTTTGTCATCCGGTACGCGGTGGCACTCATCGATCACCAGTAGTGAAAATTGGTGACTGAACGCGTCCAAATTGCGCACAACCGATTGCACCGAGGCAAACACCACTTGCTGATCGGTCTCCTTGCGCCCAAGCCCGGCAGAAAAAATCGCGCCCTTTAACCCGTAACCTTCGTACTTGGCGTGGTTTTGCTCAACCAACTCTTTCACGTGTGCTAGCACCAAGACGCGTCCTTTTGCCAAACGCGCTAATTCTGCGATGACTAAGCTTTTCCCCGCGCCCGTTGGCAACACAAGCACCGCAGGGGTTTGATTAGCGCGAAAGTAATGGATTACCGCTTTGACGGAGTCTGCTTGGTAGGGTCTGAGGGTGTACATGGCGTCGAACAGCTTGGAAATTTTGAACGATTATACACATCTTGTGTGGCGAAGCGGAGAGGGTGGGTTGATATGAATTAAATTCACTTTTTACTCTAGGTTAACTTTGTTCTTATTCATTATTCTGCTTGATATGATGCCTTCAACGAATCAAAAGGGTGACGCATCATGAAGCTTAAGCTTATCGCAGGAATCATGGCTGGAATGCTGGCCGGTCAACAGGCTCACGCGTGTTTGGCTGATGGCGGGGTCGATGGTGCCGTGTTTGCGATTCCTCAAGGCACATTTGAAGTCGCTGTGGCGTTTCATCAAGCGCAGCAACTTGGTGAGATCAACGCCTTTCCAAACAGCAACTGGTCGACCGTTCAGTTCATTCTGATGCAAAAACTGCAATCGAACTATCAAGGCGAAGTGTTCGATATCACCCTTTTTGAAGCCACTGGCCAACATTTTTATCGTTTTGTGGCCGATGGCGAACAGGTCAGCGTGCTGGCGCATGAAGTACCGAAGTCAGAATATCAAGGCATCATAGTGACGGATATTGATGTGATGACCGCATTAGTCCGTGGCCAAATGGACTTTGCTAGCGCCGACAAACTTGGCCTGTTCTTTAACTTAGATACATCACAAGAGTTTACCGCTCTTATGACGAAAGCATTCGCTTAATCCAATTTACTCATATAAATAGAGGTTCGTATGAAACTTTCTACTCTAGCGATGGTAATCACAGCGACCATGTCTGGCGCAGTGGCAGCATCAGCATCACTCCCTACGTTTACTCCCGATCAAAAGCCTGCGAGCGAGCATACTGCCGCGTTCCAAAAGGAGCTACGTGAAGCGCTACCTTTTGCTGACCAAGAAGATTGGGAGTTGGCACGTAAGGGCTTCGTTGCTCGCGTAGATGACCTAGAAATCAAAGACGCGAATGGCAACGTTATCTGGGAACTGGGCAGCTACGACTACTTGTTGCAAGGTAAAGACTACGACTCTATCCACCCTTCAATGCAGCGCCAAGCTGAATTGAACATGGAGCACGGCCTGTTTGAAATTCTTCCAGGTAAAATCTACCAAGTTCGTGGCTACGACTTGGCGCAAGTGAGCTTTGTTCGCTCTGACAACGGTTGGGTTGTGTTCGATCCTCTAACGATTCCTGAAACCTCAGCTGCGGCGTACGAGCTTTTCAAAGCGCACGCGAAAGGTGGTGAGTTACCAATCAAAGCGGTGGTTTACTCACACTCTCACGGTGACCACTTTGGTGGCGTGAAAGGTATTGTTTCTCAAGAGCAAGTGGATAACGGTGAAGTGCAAATCCTTGCACCTCGTGCGTTCTCAGACTTTGCGATTTCTGAAAACGTACTGGCGGGTAACGTGATGACGCGTCGTCTGGTATTCCAATACGGTAATACTCTGGCGAAGAGCGAAAAAGGTCAGGTGGATGCAGCGATCGGTAAAGGCGTTGCAAAAGGCGGCTTGTCTTTGATCCTTCCTACTCATCAAGTGGATGAAGACATCGAAACCATCACCATTGATGGTCTAGAAATGGTGTTCCAAAACGCACCAGATACCGAAGCGCCATCAGAAATGAACACCTACATCCCAGAGTACAAAGCGTACTGGGGTGCAGAAACAACTGTTGCGGGTCTACACAACGTTTACACGCTACGCGGTGCGTTTGTACGTGACACCCTACAATGGGCAGATTCTATCAACGAAGCGCTTTACCTATTCGGTGATGAAGCGGAGCTACTATTCGCATCACACGGCTGGCCACGTTGGGGCAACGAAAAGATTCAAGACTACCTACGCGGTCAACGTGACATGTACGGTTACTTGCACGATGAGACGCTACGTCTGCTTAACCACGGTGTAAGCATCACGGACATCCAAGATGAATTCTTTGTTCCACAACCTCTTGCTGATCAGTGGTACACACGTGGTTACCACGGTTCTTACCACCGCAACGCAAAAGCGGTAGCGAACAAATACTTGGGTTACTTTGATATGAACCCAGCGACCTTGCTGCACCTAAACTCTGTAGATGAAGCGAAGAAGTACACTGAGATGATGGGCGAAGAAGCCATCATTGCAGAAGGTAAGAAAGCGCTAGACAACGGTGAATACCGCTGGTGTGCAACGGTTGTGAACAACGTTGTGTTCGCTAACCCAGAGAACATGCAAGCGCGTTACCTACAAGCGGACTGTTTTGAGCAGTTGGGTTACCAGTCAGAGTCTTCTGGTGAGCGTAACGTATTCCTAGCGGGTGCATCTGAATTGCGTCAAGGTATCGTACCTGTTCAAGCCACCAAAGCGATTACTCCAGATGTTATTCAAGCCATGCCAACGCGTGACTTCTTGAACTTCATGGGTGTGCGTTTCAACGGTCCTAAAGCCGCGATGGACGGTTTCAGCATGAACGCGAATCTTGTGATTCCTGATGAAAATGCGAAATACGCGATTGAAGCGCGCAACGGCCGCATGAGCAACATTGAAGGCTATGACGTGCCTAACGCAGACTTTACGCTAACGGTTAACCGTAGCGACATCACCTTGATGCTGCTTCAACAAACCACACTTCAAGACCTATTGAAGTCAGGTAAAGCGACAGTATCGGGCGACATGAGCAAGATGGGTGCATTGACCTCTTACCTAGACGACTTTGAGTTCTGGTTCGCGATGGCGTTGCCACAAGACCACAGCCCATACAGCTTTGGTAAGTCGAAAACAGGTGTATCACCGATCAACCGTTAAGATCGTGCGTCACAAGTGATAAGTTTTGCCCTTGCTATGCAGGGGCATTTTTTGTTTTATTGGACGTATCAATCCGACCGAATAAGGTAAGGCGATGCCCAAGGCAACCCATTTTGATTTTAACCTTCTGCGCGTGTTTCTTAGCGTCTACAAAAGCCGCTCTTATACCGTCACCGCCGAGGAGTTGGATTTAACGCCCTCAGCCGTTAGTCATGCGGTAAAGCGGCTTAACACTCAGCTAGGGGAAACCTTATTTCAGCGTAAACACGTCGGTGTTGAGCCAACGTTTGTTGCGCATGACTTGTTTAAGCAAGTGGCAGAGCCGTTTCATGCGATAGAGCGGACCATTCTTGGTTATGAGGATTTCTCTCCAAGCCAAACGGATCGCGCGTTTCGTGTCTACGTGCCTGATGTGTACATGTCGGATCTGATCCAGCGTTTGGCGAGCCAGCACGACATTGGCGCTGAGGTGATATGCGCAGCGTTGCCACCCGATCAAGATGAAACCTACGATTCACTCGCCAGCGGGGTGGTCGATTTGGTGGTGGATTATGTCGCGCCAAGGTTAGGCGGTATTGCGTCTCAACTGGCGAAAGAGGAGTCAATGGTGTGCGTGGTCAATCGTAACCATCCTCGTATTGGCGATACCATCAGTTATGAGCAGTATTTTGCCGAGTCTCACGCCTTTCTAAATTTGATGCGATTTAATACTCGCGCTGCGGATACCTTGGCTAAGCAGCCGATCCCACAGCGTAAAATACACAGCGACCACAACTCGCTGTACTCGATGCTGCACACCATTGCGCACACTGATGCGATTGGGATCTGTACGCAAAACGTCGCCAGCCGTATGCAAGCGTCACTGCCGATCAAAACGATGGCGGTGCCTTTTGACATCAACAAGGTCGCGCTATGGGTCAACTGGCCGAAGAAGCTGGATAATAACCCGGCTAATCAGTGGCTCCGTTCATTGGTGATTGAGTTGCTGGCACAAGCGTAAAGGGTTCGCAGCGCGCAGTGAACTCTGTATACTGCGCGGCGAACACAGAGTGAGGTAAAAATGCGTTTAGACAAATTTCTCTGCGATGCCCTAGGTGCGACGCGAAAAGAAGCCACGAAAATCATCAAAAGTGGCGAAGTGACGGTCAACGACGTGGTGCAAAAAAGCGGTGCAGTTAAAGTTTCCGATACGTGCGTCGTCGAGTGGCAGGGCCGCGAAATTGGCAAGCCAGGGCCAAGATACATCATGCTTTACAAACCTGAAGGATTTGTCTGCTCTCATGAAGATGGTTTTAATCACACCGCGTTTGTGCTGCTCGATGAGGTGAAGATTGAGAACCTGCATTTTGCTGGGCGATTAGACGTCGATACCACAGGTTTAGTGTTGATTACCGATGATGGCCAGTGGTCGCACCGCATCACTTCACCGAAACATAAGTGTGAGAAAACGTACCGAGTGTGGCTCGCCGATCCTATCGGTAACGACTATGCAGAAAAATTCGCCCACGGCATCGAACTGCGCAATGAGAAAGAGCCGACGCTGCCCGCGAAACTAGAGATAGTCAACGCAGATGAGCACGAAGTGCTGCTGACTATTACTGAAGGCAAGTACCATCAAGTGAAACGTATGTTTGCCGCACTGGGCAATAAGGTTGAGCATCTTCACCGTGAACGCATCGGCGCGATAGTGCTGGATGATACGCTTGAACCGGGTGAATACCGTTACCTGACTCAAGCAGAAATTGATTCTATTTGGAATTAATACCCCAATTTGGAAGAGCTTTATTTCCTAATAGGAACTAGTAATTTGATCTCAATCGGTTGAATATAGTCCGGTTAACTTCATTTCTTTTGACGAGCCGCCTTTCTGCGGCTCGTTTTTTCGCTATCGGATAGGAGACTTATGTCTGATACTGGTATGACCAAAACCGACACGCCTCAGTTGAGCTTTTTGTTGTTTTTAGTTTTGGGCGCCATTGGTGCCTTAACGCCACTGGCGATTGATATGTATTTGCCTGCGATGCCCTCCATCGCAGCCGATCTCGGTGTCGAAAGTGGCGCGGTGCAAATCACCCTCACAGCGTATACCGCGGGCTTTGCTATTGGCCAGTTGATTCATGGCCCATTGGCGGACAGCTATGGTCGTCGCCCGGTGCTGATCCTTGGCGTACTGTTTTTTGGTTTGGCCTCATTGGTGAGTGCGACCACCACCAGTATTGAAGCGCTCACTTGGGTGCGTACTGCGCAAGGTTTTGCGGGCGCTGCGGCGGCCGTCATTATTCAAGCTGTCGTCCGTGACATGTTTGATCGTGAGGATTTCGCGCGCACCATGTCATTTGTGACCTTAGTGATTACCATTGCGCCCTTGGTGGCACCGATGATCGGTGGTCACGTCGCCATTTGGTTTGGCTGGCGAGCAATTTTTTGGATCCTGGCGATTTTTGCCGCCATCGTGATCTCTTTGGTGCTATGGAAAATTCCAGAAACCTTGCCAGTGGAAAAGCGTCAGCCGCTGCGTTTTCGCACCACGATGCAAAACTACTTCCGTTTGTGTGCCAACCCTGTGGCGATGGGGCTGATTTTCTCCGGTGCGTTTTCATTCGCTGGTATGTTTGCCTTTTTGACCGCAGGCTCGTTTGTCTATATTGATATTTATGGCGTCCGCCCGGATCACTTTGGTTATCTGTTTGGTTTGAACATCGTTGCGATGATCATCATGACCAGCATCAATGGCCGTTTGGTACGTAAAGTCGGCTCGCACGCGATGCTAAGATTTGGTCTTGCGGTGCAACTGCTCGCCGGCATTGGTATGTTCATTACTTGGATGCTGGATCTTGGCCTTTGGGGCACCGTACCTTTTGTGGTGCTGTTTATTGGTACGTTATCGACTATCGGCAGTAACAGTATGGGGCTGCTGTTGAGCGGCTATCCGTCGATGGCGGGTACGGCGTCATCATTGGCGGGCACGCTGCGTTTTGGTACGGGTTCCGTGATTGGCGTGGTGGTTGCGATGTTGCCAAGTGATGCGACTTGGCCGATGATAGCGACCATGACGGCATGTTCGATACTCTCTGCCGCGTTGTATGGATTTTTTGGAAGAAAGGCGTAATGTCTGAATACACAGTTGAGATGCGCAAGTTAGTCACACTTGCGCTAGAAGAGCTCGATGCGCAGCATCGTTTAGGAAAGCTGACCGACGCTCCGGTCGCCAACAATCATTATTTAGTACGTTGGGTGACCCGAGCGCTTAAAGAACAGCGTTTTCATCGCGTGGTTGGCAATGACCTGACGCGTTGGCAAAAAATGGGGCGCTCAAAAGGCAACGAAGCAGGGCTGTTGTTTACGTTTAAACGCATCGCTAAGCTGTACGATACCTTCTTTAGTGGTGAGGAACGAACGCTGAAAGACAGTGATATTGAGCAGTTCCTTGATCTGATGGAGAACGCAGATTGGGAAGTCTCTACCTCAGAACCCTTAGTGGGTGTGGGTAAGGTGCAACTCTTTACGGAAGGGCAAAACTCCTTGGCGCTGTGCGCGGATCAATGTGACGCTTGCTTTGAAGGCGAGGCTTTAGTCAAGCCGATGAGTTGGTTTGTTCGTGGTAATCACGCTGAGTTCGTTGAGAAAGCCACCTCAGCAGGCTTTTTGGTGCACAAGGTGACCGACTACAAGTCGAATGTGAAGTACCACGGTGAATACCTGATTTTTCCTGCCAATCGCGGAACGCAGTTGCCCGAAATTCCCCTTAGCTTGACGGCTTAGCCTGAGTTCTTAATCATAAAAACAACGCCTTGCTGATACGCAAGGCGTTGTTTTTCGTGTTCTATGTCGCTGCCTTTCTCACAATGGCTCTCACCATGCCTTTGAAGATAAACAGGTGCGGCAGCATCATGGCAAACCAATACATTAACCCCCAAAACCCTTGCGGGTGCCACCAAGCGGTGACGCTGAGTGTGCGCTGGGTGCCATCATCCTCAATAGAAAATTCCAAACGGCCTAAACCAGGCCCTTTCATGCCAAATAGCAATGAGAGAAAACGCTTGGGTTCACAGCGAATCACTTTCCACGAGTCAATAAAATCACCCACTTTAAGCTCTGGCCCGGGAGGTTGACGCCGAATCGGCGCTCCGGCGCCAAACAAGACGTCAAGCCATTCGCGTGTTCGCCATAAGCCATTGGCGAAAAAGTAGCCCTGATCGGGTTGGCCGATGGTTTGAATGATTTGCCATAGCGCGTCGGAAGTGAGTGGCGTTTTTATCGTTGCGCCTGCCTGTTTCGGGTAATAGCCATAGCCCGGTTGCCAGCGATTGAGCGCCGCAGGGTCATACCCCCACACGTTACTGCGCACGAATTCTCCCTCTTGCTCTATCGCGCGCTCAATCATGGTTTGAAAGTCAATTAAGGTCTGTGGGTAGCGAGTGCGTATCTCGGCTGAATCCGCGACAAAGTCATGAGACAGCCCCGCTAGAAGCGCTGAGCCGACCGACGCAGGAACGGAGGTCACCAAGGCGAGCCAACGCGAGGCCATCTTAGGCGTGAGCAGCGCAGTGCTGACAAGTCGAACCCGTTTGCCCGCCGCTTGACCGATAACCTGAAACTGTTCTCGATAGGTCAACACATCTGGGCCGCCCACTTCGAAGCATTGATGCTGAGTCACTCGCTCTTTGATCAGGCAGAGTAGGTAGTGATTAAGGTTCGCCAATGCGATGGGGTTGGCTTTCGAATCGACCCATTTAGGCGCGATGAGAATAGGCAGGTTGTAAACAAAGTCGCGCATGATCTCAAACGCCGCCGAGCCAGGGCCAATGATGACGCCAGCACGTACCTCGGTGATAGGCACGCCCGCTTGACGGATGATCTCTCCGGTCATCAAACGCGCCTTGAGGTGTTGTGAGTTGCCTGTTTGTGGTTGGAGCGCACTTAAATAAATCACATGTTTCACTTGGCTCACTCGAAGTGCGTCACGAAAATGCTCTGCCAAGCTGATTTCATAATCGACAAAGTCTGAACCGTGGGCCATACCGTGAACCAAAAACAGGACGATATCAAAGGCGCGCACTACTTTGATGGTCTCGGCGCGATCTGCCAAGTCTAAGTAAGTCAAGGTGAGGTTGGGGTGCGGCGGGATACGCGCCTTCAATGCCGAAACATCTCGCGAAGCAGCAGTGACGCTGTAACCTTGTTCGCACAGCTGAGGAAGCAGTTGTGACCCGACATAGCCAGATCCGCCCAGCACCAACACTTTTTTCATCGACATTCCTTATGGTCTTGAGCAACAAAGTGATTCACACCTATAATAGCGACAAGTTGCAGCTCTGCCCAAACCCACCGCTCAACGCTTTGATCACCTTACCAAAAAGGACGTGCTCTTGTTCATTTCTCAGGTTTTGTCGCACACTCGTGGCGATTTTATTCGTCGCCTTATTGCTATTGCGCTGCCCATCACCTTGCAAAGCATTATGTTCTCTAGCCGAGGCTTGGTGGATGTGATCATGCTGGGTCAGTTAGGTGAAGCGGAGATCGCCGCGGTGGGTGTGGCCGCGCGAGCGACATTCGTGACCACCATTATGCTGGTTGGGGTGACCACCGGAGGCGCACTGCTTACGGCGCAGTATTGGGGGGCCGGCGATCAGCAAGGGGTGAGGCAGAGTACGGCGTTAACGTGGCTTGTTTCGATGGTATTTGCGGCGTTGACCGCGGCGTTTTTCCTCCTCTTTCCGAGTGAGATCATGGCGCTGACAACCGATTCCGCAGAGGTCAATCAACTGGGCAGCGACTACTTGGTGTTAACCTCCGTGAGTATGTTTGCGGTGGCCTGCGTAGCCAGTATGTCTGTGGGTTTGCGCGCCATGCATCGCCCCGGCATTAGTACTTTCTTTAGTGGCATCGGCATTGTTGCGAATATCTTTCTTAACTGGGTGCTTATCTTTGGTCAATTTGGCATGCCAGCCATGGGCATCAAAGGGGCGGCGATTGCTACCGTGCTCAGTGGTGCGATTGAAGTGGGCACCTTGTATGGTTATCTCTATCTGCGTCAACACTTACTGGCGTTTGGTGTCGATGACATCAAGGCTATCCTAAAGCTGGACAAAGTCGTGCGCTTCTTAAAACTCTCTCTGCCGACGACCTTTAATTTTCTTGCTTGGGCTGGAGGACTGTTTGTCTATCACGCCATTATGGGACAATCTGGCGTGCAGGGTTTGGCGGCGCTCTCGGTGATGACGCCAGTTGAGTCGATCTCTCTCAGTTTGTTGATTGGTATGTCGAATGCAGCGGCCGTGTTGGTCGGAAATCAAATTGGTGCCAAAGCGTATAAGGAAGTCTATTACCAAGCGATTGGCGTCACGATATTGAATGTGGCGGTTAGCGTGATCGTGGCTATCTTACTCTATATGGTTCAAGGGGCGGTGCTTGGTGCCTTCAGTGCTCTGACCGATGAGACCCGCGCGTTGGCCGATCAGTTCATAGTGATTTTGAGTGTGGGGATTGTGCTTCGCTCTGTCCCCATGATGCTGATCGTGGGTGTATTGCGTGCGGGGGGCGATGTGAAGTTCTGCCTCTATCAAGATCTTGTCGCGCAGTGGTTGATTGGGATTCCTTTGGCCGCCTTTGCTGCCATAGGTCTTGGACTCGAGCCTCAGTGGATTTATCTGCTGTTTCTAACCGAAGAGGCGATTAAGTGGTTTGGATCCATTTACCGTACCAAAAGTAAAAAGTGGATTCGAAATTTGATCGAAAATTAGACATCGTGCAGCGAAGTGGTGTGGTTTGATGCATATGTTGTGATCTCCCCTCCAAAACACTTTCTACTCATCACAATTTAGTGTAGATTCACAGTCCCATTTCTATCAAAGGTGAGACGGTTAATGCTACAACTTACAGACCTGTGTAAAGGCTATGTCGACGGCGGTGAATTTCACCCTGTCTTACAAGGTGCTGAGTTGTTGTTAAACCAGGGGCAGCAAATTGCGTTAATGGGCGAGAGTGGGGCTGGCAAGAGTACCCTGCTCAATCTGATTGCTGGGCTGGATGTAGTTGATTCTGGCACCATTCGCTTCCCTAACATGTCGATGGACAGCGCCACTGAAAGCGAGCGCACCCTCTACCGTCGCAATAACATTGGTCTTATCTTTCAGCAGTATAACTTGCTGCCCACTCTTAATATTGCCGATAACATCCGCTTCTGCCGCCAATTGAAAGGCTTACCAGAAGACGCCGGATTGTGGCGACAAATTTTATCTGCGTTGGATCTCATGCCGCTGCTTGGCCGTTACCCTGAAGAGGTATCAGGCGGTCAGCAGCAGCGAGCCGCGATTGCTCGCGCGCTCTATATGGAGCCTAAATTGCTCCTTGCCGATGAGCCAACAGGAAGCTTGGATGAGCGCAATGCCGAAGCCGTGATGCGACTTTTGACCTCATTGAGCCGCCAACTAGATTGCACTCTGCTGTTGGTGACGCACAGTGAACGCGTTGCTGAACACATGCAAGGAAAGGTACGTCTGCAAGGAGGGCAACTCCATGTTATGGCCCGTCATTAAGGCATTACTGGGGCATTACCGACGTTATCCTTTTCAAATTCTGCTTGTTTGGCTTGGCCTCACTCTGGGCGTCTCGTTATTGGTTGGTGTTACGGCGATCAATGAGCATGCGAGACAAAGCTACGCGCATGGCGAAAAACTCTTTTCTAATCCTTTGCCTTACCGCATCCGCCCCAAACACGCGACCAACAAAATTCCGCAAGGTTTCTACATTCAATTGCGCCGAGAAGGCTTTCATCAATGTGCGCCGTTTGATTTCGTTCGCGTCAGAACCAAGGATTATCGCGATCTGGTTGTCGTGGGTATGGATCCTATGTTCATGCTCAAAGATACCCCCGCGACGCGCTTAAAAAGCGCTTCAATTATTGATCTGATGAAGCCGCCATACCCGATTATGGTCAGTGCTGAGTTGGCTGAGCACATGCGTTGGCACAATAACGATTTTGTCGAACTTGGCGATGGCAGTAAGTTAGGGCCGATCATCGTTGATAAACAAAATTTGATCCACGGGACTCGTATCGTCGCCGACATGTCGTTGGTACGAATGATTGAACGCAGTTCTGGTCTGTCGGTCATTGCGTGTGGTGAGATGCCGCTAGAGAAAGTCGAGCGGTTGAAAGAGCTATTGCCAAACGGTATGAATTTAGCGCGCAACTCTCGGGTTGAACTGGAAGCACTCACGGAAGCGTTCCACGTCAATCTCAGTGCAATGGGGATGATGGCGTTCTTAGTGGGGCTGTTTATTTTCTATCAAGCGATGTCGCTCTCTTTAATTCAACGCCAGCCATTAGTGGGTGTACTGCGTCAAACCGGTGTCAGTGGCGTTCAATTGGCAGCGTCGCTGTGCATTGAATTAGTGGCGCTAGTCTTGGTGAGCTGGCTGTGTGGTAACGCGTTTGGCATGGTGCTCGCGAAGCAGTTGATGCCAGCGGTATCGGCAAGCCTTGGTGATCTCTACGATGCGAACGTTGGCTTGGTGATTGGTTGGAGTTGGTCTTCCAGTCTTTACAGCCTCTCTCTGACCTTACTCGGTGCTACTATCGCCTGTGGTTGGCCTTTGGTGAGATTGCTGCGCTCTCAGCCGGTCCGTTTAACCACTCGTCTCTCTTTAGTGCGCTTCGCCGGCCGTGAATTCTCTATTCAAGCGCTGATTGCTGTTGGATTAGCGGTGGCGGGGATCGCGATTTACCAAGCGCCACAAACTCAACAGACGGGCTTTGCCATTATTACCTGCTTGCTGCTTGCTGCCGCGCTCATCACGCCGTTTATTATCTGGAAAGTGTTCAATATCCTCTCTTATAAACTGCGCTGGGTGAAAGCACGTTGGTTCTTTGCTGATGCCGCATCAAGTATGAGTTACCGCGGAGTGGCAACCATGGCCTTTATGCTGGCGATGGCTGCCAACATTGGCGTAGAAACCATGGTGGGTAGCTTTAGAGATACCACGGATAAGTGGCTATCGCAGCGTTTGGCTGCCGATCTTTACATCTACCCAAGTAACAATGCGTCGGTTCGCATGAGCAATTGGCTGACTAAGCAACCCGAAGTGAAGTCGGTGTGGTGGCGATGGGAAAAAGAGGTCACCGAGAAAGAAGGCGTGCTGCAAGTAGTCAGCACCGGTGGTTCCGAAGGGGAGCTAGAAGCGCTGACCGTTAAACTTGGTATCCCGAACTATTGGTACTATCTGCACAACACCAAAGGGGTGATGGTCAGTGAGTCAATGGCGTTAAAACTCGGCATTCGTCCCGGTGATACCTTGGATTTGAAAGGTCGACTTGGCAGTGGTTGGCAAGTGGTGGGCATCTACTACGATTACGGCAACCCTTACAATCAGGTGCTTTTATCACACCGCAACTGGTTGTACGCCTATGCAGGACGCGGCAATGTGGCGCTCGGCGCTGTGCTCAATGACGGCACCGATTCCAGTGCCTTGAAACGCCGTTTGGAGACGGTGTTTAGGATTGACGCTGAGCGTGTGTTTGATAACAGTCATATTCATAAGCAAGCGCTGCACATTTTTGACCGAACGTTCTCTATCGCAGACACCTTAGGCAACATTACCTTGATTATTGCGGTGTTTGGTATCTTTTTCGCCACTGTCGCGGGCGAGATCTCGCGCCAAAAACACGTTTCTTTGCTGCGTTGTCTTGGCATGAAAGGGTGGGAGCTGATCGTGATGGGCGGTTTGCAACTGTTTGTCTTTGGTACTATCGCGATGCTGATTGCATTGCCGCTCGGTTGGTTACTGGCGGAGTTGGTGGTGGACATTATCATCAAGCAGTCGTTCGGGTGGACGCTTGAGCTGCAACTGATTCCGCAAGCCTATCTCACCACTGGGTTGCTGGCGATGGGCGCACTGATGGTAGCCGGGGCACTGCCGGTATTGAGAATGGTACGAAACACGCCGATGAAATCGTTAAGGGATGCACTGTAATGACACAAGGTCGAGTGTTGAATCGTTCAGCCATTATGGCGGTGGGTTTGGTGGTCGCAGGGCTCATTGCGCTGCTGATCATCTTTCGTGAGACGCCATCTGAAGAGCCAAATGACTTCGATAGCATGAATGACATGCTGCGCGCGCAAAAAAGGCAGGTCTTTGAGCCTGTGCTGCCCAATTACCCCGTGATTTTACCCAACGACTTTTCCTTCAATAATGAGTATCAGCACGGTTGGTGGCAGTTCTTTGCTAATGTGCAAGATGAGGCCGGCACTGAATACGGCATTCAGTGGAGCTTTATTCGGATAGCCAGTCATGATCAACCTTTGCGTGGTTGGTTAAGCCCTCAAGTCTACGTGTCTCATCTTGTGGTATCGAGCCAATATGGCGTTTGGAAAGAGCAGCGGGTGGCTCGAGGTGGGATTGGCCAAGCAGAAATGACGTCACAGCCTTTTCGCATGTGGATCGATAATTGGAACTGGCGCTCGCTAGGTAGAACGCCGTTTCCTGGCATGCTCACTGCGCAAACCGATGAGTTTAGTGTCCAGTTGAGTGCGTCGACCAATGGGCCTTTTGTCCTGCCGGGTGAGCGTGGCTATGTGGCCAAACACGATCTACTGCCGATTGCGTCCTACAATATTTTCGCGCCTTTCCTTAATGTTCAGGGCTCAATCACATTGCCGGGTGATCGTCAGATTAAGGTCGATGGCAAAGCGTGGATGAGCAAAGAGTGGGGAAGTGGCTTACTCGCTGAAGGGCAACAGGGCTGGGATTGGTTTGTCGTCCATCTGGATGATGAAACCACGTTATCTGTGAGTCGGTATCGTCAAAACAAGCAACTTCCCTACTGGTTTGGCACCTTATCCAGTAACGATGGGAAAGTGATTAACCTTGCAGACTCTGATCTTGTCATTACGCCCAATGCGCCAAGTCTCGTCGCGCGTGGCAAGCGAGTGCCGATGAGTTGGACGTTAGAAGTGCCCGCGCACAATATTCATCTTACCGTATCTGCGACCAATCAAAATCTATGGCTGCCCTTTTTTGTACCTTACTGGGAGGGGCCAATAAAAACCACGGGTAGCCATAAGGCGCAAGGCTTTATGCAGCTGATAGGGTATTAATTTTTACTCATTGTTTTTAATTGGGTGTCGTTGTTAAGAGCAGGTTATCTCAGGGTAATCTGCTTTTTTTGTGTATGTTCTATACTAATGATTCAGTTTGGTGATAGAAGCGAGGTCAAAGCTATTCACGAACGCAATTTATGTTGGATATCACATTGATTTTATGGTTTGTAGCACCAATATGTGATAAACAATCAGGGAGTTAGGTTGATAGTGTGCAACACGAACCTTGTTTAGCCATGACATCAATGCGACATGATAGCCCTAGTGTCTCTAACCATTCGTTGGGCGTTCTCATCAGGTTTTAATAAATAGCGTTATCAGATAGGTCTTAAATGATGAACAAATGGGTCCGTGACTTCTTTCGATTGGAGTCAGCCAGTGGGATTTTACTTATTGTCGCCGCTGTCGTGGCGATGACAATCGCAAACTCATCTTTAAATGAGCATTATCAGCACTTTTTACACATCTATATTTTTGGGATGTCGCTATCGCATTGGATTAACGATGGTTTGATGGCGATTTTCTTTCTGGTGATTGGCCTTGAAGTAAAGCGTGAACTGGTGGAGGGCGCGCTCAAGTCAAAGGAAACCGCCACGTTACCAGCGGTTGCTGCCGTGGGGGGCATGGTGGTTCCTGCGTTGATTTATGCCGGTATGAACTGGGGTAACGACAACGCAATGGCAGGGTGGGCGATTCCAGCCGCAACGGATATCGCGTTTGCACTTGGTATTATGGCGCTCTTGGGTAAACGCGTCCCGATCGCTCTTAAGGTGTTTTTATTGGCACTGGCGATCATCGATGACTTAGGCGCGGTACTGATTATTGCCTTCTTCTATACATCAGACTTGTCGACGCTTGCGTTGACCATGGGCTTTATCTCTACGGGCGTGTTGTTTTGGCTTAACGCGAAGCGTGTCACACGCCTGACTCCCTACATGATTGTCGGGGCGATTTTATGGTTCGCGGTGCTGAAATCTGGCGTTCATGCGACACTGGCTGGCGTGGTGATTGGTTTTGCTATTCCGCTAAAAAGTGAGAAGGAGCTTTACTCACCACTCAAATACCTTGAACATTGGTTACACCCTTACGTCTCCTATGGCGTGTTGCCTCTGTTTGCATTGGCGAACGCGGGGATCTCGTTGCAGGGCATTTCAATGGACGGCCTAATGTCGACGGTACCACTCGGCGTCGCGATGGGGCTGTTGCTCGGTAAACCGATTGGTATCATGTTGTTCTGTTGGGCCTCACTAGCGCTGAAAATTACTGTGTTGCCAGAAGGCATCACTAAGCGACATCTGTTTGCCGTCTCTATTTTGTGTGGCATTGGCTTTACGATGTCGATCTTTATCTCTTCGCTAGCCTTTGGTTTTGATTTTGCCACGCTCGACACTTACGCCCGTTTAGGTATCTTGATGGGGTCAACACTGGCTGCGGTATTGGGCTACATTGCTCTGCGTGTTTCTCTGCCGAAAGAGCCTGTGGCGGTGTCCGCGTCATCCTAGTGATATAAACATCTAACTTCAGCCCGCCAGGTTACCCCGGCGGGCTTTTTTTTGTTAAGGGCCTGCGGAATCGTTCAAAGGGAAAGTACGCGAAGAGGCAAAGGTAAGTAACACGACAAAAAAGTGTTTCATCGTGTTTCGTAAATGTGAACTATGTGAGAGGGTTAACTATCATCAATGCTTATGTCTGATGGTATTTCCTACTAATTTCTGCTTTGAGTTCGTTTTTTTCGAAAGATGAGCTCCAGAGAAGCGAATGTTATTGTTAACAGGATTTGAATAGACTTTCGCACATTCAACGTAAAGTGAGCTAGATCAACTATTGTTTCACTAACGTATGAGTTTCACTCATGTTCTAGTTTCGCTAACGCTTTATAGCTTGGAGGCTTTTTTCGATGCTGTATGCAGTCCTGTCCGGTTTTTTCCTGGCAGCGTTTGTTCCTTGGCTGTTTCGCCAATTTGGTGAGCAGACCAGCAAACTGTTGGCACTTTTGCCCGCAGGTTTGTTTGTCTATTTCTCAACCTTTTGGACTCAGATAACAGAGCAAGGACCACTTCTGATTCGTTATGACTGGGTCCCTTCGTTGGGTATCAGTCTCGATTTCTGGTTAGATGGCCTGAGTTTACTCTTTGCGCTGCTGATCTCTGGGATCGGTTTTTTTGTCGTTATCTATGCGGGCAGTTATCTGGCCAACAAACCGGATCAACGCAAGCTGCTGACCTATTTGATGGCGTTCATGGGTGCGATGTTGGGCGTGGTGTTATCCAACAACCTGATGGCGATGTTTGTCTTTTGGGAGCTGACCAGTATTACCTCTTACATGCTGATCGGTTACTACCACGAAAAAGAGTCGTCGCGTAAATCTGCGCTGCAAGGTCTGTTTGTCACCGTCGGCGGCGGCTTGGCGCTATTGGCTGGTATTATTCTGCTTGGCAGCCTTGCAGGCACTTATCAGATTAACGAGATTCTTTCGCAAGGTACGCAGCTGCAAACGCACGCGCTGTTTAGCGTGATGATGTTGGCGATTTTGGGTGGCACCTTTACTAAATCGGCCCAGTTCCCATTCCATTTTTGGCTACCTAATGCGATGGCAGCGCCAACGCCCGTCAGTTCTTACCTGCACTCTGCGACCATGGTCAAAGCCGGTGTCTACTTGATGGCACGTTTGCAACCGACGATGGTGGGGCATGAGCTCTGGACCTGGCTACTGACGTTTGTTGGCGCCACCACTATGTTGCTGGGCGCGGCCATGGCGGTGACCAGCACGGATCTGAAGCGTATTTTAGCCTATTCAACCGTGATGGCACTGGGTACCTTGACCATGCTGATTGGTATCGGCACGGAAGCGGCGCTGGTGGCGGCGGTGGTATTCTTACTTGGCCACGCCCTCTACAAAGGTGCACTCTTCATGGCAGCGGGTACCATAGATCACGAAACAGGCACCAAAGATGTGCGTGAATTGGGCGGGCTACGTAAAGCGATGCCGTACACCGCGGCGTTCATGTCACTCGCCGCACTGGCTTTAGCAGGCGTTCCGCCTCTGTTTGGGTTCATCGGTAAAGAGATGATGCTCGAAGGCGTGTTGTCCAGCCCTTGGGCAGCGCTGCTCGCCCTCATGGCGCTGTTGACCTCCATCTTTATTGTCGCTTGTGCAGGGCTATTAGTGATCAAACCCTTCTGGGGTGAGAAGAAAGCCACGCCAAAAGAGGCGCACGAAGCGCCGCTTGGAATGCGTCTTGGCTTTACGGTGCTTTCGGTGTTAGGTCTGGTTCTTGGCTTGATTCCTTCATTGGCTTCGCCGCTTGTTGTATCTGCATCGACGGCGATTCTAGGCAATCCTGCGAGTAAGGTGGATCTCGCGCTGTGGCATGGTCTCAATCTTCCGCTGATGCTCAGTATTACGGCTATGGTGGTCGGTTACCTCCTGTTTAAGCAGTGGGATAAACTCGGCAAACGTGCAATTAAAGCCAAACCATTACTGAACTACGGGCCGGAAGCGGGTTACTTTGTCTTTATGGACAACATGGTGAAATTCGCCAAATGGAGTACCGCCAAACTGCAAAATGGTTATATGTCGAACTACATTTTGACCATTTTCCTTACGACGATCGGTTTGGTGGCGTACGCCATGGTTACTCGCGTTGGCTTCCACTGGGATATGGATTTCTCTGACGTGACGCTCAAAGAGATCGGCCTATCGATTCTGATCATCGCGGTAATTACGTTTGCCTGTTTGACCAAAGTACGCTTGAGCTCGGTGGCGGCCCTTGGCGCACTCGGTTTTGCCATGGCGCTGATTTACGTCTTCTTCAGCGCGCCTGATTTGGCCATCACTCAGGTGCTGATTGAAACTCTGACAGTCATCATGTTGGTGTTGGTATTGTTCAAACTGCCTAAATTCCAAACGCTCTCAAGCGCGGATGTACGTTGGCGTGACACCATCGTCGCACTGTTGTTTGGTGCAATGATGGCGACGCTATTGATGACCGTGGTGCATTTCTCGATGCCTGGCGGTATTAGCGGTTACTTGATTGAAAACAGTGTACCAATCGCGAAAGGGCGCAATATCGTCAACGTGATTTTGGTCGACTATCGTGCACTGGATACGCTAGGTGAGATTTTCGTCTTGTCGTTGGCGGCAATTGGTGTAACTGCGATGCTGCGTTCGAAGAGGGACTAATGATGAACAAAACCAGTACTTCTATGATTTTGCAGGTCATCGCGCGCTTTCTGCTGCCGATGTTGCTGCTGTTTTCTGTGTTTTTATTGGTGCGTGGCCATGATGAACCGGGCGGCGGTTTTATCGCGGGACTGGTGGCGTCAGCGGCCTTTGCATTGCACTTGTTCGCGTTTGATGCCAAAGAGACGCGCAAGTTGATTGGCATCGACAGTACTTACCTGATGGGTGGAGGATTGATTATCTCCACGCTCAGCGGTTTTGTCGGTGTGATTAAATCTGGCAGCACGTTTTTGACCGCGCAGTGGTGGTACGTCAATGTGCCGGGATTGGGTGAACTGAAACTGAGCACGCCGCTGATGTTTGATGTGGGCGTCTACTTTGTCGTGATCGGCATGGTGACGACACTGCTTTTCTCACTGGCACAGTTGGAGGATTAAATGACCACATTATTTGCTTTGGTGATCGGCGCGCTCTACGCCGCTGCTCTGTACATGATGTTGCGCCGCAGTGTGGTGAAGTTGGTCATTGGCCTCATCATTCTGTCGAATGCGACCAACTTGCTGATCTTTACCGGTGGCGGTCTGGTTCGTGGTGCGCCACCACTGATTGCTGAGGGTATGACGGCTCCGGTGGGCGCGATTGCTGACCCGCTGCCCCAAGCCCTTATTCTGACTGCTATCGTCATCAGCTTTGGCGTATTAGCCTTTGCCGTGGTGCTGATTAAGCGCGCGTACAGCGTGATCGGTCAAGATGACATGAACGAAATGAAGAGTACAGATTCACAATTATGATGCTTCTATTGCCCGTACTGATCCCTATGTTTGCCGCGGCGTTGTCGATGACGCTGTGGAAACATCAAACGCTGCAACGCTGGATCAGTGTGTTCTCTAATTTTGCGTTGCTGATTGCCGCGGTCACCTTGTTCTACACCGTCTATAACGATGGGATCCAAGTAGTCACCTTGGGAGACTGGCAGCCGCCATATGGTATTTCAATGGTGGCGGATCTGTTGGCGGTGATTATGGTCACAGTGTCAGCGGTCGTGGCGTTTTGTATCTCCATTTATGCCTTGGCCACCATGAGTGAGGAGCACGAAAAGTTCGGCTTCTACCCGTTACTGCATTTGATGTTGGCAGGTGTCATTGGCTCTTTCCTAACCGGTGATATTTTCAACCTCTACGTTTGGTTTGAAATCATGCTGGTGGCATCGTTTGGCTTGCTGATTTTAGGCGGCGAACGCAGTCAAATGGAGGGCGCGCTCAAGTATGTGACGCTTAACTTGCTCTCTTCTGCATTGTTCCTCAGTGCGATTGGTTTGCTCTATGCCTACGCAGGTACGCTGAATATGGCGGATCTGGGGCAAAAATTGGCGACCACCGATAGCCCACAAGTGGTGACGGTGATTTCACTGCTTTTCTTGGTGGCATTTGGCATCAAAGCGGCGGCATTTCCGATGTTTTTCTGGCTGCCTGCCTCCTACCATACACCGCCGGTCGCTATTTCAGCGGTGTTTGCTGGCTTGTTGACGAAAGTGGGCGTTTACGCACTGTATCGCGTGTTTAGCCTAATCTTTGTCGGTGATATCGCCTTTACTCACGGCACTTTATTGATGTGGATGGGTATTTTCACCATGGTGACGGGCGTGCTGGGTGCGGCGGCGCAGTTTGAAGTACGTCGTATTTTGTCTTTCCATATCGTGAGTCAGATTGGCTACATGATTTTAGGTTTGGCGCTTTTTACTCCATTGGCGATTTTGGGCGGGGTATTTTATCTCTTCCACCACATCGTGGTGAAAACTAACCTGTTCCTTATCGGTGGTGTGATGCATCGCATGCATGGCAGTTACGATCTGGGTCGGTTAGGTGGTTTGTATAAATCCGCGCCGTTCCTTGCGATTTTGTTTGCTATCCCAGCCATGTCTCTGGCGGGTATTCCACCGTTGTCAGGCTTCTTCGCTAAGTTTGTCGTCATCAAGGCGGGTATTGATGTTCAAGCATGGATAGGGGTGATTGCTTCGCTCGCCGTGGGGCTACTGACGCTCTATTCGATGGTGAAAATTTGGGCGGAAGCGTTCTGGAAGAAGCTGCCAGAGGATGCAGAAGTGTTGCCAGCGATGTCAGATTCAGAGCGATTCTTCCTTTACCTACCGATCATCTTGATGGCCATCATTACCGTTACGATTGGTATTAACGCAGAATGGTTTGTCAATCTCGCGAGCATGACCGCGGATCAGCTACTGGATCCTGCGCAATACATCAATGCTGTGTTAGGAGGTCAATAAGATGAAAGCCTTTGGTTGGAATATGTTATTGGCGTTGGCGTGGGTGATCTTATCGGGCACCTACACCATCTCAAATCTCTTTGGCGGCATGCTGCTGAGCTATGTGGTGTTGGCTTACGTGCTGCGCGATCAGCCTGCGTTCAAACGTTACTTCGGTAAGTTTCCTAAGTTTGTTAAGTTCGCGCTGTTCTTTATCTGGGATCTGATTAAATCGAATGCTCGCGTGGCATACGATGTACTGACGCCGACGCATTTGATGAAGCCTGCGGTGATTGCCGTCCCACTCGATATTAAAAGCGATGCCGGCATCACGCTATTTTCGAACTTAATTACCGTTACACCGGGTTCATTGGCACTGGACGTGTCCACCGACAAAAAAGTGCTGTTTGTCCACCTGATGTATTTTGAAGATGAACAACAGCATGTGGCGGAGCTGAAAAAGCTAGAAGCCATGGTGCTGGAAATTATGGAGTAAGGCGACGATGGATACTGTATATACCCTCTGTTTTGCCATGCTGATTCTGGCGCTGCTGATCTCTTCGGTCCGTTTGCTGAAAGGGCCGTCACTGCCTGACCGAGTGGTCGCGCTTGAGCTAATGGCCTCACTTACCGTCGGTTTAGTCGTGCTGTATGGACTGGCATACCAAGAGCCAGCATTCATTGATGTGGCTATTGTACTGGCGTTGACGTCGTTTCTTGCGGCTGTCGGGTTCTCGAGCTTTTTGGAGAAAAGAGGAATTCAAGATGATGACTGAGTTTTTTGTTGCGCTGTTTGCACTGCTGGGCTCTTTCTTGATGCTCCTTGCCAGCATTGGCTTAAATCGTATGCCTGACTTGCTGACTCGCATGCATGCGACCACTAAAGCAGGTGCGTTAGGTGTCGGTCTACTGGTGATCGCCTTTGCGATCGTGTTCTGGAGCGATGCAACCATCGTGGTGCGTGCAGCGGCAGTGGTAGTGTTCATCATGGTCACAGCGCCGATTGCGGCGCATGTCGTGGCTCGGACCAGTTACTTCGTCGGTGTTCCTGTTTGGGAAGGCACGGTAAAAGACGCTATCAAAGAGCAGTACGATATGGATACGCACCAGCTGTCTAGTCAAAACTGTACCGAAGCAACCCCCAGCGCTGTAGAGATGCCCGCTGCGGTGGAAACGCCGGGAGTCAAAGACGAGCCTTCGGCCTCGTGACTGCTTCGACGTCGAGTGTAGTCATACTGTAAAGGAAACCGCCCCCACTGCTGGCAGTGGGGGCGGTTTTGCTATCAGAGAGGTTTATCGTCTCAATCCTTAAACAGCCACTTGTAACAGGACTACTTGGGAATGGTGGTAAATATCGTCCACTCTTTGACCACTTCTCGGCTCATGCCGACCACGGTGGCGGACACCTTGCGATCTAAGGCTTCAGTCGTAGCGTCACCCGCGCTCTGTTCGGCAACACTATCCCCAAAACCAACAATGGCGATCCGTTCAGGCTCCACACCGTAATAGAGTAACTCTTGCTCAACGGCATTTGCTCGTAGCTTAGACAGTTCTAAATTGCGTTCCGCGCTACCGGTTTTACTGGCGTAGCCTTGCAGTTGTATTGATGTCTCTGGATATTGGGCGAGAAACTCTGCCATCGCTTCAATTTGGGTTGAATATTGCCAATCGACTTCGGCCGAATTGTTTGCAAATAAGATAAACAGCTGCGACTCTTCGCGTTTCGCGAGGGCTTGGCCACAGCCATCGTTGTCAATCAAGGCACCTCTAGGTGTGCCGGGGCAGAAGTCACGTGCGTTCACTACACCATCACTGTCGTCATCGGTGAGATCAAACGGTTGTTCTGCTGTGGGAGTGTCAATATAGTCATACTGATCGTCTTCGGCTTGTGCGGTAAAGGCAAGCGCTACACTGAGCAGAGAAAACGGGAATAGCATCAATTTGTTCATCTTAATACTCCACCTTCTCTTGCCACTCTTTTGGCGTATCCACTAATAGGGCGTCGAGCAAGTTGCCGGTTGCGTTCATCACTCGATACTTGGCGTACTGCTCAGCGTAGTGGGCGTCGAGGTAATCTTTGCGTGCCTCAAACAGCTCGTTTTCGGTGTTGAGTAAGTCAAGTAGGGTACGTTGGCCGATACGATACTGTTTCTCGTAGGCAATCACTGTTTCTGAGGCAGAATCGACATGGTCAGAGAGAAACTGCTTTTGTTGCAAGGTTAAATCAAGCGCACTCCAGGAAAGGCGTAAACCTTCCTCTACTTGACGATACGCGTTGTCGCGTAAATCTTTGGCCTTATTAAGTTGATAAGCCGCTCGTTCCGACAGGTCATTGTCGCTACCACCGTTATAGAGGTTGTAGCGCATGCGAAGCATGGCGAGGGTTTCGTCACTACGCCCTTCATCGCCGCCAGCGTCATCTCGCCAAGTTTGACTCGCCTCTATAGAGAACGTGGGGTAGAAGTTACCTTTGGACTGCTTGTATTGAAAACGTGCAGCATCGACATCCGCGTGTGAGGTTTGAATCACAGGGTGAGAGGCAATAGCCTGATCAAGTGCTTCTTCCAGAGTCAGAGGAATACGTGATTCGTCGGCACGCGGGTAGATGAGGCCTAGGGGCGTTTGACCTACCAAGCGCTGGAACTGAGTATGGGTATCAAAGAGGTTATTTTGCGCCGCTAGTAAGTTACCATGCGCTTTGGCGATACGCGCTTCAACCTGAGTAACATCAGCGGTCGAACCAACGCCAGAGTCGGCGCGGCGCTTGATGTCTTTGTAGATGTCTTTATGGACCTTGAGGTTACTCTCTGAAAGCTGCAATACCTCGTAGGCTTTAACGGCATCTAGGTAAATCTCGGTGACTTGAAGTGCAAGGTCTGAAGCCTGCGACAAAAGTTGTAGCCTCAAAGATTCAGCATCCGCCGCGGTGCGGTCGATATCGTTTAATGTTGCGTTACCGTCCCATAGCAATTGCGTTAAGCTTACGGTCGCTTCCTTTCGGGTGAGGTCAGTATCATCCCCTTGCCCAGGCGCTGGGCTAATGCCCTCATACCCGATCCCCGCATCTAAATCGATACTCGGTAAGTATGCGCCGACTGCCGCATCGCTAGATTTCACGGCACTGCGGAACTCGTTGTAGCTCGATTTTAGATCCGGATTAGTGGCAATGGTGTAGGCCACCGCTTGTTCTAACGTTTGTGACTGCGCGGCGAGACTCAACATCAGTGTGCTCGCGGCGACGCATGATAGCTTCCAGTTCAAGGTGATCTCCCTATACATCTCGTTACAGATAAGACGCTGTCACATAAGGTGTTTGTATTTCGTTATAGTTGTTACTAGCTTAGCCTTTCTAATAACAAAGTGAGAGGGGTAAATTCAAAAAATGACCGAATGTAGTACTCATTTACAATCTTTGTGTCATTTTTGAGACGGTGAAATGGGTTTTCGTCAGGCAATGTGTTATCAAACGCACTTTTGAATGAGGTTCACGATGCAGTTTTCTGACCAAGCTCGCCAACATTTCTATGATGTGCTTTACGCTCGCCGAGACGTAAGAAGCCAATTTACTCCGCAGCCTGTTGAAAAAGAGGCGTTGATGCGTATTCTCCATGCGGCGCATCATGCGCCCAGTGTTGGCTTTATGCAGCCTTGGGATTTTATTGTTGTGCGTGATGCGAACACCAAGCAGCGTATTAAAGCCGGTTTTGACGCTGCTCACCAGCACTCCAGTCAGCTGTTTGCCGAAGAGAAACAGGAGACGTACAGAAACTTTAAATTGGAGGGCATTACCGAAGCGCCCATTGGCATTTGCGTGACCTGCGATCGCAAACGCAACGGGCCAGTGGTGATTGGTCGCACAATTAAGCCAGAAATGGACCTCTACAGCGCGGTCTGCGCGGTGCAAAATATGTGGCTTGCTGCAAGGGCGGAGAACTTGGGTTTTGGCTGGGTGAGCATTCTGCATGATGACGTATTGCGTGAGACGCTAAACATACCGCAGGAGATCGATATCATTGGCTATATGTGCATTGGACACGTCAGCCATTTTGAACCCAAACCTGAGCTGGAAAGTGCAGGGTGGCTGGATAGGTTGCCTCTAGAAACCGTGGTTCATGAAGAGAGCTGGTAACGCTCAATAAATACTCATATTGATAGCGCTGATTGATATTACCTATCAGCGTTTTTGTTTTGATAGTTTGATTAATAATTTGCGTCGATAGTGCGAAAATGAGTTGCCAATTTCCGGCAAATTATGATACTTTCGCGCGCAATCTCGGAGGGCAGTCGCAGTGACGCTCTGGGGGACACGCGTGAGGTCATTCGGGCTGAGTGAACACCACGTAGGGTAGGTATCGATAAGTCCTTTTATCGATAGACGGGATACTGTTGTCGTATAGCGACATATGAATGGGAAACCCAACATTGAATCCACTAAACAAACACACATTGATCAGCTTAGTTCTTCCTGAGTGCCCTGTTTTACAAGACAGTTGCATCACTGAACCTTGATTTTCTACTAAACGTCGAATCCATCCCATGTGATGGTCTGTTTATGCTTGGTTGCGATTTGCTATCGACACCGGGCCGTTTGCTGTTCCTTTTCCTCTCCCATTTTATCTCGGAAAAGGCCGAAAATTGTTTCAATGGAACTTATCATGAGCACAGCTTTTGAAGTCGATACCAACGCTATCGCAACCCCTTTTTCAACTCAGATCCCTGTTGTGGATGGTCTGTATGATCTCACGCCTGATCAAATTTTGCTTGATCAGCAGCAGCACGAATCTGAAGTTCGCTCTTACCCTCGACGTCTACCGATCGCGATTAAACAAGCGTACGGTGCTTTAGTTGAAGATACACGCGGTCAGTTATTCCTCGACTGTCTGGCCGGTGCGGGTACATTGGCTTTGGGTTACAACCACCCAGAGATCAACCAAGCACTGAAAGATCAGCTTGACAGTGGATTGCCGTATCAAACATTGGACATCGCCACCCAAGCGAAGACTCACTTTATCAAGACGGTGAAGGAGTTCTTACCTGAGCAATTAGGCGACAATTGTGTGATTCAATTTTGTGGCCCTTCAGGTGCGGACGCTGTAGAAGCCGCTATCAAATTGGCGAAGCAGACCACCGGTCGTAACACCATGTTTGCTTTCCGTGGTGCGTACCACGGTATGACAAACGGCACTATGGGTATGATGGGCAACCTAGGCACTAAAGCGCGTCGTACTGGCCTGATGTCTGATGTGCACTTTATGCCATTCCCATACAGCCTACGCTGCCCATTTGGGTTGGGTGGCGATGAAGGCGCGAAAGCCAGCATTCGTTACATTGAGCGTCTACTTAACGACGATGAAGCGGGTATCATGAAGCCGGCAGCGATTATTGTTGAGCCAGTTCAAGGTGAAGGTGGTGTGATCCCAGCCCCTGCATTCTGGCTGCAAGCACTGCGCCGTATCTGTGATGAGCACGGCATCCTACTGATTTTTGATGAAATCCAATGTGGTGTAGCGAAAACAGGTTACAACTTTGCGTTTGAAGAAGCGGGTATTGTGCCAGACGTGCTCTGTCTATCGAAAGCGATTGGTGGCGGTATGCCGATGTCGCTGTTGGTCATCAACAAGCAGCACGATACTTGGAAACCGGGCGAGCACACGGGCACCTTCCGTGGCAACCAGTTGGCAATGGTCTCTGGTGCCAAAGCACTTGAAATCATTCAGCGTGACAACTTAGTGGAGCACGCTAACATCGCCGGTCAATACCTACGCCTTGGTTTAGAAAATATCCAAAAGCGCGTCAACTGTGTAGCAGAAGTTCGTGGTAAAGGCTTGATGCTAGGCGTTGAAATCAAGAAAACCAACGGCGAGAAGAACAAGTTTGGTGAGCCAGCCTCTGATGGTGCGATGACGTTGCGCATTCAACGCGCGGCACTAGAACGTGGCTTGATGGTTGAAAAAGGCGGCCGTGACGGTTCGGTTATCCGTTTCCTACCACCGCTAATTATTTCGTTTGAACAAATTGATTTTGCGCTACGCACACTTGAAGCGGCGATGATTGCTGCTGGCGCGGATTACGTTGAAGTACCTGCGGACAACCAAAAGTGGAACAAGCACTTTATTCACACCGGTGAGCAGGGTGCGGATGAGTTCGCGGCGGTGATGTCTCACACCACGCGTGTGATGAAAGCGATGTTTGAGCAAGTGGAAAAACCATACTCAGGTATGGATCCTAAATTGCTTGAAGCGCAAATCAATGCGGTCAACCTTGATGCCTCTGAAACCAGCTTGAAAGAGGTGATTGCGAGTACGACCGACTTGGTGGCGAAAAATGCCATTTTTACTCAGCACCCAAGCTGTATTGCTCACCTGCATACACCCCCTTTGATGCCATCTGTGGCGGCAGAGGCGATGATTGGTGCACTCAACCAGTCAATGGATTCATGGGATCAAGCGTCTTCAGCAACTTACGTTGAGCAAAAAGTGATTAACTGGCTGTGCGACAAATACGACATGAGCCAAGACGCCGACGGCATTATGACCAGCGGCGGCACGCAGAGCAACCAAATGGGTCTTATGCTGGCGCGTGATTGGATCGCCAACAAGCTTTCTGGCCACTCTATCCAAAAATTGGGTTTGCCAGATTACGCCGACAAATTGCGAATCGTCTGTTCGGCCAATGCGCACTTCACCGTGCAAAAATCCGCTTCTTGGATGGGCCTAGGTGAGAAAGCGGTATTACCTGTACCAGCGAATATTGACGGCACAATGAAAGCAGAACTGCTTGAACAAGTGGTTGCCGATGCGAAAGCGCAAGGCTTGATTCCATTTGCGATTGTCGGTACGGCAGGGACAACCGATCATGGCGCGATCGATGATCTTGAGCGTATCGCCGAGGTTGCCGAGCAGCACGAACTCTGGATGCACGTTGATGGTGCATACGGCGGCGCATTGATTCTCAGTGGCTCAAAAGGTCGTCTCAAAGGTGTTGAGCGCGCAAGCTCCATCAGTGTCGACTTCCACAAGCTGTTTTTCCAAACCATTAGCTGCGGCGCTTTGCTAGTGAACGACGAAGCAAACTTTGTGTTCTTGCTTCACCACGCGGACTATTTGAACCGTGAGCACGATGAGTTGCCAAACTTGGTCGACAAGTCTATCGCGACCACCAAGCGTTTCGATGCACTGAAAGTCTTCATGACAATGCAAAGTGTCGGACCAAAAGCGCTCGGTGAGATGTACGATCACCTGTTAGAGCAAACTCAGCAAGTGGCGGATATGGTTGAGGCGGCACCTGGTTTTGAACTGTTAGCCAGACCTGCACTATCGACAGTGCTATTCCGTAGCACGCTGGGTGACGAAGCGAACTTGGATAAACTCAACCAGAAAGTGCGTATTGAAGCGCTGGTACGTGGTATCGCGGTATTGGGCGAAACCGTCATTGCGGGCAAATCAGCACTCAAGTTTACGATTTTGAACCCAACGCTTTCATTGAAAGATTTTGAGAAACTATTAAACGACATCAACCAACTTGCGGTTGAACTAGTAAAATAAGGTAACAAAGACCATGGCAATTCTACAGATTGGTGCCGGCGGTGTTGGCTGGGTAGTCGCGCACAAAGCGGCTCAGAACAACGACGTCCTCGGTGATATCACTATCGCATCACGTACTTTAGGTAAGTGCGAGAAGATCATCGAATCGATTCAGAAGAAAAATAATCTGAAAGATTCAACTAAGAAACTAGAAGCGCGCGCAGTGAATGCGGACGACGTGGAGGCACTGGTTGCCTTAATCAAAGAGGTTCAGCCTGATCTTGTGATCAATGCGGGTCCTCCTTGGGTCAACATGGCGATCATGGAAGCGTGTTACCAAGCAAAAGTGTCATACCTAGATACCTCGGTAGCGGTTGATTTGTGCTCAGAAGGTCAGCAAGTCCCTGAAGCGTACGATTGGCAGTGGGATTACCGTGAGAAGTTTGAAGAAGCAGGCATCACAGGCATTCTTGGCGCTGGTTTCGATCCAGGCGTGGTATCGGTATTTGCCGCGTATGCGGTGAAACATTTGTTCGATGAAATCGACACGATTGACGTGATGGATGTCAACGCGGGTGATCACGGTAAGAAGTTTGCGACTAACTTTGATCCAGAAACCAACATGCTTGAAATCCAAGGCGATTCTTTCTACTGGGAAGACGGTGAGTGGAAGCAAGTACCTTGTCACTCTCGTATGCTTGAGTTTGATTTCCCTAATTGTGGTGCTCACAAGGTGTACTCTATGGCGCACGATGAAGTGCGCTCAATGAAAGAGTTCATCCCTGCAAAACGCATCGAATTCTGGATGGGCTTTGGTGATCGTTACCTTAACTACTTCAACGTGATGCGTGATATTGGCCTACTGAGCCCAGATCCGCTGACGTTGCATGACGGCACTGTGGTTCAGCCACTGCACGTACTGAAAGCGTTACTTCCTGACCCGACCTCATTGGCGCCAGGCTACACAGGTTTAACCTGTATTGGTACTTGGGTGCAAGGTAAGAAAGATGGCGCAGAGCGCAGCGTGTTCATCTACAACAATGCGGACCACGAAGTCGCCTATCAAGATGTAGAGCATCAAGCGATCTCTTATACGACAGGTGTGCCAGCTATTACGGCTGCGCTTCAGTTCTTCCGTGGTAAATGGGCGGACAAAGGCGTGTTCAACATGGAACAGCTCGACCCAGATCCGTTCCTAGAGACCATGCCTGAGATTGGTCTAGATTGGCATGTTCAGGAACTCGAGCCTGGCCAACCCGTGATTCATAAACTCAAATAATTGAGTATCGGGTGTGAGTCCACACCCAGCGATGCTCATCAAAGCAGCCATTGGTCGTGTTCAATGGCTGTTTTTTGTCATTTAGGGTTCTGTGGCGGTACAGCACAGTAGAACTCTTAAGCAGGAACTCGTGATGCACAACGAATTGAAAACTCCGTACTTTATGATCAACGAAGACAAGTTGATTGAAAACCTAGAAAAAGCCAAGCAGCTCAAAGAGATTTCGGGTGTTAAGCTGGTGTTGGCGCTGAAATGTTTTTCAACCTGGGGCGTGTTTGACATCATCAAGCCCTATCTTGATGGCACCACCAGCTCTGGCCCATTTGAAGTGAAACTCGGCTACGAAACGTTTGGCGGCGAAACGCACGCCTACAGCGTGGGTTACAGTGAAGAGGATGTGCGTGAAGTCGCGGACATCTGCGACAAGATGATTTTCAACTCGCAATCACAACTTGCTGCGTACCGTCATATCGTTGAGGGCAAGGCGTCGATTGGTTTGCGTCTCAACCCAGGTGTCAGCTACGCAGGTCAAGATCTGGCTAACCCAGCGCGTCAGTTCTCTCGTTTGGGCGTGCAAGCGGACCACATCAATGCAGAGGTGTTTGATGGCATCGATGGCGTGATGTTCCACATGAACTGTGAAAACAAGGACGTCGATGCGTTTATTGGCTTGCTCGATTCTATCTCTCATCAGTTTGGTGACTACCTAGATAAACTCGACTGGGTGAGCATGGGCGGTGGCGTCTTCTTCACCTGGCCAGGTTATGATATTGAAAAGCTGGGTCTAGCACTCAAAGCCTTTGCCGACAAGCATGGCGTGCAAATGTATCTTGAGCCGGGCGAAGCCATCATCACTAAGACCACCGATTTAGTGGTCACCGTGGTGGACATCGTTGAGAACGGCAAAAAAACAGCGATTGTTGATTCGGCGACCGAAGCGCACCGCTTAGATACGCTTATTTACAACGAGCCTGCCTCGATTCTAGAAGCGTCTGATGGTGGTGAGCATGAATATGTGATCGGATCATGTTCGTGTCTTGCTGGGGATCAATTCTGTGTTGCACACTTTGACAAGCCGCTTGAGATTGGTCAGCGCCTCCATATTCTTGACAGCGCGGGCTACACCATGGTGAAACTGAACTGGTTCAACGGCCTGCGCATGCCATCAGTGTACTGCGAGCGCTCGTCTGGTGAGGTACAGAAGCTGAACGAGTTTGATTACTCGGATTTCAAACGCTCCCTCTCGCAATGGAGTGTCCGTTAAACATCAATATGATTTGATGCATACACGGTTCTACAAGCCATTTCTCCCAAACCCTGTCTTCGGATAGGGTTTTTTATTGTCGTCAGAATTGTCTGAAAATTCGACGCTTTAGCTGCATCTGGTATCAGGTTCGCTACAATTAACCATGATCTAGGTTAAATTCTTGACTATTAGACGTTAACTGTGTGTACTGGATGTGCACATTATTAGATATACCTATAAAAAATTGTTGCTGGGTTGTTTTTGATTCGGTTGTCAGGTGAGTTAAAGGCTAGGAGAGCAGATGCGCCCTATTATGTATATTGAAGTTGGCGGCGTCCTTTGGCAGATCATGCCAGATGGTAGCTGGCAACAAATCCCTTTCGACACCAGCAAAGAGCCAGATGTGCTGGTGATTACTCAAGATGTCGAGGGTGACAATCTTGTCCTGACGCCAGAGCAAGAAGAGGCCATTGAAGAACAGCTAGACCAAGTGGTAGAAGAGCTGACTCAATACACGCTTAACAACCGAAGTGGAGAGGCTTACTCTGGCGCGAATTCGCAAGAGAGTCAAAGCGCTTCTTTGATTAACTTTGTTCAAGCCACCCTGCAAGAAACCATCGCTAAAGCGGGCTTTGACACCCGTCCTAACGACCCTTTCGCCAACGATGATGCCCAGCCTGAGCCAGAAGTGCTTGATCTCCTTAATCAAAACGCCCAACTGAGCGTGGATATCCTCGATGGCGGAGACGGCTACGAAAACCGATTTGAATCGCCAGGTGTGGTGATCCAAGGAACGGCGCCGAATATTCGTGACGGTCGTACCGTCAACATCACTATTACCGATATCAATGGTAAGAGTGTATCAACCACTGCAGTGACGAATGATGAAATCTACTCGGTAAGTGGAGTGGATTTGACCTCGCTCGCCGAGGGACCACTGTTGGTCAACGCCGTGGTCGCAGACAACTTTGGCAATAGCGTCAGCGCCCAAGACAACACCATCAAAGATACCCTTGCCACCATTGATGTCGACTTTGATGGTGAGGGTGACGAATACTACAACCAGTTCGAAGTGAGTAACGGCGCCTTAATCGGGCGCGTCGAGTTCGTCCAAGATGGTCAGCCCATCACAGTGCGAATCATTGACAGTGTGGGAACAACGTTAACACTGAGCTCTGTCGTTTCCGGTGGAACTTGGGCGATGGATAACATCGACCTCAGCGCACTCGCCGAGGGCACCTTAACCGTTATCGCGCAAACCATTGATGTGGCGGGTAACCCCGCAATCGCGCAAGACACCATCACTAAAGATACGTTGGCGTCAATTACGGCGGATGTCGAAGATGGTGGTGACAACGTCATCAATATTAATGAAAAAGAGAGCGTGACGTTCTCCGGCGCCGTGGCCAATGTCGAAAATGGTCAGCCTGTTCATGTCGTGATCACCGATGGCATTACAACCCTTGAATTTGACACTGTGGTGGTGAACGGTCAGTGGCAGGTCGAGGATGTCGATATTGGTGATTTTGTCGACGGCACTATAGAGGTCACGGCCAGTACGCAAGATATTGCAGGAAACCCTGCTACCACGACCGATACGAGTACCATTATCGATTCCACTGTCCCTACCATTGATATCGACACGCTGTCGGGCTTTAGCATTTTAGATTTTCGCCAAGGCAATTTGACTACGATGCAAGGCACAACCACGGGGGTTGACGATGGATTGTTGGTCACCATTACCGTTTCAGACGGTACGCAGACGTTAACCTTTCAGGGCGCCGTAACGGGCGATGCATGGAGCGTTGAAGATATCGATATCTCGTCGCTTGACCTCAGCCAAACTTGGACCATTGATGCGTCTGTTTATAACGCCATTGGCAACCAAGCTGTCGACGATATGCCAACGATCGTTCTGCCTGACTCGCTCTCATTTTCTGAAACGGTGGTGGGCATATTTGGCAGCGAAGCAAAAGATGCCAGTATTAATGTTGATTTCGCCGATTTTCGTTTTTATTCCGATCAAAGCTTTCTGACCGATAGTGTCACCTCGCAAAACAGCAGTATCACGGTGACAGTCGCTGGCGATGGGCAAAGTCTTGAAGGGGTGAATAACACTGATGAAGTGGTGTTCAGAGCACAAATCGTCGGCGATGAAGTTCGCGTCACCTTTTACAAAGCGATAGATCAAGGAGAAGGGTTAGATTCACTGCAAACGGCTCTGTTGCTTGAAGGGATACAAACGGACGCCGATGGGACAACCGAAACCGTGATTGCCCATTTACCCATTACGATCAAAGATTCCGATCCGCTAGTGTTTGGCGAAAGCTACACCATGACAGAAGGGACAACGTCATCAGGTAACTTGCTTAACAATGATATCGATTTGGATACGCAACTTCTGATCCGAGAGGTAGAAGTTGATGGTGAAACGAAAGCCATCACCGGCAATCAGCCAGTCAGTTTTACCACTAGTGATGGCGTGTTGACAGTATTTGCCAATGGTCACTGGACGTTCACCGCATCGCGAAACTTAGATCACAACGCAGAGCACTTGGTTTCTATTCACTACAAGGCGGGGGATGAGAGCAATGACTTTGGCACCGCAACCGCCACGATCACCATCAACGATGGCGGCGCGGGTGATATTCAAAACGGTGTGGCAAGTAGCACAGAATCCAACCTAAGCGATGTTTCTGCTCCTCTTAACGCAACGTTTGAGGTATTGGCGGGCTCGGATAATCCCGATCCGTCCTCCCTTGTGTTTGCTAATGGCACGCTCGCTTTGCTCGATGCGTTGGGTTTGCAGTCAACCTTAGATTTAGCCGATATCACCTATACTTTGAGTGGCGATGGTACCCTGATTACTGCCAGTTCGGCTGGCGAAACCATCTTTACCTTAACATTGAGCGCAGTCGCCAATGGCGATGATGTGACGGCAACGGTCACTCTTAATCAGTCGCAGCCCATCAGTCACACCTTAAAAAGTGATGCTGTCACTATTCCTCTTTTGATTGCCGGTAGCGATTTGGATGGTACGCCATTATCATCCGGTGCATTTGAATGGGTGATTCGCGATGGAGCGGATCCTGAGTTGGCCAATGCCACCAGCGTGACGCTCAATGAAAGCGATCTTGGCTCAGCACCGTTAAGTGCAAACGGTAGTTTTTCTCTCACGATCGGCAGTGATTATCTCGATAGTCTGTTTTTTGATTTGGCCGACCAACCAATGTTAAGCAGTGGCGGGCGCGATATTGTTTTTGTCTTGAATGACGACGGCTCGCTCTCTGGCTATACAGAAGATTTGCACACTCGTCTGTTGCCCGATGAACTGGTGTTTACCGTCACCTTTGCTCAGCCTGACAATGACGCGGATGCAACCGTTCCCTATACCGTCACTCTCTCTCAAGCACTCGACCAACTGGATGGTGATAGCACGTTGCCGATCGTGGTCACCGCCAAAGATAACGATGGCGATGAGTCGAAATTGACCTTGGATATTACCGTCAGCGATGGTGGCGTGCCGAGCATTGGTTCTGGGAACGTCGATTTGTCTGAAACGCCAAGAGCAACAGGCGTGACAGCGAAAGCGACCGCCGACGTTTCGTTTGATGTCAGTGCAGCGTTTGACCCGTTGGTTTATTTGGGCTTGGGCGTTGCAACGGGTGATGCCGTGTTGGACTCGAATGGCGATCCCATCACCCAAAACGGTCAAGCGATCACATGGCGAGACAATGGCGATGGGAGTTACGATGCCATTCTCGCCAATGGTCAAACCGTTTTAAGCGTTTTTCTGCCTAGCGATTTTGTACTGGCGGCAGGCGACACGACAACGATTGATGTGCGTCTTGAGCTGTATCAGCAAATCGATCACAACCTTGCAGGCAATGATTTAAGCTTAACCATCCCAGTACCGGTCTACACTGTGGATTCAGATGGCACGGAAAATACCGTTGAATCGAGCATCACCATTTTTGATGGCGCGGATCCTCAAATTGAAGTGATTGGGTCGATGGATGTGGATGAAGAGGGGTTGACCTCAGGTCAGCAAGACAGCGGTATTGAAACGTCGACGCCTTCGATCAATTTGATTGAAGGTTCGGATGATATCGTTTCCTTGAGTTTAGATCGCACCGCCTTTGATGCACAAGGCTATACTAGTGGTGGTGTCGCACTGACATTGGCTGAGGTCGACATCAATGGTTGGTACTATGCGATGGCTGATGGCGATGAAGCGTTTCGTATCCGTTTCAACCTGGATGGCAGCGTTGAATTTGAATTGTACCGCCCATTGGATCACGAATCGGGTTTAGGTGAAAATAACCTCGAACTTAACTTTTCTTTGACGGCGACCGATGCGGATGGCGATGTCTCTAGTGCCGTAGACTACACCGTCAATGTCAAAGACGATGTGCCGATCACGGTGGATTCGACGCTCAATTTGGTCGAAGGGGACAGTCAATCAGGCAACATGATTACCGCATTTGGCCGTGTTGGCGCCGATGGTGGTCAGTTGGTCAGCATCGGTTATGATGTCGACGGCAATGGTAGCTATGATCAGTATGTCTTTAGTGATGCCAATCCGTCATATACCATCAATCTCTATAACGACAACACCCCATCAGTCAGCTACGGCACCCTAACGGTCAATCGAGACGGTAGCTACACCTTGGTAACCAACGATAGCGTAGATGCGGACCCTGTATTGAATGACGCCCTGCAAATGGTAGTGCGGGACTTTGATGGCGATGAAGCCACCAGTACGATTAGCTTTGTGCTGGGGGACAACGAAGGCTTTATTCGTGTTGCTGATACGCAAACGACCGAAGACAATCTCGCGACGCTGGCGATAGAAGTCTCAACAGGGGATGTCGACCAAGAAGAGCAGGTGACGCAAATCGCCATCAGCGAAAGTTCGCTTCAAGGTGGTTCACTCTATCTCAATGGTGTGCTTCTTGTTGCCGTTGACGGATTGATTACCCTCTCTGGCAGCCAACTCGATAGCTCGAATCCAAGTTTAGTGGTACCCAATGGTACGTTGACGTATCTTCCTGCGGAAAATCAGTCAGATACCACACAGTCGATTTCCCTTGATGTCTCTGCGGTAATCAGCACGGATACGGGGCCTCGAGATCTAACGGAAACGCTAGAGGTCTCGGTGTTACCGATTGCTGATACCCCTGAATGGGGCCAGTCCCAGTTTACTTACAGCACGGTTGAAGATGCCGACGAGGCGCTGTCACTGGATATCACGGCCAACCTTGTTGACCTTGACGGCTCTGAATCTCTTAAATATGAGATCTCAAATATCCCCGACGGGATCACCGTTACCCTGAATGGCTCGCCCATCAGTGAAGGTAAACAGTACACTCAATCTCAACTCGATCAGATGAAAATCGAAGCGGACCCGAATGTCGCGGGGAGTTTCACGTTCGATATCAAGGCGATTGCGATTGAAGCGGGGAATAGCTTTGCTAGCAGCGATGATAAAACCGCTGAAACTACCTCACAGGTGGTGGTCAACGTGAGACCGGATGCCGATACGCCGACCCTTGAAGTGAAAGACATTAAAGGGTTGGAAGATGAGGTGATCAATCTTCAAGATTATATCTTCGCTGACCTCACCGATACCGACGGCTCAGAAAGCCTGCGCATCAACATTCAAGTACAAGACGGCTGGACTATTGAAGGCGGTAGCTATATCGGCAACAACCAGTACACGGTGTTTGCGGCGGATTTGGCGGCTGGTTCGGTGACGTTGGTGCCTAAAGAAGACATCAGTTCCTACACGGAATCACTCTTTATCAATGTCACCGCTGTGGCGACAGAATCTACCCAAGATGGCTTGATTCCAGAGAACCCTCAAGCGTCAAGCAACACTGAAACGATTCAAATTTACCTCAAAGGCGTGGTGGATGAGCCGACGGTCATCGATGGCGGCCAAGGGCATTGGCAGTATGACGATGAGAACAAGGTGATCAGCAATCAAGCGGACATGTTGGAAGATGCGCTAATCGCACTCGATTTTATTGTCCAAACCAGTGACGACGATGTCTCAGAAGCGATCAATATTCTACTCACCGATATTCCAGAAGGTACCCAGTTAGTTGATGCTTCTGGAAACCCTGTTGCGTTAACCATCGCGTATATCGATGACACCACAGGTCCTGTATATCAGGTCAGTAATGACGATTTAGCGTCGCTCTATCTCAAACCAGTTAAAGATTTCAGTGGCCAGCTCACCTTGTCGGTGATTGCGGTGTCGACCGAGCCTGACGGTGATGCCGGCGAGTTCCCAATGACCGTCGAGATTGAGGTGTTGCCTCAGGTGGATCAAGCCGATGGCCAAGTGATTTCGACCCAAGGGGTCGAAGACCGATTGATTTCACTATCGCTTCAGCCGTCCATCAATGTCGATCAGGATGGCAGTGAGACCTTAACCGGTTACGTTATTACGTCACTAGATAATGACCTTACCCTCTACTTTGATGGGGCGCCCATTGAGATTGGAAGCGGCCTCGATTTGAGCACCTTATTGGATGGCGACACGCCCACTCTCGACAGTTTATTAGCCAGTGGCCGTTTGAGCGTACTGGCGAGTGAAGACTTAAGTGGCGTGTTCAGTGTGGGCATTCAATACCAAGTGACGGATACCTCTAGCGAAGGCGCGACCGATGTTCGCTGGCTTGACGGTTCGCTGAGTGTCAATGTGAGTGCAAAAGTCGAGTTAGATACGCGTCTTGAAAGCTCCGGCAAATTGTACAGCAGTGATGATGGCTCCGCGGTGGATATCTCGGATGCGGTCACTTTCATTGACGAAGATCTCGATGGCTCAGAATACCTCGATTACATTTTGCTCGTCGTTCCGGATGGGTACACCTTGATTGTGACGCATCCTAATGGCGCCAGCCAAGACGGTGATGGTAATTGGCTGATTCCAGCAGCGGGTTTGACCAGTGACAGCTTCCAGGAGAGTGTCACACAAATTCTAAATGGTGCGACTATCTCCAGCGCCCAAAACACCCCTGTGTTGGATATCGTGGTTCGCGCGCGCGTGCTTGACGGCAGTGATGACCGCTTTATCGATACCAGTTTTGAACTGCAGATAACCGGTCATGATGGCAGCGGAACATGCGATCCAGTCGGAACGCCCGGTGATATTCAGTCAGGCGATATTACGCAACCGGAAGGCGACAACATCGACCTATCGGGGCTACTGAATAGTGATGTTGCTAGCGATCCAGACAACGTCATCTCGTTCTTTGTGCCGGCCGATTCACTGCCCGAAGGCGTTGAGATTCAGGGCAGTGGTGTCACTGTCGAGTATGATCGTTTGGGGAACGTGATTGGCTATTCCATCACGGCTTCGGCGCTGGACAGTTTGGTCTTGACCGGTATCGATGAAGACTATGCGGGTATCCTTACTTTTACCGTCCAAACCATAGAAACCTCAGCCTGTAATGGCACCTCGGTGACCACTGACCAAACCATTACTATCAAGATTACGCCCGTGGTCGATGACATTGCGGTCACAGCGGATACTTACACGATTCAAGAGGATGCGGTCAGTGACCTCAACCTATCGCTCATTCTTGGCGATAGCGTTGAAGACAGCCAGACGATCACTGGCGAGGGCACCGAAGCAACGGGTAAAGAGACGGTCAATAGCTTGACCGTGACTCTGACTACCGGTGCGACGCTGTCTGGCCCTGCGGATGTGTTACAAGACAACGGTGATGGAACGTGGACTATTTTGCAGCCTGACCGATTAAATGAAGTCGAGTTGGTACCGCCAGCGCATTACAGTGGAGACGTCGTGATGACCTTCACTGCCAACATCACCGACGAAGCGAGTGGCATCGCCGAAACTGACACGCAAGACAAATCCACGACTGTCACTGTTAATGTTGAACCTGTTGCTGATGAGGCGAATCTTGTGACAGAGAACGTGACTGGTGACGAAGACAGCTATATTTCTCTTGGTTCCATGAGTGCGGCGCTGATCGATCAAGACGGATCAGAAAGCCTCTCCTTGAGTTTAAAAGGTGTCCCTGATGGTGCGGTTGTGGTTTACAAAGTGGGAGACAGTTACGAGCTTGCACCAAACAATGGCCCTGATGGCGGCACTTTTAATGGTAGCAACACCTATGAGTGGCAGTTAGACAGTGCACGCTTGAGCGATGTGTACATTCTTCCACCACGTGACTTCAGCGGTGATATGCCTCTCTCCTTGGAAGCGATAACCCAAGAACTTGAAAACAGTGATGTCAATTTCACGAGCTCTGAGTTTATTGTCGGCGTATTGCCCGTGGGTGACCGTGTCGAGTTGGTTGACCTACCAGACAGCGTAACGGGCGAGGAAAATAGCGGGGTAGAGATAACGCTTAACGCTTCGAGTTTTGAAACCAACAGCGATGAGTATCTACTACTGAGTTTTATTATCGAGCCGAGCTCTGACGGCAGCGCGTTTAGCGGCTTAGATAGAATCAAAGTGGGTCTACAAACCTCGGTGTTTTTATCGACAGGGGATGGTCGGGCGATCGCGAGCGTGCGGGTTAAAGCGAGCGAAGTTGATAAGGTCACTTTCTTCCCGGGTGATGCTTTTGGAGAGTTCGACGTGACGATTTCTGTGTCGAGCTATGATCAAGCGATCGTGTTGGGTGAGCTTGCCGATGATCTGGGGGAGGCGACCGAAGAGAGTTTAACATTAACCATTACGCCGGAGCCTGATGCGCCCACGCTCACTGTGGACTATGACACCATTGTCGCCGATGCCGATGGTACCATCCCATTGGGGCTGAGTCTTGAACTTATCAATCCAGCCGAGAATGAAACGGGCAGCGTGATCATCTCTGGCTTACCGAGTGGCCTAGTGTTAAGCGCGGGTACTAGTCAAAACGGTAAGTACACCGTTGCGATGGAGGACATCGCTGATTTATCGATTGTTGGCGGCTACGATGGAGCCAGCGATTTTCAGTTGTCGATTGAGCCGGTGGCCAGCATAGGTTCCGATTCAGCAAGCGGTGTCGCGCAAGTTATTGACATCAGTTTGCAAGACCCAAGCGTTGTCTCAACCACGTTGACGGGTACTGATGGCGTTAATGACCGATTTGTGATTGGTCAAAGTAGCGGCACCGATACGATTACGGATTTTGAATACAGCGCCGATAGCGATGCCATCGACTTAAGTGCGATTTTAACTGGCGTGACCGACGGCTATAGTGCGGCGCAAAAACTCGATATTCGAGATGACGGCGGGGATGTATTGATTGAGGTGACACCAGATGGCAGCACAGTTCAGCAATCCGTGCGTATTTCGGGTGTGAGCCTTAACGACTTCGCGCCGAGTTTGAGCGGGGAAGCCGAGATTCTGCAAAAAATGATTGATGATCAAAACCTCATCGTGCAGTAAAAGATGGGAAAGAAGGCTATGGAACAAAACGGGGCGTTAGACCCTTGGTATGCAGCCCTTGAGTGGTGGGTAAACCACTTTGATAGACGTTGCCACAAGGATTTGTTGCTGACGGGGTTACCGCTGTCTGAACACGGCAAGTTGGATCATCAGCTCTTTTTCCGTGCGTTGGAACGGGCACAGCTATACGCGACGCCGTTGCCACTGTCAGAGATCACTCCACAATCCTTACCCCTCTTACTGGTGGACAAACACAGCAATCAACCCCATATCGTCACCAAGCACGATGAGCAAGGCTATCAGCTGTGGTCGGTAGATGGGGAGAAGACGATGAGCGCCGAAGAGATCAAGCGGTGCTCAGAGCCCAACCTGTGGCGCATTGACGTTCAAGCACACTACGACGAGAGAATCGAAAACTCGCAGCCTCGTTCCCAAGGGCATTGGCTATGGAACGTGGTCAAAGAGGTGAAGCCGTGGTATCGAGATCTGCTCGTGGCGTCTTTACTTATTAACGTGCTGGCCCTGGTTGTCCCGCTGTTCACGATGAACGTGTATGACCGAGTGGTGCCCAATCAAGCCTTTAGTACCTTGTGGGTGCTGGTGGTTGGGGTCTGTGTCGTGATTGTTTTCGATTGGTTGCTGCGCGAGGCGCGAAGCTCAGTGACGGATGTCGCTGGGCGTTACCTGGATAATAAGCTGTCTGCCATCTTGCTTGGTAAAGTATTGGGGATGAAGCTAGAAAACCGTCCGCAATCGATCGGGGCGTTTTCTCGCCAACTTCAAGATTTTGATAGTGTCCGTGATTTCTTCACCTCCATTTCTCTGGTGACCTTGATTGATCTGCCTTTTACCCTGCTGTTTTTGCTTCTTATCGGCTGGCTAGGTGGGGCGATGATGTTGATTCCTGTCACTGTGATGTTGGTGCTGATCGGATTGTCGGTCGCGATGAAAGGCAAGATAGAACAAACCCAACAGGAGACGGCAGCGCTGTCGAGCCAGCGTCAAGCCCAACTGTTTGATTGCCTAAGTTCGTTGCCTGAAATCAAACAAAATAACGCACAAGGGACGATACAAAAACGCTGGGAGCAGACGGTCGCTTCCTTGTCCGACTGGCAAAATCGTTCTCGTCATTATTCCAACTTAGTGGCGCACTCAATTCAATCGAGTCAGCAAATCGTCACCATTTGCCTCATCGTGTTTGGTGTCTATCAGATTTCTGAGGGCTTGCTCAGTATGGGCGGGTTGATTGCAATTGTGATGCTTAGCGGCCGAGCGGCAGGCAGCATCAATCAACTCTCACTTCTCATGCTGCGTTATCAGCAAACCAAGACTGCTATCGAAGGGCTTAACGCTATCATCGAGTTGCCTCAAGAGGATCAAGAAAGCAGTAAATTGTCCCAAGGCCAGTTCCAAGGTGGCGTACGTTTAGACAAGGTGAGTTACCAATACCCTCAAACTCCCACACCTAGTTTAGAGAGCGTAAGTATTGCTATTCCCGCCGGTGAGCGTGTTGGGATTATTGGCGCAGCGGGTGCGGGAAAGTCTACGTTACTCGCCATTATCGCTAAGCAGGCAAGTCCAACCCAAGGACGTGTCTTTTATGATGAGATTGATAGTCAACTTTGGCCGAGTGCCTCAATTCGTCATCACACCGGTTGGGTGGGACAAAACCCACAACTGCTCTATGGCACAGTGATAGACAATATCACCTTGGGCTCGAACGAGGTCGATCAGAAAAGGTTAACGCAGGCGATACAGCTTTCAGGACTCGGTGCCTATCTCGATCGTTTGAGTAACGGTTTGGAGACCCAAGTGGGTGAAGGCGGACGTTTTTTATCCGGCGGTCAACGTCAAGCGGTGGCGTTGGCGCGTGCGTTTTATCGCACCTCAAGTTTATTGATTCTAGACGAGCCGACCGCTTCCTTAGATAGCGACGCAGAGGCACGTTTATTCCATAGTTTGCAATCGTTGCCGCGTGACAAAACGATGCTCATTAGCTCGCACAAACACTCCTTCCTCTCCTTGTGCGACCGTATTTTGGTGGTTCATCAGGGGCAGATCGTCGCAGATGGTTCACCCGCAGAGATCTTGCATGCGCGTAAAGAGACCAACAAAAAGCGTGTCCGCTCTGTCTCAGTGGTCAAAGGAGGCAAGCATGAGTAGCACCGCGTGGAACAACGCGCATTTAGCCCATCGCTCACGCCGCTTGATTTGGTTAAGTGGTGCGCTCATTGTTGCCATCATTGTGTGGGCCACGTGGGCCAAACTTGAAGAGGTGGTAGTGGGCGAAGGAAAAGTGGTACCGAGCCTTTCTGTCCAGACGATACAAAGCCTAGAAGGGGGCTTGGTGAAACAAGTGCTCGTCACTCAAGGTGATCGCGTTGAGCTTGGTCAGCCCATAGCGATTTTAGACGACACGCGTTTTAAAGCGAGCTTTCAAGAGTCGGCTCAACAAGCGCAATCTTTGCTGGCACAAAAGCAGCGTCTGGAAGCCGAATTGATGAGTGTTCAAGTGCAAAGCTCGCAAGTTGACTGGCGTGAGCAGGTCAACGTGGTCACCGCGCCCTTTGTGTTAGAAGAGGGCAGCCATAACGCTCTATTTAATGAGCGCGCGAATTACTTGGAGCGCATTGGCCAGCTCAATGCAGAGCTTGAGGAGTCGACGCTGCGCATTGAGCAGCAAGCACAAACCTACAACGATACTTTGAATGCCATCAAAACATTGCAAAGCAGTCTGGCCATTGTCACTCAAGAGCGCGATATGTTACGTGACGTCGTTGCTAGTGGCGCGGTCGCGGAAGTCGAACTGCTCAAGCTCAATCGTGATTACGTCAAGCTACAAGGTGACATCGCCAGTTCACAAGTGATGGCGCAAAAGCAAAAAGCCGCCTACGCCGAAGCGATTGCTGATAGGCGAAGCACGGCGCTCGATTTTCGCGCTAAAGCGCAAGGACAACTGAATGAAGTCGCCACTAAACTGGCTCAACTGCAAGAGAGTCAACAGGCGATAGCGGATCAACTTAATCGCACGCAGCTTGTCTCGCCAGTTGATGGACGAGTCAAAGAAGTCTTTGTTCGCACTATTGGTGGTGTGGTAAGACCCGGCGAGCCGATCATGGAGTTGATACCTGAAAACAGCACCTTGATAGTTGAAGCGAGGATCTCGCCGCAAGACATTGCTTTTGTGCGCAGCGGCCTTGCTGCGACCGTGAAATTCAGTGCCTACGATTTTGTCATTTATGGTGGATTAGCAGGCAAAGTCACCTATGTCAGTGCAGACGCCCTGCAAACGGAAGAGGGCAATGCCTACTACCGTGCTCACATCACGTTGGATGACAACGAAAAGGTGTCGCAATTTACCATTATTCCGGGCATGCAGGTGGCCGTGGATATCTTGACGGGGGAAAAAACCGTCCTGAGTTATTGGCTAAAACCTATTTTGAGAGCAAAAGAGAATGCTCTTCGAGAACGATAATAAACATAAGGATAGATAATGCGTTCCAAATCGTTATTGTTAGGCGTGTTGCTGTCGAGTTCAGCGCACGCCATTTCTCTGGAAGAGTCGGTGGCGTTTGCCATTGATTACAGCCCAGAGTTGTTAGCTCAGTATTCCCGCTATCAGTCTGTAGTGCGTGATGGTGATGCCGCAAGTGGACTTCAGCTTCCACAGGCTAACCTTTATGCTGCAGCCGGTTATGAGGAGACGCGTTACAACAGTGGTTCATACATTGACCCAGATGATAGAGGGTTAACGCGTACCGAGATTGGCTTAAAAATCTCTCAATTACTGTTTGATGGTTTTAGCACCAGTTCAAATGTGGCTCGTTTGGGGTATGAGGCAGAAGCGGAGCGCCTAACTTTAATCTCAAGGGCAGAAAACGTGTCACTCGACATTGTGCGTATTTACTTGGAACTGCTGAAAGCGCAGACCTTACTTGAGCTTGCAGAGCGCAATGTCCGAGAGCACCAAGAGATCTACCAAAATGTATTGGACAAAACGCAAAAAGGGTTGAGCAGCAATTCCGATTTAGCGCAGATTTCAGCGCGTGTCGCCACGTCTCAATCCTCTCTTATCGCTTCGCAGAACAATCTCGCCGATCTTCAGACTCAGTATTTGCGCCTGGTGGGCAAAATGCCAACGGACTTGGTCGATCCTGTGTTTGATGACGCGCTGCTGCCGAGCAGTGCGGAGGTAGCGAAAACGCAGGCCATCGACAATCACCCCGAAATTAAGGCGGCGGTATTGGATTTGGATGCCGCGCGTAAAGAGGTTCGCCGAGAAAAAGGCGGTTATTACCCAGAGATCAAGCTTGAGTTGCATGCCAACAAGAATGACAACGTCAGCAACGCTGAAGGGCCAGATGAAGATGCGCGCATCATGCTGACGATGGATTACGATATTTTCAATGGCTTTGCCACCGATGCGAGTGTTGAGTCTTCCGCTTGGCGCGTAGAAGAGGCTCGCGCTATCCGCTTGCGCACTGAGCGTGAAGTCGAAGAGGGCACGCAACTGGCTTGGAATGCCTACGACATGTTAGAGAAACAGATGATGTTACTGCAACAAAACGTGGATGCAGTGAAAATTGCAGAGCTTGGTTATATCCAGCAGTTTAACGTGGGTCGCCGCAGTTTGTTGGATGTGTTGGATGCCAAAGTGGAAGTGTTCTTAGCGAGAAAAAATTATGTCTCAGCTAAATACGATCATACCTTAGCCGCATACCGACTGTTTAATGCGATGGGGATTCTCACGTATGCGCTTCGGGTAGAACATCCGGAAGAGTGGCAAGGGGAGGAGAAACAATGATGAAGTGGTTACCCCTTTCGCTTGTGCTGCTGACCGCTTGTGCGCAAGAGCCAAATATTGAGACGACGCGTCACCAAATTGATGATCTGACCGATGACGATCGCGACGGCGTGATCAATCAGCGTGATTTGTGTGCATTGACGCCGGAAAATGTGGCTGTCGACAGACAAGGTTGTACGCAGTGGCAAATTGAAGAAAAAGCCAACGTGATCAGTTTCTTCTTCGACATGGACAAGCACCAAGAAACGCCGGAACATCAGGTGCCCCTTGAGCAGCTTACGCAACTGCTCGATGCGCACCCCGATGCGTCGGTAATATTGCTCGGTGATACCAGTCCTGAAGCGAGCTTGGCGTACAACCAGGCTCTGGCTAAGCGTCGCACCTACACCATACGTTTGATGCTTGAGCGACAAGGCATCGACCCCAACCGTATTTCAGAGCAGGAGTTCACCCAAGTGACGGCATTGACTCAGTATCTGCATGCGCGTAAACGTCGTGCCATTGCCGTCGTCATGACCGACGTCATGAGCGTAAAGCCAACGTGGACGATTTTCAGCTCCGAGCAACAATTAACACCCAAAAGCAACGCAGAGGTGAAAAATGAACAGTAAACTTTTGCCACTGATGTCGACTGCGTTGTTCATTATCCCGGTATCTAACGCGTCTGCGCAAGACTCGATCACCGCAGTAGCGGTGGACAGTCATCTGGTCTCTCTCATCGGTGCATTAACAGATGGCAAGTTTGAGCAGTTGGACATTCTTAGCCGAGAAAATATTCCTGCGGCTATGCTTAGCCGAGAAGTTCGGGTCGGTGTGAGCGCTCGTCGTTGGACGGACTTAGAAGTGGCCAAATTTGAAAAGCTCACCGGGTATCGTCCGACCGAGCTTTACTTTACCGCTGATGTGGTGGCCGTACTAGCCAACGAAGAGAACCCAAACCAAGAGGTGACATTGCAACAGCTCCGTGACGTTTTTGGTTGTAACGACGATGTCCTGCCTACGCGCTGGTCAACGTGGGGCGAAGAAGCAGAAACGCCGCTGATGCTGCCTTTTGCGGTGGATGAAGGTTTAAAACTCCATCATACCTTCCACGAGTGGGTCACGTGCAAAGAGGGTACCTATGCGGCGACGCAGTTTGTCGCGGATGAAGAGGGGCTGGAAGAAGCGCTGGATGATAACGAGCAAGCGCTGGCGTATGTGACCTATTCTAAGCGTTGGCAAGAGGCGAATATCTTGTCGGTCGTCGATGACCGAGGTGATCGTTACGATGTGAATAAAGAAACCATCTTGTCGGGCCGTTATCCGCTGTCGAGTGTTTATTACTTGTATCTCGACCTGCCACCACATCGAAATTATTTTTCACCGTCAGAAAAGCAGTTTATCGAGTTGGCACTGAGCCAAGAGCATCAATCGGTGCTCAATCGCTATGGCTTTATCAGTTTACCTGAACAGGCGATTTGGCGAAATTATGTCAAGCTAGGCCTAGAGCCACCTATCGTTGAGGGTGGTTACAAGTAACCATTTCACTGACACTAACTCATTCGATCTAAAAAGCCCCAAACGGGGCTTTTCTATTAATAGAGGCGGTGACAGTCCAACTAGGACTCGACCATGACGCGCGTATCTTCACTCAGCGATTCGAGTTCGTTGGCCACATCGTCAATGCTGATCTCCTGTGGCAATCGAATTGCCATGTTGGCAGTGAACAAACTCGAGCTAACTCCTCCACCGCCTGCAATAAAGACGCGCTGGCAATCCATGTCGAGAATATTAATGCCTTGACCATCCAGTACGTGAGTGATCTCATTAACGATGCCGTTGCGATCGTTAGCGTCTAAACGGATTTGATAAATCGTATCCGAGGCATGAGCCGCAGTGTCTGAATCGACAATTTGTACCAACAACTCATCATAAGATTGGAATGCGGCTTTGACGGTGTCTACGTTCTCCGCCGGGACATCGACTTTGATCACGGCCGCGACTTGATCCTCAATAAAGTTCACTTTGCTAATCAGCCATTTACCGCCGTTCTCATGGGTAATGGCCGCGAGGTTTTTGATTGTGGTTGGCGTCGCTTTACCAACAAAATTGACAATAAATGTGTGAGTCATAAGTGCCTCCTGCGTTCTTGGACGAAAACATATCGTCTCATTTCAGTGTAGGATCGCGGTAAAGTTGAGGTTTGACTTAGGTCAATTTTTCAAGCTAATACATTGTTGAAATTGGGAATATTGGTACTTCTGACACAAAAAAGCGACGCATGGCGTCGCTCGATGAAGAAGCGTGAATACGAGACGTTGGATTTAAAACGTCACTTTAAGCTCAAAACCGTAAAAGACGGGGTCATAGGTTGCGCCTGAATTGAGGGCAAACGTCGCGGCCTCTTGGTTACCAAACCACGGATTGCTCACGTACTGCCATTCTGCGCTGCCGCCCCAGGCGTCAGTCACCCAGCCATGAATATGGCCAACGGGGTTCAAGAAAAACAGTGTTACGTCACCCATGCCTTGGGAGCCAAACACTTCACCGCCATCGGCGACGATACTTTGTTCTGCTTCAAACATCATCTCACCGACCACGGCACCAAAGAATGGGGTGATGAACAGATCTTGCCAAGAGGGCACTTCCGCAAAAGCTTCCACCCCGTACTCCCAGAAAAACGCTGACATCGTGGCGGAATAGAGGAAGGACTCAAACTCATTGAATCCAGCGTGACGCGCTGCAGTGTAGTAGACACCACCAAAATAGGGGTGCATGACATAATTGAGAAAATGCTCGTCACGATCCCAAACTGGACCATCAGAGACGTTATCTTTCCACTTCTTACCCAAATTACTCAGGTCACGACTCTCTTCATCCCACTTAGTGATGGACTCAGGCAGTAGAGTCATCAGGCCGACAGTGGCGACACTGAGGCCTAAAATGGTGTAGGTTTGGCCCATCAAGTAATCCCAGTCTTTCTCACTTTGCACTGTAAGATAGCGTGGGCGAGGAGGCTCAGAGAGCTCAAGCTCATTTGCGCTCAGACTAAAGGTAAAAGGATCACCGCTTTGGTATTGGTATGAGTGCTCGTAGAAGGTATGGGGCTTGGCAGGGATATAACTCAACTCTATCGGCTGAATATCATGTTGGCTTCCTGCTGCGGCATAAGACGACGCCGTTAATAATAGTGCACCCACGCTTTTTCTAAACACATGAACTCCAAAGGGTTGTTATATTGATCGCGCTCACAATTATCCCTTATAGAGGGGAGAATGCAAACCAGTAAATGTCATAAATAAGAAACTAGGTGATATTAGTAATGTCTGTCACTATAGAGCGATAACAAAAAGATAAGTTTCACGCGCTGACGCTACCAAATAAAGGAATTCATATGTTAAAAATTGCCATGTTAAGTACTGGGGAAGAAGTGCTCCACGGAGATATCGTCGACACCAATGCCGCTTGGCTGTCTGAGCAGTTCTTTACACACGGATTTTCATTAGCTAAACGTTCTACCGTTGGTGATGAAGAAAGTGCCCTAGTGGAAGAGCTGTTGATGTTGAGCTTTAACTATGACGTGGTGGTGGTTAATGGCGGCCTCGGACCAACCAGCGATGATTTAAGCGCGCACGCAGCTTCGTTGGCCGCAGACGTGGAGCTTGTGCTGTATCCCGAGTGGCTTGATAAGTTGACGGCCTTTTTTGCTGCTCGCAACATGACAATGCCTGAAAGTAACCGCAAGCAAGCGATGTTACCTAAAGGCAGTGTGTTACTCGACAATCCTATCGGCACGGCGTGTGGGTTTAAGGTCGTGATCAATGACTGCGTGTTTTATTTTACACCGGGTGTGCCGAGTGAATTTAAGCGCATGGTCAAAGAGCAAATCTTGCCTGATTTAAAACAGCAGTACCCTCAAGTGCAGGGGTACGAATGCAGTCGACTCTATACTTTTGGCACGTCCGAATCGGCGTTGTCTGACACGCTCGATAAGGTGGCATTACCAGAGGGGTATACTCTGGGCTATCGTTCTTACCTGCCTTTTATTGAGGTCAAACTCTTTGGCCCGAAAGGAGAGCTAGAGAAACGGGTTAAGCTACTGCAACTGATCTTTAATCTCATTGAACCTAGTGTGGTGTCGGTAGATGAAACCATGCAAAAGCATGTCGCGTTCTTAATCGAAGAGCGCAAATCATCGATTGCGACTGCCGAACAATCGACGTTTGGCGCGCTATCTCAATGGTTGCACGCTGAGCCCGAGGCTGCGCAATACTGTGGTCATGGCTGGGTGATTGGTCATGCGGTCTCGGTGGGCGAGCAAAAAGAGGATTCATTAGCGGCGGCGTTTGCCTTGGCGGGGGCGACTCGCGAGAAATGCGCGACGGATGTCGCTATTGTGACGGGCAAGGTCATTGAGGGGGTGTTCTCCCTCGCGCTATCGACTCCAGAAGGTGAATGGGGACAGACGATGAAGTTCAATCGCCAATATGGCCGTCAGGATCAAATTACGATCATTACGACCACGGCAGCGGATATGCTCAGACGCTATTTGTCAGCGAAGCCACTGTTTGCGAAATACAGCTCGTTATCTCGTGAAAAAGAGCTGTTCGTGCCACGAAATGCACTTGAGAGCTAGCCAATAACAGTGAGTCTGTCAAATGACTCGCTGTGTTATTTCTCCTTATCCTTCTGAAAAATAAGTTTATTTTCTACTCCCTCAGAATTAAACTTTTTAGAAGAAATCGTTCTAATGGTTAAACGGATGATTTTCAATAGAAGCGCTGTTTGTCTTACTTTTGCAACGTGCATTTAACAAAATTGATCGTAAACTGGAAATTCGGCAGGGTGTTGCAAAGGAGAGTGACATGTTTAATCAATCGAAGATCCTTATCTGGTATCAAGTGGCGAGCCAGAAAGTATTTCTTGGTGAAGCGCTCAGCGATGAGCATCACGATGTGATTTCTATGTGGCTCAACGCCCCAGAAGAGCTCACACCTAGAGAGAGTTTGGGCTATCGACTTTCACTGTTTGATGATGACGGAAGACAGATTGGTGACAAACCAGTCTCCATGATGACCGCCGATGAGTTTTTGTCCGGTATTCGGCTTCAGATGTAACCTCAATCTCGATGACTCTTTTGGGGTGCTCAGTTCTCTTCAGTGACTCAGTTTAAGCAGTTGAAGATTGGATATGAAGCGTCAAAATTGACTACAGCAAAAAAGAGTAAGGCCAGCGTCATGCTGGCCTTAATGTTGTTGGCAATAGGATGGTGCTTGATGTCAATCGGTATGCGCTTACCAATCGCTGTTAAGCGCGTTTTTCCTTAAGGCGGTAATTGACGTCAGCCACTTCCACATCCGACTTTGCTCTGCATATACAAGGCAAAATTTCATCACCCTGTGTATAAGCCATCGCAAAACCAACGTATTCCACTTCTCCGGAGACCAACGTGCAGCGGCACGCTCCACAATGTCCATCCCGACAGTTATATTCAGGTTCCAGTCCGGCCTGTTCCATCGTCTCCAATATCGTGTTGGACGAATTGGATTGGATGGTGGTAATCGCGTTGATTTTGATACTTGGCATTACAGTTCGAAGTCCTTGAAGTCATCAGCACGTACGTCGCTGTCAATCTGACCGACAAGGTACGATGAGATCTCCGCTTCTTGCGGTGCGACTTGGACATTATCTGATGATAACCAGGCGTTGATCCAAGGGATCGGGTTCGAGGTCGCATTAGGATAAGCGGCGCTCAGTCCGACAGCTTGCATACGAATATTAGTAATGTACTCAACGTATTGGCAGAGGATGTCTTTGTTCAAGCCGATCATAGAACCGTCTTTAAACAGGTACTCAGCCCACTCTTTCTCTTGTTCCGCCGCGGCTTTAAACAGGTCGAAGCACTCTTGCTTACACTCTTCTGCGATCTGCATAAATGAGAAGTCATCTTGACCGTTACGAAGCAAGTTGATCATATGTTGGGTGCCAGTCAAATGGAGCGCTTCATCACGGGCAATCAACTTAATGATTTTTGCGTTGCCTTCCATCAGTTCACGTTCTGCAAACGCAAAAGAACAGGCAAAGCTGACGTAGAAGCGAATCGCTTCCAATGCGTTGACAGACATCAAGCAGAGGTAAAGTTGCTTCTTCAAATTGTGCAGAGAAACCGTGACTTCTTCGCCTTTGATCTGATGAGTGCCTTCACCAAAACGGTGATAGTCGTTGGTCATCTGAATCAAATCATCGTAGTAGCGTGAGATGTCGTCCGCACGCTTCAAGATATGCTCGTTTTCAACGATGTCATCAAACACGAGACCTGGATCATTCACAATATTACGAATGATGTGCGTGTAAGAGCGCGAGTGAATCGTTTCAGAGAACGACCAAGTCTCGATCCACGTTTCGACTTCTGGTAAAGAGACCAAAGGCAACAGCGCGACGTTAGGGCTGCGGCCTTGGATCGAGTCAAGTAGCGTTTGGTATTTAAGGTTGGAGATGAAAATGTGTTTTTCATGCTCTGGCAGTTTGTTGTAGTCGATACGGTCACTCGACACGTCGACTTCTTCTGGTCGCCAAAAGAAACTCAGCTGTTTTTCGATCAGTTTTTCAAATATCTCAAACTTCTGTTGGTCGTAGCGAGCGACGTTGACAGATTGGCCCAAGAACATAGGCTCTTTGAGTTGATCATTTTTAGTTCGGTTAAAAGTACTGTAAGCCATGATGCCTCAATTCCTTTTATGCCCCGAGACTCGGGGCATTAATTTGGTTAAACGTTGCAAATCCTAGTAAGCGTTAGATCTTACAACCGCCGCCTGCACAATCGTCGTCTTGCGGCTGAACGGCGTCTTTTTGGTCGTCACTCGCGCCATCACGCGTGTTGTGGTAGTACAAGGTTTTAACGCCGTACTTGTACGCAGTCAGAAGGTCTTGCAGCAGTTTCTTCATTGGCACTTTGCCACTTTCAAAACGGCTTGGGTCATAGTTAGTGTTCGCGGAAATCGCTTGGTCAACGAATTTCTGCATGATGCCCACTAGGTGCAAGTAACCGTCGTTTGAACCAATATTCCAAAGCAGTTCGTAGTTGTTCTTAAGCTCAGTGAAGTCAGGCACCACTTGTTTCAAGATGCCGTCTTTTGAGGCTTTAACAGAGACATAACCACGCGGTGGCTCAATACCGTTGGTGGCGTTAGAGATCTGAGATGAGGTCTCAGAAGGCATCAACGCGGTTAACGTTGAGTTGCGCAGACCGTGGGTCATGATCTCTTCACGTAGGCCATCCCAGTCGTAGTGCAGAGGTTCATCACACACTAAGTCCACGTCTTTCTTGTACGTATCGATAGGCATGAGGCCTTTCGCGTAGTTGGTCTCGTGGAACGATGGGCATTTGCCTTGTTCTTTCGCCAGTGCAACGGACGCCTTAAGTAGGTAATACTGCATCGCTTCAAAAGTGCGGTGCGTCAGTCCGTTGGCGCTGCCATCTGAATATTTCACGCCATTTTTCGCTAGGTAGTAAGCGTAGTTAATGACGCCCACACCGAGTGTACGGCGGTTCATGGTGGACTTATAAGCCGCTGGTAATGGGTAGTCTTGGTAATCAAGCAGTGCATCAAGTGCACGTACGACCAAGTCAGATAACTCTTCGAAGTCATCCAGTGACTGGATAGCACCCAAGTTGAAAGCAGAAAGCGTGCAGAGCGCGATCTCACCAGAATCATCTTCAACATTGCTCAGTGGCTTGGTCGGCAAGGCGATTTCAAGACACAGATTCGATTGGCGAACCGGTGCAACGCTGGCGTCAAACGGACTGTGGGTATTACAGTGGTCGACGTTCTGAATGTAAATACGACCTGTGGATGCACGCTCTTGCATCAAGATAGAGAACATCTCGATAGCTTTTACCGTTTCCTTCTTAATCGATGGATCGTTTTCGTACTTAACGTACAAACGTTCGAACTCATCCTGATCTTCGAAGAAGGCATCGTACAACCCAGGGACATCAGAAGGAGAGAATAGGGTGATGTTGCCACCTTGAACCAAGCGTTGGTACATCAAGCGGTTAAGCTGAACGCCATAGTCCATGTGACGAACACGGTTCTCTTCGACACCGCGGTTGTTCTTGAGCACCATCAGTGTCTGAGATTCGCGGTGCCAAATAGGGTAGAAGACGGTCGCTGCGCCGCCACGAACGCCACCTTGAGAGCAGCATTTTACGGCGGTTTGGAAGTATTTGTAGAAAGGGATACAGCCAGTGTGGAACGCTTCACCACCGCGGATCTCTGAACCCAGAGCGCGGATTCGACCGGCGTTGATACCAATACCGGCACGTTGTGATACGTAACGCACGATGGAGCTTGCGGTCGCGTTGATCGAATCAAGGCTGTCGCCACACTCAATCAGTACGCATGAACTAAATTGGCGCGTTGGGGTACGTACACCCGACATGATTGGTGTAGGCAGAGAAATCTTAAACGTCGACGTCGCATCGTAGAATCGCTTGATGTAGTCAAGGCGCGTCTCTTTCGGGTAGTTTGCGAACAAACACGCTGCCACAAGGATGTACAAGAATTGAGCGCTCTCGTAAATTTCCCCTGTCACGCGGTTTTGGACGAAATACTTACCTTCCAGCTGTTTCACAGCGGCATAAGAGAAATCGAGATCGCGGCGGTGGTCAATGTAAGTATCAAGCTCATCTAGCTCAGACTTAGTGTAGTCCTCTAGGATGTGCTGATCGTATTTACCCATATCAACAAGGCGCGCAACGTGGTTGTACAGCGTTGGCGGCTCATATTGACCGTACGCTTTCTTACGCAGATGGAAGACGGCTAAGCGAGCGGCGAGGTATTGATAATCTGGCGTCTCTTCTGAGATAAGATCAGCGGCTGACTTGATGATGGTCTCATGGATATCAGAAGTGGTGATGCCATCGTAGAACTGGATGTGAGCGCGAAGTTCTACCTGCGACACAGAGACATTATCAAGGCCTTCTGCTGCCCAGGTAATCACTCTGTGGATCTTATCCAGATCAATGTTTTCTTTGCTGCCATTACGTTTAGTAACGGTGAGTTGTTGGTTCATTCTGCTTCATTTCCCTAACAAAACTGATTAAAGCCGTGTTTATATGTAATTCTTGTAAAATTGATTCCAGCTTTGTGATCAAAATCATTCTATACATTGTAGTACAAACACAATATATAGGGGTGCATCGATGTGCGGGTTACAAGATAGAGCTATCGAAGACGGTTTTCAAGTTACAGTTTTGGGATGACTTGTGGATAACTGACAAAAATAGAAAAAACAGTAAGTGACTACTAACCGATGAGGAAAGGGCAAACAAGATTGTACAAAATTACCGTTTTGGAATCGGTTTAGAAGTAACCATAAACAAAAAAAAATTCCTTGATCTTTGCTAATTTTTTTCTGCGTTTTTTGATGTGTTTAAAATGGAATCACGTGCACAAAAATCGACCTAAAAAGGCGGTGAACTTGTGCTACCGCCTAGGAGATGACCACTAGATGTTGTGCGTTGATGGGGGTCTTCGATCAACGTTTTTGGGTATGGACGATGTAGTTCACGTCGACATTAGTGCCTAATCGATAGCGATCAGTGAGCGGATTGTAGTGCAGCCCAGTAATGCCGAGTTCAGTAAGATCCGTTTGATCAATCATCTTGATAAGCTCAGATGGGCGAATAAATTTCTCATGCTCGTGGGTGCTTTCCGGCACGATTTTAAGGAGCTTCTCCGCACCGACAATCGCAAAAAGATAAGACTTGATATTGCGGTTCAGTGTCGAGAAGAAGACGTGACCACCCGGCTTGACGAGGCGAGCACAAGATTGCACAACGGAAAGAGGATCAGGAACATGCTCAAGCATTTCCATACACGTCACAACGTCGTAACTTTGGGCATGGGTTTGCGCATGGTCTTCAATGGTACTCTGAATGTAGGTTAACTGAGTGCCGGTTTCCAAGGCGTGCAAGCGAGCAACTTCAAGGGGCTCTTTGCCCATATCGAGACCGGTCACTTCCGCGCCTTCTTTCGCCATGCTCTCAGCTAAGATGCCGCCACCACAACCGACATCCAACACACGCTTGCCAAACAGCCCACTGGCCTTGTCGAGCACATATTGTAGGCGTAGGGGATTGATTTGATGAAGGGGCTTAAACTCGCCTTCTAAATCCCACCAACGTGATGCCATATCTTCGAATTTCTTTATCTCTTTGGGATCGACGTTTTGTGATTGGCTCATAGTCATCTCTGTATCCATACCTAGGTTATTGGGCGACATTATACTCAATCATCTCCTTGGCACCATGAAAGGGCGCACTTTTCTGTATGTCTGGCTAAAAAGTAGTCATTAATCAGCAAGATAATTCATGAGTGTGCAATTTCTCAGCGTTTGATTCACAACCAAGCTCACAACCTGATAAAACGAGAGGGAAAGTAATGCCGAACTATTGATTTGTGTGTTATATTTTTGCACCTTAAACGTATTGTACATACGATCTATAAATAGAGGGATAATGGCTCTATGAGCGATCTAGCTAAAGAGATCACGCCCGTAAACATTGAAGATGAGCTGCGAGGTTCCTACCTAGACTATGCGATGTCAGTCATCGTTGGTCGTGCTCTTCCAGATGTGCGTGATGGCCTAAAGCCTGTACACCGCCGCGTGTTATTCGCGATGAACGTACTAGGTAATGATTGGAATAAACCATACAAAAAATCTGCCCGTGTTGTTGGCGACGTTATCGGTAAATATCACCCTCATGGTGACAGTGCTGTGTACGATACTATCGTACGTATGGCTCAGCCGTTTTCATTGCGCTACATGCTTGTTGATGGCCAAGGTAACTTTGGTTCTATCGATGGTGACTCCGCAGCAGCAATGCGTTACACCGAAGTGCGTATGGCAAAAATTGCCCACGAACTTCTCGCTGACCTAGACAAAGAAACCGTAGATTACGTGCCAAACTATGACGGCACAGAGCAAATTCCTGCGGTACTGCCGACAAAAATTCCTAACCTACTGGTGAACGGTGCCTCTGGTATCGCGGTAGGTATGGCCACCAATATTCCGCCTCACAACCTAGGCGAAGTGATTGATGGCTGCCTGGCTTACATCAATAATGAAGAAATCACGATTGATGAGCTTATGGACTACATTCCGGGTCCTGATTTCCCAACTGCGGCGCTCATCAGTGGCCGTAAAGGCATCGTAGACGCGTACAAAACCGGTCGCGGCAAGATCTACATGCGTTCCAAAGCGGAAATCGAAGTAGAGAAGAATGGCAAAGAGACCATTATCGTCACTGAAATTCCTTATCAAGTGAACAAAGCTCGTCTTATCGAAAAGATTGCTGAGCTGGTTAAAGATAAGAAAGTGGAAGGCATCAGTGCATTGCGTGACGAGTCTGATAAAGACGGCATGCGCATTGTGATTGAATGTAAGCGTGATGCAGTAGGCGAAGTGGTGCTCAACAACCTCTACGCACAGACTCAACTGCAAACGACTTTCGGGATCAACATGGTTGCGCTAAATAACGGCCAGCCACAGCTATTCAACCTAAAAGACATGTTGAAGTGCTTCGTTGACCACCGTCGTGAAGTGGTTACTCGTCGTACGATCTTTGAACTACGCAAAGCACGTGAACGTGCGCATATCCTTGAAGCATTATCGCTTGCGCTGGCAAACATCGATGAAGTTATTGAGCTGATCAAAAACGCACCAACACCAGCAGAAGCGAAAGTGGGCTTGGTATCGCGTGGTTGGGATCTGGGTAACGTTGCATCAATGCTTGAGCGTGCTGGTACTGATGCTGCACGTCCAGAATGGCTAGAAGATCAATACGGTATCCGTGATGGTCTGTACTACCTAACAGAAACTCAAGCGCAAGCCATTCTAGAACTTCGTCTACACCGCCTAACCGGTTTAGAGCACGAGAAGATTCTTGATGAGTACAAAGCACTTCTAGATGAAATCGCAGAGCTTATGCACATCCTGGCAAGCACTGAGCGCTTGATGGAAGTTATCCGTGAAGAGTTAGAAGCGGTACGCGATGGTTACGGCGATCCTCGTCGTACAGAAATCACAGCGGCTACCCATGACATCGACATGGAAGAGCTGATTGCTCGTGAAGACGTAGTGGTAACCCTGTCTCACGAAGGCTATGTGAAGTATCAGCTACTGAGTGATTACGAATCTCAGCGTCGTGGTGGTAAAGGTAAGAGCGCTACCAAGATGAAGGAAGAAGACTTTATTGAGCGTCTGCTTGTTGCCAATACGCATGACAATATTCTCTGCTTCTCGACTCGCGGTAAGACCTACCGTTTGAAGGTGTACCAACTGCCTCAAGCAACACGCACAGCGCGTGGTAAGCCAATCGTTAATATTCTGCCTCTTGAAGAGGGAGAGCGTATTACGGCTATTTTGCCAGTCGATGAGTTCTCAGCAGACAAATACATCTTCATGGCGACAGGTGATGGTACAGTGAAGAAAACGTCACTGGATCAATTTGCCAATGTTCGTTCAAATGGTCTGATTGCGGTGAACTTGCGTGACGACGATTCACTGATTGGGGTGGATATCACTACCGGCGAAAGCGACATTATGCTGTTCTCTAAAGCGGGCAAAGTAGTGCGCTTTAGTGAAGATAAAGTCCGTGCGATGGGCCGTACCGCAGCAGGTGTGCGTGGTATGAAGCTAGCGGATGATGACCAAGTGGTGTCACTGATCGTTCCTGCGAACGAAGGCGATATCCTCACTGTGACGCAAAACGGCTACGGTAAGCGTACTGAATTGGCTGAATACCCAATTAAAGGTCGCGCAACCCAAGGTGTTGTCTCTATCAAAGTCTCTGAACGTAACGGCCCAGTCGTTGGCGCTGTTCAAGTTGAAGAAGGCGATGAGATGATGATGATCACCGATGCCGGTACACTGGTACGTACTCGTGTGGCGGAAGTGAGCCAAGTCGGTCGTAACACGCAAGGTGTGACTCTGATCCGTACCGCTGAAGATGAATCGGTCGTTGGTTTACAACGTATCGATGAAATCGAAGAAGCAGACATCATCGATGGCGAAGATGCTGAGCAAGATGAGTCAGCACAAGTGAGTGCGCCAACTGACGCACCGGATGTGAATGACGGTGATGACGAGCAAGCGTAATCTTACTCTTTGACGTTGATAATGAAAGCCGAGGTTAATCCCTCGGCTTTTTTGATCGATTGAAAATTGGCGTCAAAAATATATCGTTATAACAATAGTTTAGCTAATTGATGAGCGAAATTTAATTCACGTGCATAGGTGCCATTTTGCCTATAGAATGCGCGCGATGTTTATTTACTCACTCAATGCGAACCATGAAGTTATCACTCAAACAAAAACTCATTATTGCTAGTTTGTCGGCCGTTGTGTTGATGGCCAGCGTCTTGACTTGGCTGTCTGCCCAGCAACTTGCCAATCAAACTCATCAAGGTGTGCAAGACCGTGCAGAAAGTATCGCCAATGCGGCGACCTCCGGTATTGCCGACTGGATAGCGATCCGCAAGGATATTGCGTCTGCCTTCAATCAATACGTGGGCGAAGAGAATGTTGTGCCTTATCTGCAACAAGCACGCAATGCTGGTGGCTTCGACGACATTTTCTACGGCACACCGAAGGGAGAGATGTTCCGCTCTCACCCTGAGCGCAATCGTGCCGACTACGACCCGCGAGTCAGACCTTGGTATATCGATGCCAAGAATGCAGGACGCCAGATGATCACCACGGCTTACCAAGATGCAATCACTAATGCGCTGCTTATGACGATCGCTCAGCCGATTACGCAAGGTACGCAGCTACTTGGTGTGGTTGGCGCTGATGTGCTGATTGATCAGCTGATCAACGACGTCATCAACCTCAATGTAGGCAAAAATGCGCACGCGATGTTGATTGATACACAAGATGGTAACTTCCTCGCTCATCCTGATAAAACCTTGCTGCTCAAACCGGTCAGTCAGTTGTTCGACCGATTATCTTTGCGAGACATCAAACAGGCAGCAGAGGACGGATCGATACATCGTTTACATCAAGGCAATCAAGAGAAGCTGTACTATTTCAAATCCGTTGCCCACACTCCTTGGATTTTTGCTATTGAAATGGATGTGACGACTGAAGAAGCGGCGCTCAATCAGTTGATGATCAAGCTGCTGGTGACGTCACTGGTGATCACCGCGGTGGTCATCGCACTGGTCTCTTGGTTGGTGAGCTTCCTATTTCGTGACTTAGTGCGCGTGTCGACCGCGTTGGAAGCCATTGCGTCAGGCGAAGGGGATTTAACTCAGCGTCTAGAGCCAAGAAGTGACGATGAAGTGGGTCAACTGGCGGCAAACTTTAATACGTTTGTCGGCAATATGCATGCGATGGTATCGAAGCTGAGCCTTGTGTCTGCCTCATTGTCTGAGCAATCGAAAAGCACAGCACGAAATGCCGCGCAGAGAAGTGAACGAATTCGTTTACAGCAAGATGAGATCAACATGGTCGCCACTGCCATCAACGAGATGGCGGCCGCGACGCAAGAAATTGCCGGCAACGCGGACCACACAGCGCAGAACTCAACCCAAGCGGTGTCAGCCTGTATGCAAGGTGGTAAACAAGTGGTGCAAACGCAAAGCTCGATTCAGAACTTGGCTAATGAAGTTCAAGTGGCGACAAAAGTCATTCAAGAGCTAGAAGTTCATGGCAACAGCATCAACACCATTCTTTCGACGATTCAAGATATCGCAGAGCAGACAAATTTGCTCGCCTTGAATGCGGCCATTGAAGCCGCTCGCGCTGGTGAGCAGGGTCGTGGGTTCGCAGTCGTTGCCGATGAAGTGCGCGTGCTTAGCCAACGCACACACTCATCGACCAAAGAGATCCAACACATGATTGAGACGCTGCAAGGCACCACGCTAAAAGCGGTGGGCATCATGCGTGATAGTGGACAATTAGCGGGGACCAGTGTCGAAGACGCGGATTTGGCGGCACATAGCCTCACTGATATTCAACATGCGGTCGAGCGTATTAGCGATATGGCGACTCAGATCGCCTCAGCGGCAGAAGAGCAAGCCTCGGTGACGTCAGAAATCACGCGTAATACGGTAGGTATTCGTGATGTCTCCAATGAATTAGCCGATGAAGCGCATGACGCTGCGGCGCAAGCGAGACAGCTTTCCGAACTCTCTCTTGAGCTTGAGCAAGAGATAAAGCGCTTTAAGCTCTAAGTAACGAGCTATGTTGAAATGAACCGAGGCTTGACCTCGGTTCTTTTTGTCTATAGTTAAACCATGTTGTCTATAGTTAATACACGAGCAAAAGTTATTTATGTGTACATGAGTCACTAGGAGAGTGAGATGTTGAATAAAACTGTATTTGTTGCGCTGATCTTTGGTGTACTCGCGGGAACGGTGAATGCCGAGGAATCGAATGAAGAGGTCGTTAAGGATCGCGTTCAAGCAACACTGGATCTAAACGAGATAGACTCCGACCAAGACGGGCTAGTGAGTGAAGAAGAGTTCAAGCAATACCGCTCCCAAGGTGAGAACAAGCAAACAATGAGTGCGTTTGCGTCGTTTGATAAGGACAAAGATGGTTATATTTCTGAACAAGAGTTGAGTGCTCATGCTCGTTACTCAAATCCGGGAAATGGCACAGGGACGTTGCTTGACGAAAAGCAAGAAGGGGATGATTCCGCCGACGTTGATGGAAGCAAAAAAGAGAAGAAAAACAAAGATAGGTCTAATAAGAAAGAGAAAAATGATCGGTCGGACAAGGGAAAAAACAAAGACAAATAGTCAAAGAAAACGCCCAGTGGTACTGGGCGTTGCTAAATGTCACTTAGTCAATGAGACCGTAGTCTGCGGCAAGAATGTCGATGATCTCTTGCTTAGGATTATCGCTAAGCGTAATCGCTTTGCCGGTTATCTTTTCTGCAATACCTGTGTAGGTCTTTGAGATGTCCATCAACGCAGAGAGCGGAAGGGCGTTATCACGAGCTAGGGCTTCACGCTCAGGCATGCGATCTTTATTGAGCAAGATGTCTGGGTCAGGGAAGTGGTTCAGCAAGAACTGGCGGAACCCTTCTTTTGAGTTCTCGACAATATTACCGGCTTGGTATTGTGCTTCATCCCAAATACGTGAAGAGTCAGGTGTCCCCACTTCATCCATGTAGATGAGTTTTTCCTGACCCGCCGCGTCGGTGACGTAACCAAACTCAAATTTGGTATCAACAAAGATTTGACCGACTTTCGCTAGCGCAGAGCTAATGACGCCAAAGCCTTCACTGAGTAGCTTCTCATAAAGCGCGATGTCGCTTTGTTTTGAGAAGTTAAACGCGGCAAAGTTCTCCTCAATGTGACGGCGACTGATGTTGACGTCGTCCGCTTCTGGTACACCTGGAATGCCACGCAGAATGCCTTTAGTGGATGGCGTCATAAGTAGCTCTGGAAGCGCTTTGTCTTTCTCTAAGCCCTCAGGTAGTGTGATACCACAAAACTCGCGCTCACCTTTTTCGTAAGCACGCCACATTGAACCGGTGATGTATTGGCGGCAGATGGCTTCGATCATGATGGGCTTGGCTTTTTGCACGATCCAAACCAGTGGGTGAGGAATGTCGAGAATGTGGCTGTCTGCGAGCCCATTGTCTTTAAACAGTTGGAACCAGTGGTTGGAGATAGCGTTTAACGCCGCCCCTTTACCTGGCACGCCTTTTAGATTCCCTTCACCGTGCCAAATGCAGTCAAACGCGGAGATACGGTCACTGATCACCATAATTGCTAGTGGTGCGTCAGGCGACACGTCGTAACCTTTTTCTTCGATAAGGCGTCGGCTATCGGCTTCGGTTAGCCAATACACAGAGCGAACTTTACCACTGTGAACCGGTTTATCAGTGCGGATGGGAAGATCGTCATTAACGGCGAGAACTTGTTCTTCGAGACTCATTTAGACATTCCTATAATTTGTCAAAAATGGTTGATAAGCCATGAAGGCCCTTCATTTGCAGAGCATGATACCAGAACTTTTTCTCGGTTCCAGATAAAAAGCAAACGTTTGCTTGTTTTTAAGTTGAATGGGTTAGACCTTGGTTTCAAATCAAGAAACCGCGAAAAGAAACGCCTCTTATCGCGACGATAAGAGGCGAAGGCAGTGAGGTTTCGATTTAGTGGTAGTGATGCATAGACGCATCAACAAAAAAGACTTCACAGTGGTGCTGCTTGGCCAGTTCTTTCAATAGTCGCTGTTCGATAAGAGAGAGCTCACTGGAGGCAACCACCGCACTGGCATTACCTGATTGAATCGCTTTGGTCACAATATCGACTTCCGACTGAGTTTGCGATGGCTTCATGTGGATGATTTGATTGCAACGCACTTGATGAGAGGACAGTTGGGCAAAATCTGGACGTGGGCATTGACCTGTAAATAGAATCCACTGTTTCTGCTGTGACAGATCAGCCAGTCGTTCAAGGCTGGTGTCATCCAAAGATAGAGGCTGGGTAGGCTGAGCCAACACATTAAACTTTGAGTAGCCGTGACGAGGTGTTTGAACTGAAATCATAATACTGTCCTTTCATACATGCTGTATGTGTATACAGTAGTTTTGTTGTGGTGAAGACGCAAGCATTTTTTGCACGCAAAATGAGCGAGTCAGGTAGGTTGATAAAAGAAGTTTGTTTCTAACTATCTGATAAATAGTTAAATTATATTGGTTTGATAGGTTGAAAGAGAGCTTTGAAAAGGTGCAGGAAATGTGATGGGTGACGCACTCTACTCAGCAGGAGGCCAAGTAGAGGCGAACAGGGTGAGACGAGGTGCTAGAGAAAACGTTCTGGATAGTCGCTAAAAATACCATCCAATTGAGAAAGGTGTTTGAGTCGTTTCGGATTATTGATGGTGTAACACCACACTTCATACCCGGCATCTTGTAGCTTTGAAACGGTAGACTTGGTCGCCCATGTCGCGCCGATATTGCAGCCTGTCGCCTCCACCTCTTTGAGCAGTCGCCAATCCTTGCGCTTCAATCGCTCGGTAAGTAAAGCGCGTCGACACTGAGGAATTTGCTTCGCTAACTCTCGCATCACGTCATGGCTAAAACTCGACAAAATAATGCGCTCTAGCGGTATTGAGGTCGCATTGAGCGCAGAGGCCAATAGCGCGCATACCGATTGAGCGTCGTGGGTATCAACTTTCACTTCAATATTCAGCTTGATGTCGCTGGGTTTAATAAGTGTCAGTAGCTCTTCAAGGGTCAACAGGGTTTGTGGTGTCACTTGACCTTCATATCGCGCCGCAAAATTGAGTCGTTTGAGCGCACTGAGTGTCAAGGTGTCGACTCTGCCTGTACCATCTGAGCAACGGTCAACAGTATGGTCGTGACACACGACAAGATGACCGTCCTTGCAAGGCTGCACATCGACTTCAACCCAAGTAAGGTCAAGGTCTATCGCCGCTTGAATGCTGGCGGCGGTGTTTTCGGGATAGTGTCCTGCCACGCCGCGGTGGCCAATAATGAGCATATCTGATTCTCAACGGAGTTCTTTGGTCTGAGAATACGCGTCATTGAGTGGATGTGGTAGTCATTTTGCTCTCTAAATTGTGCTCGCTCTTTCAACAGATTGCGATTAACTCTACTGGTTTTTATGTTATGAACGATATTTTTATCTAATATTTAATTTGTAGGTAAAATTAAATTGGAAAAAAGAGCTTTCAGACGATTAGAATACGCCCAGAGCACTAAATTTGATTGGAACAAGGAAGAGAGCATGAAGATCGGAGTGATCGGCGCTGGCGCAGTGGGTGTGGGTGTCTGCAATTATCTACTGACATTGGGCAGCATTAGTGAACTGGTGTTGTTGGATCAGAATCTAGCAAGGGCGGAAGGGGAAGCGTTCGATTTTCGCCATACTGCCGCGCTAACATTCACAAAAAATACCCACATTGTGCCAACCGATGACTATCTCAGTTTGATTGGCGCAGACATTGTCGTGATTACCGCGGGCGCGCAAATTAAGCAGGGGCAAACTCGAATTGATTTGGCAGAAATCAACGCCAAAATTGGTGTTGATATCGCTAGGAATGTCGAGCGCGTAGCACCGAACGCGATACTCATCGTGGTCTCCAACCCTTGTGACATTGTCACACACTTTATCGCAACCAATACTGGCTACGCGGCGGAGAAAGTGATCAGCAGTGGTTGTGTGATTGATACCGCACGTTTGATGAGTATCGTGGCTAACCGTGTCAACTTAGATCCTAAAAACGTCTTCGGTTATGTGCTTGGTGAGCATGGAAGCAACTGCTTCACTCCCAAGAGCTTGATCTCGATAGCCGGACAACCTGCAGACTATTACTGCGATACACACAAAATGCCTCGTATTTGCGCGGATGAATTGCTTGAATCGGTCAAGCAAGCGGGTTACGAGATATTCAAGCGCAAGCAAAACACCACACACGGTATTGCCGCGAGTGTGTTCCGGATTATTCAAGCCATTATGATCAATGAACGCTCGGTGTTGCCGGTTGCGACCTTGATACAAGGGGATTATGGCCTCGACAATGTTGTGCTTAGTTTGCCAACCGTCGTCGGGCAAAATGGTGCCCAAGCGATTTTGCAACACCCCTTTACTCAAGATGAGCTCAGTACGCTCCATGCGGTGGCGGATAACGTCACGAAAATCGTTGATCAAGTGGCGGCGCAAACAGGTTTGAATGCCCGTTAACGGGTGACTCTTTGCAAGATCACAACCTGTCTCGCTACTGGCTTGAAAAAGAGGATAGGGCTCACAGCTTAGAGTTTTTACTCTTTGCCAAGAGTAAGACGCTGCTAATTTATAATGTGAATACATTGTTAAATTAGCGGCGTTATGCACATTCATACCATTCAAGGTTATATTCAAACCATCTATCTCGCTGAGTATCCGGATAAACTCTTGCTGCTTGACGGCGCTAGCCGAGCCGACATTACGTACTTGTGCCAGTTCATTGAGCAGCAGCTTGCCCGTCCTCTGAGCGATCTGAAAGTCGTTGTGGTGACACACATGCACCCCGATCATGCGGGTGCAGCGCATCGTCTGAGAGCAATAACGGGGTGCCAGATAGTTTCTGCCGATAAAAAGACCCATTGGTATCAAGGGTGGTCGGGTGGGGCGATGTTTTTGTCTGATTTGCTACTCGCATTATGGGTAGCGGGGAGAATGAAAAAAGCAGGCGTCAACCTCTGGTATGACCGGTACCTCAAGCCTGATAGCGTAGTCAATGAAGGGGACCAGATACCTGGATTTCCAGATTGGACGATTCTAGAGACGCCGGGCCACACTGATCGGGACCTCTCTTTGTGGCATGAGCCCACACGGTTACTCTATGTGGCGGACTTAATGGTGGAAGTGAAACAGCATCTGATCTCACCTTTCCCTATCTTTTATCCTAATCACTATCGGCGCTCCGTCGAGCGGGTTTTCAAGCTAAACCCAGAGACTTTGCTCGTTGCTCATGGTGGCTCGGTGACTTTCGATGAGAGTGCCTATCAGCACCTTATCGCGACCACGCCCACCACTCCCTCTACGCACTGGAGGGCAACAAAAACCAAGTTACGCGCAGTGCTGAAAGGTCTATTCGCTCAGGTCACCATGAAAAGGAAACAGTAACTGTTCTGTGTCAAATCCAGCGGACTGGGCAATCCTGACGTATTTATTGAGCTTGTACGCAGGCAAATCAGGCTCTCTGGCGAGAATCCATAAATAGTCTCGATTGTAACCACTCACGACCGCGGCTGAATAATCCTCTTCTAAGTAGAACACCACATAACTGCCGTAAAACGGACCAAAGAAGGAGACTTTGAGGTGCCCAATCTTTTCTCCATCGACAAATTTGGCGACACCTATCGCTTCTTTCCACTGGTTATCTTCATCGTTCCAGCCACGGTTGATCACTTGCACGCTGCCATCATCATTGAGCGAGTATTGTGCGCTGACATGGCTGAGACCCCGTTCAAAGCTGTGATCAAGTCGAGCAACCTCATGCCATGTGCCAAGATAGCGCTCGAGAGAGAAATCATTAACAGGCGCGATGCCGGTGGGTGTCGACACACAACCGGACAACAGCAAGATCAGTACCGCGAATAGCGCCAAAATACGGGGATGAAGGGGCATGTTACACCTCTCGTTGTGGATAGAATACATTGAAACAAAAAGAGAAACCGGATGGTTTCTCTTAAGTATGGTGCATTCATCGAGTAATGACGATCATTTTGAGTCTAAGCAGACAAATTCGGCTCGCCAGCGAAGGCGATCTGAACTGCTCATGGTCGCAAGTAACTCTTTGCCTGACAATTGGGGGTAGGCATGTTTGATGCGATCTTGTTCACCAGAAGGGGAAGACTCATAAGCACGAACGTGAGTGAACGTACCAGTGAGATGGTTTGAAAGTAGCGCTTTTGAAAGGCAGAAGCCGTACATATCCTTTTCCATGTCCAACGTTCCTATCTGTTGAGCAGCATCGAATCTTGTGCGTGAGTCGCTTCTTTTAAACGGTGTGCTGCAGGTTAGCCAATGACGATTACCACTGAGTGTTCAAATAGTATACAAAACAAATGCGGTTTTAGTGCATAAAATGTTCTAAAAACGGTTTGATCTTAATCAATGAAAAGGAGGTTAATAACTGAATAAACATGAAGTGAACTCAAAAAAGCAACCTTGCGGCTAAAAAAGCACCAAGTCATTAGCATTTTGATATCAATTCACTTGGGGAATTCACAGTTTGGATGAGCGCCAGTCGTCCAATACTGGCATCGATGTTAGCCTTAAAATGTCTCATTATAGGAAGGTCTCTTGATCGCAGCGACACGCGATCGGCACTGAGGAAAAGTATGAATTGGAGCAGTATCAGCTTTCGCAAACGGATGCTGATGATCATGACATTATCTGGGCTAATCGAATTGCTCTTGCTCTCGGCCGCCGGCTTTATTTACATCAAGCATTCGCAAGAAGAAGAGATGGGCTTAAAGGCGCTTGGGGTGGCCTCTTTTCTTGCCAAATCACCGATTGTGATTGAAATGATTGAAACCGGCCAGGTGCAAAGTCAGCAGCGCTATCGTGATTTGACCCAGTTGATTGGCGCCGCGTTTATCGTGATCGGCGACAAGCAAGGGCTGCGTTTGGTGCACCCAGTCGATGATCGAATTGGTAAGCCAATGCGCGGTGGTGACAACAAGCGCGCTTTGGTCAACGGGGAGGCGTACATCTCGTTCGCCAAAGGCTCACTGGGTTACTCCGTGCGGGGTAAAACGGCGGTGTTCAATCAGCAAGGTGAGATCATCGGCGTTGTGTCTGTCGGGTATTTGATTGACCGGCTTCAAGACAGGATTGAACCCTTCCTGTTCTTCTTGATTGTGATGGCATTAATAGTGGTCGGTGCGAACGCCTTGGTCTCTAGCTACGCATCACGTCGCTTTCAAAAAGCGATATTGGGGTTTGAGCCCGAAGAGATTGGCCGACTTTATGTCGAGTTGGATGTGACACTGGAAACCCTTAAAGAAGGCATTTTGAGTATCGATGGCGCCGGTAAACTGCGTTCAATCAATAAAAGTGCCTGCCAAATTTTAGGTTTGGATAAACAGGCATGTTTGAATCAGCCACTCAGTGAAGTGTTGCCAGACAGTGACTTGCATACTGTGTTGACGACTGCTCGCACCGATAACGACATCAATCTTTACCTCAATAATAAACGTCTTATTGCCAATCGCAGCCCGATTATATTGGATGGCCAAGTGGTCGGTGCGGTGTCCAGTTTCCGCTTGCGTGACGATATCACAGATTTAACTGAGCAATTGGCCAAAACCAAAGAGTACGCAGAGATGCTCCGCTCTCAAACGCATGAGCATCGAAACAAGCTCAACACCATCAGCGGCATGGTGCAAATGGGGGAGTTAGAGGGAGTGCTTGCATTGATTGGCCAAGAGACTGAGCATTACCAAGTCTTGATCGAATTTTTACGCGAGACGGTTAAAGAGCCGCTAATCGCGGGCATGCTGCTTGGTAAAACCGAGCGCGCGCGCGAGCTTGGATTGGAGTTGGCGGTAGAAGAAGGCACAAGACTCGAGCCGTTGCCAAAGCGAATCAATGCCGAAGACATAGTCACCATCTTAGGTAATTTGATCGACAACGCGTTCGATGCCGTGCGTGAGGCAATTAGTCAAGAAGGGCAGTTAGCCCAATCAAGGCGCATCATAGAAGTGTCGATCAGTGATTATGGTAACGAGATCATTCTTGAGGTGAGCGATCAAGGTTGCGGGCTACCTGTACACCTAAGCAAAGAGGATCTTGTTCAACGCGGTGTGTCGAGTAAAGACCAATCCAATCGCGGGGTCGGATTATACTTAGTGAATGAGCTCTCTACACGTTACCACGGGCAGTTAGATATTACCGATAACAAGGATTTTGGCACCAGAATGACAGTCTATTTACCAAAGGAAGAGCAAGGATGAGTTCGGCGATTCGAATCATGATTGTGGAAGATGACTTAGCCATCGCGCAGCTGCACCAACGTTATCTCGATCAGATGGGCGGCTTTGAGGTTATTGGTATCGCGACAAGCAAAGTGGAAGCAGACATGCAACTCGATCTGCTGGCCCCCGATCTCGTGCTGCTCGATGTTCACTTGCCTGATGGAACGGGGTTGGACATTTTGCGTGAATTGCGCGCAAAACAGCGCCAGTGTGACGCGATTTTGATCACGGCGGCGCGCGATGTTGAGACCTTACAACAGGCTATGCGCGGAGGTGTGGTGGATTACTTGCTCAAACCCGTCGTGTTTTCTCGCCTAGAAGCGGCATTAAGCAAATATCGAGATAGGCAGCAACAGCTGACGCACAGTGACGGTATCGATCAACGCTTAGTGGATAAAATGCTGCAAGCATCCACGCCACCGACATCCCATGTGGCCCGATTGCCAAAGGGCATTGATGCCGTCACTTTGGATAAAATTCGTGCACTGTTCAAGCAAGCTGAGAGTTTGACCGCGGATGAGGCGGGCGAGCAGATTGGTGCAAGCCGCACCACAGCTCGGCGCTACCTGGAACACTTAATCAGTACGGGTGAGCTGACGGCGGATCTCAACTACGGCACGGTCGGGCGCCCTGAGCGCTGCTACAAATCTGCTGCGGCGGAATGAAGTTGTGGTAAAGTATTGAAAAGTTAAGCTATTGGTGTGAATGGAATGGAAAGTGTTTTCATCGTTGTTGCGATACTAGTGATCTTCTTTTTCATCGTGCAAAAGCGATTTCTTAAGCAAGATGAGCTCAAAGACAGCGCCTACAAACGCAAAGGCGCGCTACTCAACATGCAAGAGACGGCGTTTTACAATGCCCTTATCAGCGCGGTTGGTCAGCAAGCGGTGGTGCTGAGTAAAGTGAACATGGCGAACGTCATAGCGCCCAAGGCCACCGACAAAAAGCAGTGGTTTATCGCCAACAACCGCATTGCGCGCAGCTATTTTGACTATGTGGTGTGCGATCCTCGTTCTTTGGATGTGCGGGCCGTGATTGAGCTTGATGACGGTAAAGAGCTCAATAAAGGTAAGGTCGAGCGCCAGAAGCTCTTGATGCACGTATGCAAATCTGCCGGAATCCCACTTATCGGTGCAACGGTCAAGCACAGCTATCAAGTCGGGAGACTGCGTCGATTGCTCGCCGCACATATTGATCTAATTGAATCGGATAAAGAGGTGCGTTTTTGCAAACGCTGCGGCAGCCCAATGAACATCAAGATTGCCAGCCAAGGGGAGTTCAAAGGTCGGCGTTTCTTTACTTGTAGCCGCCAACCTCACTGTACTTACACAGAAAACTACAACGTCGTGTTTGACGACGAGTCAGACACCGCAGAATAGCGGCCCTATGAGGCCGCCGCTTCATTGCATACCATGACCTGATTGCGGCCATTTTGTTTGGCGCGATAAAGCTCTTTGTCGGCTTCACGCAGCACACTTTCAAGGTCGTGGTAGTGGTCGCACTGGTAAACCCCAATACTGACGGTTAAATGAATCGGCTCTTCACGAGAGTGAAAGTTTGCACGTTCAATCGTGGCGCGAATCTGTTCGGCTTTTTGCATCGCCTGCGGTAAATCCGTGTTGTGCAGGGCAACACAAAACTCTTCGCCTCCAATGCGATAGACCAGATGCTCATCGCTTAAGGCATCAATCAGTGCCGCCGTCTGTATCAGCACCTTATCTCCGACATCGTGGCCAAATTGGTCATTGACCTGCTTAAAGTAATCCAAATCTAAGATCAGCAAAGAGAGAGGCAGTGTTTGGCTCTCACGACGATAACGCTCGAAGTTATGCACCAACGCATGACGATTGTAGACACCCGTCAAAGCGTCGCGTGACGCTAGGTGACCTAAGGAGGCTTCAGAGGTTTTACGCTTGACCTCCAAGACGTGCGCAGTCACCCACACCGCGGCAAAGGCAAGCGCAAAGTTAATCGAGAGGTGGAAGTAATCAAGTAGGGCGGTATCGCCGCTTTTTTGAGAGATGATCACCAACTGTAAAGAGAATCCAATCGCTGTTGCAATGAAGCCTTGTCGACGACCAAGAATCAGATAAAAGAGAACTGGGTAAAGGAACGCCCACACAAACAAGCCGTGCGCGACTGGGTGGCTATAGGTCGCGATGCTAATGATGGCCACCACGCTATAAATGTAGAGCACTGCTAAGGTGTTCGAGTGCCTGCCATGATAGCAACAGTAACCCACGTAAAGAGAGAAGGTGCAAAACATCGCTTCTATGTAGGCAAGCGTATAAAACGGTCCAACATAGACGTTCACAATGGCCACCAGCATCGACATGGCGGCCAACACTAAACTAAGCCAAAATAACGTTGCCCGTCGCAATTGCCGCGACGGTCGAAAAATATCGAGTTCGTTCCCTGAAGCCATCTGTTAACCGCTGTTTTATTATACTTTTGTTTGATTAATAGACATATTATGCCATTAATTTCACTAATCAAGTTCAGGCGTGAAGTAAGATCACACTAATGAAAATGAAATTAGGTGCACTGTTACAGTGTTAGTGTGATCTCAAATCATAAATGGCAGATAGGTGTTTGAATTCACTTTAGTTCACGTCTACCCCTTTAGGGTAGTTTGATTTTTGAATTGATTTACGTCATGAAATAAATCAGCCAATCGATAAACAATGCGCTCAGATATAAGCACCTAACTCTTAGGAAGTATTATGAGCAAGTTGAAACTGGTCATCGTCGGCAACGGCATGGTTGGCCATCGTTATCTGGAAGATTTGGTCGATAAGACGGATGTCTCACAGTTTGACATCACGGTTTTTTGCGAAGAGCCTCGTGTTGCCTATGACCGTGTCCACCTTTCTTCTTACTTTTCTCACCATACCGCGCAAGAACTCTCACTCGTTAAAGAAGGCTTCTACGAAAAACACGCGATCAACGTCTTACTCGGTGAGCGCGCAATTAACGTCAACCGAGACAAACGCACCGTCTATTCAAGCTCTGGCCGTGAAATTCAGTACGATAAGCTGATTATGGCGACGGGATCTTTCCCATTTGTGCCGCCCATTAAAGGTCGCGAAAGCAAAGATTGCTTTGTTTACCGCACCATTGAAGATCTAAAAGCGATTGAAGCTTGTGCGAAGAAGAGCAAAGTCGGTGTGGTGATCGGCGGCGGTCTACTTGGCCTTGAAGCGGCAGGCGCATTAAAGGCGCTGGGCGTTGAAACACACGTCGTCGAGTTTGCACCTAAGTTGATGGCTGAGCAACTCGATCAAGCGGGCGGCGACCAACTGCGTAACAAAATTGAAAGCATGGGCGTGAACGTTCACACCAGCAAAAACACACTTGAGATTGCACCAGAAGGCAAGAATACACGTAACGTGATGCGTTTTGCCGATGGCACTGAGCTTGAGACGGACTTTATCGTGTTCTCGGCCGGTATTCGCCCGCAAGACAAACTGGCGCGTCAAATGGAGCTAGAGATCGGAACTCGCGGCGGTATCGCCATCAACGATGTTGCTCAAACTTCAGATGAGAACATCTATGCGATCGGTGAGTGTGCCGCTTGGAACGATATGTTCTACGGCTTAGTGGCGCCAGGTTACAAGATGGCCACGGTCGCGGTTGATCACCTGCTTGGTAACGACAGCAAGTTTGAAGGCGCTGACATGTCGGCCAAACTGAAACTGCTGGGCGTGAAAGTCGGGTCTATTGGCGATGCCAACGGTCGTACTCCAGGTTGTAAGAGCTACGTTTACCAAAACGAAGAGCAAGAAGTTTACAAGCGTCTGATTGTGTCCGAAGACAACAAAAAACTGCTTGGCGCGGTGATGGTTGGTGATACGTCTGATTATGGCGATCTTCTTCAGTTGATGCTGAACGAAATTGACCTGCCAGAGCACCCAGATACGCTGATCCTGCCAGCGCACGCAGGTGCAGAGAAGCCAACACTGGGCGCAGACGCGTTACCAGAAAGTGCGGTTATCTGTTCTTGTTTCGATGTAACGAAAGGCAAAGTGGCACAAGCGGTGGCTGAAGGTCACCACACGATTGCTGACATTAAAGCGGCAACCGGTGCAGGTACTGGCTGTGGTGGTTGTATCCCACTGGTCACATCAGTGCTGAACGCTGAGCTAGCGAAATCTGGCATCGAAGTGAAAAACGATATTTGTGAGCACTTTGCCTACTCTCGCCAAGAGCTATTCCACCTGATTCGCATTGAAGAGATCAAAACGTTTGATGAGCTTCTAGAGAAGTATGGTCAAGGCTACGGCTGTGAAGTGTGTAAGCCAGCAGTGGGTTCTATTCTGGCTTCTTGCTGGGGTGAGCACATCCTAAAACCACAACTGGTTAAGCTACACGATACCAACGATAACTTCCTCGGTAACATGCAAAAAGACGGTACTTACTCGGTGATTCCGCGTATGGCGGGTGGGGAAGTCACCCCACAAGCATTGAAAGTCTTGGCTGAAGTGGCAGCGGAATACAACCTTTACACCAAAGTGACGGGCGCGCAGCGTATCGGTCTATTTGGCGCGCAAAAAGATGACCTTCCAGCCATTTGGAAAAAGCTGATTGCCGCAGGCTACGAAACCGGTCAAGCGTACGCCAAAGCGCTGCGTATGGCCAAAACATGTGTGGGCTCCACTTGGTGTCGCTACGGTGTTCAAGATTCAGTTGGCCTAGGCGTGATGATCGAGAACCGCTACAAAGGCATCCGTACGCCACACAAGATGAAGTTCGGTGTCTCTGGCTGTACGCGTGAGTGTGCGGAAGCGCAAGGTAAAGACCTTGGCATCATCGCGACCGATGCAGGCTGGAACATGTACGTCTGTGGTAACGGGGGTATGAAGCCGCGCCACGCTGATTTGCTCGCGAGCGACCTAGATGAAGCAACGCTCATTAAATACATCGACCGTTTCATGATGTTCTACATCCGTACGGCTGCGCCACTGCAGCGAACATCTGTGTGGCTTGAGAACATGGAAGGTGGCGTTGATTACCTGCGTGAAGTGATTGTCAATGACAAGCTGGGTATCAACGAACAGCTAGAAACGGACGTGGCGAAATTGGTTGAAGCGTTCCGCTGTGAGTGGACGGGTACCATCAACGATGAGTCGCAGCTAAAACGCTTCTCACACTTCATCAACTCAGATAAGCGTGATGACAACGTCGTGTTTGTTGATGAGCGTGCTCAGCACCGCCCAGCCACTTACACCGAAAAACACCCTGAAGCCGTCTCCTCGAAAATAAAGGGCGACATCCTTCACGTAGCAGTGACTGAATAAGAGCGGAGGCATCATCATGGCATTTGAAAAAGTATGTGACATCACAGACATCATTCCTGGTACAGGCGTATGTGCGCTAGTGAAGGAGCAACAAGTGGCAATCTTTCGTCCGTCAGAAGCGGAAGAGGTGTTTGCTATCAGCAATATGGATCCCTTCGCGCGCTCCAACGTGTTATCACGCGGTCTTATCGGTGAGCACAAAGGCGAACTTTGGGTGGCAAGCCCACTGAAAAAGCAGCATTTCAACCTAGCAACGGGCGTGTGTATGGAAGATGAGCGCTTCAGCGTCAAAGCGTTTAATGCCCGCGTCGTGAAAGGGGCGGTAGAGATTGAGGGTTAGCGTTATCGCTTACTTTCTTTCTAAGAGTCAATAGATTAAAGGTTCCCTGTTGGCGCAGGGTTGCGACAGCCGGGAGCCTTTCCCTATTCACTTTTATTTTTAAACTTTATGGAGAGACAATGATGTCTGATTTCAAGCCTGCTGAATTCGTGCAAACGATGATCAATGTTGGTGAAGCGAAAACCAACACCCATACGCGAGATTTACTTATCCGTGGCTTTATGGCAGGTATTATCCTGTCACTGGCGGTTGTTCTGGCGCTCACGACGATTACCCAAACTGGGTTGGGTGTAGTCGGGGCGATGGTGTTCCCTGTGGGTTTTGTGATTTTGAGTATTATGGGTTACGACTTAGTGACCGGTGTCTTTGGCTTAGCGCCGCTAGCGAAATTTGAAAACCGTCCAGGCATTACCTGGGGCCGCGTCCTTCGCTGCTGGGGGCTCGTTGGCCTGGGCAACCTAGTAGGCTCTATCTTCATCGCTTACATCATTGCGCTGTCACTGACCTCCAACTTCACCAATGATGGCGGCGCCGTCGCTAAAACCATCATCAATGCATCAACAGCACGCTCGGCGGGTTTTGAATCATTAGGTATGGATGGTTGGATCACCTGCTTCGTGCGCGGCATTTTGTGTAACCTCATGGTGTGTCTCGGTGTGATTGGTAATATGACCGCGCGCCGTTTAAGTGGTCGTATCGCCGCTATGTGGTTCCCTATCTTTATTTTCTTTGCGCTAGTATTCGAGCACGCAGTAGTCAATATGTTCCTATTCCCGCTAGGTATGATGTTGGGTGCGGATTTTGGTGTCGCGACATGGTTAAATTTTAACCTAATCCCAACGATTTTAGGTAACATTGTCGGTGGCCTTGTGTTTACCTGCATCCCTCTCTATGTCACTCACGCGAAAACAGCGCCAGCGCTTGACGCAGAAGAGACGAACGCGCAAGCAACTCCGGTATTGAACGCGAAATAATGTCACTCAGCCCCGCTCTCCCCGGGGCTGAATTTCGATAACAAGTGATGATTCCAATAGAGCGATTGTCACTTTTTATCGTGAATTTTTAAGAGTGGTGGTTATGTCTGCAAACGCTGTTAACACAAATCAAGGTGGTTTTGTCTCTTTGGTCGGAGCGGGCCCGGGCGATCCGGATTTGCTGACAGTGAAAGGGTATCGAGTTATCCAGCAAGCGGAGGTCTTGGTGTACGACCGATTAGTGTCAGAGGCGATCCTTGCCATCGCTAACCCTGAGGCAGAGCGGATTTACGTGGGTAAACAGCTCGATTTTCACTGTGTACCGCAAGATCAAATTAATCAAATCTTGGTCGAAAAAGCCCAGCAAGGCAAACGTGTCGTGCGCCTTAAAGGTGGTGACTCATTCATCTTTGGCCGTGGTGGCGAAGAGTTGGAAGCGCTCGCCGAGCACAATATCTCATTTGAAGTCGTGCCGGGCATCACCGCCGCCGCAGGTGCGACCTCTTACGCGGGGATTCCTTTGACGCATCGAGACCATGCCCAGAGCGTGCAGTTTATTACCGGTCACGTTCAAAAGAACGGACAAGAGATCCAATGGTCCGCGCTGGCACAGCCAAACAATACGTTAGTCTTCTATATGGGCTTAAAACAGTGTCGCCACATTCAGGCCAATCTTATTGAGCAGGGTATGGATGTCGACATGCCCTGCGCCATCATCGAAAACGGCACTCGCAAAGAGCAGCGCGTCTTAACGGGTAAACTTGCAGATCTGGCGAATCTCGCCGAACAAGCCGTGAGTCCCGCGCTGATTGTGGTCGGCAGCGTCACACAATTGCATCGTTCATTGCATTGGTTTGCACCAGAAAATAAGACGGAATAATCGTTATTCCTAGTGAAGCGGCGCAGGGTTGCTTATTCTCCTTAACAACGAATTAACGCGAACGCTTTGTTGGAGCAACGATGAAACGAATGACCACGTTATTTGCCACCCTTGTTATGGCAGCCGGCGCAAACGCCAATTTGATTATTGATAAAAACGGCGTTGATGAAAAAGACTTCATCTACGATAAACATCAATGTGAAGAGTTGGCCAATCAAGTGCAAAAAGACACCCAATCACGTGGTGCTGTCGGTGGCGCAGCCAAAGGTGCAGCGCTGGGCGCGGCGGGTACGGCAATCGCTGGTGGTTCAGGTTCGGAAGGTGCGCAGAAGGGCGCTGGCGTGGGCTTAGCGGTTGGTGTGCTTGGTGGTAGTAAAGATCGCCGTGAAAACCAGAAAAACTATGAAGCTGAACGCCAAACCGTGATGCGTAACTGCATGACCAACCGTGGCTACACCGTATTAAATTAACAACTCGTTGGCTAGACGAGCGATAGCGGCAGGGACTCTCTGCCGCTATTGTTATTGTCAATAGACCGATTTCTCAACCTCATCGAATTCTGTTACAGTGCCGAACCATAGCTAAATCACTAGGTTGGATGCACTTGATGGAAACCATCGCACTCTTTGTGGATGTGCAAAACATCTATTACACCACGCGTGCGCAGTTCCGCGCTCACTTCGACTACAACCAATTTTGGTACGTGGCGACGCAAGGGCGTCAAGTGTCGATCGCCAATGCTTACGCCATCGCTTCTCATGATCCTAAACAACGCCAGTTCCACCATATCTTGCGTGGTATCGGGTTTGATGTGAAGTTGAAACCTTTCATCCAGCGTCAAGATGGCAGTGCGAAAGGGGATTGGGATGTGGGTATCGCGCTCGATGTCTATGAGGCGGCGGCCCAAGTGGATAGAGTCGTACTGCTGTCAGGGGATGGGGATTTTACCTTGTTACTGGAGCGTATTAAGCAGCGTTTTAATACGCCCGTTGACGTTTACGGTGTCGAGGCACTGACAGCCCAAAGCTTGATAGAGGCGAGTGATCGATTCATCGCCATCGACCACGATCTATTACTGCGTCGCTGATACTGAATCGGCTGCGCTCTGCTCAGTCTCTTTGTCGGATACTTGGGTTGCGTTCTCTTCCTCGTTTTCAAGCTTAGCGCGCTCGGCTTTAGAGATGTAACGTGGCTTGTTGCTTTTGTGCAGCTTAGCGTTCGCTTTTTTCTGTTTTGACTTCAAAATCTGGTTGATGCGTTTTTTACGATTCATGGTGAACACCTTATCGAGTAGAGGGCGCACATCCTAGCAGATTCCACCCACGCTGCAAGACTCCCCCGTCATTTGAATGGTTAAATTATCACTCGGAATGATAGTTTCAGCATCAAGATTAACTCCGATCAATAACGGATTGGCGGCATCGCTTTACCCTTAGTGCATATTTCAATAATGACAAAGGGAAATGAGTGTGAATTCATTCAAACTGAAAATATCCGCGGCGATTGGCAGCATGATTGTTGTCATCGTCGCATTGCTGACGGTTACTGGATTTTTATCATTCAAAGAGGAGAGCGTGGCACTCAGCCAAACAGTGCTGATGGAGAAAAATGCTGCAGTAGAAACCTACCTAACTGAGAAGTTTACTGGCTACCAACACGTCTTGTCGGGCGTTAAGGTGAGCGTTGGTGATATCACTGACCAAGGTTTATCGACCAAAGCGGTGACGCAGTTGGAAATGCTTTATCGCACACAGCAGTCTTTTATTGAGGGCGCGTATATTATTGATGTGGATGGCGGCATATACAACGTGGAAGGTCGCCAAATGGATTTCAACGTTAAAGAGCTCAGCCGCTCTTATTACACTGCACTGTTCACACAAGGGAAGACATTTTTCGTTTCGCCGCCTTTTGTCTCTGCTGTGACACAAAAAGAAGTGGTGGTATTGGCCTATAAAATCGATCCTCAAGTGGCTGTGATCACGTCGATCTATCTCGATTCATTGCTGACTAAAATCAAAGGTCGCAATGACATGTTCCTATACGGTGAAGATGGCACTATTTTGCTGTCCCCGTATCAAGATCTATTGGGAAAAGACATCTACCAAGAGCGCCCGCTCTATAAACAATTCAACAAGGATACCCAGATCCTACAATACGAGGCAGTAGTGGATGGTAAGGCGACCGACTTCACCGCCTTTTGGACAAAACTGGACGTCAGTGGATGGAAGTTCGTTACCTTCATCCGTGATGCGCAAATCGAGCGCAATGCGAACGATCAATTGATCACATCTGCTGTTATAGGTTTCGTGAGTTTGCTGCTAGCGATTGGCGTGCTTTTTGTGTTGGTCGACAAGCTGGTATTAGTCCCGGTTGGTGGTACGCCCGATGAAATTGCGCATTTGATGGAAGAGATGGCCAAAGGGGATTTCAGTCAAGAGATCCCGCAAACGGGCAAAGAGACGGGTATTTATCTTTCTCTGATCAAGCTCAAACTGCAACTCTCTGAGCTAATTAAGAACACGCACGGCATCTCAGAAAGCGTCTCTTCGGCGTCTGAGCAGCTCAACGTCATCATGAATGACACCAAGTCCAACGCACATCAAGAGTTGGCGCAGATGGAACAAATATCCACAGCCATCAATGAGTTGTCTTCTACCTCTCAAGAGGTGAGTCAGCAAGCGGTGCAAGCGGAAGAGGTTGCCAAAGGTGCACGTGAGAATGTCGCCAACGGTAAGCTGACTCTCGAGAAAAACATCGCGTTGACCGATTCTATCAGCGCCTCTGTCAATGACAGCGCGCAAATTGTCAGTGATTTGCGCCAGTTTGCGCTAGAGATCAGCAGCGTGATTGAAGTTATCAATACCATTTCAGAGCAAACCAATTTGCTGGCGCTGAATGCAGCCATTGAGGCGGCGCGTGCGGGTGAGTATGGGCGAGGCTTCGCCGTGGTGGCGGACGAAGTGCGCAGTTTGGCATCCAAAACGCAAGATTCTACCGTAAGCATCAAAGAGATTATTGAAAAGCTGCAAAAACAATCTGATGTGGCGCAGCAGAATATGAGCAAAAATGTTGAGCTGATTGAGGAGTCAGTCGAGCTTGCCGATCGCGTGAAAGCCTCATTTGAGGAGATTTATCGCGCGGTGGACGCCATCTCTGAAATCAACACGCTAGTGGCGACCGCCGCGCAAGAGCAATTTAGCGTCACCGAGGACATTTCCCAAAACACCACTCACGCCTACGATCTGGTGCAAAAGAATGTCTCGGGTGTGGATGAAACGCTGCAAGCCTCGGCTGAGCTGTCAAAACTCGCAGTCACGCAAAAAGAAGAACTTGGCTTTTTCAAAGTGTAACGCCTTCGATTAGCACTTGCTTTATCAAGACCACCCATTAAGCTCGCCATATGGCGGGCTTAATTTTTTTGTGTAGCTCCGCTACTATGGCGCAATGAATGGTGGATAGATAATTAGAGGTGTGAATGGATTTGGCCAGTAGGATGGAGCTGTTGCTGGAAGTATCGAAAGCAGGCTCGTTTGCCAAAGCGGCAGACCGACTCAATCTCGACCGTTCAGTGCTCTCTAAGCAGGTGAAACAGCTTGAAGAGCATTTAGGGGTAAGGCTTATCAACCGAACTACCCGTTCGTTGTCGCTAACCGATGTCGGCTATCAGATTGTGGATCAAGCCAATAAAGTCAGTTCGCTGCTCGAAGAGACCAAGCAAATTGCCGAGTCTTACCATAGTGAGCCTGTTGGCAACTTGAGAATCTCAAGCACCACATTGTTTGGGCGTAAGTACATTCAAAAGGTGGTGGAAGCGTTTTTGGAGAAATACCCGAAAGCGACCGTCAACTTGGTGCTGGATGATTTACGTGTTGATGTGATCAAAGAACGTATTGATCTCGCGTTTCGCATCGGCCCAATGCGGGATTCGTCCATGGTGGCGAAACGACTGGCGGACAACAAATTGGCGCTAGTGGCGTCTGAAGAGTTTGTTGAGCAGCATGGTCTGCCTGAGACCCCTGAGCAATTGGTGGCCCTCCCGGCGGTTATTTACGCTAACAGCAGTATTGTGATTGATAAATTGCAGATCCACTCGAAAGATAACTTGCGCTTGGATACCTTCACCATGACCGGGCCCTATCGCGTCAATGAGCCTCAGTTAGTGATCGACAGTGTTAAATCAGGGATGGGGTATGCGATGATTGGTCAGTTTATGATTTCCAAAGAAATCGAAAAGATGGGGTTGGTTCAGTTGCTCCCAGATTATCACATGCCCTCTTTTGGTGATGTCTACGCCCTGTATACTCACCGCAACGTCTCGCCTTTGGCAAAAGCCTTTATTGATATTGCTCAGCAAGTGATCGGGACGCCGCCGGTGTGGGAGCAGTACTTTAGCCAATACAAGCCTACCTAGATGGCGTAAAAGCAATCCGAACAGTCACATCCTAGTAATAAAAACGCCCGGTTCACACCGGGCGCTTTTGAGAGAGGGCTCAGGCCCGTGCAGACTTGGCCGCACAAGGCTCGTCTCACTGTGACGATTCACGCAGACAGCTGTGGACAGCAACCGTCTAACTTAGAATGAAGTGAGGTAACGTTGTTCGCGAACGACTTCGCCGTTGTCATCGACCAGTTCGAAGGTGAAGGTACGGCCGTTGTCGAACAAGTTTGCCGCAACGAAGGTGCCTTTTGAGCCAGAAACGTAAGTTTTGGTGCCGTTGCCGACTACTTTCACCGGTACGTTGCTGACCGCTTGGCCATCTTTCAATACGGTAACTTTAGCTTGGTTGTTGTTCGACTCTACGTTCAGTGTGTAGTCACTAGCCGCAAAAGCCATGCTTGAAGTCAGTGTGGTAAGGGCGAGTACTGATAATACTTTTTTCATTTTGATTTCCTCAGAATTTGTTCACATGGGAGAAGTTGTTCTCTGTACGGAATGTATTCTGCGTGAAATCATAAGTGTGATAAATATCACGTTTGTCATTTTACATGTGCAAAAATGGCAACAATATCGCTATTGAATTTTAAATCAACCACCCCAATGTCACGAAATTAGTGTGATTATGGTTAAATATGCACGTTTGTTTTCCTTGCGGTTGCGGATGACAGCACATTGAGCGCTTGATGTCAGCTACGTTGTAGCGTAGCACGCGAAAAGTGCGCCCTAGATCACATTCCAAATAACTCATTGGTATAGTTGCAAAAAGATTGATCCGACACTAGGGTCGTTCACTTTCTAAGGCCTGATACTGCGGCGAGAAATTATTCTCAGGATGAGCTGTGTCATGCAAAAGTACTTGAAATTCATTATACCGATCGTGATTCCACTGATCGTTCTCGCCTTACCTCTGTCCGCTTTCCCGTTTGACGGATTTACGCTGGTACAACAACGCGTAACAGCGATATTTTTACTGGCTGCGTTGTGCTGGGTATTTGAGCCGATCCCCATTTATGCCACGTCGGTGGTGATCATTGTGTTGGAGTTACTGCTGGTTTCCAACAAGGGTATTTATTGGTTTCGCGCTAATGAGGGTGAGGCGCACTTTGGTACTTTGCTCAACTACTCGGACATTATGGCGACCTTCGCGAGCCCTATTATCATGCTGTTTTTAGGTGGCTTTTTCTTAGCGATGGCCGCAACGAAATACCGGTTGGATGTCAACTTAGCGCGGGTATTGCTCAAGCCGTTCGGCCATGATCCTAAGTATGTGATGCTCGGGTTGATGCTGATCACGGGCATCTTTTCCATGTTTATGTCCAATACGGCCACCACAGCGATGATGCTCTCGATCTTAACGCCGGTGATTGCGCTGTTTGGCCCCAAAGATCCAGCGCGTGTGGCGTTTGCACTTTGTATTCCGGTCGCGGCCAATATTGGCGGCATCGGGACGCCTATCGGCACACCGCCCAACGCGATCGCGTTGAAGTATCTGGTGGGCGAGAACAGCATCAGTTTTGGTGAGTGGATGGCATTTGGTGTGCCGTTTGTCGTGGTGATGATGGCGCTCGCATGGGTGTTAATGAACAGCCTCTACCGCGCGCAGCAGCAACGCATTGAACTGTCGATCAAAGGAAAGTTCCTCAAGACGCCGAAAGCAATCTTAGTGTACGCGACATTCACTCTAACGATTGTATTGTGGTTGATGGGCTCTAGCCACGGTATGAACTCCTACACCGTGGCGCTGATCCCGGTGGCGATCTTCTCGCTCACCGGCATCATCAACAAAGAAGATTTGAAGAAGATCTCTTGGGATGTCCTATGGCTCGTTTCCGGTGGTATTGCGCTTGGTCTCGCACTGGACAAAACCGGATTAGCACAGAGTGTCGTTCACAGTATTCCGTTTGATGCTTTCTCTCCTTACGTTGTCCTGTTTGGCGCTGCAATGCTCTGCTTGTTGATGGCGAATTTCATGTCTCATACCGCAACCGCCAACTTGTTGATGCCGATTATGGCCGCGCTTGGCACCTCGATGACGTCACTGGCGCCATTGGGCGGTGAAGTGACCTTGATTCTTGTGGTGACATTCGCTGCCTCGCTTGGCATGTCGCTGCCCATCAGTACGCCGCCGAACGCGCTGGCGCACGCAACGGGTCACGTGCAGAGCAACCAGATGGCGAAAGTCGGGGTGATTCTTGGCGTAGTAGGCGTATTACTGAGCTTTGTGTTGGTGTGGATTTTAAATCTTATTGGCCATGTTGGATAACGTCATGGACGAGCTGATTCGTCACTATTTTTCAGATCCAGAACGCCAAATGGATTTGGCGGCGAATCAGGTGATCTTGCAACAAAATGGCGGTAACGATCGGCTCTACTATGTTCGAGAAGGTGAGCTTGAGGGGTTTGTGGAATCCGAATCCAAAGGCAAACGCATCAAGGTATTTACCGCTGGGCCAAGCGCCTTCATTGGCGTGCACAGTTTTTTCTCCGGGACGTGGATAGCCTCCTCAACGGTCATCAGCAAAACGGATGTCAAACTGGCTTGGATTGATCGCACCACGGCAGCGGTGGAGCCTGAACGGTTGGGGCCGCTCAATGCGCAGTTTATGCCAGTGATGGTCAATGAACTCAATCGCCGCCAGCACCGAGCTACTCAAGAAGCGCTAGCCAAAGAAAAAGCGTTGCAACAGCTGCATACCGCCGAGCAGATGACCACCTTGGGTCAACTGGCTGCGGGGATCGCCCATGAACTCAACAATGCGATTGGTGTTGTCAGCAGTAAAACGGAGCGCCTACAACAAGAACTGAGTGAACTGCTTTCTGAGGTCAAACCTGCTTATAAGGCGCACTTTGATTTTGGCTTGCGGCAAGGGCAAATGATCTCGTCACGAGAGATTCGCCGTTTGGCCAAAAACATCGAGCAGCGCTATCGCGTTAATAGCAAAACCGCCACTGCGCTCGCACGTGCGTTGGCCAGTGATGAGGTGCCAAGCGAGTGGCTAAGCGATGTCAATTCTGCATTGAAATATTGGCAGATGGGGCGGGGGATGCACGATTTGCGCAGTGCAGCGCGCCATTCTGTTGCCATCGTCAAATCGGTGAAACAGCTTGGGCGCACGGACACTGAGCCGCTGGAGCTGCTCGACATCAACGACACTCTCAACAAAGCCCTTGCGTTGCTGCAAAGTGATTTACGCCGAGTGAATGTGCACTTGCGGCCTGCTCAATTGCCAAGGATTCAAGGCTCCTCGACCGAATTTGTTCAGGTATGGAGCAACATCATCAAAAACGCGTGTGATGCGATGCGCAGCACAGACGACCCGATGATTGAGATACACACTAAGGTGGTCAACCAGAGGATTTTGGTCACCATCGCTAACAATGGGCCAGAGATTGATGAGCCGACCCGGCGCAAAATTTTTCAGCCCAATTTCACCACTAAAAAAGGTGGTCTATCGTTTGGCTTGGGCCTTGGGCTTGCCATCGTTAAAAGAATCGTCAGCGAAAATGGCGGTAGTGTGGTGGTCAAAAGCGATCCTTCACGCACCATTTTTCGCGTCAAGTTACCGTTAGGAGAGAGCAATGGATAAGCTGAATGTCATTTGTGTTGACGACCAACGAGAAGTATTAAGTGCGGTCGTTCAGGATTTAGAGCCACTCAACCAATGGCTCACGGTGTTAGATTGTGAATCTGGTGAGGAAGTGCTGGAGTTAATGGATAAGCTTGATGCACAGGGCGAGTTTATCGCGGTCGTGGTCTCAGATCATGTCATGCCTGGAATGACAGGGGTAGAACTGTTAACCGAGATCACCAATGACAACCGATTTAAGCACACCAAGAAAGTATTGCTCACTGGACAAGCGACCCACACCGACACCATCACCGCTATCAACACCGCTGGGGTGAGTCACTATTTTGAAAAACCTTGGAGCGCAAAGGAATTGCAAGGGTGCGTGAGAAGCTTGGTGACAGAATATCTGTTTGATATGGGACTCGATTATCAACCTTTTCATCAGCAGCTTGATCAAACCATCGTATTGGAGCGACTCAGCTAGGCGCAAACAAAGCGTGAATTTGCACAGGAAAATTGAATAACCTCCGTGTTGACGTTATTTTTATAATATTATTATAAACAGTAAGTTGAGTTGGCTATGGTTGGATATCGTCAGGTTAAAAAATCTGCTGCGCATTTCGCGGTGTACGTCATCCCGCCGCTGCTGATTTTCGTTGCCTCGGTCTATTTTGCCACGCAAAAAATTCACCAAACCCTGCAAGATATCGGTGACCATTACATGGTCACCTACGAGCGCATCATCAACGGTATTCTTGATGAAAACCGCGCTGCACTCATCGCGCCGAATCTCTGTCATGTAATTCAGCAAAACATGCGCTATGAACGCGAAGTGGAAGAGCAGCAGACTCTGCGTGATGGTCAGGTGATCTGCTCATCATTGAGCAACACCAGTGCGTTGTATCCGCTGACCGATCCGGTTGATAATCAGACCATTGATGTGGTGCCACTTCCTAACTCTGTGGACGTTTCATTAGCGGTGATTAACTCACGCGAGATTGATGGTGAGCTCTACCATGCGGTATCGCTGGTCGATAGAGACTACATTCGTGCTCGTTTGGGCTATCTGACGGAGCCTAACATCAACAGCGCCGTTCTGATTGTTAATGGTAAGATTGCCCCTGCCGGAGCCACTATCCCCAATAGCTGGTTCGTCTACTCGACCCAGTCGTCACAGTTTGGTCACCGCATTGTCGTTGAAGCGAGCAGCGATTTAATACGTGAGACCACGCTGTATTACGTGAGTCTCGCAGCACTGGCGTTAATCGTGCTGTATATCGCGGTGTTTTTACTCAGAATTCAGTTGAGCGCAGAGCGCAGCATGTACGCAGAAATTAAGCTCGCACTGCGTCGCAATGAGTTCGTGCTCCATTATCAGCCGCAAGTGGATGCGGCGTGTGGTCGAACGGTTGGGGTGGAAGCTTTGGTGCGTTGGCAGCATCCCACTCGCGGTTTGATCTATCCGGACGTGTTTATTCCCGTGATGGAAGAGTTTGATTTAATCAATGAGTTGACTGATGTGGTGGTCAAGCAAGCTTGGAATGATTGGTGCGATCGCCACTTTGATGCGCCGTTCCATTTAGGGATCAATTTCCCGCCGGGTTACTTCGCCTCAGCGGAGAAACAACTGTTTTTGGTGAATCATCACCACCAGTTCGCCAAGCGCAACATTGTATTAGGTTTAGAGGTGACCGAGCGTCAATTGCTTGATGGTCAAGCCCGGGAGGGCATCGCAAAATTGCGCGAAAAAGGCCTCGAAGTGCTCATTGATGATTTTGGCACCGGGCAAACCTCACTGGCGGTGTTAGAGCAGACCAAAATCGATGTGCTGAAGATCGACAAGTGCTTTGTCGATACCATCGGCGTCGACAGCGTGAGCGCACCAGTGCTTAACGCCATCATTAATCTAGCCAAAGCGCTCAACCTGACCATGATCGCCGAAGGGGTTGAGTACTCGGAACAAGCCGACTACCTTCTCTCACAAGGGGTCAACTTACACCAAGGTTACCTTTACAGTAAACCTGTGCCGCTTGGGCAGTTAGATCTTTAAACGCTGCATCGGTAGGGTATCGTCCTTCAAAGGCGAGTTTGAGTTTTATTGTTTGACCCTTACAGTCGGTCGCATACGCGGTCGACTGGGAGAGAATAATGAAACGAACAAGCGTGTGTTTCGCTTTCGCCAGTTTTCTTTTCTCACCGACCGCCGCTGCAGTGTCTATTCACATACACGGTATTGATGGCGGCTTATACGACAACGTCGCGGCTTATCTCACCCCGTACGGGGAACTTGACCTCGACCAGATTCGTCCACAACGAGTTCAACTGCAGGTCAAGCAAGCGCTTCAACCTTTCGGTTATTACGAGCCCAATGTCACCCTAAGCCGCAATGGCGAAACCGATCTGGATATTGTTGTCGAGCCCGGTGCGCCCGTTATCAACGCAGACGTTGATATTGTGGTCAGCGGTGATGCAAGGGAGGACCCCGATATTCAGAAACTGTTGTTGAAGAACACTCCGCAAGTAGGAGAGCGATTGGATCATCAAACCTATGATCACTTAAAATCCAAACTCTACTCCTTGGCGCTGCGCAAAGGCTATTTTGACTATGAGGTCAAAAAGGCCAGCGTAAAGGTCTCTCCCGAGCGTCACCAAGCGTTTATTACCCTTCATATTGACAGTGGCGCTCGGTATCGGTTTGGTCACACGATCGTCAACAACAGCCAAATTGAACCAGAACGCTTATTGAGTTTGGCAGGCTTTGAAGATGGCGAACGGTTTGATAGTGAAAAGCTGAGTGAGTTTCAAGCGACTCTGTCATCAACCGAGTGGTTTAAACAGGTTAAAGTGCATCCTGACTTTCAATCTACGCGTATGCATCCCCATCAGGTGGACATTGTGGCCGACGTCGAGCCGGCAAAGCGAAACCAAGTCAAAGTCGGCGGAGGCTTTGAGACGGATTTAGGCCCAAGAGCTTCACTGGGTTGGGATCTGCCTTGGTATAATGCGAAAGGTCATAGTTTAGCCAGCCTTGCCACCTTGTCTCGTCAAGAGCAATCGCTCAATCTCGCCTATAAAATGCCAACCCAAGATGTGTTAGGGGATTTTTATCGTGTGGAGTTCAATGCGAAAAGTTGGGACCACCTCGATACCCAAAGTGACACTTTTGAGCTGAGCTTAGATAAAACTTGGCGATTAAATCAACGCTGGCAGGGCCAGTTTTACGTGAAGTACTTGAGTGAGCGTTACACACAGGCATCGCTTAGCGATCATAGCCAGCTTTTTTTACCTGGGGTCGCGTTCTCCTATTTGGATAGAAAGTCGCAAAGCAGTCGACTCGCACAGCGACATGTCTATGCCGTTGAAGCGGCAAGCGATGATCTGCTTTCGGATGTCTCCGTCATGAGAGTGACGGGTGAGTCGATGGTGTCATGGTCACTGTCTCCCAAGCAAGCCTTCCACCTTCGCACCAATCTGGGAGCGAACTTGACCTCCCAAATTGACGCTCTACCCGCGTCGCTGCGCTTTTTTGCTGGTGGTGATGGGACGGTGCGAGGTTATGAGTACCAGTCTCTTTCGCCAAAAAATGAGGCGGGTGAGCTAACGGGAGGACGTTATCTCTTTGCATTGGGGGCGGAGTATCAATACAAAGTGTGGAACCATGTTTGGTTGGGCGGTTTCTATGATATGGGTGACGCGTTTGATGACCAATTTGAGCCCAAACACGGTGTCGGGCTCAGTGTGATTTGGGACAATCGCTATGCCCCCATCAAGTTTGATATTGCGAAAAGCGTCGGCGACGCATCACAGGATGACTTTCGTCTGCACCTAAAAATTGGTGCGCAGTTTTAGGTTAAAGCTAATCAAACCGCGTACCACTAACACTAGAGTTCGTATCCCACCTTCATCTGTCTAAGAATCCAATTGGGTAGCGTGTGCCACGTGCCATATTCTGGATCAGAATCTTGCGTCGTCTCTTCGTCGGTCCAAAACAGCTGCTCATCTTTTTTTGCGACTTGCCAATATAACGTGTGATCGTCCAACAAATACTCATGCAACTGCTTAGCAAACGCGGCACTTTCTATCACCACACCGAGCTCGAAGTTTAAAAAGTCGGAACGAGGATCGAAGTTAGACGAGCCAATAAAGGAAACCTGCTTATCGATAATGAGAGCTTTATTGTGGTAATAAGTTTGGCCATCAATAAAGTGATCGTGGCTCTGAGCGTGTCGTTTCAGCTCAAACAGCTGTACATCCATATCGAGTAACGTATCGCGTCGCGTCTGGTAATAAGCGGGCACAAACCCCGAGTCATTCGATGCCATTGAGTTGGTGACCACCGTCAGTGCTACCCCATTTTGTGCCAACGCGGTAATGGCATCAAAATGCCCGGAGTTCGGAATCAAATAGGGCGATGAAATCACCACATTATCGGCACTTTCGAGCGCTGGGCTTAATGTGCTTTCCAATCGTGTACGAAGATATGGGAGGCTGTTTTCTTGTTTAGCCAATGAGTCAAATATGGGTGTAACGACGGCGGAAACATACTCAACGGCTGGTAATGCGCGGAGTGTATGGTCAAGGTGTGCCACCACGTCTTCTCTTTCACTCTGAGAATGATCTAGCTCGTGGTTAAATGCCTCGAATTGGTCTGATGGGTCGCTGGCAATGAGCGTAGAAATCGGTGTGACTGCATCACTTGTCCAAAGGGTTCGGTAGTGTTGTTCGAAGGGCGCTATCACATCTCCTTGAAACATAGCGTCAAGGTCAAAAAAGTTGCCGTGCTGACTGTAACCAAAGTAGGCCTCACCAATGTTTCGGCCGCCAAGGATCATGGTTTTTCCGTCCACATTGAAGTACTTCTCGTGCATTCGATGATCTCGACGTTGGTGATGGCGCTGAAAATCGGCAGCTCGTCCTAACCAACCGATATTGCGTGCGTGAAATGGGTTAAAAATTCGAATGTCAATCTTGTCGTGTTGAGCGAGCTGCGCTAACCATTGTTCGTTAAACACCAAAAGGTCGTCGAGTACTAAACGTACCGCAACGCCGCGATCCGCCGCATTTTTGATTTCATTAAGCAGTGTTAGGCCGACGCTGTCCTTGTCCCAAGAGAAGTAGGTCATCTCAATGTAATTGGTGGCTTGCTGAATGAGGGCGACACGGTGAGCCAATGCGTGAGAGGCATCGGGTATTAAATAGACTTGGGCGGCGTAAGATTTCGGTGTCCAATTTTTTTCAAAGTCGTCACTGACCTGTGGGTAGGGCGAGGCGCAGCCTGCCAATAACCCTAATAGCAAAAGGCAAAGTATTCCCTTTGTGTTCAAACCCTGGTGTAGATTCAACATGGTGAGACCTTGATGCGCGCGAAAAAGAAAGGCCAGAGATACTGGCCTTGATGAGCGTTACTGGAAGTACCCAAGCAGAATGTTGGCCTCACTTAATCCGGTGAGTCTTCCGTTGCGTAGTTGAGGATCAAGGCCCATCTGGGTGTTTTTATCCCAATGACGAGAGAGCGAAACCTCACCCTGCTCATCGATGATCATCACCGTATCGGTTCCGGCATCGTATGAGTAGTCGGTGAACAATTCATCGCTAAACCAGAGGCGAGAAAGCGTCGACATTAGAGCTTTGTCTTTTTTGCTCGGTTTGATTTCTAAGCCATTGACGGTATAGGGCTTGTTGAACACAAAAGGCAGCTCAGACGCACTGCACGCTGCACTCATGCAACTGACGGTGTTGAGCATCGACAATATGTCCAGACTGCCATCTTCAGGTTGAGAGTAGCCCCAAACGTTGAAGCTTGGCGTGTAGTCAAATTGGTAAAACGCGCCTTTGTCTTTACTGTTCATCGAGCTGTACGCTGATTCAATGGCCTTTTCACGAGCGGGGCCGGCAAAGAGCATGTCGTTCATCATCATGCGATATTGGGCCATGTTTTTTATCGCGTTACCTAATTCATGTTCGTCGTTTTTCGCGTAGTCAGTCAGTGCCAGCAGGTTATCTGCGGTATCGTTACCAAGACCGAAAAACAAGTGGGTGATAATTTCGTACACATTAGGGTCCAATCCATCAAGCAGATCACCTAAATCGAGATCTTGATGCTCAAACGCGGCACGTTGTAAACCTTGGTTAACCTGCTTTGCATTGGCGTCTTCTTGCAGCCATGCCAAGATGGCTTGAGCTTCATTTTCTGGTGTGTCATCACAGCCTTTGAGCTTGCAGACAATGGGTACAATCAATGACGCCAAATTGGGTACAATGCTCATGGTGTTGGATTCGTTGCGGTTTGAGCCAATGACGGTAGGCACAACATATCCACTCTCAGCTGCTGACGGCTGTGTCTTGAGCAAATAGCCGGGATAAGTAGTAATCACATTCTTTTTGTATTCAATGTAAGGTGCAAACGGAGCTAATAGTGACATCGATGAACCGTGATCACTGACAATGCCGGTCACATCATCGCTCAACCAGTGAGTCAGTTTACTCACTGGGTTAAGGATGGCCTCCTGAACTTTAAGGACGTCTCGATACGAAGTAAGTTCAGCGACATCCTCGATACCGAACAATGTCATGCTGCTCTCTTTTACCGCGTCTGATGTCTTTTCTGCTTGGTCATAACTCGCGTACTGAAAGCCCGAAATATCACTTTGCATAATCGCGCGGTGAAAGTAACCCATGTGCGTGGGGGCGTCAGAGTCAGACAACTGAAGCAAATTGATAGACATAGCACCAGCGCCTTGGCCAACTAAGGTGATCTTCTCTTTGTCACCACCAAACTTCTCAATTTCTGTTTGAATCCATTTCAATGCCGACTTTTGATCGCCAATAGCGTAATTACCACTGTGAGTGTCATCGGGTTGCGTTGAACCCTTAACCCAATGGGTACCGAGCAAACCCAATCGATAGTTAAATGTCACCACCATGAACGGCTTTCCGTCAGAGTCACCTTGCGCCACAACGGTATCGCCGTGAATCAAAGGATCGGAACCTGCGCCATATTCAAAATCTCCACCATGAATAAACACATAGACGGGCAGTTGATCGCCTTCAACCGTTCCAGCAGGGCGCCAAATGTTGAGATTTAAACATTCTTCACTCTGTTCAATCTCGGTTTCTCTCAACTGTGGGCAAACGGAGCCAAATTCGGTGGCGTTGAGTTCTGTTGCCAGTGGTGTGGTTTCACTATGAGTAAAGCGCTCAGGGTAGCTTGCGTATGGAACTCCTTTGATTGCCTCTACCCAAACACGTTCTTCATTGCCAGAGAGGGAGGTCACAACGACCGACTCTTTTATCGCATCGATGGTGCTATTCCCAACTGGAAGAGGCACTACTTCACTGGGCAAAGGATTAAGAGGCTGCGGCTTATCAGGATTCGCTGGGCTGCTGTCCTCACTGCCACAAGCAGCCAGCACTAATGTCATAGAGAGGGTCAGCAGAGAACGGGATGTCAAAGTCATGGTTTGTGTCCACAATAGTTGGCAAAGTAATGGTTGGCAAAGTGCCAATAACCGTTGTCACCAAACCCGCCATGTCCATAGCGTTGTCTCTTCACTGGAGGTTTGATGCGTCGTATAAGGAGATGATAAAAGCCTAATGGCTCACCCAATAATCGCGTTTGTAGGGTGAAGTCCTCATTGGCGGCTCTTATCAAATTGGGGTGTGCGCCCAACTCGGTAGGGGCCAAGCCAAGCGCACAAAATGGTTAGAAGCGATACCCAAGGTTAAGTGTCATAGAGTCTCGAGTTTCACCTTTGTTGTACATAAACGTAAGGTTGTAGTTTTTTCCGATTTGTTTATTAAAACCAACAAGATAAGCCCACTTGTTCAACTCAACCCCAATGTCATAGTCGAATTCTAAGTCGCCTGCCTTTACATGACCTGCCATGCGAGGATCGAGACCTTGATACTCTGCGCCGAGAATAATTTGCGCACGGTAGTCCACTAATTGATAGCCGACCATAGGTTGGATTGTCGTAATCGGATCGCCCCACTCAGTCAGGCCTTTCAAACGAGTTTGCGATACGGTGCCGGTGAGTGAGGCAAAATACTCTTTGTAGCCGATTGAGAGCGTCGTCCCTACACCGCGCAGGTCATATTCCAAATGTAGCGGGACAGAAACACGGCCTCGGTTACACAATGCGGCAACGCCTTCACAGAACTTGTCACCTAAGCCAAGGCCTGGCAATTTATTATCAATCAGGTCTTTGATTGATTGGCCTGCTTCACCTGTGTAGGCTGCATCCACTTTGGCATCGACATTGAGCTTCCCTAAATAGCCGAACACATTCCAGAACGGAAGGATGTTGACATCGCCACGAACGCTTAAGCTTTCGGCATTAACAATGCCGATGGATTGCTCCGGATCGAAGAGCTCATTGAGCCTGACACCTTCAATGACAAAATCGTTGAATGGCACATTCATATCCTGGTTTCGATACGCGACAGACACCCCGTAAGGCAGTGGAAGGTCGATGCCTTTGCGGCGAATCATATCGCCCATAAGAGGGAATACGCGGTCCAATTTAACGCGAGCTTCACGAATGCGAGGGTCCGAAACTTCCGTTAAACGCTCTTGATGAATGATCTCGACGCCGCTGTCTTCGTTATACAGCGCGACTGGTTCGGTGACCGCTTTTAAATGCACGGGTTTGTTTTTTGCACGTCCGCTCATCTCTATCTGTTTCTTGGCAAGAATGAGTTTGCCATTGCGCGTTTGAAAATCGATGGTTTGTAGGTAGTGGTCGACTCGGTAGCCCTCAAAATCGAACGGTTTGGCGTTCGAAATCACCATGGATTGTGGCTCGCCTGCTTTTACGGTGATGGCAACTTGCAAGAATCGAAAGTAGGCGATGTCTTGCGGTAAGCCATATTTAGAGTAGTTAAAGCTGACCACCACGGTGCCATCGGCATGCTCAACCGCTGTAACGCTGTTTGGATCGTAACTTTGTGCGTAGTCGCGTAGGCGATATTCAGTGCGGGTGTACTTTTCAATCTCAGCGATGGCGTCATCGCGTTCATCCAACTCACTCGGGTTGTATTTGATGCGCAGGTCGATGTTGCCTTTTTCGTCGGTATCTTTGACCAAAAATACGCGTGACTGACGGACCTCATCGCCGAGCGTCACTTCACGCGTGACGTGCTCCACCAAGTGCTCCCCAGCCGTCAATGAGCTAAGGCCAAGTTTAGGTAAGTCGTCATCAATGCCGTATTTTGCAAAGACGTCTTGACCGTGCGCGATTACGTTTGAATACGATGTCTGCTCGAGATCGACAGAGCTTGATGCGTAGGCGTATGGCGCCGCTAGCGCGATAAGACAGAGCGCAAGTACGGTCGGTTTTGTTGCTGATGATTGAGTTGTCATGATATTCCACTCCAATCGATTTTCACCCCTATGAAAATACGATGGCTGCGTGATCAGTGAACGGCCTTGTTCACCTCTACGAATGCCCCAAACTATCTATTTGTTTGATGTCTTCTTGGGCTGGTGGAGATAATAATGGCGATCTTGGTGTTTATATAATCGGCTATGTAGGATGCGACCCTACATAATTTTTATAAGGGTTTATCGGGAGGAGAAAATATATTTTTACGCCGTTTTTAGCGCCGAAAAAACAAAAAAGCCTGCGGTCTGGCCGCAGGCAAAGGTTATCATCGTGATAACAATGGACTAAATGAAGAGAAAAATTATAGGTAGACTTTGTAGTTGAACCAAACGCGGGTTTCGTCGATGTCTACTTTCAATGAATCAGACTCTGTTGTGCCGTAAGTGTTCTCAAACTTGATTTGGCCCCAGCGCGTTTTATCTGCACTAAGTGGTGTTGCGGCCATCAAGGTGGTTTTTACCGATGATGACTCGATATCACCGTGTAGGTAGGTGTACTCTGGGAAAAGCGCTAAGAATGTACCATCTTGACCTGTTTTCCAGATTGCGTATGCCGCACCCATACCACCGACTAGGTTATCATCTTGGACATCAAATTGGTTTAGCGCGGAGTCAGAGTACTTACCTGCCAACGCACCAACACGGCCGAAGAATGTCAATGAGTCAATCGGAGTACGGAAGATTGCAATTGAGCCCAATGCGGCTGTCGTCGCAATATCGTTGTCGATAATGTCTAAAGAAACCGCGACGCGAGGGGTTACTGCACTGTCTAAATTAAATACGTGAAAGTACTGTAGACGGCTGTCACTGTACTTCCCTTCTCTATCCATAGTGCCTTCAAGCGAAACCATCGATTCCATACCGTTGTCGAAACGGTAAGACATAGAGCCAGAGGCTTTAACGTCTCCTTTGTTGCTGGTACCGACATAAAAGTTGGTGTAAGCACGGGTCAAATCCGAAGCGTCAAGCTCTTCAGTTTGTGAGTTGTCTGCTGCAAAAACACCAGAAACCATAGTGCTGCCGATAAGGGTTGCTAAAGCTACTTTCTTAAAGTTGTTCATTGTATTAATTCCACATGTTTTGTCTGAATGAGGCCATTTTATGTGGGAAAATCAAGACGAGTTAATCGCTTATGATGGATGACATCCATCAATATTAGAAAGTTGAACTGAACAAATTCTTGGTGATATTGAAAGATTTTATTAATTAAATTCAATGATTTAACTTTTTCAAGCGACGCGGTTTTTTCACTGCGCGTGGTAAAGTGATAATCAAAATAAAAGGGCGCAAATAAATCTACGTGGAAGAAAGTTTAAAATATTTTCTCAGAATGGTTAGGGCAGGTTAGGGATGTTTCTAGGAAAGGGAAAATAAACTTAGGCGGTTGAAGAAGAAATATAGATAGAGTGGAGGGGGAGATGTTTGAAAATAACTGAGAGAAGAGATGACCGCTGATATAGACATCGGCGGCCATTGAGAAGATTATGCGTGAGCGAAGTGGACGTGCGGATGAAAAAAGCGAGAGACGGTGTTTGCAATCACCAAGACGATGAGTACATAGGCCATCATCATCAGCGGGGTATTAAAACTGTAGCTTGGGGCTAGGTTGAGCGCGCTCGAGGTCAAGATCAACAATAGGTTCACCCCAAGCACGCGAAAAATCCCCCACCTAGGGCTATCAAACACCAACCATATGGCCAATAAATTGATGAAGTAAAAGCTCGCCAACTGCCAGAGCTCAGTAAAGCTCGGCATAATAAACACATATTGGCCAAGGTAGAACACCCCTAAGCCTAGGGTTCCCAAAAACGCATCCTTAATTGCACCCGGTGGCAGTGGCGGCAGGTTGGTCGCAAATATGCCAGCAATCATAGGAAAGACAAAACCGCCTGGGACTGGGAGATAGATCCACACTGCAATGGCAATGAGGAAGGTACAGACTCCTTGCGCGACTTTTCGCCAATCCTCTTGAAGATGTGTTTTTAGCGTACGGTGATGAGGCACTGGCATATGCTGGGCGTAACGCTTAGCAAGACGAAGTAGTGACGTTGGTAGCAAGGTGCGTTCAGGTGTGTGATCCGATTTCGTCGCATCGAGATTTCGCTGCAACGCATCCAAATACTCACACAGCTCACTAGGCTGTTTTTCCATACTGCGCAGCAAGTGCAGGATCACTTGAATTTCCCTCATTCTTTCTAGCCATTGGCGCTGGTGAAATTGGAGTTCACAACTGCCGTTGTTGGGCAGCTCCAGCAGATGGTGCAGTTTCTGAGCACTCTGTTCCAGCGCATCGAGTGACGCAAGGGGCAAATCCGGTTGTTGCACCCCTTGTTTTGCTGCGGTAACGCAGTCATAAAGCTGAGTGTGAAGCTTGGCGTATTCACGAATAAACACCGTCTGTGTGGTGACGGGCCAAAGCAGCTTGTAAACCAAAGTAAAGACCGCGATACCCAGCACGGTCTCTTGAACTCTTAGGATCATAAAGTGGAAAGTGTACGCGCTATCAAACCCGCCCATGCAACAGATGATGGTGCATACGGTATAGCCTTGAACGAAAATATAGCCATACTTTTTATCGCTGGCCATAAAAAGGCTTGATGCCAGAAGCAAGGTATAAAATGCAATGAAAAGGAAGCGCTGCTGAGAAAACAGCGCGATCAAAAGTAGCGCGTAGGCAACGCCAAGTAATGCGCCCCAGAGGCGGTTTTGCCCTTTTTGTAGGGAATGGGCGAAGGTTTCATTGAGCGCCATGACCGCAACGGCAATCGCGGCCCAGTAGGGTTTTTCCCATTGAAACCACATTGCTAAGCACAGCGCGATGACCACGGAAGTGGAGGCTTTTAATGCCTCTTTGGTGGTGGCATTGAACATACCCAAGCTCCGTTACTCTTTGATGATTTTGATAGAGGCGGTCATACCCACCCGCAGTTGGATATCTTCAGGTAGCTGGTTTAACGTCACCTTAACCGGTATGCGCTGCGCGAGACGAATCCACTGAAAATTAGGGTTTACATTGGGAAGCAACTCGCTCCCAGTTAGGCCATCTTGTTTGGCGATACCATAACCAATGCTTTTCACTTTCGCTTCAAGGACCTGATCAGAGTCAGTCAGTAAGGTGACATAGGCTTTATCGAGTGGATCGACGCCTTCTAAATCCGTCTCTTTGAAGTAGCCTTCCACCCAGAAGCTGTGAGCGTCGATCAGCGCCACGACAGGGGTGTTAGCGACCACTTGTGAGCCAACACGCAGTTGCAGGTTGGTAATAAACCCGTCGGTGGAAGCGTACACTTTGGTGTATTGCAGGTTGAGGCCTGCTTCTTCCACCACAGCGTTGGTAAGGGCCAGGTTGGCGCGTGCCGATTCGACGGCATTGGTCAAATTATTCAAGGTCAAAATGGGGACTGATCCCGGCGTGCGAGTTTGCAGCTGCTGTGCACGCTTCTCTTCATTGATGGCTTTGTCTAAAGCCGCTTGCGCTTGTGCTTGTGAGGCGAGGGCCTTGTGATAGGCCGCTTGATAAAGACTATCATCAATTTCAAACAACAGGTCACCTTGCTTCACCTCACTGTTATCGGCGATGTGTACCTGAGTGACTTGCCCGGTCACCCTTGGTGTGATGGAGATGATGTGCGCGCTTACTCGGCCATCCCGCGTCCAAGGGTTTTGTGTATAGATATGGTAGAAATTCGCGATGACGGTACCTGCACTGAGCACGAGCATCAGGGTAATGAAATAACGTTTAAACACAATGTCTACCTTTTAAAAAAGAGGAATAAAGTGACCGATTAGGCCGATAAAGAGGATAACCAAGCACACTTCCGCAATCGCGGGATGCGCTACAAAGCGATAGAGCCCTGATTTCACGATCACCGAGCTGACCAGCATGGTGAGGCCATACGCGATAGCGAGCGCGAGTAATAAAGGTGGAAAGTACACTTCTCCCCATGCCAGTTCATGTGGTATCGACATTTTGACTGTTCTCCTCATCGTCGTTGCTTCAAGACTAATGAGTTCCTGCTTAGCAAGCTAATCGCGTATGTAGGGTGTCATCCATCAAATCATGCAACGGCAACGAGACTAGGATGGAAATAGACGATTGAGTTGCTGATTAGGTGGTATTCGTTGCTGAGTGGCGATGGTAAGTGATCATACTTTGGTTGATTTTGTGATGAATGTGACGCGGCGAAGATTGAGGCGTGAGGTCACTCGGCTAAATAGAGTGTGGGTCCGATTAATGAGTCCTTGGCGATCAGAAACACAATCTTATGTATAGAGGTTTAAAAGAGAGCGGCGAATGAAAGGGGAAAGATAATTTTGTAGGGTGGCATCCTACAAATGCGATTGGTTTGACGTGAAATAATCCACGATACTGAGCCCATCAACACGAAACAGACCTAATTATGTTCCCGTTAATTGAGGAAATGGTAATGACCAAGCAATCCAAATTATTTACTAGTATCGCGTCTGCGTTAGCACTATCGGCCAGTGTGTCGGCATGGGCAGCGGACAACCAAGATTTCAGCTCGATGCAAATGAAAGGTGTAGAGCAAATTGAAGTGAACGTTGATTTAGAGGGTGCGGCTCAGCGCTTGTCAAAAGCCGTTCAGTTCAAAACCATCTCCAACCAAGACCGCAGTGACTTTGATGAAGCAGCGTTCAACGATTACCATGATTTCCTGGTTGAATCTTACCCCTTGGTGCATAAAACACTCAAACGTGAGTTGGTGGGCGACCCGCGTCCATTTAGCTTGATTTACACATGGGAAGGTAAAGATCCATCACTGGCGCCAGCGGTATTTATGGCACACCAAGATGTGGTGCCAATTGCAGAAGAGTCGCGTGACCAGTGGGAAGTCGAGCCTTTCTCCGGTGAAATCAAAGATGGTTACATCTGGGGACGTGGCTCACTGGACGACAAAAACCAGCTGCAAGCGATTCTTGAAGCGACAGAGATGAAGATCAAAGAAGGCTTCCAGCCAGATCGCACTATCTTATTTGTGTTTGGTCATGACGAAGAAGTCGGTGGCCCAGAAGGGGCGAAACATGCGGCAGATATTCTCGAACAACGTTACGATGAAATTGCCTTCGTCATCGATGAATCAGCGCCACTGATCCCAGGTGTTTTCCCTGGTATCCGTGAAAACACGGCTTTGATCGGTATTGCTCAAAAAGGCTACGTGAGCCTAGAAATTGCCATCAACGGTATTGGTGGTCACTCATCACAACCAGCGGGTGAGTCAAACATAGTGGCACTGGCCAAAGCAGTAGAAAAAGTTGAAGCGGCGCAGTTCCCATACAAGATTCATGACGCAGTCCGTTACCAATACCGCTTTATGGGTCCAGAACTCCCAGAAGAGCAGCAGCCTCTATACAAAGCCGTCGCTTACGGTAACAACGACTCAATTAGCGACCTTGAGCAAAAGTTCATTGATGTGATGGCGCAAAACCAAGTGACGCGTGCGATGTTGCACACTACCACTGCGGTAACCATGTTCAACGCAGGTATTAAAGACAACGTACTGCCACCAGCAGCAACGGCGGTGGTCAACTTCCGACCAATGCCAGGTGACACACCAGATGTCATCATCGAGCATGTGAAAAATGCCATCAACGATGACCGCATCACCGTACGTGATATTTCAGCCTCTACGCCAGCAACGAACGTTGCCGATCCAAATGGTGAAGGCTACAAAATGCTAGAGAAAACCATCCGTCAAACATGGGGTAATGATCTAATTGTCTCACCGTTCTTTGTTATCGGCGGCTCAGACTCTAAACACTTCCAAGCGCGTGATTTTGCACCTGATGTCTACACGATCACTGCACTTCAACTTGAGAATGTCAAAGAGTTCGAAGGTTTCCACGGCGTGAATGAACGCATCTTGGTTGAAGAATACGGCCGTTCTATTGGCTTCTTCTACACCTTGATGGACAACCTAGCTAACCTGTAACGGTTGACGTAAAAAATGGCAGTGGTTCGCCACTGCCTAACCGATTGCCACTTTCTGTTTATTCAATCCGAATCTGGAGTTACGCCATGAAAGCACTACTTTTGGTCGCTGCACTGTTACTGACGCCGCTAGCGAACGCCGCAGAAACCCTGACTTGGGACTCGCTGCGTCCTACAGAAAAGCAAGAGCAGACATTGACGCCCAGTGACAAGGCATTGATAACAGAAATTTACGTGTATGAAGTGGCACAGCAGTCTCGTCAACTGAGCCCAATGGAGCATGATGGCTATATTCAGCGCATCGCGCTTGCTGAGAAAAAGGGGCTCGATGTTCGACAAGCATTAGATGAATTGGTCAGTGGGCAGCGGTATGCGAATGCCGTGATTGATGGCCTCAATGTTGCAGATATGCAACTTGGCGGTTTTCTCGTGCCCTTGGAGATGGATGGAATGTTGGGGACGCAGTTCATCCTAGTACCGACGGCCGGGGCGTGCATTCACACACCGCCCCCACCAGCCAATCAAACGATTTTGGTCGATTTTCCTGAAGGGTATGAAATCCAAAGCCTCTATACACCCGTGTGGGTAAAGGGCGACATCAAAGCCGAATCGGTATCGACCTCAGTCGCCTTGTCTGATGGCGACCAAGCCGTTCAAATCGGCTATGTCATCGATGCGTCGGATATCGTCGCCTATCAGTAATAACATTCACGTACACCAGTCATGGGAAGCAGGTTCACTGCTTCCCATTTTTTGATCTTGTCATCTAATTCTTTATATTTTGCAGGGTTTAATCCTTCAAGTGAGATTGGGTTGTTGCCAATTTCTTTCTTAATATGCCAAGTACCGCGATTATTTAAGGTTAAACATTATCATGAAAGGCATTATTTCTATTCAGCCGCACGTGGTTTATGGACATGCAGGCAACAGTTCTGCAGCGTTTCCTGTCCAGAGAATGGGTCTAGAGATTTGGCCCATTCACACGGTGCAATACTCCAATCAAACGCATTACCAGCAAGGCTGGACCGGCAACAGCTATCCTGCCTCCGACATCCGAGAATTGATTGGTGGCTTAGACAGCATTGACCAGCTTGCTCACTGTCAGGCCATCATTTCAGGTTACCAAGGCAGCGTCGAGCAATGTATAGCGGTGAAAGAGGCCGTTGAATTGGTCAAATCCAAAAGCCCAGGTGCGCTTTATGTGTGTGAACCCTCAATGGGTGGCAGCTCCAAGAGTCTAATGGCGTCTGAGGCGGTGTGTGATCAGCTGATTGATGACCTGATGCCTATGGCGGATGTCATTGTGCCAAATCAGGCTGAGCTGGCTCAATTCACTGGTTGCCGTATCACGACATTGGAAGAGGCGATCAATGCTTGTAAACAGGCACTCGAAATGGGTCCGAAAATTGTACTCGTTAAGCATCTCACTCTCCTCTCTGAAGGGGTGTATAGCATGCTGCTTGCAACGCCAAAGGCCATTTATCTTGGTCAGCGCCCTTTACTTGAGTTTGATACCACGCCGGGCGGTATCGGTGACCTCGTGACAGCGTTGTTTACCGCGTGTTTGGTTAAAGAAATGTCACCGGTTGCTGCGTTCAGGCACACGCAAAATGCTGTCTATGGCGTACTGGAACTGACCAAAGATAACCACAGCCTTGAGCTCGAAATGATCGAAGCGCAATACGAATTTGTCGAGCCGACACATGATTTACCCGTTAAAAGGGTAGAGTCAGTGAGCTTATGTTCTAGCATCAATCCACTCATGGTATAAGGTATCGCGATGAAAAAAGAGACGCTTACTTTAGTTGTACTTGGTCTTACTTTAGGGCTGACTCAGTTATCAACCGCAGGTAACTTACATAGTGTTAATCAAGACAAAGCTTATTTGGAGCACGAAATGATTAATCTTGCTGAGCTGCATCGCCAGGATATGGCGCTAGAGCTTAACTTCGATCCTCGCTTTGAAGAGGTCGAGTACACAGAATATGTGACTGACTCTATAAAAGACATATACGTGACTAAGCATGTCGCTCAGGAGCTGAGTCTTGAAAAAGTCCGTCATTACTATGTGTATGAAATGACCTCTATGGAGGCATTGTGTGAGAAAATTACTGCCAAAGTCGAGTTGCACCAGCCTGATTATTTTTCTGTTGATCTCTATAAGGACTATTACGGAGATTCCGGCGAGTTTCGCTATGTTGCTCGTGTATTCGAGTATCGATAATCATCAAGCCAGACCTGTTATTCAGGGACGAAAGGTCGGCGGTAGTTAACAACTAGTCAGGACGAATAGATTGATGCTATCTTTGATTCACTATTTGCCGCAAAGAGACCTTTATGAACTTTAGCCTTGAACAACTGCTGGCCTTTGTCACGGTGTATGAACATTTATCCTTTAGCAAAGCGGCGGTGAAACTGAATAAACACCGAACCACCATAGGCCAGGTGATCACCAACCTAGAAGACCAGTTAGCGGTCACCTTGTTTGAGCGCATTGGTCGCTCGGTTGAGCCGACCGAAGATGGCCACCTTCTTTATCACTACGCAAAACAAGCCATTGAGCAGGCGAGAGTGTTTGATAAAATCGCACTGAGCCTTTCCTACGGCGGTTTGGAACGGGTGGTTATCGCCTATCCAAGTTTTATCCCTCATCAAGCGCTTTATCTTATTCGCCAGCAACTCGCACAAGACTTTCCTACCATGCGCGTTGAATTTTTGGTCCGTGACCGTGATGCCATCAAGAAAGGCATTGTCGACGGCACTATCCATTTTGGCTTGGTCAACATCCATGAGAGTACGGCTATCCATAGCATGGATACAGCCTTTCTTGGTCATGTGGAGTTCCTACCCTATGTACAAACCGGTGGCAAACTGGCCACTATGGATAAAGCGTCTGTGGTTAATGCATTGCAAACAGAACGCCAATTTATGCTCAAATCGTTGGTGGATGAAGGCTTGGGGGACAAGTTCTTGTTCTCTGCCAATAACGAACAGGTCGAACAACTGGCGCTAGTGATCAAAATGATCAAAGAAGGGCTCGGTTGGGCGTGGTTACCGAAGGCACTGTCAGAATCTCAATTCGCCGTTGAGGGGGTATCACCACTGGAATTGGATATTATGCTAGAGGGGATGAAATTACCGATTTCCCTCTGGTGCCCACACGCCAAAAACATCAAAGAAATCAAATCATCCATCATAATAGCGCTCCATGACCACATTCGGACTTATAAGCGCAGTTAAGTTCGATGACTCGGCTTACGTAGGACGCCATCCTACGTAAGCGATTTAAATAAATGACTCAACCCGCATAAAGTAGACTCATATCGAGCGTAACCACGCCGCCCATCAACCCCGAGCCAGTGCTCGTTTGAGATGAACTATGAACCAATACGCCACTCCCATGTTACTTGCTTGTACCGCTTTGCTGTCGCCCATGTTAGCGTCGGCCTCTTTCTATGATAGTCACGATGGCAAGTTCGATTTAGGCCATCATATTGCCGAAAATGCCTACGGTTTTTTGCCAATCCCCATCCTCATCACTGAACCCGCCGTTGGCTATGGTGGCGGTATCGCAGGCTTATTTTTACATGAAGACGACGAAGCCAAAGAAAAGCGCAAGCAAGCCGCATTGGCGGCGGTCGATGGTGGGGCTCAGCTGATGCCCGAAGCAATAACCCTTGTCGGAGCCGCGGGCACTGAAAATGGCTCTTGGTTTGCGTTCGCAGGCCATCGCCACTCTTGGCTAAGAGATAAAATACGTTACACCGGCGGTGTCGGGGTCGGTAAAGCCAACTTAGATATTTACAAATCCCTTAATTTTGATGGCGGAAACTTACTACCTTCGTTTGATGAGACACTCAAGTTTGGCACCAAAACCAGCCTTGTAGGATTGATGCAGAAAGTGCAGTTTCGAGTTGCCGATACACCGCTGATGCTGGGCGTTAAGCAGATGGCTGCGGTCTCTTCCGTTGAGTTTGATTTTTACGGCAAGCTTGGCGAGGTGGTGGATAAAGTCAGCGAGCATTTTGACATCGACGGTTTAGATAGCGACTCAGTCACCTCAGGGCTGGGCCTCTTAGTTGACTATGACACACGCGATAACCTCTTCTACCCGAAAAAAGGTTACCAAATTGCCGCAGAATACATGGTGTATGATGAGGCGCTGGGCAGTGATTACAACTACCAAAACCTATCGGTTGATGGTCAGATCTATTTGCCACTCTCAGAGTCTTGGAACCTGGCTTTTGCGGGCAACTATCAGAACTTTCACAGTGATGATCGCCTGCTAACCCCGACCGCCAAACCTTACGTCGCCTTACGTGGTGTGTCCTCCTATCGCTATCAAGGGGATGAAATCATGGTGGGTCAAACGCAATTAAGTTACGACGTCACGTCTCGCTGGAAAATCTCTGCGTTCTACGGCCACGGTGTGGCGAAAAACTCGGATGACAACGCCAACCCACGCAGTGTCGATGCCTATGGTGCAGGTTTCCGCTACCAAATTGCCAGACGCTATGGTTTGCATCTCGGTATGGATGTCGCGTTCAGTGATGAAGAGAGTGCGCTGTATATTAATATTGGTAGTGGGTTTTAGGGAATTGCAAAGTGCCCCCGTTACATGGCGTGACGGGGGCTAAACTCAGTTAATCAAACCGAATGCTCGGGGCAGTGCCAAACTGATGTCTGGGACAAAGGTGATGAGCAGAAGAGTGATGATCAATACCGCGCAAAACGGCAATACGGCACGTATGACGCTTTCTATCCTTGCGCCGCTGACACTGCAACCGACGAACAGCGCGGTGCCTACTGGAGGTGTCGCTATCCCGATACAGAGATTGAAGATGATCATCATTGCAAAGTGAATCGGGTGCATACCCAGTTGAGTGGCGATGGGCATAAATATTGGCGTGAAGATAAGCACGGCAGGGGTTAAGTCCATAAACATCCCTACGATGAGCAAAATCACGTTCATTAAGATGAAGATGATAATCGGGTTGTCCGAGATCGATAACATCCATTCACTAATGAGGTTAGGCAAACCAGTGAAGGCCATCGCCCAAGACATAATCGTTGATGCACCAATCAAGAACAGCATAATCCCAGTGATTTCAGCCGTTTCCACACAGATGGTTTTTAGCTCTTTAACTCCGAGAGTGCGATAACATAATGATAAGAAAAACGAATACAAAACGGCAATACACGCGCCTTCAGTGGCGGTAAAGATCCCTCCTATAATCCCTCCAATGACGACTACGACCAACCCCAAGCTGGGTATTGCCCGCCAAGTAATGGTGAGAATTTCTCTCGCTGTTTTTGGTTGCGACAAGGTTCGATAGCCTTTTTTCTTGGCAATAAAGTAGGCGACAACCATACAGCTGAGGCCCATTAAAATGCCAGGCACATAACCGGCGATAAACAGCGCCGCGATGGACGTCCCACCACTGACGACAGAGAAGACGATCAATGAATTGCTGGGTGGAATTAATAAGCCTGATGGACACGACGCCACATTCACTGCGGTGGCGAACGATTTGTCGTAGCCTTCCTTTTCCAGCTCTGGTTCTAGTGTTTTTCCTACCGCTGCCGCAGCGGCGACCGCTGAGCCGGACACTGAGCCAAATAACATATTGGCAATCACATTCACATGTGACAATGAGCCGGGCATTTTTCCAACCAAGAGTTTAGCGAACTCGACCAACCGGTTGGCTATTCCCCCTCGATTCATGATGTTCCCTGCCAAAATGAAAAAAGGAATGGCCAGCAAGCTGAAGCTATCAATGCCAGTCACAATCTTTTGACCTGCGGTCATGAAGGCCACGTGAGGAGGAAGGATAGTACACATGATCACCAGTGAGGACATTGCGATGGCGATCGCGATCGGAATACTGAAGCTGATCATGACGATAAAGAGGCATAAAAGCCAAAAACCTACAGAGATATCCATATCATTACCCTTGAATGCGACGCTCTTGCTGGTTGAAGAGCAGTAAGGTGTTGAGAAGAAGATAAACCAGCATTAACGCTCCTGAGAGCGGCAAAATGAAATAGACATAAGCCATCGGGATCTGTAGCGCAGGCGAAAACTGCAGCATAGTCCGACCAATGAGCTGGCTGCCACCTTTGATCATGGCAAGATAGATAAAGGCACACGACACCAAGTTGATGAGTAGATGGCAGTATTTTTGGTATTTAGGACTCACGGTACCGACAAAAAGGGTGATGGCCAGATGGCCATTTTTACCGAACAGATAACTGGCACCCAGCAGGCCGAACCAAATCATGGTGTATCGGGCAAGCTCATCAGTAAAAGAACTGGGATCGTTAAGTACGTAGCGACTAAACACCTGCCAAGTCACAGTAATGACGAGACTAATAATGGCCACGCCACACAGTGTGAGTATCACTTTATCCAGCGTTGTTTTTAACGTGTTAAGAGCAGAAACCATTGAAACTCCTATTTACAATGATTCAAAGTTGCAGCCCCACCTCGATGGTGGGGCTCGTTACTTTAGGGGGTAATCAGAGCTTTTGAATGGCTTCAATGTAGGTGCCTAACACAGGATCTTGCTTGGCACTGTCTAACATCGGCGCGACTTTTTCGCGGAACTTGTCTTTGTCGACCTCAACAAATTTTACGTCCAATGTTTCGGCCAATTTCTTGTTCTTACTGTCGATATCAGCCCAGATCTTAATTTCTTCCTCCATCGATTCGGCGGCAGCTTCGCGGACAATGGCTTTCTGAGCGTCATTGAGGCTACTCCATGTCACTTCTGAAATCATGATGAGATCAGGGGTCATCATATGTTGATCCATGGAATAGTATTTCGCGACTTCAGAGTGTTTCATTTCGACCAAGCTGGATATGTTGTTCTCTGCCGCATCAATCACGCCTTGCTGAAGCGCGGTATACACTTCCGTAAACGGAACGGGCGTCGCGCGTGCACCGAGCAGTCTCACCATTTCCATCATGGTTGGAGATTCTGGAACACGGACTTTGAGGCCAGCAAGATCGTCGGGGGTTTGAATGGGTTTCGAGCTGTAGAAACTGCGTGAACCAGAATCATACAGCGTGAGCCCGATGAACCCTTTTCCTTCGCTAGACTGGAGAAGTTGCTGCGCTGTCTCACTGCGCATAAAGGTGTGCATATGGTCCGCATCACGGAACAAGAATGGGATAGAGATCGCTTTGTAGGTGGGTTCAAACGATTCAGCCAACGATCCGTTGATTTTTGCCATATCGATGGCGCCTGTCACGACTTGCTCTGCTTGATCTCGCTCTGAGCCAAGCATGCCATTAGGAAAGATTTTTACGTCCATTTCGCCATTGGATTTTTCTTTCACTTTCGCCGCAAAGATTTCCATCCCTGCATGGGCAGCGCTCTCTAGGTTCATCGCGTGACCTAATGTTAGCGTTCGAGCTTGCGCACCGAAAGCCAAGATCATCGAGGCGGCAGCCACCGTCAGAATCGTTTGTTTCATGTTGTCATCCTTTTTATTGTGGTACGTAGAGTGAAGAGTCTTTCAAACTTCCCCATCAGTATTTTTCTGAATCATTTGTAATACAATGACACAAAAGTTTATATGTGCGGAAAGCCAACATAATTGAGTGGAATTTAAGCTGAACTGTGATTTTACTCATATAAACTGTTGCTTAAATCGTCAGTTGTGGACTGTTTTTTTACTTTAATGCGTGATTTAGGCTGATTTGATGGCATTTTGATCTGCGTGGCAAAATACAACTTTGTACTGTGAGTTGGATTGGTTTTTTCGTTCTTGATTATTTTTGAACGAAAAATGATCGATATCATGTAGGACAATAACACAAAAAGGAGTATCAAAATGAAACAAATGTTAGTGGCGACGTCGCTACTTCTGTCCTTACCTACGCTTGCTGATGTGACCAATAATGGTGTGAACTATCCCGTGCCTGCAGACAAGTTCGACATGCGCCACTGGAAGATCACAATTCCTTCAGACATTAACCAAGATGGCCGAGTCGATGAGATTGAAGGTGTCGCGATGATGAGTTATTCACACTCTGACTTTTTCTACCTCGATAGCCAAGGGCATTTGGTGTTTGAAGTGCACAATAAAGCCATCACCACCAAAAACTCTAAAAATGCTCGTTCAGAGTTGCGCCAAATGGCAAGAGGTGCGAACTTTGCCATCGGAACGCATGATCCTTTAAACAACTGGGCACTATCGAGCCATCCAGAAGCCGAAACATTCAGTGCTATTGGCGGTAAACTCGAAGCGACGCTCAAGGTCAATCATGTCTCTCTTCATGCTAAGTATCCAAATAAGTATCCCGCCTATTCGGTGGTTGTCGGGCAGATTCACGCTGAAAAAGACAACGATCAAATCAAAGCCAAGACAGGTTTTGGTCACGGAAACGAACCGATCAAAATTTTCTACAAGAAGTTTCCAAATCATAAAATGGGTTCAGTATTCTGGAACTATGAACGAAACTTAGCCAAAGACGATCCGAATAGAGAAGATATCGCCTACCCAGTCTGGGGTAACACTTGGGAAAATGATGCCGATCCTGGTCAAGCGGGCATCGCCTTGGGTGAGTCATTCAGTTATCAAATTGAAGTTAACGGAACCACCATGTCTCTAACGTTTGAAACGGACCGTCATGACACCGTGACTTATGAGATTGATTTGAGTAAGGGGATTGATGACAAGGACTCACCTACCGGCTACGCCAAAGACGCGTTCTACTTTAAAGCAGGAGCCTATGGTCAATGTAGCGTTCAGGACAGTCACCCAATATGGGGGCCTGGTTGTGAGGGCACGGGTGATTTTGCTGTAGACAAACTCAACGGAGATTATAACAGCGTGACCTTCACAGAGTTAAAACTGAATGGCCAATAGTCTTAATAGACAGCGTTTCGATAGATAAAGAGTTCGCCGTGCTCAGTCACGAGTGCCATTCATTCGCGTGTGAGACGGCGACTCTCCAAATAATTGACGGTAGCTACGGCCAAACTCTCCCATATGATAAAAGCCAAAGCGAAAAGCGATGTCTGAAATCGAACCATCCTCGAGTGGCGCCTGCAGGGCACGCCTTACTTGATTGAGCCTGACGCGCTTGATGTACTGTTTGGGTGACACCTGGCAATAGTGCTCGAAGGAGTATTGTAACGTTCTCCGACTGACATGTGTTGCTTGGCAGAGATCACTGACGGTGATGGGGCGATGAGAGGGCGCTTGAGCGACGTAGTCGATGGCGCTCTGGATAATACGTTGTTGCTGAGGGGCCGCCACCCGAGGGGTTGGCGCGGAGCTGTGAGATAATAGCTCGCTAATGAAATCACACAATAATCGCTGATGAGTGTGCGCTGACCATACATGCCTTTCTGGATTGAGCAGGATACTGAGGTAACGCCTGAGGAGATTGGCTGACGACTCGTCTGTGATTCCAAGTAATGCGGGGTTAAGACCGGAACCTTGATGGTCGGTTTCATGCAATACATGATCAAGCACTGACTGGTCAGCAACGATGCCGTAGATGGCATAGTCTCGCGGTGTGACGAGTTCAAACTCGCTGTTGCTATCACGCACGAGAATATCAGAAGCATTCATAGGCCGTTGGTTGACAGTAATAGCGTTAGCCTCGACGCTGAGACCTAGCCATATCCCTTCTTCAATCGAGCATTGCTGACGAAGTGAACGATTACTGTCTTCACGAAACACATGCAGATGACGAAACCGTCGCTCTTGTATCATCCCACTGAAATGTCCTTCGCTGAGTTGATCATACTCTTGATGCCAGTTAATCAATTGGCCGGCTTGCTGATTTGCATCATTACAGTGACGAGTGCACAAGCTTGGTTCACTGGTTGGGGTATCGAGATCCATCCTGTAATACTCCTAATCTCCACTTTGCGCCATTGTGGGGCGCCATCATTAACTCATTGAATAAAAAGGGGTTAAAGATTGCCAATTCTTGATAGTTGATTGGAACAGTTTTCGCTTCATTCCGCTTAAACACACGCTTAAAGAGATCATTCCATCACTGGGAATGATGAAGAGAGCAAGAACTGCACCAATAGCCAAAAAGAGGTAATGGATGGCGATTTATCGACGGCAGCAAGGAACGACAGTATATACCTTTGCTTCACTGACGGAACTGATGGCCAAAGCGACACCTGAGCGATCAGGCGATCGCTTGGCTGGCGTGGCGGCAGAATCCGCCACCGAGCGCGCGATTGCGCAAATGACGTTGGCAGAGTTGCCGCTGAGCACATTTCTCGATGATCTTCTTATTCCTTATGAGGATGATGAAATCACGCGTTTGATCATCGATACACACGACAGTGAGGCGTTCAAGTTGATCGCTCATCTGACGGTGGGTGGTTTGAGAGATTGGTTGTTGAGTGATGAAGCCGATAGCCATACTCTGACCGCCATTCGGCCTGGCCTAACCCCTGAAATGGTCGCGGCAGTCAGCAAAATCATGCGAAATCAAGATTTGATTCTCGTCGCGAAGAAGTGTGAGGTGGTGACGGCGTTTCGCAATACGATTGGCTTACCCCAACGTCTATCCACGCGCCTTCAGCCCAACCATCCCACAGATTCACTCAACGGGATCGCCGCGACCATTTTTGATGGCTTGATGTATGGCAATGGCGATGCGGTGATCGGCATCAATCCGGCGACAGACAACGTGCCGCAAGCGGTCAAATTGATGACCCTCATGGATGATGTTATCCAACATTACGCGATTCCTACTCAATCCTGTGTTCTGACCCATGTGACCAACACCATCGAAGCGATTGAGATGGGCGCGCCGGTTGATTTGGTTTTTCAATCTATCGGCGGCACGCAGGGTACCAATGACACGTTTGGTATTAACCTCAATATTCTAAAAGAGGCTCAAGATGCCGCACTCTCGCTAAAGCGAGGCACAGTGGGCAACAATGTTATGTACTTTGAGACAGGCCAAGGCACGGCGCTGTCGGCCAATGCCTTTCACGGTGTGGACCAGCAGACTTGCGAGACACGCGCTTACGCTGTCGCTCGTCACTTTGACCCACTGCTTGTGAATACCGTGGTGGGTTTTATCGGTCCTGAGTACCTGTTCGATGGGAAGCAAATCATCCGCGCCGGATTAGAAGATCACTTTTGCGGCAAGCTGCTCGGGCTGCCGATGGGTTGCGACATCTGTTACACCAACCATGCTTACGCGGATCAAAACGATATGGATAACTTGCTCACGCTACTGGGTGTGGCTGAGTGCTCCTTCATCATGGGGATCCCCGGCTCTGATGACATCATGCTCAACTATCAAACCACTTCTTTTCACGATGCGCTTTATGCGCGCAAAGTGCTCGGACTAAAGCCCGCACCAGAGTTTGAACGTTGGTTAATGGAGATGCAGATCTTTGAAGATGTCAGCGGTGTGCGCCTCAGTACTCAAGTCGCGAAGTCGTTTTCCAACGCAATGAATCGAATCCAGGGGGTGTAGTTGATGGGGAAAGTGATCAGATTTGAGTCTCACCCTGCTCGAGAAAGTGTCGTCGAGAATCCGTGGCAGAAACTGAAAGATTTCACCTCCGCACGCATTGCACTCGGCCGCTGCGGGAGTAGTGTGCCGACCAACGAATGGCTGTCGTTTAGTTTTGACCATGCCAAGGCGATGGATGCCGTGCATTGCGCGCTCGATATTCGCAAACTGGCGCAGGACATCGCTCAGTCAAGTGTGATGACTTCACAGATAGGACGAGAGCCCATTGTGGTGAAATCAAAAGCCAACGACCGCTTTGAATATTTGCAAAGGCCAGATTTTGGCCGTGAACTGAGCAAAGAGAGCATGGAGGTGATCGCTGAACATCGACAAAACCAACATGCTTATGATTTGGCCTTCGTTGTGGCCGATGGCCTCTCATCGGTGGCGATCCAGCGTCATGCAGTGCCACTGCTAGAGGCTCTGCTTGTGAGACTTACCAGCCAACACAACGCGCCTTGGCGCATTGCCCCCATCACCATTGTCGAGCAAGGAAGAGTGGCTGTCGGTGACGATGTAGCTCAGTGCCTCAATGCCAATATGGTTGTCGTTCTGATTGGTGAGCGCCCTGGGCTCACTTCGCCGGACAGTATGGGAATGTACCTCACCTGGGGCGCCAAGCGAGGCAGCAAAGACTCTGAGCGAAACTGCATCTCAAACATTCGGCCGCAAGGTTTGAACTATTCCGACGCTGCTTTTCGCGCCAGTTATCTTCTTGAAGAAGCGCGTTCGCTCAAGCTGACAGGCGTTAATCTCAAAGACCGATCCAGTATGGATGAGCAGCAAGATGGCCTGACGCTCGGTGAGCAACATCAATCAAACTTTCTAATTTCAAAACAGTAAAGGGAATCACTATGTCTAAACATCAAGAATACCTTGCCAAACGGCAACTGAAACGAGGCACTGCCGGTTGGGTGTTATTAGCAGGACTGGGGGTCTCGTATGTGATCTCCGGGGATTTCGCAGGGTGGAACTTTGGTATTGCCCAAGCGGGTTGGGGCGGTTTTCTGATTGCCGCCGTCGCAATGGCGGTCATGTATTTAACCTTGGTTCTCTCTTTAGCGGAAATGTCTGCCGCGATCCCAGCCGCAGGCGGTGGCTACAGTTTTGCACGACAAGCCATGGGACCAACGGGTGGGTTTATCACCGGGCTTGCCGTCTTGATTGAGTACGCGTTGGCGCCAGCGGCCATTGTCATTTTCATTGGGTCTGCCGTCAATGAACTGATCGGGATTGATGGGCCTTGGGTCTATGCACTCTTTTATGCGGCGTTTATCGCTGTGCACCTAGCGGGTGTTGGCGAAGCACTTAAAGTGATGATGGTGATCAGCGGTCTTGCGGTGTTCGCCATCCTGTTGACCGCCGCCGTGCTTATTGGTCATTTTGACGCCAGCAATCTATTCGATATTGCGCCTGCGAGCGCGCAAGCCACAGAGGCGCTGCCTTATGGTTGGTATGGTGTTTGGGCCGCGTTGCCGTTTGCGATGTGGTTGTTTCTGGCAGTAGAAGGGGTGCCACTGGCTGCCGAAGAAGCTAAAGATCCAGAGAAAGATGTACCTAAAGGCATCATAGGTGCGATGTTATTTCTGCTGTTTACTGCGGCGTTAGTTGTGCTTTTGTTGGCGGGTGCAGTAGGCTCAAACGTGATTGGTAGCAGTGCGGTGCCGCTGGTGGATGCACTTAAACTGACAGGTAATCCGACGATAGCCACCATTGTCAACGTTTTAGGGCTTGCCGGTCTGGTTGCGTCTTTCTTTTCGATCATTTATGGCTACAGTCGTCTGGTGTTTGCTTTGTCCAGAGCCGGTTATTTACCGAAGAGCTTGTCACTGACGAGCAAAAATAAAGTCCCTTCTCGCGCGTTAATCTTCCCTGGCATTTTTGGCTTTGTGGTGTCATTAACCGGAGAGGGCGATTTGATCCTCGCTATGGCGGTAGTGGGTGCGACCGTGTCCTATGCGCTGATGTCACTGAGTCATATTCTGCTTAGAGTCAAACAGCCCGAATTGCCAAGACCATACAAAACACCGGGCGGCGTGGTCACATCGGCGATCTGTTTGGTGTTATCGCTGATTGCCATGACAGGGGTGTACGCGTTTGATCCTTCTGCCTTTATGATGACACTCGGCTTGTTCGTGATTGGTGGTGCTTACTATGGCCTCTATAGTCGCAATAACTTAGTGGCGGGTACCGCAGAAGAAGAGTTCGCCATGCTCTCGATTGCTGAACAAGAGCTTGAAACTAGCGCCTCTTGAGTAAACAGTTTCGATACCATGAAAGCCAAGCGGATTTAGCTTGGCTTTTTTACGTCTGGTGATGTGAGCGATTGCGTCAGCCCTCTCTTGTAAAGACTGTTTAAGCCGCCACTGTGGTGCGTAATAGCGGATATTCCAAAAGGTCGCGGTGACTGTTTTATCATTGGCTTATAGTGCTGTTTCGCCTTGAGCGAAGTCATTGAAAGAGCGTAGACAAACACCATGGCCAACCACAAAAAACACATCTTACTGGCGACCACCGGCAATACGCCGCAGGTATTGACAGAAACCCTGTACGCGATATTTCAAAGTGGTCGCCCGTTTCCTGAAGAGATCTATGTCATCACCACAAAAAGCAGTGTTGATGTGCTAATGCCGTTCACTTAAGGTAAGCGGCATTGTTTTTTCTAGGGTATCGGCTTGGTTTTTTCTTAACGACTCTAGGGAAGGATCTTTCTCGTCTAGGTTCTAGTATTAAACTCTCACTCATTGAGTTATTCATAAAACGCTCGTTTCCTTCTGCGGTGGGTATTGGATACTAATGCAACTGGAGTCACTTCGGGAGCATTACTCGCTAATTGAGTTGACTCTCCCGAAGCACGGACTGTTCAGAGGATATTTAGCCCAAATATATCTTTGATATCAAATAGTACTCTTTCAGTTTTCTCTTTAGATATTTGGCTTCCTTTGGCCAAAATTTCGATTAATTGTGCTTTATCATCCAATAGTTCGGCTCTTTTCGCTCGAATTGGTCGAAGTAGCTCTTGCAGACATTCTTCAAGGATTTTCTTTGTAGTACCATCACCAAGACCTCCCCGTTGGTACTGCTCCTTCAATTGGGTGATGTAGACTGAATCTGGGTGAAATGCATCAAGATACGTAAAAACAACGTTTCCTTCAACACAACCAGCATCCTCAATTTTCAAGTGATTTGGATCGGTATACATTGATTGCACGGCAGCACTGATCTCCTTCTGTGAAAAACCAAGGTTGATAGCATTGCCCATGGATTTTGACATCTTGTTCTTTCCATCTGTGCTAGGTAGACGTGAGGCATTACTTAGTAATGGACGGCATTCATTGAGGACTGTTTTTCCTGCTAAGGTATTTATTTTCCTTACAATCTCATTTGTTTGCTCAAGCATAGGCAGTTGATCATCCCCAACAGGAACGAGAGTCGCGTTGAAAGCCGTGATATCGGCGGCCTGAGAAATTGGATATGTCAAAAAGCCAGCAGGGATTGAGCGTTGAAAGCCTTTATTTTGGATCTCACTCTTTACCGTAGGATTCCTCTCCAACCGCGCTATTGTCACCAGATTACTGTAATACATCGTTAGCTCAGCTAATGCTGGTAATTGCGACTGGAGACAAATTGTTGATTTACTCGGATCGATGCCTACCGCCAGATAATCTGCTACGACATTAAGTATGTTGGAAGATACTTTGGATGGATTGTGGGCGTTATCTGTTAGACCCTGCATGTCAGCGACCAGAATAGTCTGATCGTGAACATGTTGCAAAGAGACACGCTGCTTTAGAGAACCCACATAGTGGCCAAGATGCAATGGGCCTGTAGCTCTGTCACCTGTTAAAATAATTTCTGATTTATCAGAAGCTTGATTAGTGTTCATGATTTTATCTCCTAGTAAATAGATCGCTACTGGAGATAATGAGAACACAGTCCTAGCCACCTTCCAGCAGCTTAAGAATGTGAGAATTCCGTGCCGCTCTAGTTAGAGCGCCACCAAAAGAAAGATGATGAAGGTGTTGTGATACGTTTCATCCCACCAAGTTAACAATAGTTAGTTTTAAACTCAACTCCAGAATAGGTCACTACCAGAGCTATATATCCGAATCTGATGAAATCGCTATTTTAAGGGTTTTTCATTGTTTTCGGGTATGAACTAGGTATAAATCTGCACCACAAGCATGTTTATGCCCCAAACCTTCACAGAACCTGCAAACGGAACACCTGAGCAGTACACCAATAGACCAAGTTAATCTAATCCGTACTTTGTTCTCTTATAAGGAATTTTCCGTAATTCGACCCGCAACTATATTCCTATTCACATAACAGGTTGGTAACAGCTTAGTTTCATAACAAATGACAGCAACATAGACGGAATGCAAAGACGAAAAAAGTCCGTCTACGAAGCGTTAGCCCTCTCAATTGAAATAGGTTGCAAAGTGATTATAAAATAGCTAGAAATCCTGAAAAATTCGATTCATTTGAGCTTTATTCGAAGCTTTGTGCAAAAAACGCTCTGGATATAAATGACGAAAATTTAATTGATAAGGTTATAGAAGATCTCCGGATATCGTTAAAACAAAACCACAAAAATTTGAACCTTGTGTTCGGAAAACGAGTTGAACCAATGTTTGGGATGCTGGACGCATTCTTAGGTAATATGGTTTCGCGGTTTGTCGAAAGAGCGTCGATAGAGCGATAAATGAGAACAGCGTTAGAACCAAAAATGACTCTTTGCAACAGCAATGAATGGGGTGACCTCTATATTTCAAGGGCACCGAATTCGAGGCCTAAAGGTTTCAGTTTGGACACCGTTTTGGTCACCAAACAATTTTCATTTAGCCACCATTTTGGACACCAGATGGACACCGAGCATTTTTGTGTATTTAGTTGGTTTTTTTAGGTGAATAAACTCGGAATGTTTATGCACTTTGCGATTACGGGAGTAGGGTAAGAGTTTAGGATTAAACCAACACCAAATTATAGTGATTAAAAACAACAAAGCCCGCTATCAAGCGGGCTTTGTTGTTTGTTCTATAAGAACGAATTTGGTGGGTCCGGGCGAACTCGAATCGCCGACCCCTACCATGTCAAGGTAGTACTCTAACCAACTGAGCTACGGACCCAAATTCTTGTTCCACTGAACTTCATTCAGAAAGGAATGGTGCGTCCGAGTGAACTCGAATCACCGACCCCCACCATGTCAAGGTGGTGCTCTAACCAACTGAGCTACGGACGCATTCCCTTGGAACGCCGAGAATATTAACCAGTCTTAATTCCCTGTGCAAGCCTAATTTCAATGATTTGAGTGCGTTTGCTTTATATCTAATCGAATTGGCGCCGTTTTAGACGCCGCTGGCGGTAAAGTGTGCATTGGGTCACGTGTTAGCGGCCTCGTCCGTTAAACATTACGCTGACGGTTTTCGTCATGATCGCCATATCCATCAGTAACCAAGACTTCACTGACGACAAAGAGAGTGCGTAGCTGTGGTCGAATCCGACTTTACGGCGTACATCGTCGATGCAGGAGTCGTAACCTTGGTTCACTTGCGCAAGGCCTGTGATGCCGGGCATAACGCCATAGGTGCGGTCGGCAAAGTAGGGAATAGCGGTCTCCAATTTTTGATAAAAGACTGGGCGTTCAGGGCGCGGGCCAATCAGTGACATTTCCCCTTTGATGACATTAAGCAGCTGGGGGATCTCATCAAGGCGGGTTTTTCTAAGGAAACGGCCGACAGGAGTGATGCGTGGATCGTTGTCGGTGGCCCAGACTGCGCCACTCACTTTTTCCGCGTCTTGATACATGGTACGAAACTTAATGATTTCGAACAGCGCCATTCGATCGGGGCTGGATTGACCTACTCGCAACTGCTTGTAGAGCACCGGGCCGGGAGAGGTGAGCTTGACAGCGAGGGCGACCAACACAAAAATGGGCGCGGATAAGACCAGACCAATCAGGGCAACGGTAACGTCGAACGCGCGTTTAGAATGTTTAATCGTAGTGTAAGCAGACATAATGAACTCCTGTTACTGGTTTTGACCAGTCCAACCTTTGGCGCCGACGCCACATAGATAGCGCAGACCACCGACAAAATTTGCGTAATGACCCATCACCACATACAACATCACTTTGCACACCTTGTGACGAAAGAGGATAGGGAACAAGTAACTCAACACAGCGGTTGTGTATAAGAGGCATTGCACGAACAGTGCCAAACTAAACAGCGGGTAGCTTGCAAGCAGCAAAGCCGTAATAAAACAGACAATCAATAGATACGGCGTTGCGAGTCTGAGCCCTTTTCCAGAGAGAAAAGCAAAGGCAACCCCGCGGTATTTGGGTAAGAGCATGTCCGCTAACTGTATGACTTGCTGCATGTTTCCTGCTGAGATGCGTAGGCGACGTTTGAAATCATTGTCTGGATCAGTGGGCTCGAGTTCGAGCGCAACGAGCTCAGGTTCATAGACCGCTTGGTAGCCTTTTTTTACAATGCGCATCGGCAAAATGAAATCATCGTTGATGGTATTCTCATCGAGAGAATCAAAAAGAGAAGTGCGAAAGAGATAAAACGCGCCATGTGCGCCCAAAGTCGAACCTAAGCTAACCTCTTGCTGTTTGACTTTGGTCTGATACTGCCAATAACGGTTTTCGCCTTGATGCTGGCTGCCAAACAGTTGGTAGTGACCATTGACCACTCCCACCTGACGGTTTTGGAAATGAGTGTTGGCAAGTATCAGCGCATCCACTGAGATGATTGCAGAGACATCACTAAGCGCGGTGAGTTGCGTAGTCACCAAAGGAATCTGCTCATTCAGCACCGCGACTTTACCGCGGTTAGTGGCAAAATTCTTGATTTCGAAGTGGGTATCGGCGCAGATGGCCTCTTGCACCGTTTGCTGCGCGATATGCACGGTGTCATCAGTGCAGCCGTCACACAGAATCATCACTTGGTATTTGTGCTTGGGGTAATCTAAACAGGCTAGGTTACGAATTTTTTCCGCAATCCAAGCTTGTTCATTGTAAGCGGGAACCAAAATGGTGATGGAAGCACATTGCTCATCCTCTTTCTGCGCTTTAAATCCACGATTGGCATGGCGTGGCGCGTTGACGGGATGGTTTTTCGCATACCACGCCAATAGAAGTGGATAGCCAATATGATGGTAAATCACCAAACTGGCGGACAGGGCAAATAGCGCCATTAACATCATATCGCTCATGCGCATGCCTCCTTAGTAAGCATTTGATAGGCTTTGATCATCTCGCGTATCTCAAATTGTCTTTCAACAAACGGGCGCGGTGAGTGGGGAAGCGTGCGGCGCTCAAGCGCCAAAATGGCTTCGCTGAGGGCGGTGACGTTGTCTGGCTCTATTAGAAGGCTAGATTGTGGACACAAGGTGTCCGCAGTGCCGCCAACATCGGTCGCGATAGTAGCAATGCCACACGCTTGCGCTTCCAGCGTCGCGAGAGGAAACCCTTCAAAGCGCGAAGGTTGAACAAACACGTCTAAGCATGGGTAAAAGCGTGCGGTATCTTCTACCAGTCCAAGTAGAGTGAGCCGAGACTCGACGCCTAGCTCGCGGGCGAGCGCAATCAATGACTCACGCTCACTGCCTCTGCCTGCGATGACGAGATGGTAGTGACTCGGCAGTGTTGCCAATGCACGTATCGCGACATCGTGTCCTTTGACGTCTTCTAAGCGGCCCGCACAGCCAATGAGCCTTTTATCGGTCGGTAAACCGAGCGCTTGACGAGCCAGTGGCTTTGCGGCCGGTTTAAAGCGGGTGCAATCAATCCCGTTATGAATCACGGTGGAGCGAGAGTAGTCAAAGTGGCCGTCGATCACTCCTTTGACATGCTGCGCATCGGCCACCAGCCACGGCTTAGCGAAAGCGAGTGCAGCGCCCTGTACCCAGCGTGACTTGCTGTTTTCAAGGTGCCATGCGTCGTGCTCAGTATGAATTCGATGTTTCACTCCTGCCAATCGCGCTGCGACACTGGCGTAAAGCAGTGGACCAATATGATGGGTATGCACCACATCCGGCTGCATGATCCGAAATAGACGGTAGAGCGTGCGCCATGTCTTTAACTCCACCCCCGGACCTTTGCCAAGAAACAGCAGTTTGTCTTGAATCTCTGCAAGCGCAGGCCAAGCGTCAATCGCTTGTTGAAGCTGACCTTCAAGGCTGATGATGAGCACTTTATGTTCTGGGGACGCGAGCTTGGTCATGTTAATCGCTAATGTCTCTATACCGCCGGGGGTGAGATGTTGAACAACATGAAAGGTAAGTTTACGTTGTGTGGTCATGGGCACCTCATACTGATGATCGTTCCGTGATGGTTACTATGGAACTGCAGTATGTGTGCCGACTTTTATTTGATTATATTTCAGTAAGTTAAAATCTATTCCTATTTTGACACACGGCCATTGTCAATTTGAAATTCGTTATAGTTAGCGATCTTAGGAATAGAGGTGATGACGGGGCTGCCGGTGATCGCTTGGATCTCTTGGCGGGTGCGAATGGAGGTGTCAAACAACTCAATAAACGTGGCAATACCGCAACCTAGGCCGATGCCTGCGAATAACCCTGCGATGATAAATACGATAGTGGGGAGGTTATTGGGTGTGGTCGGTGTGTAGGGCAAATCAATGATTTTGACCCGTTTGTTTTGCTCAAACATACCGAGCGATCCGGTAAGCTGCGCCATTTCATAGCGCTGCAATAACTCGTCATAGAGCTGCTGTTTGTTGGCGACATCGCGCTGAAGACGAAACATCTCACGGGCGTTGTCACCAAATTGATTGGCTTGCTGTTCAAGATCGGCAACGATCACTTCAAGGCTCTTTGTTTCTTCACTGAGTGACTCGTAGCGCCCACGTTCCACTTGCAGGCTTTGCAGTTGGGTGACTAATAAGGGCTGCATACGGCGGATATCATCCAAATCTGTACTGCTGGCGATGTCCCACAATTGATCGCTCGAGACGGCGTTTTGTTTGACGGACAACAACGCCTCGCGCTCGCTTTCAAGGCGCTGCAATTCACGCTCCTTACCTTTCACTGCGCTGTGGCTATCGGTGTATTTTGCTTTCAGTAGCGTCAGTTCGCTACGGATTTCAATGATTTGATCCTCAATTTTGCCAACCACAGGATTGGTTTTTGACAGCTGCTCGTCCAACGAACCTAAGCTGCGTTTTACCCCGGCCAGCTCCGCTTGCTTTTCTGCCAAACTTTGCTTGAGCGATGCCAGTCTGCCGAGGGCTTGGCTTTGCATTTCAGGGGTGACGGAGGCGTATTGGTTGCGAAACTTGGCCAGTTTGAGTTCGGCGTCATCGAGTTCTTGGCGACGTTTGTCAATGTGCATGGCGAGGAAGTTGGCTGAATCTTCGATGCTTGAGCGCTCAGGCGCTAACAACTGGTCAATAAACTGATCGCTGATGGACTCTAACAGCTCTTTCATCCCGTTTGGCGAACTTGCGGTAAAGGTGATCTGCAAGAAATCTTTGCCAGGCTGCGTCACGCTAAGACTCTCTGCCAGTTTGTTGATAATAAACTCTGCCTCTTGGGGTGAGGTGTTGTCGTCAATCAACTGATGCTTGGTCGCCACTGCGGTTAACACATGGCGGCTTTTAAGCAAGGTGCTTAAGGCCGTGAGTCGTTCTTTGATCATCGACGAGACGGCTAAATCCTCCAAAAACGGATTCATTTTGGCGGTCTCTTGGATCAGCATACTGGTGTGCGAGGTGTATTTGACGGGCGCAAGGTGGCTGACTGCTAGCCCAACAAACGGCATGATCAGAATAGGCACAACGATCACGTAGCGCTGCCGCCACGCCCCGTTTAGTATCTGCATTAACCGCAGTTTAAGCTCATTCATAGCGCCTCCAGCAGCGTTGCGACTTCCTTGCCTCTTGCTTGCCAGCTCTCTGCGCGCAGATTAGCCGCTGGCTTGTGGGTGCGTTGTGTTTCTATCTCTCTGAGCGCGCGAGAAAAACATTCGACACCGTCTATTAAATGTAGATGATTTTTGTAATCCAAGGCGGCAGGAAAACGGCTTGAGATCACAGGTTTACCCGCGGCGAGGTATTCACGCAGCTTCAGTGGGTTGCATGCCGCGATTTGTTCATTATCAACAAAAGGCAGCAATCCGACTGACCAGTGCTGGCTATATTGCGGCAATTCATGGTGCGCTTTGGGGCCGAGATAGTGGACGTTATCGCGCTTTGGTAGCGGGTCATGGCTGAGTTCTTGCGGTCCGATGAAGACGAAATGCCACTCTGGATGACGCTCAGAGATAGCGTCAATCAAGGGGTAATCGAGCCAATTGGAGAGGCTGCCATAAAAACCGGCGATCGGTTTGCCGTCATTGGGTAGATCCTGGGCTCTCTCGGTGAATGACTCAAACAGTTCGAGGTCAACACCATGCGGTAAGTAGTGGGTTTTACTGGCGGGAAATCGCGTCAGTAGGGCAGCGCCGGAGGTGAGGATCAAATCCGCACGCTCGACCAGTGTTTCTTCGTGCTGGGCGACGCAGGTGTGATCTACACCAGCCAAAGAGGAGAAATCATCGCCGCAATAATACACCACCGCTGACTCGCCGAGATGGCCGCATAAATCAGCCGCCGTAGGCAGAGAGGTCCAGAGAATTGGCGAGCGTAACTTGAGTTTTTGTATCCACGGTTTGAGCTGCGCAATCATCATGTCACGCGCAACGCGTCTTGCAAGAGCAGATCGCGGCGCAGGCACGGTACGTAAATTAATCACCTGAATGTTTGGATGTTGACGCGTTTGATTGGCATAGCCTCCTTTGCCTCGCCCAAGCAGCTTTTGCCCGGCGCGTTTGAGATCGCTCAAAGACCATTTGGGTTGACGCAGGCCAATAGAGTTGACCCACAACACGCGGCGCGTCTGTGCCAATGTGCGAATGAGGTGCTGCGTGCTCGAAGGCAGGCCTGTGAAGTCTTCACCGAAAACAATCAAATCACGCATGGGTTACTCCTTCTCTTCGCTAGAGGTTTTATCGCTAAAAGAGTTGTCGCTAAAGGGTAAGGTTTTGACCACTTTGGCAGGGTTACCCGCCGCGACCACAAACGCTGGTAGTGACTTGGTGACGACACTGCCAGCGGCCACGACGGTGCCTTGGCCGATCGTCACACCAGGGCAGACGGTGACATTGGTGCCAAGCCAGACATCACGCTCTAAGATGATATCGCCGACGTCTTTGTCTAAATCCCCTTCGCCTAACGCGCGAAGTTTCGGATCTAACGAGTGACCCGAATAGCCAAACAGAAAAGCACGTCCCGCAATGCGAACGTGATCGTCGATGATCACTCTGCTGCCCACGGCGATGGTGGTTTGCCAGCCGATGTCGGTGTTACTGCCCACCACCAGTGTGGGGCGTTGAGATTGAGGGCGGGCAGAAAAGGTGGTGTGACCGCTGATGCGTGCGTCATCGGCGATATGTATCTCTAGCGCACCTGACACATAAGGGACGCCACCGTACAAATACAAGCGTTTACCGCATTGGTTCACCCGACCTTTAAAAATTGGTGTGTGCCAAAGAGTGCGCAGCAGTGTTTGCACTGTGAGTGAGACAGTGCGATGAGCGTGGTACATCAAACGGCACAGTGCAGTGGGAAAGGGAAGGTCACAAGCACGAATCGCTTTAAGCGTTTGGAAAGCACGCTGTTTCGAGGGGCTATCGCCATCGCGCAGCCACAGTTTGAAGGTGTTTAAATGGGTCGCCAACATCATTGCCTCTGAAGGTGTTATGAGTGTGTGTCCCTTAACACTTCACAGAGTGTGCCAAAATATAAAATCCTTAATTTCAGTGGTTTAGGTTTGATCTTCGGCGGCATTCTCAATTTGAGAATAGTTTTGACTCAATTTGGCGGTGGCAATGCATATTGAGGCGAGGATATACAGCGGCCAAGTGAAGCCTTGGGTAAGGAAGGTACCCGAGACAATGGTGCCCACCAGACCGGCATAGGTGGCGAAGGTCGTTGCACGTAAATAGGTCGAGCAGTCGCACTCTGGTTTATCTAGAATGGCGAGCGCGCTGCGACTGGTGAGAGTCAATTTGACGATAATGCCGCAAAAGACAATCAAACCGAGAAACCCGGTTTCAGCCAGTACGCCAAACCAAGTGCTGTGCACCGCGTGATTGACCCCATCCCAATGCGAGCTGTAGAAAAAGTAATTGGGGAAAAAGTTATTTAAACCCACGCCCGTCAACGGGTTGTCCAGCGCCATTTTAAACGCCGCTTCCCACGCGTAGAGCCGGCCCATAGCAGAGGCGTCGATGCCTTCCTCTGCCGCTCCGCCCGATTGACGATCTGACACACCCGCCAACGCAAACAGCACCAGCATGGCGACTACACCCAGCGTGATCAGTAAAGTTTTGGAGCGAATCATTTTTAGACCGAAGATGCCAAACACCGCCAGTGAGCCAAGCAGGCCGCCGCGACTCTGTGTGGCGATCACCGCCCACATCGTAAGCAGCATGGCCCCAAAGGCGAGATAGCGCAGCGGACCAATCTCTTTGGCGGTGGCTAAACTGACGGCGAACGCCAGCGGGAACATCAACACCAGTGAGAGATCGTTCGGATCGCCAAGTACCGACCCCAAATGACGACCTATGGTGACCCGCGTACCCTCTACCAATCCAACCCCTGACAGTGAATTGGATATCGCCACGATAGCAATCAGGGTTCCTGCAATAACAATCCAAATTGAAAAGTGTTTTACCGCCTCTTCGTTGTCGAGCAGCCACGCGACGGCGAACGTCATAATAATGATCTTCCAATAGATGTTTTTGATGTATTCAATTGCAATCCCCGGATTCGATGAGGTCACCGCGCCAAAAATAACCAACGCCCAGAACACGCTCAGCCAAGTGAACGCAGGGTGCCAATACATCTCTAATTTACGGGTAATGATGGCATGCCAAAGCAGAGCCGATAGCGCGCCAAGGGAGAGCAATAACGGTATTTTCAGCGAGTAGAGGGCAGGAAGTGCTTCATGGATGCGAAAAAACGAGAACAGAACAAAAAACATCACCAACCAGAAGGAAAATCGCAGCACAAACAGCAGCGCGAACGGCAAAAAGCACAGCACCACGATCACGGCTGGGTGTGGGAGAAACTGCCACAATGCAAACAGCGTCAGGCAGAGCACCGTCATGGCGCTAAGTGTCATCCATTTACTTGCAACCACCATCGTTTGGCTCCCATGCTATCAGTGAGGTGAAATGGGTTAGGGACATTGGCACATTGTCAGCGCGGCCTGCCGCATGGTTAATGCGCTGGGCTTCGTTTAAGCATAGTGCTTAGCTTGGAAATCAGCACTTTTTGCGCCAGTAAATCCTCTAAAGCGAACAGCTTGGCGAAGAGAGACAAGGCGATGAGACCGACTAAGCTCAACGCGCTGATCGCCATATACAGCCCTTGCTCTTCGAGCCAGAGCGGCGTCAATACCGTCACCATGCTCAGTGTGATGACTTGGATTAGCCAAGCGAGATGAAACGGTAGTGGGTGATGACGCTGACTGAGCGTGAGCACAAGCACAAAGCGTACAGCTTGACCAACGCCGAGGCAGATAAGAATCACGCCTGCGCCCATCTCGTAAAACCACGCGCAGAGTAGTAAGGCGGCCGTTGTCGCAATCACGTTCGACAGCAGCAACCATCGAGATTGCTTTGCCGCCAGTAGCCCGATGTTGGTCAGCTCAGTAAGATCTTTTAATACCATTATGATGATTGCAAAAGGCAACAGTAATGCTGCGTCCTGGTAGCTTGCGGGCATCACCACATTGACAAAGAGCTGGGCAAACACGCCAACGCTCACCGCGATTAGGGTGAGGCACAGCACGCCAAGCTGAGTCATGCGTACCACGTAGTCTTGTTGACCTTTTTCCAGATACGCAAAGCGTTTGGGCATCCACATCATATGAAACGGTTGAATCAAAATGCCCACCGCCAGCGCAAATTTAGCGGCAACCGCATAAAGACCAAGCTGATCGAGATTATTGCCCGCCGCGATAAACCAGCGCTCAGCACCACTCATACCAAACGCCACCATCGCAGACAGCATGATAGGCGTTGAATAGCGCAGGTAGCGTAGCAGTGTGGCTCTGCTTGGCAGTGACAATCGAAAGCGCAGCGATAGATGAAGAAAAAGGAATTGGCCCAATGTGCAGGTTACATTCCAGGCCACAATAGCGGTGATACTGGTGGTAAATTGCAGCAACGTAAATAGCCCGCCAAGCTGAAGGGCCACAGTGGCAAGGGTCAGTTTGACGAACAGACTCGCTTGATCGTTTAAACGCAGCCAAGCTAAACAGATGGCCAGTGGTGCTTCGTAGCTCACAGCCAAGGCGATGAGAGCAATGTGCTGTGCAGATAAATCGCTAGGCGACAAGGCAAATAGTGTCACACCCGCAAGGGCACTGAGAAGCAGAGAAATCAGAATAGTCACGCTGTAGAGTTTGCTGGCGAGACGTTTGCGAGTGTTGTGCGCCTCTTCAACAGCAATAAATCGGTAGAGGTTTTCATGCATGGCTAACCCGACGACCAGGCTTAGAAACATGGTCACTGAACCAATCAGTTCTAACTGACCAAGCGCACTAGGGCTGAGGTATCGGGCGACAAACGGCAGGGCGATCAGCGCTGAACCTTTCATTGCGATAAGGCTGAGGGCATAAAGTGCCATCTGTGCAATCGGATTCTGCTTGGCCATAGTGACATCCTCTGTGTTGTCGTATTGATTATCTCATTGTTTACGCTTGTTATTAGGGGTTACGCAGCGCTGAGCGCGTTCGCGAAGGCTTGATAGCACTGTGTCGCGGTATAGCGTTTGGCGATGCGCTGCGCGCCTTCACAACATGTAGAAAAGAGTGCCTTTTTCGTTACGGCTTGCTCGATAGCGTGGGTGAGCGCATCGGTGTCGCCTGCTGGATATTTGATGCAGTGTTCGCCGTCGGTCAGCACTTGATCCCAGTAAGAACCATCTTGAGGGAGGATGACACACATCCCTGCGGCGAGCGCTTCAAGAATCGAGAGACCAAAAGGTTCATTGACACTGGTCGAGACAAATATGTTGCTCTCACGGCGCAGGGTATCGAGGTTGTCTGGATCATGGTGCCATTCGGTGTGTTTCAATAATACCGGCGCGCGCGAAACTGGCAGTGTGGTCGATGTCGGAATCAAATAGCAGATGTGGGTTGCAAAGCGGGTGCGCTGATGTGCGGTTTTGAGCGCTTGAACAAACAGATCCAAACCCTTCCATTTAAGCAATGATGCCGCCCAAAAACAGACGGGTGTCTTGTGCTGACAAGCACTTGGCCAGTGAGACTCTTGCAAGCCATTAACAAACTCGACATAGCGCTCGCCGCCAAGGTAACACTCACTCAGTGCGTTGACCTCTTGCTGACCGACCGCGCTTTGCAAATAGCAGCTTAACGCTTGGTTAAGGCTGGCTTTGGTCGAGGGCAAATAGTGCACCGAATCCGCTCGAGTTAAGCAGTACCCAATCGAGCGTGACAGACCGACATTGCCATGGATAAACTGAATCACCTCAAAACGAAAACAGGGCTTGAGCAAATAAAGCGGCATATCCAGCCCAGGGCCCGACGCGCCAACCACCTGCTTGAGCTGACGAGTGGTCAAGCAAACCATCGCCAAAGAGAGCATAAACCAAAGCTGACACAACCAGTAACGCGCGCCGTTGTGCTGCTTGAGCAGTGAACCGGGGATCCAGAGACGCACCACTTGCACATCGTGGGTACGATAAAAATCCGAATTGCGCCAAAACGTTGGGTCCACGGTGGCGATAACAAAGCGCTTTGCATCGACTTTACAGGTGCCAAGGGCGACGGCGGTGGCAATTTTGGATCCGCCCTTAAAGGGAATCGGATCAAACACAAGCGCTGATGAGCGGGGTGATTTAGCCATGTTGACCTCCAAAGCTGAGTCGGTTGCTGATGGCGGTTTTGATGGGCAGTAGAGTGCGAAGCACGCCCACTTTCTTCGGCTGCTTTTGCTTGATCAGTTTGCGATATACGCGCTCAACATTGGCGCACGCCACCGAGGTGTCGTAATGCTCAGTGATGTGCTGATAGGCGTTTGCTACTAAGCTGTCACGCAGTGCTTCACTGTTGATCACATTGCGCATCGCATTCGCCATCGGGCCGTAGCCTTGATTCACGTAGAGGACGCCAGTTTTACCATGCTGAACAAACTCAGGAATGCCGCCTTCATAAGGCGCCACGACGGGGATCTGTGCAATGGCGGCTTCGGCGACCACAAGGCCAAACGCCTCACTTCGAGCGCCGCTGATAAAGGCGTCACACCCTTTCAACCAGCCCACGACGTGGCTTTGTTCGCCCACAAAATGAACGTGATCTTGGAGGTGCAGATAGTCACACTGCTGCTCTAAGTGATCGCGTTGTGGGCCATCACCAATCACAACCAGCTTCGTATTTGGATACTCAAGCACCACATGGCGAAGGGAGGTAATGACGCGATCAATGCCCTTACGATGAATGAGCGAGCCGACAGTGGCAAAAAGAAAATCGTCAGCCGCGAGGCCAAGCTCTTCGCGTACATTCACTTCTGGCTGGGTTTCAAGTGCGGTGACATCAATGCCGTTGTGGATAACAGAGAGCCTGCGCTTATCAAAGCCATCACGCAAGAGCGTACGCGCCACGTATCGGCTAACGGTAATCACATGCGGCGAAAGGTGAATGCCTAGTGTCATGCGATCGCGCGCCGTGTAAGGGCAGTGAAGCTGCGTGACCAATGGCGTACCCGTCGCGCGGGAAGCGGGAATCATCCACTGACAAGGCGCGCCACTGTTGACGTGAATAAGGTCAACATTCAGTTTGTGCAGCATGACGGTGGCCTTTTTGACCAACCCTGACCACGCTGAGAGATCCAAGCGCGGCTTACTCCAACCGAGCAGCAGTGGGAATTCATCCAACTGACAGCGCAGACTCATCATTTCAACCTGTTTGGCCAGCGACGGGTTATTGGTCCACACTATTGGGTAATAGCCGAGGCGCGCGACGTATTTGATTTGGTCGAGCAAACACTTTTCGCTGCCGCGAATCCAATCACTGCCGTAATGAACAAAAAGAATACGCTTGGCCATGGGCTTCTCCTTAGCGGTTGATGTGTATAACAACCATAGAGCAAGGAGGGTGCCAATTGTGATGTGATTGTAACGTATTGAATTTATTTATTATTAATTTTTTTGAGGTGAGGTTCAGTTTAAATTCTCAAATTGACAATCACTTTGGTAGTGAGGTCCATAGTAGAGTTTGAGTAGCGTCGGCAACGCCGCGCGCAGGGAGTAGTGGCGACGAATTGTCTCTACAGCGCTTTGGCGCAGAGCCTGATCTTGGGCGTTATCAAGTGCCAGCACTTGGCACAGCGTATCGGGTAATTGGGCAGGATCACTAACGAGAAAGCCATTTTTGCCGTGTTTAATCAGTCGGCTCAAATTACCGACATCCATTGCGATGACGATGATTCCCCGTGCCATCGCTTCAAGCGCTGTCATGGGCAACCCTTCAAAGCGCGAAGGAATGACCAATACGCCGATGTCGGGCCAGATTTTATTCATCTCAGCTTGATGACCATGAAAGGTAAGGTTAGCGAGTCGCGGCTGCTGGCTTTTGGCCTCTTCTGGCCCAGTACCGTAAACATCAAAATGGTGATTAGGTAGAGCTTTGGCAAGGCCGACGAAGCGGTCTGGCGCTTTTTCAAAGCTGAGCCGTCCGACATAGGCGATTTGATGACCGACTGAAGCCGCAAGACCTTGCGTGTCGATAAAGTTGTTTTGCAACTTAGAACGAAACGGGATGCGAGCGCGAATCGCATCGCTGACACAGAGTGTGTGGTGAGACATAAACGCGCTGTAGCGGTCTAGGGCATCGTAGAGCCACACTTTACCACTGGGTACTTCGCCAGCATGGTAGGTGGAGAGTTGACGCACGCCCGTGATTAACCTCGCCACTTTCCCCATTAAACTTGCTTTGTAGCCGTGGCAATGCAGGCACTGCGGTGCGTTCTGTTTTACTCTTTCAATTAAGGCAAACAGGGGCGACTGACCGCTGTCTGAGAGACAGTCGACGTCGACACCTATATCACGAAGTTTTTGTTCGAGTGGGCTGGCTGAACCATAGCGTCTGACCAAGAGCACGCGCACCGGTACGTGATTGCGGATAAGTCCGGTCGCCAGTTGCAACACGTGGGTTTCGATGCCGCCGTAGGTGAGTGAATCGATCACCAACCAGACGGGTTTAGCCGAGCTCTTGTTGCTCATCATTTTCCCATGCCTGTTTTTTGCGATAGACGGTCGAAGGGCTCAACTCCAACAAAACAGCGGCATTGAGCACGTTGCCATCACAATACTCAATCGCTTGCTGAATGGCTTCTCGCTCGATTTGCCACATGGGCCGGATGGTGATCGGTTTATCCTCCGCTTGCGTGATAGGCTCGTCAACGCTTTGTGCGGCGACGCCGGGTTCTGGCTGAGGTGAGGGCAGCGCAGTTTGAGTGGCGGCAGGGCTAGAGACATGCGCAGGCGTTGCAACACGTGCGGCGGTTTTACCGCGGGTAATTTGCTCTGGCAAATGATCGTATTGCAATTGGGTATCATCATTGAGCACGACAATGTTACGCATGATGTTTTGTAATTGGCGCACGTTGCCGGGCCATGCGTAGCGCTTTAGCGCCGTTTCGGCTTCTCGGCGAATAGAGCTAAATTTTTTGCCGTCTTCTTTGGCATAGAGGGTGAGAAAATGTTTGGCGAGCGTGACAATATCGTTGCCTCGTTCGCGCAGCGGCGGCATTTCAATCGGCACGACGTGGACACGGTAGTAAAGGTCTTCACGAAAGCGGCCTTCTTCAACTTCTTTGAGAGGGTCACGGTTAGTCGCGCAGATGATGCGCACATCCACTTTCATCTCTTTACTGCCACCGAGGGGCGTAAAGGTACCCGTTTGCAGAAAACGCAGCAGTTTCTTTTGCATTTCCAGCTCCATTTCACACAGCTCATCCAAAAATAGGGTGCCGCCGTGGGCCATTGACGCAGCGCCTTTGCGATCCGCCGTCGCGCCAGTAAAGGCGCCTTTAACATGGCCAAAAATCTCGCTTTCCATCAGATCTTTGGGTATTGCGCCGCAGTTAATGGCAATAAAGGCGTTGTCTCGTCGTTTGCTTTCATTGTGAATGGCTTCAGCGCACACTTCTTTACCCGTACCACTTTCACCGACGATGAACACGCTCGCGCTGGTGGGGGCGACCGAATCAATGATTTTGTAGACGCCTTGCATCGGCAAGCTAGAGCCAATAAAACCATGAAATTGAGGTCGGTCGAACTTGGCTTCGATGTCTTCAACAAGGTGCTCAAGTTTGGCTTGCTTGATGTGCAGATTGATGGAGGTGATCAGTCGGTCTGCATTGATCGGTTTCTCTAAAAAGTCTTTCGCGCCTTTTTGCACTAAGCTCACCGCAAGATTGACGGAGCCATGCGCGGTGGCCACCACCACCGAGATTGGGATCTGCTTTTCATTGATCCAATCTAATATGTCTTCACCATCCATATCAGGCAATTTGAGATCGAGAATCACCAGATTGGGCGCGTGGCGCTCAATAAACGCCATCGCGTCTCGCCCTGTCTCAACATGAAACATATCGAAGTCTTCATGTTTGACGTATTCCTTATACAAAATCGCGAGGGACGTTGAATCCTCGATAAGAAGTACTTTAGATCGCATGATTGATTCCTTGGTTGAGTCCTTGGTATTGGCTGCGAGAATTGAGCGCTTGGTGTGAAGCGAACACTCAAAAGCCCTGTTGTTGTCGTTCTTGTAGGGCTTGGATCGATTCTTGTGTCAGCTGGTTGAGCTCAGGACACAGCGCGAACGCGGGTGCGGCTCTATCATCCAGACAGAGGTGCTCGATTTTTCGTGCAAGGTTGGAGAGGCTCCGACAGCCGAGTGCTAACGAGGCGCTGCCCAGAGTATGACTTTCAAATTCAAGTACAGATTTGTCGTTGTCGCTGGCCGCTTGCATGATGCGCTGAATGCGTGATTGGGTCTCTTCAACAAAGTGGTCGATCAGCATCGGCACCACTTCTGCACTGGTATCTTGGATCATCTGCTTAATGATACTCTCATCGATTAAACTCACATCGCTTCCTTCTAAACGGCTGATATACATTAAGAATAGTCGAAAATATTCCGTCAGCGGTTTAATTTAACGAAAGAGTTACGTCGATCGCGCTTTCAGCAAGCAGAGAGTGAATCAATGCTGATTGAGCAGCTCGTTGCTAAAGAGTTTATTTTGCAGATAGCGGCGAAATTTTGGGGTAAGGAAAGGAATGCGATTGAGCTCTCGCACCATTTCTTGCGCGAGTGTCGGCTGATTTTTTAAATTAAACACGCTGCCAAGCAGCGAAATGGATTCGTTGCTCAGCAGTTGTGTCGCTTTCTCAAGTTGTCCGGTGGTGGTGCTGCCACCGAGCACCACTATTGCGGTTTGATCGCAGGCGGTGGCGGCCACTTGCGCGGGAATATTCCCTCTGTTAATCAGTAAGATTGGCGAGGTATCACATACCACGCGGTCGTAACAGCTCAGCCATTGCGTCATGAGCGCTTTCATACAGCGCGGGTCTCGATACTCGAGCAGCGCTTCGGTGGTGGTGGGGGCTGGCACACCGGTAAACAGCTTGTGGCTTACTTCGTGTTCGAGCAACATGCCGGGCATGTCTTGATTGTCTATCGCTGATAGGCTCGGGATAAGCGAGGGGTGGAAGGTGTTTAAATCCACCACCAAGGTTTTGAGGCCGGAGAGCAGATAGCGTTCCGCCAAAGCTGTTGCAACAGACGTGACGCCGTCACCTGAATTGCACGACGTAATACAGATTGAGCGACAGCCTTGCATTTCAGCGGCGAGATAGAGTTGCTCAATTTCAGCATGAGTTGCAGGAATCGTCATTACAGCGCTCCTATCAGTACTATGGTTGTCGTGAGTCGCAGAATATCTTCTAAGCCAACACGTGCTTTCTCAAGAAAGCTCTCATTGCGATCGGGCACATAGATGGTGTCACCCGCGCGCAATACAGGCAGTTGGTAGATATTGGCGGTTTTACTGAAATCAACCAGATCAAAGGTTCTTGCTTGCCCCTGACAGCAGGACATATTGACGATAGAAATCTTCTCTAGATAGGCTCTGTCTGACGGGCCGCCGGCTTCAGCCAGTAGGTCAAGAATGGTCATGTTGTCGTCAAACACATAGCGACCCGGGCTATTGACCGCCCCAAGCACGCGCACGGTGGACTCTTTGGGCGTATCCAACCACACTTTATCTTTTTCGGGGATATAGATGGTGTCACCCATCGTCACATTGGGCAGCAGGCTTTCGTCGCCCGTCTCAAAGTAAAGCGAAAGGTTAAGCTTGCTCACTTTGGCGTAGCGTTTGTCTCTATGGGTGACACGAATGTTGTGAATATCGGCGTCTTTGGTTGGGCCGTCAGCCGCGGAGAGAATATCGAGAAAATGCATCTCTTTGGTAAAGCGGTAGCGACCAGGGGCGTTGACTTGGCCAAACACATAGATAGAGGCATCGGAGCTTTGGCGCACCCATTGCGACTTGTTGTCACTGGGATCTTGCGGAAGATCGTGTACACGCACAATCGAACCGGCGCTAATGCGAGGCAGAGCCTGACTTGGCGCGCCTTCAAGAATGAAGGTATCAAGGTTAAATTTATGCAGCGTTCCATCGGCGGTCACCACTTCAATCTTTGAGGTGTCGGCGCGCAATGTCGGGCCTCCGACATGGGCAAGCAAGTCCATCAAATCCATTTCGTCTGACCATTCGATGCGCCCAGGTCTCACTACTTCACCAATCACACTCACCGCACGGTTCGGCGCTATTTTAAGCCACGACTTTTCGTTCATGTCGGTTTTTTCCGGTACGAAAATGGCGTCGCCAGACTCAATGGCAGGCATAGCTTGCGGATTTAAACCTTCTGTAAACGCCGTTAGGTCAAATTTGACGACATCGCCATTGGCTTTGATAAGGCGAATCTGGCGAGACTCGGCAAAGCGGGTTGGTCCGCCTGCATTGGCCAAAATATCCATAAACGAGGCACCATTTTTACTTTCGTACGCGCCTGGACTTGCCACTTCGCCCATGATGTAGACCACGTTGGCCCCCGCACGAATCTCTTCTTCTTGCTTGGGCACGAAAATGGTCGTGCCGGGATTGATCGTTGGGAGGAGTGAGGTGTCGCCGCTGTCGAGATAGGCTTTGAGATTAAATTTTTGCGGCGAGTTTTCGCTGATGACGCGGATCTGCTCAACAGAAGCATAGCGAGTCACGCCGCCAGCACGCATTAGAATATCAACCAGATCCGTTTGCGCTTTGTAACTAAACGAGCCCGGTGCATTCACTTCGCCAAACACCTTGATGGCGGTGCGCGCGTCGGCGCTGTCACCGGAATTGGCGAGCTTGGCGGCATCGAACTCTTGTTCTATGTTACCAACCAGCGGCGATGCTGGGACAAAAATGGTGTCGAGGGACGCCAGTTCGGGCAGCAAACTTTCATCGCCCGTATCAAGAAAAGATTTGTAATTAAACGACTGTTTCTCAGCACCGCGCTTAAGCAGCATGTTGTTCAATTGAGCGCCAGAACGTAGCCCGCCCGCTGCGAAAATCGCCATCTGTACATCGGCACTTTTTGCCAGAGTGTACTCGCCGGGTGAGTTGACATATCCTTGTACTGAGACAAGGATTTGTTGCTCAGCGATAAACACCGTGAGGTTGGAAAGATCGCGAAACACCCGCTCAAGCGATTGTCGCACCGCGGATTCGAGCTGCGCTTCGTTGTAGCCTGCCACATACAGCGCTCCCACTTCAGGCAGGGAGATTCGCCCCCGTTTGTCGACTTGGAAGCCTTTGTTGAGCGTCTCTTCTCCAGGTAAGTCGACTTGAATGAGATCGCCAACTTGCACGCGTTCAACCGCCCAAGCTTGGACGCTAAATGCGAGACATAGTGCGATAAGCCATTTACTCCATACCATGCTGGCCTCCTTGCGTCAGCTCTTCTGCGTCAAGCACTTCCACACTCACGCGGCGGTTGGTAAGTTTGACACCGGCACTATCGCCTTCGAAAAGGGGCAGGGTGTCACCGACCGACTGGGTTTGAACTCGGTTGGGCTCTAAGCCAAAAATCGTTAAATAGCGTTTGACTTGTTTCGCACGGCCCATTGCGAGCGTTTCATTGTATTGGCTGGAACCATCGGCATCGGCATGGCCGGTCACACGCAGCGTCAAGGTTGGATGCGTGCGCAGAACGTTCGCGGCTTGCGCGAGATGCCCCATGTATTTGGGGTTGATTTCCGTCGAGTTGTGGGCAAATTGGTTGTCGACGTTGAGGAGTTCGAACAGTGAATCCACAGTGCTCAAATGCTGTTGAAATTGTTGTTCGTCCTGCGGGGGCACACAATTCGCTTGAGCGGTGACGTAATCTAAACGCTGCTCAAGTTCATTGAGGCGCTTGCGCTGAATCACCAAGTCGTTGGCTGCGTCGACCAAAAGTCCGCCCTCAAGCTCACGTGCGATTCGGTTCTGTTTTTCAACCGCTTGAACCACCGCCGCAGGAAAGCACCAACGAGCGCCTTCTCGAATCAGGGAGTCAAGATGCAGTTTGGCAAGTTGCCAGTCGAACCTGAGCCCATGCTCGGGGCCAAGTGGCTCATCTGGCATCACTGGAGAAAAGCTCGATTGCAAATATTGCTCGGCCAAACCACCTTGACCTTCATCTGGGTAGCTGCTGCACCCGAATATTAAGGTTGTGGTGGCGATCACCGCCAAAGTACGAAGTTGGGTTGCCATACCGACGCTCCTGTTTAGTTAGAGTCTTATTGCTCGGGTAGTGCGACATTAATGCAGCTTTGAATTCACAGGAATCGCCTGGCTAATGCGCAGCAGATTCATGATTTCCAGTGGCTGCCCGCTGACATTTTCAATACGCATTTGGCGATTACGCTCGACTAAACGCTTGTACAAATACACCAGCGCGCCGATGCCTGAAGAGTCGAGAAACTGCACGTCTTTAAAGTCCACTTCGATCTCCGTTTTGTTTTGATCGTCGATAATGGAGTCAATGTAAGGCTGCGCACTGCGACTGCCTTCTGCGTCCATGTTGCCTTGAATAATCAGTGAAATTGTATTGGCGTTGAGTTCTAGAGTTTGCATTTCCATGGTCATTCCCTCGATAAGTGTGTTGGGTTGTGTTTGGCTTATCGGTAATAGAGCATGGAGCGTGCCAATTTTATTTCTTTTATATTTTAATGAGTTAAGTTGATCTTCTGTCATTTTCTCATTTTGAGAAATTCGCTTTTGTCATTTTGACAAGCAATTCAACTGCAACTGATAACGTTCTAAGTTTAGGTCAACATGAAGTGGCTCGAACGAATTTTGTTCACAGTTGCATAAGCTTGTAGGCTGAATAATGATGTGCGTAACGCTTTTACATGGATGAATGTTATGCATTTACGTTACACATTAACGGCTTTGGCCATCGTCACGGCACTGACAAGCCAAGCGAGTGAACCCACTGGTGCGGATCCCTGGCTGCAAATGCCACTCGCCAACAGTTATGATGCGAATGTCGATGTTGAGGCGTATTGGAAAAGTGAAAAGCTCGATGGGATTCGGGCAATGTGGACGGGCAATACCTTGCTGACTCGAAGTGGCAATCCAATCCATGCACCGAAGTGGTTTACCGAGTCACTGCCGGACTATCCAGTGGAAGGCGAGTTGTGGGCAGGACGAGGGCGCTTTCACATCGTGCAACAGACAGTGATGGATACCACACCTCATGACGCAGCGTGGAAACAGATCGACTTTATGCTGTTTGATTTGCCGACCTCGGCAGGCAATTATCAAAAACGCTATTACAACTTAATTGCCTTAGTCGAGACTATTGATCAGCCTCACATCCGCTATGTTGAACACACGCCGATAGGCGATGAAGATGAACTGCTACGCTACCTAGATAGTATTGATAGTGATAACGGCGAAGGGGTGATGCTAAGAAAAATCACCAGTCGTTACCAAGCTGGTCGCAGCACGGACCTGCTCAAACTGAAAAAATATCAAGACACCGAAGCGCAAGTACTTGGTCATAAAGTAGGTAAGGGGAAATACAAAGGCATGCTCGGCGCGCTGCTGGTCAAGCTGCCGAACGGCATAGAGTTTTACATTGGTAGCGGGTTTAACGATGAACAGCGCCGCAATCCACCACCACTTGGCAGCACCGTTACCTTTCGCTACAACGGACTGACTCAAAACGGTGTGCCCAAGTTCGCGCGTTTTATTCGCGTCCATCAAGAGTAAGAGGTCTCACTTTCCAGCCAGCTATCAGCGTGGAGCGTCACCACACCGCGCAAACAGCTGCTGCCAATACTTAACGTGTTCTAGTGTGGCTTGGCGATACGCCTGGTAGGCCGTGTCAATAGGGTACGCCGGGTCAAGGGGGACGTCAGTGAGAAAAGTGAGATGCGGTTCGAGCGCGTAGTAGAGTTTGTCGTAATAGCTCAATTCAGGTTGTATTTTCTCTATATAGATAGATTGGAACACGTTACGTAGATAGCGATACTGAGTAGTGTCACGTCCGGTGCCACACACAATCGCATCATCGTGCTGATGCAACTGCTTGGTGATGGTATCAAGCCATAATGTACTGTTTTGCAGAGAAAACAGTAGATTCCCCAACCACAATTGCTTGTCCAGCACCTCTTGATGAGGTCGGATTGGATGGGCGTATTGCCACGCAGTGCGTGGCTCAATCCATTCGGAAATGTCTGCCAAGGTTTGCAACGCACTGACAAAACGCTCATCAGGAAATCCATTACTCGGTGAAAGCCAATCTTGAACTTGAAGTTGTTGCCGCATCGCATCGCTGGTGTAGAGCAAGTTAAACCAATGGCTTCTAAGCTGCGCCTCTTTGCTAGGTAAGAGTGTCGACAGCGTCGATACGAGTGCGGGAGAAAGAGACTCAGCGTTGATGCAGCGTTGAATACCTCTTAACAACTCTGTTTGATAATCGAAATTGGCGAACTCGTCTTGCACTTTTCCCAGTGACGAATTTTTTTCAGCGATCAGATGAAAGAGCCCACATTTTCTCAATTCATAACTGTCGAGTAAGCCAATGGATGTGGCAGCGATGTCGATTCGAATGTCTGATTGCGCGGGGAGCGACCAATAAACCGCATCTGGCGGTTCCAGAGCGGGTTTATCTTGAACATTCGCAACACGGCTTAAATAGTCGTCAAATCGTCCACCGGTAGAATGCGCGCCAAAGTCGCAGCCTGATAAAAGCGCGAGCCATCCTATCGCCATCCACCCCATGATGAGTGTTCGGATGTGACGACATAACGTCATCGTCCGATGGTTCTTTGCTGTTTCATTGACATCATAGCGAGGAGTCATGGATTACTGTCTGGTGGCTTGATTGATAAGTTGTTACGTATGAGGCCAAGTATGGTTCAAAAAGACCAGCATCTAGCTGGTCTTAAGAAGAAAACAGGTGATGAGCAAACACGTCCTTATTTCGATGCAAACTCTAACTGCAACTGTTCAGGTTGGCGGTGCATCCACTTGAGGCGCAGACCCAGCATCAGCGCAGCGGAGGACAAACCGACAATGAATCCCATCCAAAAGCCGTGTGCGCCCATGGGTTCGGTAATCCAATCGGTCATCGCGAGAATATAACCGGTGGGTAGCCCTAATACCCAGTAGGCGATAAAGGTGCGGTTAAAAATCGCAGACATGTCTTTATAGCCACGCAGCGCACCGGCAGCGACCACTTGAATGGCGTCAGTCACTTGGTAAATCGCCGCTAGCAGCAGCAGTTGCAAAGCAAGATCAATCACCGCACGGTTGTGAGTATAGAGCAGCGCGATCTGTTCACGAAAGACGACAGTGAGAACGGCGGTGGCTAGTGACAGTGTCACCGAAACAATAATCCCGACACGAGATGCCACTGCGGCGCCATCCACACTCTCTTCACCCAGCTTATGACCCACGCGAATACTGGTCGCAGCGCCAATGCTCATGGGCAACATAAAGACCAGCGAACTAAAGTTGATCGCCACTTGGTGAGCGGCGACGACCAAGGGCCCAAGAGGGGCAACCAACAGCGCGACGACCGCGAACAGTGTAACTTCAAAAAACATCGCGGCAGCGACGGGAAAGCCAAGTTTTAACAAGCGGACTTGAGCAGCCAGCTTAGGCGCGCACCACTGACCAAACACGTTGATATGCGCTAAGCGTTTCGAGGTCACGACGTAGAAAAGCAACATGGCAAACATGACCCAATAGACAATCGCGGTGGCAACGCCACACCCAACGCCGCCTAACGCCGGGGCGCCAAATTTACCAAAGACAAAAATCCAGTTGAGAGGGATATTCAGTAAAAGCCCGAGAAAGCCAATCACCATCGCGGGTTTGGTTAACGACATGCCATCGGTGAAACTGCGCAAGGTTTGAAACAGCAAAAAGGCCGGAACGGCAAGCATCACCGCATCCATATAACCGATGGTCTTGGCCGCCATCACGGGCTCTACATCCATCAGGCCTAAAATCGTTTGTGTTTGCAGCAACACGATCACGGTCGGCACGCTGAGTAGCAGCGCCATAATGATGCCTTGATGAATTTCAAATGGGATCTTGTGCTGACGACCAGAGCCATTGAGCTGCGCGACAACCGGCACCAATGCCATAAGTAAACCGATACCAAACAAAATAGTCGGCAACCAGATACTGGCGGCAATCGACACCGCCGCCATATCGGTGGCACTGACGGCCCCGGCCATCACGGTATCGACGAATCCCATTCCGGTTTGAGCGACGGAGGCGATCAAGACAGGTGTGGCCAACTTGATGAGGGCTTTGGCCTCTGATTGATAACGTTGCACGGAAATCTCCAACTTACGGTCGTTATTATAATAGAAGTGAATAGTACGCTTGTGCGCGATGATAAAGAAGTGTCACACTAAGCGCCATCAAAATACGTATCAATACTGTCTTATCTTGCGCACTGAGCAAGGTGAGCCCGACAAAACAGGTGGAAGTGAGTATGTTTACGGGAATTGTACAAGGAACGGCGCAAGTTGTATCCATTGAAAAAAAAGAGAACTTTCAAACTCATGTGATTGCACTTTCAGAGACGATGCGAGACGGGCTGGCTATCGGCGCATCGGTCGCGCATAACGGCTGCTGCTTGACAGTCACGCACATCGACGGCGAACACATCAGTTTCGATTTAATGCAGGCGACGCTGCGTTTGACCAATCTTGGGGAGTTGAACGAGGGCGATCAAGTCAATATCGAACGGGCGGCTAAGTTTGGCGATGAAATTGGCGGCCATTCGATGTCGGGTCATATCAGTGTAGTGGCCAAGATCGTCGAGATCATTGATACACCTAACAATCGTACTATCTGGTTTGAGTTGCCTGAAGAGTGGCTCAAATACGTATTAGCCAAAGGCTATATTGGTCTAGACGGTTGTTCGCTGACCATAGGTGAGGTTAAAGATTCGCGATTTTCGGTGCACCTTATCCCGGAAACCATGCAGCGTACCTTGTTTGGTCAGCGCCAAGTGGGTGATGCCATCAATGTTGAGTTTGATCCGCAAACCCAAGCGATTGTGGATACCGTCGAGCGCGTATTGGCAAGTCGCACCTAACCTCGTTAGGCGAACGTGGATGGTCAGCTCTGAGCGCTCGTTGCGTTCAATCCTTGCTGCGCTTTAGGCTCGAACGTTAAAAAATCTGTTCGTCATCGGCGTCGACTTGGAGCTCAACCGTATCGTGCAACTCGTCGACCATCATATTGAGATGAATGGTGTGACAACAGGCAGGGCAGTCATCATAAAAGTTTTGACTGCCATTGGACGCGTCGAGCGTAATGGCAATATGGTGCCCGCAATGAGGGCAAGAGATACGTTTTTCGGTGTATTCACGCATAACAGACTCCTTACAACAAAACCGCCTTGGCGATGAATAAAGCATACGCTGACTTGTTGCTGTTTGACGTGAATTAAGTAAAAAATTTGAGCGGCCAAGGAAAAATCCCACCAAAGAAGTAGGCCGCGCAGAGTTTGTCTACGCGGCCTTTAGGCGAGATTCAACGTATCTTCTCTACACGTAACGTCTAGGCGTAGAAATTAGTCAAGATCAGTAGCTGAGAATCTTGTTGATGCTTTTTTGTGCTTGCTCGAGATAGTGTCCGCCAAATTGGTTGTAGTGATTTAAGAGGTGGTAGAGGTTGTAGATCTCTTTACGTTCGGAATAACCAAGATCGAGCGGTAAAATACTTTCATAACCTTGGTAAAACTCAGGCTGAAATCCCTCAAACAACTCTGTCATGGCAATATCGCACTCGTGATCACCCCAATAGCATGCCGGATCGTAGCAAATCGGACCAAACACAGAGAGCGATGCGTTACCATGCCACAAATCACCATGAAGCAGCGAAGGGCTAGGGTGGTGATTGGCTAAGCGGTCGCGGATGACTTGGGTAAATTCATCAATATCGACCAAATTAATCCCTTTCTCTTTCATCAGTTGCAGTTGCCAACCGATACGCTGCTCAGCAAAAAAGTGGTTCCATTTTTTCGTCCACGGATTGGGTTGTAAGGTCGCGCCAATATAGTTATCGACATCAAAGCCATACTCTTTTTGTTCGCCCCACTGATGCAAACGTGCCAGTTGCTGACCAAACTTGTAGCTGTTTTCGGCATCGTCGAGCGGCTTAGTCGGCAGATAGTTGAGGATAATAAAGGCGTGAGTCTTGCTCTTGCCGACGGCAATTAGCTCTGGGACAAACACGGTATTGCTCTCACGCATAATACGGATGTTTTCCGCTTCAATTTCGAACTTAGGCAAAAATTCACGTGTGTTCACTTTGACGAAATAACGTTGCTCGCCATCAGAGATCATATAGCAATCACTGATATCGCCGCCGCTGATGCGTGTTTTTTCGAGGATCTCGAAATTGAACATTAGGGTATCGGAAAGGTGCTTAGAGATCGCTTGCCACATAATCTGCCCTCAACTCGTTGCTATAAATCCAGTTTAGAAGAGTTGACGCACAATTACTGGTTTCTAGTGCAAAAATTTCAATCATTTCGAGACTTTAAACGTACGGTTAACGAAAGTGTGACCGTGCTCTAATCGAACAGTGAATTCCAGCTTGGTGCAAAAAATCAACATAAGCATGGATTCTTAGCCTGAATTGGTTGTGAAAGGGTAAAAAAATGACTTAGTATTATTACTGTATGGAACGACATAAGTAAGAGGGTGGATTGTGGTCGTTGACACAGATGGTTACTTAGCATTAATTGAACATTTAGCACTTAATATTGATATTTTCACTGCAGCTGATGGTGATACCGGAACAGAGAGCGTGGAAGACGTGGTGACCGATATGGTGGCAAGTAACATCATGGCCATTTTTGAACAAAACCCTGAACTCCACTCCAGTGTCCGTTTCAAGTTACTTAAAGAAGCTGACTCTGTTGTTGAAGATTTGGGTGAAGTGTTGGCGGGTGTGTGGACTAAACCGGCGACCAATGAGCAAATTACCTTCCTTGATGAGTTTATTGCCCTGTTGAAAAACTTGTTCGATAGCGCTGTCGCCAAATACGACTAACGTAGTGACTCGAGCCTGTCGGGTATCGACAATAAACAAAACCGCCAAATAGGGCGGTTTTGTTGTTTTGGAATGTCCAATTTATATTGTCTTGATTAGACGCCATGCCTACGCTGGCGGCGTCTCGATGCGCCTAAAGTGCCAGAACTTCGAGGCCCAATATGGATTATCCAAGCGAGAAATGATCACGCCTTTGGACGTCGAGGCGTGCATGAATCGCTTGTTGCCCACATAAACGCCCACATGACGCACATTCCACGAGGTTTTGAAAAACGCCAAATCACCGACTTGAGCGTCTTGGTAGTCTATTTCTGCGCCGAGTTTTACCTGAGCTTTGGTGGTACGCGGAAGGCTCAATTCAAGCGCATCGCGATAGGCTATCTGCACAAACGCCGAGCAATCAATGCCAGAGTATGAGCTGCCGCCTAAACGATAGGGCACCCCCTTCCATTGCTCATAAACTTGCATAAATGACTGATTAACGGTTTGTTCGTGTGCGCTTAACGGCTGGTTAAGCGGTGCCTGCGCCGAGCGCTGTGGCGAACTGCTGCAGGCGAAAAGCGTTAGCGCCATCAATGTTGTCGCTATTGTGCTGGTGGGTATCCTTACGACTTTCTTCACATTCACTCCTGACACGTGGTTGTCATAATCACGTCATACACTACGCGCATCTAAACTTTTGTATGACGTCGGTTCCAAACTATGACTCAAAACAAACCCTCGACTGCGCACACCAAACATCGTAAATCGTTGTCACTGATTCAAACCATCAGTGCGGTGTTTCTTTCTATCACCATACTGGTGATCGTCCAATCTGTCACCAGTGTGAAAGGCTTAGAAAGAGTGGACGCACAATTTCACCGCTTATCAAACCAAGCGCTGCCATTAGCGATGACAAACGCTAAGTTAACACAAACCATTTTAGACCAGCTCAAGCAACTGAGCTATGGCACACAAGTCGAGAGCCAAACGGAGTTGACGCAGATTCAAGAGCAGGTTGAACAGCGCATTAGCCAATCACACCAATATGCGCAAGATGTGTTCACTATTGCCAACGAGTTTGATCAAGCCATTTCCACTGAAGATCAAACAGCGCTGGCGGACAATATTGATCAACTGAGTCAGTTGACGCGACGAATTCTCGCAACACAAGCAGCCCTTCTTCAGCGTCAAGCGCAGATCAACACAGACGTCAGCGGTTTTCGGTATGGATTGAGTTCAATCGGTCCTGAAATGAACCGAATCAGCTCATTTTTGGCGATAGACAACCCAGAATCAAGTGATGCGGCGAACCGATTTATTGCCAGTGCCAGCTCAATGGAGAGCACTTTTCTCGTGCTGATGATGCAAGACAACTTGGATCAGGCGATGGATGAATACAAAGAGATGCGCAACCGGATCGCCGGCATCACCTTAGCGTACGATGACTTCGCTGAGTGGCACCCGGATGTGGTTGAGTTTGCCAGCTTGATCGCGCCGTATGAGATGGTTTTAGCGGGATTTGAAGACGGTGGCGTGTTACAACAGATCCTAGACAAACTTGAACTGGCCGATACGCAAAGAGCGAACGTAGCAAAAGCGGCGGTATTGGCGAATCAAACCGTTACCCTTTTGAATCAGCTCTCAGACACATCCGAGGGGTTAATGAACGAAAGCCAGGCGGTGGTTAACACGGCGATGAGTCAAATTGTCTCGACCATGCTGTTAAGTAGTGCCCTCTTAGTGATATTAGTAGTGGTCTCTTGGTTGGCACTGCGCAGTTGGACCAGCCGCGGCTTGAAGAATATACTCGCTAGCCTCACCACACTCACAGAGCATGACTTTTCTCAATCGATTACTTCAGTCGGGCCGTTTGAATTTAAAGAGATCGCCCGTAAGCTCAATCAAGTCATTGCGTCAACCAATGAGTCTATTTCGACTGTGACACGCAACTGCGAAACCTTGTATCAAACCGCTGAAATCAGTCACAACGCCGCGGAGCAATCCAATCAAAGTTTGACTCAGCAAAACGAAGCGTTGGCGAGCATGGTGACCACGGTGACTCAACTAGAGGCATCGATTCGTGAAATCGCGCAGGTGACCAATGAATCTTACGGCGAGTCTCAAGCCGCTGCGCAGTTTTCAAGTCAAGGCGTCAGCGCCATTGTCGATAATCAAGCCAGATTGCAATCACTAGAACAGACATTAAACCTGAACGAGTCTTCGATGGTCGAGTTAGATAATCGCGTTAAACAGATCCGTGAAATGGTGGATATGATCGCCGGAATTGCAGAAAACACCAATTTGCTGGCACTCAATGCTGCAATAGAAGCGGCAAGGGCAGGTGAGCAAGGGCGAGGCTTTGCGGTAGTCGCAGATGAAGTGAGGAAACTGGCCAGCGATACTTCTAAGCAAACTACGCAAATTAGTCAGCGTATGGGTGAGTTGGTCTCTGCGGCGGAGAAGTCGCGCCAAGCCGTCGCTGATACGAGAGCGGAAATGACCCACGCACTGGCGTCGAGCGAAACGGTGAAACACACCTTTGCCGACATCGAACAAGCGGTTAACCAAATCAAATTGCGCGTCGAGCAGATCACGGTCGCCACTGAAGAACAAGAGCGCGCCACCGCTGATGTGAGCCAATCCATCACTCAGGTCTCCGATCAGGGTCAACAGACCAAATTGCAGCTGGAATCGATGGTTGAAAGCTCAGAGCAAGTGGCCGACATTGCGGGCCAACAGCAGACAATGTTGCATAAGTACCGCTTGTCCTGAGAAAAATAAGCGAAAGAAATATCGAGAGTTAGGTTTTGGGGCGGCGAAAGGGCTGAGATAGCATTTTATCGAGCCACTGCTCGCGTGCTTGGTTGAAGATCGGTAAACCGATCTTCACTTCATCGTGGCCCAAAGCGGGTTGGTCGATGTAAGTGCCAAACCATCTATCCCATATTGAAAGAAAGAAGCCAAAGTTGGAGTGGGTCTCACGAGGGATGACTGAATGATGCACGCGATGCATGTCTGGTGTGACGATGAAGTGACGCAGCTTTCGGTCCCAATCAAGACGCAGCTTGGCGTTGCTATGATTGAACATCGCACTTGCATTGAGCAGAACTTCAAACACCACTATAGCAATCGGCGACACCCCCAGACCCAACACCAAGGCCATTTTAATCAGCATCGAAAGGAAAATTTCTAGCGGATGAAATCTCGCCCCGGTGGTGACATCGATGTCTTGATCCGCGTGATGCATGCGGTGCAATCGCCACAGCAAAGGGATACGATGAAACAGGCGGTGCTGAACATAGATGGCTAAATCGAGCAGGAACACAGATAGGACAACATTGAGCCAAGTGGGTACCTCCAGCCAATGCATGACGCCAAATTGATACTCGAGCGCGTACAAGGCAACGCCAAAAGCGAGGGTGGGCAGCAATAGGCTAAGAACAACAGAGTTAAACGCCACAAGCGTGAGGTTATTGAGCCAACGCACCGTTTTACTCTGGGTCAAGGCTTTACGCGGCGCACGCCACTCCCACAGTCCACACGCGAGCAGTACACCGATAAATACGCTGAGTCGAATAAATTGTGGGTCTTGCATGGCGTCCTCTACATCTTCTACATCGGGAGTGAGTTTTGATTGAATCTCCCATCATGCTAGGTACACTCTAGCTCCCTAATTTGACCTTGCCAAACATTGTATGAGAGTTCACGCGTTTCATCGCTTATATCAACACCGATTAGACCGCTCAACCAAACCGTTTATTGCACGCGGCTGCAAAGTGGTGCGCTGCCCTTATTGCCAAGTGGCGCAGTCGTATTGCCTATGCGCGCATCAACCCAACATCGAGTGTGGCGTGGAGGTTTTGCTCATTGTTTCAGATAATGAAGTGTTCAAACCGAGCAATACGGGGCGGTTAATTGCCGATACCGTGCGTGAGACGCATGTCTATCAGTGGCAGCGCACAGAGCCCGATCCAGACATGCTCGCCCTCATCGCCGATCCGAGTAACGCGCCGGTGTTGGTGTTTCCAGATGCCTACGTAGACGATAGATCTCGTTTAGTCACACCGGAGTGGATTCAAAGCCAAAGCCTCAATCAACCCATTAAGACGCCATTATTGATTTTGTTTGATGGTAGTTGGCGAGAAGCGCGAAAAATGTTTCGCAAATCGCCTTATTTGGCGCATTTACCTGTGGTTTCGCTGACACCAGAAAGCATGTCCCAATACCTGATTCGCCGCTCTGACAATGAGCAGCACCTCGCGACAGCAGAAGTAGCCAGCCTATTGCTGGCGCAACTGGGCGAAATCAAGGCGTCTCGCACACTCAGCAATTGGTTTTCGGTGTTTCGTGAAGCCTACCTACTGACGAAAAGTCGTGGCTTGGGCGATGCCACTCGTCCGGCGCTGAAACATTTCATCGAACAGAGTCAAAATGAGAATTCACTCTAAAAGCCAGGGTTTGAGTGGCGATTGTCTGCGCACCTGGTTTTAAGCGACAACTAAATCCGTCATCGGTCACGGAATGTAGGCGTAGCAATATGGATAATGAGTCGATTTATAAAATTGATAATATTGATTTCTGGGAGAGAAACCATGTACTACGGCTTTGATGTGGGTGGCACTAAGATTGAGTTTGGTGCGTTCAATGAGCAGTTAGAGCGTGTTGCAACCGAGCGTGTGCCTACACCAACCGATAACTATGACTTGCTGGTCGAGACCATCGCGGGCTTGGTGAGCAAATACGATGCGCAGTTCAGCTGCGAAGGCAAGATTGGCCTAGGTTTACCGGGTATGGAAGATGCCGATGACGGCACCGTGCTGACCGTTAACGTTCCTGCAGCGAAAGGCAAACCGCTGCGCAGCGATCTGGAAGCGAAAATTGGTCGAAGCGTTAAAATCGAAAACGATGCGAACTGTTTTGCTCTATCAGAAGCGTGGGACGATGAGCTGAAAGATGAGCCTTCAGTGATGGGCCTTATTCTCGGCACCGGTTTTGGTGGCGGTTTGGTGTATGAAGGTAAAGTATTCTCAGGTCGTAACCACGTCGCGGGCGAATTGGGTCATATGCGTTTGCCTATCGACGCTTGGTTCCACCTTGGTGACAACGCGCCACTGTTGGGCTGTGGTTGTGGCAAGAAGGGCTGTTTGGACAGCTACCTGTCTGGTCGCGGCTTTGAGCTTATCTACGAGCACTACTTCCAAGAGTCGAAAAAAGCGATCGATATCATCACCGCTTACCAACAAGGTGAGAGCAAAGCCGTTGAGCACGTTGAGCGCTTTATGGAGCTACTTGCGATCTGTTTTGCCAACATCTTCACCGCTAACGACCCTCACGTGGTCGCACTGGGCGGCGGTCTCTCGAACTTCGAATTGATCTATGAAGAGATGCCAAAACGTGTGCCGAAATACCTACTGTCTGTGGCCAAGTGTCCGAAGATCATCAAAGCGAAACACGGTGACTCTGGCGGCGTGCGCGGCGCAGCGTTCTTGAATATCAAGTAACGGATGGTCATAAAGAAATAAAAAGAGAGCTTGCCTAGGCAAGCTCTCTTTTTGTCCGTGGATTAATGGGTCGTGGTATTTGCGGCTCATAGCAATTAAGTTAGTGAGCGCGGAGGCGTCTTTACGACTTCTTTTTACCCACACCCAAGTTTTCTTTTTGCGCTAGGGTGATTTTGTCAAACCCTAACTTTCTGAAGTGGTTGTCGCGGTAGTTGCGCATCGCCTTGGTGTCAGAGACGGCTTCGATTTGCTGCTCCATCTTGAGATAGGCTGAAATATCAAGACCTTCTGCTTCGGCGACGGCTTCATGAATATTGCGATGCTGTTGGTAGGAAAAAGTCAGGGTTTTGTCTTCACCTTTGTAGGTGTAGAGGATGGTACGCGCCATAAATCTTCTCTATAAAAGTCACTAAAGCGTGGAGGCTTTGGTTAGCATCCACGCTGGCAAATCGAATCGTGGTGCGATCACAAGGATCGTCGTTAGGGTTAGATTCTGCCTTGAAGTGGGAGGATTGTCACGCTTTCACCTACTTTAACCGTATCAACGCTCGGTGAAATCTCAATCAAACAGTTAGCTTCACTCATTGAGCGCAAAATACCGGAACCCTGACTGCCAGTGGTGGCGACGCACAGCTGTCCGTTGCCATTGATGTGATAGATGCCGCGGCTAAACTCGGTGCGACCAAGGCGAGAGCGTAAATTCTCAGTGGCAATGGCGGGCACCTTGAGTGGCTTCCAGCCGGTTTCGCCCTGCATTTTTCTCAGCGCTGGTTCAACAAAGTTGATGAACGACACCATCACGGCAACCGGGTTACCGGGCAAACCGAAAAACGGGATACCTTGCACTTGGCCAAAGGCCAATGGTCGCCCAGGTCGCATATTGATGCGCCAAAAATCGATGCTGCCCAAGCGCTCAAGCGCCAGTTTGATAAAGTCGGCATCACCGACGGACACGCCGCCAGAGGTAATAATTACATCGGCTTGGTTGGCCGCCTCAGCAATCACTTGTGTCATGGTTTGCTCATCATCCTCAATGATTCCTAAATCGATGATGTCGCAGCCTAACTGGGTAAGTAAACCAAACAGTGTAAAGCGGTTCGAGTCGTAAATAGTGTTGGCTTGCGCCGCGCAGCCTGGCGCTTGCACTTCGTCGCCAGTGGAGAATATCGCCACTTTAAGACGGCGGAAAACCTCGCATTCGGCAAAACCGAGTGACGCCATCATACCCATCTCCGGCGAGTTGAGGCGCTGACCCGCATCAAACACCGAGCTGCCGATGTTGAGATCTTCGCCGGCCATACGCACGTTCTGCCCAGCTTTAATGTTCGAGCCTGCAAAGGTGACATTGTCACCGTCTGTTTGCGCTTGTTCACGCATCACCACAGTGTCGGCGTTGATTGGCACCGGAGCGCCAGTCATGATTTTGACCGCTTGACCGGGTTCGAGTGGGCGATCGTAGCTCGAACCTGCCAAGACTTGCGCCACAACCTGATAGTGGCTGCGATCAAGATCGTCGCCGCGAATGGCAAAGCCATCCATCGCTGAATTGGTATACGCCGGGACATCAATCGGCGAGGTGACCGGTTTCGCCAATACGCGTTGGTAACTGCTCTGGATGGAGGCGGTTTCACGCTCTTCAATCGGGCTTACCGCGGCAAGTATGTTGGCTCGTCCTTGCTCAACCGATAGATACGCTGGCGAGAGGGCATCGCAACTGGCCGGTGTGGATGCGCTTTGTTGGATACTTTGTTGGGCGTGTTGTTGCGAGATCTGCACAATGTAGTCTTGAACAAACTGCGCAATCCCATCGAGGTCATTGATATTGAGTGTGGGTAGCGAGGTGTCGAGTGAGTCGCTGTCCGAGGCTACGGCGATAATGTTGCTGTCCGTCGGGTATAGCCAAGGTTTTCCTACCGCTTCACGATGTAGTTCGATTTTGTTGAACTCAATGTTCTTACAGCCTTCCACCAAAATGACGTCAAGCGCGCTGCGATCGAATCGCTTAAGCAAATAGTCAAACTGCGCTTCTGCTTCCGGTGTTTCTGTCATTAAAGCGTAGCGATTGCGTGAAGCGATCAGCATTTGGCTGGCGCCCGCTTTACGTAGTCGGTAACTGTCTTTACCGGGTTTGTCGACGTCAAAGTTGTGGTGCGCATGTTTGAGCATGCCGACGCGCAACCCTGCCTGGGTTAGTTTGGGCAATAAGGCTTCAAGTAGGGTAGTTTTTCCTGTGCCTGAGTAGGCAGCAAAACCAAGCACTGGTACGCCAAGTTCGGCATAAAACGATCTATTCATGAGGTAAGGTGTCCAAAACGCTGCAATTCTTCAGGGGTATTGAGATTGACAAAACAATCGGGCGAATCACTGAAATCGACCCATTTGGTCTGACACTCTTGGTAGAGGAGAATGATTTTGCGATCGCCTCGGCGTAAGAACGTCTCAAGCCTTGGCAGAACGCTGGTGTGAAACAGAGTAAAGACCGGTTGCAGATGATCGCCATCATGGGCGACCAAGATTTCAACGCCATCGTCAATCGCCGCGCAAAAACGTTCCACGAGATCGAGATTGATCATTGGGCTGTCACACGGCACAAATCCTACCCAAGGGGATGAAGATTGCGCCAGTGCATAGTGAAGACCGGCATGAATGCCGCCGAGTGGCCCGGGGAAGTCTTTGAATTGATCCTCAAAAACCGGCGCCATCTGCCCGTAACGCTCAAGATTGCGGTTGGCATTGATGGCAATCTGGGAGGTTTGCGTCGCAAGACGTTGGTAGACATGTTCAATCAACGGCTTATCGCTGAGCGTAATCAGCCCCTTGTCTTGTCCACCCATTCGGGTTGCTTGCCCACCCGCTAAGATAACCCAACTAGTTTGCGTTGGATGATGCATAGTTATTCTCTTTCGCTTGTTCTGAAATGACGTGCAGCAGCGGCGATTCGATTAGCGTCGTATTTTTAATCCACCACTGCTTACGGCACAAATTGGTTAGGGTATTTTGCTGGTGACTGGTGACGACGATACTTGAACCTCGATCTAACAAATCCTTCGCCATCAACACCAAACGCTCAATAGACGCTTGGTCGAGTGAGGCGCTCGGTTCATCCATTAACAGAATCGACGGTTTCAAAATCCACGCTCGAGCCATCGCCACCCGCTGCTTTTCACCACCTGAGAGCACCGAAATGTGCTCATCGGCCAAGGTTTCCAATCCTACCATGCGCAGCGCTTGAATAACTTGCGCTCGCTTGTCTTTTGCCGTTGCTTGCTGAAACTTTATCCCATACACCACGTTTTGATAGACGCTACCATCAAACAGATAAGGAGACTGATGCAAATAGATAACGTCACTGCGGCCAAGCCTTGGAAAGAGGCGTTGTAGCCAGTGATCGTTTTGTGCCAATACTTGACCTGTAGTGGGCTTGATTAAGCCCGAGAGAATTTTAAGCAGTGTCGTCTTACCGACGCCGTTGGCCCCTTTAAGGTAGATGGCGTCATTAGGGCCAATCGTCAGACGAGGAATGTGAAACAGCACTCGGTCTTTAAAGCGCATCGACAATTGGGTTGCGTTAAGTTTGATGGTCATAGTCGAGCCTTATTGATTTCTTAGATGGCCTTTGCCACGCATCGAAGTGAGTACAAAATTTAACGCCAGCGCCAGAGTAAGCAACACAATCCCCAGTGCTACCCCTTGCGCGAATGCGCCTTTATGGCTCTCCATCGCAATAGCGGTAGGGATGTTTCGTGTGATCCCCATGATATTGCCGCCCACCATAGTAGAACAACCCACCTCAGTCACAATCCGTGAGAAGGCCGCAATCGCCGCCGCCAGCAGAGGAAAGCGGGTTTCCCAAATCATGGTGGCGATGATACGCGGTATCGACGCGCCGAGGGTGACGGCGGTTTCCACTGCGCGGCGATCGCTCGATTGCAGCGCGCCATGCATCATGGACACCATCACAGGAAAGCCGATCAGCATTTGCCCAACCACCATCGCCTTTTGGGTAAACAACATTTGCCAATCGCCAAGTGGCCCCGCACGTGACAGCAGCATATAGAGAAGCAGACCGATGACTACCGTCGGGATCGCTTGTAGAGTATTGACGATCGCAAGCAGCAGCCATTTGCCCGTGAACTCAGTATAGGCAAGCAAAAATGACAGCAAAATCGCCGGTAACAATACAATTGAAATAGCGCTGAGAGAGACGGAAAAGGAGACCGCCACGATCTCCCACAGCTCTTGATCAAAGTGAATAAGTAACGCTAGCGCTTCTAGCGTCGTTTGCCAAACGGTCATCGACGATCAGTTCTTCTCTGCATTGGCAACAAACAGCTGCTGGTTGTTGAGTTTGAACTCATTGATCAACGTTTGCCCTTGAGGGTTAACCAACCAATCGCTGAACGCTTTTGCACCTTGGTAATTAATACTCGGGTAGCGTTTGGGATTCACTAGAATCACCTGATAAGGGTTAAACAGCGCTTGGTCGCCTTGATAAACGATGCTCAACTCAAGCTTGTTATTGTAAGCCAGCCAAGTACCACGGTCGGTGAGGGTGTAGCCTTGCATTTCATTGGCCATATTCAGTGTCGGGCCCATACCTTGGCCTACCGAGCGATAGCCGCCAAAGTTAGGTTCCATCTCGGTTTGTTGCCAAATGCCAAGCTCTTTTTTGTGCGTGCCTGAGTCGTCGCCTCGAGAGACAAACGTCACGCCTGATGTTGCGATCGCTTTGAATGCGTCCATCACGCTCTCTTGCTCACTGACTTTGGCCGGATCGCTGTCTGGGCCTACCAAGACAAAATCGTTGTACATTAACGCGCGAGGCAGCACTCCGTAGCCCTTGTTGACAAATTCCGCTTCGGCCTTGGGGGCGTGGGTCATCACCAAGTCGACATCGCCGTTCTCGCCCATCTTCAGTGCTTTTCCGGTTCCTGCGGCAATCACGTCGACGCGATAGCCACTCTCTTGCTCAAATTTGGGCAAAAGGTAGTCGAGCAGTCCTGAGTGATAGGTACTGGTCGTGGTGGCTAAGCGTACATGCGAAGGTGAGCCGCTTGAGTGCGCGGAGTAACTGACGATGGCTAAAGACGCCGATAGGGCGACGAGTGAGGTTGATTTCATGCTAACTGTCCGTAATTGTTATTGTCTTTATCGTTGCTCTCAAAAAATGAGGCGTGATCACTAAAATAGAACACGCTTAGTATGCAATTCAGATGCCATTGAATCATCTTATATATTTCAATAAGTTAGATTTGCATAACGTGAGGTGGGACAAATTGTCGCACATAAAATAGGGTGAAAAGACCATTTGTTGATACACTCAAGCGCAATGATACCCAACACAGACACTGCAGTTATGCCAAGTTCACTCGATATGCAAAAAGCCAATCAATACCATGCCTTTTCGGTTCTTGTCGTTGACGATGAAGAGGGCATGCAGGCGATATTAAAAAAAGCCTTGAGTAAATGGTTCACGCGCGTCGACTGTGCCGGAAGCATCGAGGAGGCAGAGGGACTGCGTAGCCAACACCATTTTGATCTGATCATTCTCGACATCAATTTGCCGGGAAGATCTGGAATTGAGTGGGAAGAAGCGTTTGATGACGATGATAAACGTGCCGATGTAATTTTTATGACTGGCTATGCGGATCTCGATACAGCAATCAGCGCGTTAAAGCTCGGCGCGTCTGATTTTATTCTCAAACCGTTTAACTTAGAACAGATGCTCGCCGCGGTGCAGCGCTGTATGAATAAGCGTTTGGCAGAGCGTCATCAATACGCGCTGAAGCGCGATGTTGCACGGCACATTAAAACCGACATTGTCGGCGGCTCAGAAAAAACCAAGCAACTAAAACAATTGATTGCTCAGTTCGCGCCGTCTCGCGCTTCTGTTCTTATTGAGGGGGAATCGGGTACGGGTAAGGAGTTGGTCGCAAGGGGCGTTCATGAAGCCAGTCAACGTAGTGGGCCGTTTGTGCCGGTGAACTGCGGCGCGATTGCACCTGAGTTATTAGAAAGTGAGTTGTTCGGCCATACCTCGGGCGCGTTTACCGGTGCAAAGAAAAACCGAGAAGGTCTGTTTCGCGTGGCCAATGGCGGCACACTGTTTTTAGATGAAATTGGTGAGATGCCGCTCTCGATGCAATCGGCGCTGCTGCGGGTGCTCGAGCAACGCACCATACGTCCAGTCGGCAGCGAGCGAGAGATCACGGTGGATGTGCGCGTTGTCGCCGCCACCAACCGCAACTTGCAAGAGGAGGTTGAAAAAGGGCAATTTCGCGCGGACCTCTATTATCGACTCAATGTGCTGAAAATCGACGTGGCGCCACTTCGTCAGCGGAAACTCGATCTGATTGAGTTGATCCCCTTTTTCACGCGCATGCTGGCGTCTGAGCTTGGTATGCCCGATCCTAAGTGGGCGCATGAAGACATCGTCGCACTGAATGATTACGATTGGCCCGGCAACATTCGCGAGTTGAAAAACGTCATCGAGCGCTGCATTTTGCTCGGTAAGCCCCCAGCGCACTATTGGCGTGAGACCGACACTCTGCCTGTGCACAGCGCGATCAGTGTCAATGTGTCGACCGGCAGTGAACTGATTGACTTTGGTAGTGATAATCCGCCCACCGGTTACCCCAATAACTGGTCACTTAAAGAGGTAGAAAAGGCGCACATTTGCCAAGTGGTCGAGTTGCATGACGGCAATAAATCCGCAGCGGCGCGCGATTTGGGTGTGGCGAGAAAAACCCTTGAACGCAAGTTTAAAGAGTGGGAAGACTCTGACCATGTCTAATCGCCTCAGTTATAAGTGGCGACGCCGTTTTCAGAGTATGGTGCGCTATCGGTTGATGTTTTTGACCTCCGCGCCTATCGCTCTGACGTTGATTGCCTTGATTGGCATTACCATCTACTGGTCTATTCAATACACTTGGCAGAGCGCGTTGGTGGATGTCTCTGAGCGACTTGGCGTGGCCAATAACAGCATCGAACTGATTCAAGAGAAGCAAGCCAATCACGTTAAAGCCTTTGCCGATTCTTACCAATTTCGGGTGCGTTTATCCAAGCGTCTCTCTCTGCATCAAAACAACAACGATTTCATTTCATGGGTGGCAAGCAAAAAGCGCGATTACCAACTCGACTTTTTGCGATTTCACAGTGTCGATACGATTGAAGATAAGTTCCGCTTTCTTGATCTCACGCGCCGTGAATCCTTTTTTGACCTGTTGTCAAAGCAAGAGCTAGCGATGCTCGGCGGCGATCTGAAAAATCGCGCTCAAGTGCCCATTCTTGGCAGTGACGAGATTGTAAGAGAGGGGCTGGTCAGTCGTACTGTGGTGCCGATTCATGATGATCAGGGCGATCTGATGGGATTTCTAGACGGCGGGTTACTGCTTAATAATAGCACTGTTCTGGTTGATCAAATTCGCGATCTCATTTATCCCACCAAACAAGATGCATTAAGGCCGGTCGGCACCTTAACCCTGTTTCTTGATGATATCCGCGTCAGCACCAATGTACCGCTCGATAGTGAAGATCGCCTCGGCCGCGCCATCGGTACACGCGTGTCTAATGAGGTGCGCCAAAGCGTGCTTGAGGACGGGCAAGAGTGGGTCAATTTGGCCTTTGTGTATGACGCTTGGTACATCACCGCCTATCAGCCACTGCGCGATCAATACGATAACGTGATTGGCATGCTGTATACCGGTTACTTGCTGTGGCCATTTGTCATGACCTACATGACCAACATTGCTGAGGTGTCGATCATTACCGTGCTGCTGTTGATCGGGTCTGGGGTGATGGTCTATCGCGGCTCACGCGATTTGTTCAAACCCATCGAGCACATTCACCGTGTCGTCAAATGGATTCAACTGGGTAAGGAGACCCGCATTGGCGATTTAGGGCTTGACGAAAACCACGAGCTGGCGCAATTGGCTAAGCAATTTGACAATATGTTGGACTTGCTTGAGAAACAAAAACGCCAGCTCGAGATGGCGGCGAGTGAGTTAGAAGGGCAGGTGCGTCAACGCACGGCCAGTTTAGAAGAGAAGACGCAACAACTTGAGCTGCATATCCAATTACTCAACCAAACCCGCGATAAGCTGGTGGTCAGGGAGAAGCTGGCGGCGCTCGGGGAGTTAACCGCAGGCATCGCGCATGAGATCAACAACCCAACCGCGGTGATCCTTGGCAACATTGAGTTGATTCAATTTGAACTCGGTCAGGAAGCCCATCGAGTCAACGATGAAATAGTGGCGATTCACGGCCAGATTGATCGGATCCGAAATATTACTCGCAGTTTGTTGCAATACAGTCGTCAGGGTGGCGTGCAAGATGAAATCACCTGGCAGCACGTTAATCCCATCATTGAAGAGAGTATTACCTTAGTCAAGACGGGCAGTAAAAAGCGCCAAGTGACCTTTGAGACCGAGCTCTGTGCGCATACGCCGGTTGAAGTGAATCGACATCATCTGCTGCAAATCTTGGTGAACCTACAGATGAACGGCATTCATGCGATGCAAGGGGAAGGGACGCTGATCATTCGCAGTCACGATTGGCAAGAACAGGGGAAGACCCTTGGTGTCGTGATTCAAGTCGAGGATCACGGCTGCGGCATCAAGCCAGAAAACCTAACGCGTATTTTCTCGCCTTTCTACACCACCAAACGCGAAGGTACTGGCCTTGGGCTATCGGTCTCGCAAAGTTTACTTAGCCAAACGGGCGGCGAGATCACAGTCGCATCAACACTAGGAAAAGGCAGCTGCTTTAGTCTTCATCTGCCGTGTAAAGCGGACAACGGTATCAAAGTCGCCACCCTGTAAAACATCACACGAAAGGAAAAGCGGTAAAAGGCTTGCAGTTGACGCCTTGAGCAAGTAGTGTGGCGCCGTTTTTAACGGTTTCAAAAAATAAGGTAACGATTGTGATATCCACCAACAACATCACGCAGCAATTTGGTGCTAAGCCGCTGTTTGAAAATATCTCGGTAAAGTTTGGCGAAGGTAACCGCTATGGCTTGATTGGCGCGAATGGATGTGGCAAATCAACCTTTATGAAAATCCTTAGTGGTGAGCTAGAGCCAACCGGTGGTAACGTCAGCTACGACCCGAACGAGCGCGTTGCTAAACTGAACCAGGACCAGTTTGCCTACGAAGAGTTCACTGTGATTGATACCGTGATCATGGGTTACAAAGAGCTTTGGACGGTGAAAAAAGAGCGCGATCGTATCTACGCTTTGCCAGAAATGACTGAAGAAGAAGGCATGCTGGTGGCCGACCTAGAAGTTCAATTCGCTGAAATGGACGGTTACATGGCCGATGCCAAAGCGGGTGAATTGCTACTCGCAGTGGGCATTCCTGAAGAGCAACATTACGGTTTGATGAGCGAAATTGCCCCAGGCTGGAAACTGCGTGTGCTGTTGGCTCAGGTACTGTTTGCTGACCCGCACATCATGTTGCTTGACGAACCAACCAACAACTTGGACATCGACACCATTCGTTGGTTGGAAGAGACGCTAAACCAGCGTAACTGCACCATGATCATCATCTCGCACGACCGTCACTTCCTCAACTCTGTCTGTACGCATATGGCGGATCTCGATTACGGCGAACTGCGTGTCTACCCGGGTAACTACGATGAATACATGATGGCTGCCATGCAGGCGCGTGAACGTCTACTGGCCGACAATGCGAAGAAGAAAGCGCAAATTGCCGAGCTGCAAACCTTCGTCGCGCGCTTCTCTGCCAACGCATCAAAAGCTAAGCAGGCAACCTCTCGCGCGAAGCAAATTGATAAGATTCAATTGCAAGAAGTCAAAGCATCAAGCCGTCAAAACCCCTTCATCCGTTTTGAGCAATCAAAAGAGCTGTTCCGAAATGCGCTGGAAGTGGAAAACCTTAGCCAAGGTTTTGAATCCATGCTGTTTGAAAACTTCAATGCGATTTTTGAAGTGGGCGAACGCGTCGCGATTATCGGTGAAAACGGTGTGGGTAAAACCACTTTGCTCAACACGCTTGCTGGCGTCCTTGAGCCGAAATCGGGGACTTATAAGTGGTCTGAAAACTCAAACCTTGGTTACTACGCCCAAGATCATGCGCATGACTTTGAAGAAGACATGAACTTGATGGAGTGGATGGGGCAATGGCGACAAGAGGGTGACGACGAGCAAGTGATTCGCAGCTTCTTAGGCCGTATGTTGTTTTCACAAGATGACATCAAAAAGTCCGTCAAAGTGCTTTCTGGTGGTGAACAAGGCCGCATGTTGCTGGGTAAATTGATGATGCACAAACCCAACATGTTGTTGATGGATGAGCCTACCAACCACATGGACATGGAATCGATCGAGTCACTCAACAATGCGCTAGAGCAGTACAAGGGCACCTTGTTCTTCGTCTCGCACGACCGCGTCTTTGTTGACTCTTTGGCGACACGAATCATAGAACTCAAAGACGGCAAGATCACTGACTTCAAAGGCACTTACGCTGAGTTCTTGAAAGCCAAAGGCATCGATGGCTAATGAACGATCCCTAGGATGACATCATCAATGTCATCCTAGATGAATGATAACGGCCGCTTCAGGTACTCTTTCGATAGAAAGCATCCTGAGGCGGCCGTTTTTGTAGGTACGTTGATTGATGTTGCTTAGAAGATTTAGAGTCTTAACGCGTCCCGCTACTCGTTTCCCCTTTGACATCAAACACCATTTTTTGCGCGCCGGTAAAGACCTGAAAACGCAGCCCTTTGGCGCGCGCAATGGTAGTGATGCCAAACTGCTCAGCAAGCTCTAACCCCATTTGCGTGACGCCAGATCGCGAGAGCAGCACAGGTATGCCCATTTGCGCGACTTTAATCACCATCTCAGACGTCAAGCGACCCGTGGTATAAAAGATTTTATCGTCGCCGGACTCTTGATTGATCCACATCTCTCCCGCCAAGGTGTCTACCGCATTGTGCCTGCCCACATCTTCGACAAAAGAGAGCACCTGATCACCCTGACAAATCGCGCAACCATGCACCGCGCCGGCTTTTTTGTAAGTATCATTGTAATGGGTGAGCGCTTCTAGAGCTTGGTAAATTGCGCTTTGCTTGATCGAGATTTGCGGGACTTGATACCCCTCCAGTTGCTTCATGACATTGCCATACATGGTGCCTTGACCACAGCCCGACGTGACCGTCTTTTTCTTTAGCGCACCTTCAACGTGGTCAATATCTTCTTTAGTCACCACCGCAGCGGTGTGCGTTTCCCAATCGATGATCACTGACTCAATCGCGTCCGGGTCAGTGAGGAAACTCTGGTTTTTCAGATAGCCCAATACTAACGATTCAGGTCTTGAACCGAGTGTCATCAGCGTGACCACTTCTTTCCAATTGAGCATCACAGTCAACGGACGCTCACAGGCGATCTGCTTAACGAGTTTCTCTCCGTACTCGTCATAAACGTCGACTTCAATCGTTTGCTGAGGGTTGGGTTGGGTTTTAATGATGTTGGGTTTCACGTCGACACGGCCTTTCACATGGGTTTGTATTGTTGTTGAGACAAACATATAGCAATTTGCGTTCCCAAACTCTAGTGAGATCAATATTCTGAATACTCAGCCTCATTAAGTACGATTGATGTGCACTTTGTTGTCTATGTTATTAGAGCGACTGAGGCATCTTGTCTCTTGGCGCACACATCAACGCTAGGTACGATATTTGCAAAGCGTTATTTTACTGTTCGTTCTTTAAGACTCGTCCTTTAAGGAATCAATAGTGGCTAGGAAACACGTCTTGTCAGGCGAATAGATAATACGAGCGCCATTCGTTTTCTCGAATGGGCTGATAACAATGATACGCTGGTGAACCATGTCAAACTCAATACATCGAATTAAAACCGAGGATAGCTGGCCCATCGCGAGCCGATTGGTGTCGCATGAAATTTCAACTGGGATTTGGTCAACGACTCAATGGCAACTCAAGGAGTTTGAGCTCAGCCCCGCCTCCGGTGAGCCATTTGTTAGCACGCTGCGCTTATTTAAAGATGAGCGTACGGACTATCGCTTCAACTTAAGCGCTCAGCAACCCAAGCTATTCTTAATATTGGATGTTATGGAAAGCGATGAAACGCCAAAAATCGTGATGATCACTGCTTCGCAAAGTGTTGCGGGGCAATACATGGATGGTGATTACCTGGTGCTTTCCAATGCCATGCCACTGCCCGTACAAGCGTGGATGGAAGCGTTTATCGGCCGACACGGCGAGCTACTCGAAGTGAGACGCAAGAAACGCAAAGGAGCAGGGCGCGCCAGTGGCAAGTAGTTTTTTACAGCGTTGGTCCCAGCGAAAACTCGAGGATGTAAGCGTGGAGGCTCAACCTGTCTCACCGTCCGATTCAGAGACGCAAGATTCGGACGATAGCGGAGTACAGCCGTCGACCAGCGGTGTTGAGGCGAAGCAAGATACGCCAGCGCCGGGTAACTCGTCACATCATTCGCTCGATGAGTCCTCAGGCGATATCGCCACACTGTTGTCATCAGATGCAGAGCAGAGCATCAAAAAGCTCGCGCTAAGACAGCTGTTTCAATCCGGCGCCTTTAGTGACGTCGATAATCTCAATGATTACGATCATAACTTTAAGGCGGTCAAGAGCTTATCCAGCGATGTGGTGAGTCAACTGCGTGACTGGATGGGTGAGCAAGATAAGGCATCCACCAGCAACCCGATAGAAGAGCCGCCAGAAGCGGTGCAAGCAGACACGTTATCCTCTGATCTTGGCACGCATTCGGATGAAGAGCTCCGAGAGGCCTCAGATCCCGTTAATGTGAGTGGGACAAAAGATCCCACATTGGAATAAGGGACATTTTGACCAAGGGATAAAGAAAAGGTGAGACAAATTGTCTCACCTTTTTTATGGTCTTTGGCCAGTTAGCACGAACTGTTTAAAAACTAGCGCTAATTTACTGATTAATTTGAAATTACTTTTTGGTATGGCATTTGCTTTGCTCTGTTCCATCAAAATAAAACGATAATAAAACACTGGAACGCAGCAATGCATGATCACACACACGTGAGCAGTCACCCGGCGCAAGGTGGGGGAAGCCAACACCTGCCTAGCGAACTTGGCTTAGCGCAACTGCTCGAACAAAGTCAGTCAATCAATGGCCTAGCACGCGCCGCCGCCATTCAAAGCACGGTTGAGCTTGCCAATCTCATCCCACCCACCGTCAGTTACGAAAGCCAAGGCGATACGTTGATCATTGGCCCGACCGCCATTATCGAGAGCGCTGCTGAGCAGTTAACCATGATGGGCAGTGTCACTTTGCTTTCTACCGACGGAGAAGCGGGCACGCATCCATCCCTTTACTTTACTCGCAGCGTGCGAGTGAGTGGGTTTCTCGGCGCATTTGAGGTGATGATCGAGAGTAAAGGCGGCGAAAGCAATCTCGCTGCTGCAACACTGGGCCGCAGTCAATTCGATATCGTGCTTGATCTCTGCTTAAGCAGTTGCATGAGCGAAGAAGTGCCAGTACCGGGTTATTACCCTGTAGGCCGAGGTTACCCCAAACTGACTCAAGCACTTGAAGAGATCCCGACCCTAAAAGGCACCTTTGATAAACCTAAATATTTTCGTCTAGATACCGAATTGTGCGCGCACAGCTCACGTGGTGTCAAAGGGTGTGAGCGCTGTGTCGATGCCTGCCCTGCAGGCGCACTTTCCAGCCAAGGGAGTGAGAAGACAGGGCATAAGATAGAGATTAATCCGTTTCTCTGCCAAGGGGTTGGCACCTGTGCAACCAGCTGCCCGACGGAAGCGATTCATTACGCGCTGCCTAACCCAACACAAACGCAGACGTTTGTTGAGCGACTATTAGCCAACTACCGCAAGCACAACGGCCAAGCGCCCATCCTTCTATTTTGCAGTGAACGCCATGAAAGTTACAACGTCATGGCGCTTAAGCAGCTACCCGACAATGTCATTCCCGTCGAGTTGGAAGAGATCGCCAGCGTCGGTATCGATACGTGGTTTGCGGCATTGAGCAACGGCGCTTGCCAAGTGTTGTTTGCCGTCAGTCAGCACATGCCACAAACCATATTACGCGTACTCAATAGTGAGATTGACACTGCTCAACGCTTTCTTGCGCAGCTAGGGATTGAGACCTCGCGTATCGAGTTGCTCTATATCGAGTCACTACGCAGCACGACACCAAGGTTGATCACCGAGCCGTTAAGCATCTCTCTGGGTGAGATCAGCGGCAACAAACGTCAGCGTCTGTTTAGCTGTTTAGATGCCCTCGCGCAGCACTACCCGCCAAGCCAGGTTATCGCTGATGTTCCTGCTCATGCGCCTTATGGTCAAGTGCACTGTGACAGTACTAAGTGTACCTCTTGCATGAGCTGTGTGGCGGTGTGTCCGACGCGCGCTCTGCATACCGACGGTCAATCACCCTCTTTGCAGTTTGTCGAGCAAGATTGTGTGCAGTGCGGTTTGTGTGAAAAAGCGTGTCCAGAGGGCGCGATTGAGTTAGAAGCGCGCATGAACTGGAATCAGCAAGAGCGAGAGAGCGCCAAAATTATTCACCAAGAACCGGCGGCCAAGTGTTTACGCTGTGAAAAGCCGTTTGCTCCTCAGTCTATGATAGACATGCTGCAATCCAAGTTACAGGGTCACTCACATTTCACTGATCAAGCTGCAATCAATCGTATTGCCATGTGTGAAGATTGTCGCGTCGTCGATATGTTTGAGTCGATGGCGAACGACCCGATGCAACAGCTCAACTATTAGGATTTCAAATGGAAACGACAATGGACCCTCATCCATCCCCGCGCGCAGAAGTGTATCTGCTGATTGCGACCTTGCTGCGCCAGTGCCCCCATGAGCCGATGTTGAACTTTTTGCGAGAGTTAGAGACCGAGCCTGCGAACAATGACATGGTTAAGGCGTGGCAATCACTCAACAGCGCAGCAAAGCACGTCGAGCCAAGCCAGCTTGAAGATGAGTTCTTTGAGCTTTTTATCGGCATTGGCCGAGGCGAAGTGGTGCCGTTTGCCTCCTGGCACCTGACGGGCTCTTTGATGGAGAAACCGTTGGCAGAGCTGCGTCAGACGCTAGCCAGGCTCGGATTCGAACGCGACAGCCATGTTAAAGAGCCCGAGGATCACCTCGCGGCATTGTGTGAAGTCATGGCGATGCTGGTTCCGCATGATGAAGTGACGCAGCAGCAGTTTTTTAACAACCACATTGCGCCTTGGTTTCATCGGTTTACCGAGCAACTGAATGAAGCAAAGCACGCCCAGTTTTATCGAAGTGTCGCTCAATTGATAAGCGCTTTTCTCACTGTCGAGCAGGTGCGTTTTACTCGCTCGCCAGCTCATCACACCAGTACACGAATTGAAGTTAAAGATGCCACCGAGTATGGACCGAGTTCTCTATAGAGATTTGGTCTGAACTCAGGAATAAGAGAGGGCACGACAACAGAGTGACTCTCTCAATACCAATAAGGTAAGGAAGCAAAATGAAAAACAAAAGTGAAGTGGATAACGGACGCCGCGACCTGCTCAAAGGCGTGGCCAGTGCCGCCGTTGTCGGTGCGGTTGTTGCCGGAACCAGTCAAGCCGTAGAGGCAAAAGAGAGCAGCGTTACAGCGAGCGAGCCAACCAAAGCTGGCTATCGTGAAACGCAGCACGTGCGCGATTACTACGACACGCTATAGGAGTGAAGACGATGAAACTAACCAAACGCTCCGATGCGGTCAGCCAGCAAAATAATCCGCTGGGTATTTCGCGTCGTGCCTTTATGAAAAATAGCTCGCTCGCCGCAGGTGGTGCAGTGGCGGGTGCGTGTCTCTTCACCCCGGGAATGATGAAAAAAGCCGAAGCGAAAGCGGTGCATCCCGAGGCGAAAACCGAAGTAAAACGCACGATTTGTTCGCATTGCTCTGTGGGTTGCGGTATTTACGCCGAAGTGCAAAACGGCGTATGGACAGGGCAAGAGCCTGCGTTCGATCACCCGTTTAACGCCGGCGGTCACTGCGCAAAAGGGGCAGCGCTGCGAGAGCACGGTCATGGTGAGCGCCGCTTAAAGTACCCAATGAAGCTTGAAAATGGCAAATGGAAGAAGTTGTCATGGGAGCAAGCGATCAACGAAATTGGTGATCAGTGCTTGTCTATTAGAGAGCAGTCGGGCCCAGATTCGGTCTATTTCCTTGGCAGCGCCAAGCACAATAACGAACAAGCTTATATGTTCCGTAAAATGGCGTCGTTGTGGGGAACCAACAACGTCGACCACCAAGCGCGTATTTGTCACTCAACGACGGTCGCCGGTGTCGCCAATACTTGGGGCTACGGCGCGATGACCAACTCGTTCAATGACATGCACAACTGTAAGTCGATGCTGTTTATCGGCTCTAACCCAGCGGAAGCGCATCCTGTGGCGATGCAGCATATCCTGATCGCCAAAGAGAAGAACGACTGTAAGATTGTCGTCGCTGACCCGCGTAGAACGCGCACCGCAGCGAAGTCGGATCACTACGTTTCTCTGCGACCGGGATCGGATGTTGCTTTTATTTGGGGCATCTTATGGCATGTGTTCGCTAATCAGTGGGAAGATAAAGAGTTCATTCGCCAGCGCGTGTTTGGTATGGACGAAATCCGTCAGGAAGTCGCCAAATGGACGCCAGCCGAAGTCGAGCGTGTGACGGGCGTCAGTGAAGCGGATGTTTATCAGACAGCGAAACTGCTCTCTGAAAATCGCCCTGGCTGCGTGGTTTGGTGTATGGGCGGGACTCAACACACCACAGGTAACAACAACACACGTGCTTACTGTGTATTAGAGCTGGCACTGGGTAATATGGGTAAATCGGGCGGCGGCGCTAACATTTTCCGCGGCCACGATAACGTGCAAGGTGCGACGGACCTTGGCGTGCTGTCGCACACTCTTCCCGGGTATTACGGTCTGGCTGATGGAGCATGGCAACATTGGGCGCGCGTATGGGATCTGGATTTTGACTGGGTGAAGAATCGTTTCGACCAAAACGAGTATCGCGGTCAGAAACCGATGAACAACATGGGGATCCCAGTATCACGCTGGATTGATGGTGTACTGGAAAACAAAGAGAACATCGAGCAAAACGACAACATTCGCGCCATGTTCTACTGGGGACACGCAGTCAACTCGCAAACCCGTGGCGTTGAGATGCGTCAGGCGATGAAAAAGCTCGACATGATGGTGATTGTCGATCCATACCCAACCGTCGCAGCCGTAATGAACGATCGCACCGATGGCGTCTATCTGCTGCCTGCCACAACGCAATTTGAGACCTATGGTAGCGTTACTGCGTCAAACCGCTCGATTCAGTGGCGCGATAAAGTGGTTGAGCCCTTGTTTGAATCCAAACCGGATCATGAAATCATCTATTTATTGAGTCAGAAACTGGGTATTGCCGATCAACTGTTTAAACACATTCGGGTCGAAAATAATCAGCCTGTGATTGAAGACATCACGCGTGAATTCAACAAAGGGATGTGGACGATTGGATACACAGGACAAAGCCCTGAGCGATTGAAGGCGCACCAACAAAACTGGCACACCTTCCACAAAACCACATTGGAAGCAGAAGGCGGCCCGATCCACGGTGAAACCTACGGACTGCCTTGGCCATGTTGGGGAACGCCAGAGATGAAGCACCCAGGCACGCACATCCTATACGATACCTCCAAGCCAGTGGCACAAGGTGGCGGTAACTTCCGCGCCCGCTACGGGGTTGAATTTGAGGGCAAAAACTTATTGGCAGAAGACAGCTATTCGAAAGGCTCTGAGATCCAAGATGGTTACCCTGAGTTCAGTGACAAATTGCTGAAATCGCTCGGTTGGTGGGACGATCTCACGGAAGCTGAGAAAGCCGCCGCAGAGGGCAAAAACTGGAAAACCGATCTCTCTGGCGGCATTCAACGTGTGGCCATCGCCCACGGCTGTATTCCATTTGGTAATGCGAAAGCACGAGCGATTGTCTGGACCTTCCCAGATCGCGTGCCGCTTCACCGTGAGCCACTTTATACACCTCGTCGTGATCTTGTTGCCGATTACCCAACTTGGGACGACAGTGAATCGATTTACCGATTACCGACGCTCTACAAATCCATTCAAGACCAAGATAAATCCGGTGAGTACCCGATTATTTTGACTTCTGGTCGCTTGGTCGAGTACGAAGGTGGCGGTGATGAAACGCGCTCAAACCCCTGGTTGGCAGAGCTACAACAAGAGATGTTTGTTGAGGTGAACCCGAAAGATGCCAACGATCTCGGCTTTAAAGATGGCGACATGGTTTGGGTTGAAGGGGCTGAGAAAGGGCGAATCCATGTTAAAGCCATGGTAACGCGCCGAGTTCGCCCGGGTATGGCGTTCATTCCTTTCCACTTTGGCGGCAAATTCCAAGGCGAAGATCTGCGCAGTCGTTACCCTGAAGGCTCGGATCCTTATGTGATTGGTGAGTCTGCCAACATCGCTACGACCTACGGTTATGACCCTGTGACGCAGATGCAGGAAACCAAAGTCACCCTCTGTAACATTCGTAAAGCGTAAGGAGTTACCCCATGGCTAGAATGAAATTCCTATGTGACACCAAACGCTGCATCGAATGTAACGGCTGTGTCACGGCATGTAAAAACGAAAACGATGACGCGTTAGAGTGGGGCATACAGCGCCGCCGCGTTGTGACCCTCAATGATGGTGAACCGGGTGAAAACTCGATTTCGGTGGCGTGCATGCACTGTACTGATGCGCCATGTATGGCGGTGTGTCCCGCTGATTGTTTTGAACACACAGAAGATGGCATCGTGCTGCACAACAAAGATCTCTGCATTGGCTGCGGCTACTGTTTGTTTGCTTGCCCATTTGGTGCACCGCAGTTTCCAAAACAGGAAGCGTTTGGCGAACGTGGTAAAATGGACAAATGCACCTTCTGCGCAGGCGGACCGGAAACCGAGCCAGGCTCGCCAGAAGAGCGTCAAAAGTATGGGGCTAACCGCATTGCGGAAGGCAAGTTGCCGATGTGTGCGTCATTGTGTTCAACCAAAGCACTGCTGGCGGGCGATGCAGAGAAAGTCTCTGACATTTTCCGCCAACGTGTGGTTGAACGGGGGGCAAAAGGGGCAGGTTGGACCGATGGTCATGATCTCGCCTTTGATGCCACTAAGAGCTGAGCACGGAGAGTAGAATGAGTTCTATTTTTAAACGTGTTTGGGTCACCATGCTGTCAGTCATGGCGGCATGGTGGGCCGTATCTATGCCAGTGCACGCTGAGCAAGAGCCAAACGTGGCACAAAGTGAGATGACCCAATTAGCCGGCGCCGATTATTGGCGCCAGGTGCGCGAAGGCGAGGCGGGCTATACAACCTCCCAGTTTCCTGAGCATGGCGTTCTGATCAGTGCCCCAGGGCAAACCTGGTACATCCTCAAAGAAAAGTGGATGTCGCCCGCAGGCGCAGTAGCGATATTTGGCAGTATTGCGATGGTGACCTTGGTCTACTTAGTGATGGGGCCAATTAAGTTGAGTGCGCCGCGTACAGGCAGAAAGATCAAACGCTGGTCACGTCTAGATCGCGCACTGCACTGGAGTATGGCTTTTACCTTTTTGACATTGGCGTTTAGTGGCTTAATGTTGGTTTACGGCAAGCATTTTCTTAAGCCGTATATTCCGAGTGAGCTATGGGGCTGGGTGATCATCACCGCCAAGCAGTATCACAACTACATTGGCCCTATTTTTTACCTCTTGCTGCTGTGTATTTTGGTTAAGTGGTGGCGAAAGTCGGTGTTTAAGAAGGTGGATCTGGTTTGGTTCTTCAAACTGGGTGGCATGGTGGGCAAACATAAAGGAAGCCATCCGTCCGCAGAGTTTTCAAATGCGGGGGAGAAAGCGCTGTTTTGGCTGTTGATCGTTGTGGGCACCGTGGTTGCGTTTAGCGGGTTGGTGTTGGATTTTCCAATCTTCGGTCAAACTCGCCGCGATATGGAGCTTTCTAATCTCGTGCACGGCTTAGCGGCGCTGATTTTGATTTGTGGTTTTGTCTTCCACATCTATATCGGTCTGTTTGGTATGGAGGGGGCACTGGAGGGCATGGTCACGGGTGAAGTCGACGAAACTTGGGCGAAAGAGCACCATGATTTGTGGTACGAGGAAGTCATGGCAAAAACGCCTGATGGTAACAAAGGAGATAAGCATGAACCAAACGCATAAAGGAATTTGGGTCGCCTATATCCTGAGTTGCTTCACTCCCTTTACCTGTTTGATTTCAGGGGTGATCGCCATCGTGTACGCGGGTTATCGACTCGATAAAGGTGAAGATGGACAGGTGGTGGATTCACACTACTATGGATTGATCAGAACGTTTTTCCTTAATTTGACCTATTTTGTGGTCTTGATCATCACCGTCGCGACATCCAATGGCTTGCTTAAAGGGGTGAACGACTACTGGTATAAAAGCCAGTGGTTAGATTCGATTGCTCATGCGATTCCATACATCGGTTTTGCTTTGGGCATAGTGGCCATTGCAGTCTGGTTTGTGCGTATGGCACAGGGCATGCGATTGCTTCGCCAGAATCAACCGTTTCAATTCTCCAAAGGACCCAACCTATAACGGTAACGTGGCATTTACATATATCGATAGCGCTCCAATATGGGGCGCTTTATTGATTTGGTGGATGCATTAAATTGGTGCGTTATCACCAAGTTGGTGCTATTGGTTTTAATTTTTCTCACTTTTAATCGCTCTCCCTTCAAGCTTTAGAATTATTATCCACATAAAATCAATGCCTTATTTTTACTCTGACATATTGCTCAATACTGGCACAGATATTGTTTACTGGCTTTCCTGATTCATTTTTCACTAATTTGGTGAATAAAAAATAACCGACGCACATAAAAAGTGCGCTACATGGAGACAGACAATAATGAGCCTAGATGTAAGTCAGGTACACGGAGCCGTTCAAACCCTGACACAGAGTTCAGATACCCTTTTTTTGCTGTTGGGTGCCATCATGGTGTTTTTAATGCACGCGGGCTTTGCTTTTCTCGAAGTAGGGACGGTGCGCCACAAAAACCAAGTTAATGCACTTGTCAAGATTCTCGCTGATTTCGGCATTTCAGCCCTCGCTTACTTTTTCTTTGGTTACTGGCTTGCCTATGGCGCAAACTTCTTTGCCGACGCGCAAACCCTATCGCAAGGCAATGGTTATGAACTGGTGAAGTTCTTCTTCCTTCTCACCTTTGCGGCGGCCATACCAGCGATTGTCTCAGGCGGCATTGCTGAGCGTGCACGTTTCTATCCGGTACTGATTGCGACGTTTTTTACCGTCGGTCTGGTCTACCCAATCTTTGAAGGTATGATTTGGAACGGCAACTACGGCGTTCAAGCTTGGTTTGAAAATCAATTTGGTTATGGATTCCATGACTTTGCAGGCTCTGTCGTTGTTCATGGCGTGGGCGGTTGGATAGCCTTGGTTGCCGTGCTGTTTCTAGGTATGCGTAACGGCCGTATTCGCGCAGGTAAGCACACCAACTTCGCGCCTTCAAATATCCCATTTCTAGCACTCGGTGCATGGATTCTATGTGTCGGCTGGTTTGGTTTTAACGTGATGTCTGCACAAACGCTAGAAGGCATCAGCGGCCTAGTGGCGATGAACTCACTGATGGCGATGGTCGGGGGGATTGTGGCGGCCTTGATTGCGGGTAAAAATGACCCTGGCTTTATTCACAATGGACCGCTTGCCGGTTTGGTTGCGGTGTGTGCCGGTTCCGATCTGATGCATCCGATTGGCGCACTTGTAACCGGTGCGGTGGCTGGCGCGTTGTTCGTTTACCTCTTTACCTATCTGCAAAACAAAACCAAGATAGATGATGTGCTCGGCGTGTGGCCTCTGCACGGCGTTTGTGGCGCGTGGGGTGGTGTTGCGGCTGGAATCTTTGGCCAAACGGCACTCGGTGGCTTAGGCGGCGTGAGCTTGACGGTTCAAGTGCTTGGCACCATCGCTGGTATCGTGATTGCGGTCGTAGGCGCCATGCTTGTCTACGGCATCATCAATAGTGTGACCGGATTACGCTTGTCCGAGGAAGATGAGTTTAATGGCGCCGATTTGGCGATTCACAAGATTTCTTCGACCAACGAAGACTGATCAAAGCGCAGTATCCAACCAACTCGGGGCGCGATTAGGTGCCCCGTTTTTGATCATCCATCACAGAAACCACACCTCGTTTAAAACGCTTCGACTATGGTCTAATCCTTATTCCTATTGTTGTTATTGATGAAGTGCTAAGCTAACAGCAAAGGAAGTAAATCAATAAAGGAAGACCTATGAAGTTTCCGTACCGCAACGTCGTTGTATTGACTGGCGCAGGTATCTCCGCTGAATCTGGTATTAAGACCTTTCGCGCTCAAGATGGCCTTTGGGAAAACCACCGCATTGAAGATGTCGCAACGCCAGAAGGATTCGCGCGCAACCCAGACTTAGTACAAGAGTTTTACAATCAACGTCGTCTCAAACTCCAAGATGATTCGATTAAACCTAACGCCGCCCATCTCGCATTAGGTAGGCTAGAGCAAGAGTTGGAAGGCAGTGTCACCATCATCACGCAAAATATCGATAACTTACATGAGCGCGGTGGCAGTACCAATGTCATTCATATGCATGGCGAGCTACTGAAAGCGCGTTGCAGCGTCTCCAATCAAGTAGTCGATGAACAGGGGCCGATTCACACCGGTGATTTATGTCATTGCTGTCAAATCCCGTCACAGATGCGCCCCCACGTTGTGTGGTTTGGCGAAATGCCGCTGCGCATGGGCGACATCTATGAAGCGTTGGAAAAGTCGGATCTGTTTATATCCATCGGCACTTCCGGTGTGGTGTATCCCGCCGCAGGATTTGTTCATGATGCAAGAATGCACGGTGCCCATTCGATTGAAATCAATCTTGAGCCCAGCGCTATCGAGAGTGAGTTTGAAGAAAAACGCTACGGTAAAGCCAGTATTGAGGTGCCGAAACTCGTGGATGAAATTTTGTCGCTACAGACACCATCACGCAAACATGCATAACTGGTGTGACATGAGCTGAAACACTGTTAACGATTAAAGTGAGAAGTAAATACAACAACGGCCACATTGCGTGGCCGTTTTACTTTGATACTCGTATCGACAATGGGTTATCGATACGAGTGAGTCATTCGTGGACTAGTTGTTCACTTTGAGTTTTTGGAAGTACTCATCGTAAAGCACGCTGGCTTCACCCACCTCATCTTGCCATGTGCCGCTTTCCATAACCTCTTGTGGTGGGAAGATGCTTGGATCGTTGGCAAAATCTTCGGGCAGCAAGTCGTGCGCGGTGGCGACGGGGGTCGGGTAGCCGATTTCAACGGCGATTTTCGCTGCGTTCTCAGGACGCAGTAGGAAATCGATCATCTTGTGCGCGGCTTCGATGTTTTTCGCTTCTGCTGGAATTGCTAAGCTGTCCATCCAAAAAATGGCGCCTTTCTCTGGCCAAATGATGTCGATGGATGCGCCTTCTTGACGAGCCATGTAGGCAGACCCATTCCAGAGCATACCCAGCGAGACTTCACCGGCAAGGTAAGGGTTAGCGGGAAAGTCAGAGTTAAATACCAGCACATTAGGCATCAGTTTCTTCAGCTCTTGATACGCCGCTTCAATTTCGTCAGGGTTGGTGGTGTTGGGTGAGTAACCGAGTTTGGTTAAGGCGATGTGGAACACCTCTCGTGAATCGTCCATCAGCATGAGTTGGCCTTCCCACTTGGTATCCCAAAAGTCGTCCCACTTGGTGACGGTTGAGCGGTCTAGCATATCAGAGTTGATGCCAATCCCCGTCGCGCCCCAAATGTAGGGAATCGAGTAATTGTTGCTTGGGTCAAAAGGCTTGTTTAAGAAATTACCGTCGAGATCGGCAAAGTGCGACAACTGGGTTTTATCGATTTGTTGAAGCATGCCTTCCTTGCGCATCTTCGACACAAAATAGGTAGACGGTACTACGAGGTCATAACCTGAGCCTTGAGTCTTTAACTTGGCGTACATGCTTTCGTTAGACTCGTAGGTTGAGTAGATCACTTTGATCCCAGTTTCTTTTGTAAAGTCTTCAAGAACTTCAGACGGAATGTATTCCGACCAGTTGTAGAAATAGAGTTCTTGATCAGCAGCCATAGCAGGGGAAGCGATAAGTGTCGCTGCGCACAAGGCGCTTGCATAGAATTTACTTTTCATTGTATTTCCGTTTTTTGGTGCGCCATCAAGATCCATCGTTCCTGACGTATCTTATTGATAGTGCAGTGAGTAATAATATTTATCGACAAGATAAACCATACGCGAAAAGTATATCAGCCAAACAAAAAAATAGGCAGCATCCGCTACCTATTTTGTTCTTTTTCGTCTGTTAAACGGTTATTGACCCGCTTTCAACTTCATAAAGTAATCTTCGTACTTAACCGTCATGTCACCAACCGCATCTTGCCATTCCACTCGGTCAAGATCCTCTTGCGATGGGAAGAGCGGCGCCACATCTTTAAACTTGGCATTAGACTCTGCTACAGCGGTCAAATAACCGGTATCACGCGAGATTTGTTCAGCGATTTCAGGGCGTAGTAAGAAATCGATCATCTTATGCGCGGCTTCTACGTTTTTCGCGCCGGAAGAGATAGCAAAGTTATCGACCCAACCAATGCCACCTTCTTTTGGAAAGACCAGTTTAAGGTTGAGACCTTCGTTTTGAGCGGCGGCAGCACTGCCATTCCACAACATGCCGACACCCACTTCGCCCGATAAGTAAGGCGCTGCTGGGTTGTCTGAGTTAAAGACTAAGACGTTTGGCATGAGCTTTTGCAGTTCAGCGTACGCTTGGTCGATTTGCTCTGGGTCAGTGGTATTGCCTGAGTAACCCAGTTTACGTAAAGCGATATGGAACACCTCACGCGTGTCATCCATCAACATGACTTGACCTTGCAAATCCGGGTTCCATAGGTCTGCCCAGCTGGTAAAGTCGTTGGCATCGTACATGTCTTCGTTTACGGCGAGACCTGTGATCGCTACCACGTGGGGAATCGAGTATTCGTTGTTTAGATCATAAGGTTTATTGAGGTAGTTTTTGTCCAAGTTAGCAAAATTCGACAGCTTGCTCTTATCGATTTTCTGCAACATACCTTCGTCACGCATTTTTGCGACGAAGTAGGTCGAAGGGACGACTAAATCGTAACCTTGGTTGTGCGTTTTTAGCTTGGCATAGAGTGTTTCATTCGACTCATACGTTGAGTAAATCACTTTAATGCCGGTTTCATTGGTGAACTGCTCAAGCAAACTGCTGTTAATGTACGGCCCCCAGTTCATAAACACTAATTCTTTGTCTTCTGCACGCGTTTGCGCTGAGAAGAGAGAGAACATGCATGCACCTGCCGTAATTAAAGTTGCCCATTTTTTCATTGACGTTAGCTCCAAACCAAACGTACAGGCCAGCAACACTGGCCATTATCGATAAAAAACAGGACGGCGAGTACCGTCCCGAACAAAGTCACGGGTATCAGTCCACCTTCTCGCGAGCAATCAGTTGCGAGAGGATAACCAGTGTCAACGACACCACCAACATGACGGTTGCAAGAGCATTCACCTCTGGTGAAATGCCCACCTTCACCATTGAATAGATCTTCAATGGTAGAATTTCATAAGTCGGCCCTGTGACAAAAGAACTGATGATCACATCGTCCAGTGATAGCGTGAAGCTCAGCAGCCAACCGGCAGCGACCGCTGGCTTCGCCAAGGGTAAGATGATTTTGCTTAAAATCGTCCACTCACTCGCGCCCAGATCTTTTGCTGCCTCAAGCATTTTTACATCAAACCCGTTTAAGCGGCTGTATACCGTCACAACCACAAAAGGCAGACAGAAGGTAATGTGGGCAATCAACAAAGTGAAAAAGCCCAGTTGCGCGCCTAGCACCAAGAATAGGGCAAGCAGCGAAATCGCCATCACGATATCCGGTGACATCATGACAACAAACAGCATGCCATTAACCGCGTTTTTGCCTTTGAAGTTATAGCGAAATAGCGCCACCGCAGTTAGGCTACCAATCACGGTGGCGGCAGTAGCGGAAAACACCGCCACGTTGATCGAGTGCCACGCAGCTTGCATTAAGCTGTCATTGTTAACCAAGGTTTCGTACCACTTGGTGGTAAAACCATCCCACTTCATGCCGAATTTATTGGCATTAAATGAGTTAACGATCAGCACGATGATAGGCAGGTACAAAAAGCCGTACACGACGCTCATAAAGCTAAATCTAACTGTTTTTCCCATCAGCTTAGCTCCACTTTCTTATTCAAGAGTTTTCCTGCCCGATAGTAGGCGTACAACATCACCGCCATCGCAATGGTCAATGCGATACTGGTTGCCGCGCCGAATGGCCAATCACGTGCATTGAGCACTTGGCTTTTGATCACGTTACCAATGAGCAAGTTCTTCGCACCACCGAGCAAATCGGAGATATAGAACATGCCGAGCGCAGGCAGCAGAACCAATAAGCAACCACCAATAATGCCAGGCATCGTCAATGGTAAGGTGACACGCGTGAAGATTTGCAGTTTGTTGGCACCGAGATCTTTCGCCGCCTCAATGTAGGTATCGTCCAATTTTTCAATCGCCGAATACAACGGCAGAATCATAAACGGCAGCAAGATGTAGACAAGGCCAATCATCACGGCACTTTCGGTGTACATAATGCGTAGTGGCTTATCGATAAGTTCCAGTGCCATCAATGATTTGTTTAAAATACCCTGAGTACCTAAGACGATTTTTAGCCCGTAAGTACGAATCAACGAGTTGGTCCAAAAAGGAACGATGACCAAAAACAGCATGATAGGGCGCCACTTGGCCGGCATCTTTGCCACGATGTAGGCAAAAGGGTAGCCAATCACCAAGCAGATCAAGGTAGCGACGATCGCCATATAAAACGAATGCCACAGTACTTTGGCGTACAGTGGGTCGAATAGGCGCGCGTAGTTGTCTAAAGTAAAGGTCAGATCGATGAGATTCGCTTCGTCACGCGTAAGGAAACTCGTACCAATGATCATCAGGTTGGGTAACAGGACAAATAGTGTTAACCAGCCGACAATCAGCGTGATGATCGCATTTTGAAGATTAAACTTCGACGCTTTCATTGAGCACCACCTCCCAGCTCTCCACCCAAGTGATGGCAACTTTTTGACCGAGAGAGTGATCAACATCCGGGTCATCTTCATTGAAGAATTCACTGACCATGACGCGCATACCCGATTCAAGCTCTATCACAGAGTCGAGAGTCATCCCTTTATAGGTACGCTCGGTGACGTGACCAACGATGCCACGCTGCTCGGACTCTTTGATCTCTTCGATACGCAAGTCTTCAGGGCGTAGCATCACTTGTAGCTTGTCGCCGGCTTGAGCTTCACCTTCGAAGTAAACAACGCTATCGACGCCTTCAATTTCGGCGCGCACACGTTTGTCGTCCAAACGCTCGATCATGGTGGCATTAAAGACGTTAATTTCACCGATAAAACGCGCAACGAATAGGTTCTTCGGCTCTTCGTAAATCTCACGTGGGGAGCCATCTTGCTCAATGACGCCATCGCGCATCACGATAATACGATCCGACATCGATAGCGCTTCCTCTTGGTCGTGTGTGACGAAGATGAAGGTGATGCCCAGTTTGCGCTGAAGCTGCTTAAGTTCAATTTGCATCTGCTTGCGCAGTTTGTAGTCCAGCGCTGACAACGATTCGTCTAACAGCAATACCTTGGGTTTGTTGACCACCGCGCGTGCAATGGCGATACGCTGCTGCTGGCCACCGGAAAGCTGGTGAGGCTTGCGTTGCGCCATCTCTTCTAGGCGCACCATGCGCAGCGCTTCAAGGACTCGGGGCTCAATATCTTGGCTTGGCACTTTTTGCATGCGCAAACCAAACGCGACGTTCTCAAACACCGTCATGTGCGGGAAGAGGGCATAACTCTGGAAAACAGTATTGACGTGTCGCTGCTCAGCAGGAACATGAGTCACAGTTTGACCATCAAGAATGATGTCACCGTTATCTGCAGACTCAAAGCCCGCAATCATACGTAATACGGTTGTTTTACCACAGCCTGAAGGGCCTAAAATGGTCAAAAACTCACCGTGATTTACATCGAGATTTAGGTGACCGATGATTTCTTTACCATCGAAGCTTTTACTGATGCCGGCTAAGTGTATAACCGGTTGTTCTGCTGTATTTTTGCTATTCAACGTCTGTATTTCTCCTACTTAAACAGAACCATAGCGTTGTACCTAGCCATCACTATGGGTATTGATTCATTTCCCTAATGAGAAAGCGCATAAAATAACGTGAAGTTAGAGGCGCGAATCATAATCACCAAAATCGTGAAATCAAAGCAATTTATCAGTCTCCAAGTGAAAAAATTTTTATGAAGTCTGACCTGTATGTTTGTTACCGAAACTAGCCCCCGTTATCTAAACTGGGTGGGCGAGACTACAATCCGTGATTTGTTCAACCTGTTGCCCACTTTAAAACACAAAAAGTTCAAATATCAATCAAATCGTTGATAAAACTGGCAACAATGACGGTTCTGATTTTAGAGTGCGAGATGTTTCAGTATAATGATGTTAATTTTTTCTCTAAAAGTGAGTGTGCCAGCGTAACATGGCAGGCAGACCAGTGATGGAATTCCAATGAAGAGTGAGTTTGAAAAAGACTTCAACCTTGGCGGCAGTATCGAGCGCGCCTTATCCGGAAATTACGAGCTGAAGGTAGTGGATGTGCTCAAAGAAGCAGGCCAGCACACCATGAAACATTTCATCTCTTTCTCTCCGGCGATCATCGCCTTGATTGCGTTGCAACTGGTGATTTTTTATATCGCTCTAAAATTGCAACTGGGTAATCCTTCTATCATCTTTGATGCGATTTTAGGTACCGCAGAGTTCGACCCCAGCATTTTCAGTGCGATTATGGTCGCCAACTTTAGTTACGAAGTGATCAGTGCACCGATTTATGCCGGGATTAGCTTAATGGCGATGAGTCACGCTGCTGGACTCTCAACCAAGCCCCGCCACATGCTCAAAGGGCTACAACATACCATTCCGGTTATTATGGCGACACTGTTTAGCCTGCTCCTTCAAGGCGTGGCCGGAATGATTCTGCCCTTTGTTTCTATGTATTTGTCGCTGGCGTTTAGCAACTCTATGCTCCTTATCTGTGAGAAGCGTGTGCCGCCGATGCAATCGCTGCTGTTGTCGCTGCGCGCTGTTAATAAGAAGTTTTTCCCGCTAGTAGGTTTGTATTCCGTCGTGACGGTGCTGTTTATCGTCGGTGTGATGTTCTACGGAATCGGCCTCATTTTTGTACTGCCGTTTTTCTTCCACGTCAAAGGCATCGTGTACCGCAATATGTTTGGTATCAAGCTAAAAATTGTCACCAAAGAACAACCTACAGATGAGAATGATGATGACAACGACCCACAAATTTTCAATGCGTAAGACGGAACTACTTGTTTTAGTGATCGCAGGTCTGGTTGCCAGTTGCAGTTACTACCAGTATGAGAAACAGGATCAAGAGGAGACGGTGAGCGTTTCCTATTCTCAAGCGAAGAAAGTCGGTAAAGCACCAGATTTTACTCGCTTTGATGATGTCTCCGAGAAGAAACAGGCGTTCTTCGACTACCTGCGCCCGGGTATCGAGTTGGAAAACCAGAGAGTCAAAAAAGAGCGTTCGCGTTTAGACATCATTCAACGTCGTTTTCAAAAAGGTCAGTTAACAGCCAAAGATCGTCAATACGCCTCTGAGTTGGGTGAACGATACAACGTTCAACTTCCAGAAGGCGGCATTGATCAAGCTTGGCTTGAGACTATGTTGCATCGCGTCGATGTATTGCCGGAATCTCTGGTGTTGGTTCAAGCGGCCAATGAGTCTGCGTGGGGCACGTCGCGTTTCGCCCGCAAGGCAAACAACTACTTTGGTCAATGGTGTTACTCCGAAGGGTGCGGTGTGGTACCGCTGAAGCGTGGCGATGATATGAGCCATGAAGTCGCCAAGTTTAAATCGGTCCAGCAGTCCATTCATGGCTATTTTATGAATGTGAATCGCAATCACGCGTATGAAGACTTGCGTGAGATCCGCTACCAACGACATGTAAAAGATAAAAGTCTCACCGACACTGAAGCGGCTATCGCTTTAACTAATGGCTTGCTGCGCTATTCTGAGCGCGGTGAGGACTATGTCCAAGACATCAAGACGATGATCATGCACAATCAGGACTTCTGGGAAGATAACCTGACAAAACAATAAGTAACGATAATGACTCGATTAAAGTTAGCCCTAGGACTTGGGTTTGCAGCGGCAATGGCGTGCACGCCCGTCGCCTCGCAAGAATACATGTTTACCTACACCAAGCTTTACACCCACATGAAGCAAAACGCCAAAGAGGGGCATGAAGACGTTAAAATCGGCTTCTTTTTTCTCAATGCCGATACGAAGCGCAATTGCGTGATTGAGAAAGCATGGATGGAAAAAGAGCAGCACTACGAAGAGCTCAAGTCCTCTCAGTACCATGAGCTTTTGGTACCACTCGATAACAATCTGCGTTCTGCAAATCCATTAGTCTTCGTGCGCACCCCGCAAGATCAGCGCTGTGATTTCTCGATGGTCGTCATGACCAAACAGCCAATGGAAGGAGAGGTCTCGTACCAAGAGGTTGAGGTGCTCCTTCCTCAAATGCATGCCATGCTTGTTGATCTCGGAGGGATGTTCGCTAGCTGGTTTACGCCAGATGTCGAAGGTGTCACATTGGAGTTTCCCAACGAACTCAATGATGTGATTCAGTTCTCCAATGGCTCAGAGAAAGCGATTGTGGATGGCAAAGTGCAAGTGGCGTTAAGTGAGATTGGTGAGGGGGGTAAGATGACTCTTCCAACCCAGACCGCGCGAGTGTTGCCATACTTACCCAAGGCAAAATAGCCACCTGCTCGTCTTTACCTAAACGTAATAAGGGCCGCATCTGCGGCCCTTATTCGTCATAAAGAATAAACCGGACTACAAGTTGGTCACATTGAGCTGAAGGCTAGGATCGAACTCTTGTACACGATCGTCTTCATCAAGCTCTGGAGTCGGGATCTCTTCTTTATCAAAGCCAATATCTCCACCGTTGATGACACCAGAGTCTTTATCAACGGATTTAAAATCGAACAGTTCAAAGTCTGCCAAATGGCTAGGTACCACATTTTGCATAGCGCGGAACATGCTTTCGATTCGACCAGGGAAGCGTTTGTCCCACTCATTAAGCATCTGTTTGATGTTCTGGCGCTGCAAGTTTGGCTGTGAACCGCACAAGTTACACGGGATAATTGGATAGCCGCGCAAATCTGCATACTTGATAATGTCTTTTTCACGGCAGTACGCCAGCGGACGAATCACCACGTGCTCACCGTTATCCGACACCAATTTAGGTGGCATGCCTTTCATTTTTCCGCCGTGGAACATATTCAAAAAGAGTGTTTCGAGTATGTCATCGCGGTGGTGGCCAAGGGCAATCTTGGTTGCGCCCAACTCTTTTGCAGTGCGATACAAGATACCGCGACGCAAACGTGAACAGAGTGAACAAGTCGTCTTGCCTTCAGGGATCTTATCTTGAACGATAGAGTAGGTATCCTCTTCGACAATTTTGTATTCGACACCAAGTGACTCTAAATACTCTGGCAGGATGTGTGCAGGGAAGCCAGGCTGTTTTTGATCAAGGTTGACCGCAATCAATTGGAAATTGATTGGCGCACTCTTTTGTAAACTCATCAAAATATCAAGCATAGTAAAGCTGTCCTTGCCGCCGGATAAGCAAACCATAATGCGATCACCGTCTTCAATCATATTGAAGTCTTGGATGGCTTGGCCGGTGTTGCGGCGGATACGCTTTTGCAGCTTATTAAAGTTGTATTGTTGAGCTTTTGTTAGCTCTTGAGTTTGCTCAGTCATCAGCTTGCAGTCTTAATCAGTCATGAATCCAAATGAAGTGCGTATGATACGGATAAATCACTCAGATGCCAGCGTTAGCGCAGAAAATAATTTACCGGCTTGAGGTCCAAACCGCGCGGATGTGAGAGTCTTTTGAGAGGAAAGAAAATAGCCCCACCAAAGGTGAGGCTATTAAAGGAGAGTGTGTCGATCAGATCGCTGTTTTAGGATCGAGTGGGCTGATATAACCAGCGGGTTTCAGTGCGAGTACATCGCAATTGATCTTATCAATCACATGTTCAGCGGTATTCCCGATAAACACGGCGGAAAGTCCGGTGCGTCCAGTGGTACCGATAATCACCATAGCGGCATTCTCTTTGATAGCGGCGTCTGGGATAACGTCCTCTGGCAAACCTTGCTCCACAATGGTTTGCTCTTCATCAAAACCATGTTTTTGTCTCAGTGCTTTCATCGCTGTTAAGTGGTGGCCGCGAACAGCATCGGTATAGGTGGTCGGGTCAAACTCTGGTAACTCAATAGTAATGTTGGCCGGTGTGACTGGATAAGCGTTAACAAGCAGCGGACGTGCGCCTAATCGCTCAGACAAACTCTTTAGCTGCTCAACCATTTCATCGTTTAACCCAATGTGTGTGTCATTTTCTGAACCCACGTGCACGGAGGCGAGAATACTTGCGTCCTCTGGCCACGTTTCGTTTTTAACCAACAACACAGGAGAAGGGCATTTACGCAGCAAATGCCAATCGGTTGGGGTGAAAATCACCGACTCTAAGACGTCATGCTTGCGTGTGCCTTTAATCACGATATCGTGTTCACCGGAAAAGACTTCAGCAATGATCGCTTCATAAGGACGGTTGTGCCACACCACTTTGACTTCAAACTCCACGTTGTCATTCAAATAGGGCTGCGCCACTTTTTGCATCCATTGCTCGCGTTGACCGATCACACCTCGGCGCATTGCATCTCTTTCATCAGAAGAGAGCATTGAGGTCATGTCATAAGAGAAGTCATAGATAGAGAGAAAGAACGTCACTCGACTCGGTGAACGGCTCTGCGCGGCAAGCTGCATCGCTCTGGAAAGGGCGGGTTGTTCTTCTTTATTGATATCGGCAACCACTAAAATCTTATTGTAAATGCTCATAATTACTCCTTGGAGTAGAGTTGGGCTATAAGATTAATGTAGCTTACTTTTGAGGAGAGTATTAGGAAAACAATGCGGAAAGTAGAAGAAGTATGATGTAGCTCAGAATAGAGCTACATCATTGAACTGATTACGATTCTTTTGAAACGCCCGCCAGATCCATCAGCGCATCGTGGTCGATGATGGTGATGTATTTCCCTTTCACGCTGAGAATTTCAGACTTTTGGAAACGGCCTAGCAAACGCGAGATTGTCTCTACCGTCAATCCGAGGTAGTTACCAATATCACCACGAGTCATGGTTAAACGGAACTCACGAGGACTAAAGCCGCGCTGCGAAAAACGAGTTGAAAGGTTGTATAGGAAAGCAGCGAGACGCTCTTCTGCGTTCTTCTTTGAGAGCAGGAGAATCATATCTTGGTCGCCTTTGATTTCATTACTCATCAGGCGCATGATTTGCTGACGCAACTTAGGCATTTTACCTGAAAGGTCGTCCAAGATTTCGTAAGGGATCTCACACACCATCGACGTCTCAAGCGCTTGAGCGAAACTTGGGTGACAATCACCAGTAATCGCATCAAAGCCTACAAGGTCACCGGCGAGGTGAAAGGCTGTAATTTGTTCATCGCCTTGCTCGGTAATGGTGTAGCTCTTAATGGTTCCTGAACGAATTGCGTAAAGAGATTTAAGCTCATCACCCGCTTTAAATAGCTCTTGGCCTTTCTGGATAGGCTTCTTTCGTTCGATAATTTGATCAAGCTGGTCAAGTTCGGATTCGTTCAAAGTGAACGGAATACAAAGCTGACTGATACTACAGTCCTGACAGTGAATCGCACAACCACCGGACTGAATTCGCTTTGTTGCAGGCTTTTCAGAAATCATAACAACCTTTCACTATTTGATATACATCAATATTTTAGCACCCATTAGCGGCAAAAGGTAGCGGAAAAAAATGTATAAAAACAGGTATCTATAAACTAATTAATAAAATCGATATTGCATCATATCCGGTAAAAACACCGTAAATTAACAGCATAAACGCAACAATTTGACGAAATACTGAAGAATTTTGAATCCGCTTAAGCGCCTCAGCCCCCATGCCAACCGCCAGCATCGCGGGTAGGGTTCCCAGCCCAAACATCAACATGACTAAGGCGCCGTTTAGCGCGCTGCCAGACACCGCAGACCACGTCAATGTGGAGTAGACAAGTCCACAGGGTAGCCATCCCCAGACCATGCCAAACGGAAGGGCGTGCAGGGGGGATTGTAAAGGCAGCAGGGATTTGCCCGCTGGAGAGATAAAACGCCAAAGCTGCTGACCCAGCTTTTCAATATGCAGCAGTCCGTGCCACCATTTTCCGATGTAACACGCGAGCAAAATCATGAAAAGTGCCGCCAGCAAACGAAGCCATATCAAGACACTGTTTATTTGGCTCAGTTTGCTCAACGACGCCACTGCGCCGCCGACGATGGCTCCAAGCAGTGCGTAACTGATTAATCGACCAAGATTGTAATAAACGGGCGTCCAACGTGAAGGCGAGGTTTGCCCGATGGTGAGCATTGAGGCGATACCACCACACATCCCCATACAATGCCCGGCCCCGACAAGACCGATGACAAACGCGCCGAACCAATCAATCATCATGGCTCACGTTTCTTTTGCTCAGACTCATCTTCGTCAAACAGAATGTTGTGGCCTTGACGCTCGAGATCTTCAAACTGCTCGCTTTTCACTGCCCACAAAAACACCGCTACGGCAACACAAACCAGTACGATGGCAATAGGGATTAAGATATACAAGCTTTCCATTTACTTACCCTGTTCTTTGAGCAAACGCAGAGAGTTCGATACTACAATAATTGAGCTTGCAGACATACCAACCACAGCAAAATAAGGCGCGACCAAGCCGGCAACAGCGAGTGGCAAAATCAGTACGTTATAGCCCAGTGACCAAGCGAGGTTTTCACGGATGATTTTTCGAGTTTGCAGCGCGAGTTTGCGTGCATCAAGGATTCGTTCCAAGTGATCACCAAGCAACACCATGTCCGCTGACGCTTTGGCAACATCGGCACCACCACCCATGGCGACAGACAGATGCGCGCCGGCGAGAGTAGGGGCATCGTTGATACCATCCCCGATCATCATGGTGACATCATTCGCATCAACGTGGTTTAAGAATTCGAGCTTGTCTTGAGGCTTGGCACCTGCGACTACATTCTTAATTCCAATTTGCTCGGCGACCAATGTCGCGTTGGTGTGGGAATCACCCGTTAACAGCGTCACTTTGATGCCCGCTTGCTGGAACTGCTCGATAAACAGCTTGGCGTCTTTACGAATCGGATCGTGATATTCAAAGGTGGCCACTAGCTCGTTATTCAGTGATAAGTAAATGCAGTTAGGTGAGGGACTCGCCCCTTCACCAATCACAAACGAGGCACTGCCTATTTTCGCAATCGCACCATCAATCGAACCTGTTACCCCAGAACCAATTACGTTCTCTACGTCTTGAATCTCCAGGCTCTGATCCGCATAAGGCTTAAACGCACGGGCCAGAGGATGATTGGCGTGGGACTCCAATGCTGCGGCCATAGAGAGCGCTTCTTCACGAGTGACGTCTTCGTGGAGCGTCACGTGACGAATTTCAATGTCACCGTGCGTTAAGGTCCCGGTTTTATCGATGATCAAATGGTTCACTTTACACAGCGTTTCGAACACGTGGCTTTTACGCAGAAGTATGCCGAAATTGCCCATGCGAGATGTCGCGCAGGTCAACGCCGTTGGTGTGGCAAGAGAGAGAGCACAAGGACAGGTCGCGACCAATACTGACAACATGATCCAGAATGCATCGTCTGGGTTTGCTTGGTGCCAAAAGAACCAGGTAGCCGCAGCAATCACCAAAATAATCGCGACAAAATAGCGCGCAACGACGTCGGCTATCTCTGCGATTTTTGGTTTCGCAAGCTGCGCTTCATCTTGCAGGCGAACAATGTTCGAGATCATCGAATCCGCTTTGCTGGATGTCACCTCAAGTTCAAACGCTTCCTCGCCGTTGAGGGTACCGGCGTAGACAAAATCCTCGACATTTTTCACGACAGGAACGGATTCGCCCGTTAACATCGACTCATCGATGTGGACTCGGCCTTTGATGATCTTGCCATCGGCAGGAATGTGCTCACCGGGTAACACGCGGATTTGATCGCCGAGTTTTAGACTTCTTACGGCAATTTGCTCACCTTGGACTGTCGTGGCCATTGCTGGTATTAGTTTAAGCAGGTTTCCACTTGCAGCGGCGGCTTTGCGTCTTGCGCGCATTTCTAGAAAGCGACCAACCAAAAGGAAAAACGCAAACATCGAAATGGATTCAAAGAAAACTTCACCTTGCTCAGTAATGGTCGCTACCAAACTGGCAAAGTAGGCAAAAATCATCGCCAAAGAGACGGGGACATCCATGCCAAGGGTTTTACTGCGTAGGCTACGCCATGCATTTAGGTAAAAGGGCAGCGCCGAGTAGAGCATCACCGGTGTGGCAAAAATAAGGCTCACCCAGCGAAAGTAGTGTTTAAACTCGGGTTCCAGATCGCCAAACACTTCAAGGTAGAGCGCCACCGCCAACATCATGACTTGCATGGTCGCAAGGCCAGCTATACCTAACCGATAGAGATACTGCTTCATTTGCTGATGGTAAGCGGCTTCTTGCTGGTCAGCTTCAAATGGCGCAGCTTTGTAGCCCAATCGGTGAATCGACGAAAGAAGATCGCTGAGTCGAGTTTTGCTCTTATCCCACGCGAGTATCGCACGATTGGTGGTGGTGTTGACACGAATAGACAAAACGCCAGATTGGGTAGAAACTTGTTTCTCAATCAGCCAAGCACAAGCCGCGCAAGAGACACCATCGAGTGACAATGTCACTTCTGCATGATCTTCACTGGTTCTGACAAACTCCGATTGAACCTCTTCGTTGTCATAGTGAATGAGAGCCTTGAGCTGCTCGGGAACCAGTTCGACTTTTTCTGCAGGCGCTGTTCGGTATTGATAGTAGGACACGAGCCCGCTATCAATAATCGTTTGGGCGACGGTTTCACACCCTGGGCAACACATATCGCGAGATTCGCCTAGGATCTCCACCTTATAATCCGTGTTGTCTGGTACTTCTTCACCACAGTGGTAACACGATTTACACATAGCTACGCTTACATCAATTAGTTGGAAAGAGGGATAGCCATCTCAGAAGGGAATGTCACGCGGCCTTGAATTAACCATTGTGCATCATGAGGGGTCAGTTCGATAAACCAGGGGCCTTGCAGCGCATCGTCAAGCTCAAAACGATATTGACCTTTGGCGTCAGACGTCAGTAATCGGCTAAAATCGCGATCAGGCAGTGTACGATGGGCAAACATCGCGGTGATTGCGGGGAAGTGTTCGAGAGTGCCTTTATCAAACGTGATGACGATAGCGTTTTCGTCGGAGACAACTTGAGCGCTCAGTCCTAACTCTTTTGCAACGTTAATCTTTGAAATATCAACGTTGATCCCTTTTCCTTTTTTATAGTAATCCTCAGTAACCAGATCGACTGAGTTCTGAGTGAAAATAACGACCGTTATAATTGTCCATACCACCACGATCGATGGAAGGATGATTAGAAACCACGGCCAAAACTGCTTATACCAAGGCTTTTCCATAAAAAAGTTCTCAATTTATAAAATGAAATCAGGGCTTTAACTGTAAAGGAAAGACAGCCCCATTACCATCTGTTGACAGCATGGGGCTGGAATTGAAATGTAACTTATTGTTCTGAGTTGCTTAGACTCCATACATAGGCAGCGACAAGTTGCACTTTGTCTTCACCTAGTATGTCTTTCCAAGCTGGCATTACGCCTGAGCGACCGTTCATGACCGTCTCTGTCACTTCAGCACGCGAGCCACCGAACAACCAATCTTGGTCAGTCAGATCCGGTGCACCCACAGCTGGGTTACCTTTACCGTCCGTACCATGACAAGCCGCACAAACCGCAAAACGTACTTTACCTGCTTCTGCTTCGCGCGCGTTCACGCTACGACCTGACAAGCTCAGCGTATAGCTCACGACTTCTTTCACGCCTTCTTCGCCAAGCGCATCTTTCCACGCAGGCATTTGACCGATTCGGCCTTGCATGATGGTGGTCACGATAGCTTCTGGCTCGCCGCCATATAGCCATGCGTCGTCAGTCAAATTAGGGAATCCTTTTTGACCGCGAGCGTCAGAGCCGTGACACTGTGAACAGTTTTGCAAGAACAGGCGTTGACCCACTTTTACTGCTTCATCATCCGCTGCAATCGCAGGGATAGGGCGCAGATCAGAGGAGCCATCAACATACGCAAGTCGCTTGAATGCTTCGCCAAAGTAGGCATCTGCATCATCAAGCTCTTTGGCGTATTGTACTAGCTGCTTGTTCTCTTGAGAGGCGGCAATCGACGCTTTTGACTCTTCAACCGAACGAACGGTTTGATCTGAGCTCTGCCAGCCCAAGACACCTTTAAAGCTGCCAAGACCTGGATAAAGCGTTAAATAGATCGCTGCAAACACGAACGTACCAATGAAAAGGTAGGTCCACCATTTAGGTAGAGGATTGTTAAGCTCACGAATACCATCGTATTCATGGCCCATATCAGCGCCTTCCTCTACGCCCATTTTGTCTTTAAGACACCAGATAAGTAGTGCAGCACAGCCGACCAGTGTTCCGACCGTGATGATAATTATCCAAAGACTCCAAAACGTCGTCATTGCTTAGTCACTCCCTGTTCTTTTTTGGGCTGTTCAATCTCGTCAGCAAAGACAAGGTTGGCATCTTCTTCGAAGCGAGCTTTACGGTTTTTGCCGTAAGCCCACCACACAACGCCAATAAAGCTCACGAACAGAACGATGGTCCAAATACTGTGAATAGTACCGATATCCATTACGTCACCCCTTATTTACTTCATTGCGTGACCAAGAGACTGAAGATAAGCAATGATGGCATCCATCTCTGTTTTACCTTCTACATCTTTAGACGCGTTTGCGATTTGTTCATCTGTGTATGGCACACCGAATAGGTCGCGGAAAATACGCAATTTCTTCTCAGTGTCCTTACCATCCAGTTCATTGTCAGCCAGCCATGGGAAACCAGGCATGTTTGACTCAGGAACCAACTCGCGTGGGTCAATCAAGTGAACGCGGTGCCACTCGTCAGAGTAACGGCCGCCAACGCGCGCAAGATCTGGACCTGTACGCTTAGAGCCCCATAAGAACGGATGCTCCCAAACGCTTTCGCCCGCGACGGAGTAGTGACCGTAGCGCTCTGTTTCCGAACGGAAAGGACGAATCATTTGGCTGTGACACACGTTACAACCTTCGCGAATGTAAATATCACGACCTTCGAGTTCCAACGCAGAATAGGGACGCAAGTTTTCAACCGGCTCCGTTGTCTGTTTTTGGAAAATTAGTGGCGTGATTTCTACTAGCGCACCCAAACTGATGGCAAACACAATCAGGATCGCAAGCAAACCGACATTACGTTCTACTAGTTCGTGGCGATTGTTAGAATTTGAACTCATTCTTTAATCTCCTTAAGCCGGTTGCGGGATAGCTTTTAGGCTATCTTTTGGCGCGGTAACGGTTTTGTACGTGTTGTATGCCATGAGGAACATACCTGCTAGGAAGATAAAGCCACCTAAGAAACGAACAAAATAGAACGGGTAAGACGCTTGCACAGACTCTACAAAACTATACGTTAATGTGCCGTCTGAGTTCACTGCGCGCCACATTAGGCCCTGCATAACGCCCGAAATCCACATCGCGACGATGTAAAGAACAGTACCGATAGTGGCAAGCCAGAAGTGGGCGTTGATCATGCCAACAGAGTACATACGTTGCTGACCGAACAGACGCGGAACCAAGTGGTAAACCGAACCAATCGACACCATAGCAACCCAACCTAACGCCCCTGAGTGCACGTGACCGATTGTCCAGTCAGTGTAGTGGGAAAGGGCATTGACGGTCTTAATCGACATCATCGGGCCTTCAAACGTTGACATGCCGTAGAACGACAGAGATACGATAAGGAAACGCAAAATTGGGTCATAACGAAGTTTGTGCCATGCGCCAGATAGCGTCATGATACCGTTGATCATGCCACCCCAAGAAGGTGCGAACAATACGAGAGACATCACCATACCGAGCGACTGAGTCCAGTCAGGCAGAGCCGTGTAGTGAAGGTGGTGTGGGCCTGCCCAGATGTAGAGCGAGACCAATGCCCAGAAGTGAACAATCGACAAACGGTATGAATAAACGGGACGTTCAGCTTGCTTAGGAACAAAGTAGTACATCATGCCAAGGAAGCCAGCGGTTAGTAGGAAACCTACCGCGTTGTGTCCGTACCACCATTGCACCATTGCATCAACGGCACCGGAATACGCAGAGTAAGACTTACCCAATGAAACCGGAACGGCCATGCTGTTAACAATGTGTAATACAGCGACTGTTATGATGAACGCACCAAAGAACCAGTTTGCCACGTAGATGTGTGATGTTTTACGCGTAATCAGTGTGCCGAAGAACACCACTGCGTAAGCCACCCAGACAACAGCGATCGCAATATCGATCGGCCATTCTAGTTCCGCATACTCTTTACCCGAGGTAAAACCGAGTGGCAGAGTGATCGCGGCTGCGAGGATAATTGCCTGCCAACCCCAGAAGGTGAAGGCGACGAGAGGGCCACCAAATAGACGTGTTTGACAAGTTCTCTGCACAACGTAATAAGACGTTGCAAATAGGGCACTTGTACCAAACGCAAAAATAACCGCATTAGTATGCAGAGGACGTAAGCGACTGTACGTCAACCACGGCGTATCAAAGTTTAGCTGTGGCCAAACTAATTGAGCGGCAATCAAAACACCAACAGCCATGCCGACGATACCCCAGAGAATAGTCACTAAGGTAAACTGACGGACGACTGTATAGTTGTAGTTTTGTTCTAGCTGCTTTTCTTGGCTCATTTGCATGCTTCCAATTTCTAATTAACTACACTTTACTTCCAACACGACACATGTCGTAATGCCACCCAAAACCTCAAGAAAATGTCGCCAATCTCAGTTGGTTAAATAATCTTGCCAGTTTTTAAAAAAAGTGGCACTTTCAGCCGCCAACTATACTTCATTTAACAATTCAATGACAGCATAGTAACCTTACACTTGGTCAGGTTTTGGCCTTTTATTTTAAAAGTTTGAAGCTTGTTACACGGAGAACCCAACAGAATGGCAGCCCAAAAACTAACAAGAGGTCGTTTTGCTCAAATAATCATCATGTTAACCCTGCTTCTGACGGCGTTTTTCTGGCGTACTATCACGCACACAGATGCGATAGAAGTGGTGTGCGAACTTAAACCCGCGTGCACATTTGTTGTCGAAAACGACCGCTTCACCGCAAAATTTGAGGCAAACGAGATTATCATCACCAAGCCCAACACAAAGTGGCTGCTAAAATCGTTAGAATCACCGCAAACAATTACGGAAAGTGATACTGACTGGAGACTCGAACCTCCCGTCTATGAAGCGTTAAGCCTAAGCTTGCAAGACCTCAACAAGACCAAAGAAGCGACAATCAAGTTTCGAATGTAACTGAGCCCAAATTTGGGATAATTAACGTCCTACAATCCATTTTGATAGCCAATGGCTCGAACAGTGAGATGTTAAATTTGACGCGAACGAGCGAGAAAACGTGCGACTTCTTCGTCGAAATCACAAATTATGGTATCGCTCAGCACTAATAATCAGCTTTGGGAATCTTTGATTAACAAACTGATTATTAGGTATTTTATGGTAAATACAGTTATGTTTAATGGAACAGCTCATAGGATAGGTAGATTGGATAGGGAGTGGTAGTCCCTGTGTTTGCTTGAGGTTAATTTAACATAAGATAGATAATACGCACTTTGGTATCAGTAGATTGGTGGCCTTATTCGTTAATGTTTAGCCGCTACTGATGCCTAAATGGATTATCCGATTCTTGTACGTAATCACTATCTAACGATTTCTGAGCTTTGTGGACCTCAACTGACGCTAATTCCCATGAGTGACCAAGACATTAATCGCTTTTAAGTACGATACCGCCTTCATCAAATCCATGGCGGACAACCTTAAAAAAATTCGACGTTTATCGAGTCAGCTAAGTCAATATAGCGCCTTTACTTTGGCACATTTCTCCCGTTGCGATCCTAGTGACTGACGTTATCCAGATGCTTTTGTTGGTTTAATGCGAAGATTTGAGTTTAGATTTTTCACACAAGTTTACTCATTAAATTAATTGGTGGTTTGTATTTACTTCAAACAAATTAGTTATAGTGCCTAATATCTACTGACATGGATATGAATGATGGCATGTGGTATTGAGGATTTGTAACGCTTTCCTTTGGGGATCACTTTCTTTGACTGGTCACATACCTGATGATCACCAGATGAGTTAACTCGGACAACTTTCAGATACTTATCGTCAAATTTAGTGTGTACGTATACGTCACAAAAACCTTGAACACCAGATTTATTTAACTGCTTAAGAACTTGTTTCTTGATCTTTTTTGCTACAGGGTAACGCTCTGCGTCATCAGGAAAAGCAGAGAATGCGTGAAAGAAACAAAAGAGAAAGATTAGTAAAGATTTCATGTGGTCACCTCCTCTACCACCTTACTTATTGCAAGGTGGTGTGGTGAGACTAGATGACCGTTTTACGACGAGGCGCTTTAATTATCATGCAAAAGCCATACGTTAATGGGCTTTCTTTCCGGATTTCGATTTAAACCCTTGGTGTGGAAATACATTTCTAATGCGTTGCTGGACCTTTTTAGGGACTTGCTTAGAGAACACAAGTTTAGTCCCGGTTCGTTGTTGATACACTTTCAACTCACCATCAAAAGGCGTTCTTTCCGCAATCTCTAATACATTGTGGCGAAAGCTTGGTGGGAAATGGCCTTTCTCGCTTTCTAACTTACCGTTTACGAACTTCGCTTTTAAAATCGGTCTATCGACGGCGACTAACCAAAAGATAACGACCGCAGCAATGACAATCACATACAACATACAAACCCCTTAATCTAACAGCTTACTTAAATCTTCTTTCAAGCTACTGACCGTCTTACTCGCTTTTTCGCTGCGCGATGCCTCGGTGAGTAAGTATTCGATAGCATCTGACAACGTACACCCCAACTCATTAGCCCGATAAGACAGTTTCTCCCACACACGATAATCAAGATCGATGGACTTCTTCTTGGTGTGGATTTGTTCCGCATTAAAGTGACGCTTTCTTTTGGCTCGGATTGCTTGCTTTAACTTGATGTCCAACTCTGGCGACATGTGCTTGCCTATCCATTCGAGAACCTTTACTGGCTCGTGCTGGATTTGCTGAAGAGACTTAACAGCGGTCTCGGCTTCACTTCGATCAACATAGCGTGTAATCGACTCACCGGCCTTCCACTTGTTGATGAGATAAGTCCACTTCCATCCGCATTCTAAGTTTTCCAATTGTTGGTATTTCATGTCAGCTGTTCCCTAGTCGTTCGTCCCCTAACCGTTTGAGTGACAGCGTAACTCACAACGCACTGAGTTGAAAGTGATTTGTGATCAAATTAAGAGTAAGATCAATGACACGATGCGTTATTGCCCGTTATGCCCCCCGATGTGTAACTTATACATGTTCCCCCTATATAAGCCAGGCAGTTTTCTATATAATTCCACTCCATTTTTTAATAAAACAATTGGATTTCAATGAAGCAAGAAAGCTGGCGCACCGTGACCCCACACTATGATCATTTTGACGCGGTATTAGCTCAATTCTCGACTCTACCGCAAGTGAGTTTTCTCGATATTCAAACGCGCCTTAAGCAGACATTGAACACGTTTTGCCAACTGGAACACTATCGTTGCCTAGTGCTCAATGCACCGGATAACGCACACTACCGAAGCCTGCTGAAGCAATCTCTTCACAAGATTGATGAGTCCAAACAGGTTCTATGCTCTGAGTCCATTGACGCATCCTCACTTTTGGGTCACTACAGTTGCAATGAATCCGGTGACGTTGTCACCAAAATAACGGGTCAACTTCAACAAGCGACTGACGACGGAATCGTCATTATCTCTGCCAACTTGCTACTTGCTCACCCTGTTCATTGGCCAGCAATCAAGTCCGCGATAATGGGAGAGCCCTACCCACTGATCAATAGCAACCCCGCGCGCCCTGCGAATCAAGCCCCTACGGCAGTAACCCAAGCGAAACTCATCGTATTGGGCGATCAACACCAACTCGCTGAGCTCGAATACCTAGAACCTGATCTTTTTAGCCGTCTGTCGATGTACAGCGAGGTGGAGCTAGATGTTGCTCTCAACGAAGCGTCTATTGAACGTTACTTGGGTTATCTCTCTTGGTTATCAACACAATACCAACTTCCAAGCTTGGAGGTTGATGCGGTTAAACGCGTCATGGTGGCCGGTGCAAGGCACACCGAAGACCAAAGCTTTATGCCACTTGATGTGAGTTGGTATCAATCGATTATTAAAGAGGCACTGCTATTTTCTAACAGCGATGTCATCACTGCCAACGACATAGAAAGTGCGATTGATGCTAAGTACCAGCGTGAGTCATATCTTTGCGAGCGCGCCCTGTCGGACATCACCGAGGGACAAGTCGTGATTGAAACGCAAGGTGAGTGTGTTGGCCAAGTGAACGGACTCACTGTGATTGATGTCCCAGGACACCCGCTCTCATATGGTGAGCCGGCGCGTATCTCTTGCGTGATTCATTTTGGTGATGGCGACATCTCTGATGTAGAGCGAAAGGCCGAGCTAGGCGGCAATTTACACGCGAAAGGCATGATGATCATGCAAGCGTTCGTCAGCAGCGCACTCAATCTCGATGAACCACTGCCATATTCCGCGTCTGTCGTGTTTGAGCAGTCGTACAGCGAAGTGGATGGTGACAGTGCGACTCTCGCTGAGCTCTGCTCTTTTGTCAGTGCCCTTTCCGAGTACCCTATTAATCAGCAAATTGCCGTAACGGGTGCGGTCGATCAGTTTGGCCGTGTTCAGGCGGTCGGTGGATTAAACGAGAAAATCGAAGGTTTTTATCACGTCTGTAAGCACCAGGGATTCACCGGGCATCAAGGTGTCATTTTACCTAAGACGAACTTAAAACACTTAGCGCTTCACAAAGACGTCATAGAAAGTATCAAGAATAACGAGTTCCATATTTGGTCGGTGTCTACGGTTGATGAGGCCATCCCGTTGATCATGGGTAAGCCCTTCCGAGGAGAAGACGAATCGAGCGTTATCAGCAAAATCGCTGAGCGTATAGAGAGCTTTGAGCGCCATGACCAACCCCTAAGCTTAATGGACAAGATCAAGAGTTGGCTTAGCTAAAGCTTTCTTTTCGTCACATTTTTACTGATCGGAGTTGTTTAGCGTACACGTGTTCACTAACATGCTGCTATCAAAATTTGGAGTAATTGATAATGCAAAACAAACGAGATTCTTATAACCGCGAAGATTTACTGGCATCAAGTCAAGGTGAGCTGTTCGGACCAGGCTACCCTCAGCTTCCTGCACCCAACATGCTAATGATGGATCGCGTTACTAAGATGTCTGAAACAGAAGGTGATTTTGGTAAAGGTTTGATTCTGGCAGAGCTTGATATTACTCCTGACCTTTGGTTCTTTGATTGCCACTTCCCTGGTGATCCAGTGATGCCAGGCTGTCTTGGTCTTGATGCGATGTGGCAATTGGTTGGTTTCTTCCTCGGCTGGGTTGGCGGTAAAGGCAAAGGCCGTGCACTTGGCGTGGGTGAAGTGAAATTCACCGGTCAAATTCTCCCAACAGCGAAGAAAGTGACGTACGAAATTCACATGAAGCGCGTTGTTAACCGTAAGCTTGTTATGGGTCTAGCGGATGGTCGCGTACTTGTCGACGGTAAAGAAATTTACGTAGCGAAAGATCTTAAAGTTGGTCTTTTCCAAGATACGTCTGCTTTCTAAAATTCTAAATCTTTTCTCTAGCGACTCACTCGAGTCGCTTTTTTGCATTCAAGATAGCTAGTTATAGTGCACTAGGTATCTAAGATAAAGCCCCTTTCGGGGCTTAGTTCCTTGCAGTATGTGGGTTAAGAGTTATTTGTAGAGACCTGACTGCTTGTCGTCCCTGGCATCACGCCAACCACCGAGCCAATACGACCGAGCATCCATCTGCTGATACGGGCAGGCTTCCATTGAGCGGCCATTCAGCCCCGCTTTGTACCCTTGAGATTGAGCTCGCTCTAAGCGGTCACGCTTTTGTCTCTTCATAGTGTCGTCCTCATACATACGGTGTTTCTTAACGTACTACTATTAACTTTTCATGGAGCTTTTGTGACTCCACAATTAAGAATCGTCGATCAACGGCACTTTCACAAGATATAAAAAAAGCACAGCGTCAAAATTGTGAGGCTGTGCTCTAGTTTAAAATTTAACCTACTTTCTACGGAACCCTAGGAATGAAAGTAGCATCAAAGCAAAGAAACCTAGTGAACCGCCCTGTCTGTCAACGGTGTCAGTAGTCGCGGCAGGACGTGACTCAATCGTTTGACTAGACGAGTTTGGTATAAGTTTAACTGCGACGACTTCACTACCGCTGTCGCAAGATGATTCAATTGAATACGTAGAGAATCCACCAGCACAATAATAAGCAGTGCCGGAAATGACACCTGCATCATTGATATCGGTCGCATCAATAATACGATACTCATTATTTGTATCTGGTGAACTAGCAGAATAGGTGAGGTCATCTAGATAATGACTCGTTTTAATAGGTGTACTATTGCTGCTATCCAGCGTAGTAATGAATGCTCTCTGAGCTCGCGGTTTACCGTTGTACTCGCGGTGCGTTTCAAAATCAACAGCACCAACAACTAAATCATCATTGTTGATACCACCAGCTTTACCGTTGGCACCGTAGAAAAGCACGTCATCGTTAAACAAAGTTGCAGTGGGAGAAGTGACATCACTGACGTAAAACAGGCCATTTGAATATGAACCATTTACGACAATGTCACGCAGTTTATAGGTTCCTATCGCCTTACCATTTTCATTGACAGCGGATACAACGGAGTTGAGGTAGTTACTAATGCTCCTGTCGCCAGAGTCGAAACCGGAGACGAAGGTACTTGACCAACTATTTGCTCCCGTTCTGGTAAATACAGCAGCCCTTAAGTATTCATCACTGTCGCTGTTATACCCGACTGCGTACATCGTACCATCTACAGACGCAATATCTCTAGCTGCACCTTGAGGTTGAATACGATCGTTGGACGCTGCTCCAACCCATCCAATTTGTGTTGCTGTGCCATTTTCCCAAACCGTAGCTTTAGATGTGTAGTCAACAGAATTAGAAGCTAGTGTCGATACACTCCCCACGACAAATGTGTCTGTTCCTTCCGACCATGACTTCCAAGCTCTAGATCTATTTCCTTGTAGGAAATCAGTGTCGTTAGCACCTACAAAAGCAGTATTACGTCGACTGGACGTTTGATAATTACCTACAGGTTCATCATCAGTAGAGATACTGTTTACAACGACATTGCCAAAACTACTTTGAACAGGTTCTGTTACAGTCTCCACAAACGAAGCAGTACCATCAAAATTGTTACTCTCTTCGTTCAAGTAGCCATAAGTATACTGGTTGGTAGCCCAGTTCTCGCACAAAGTATCCGCATATCCAAGATAGTTGTAGCAGTAATTTCTGAAATTCGACCAAACATCATCACCTGAGTCAATATAATCGAAACCGAAACGCGTCAAGAATGGGGACTCATGACGGTATTCAAAGCCTTCATTATAGTTCTTGCCTTCAAATGCAATCTTATGATCTGTTGCATGAGTAGAACTACAATCTGTGTTCCAGCAATTTACTGAAGACGGCTGAATCGCGACGCCATAATGTTTGTCGTATCCAGAGTTGTCATATCTCTCTACAACTTTATACAACGCCGCATTAGCACTAAATGCCGCCGATACTGTGGCGGCAATCATGGATATTTTGAAGATCTTACTACTCATCGTATTGTTTAACTTTCCTGTTGCATTGCCTCGAGCTCTTCCCAACGCTCGAAAGCAACGTCTAACTCTTGCTCTGTATGAGCGAGCTTATCTAAAATCGTTTGTGTTTGCCCAGTCGGTTTGGCGAAGAAATCTGGGTCATTCACCTGCCCTTGTAGCGCTTCAATTTGCGCCTCGAGCTCTTCCAACTTAGCGGGTAAGGCTTCTAATTCTCGCTGCAGTTTATAAGATAACTTCTTCGGCTTTGCCTTAGTGACTGCAGATTTGGGAGTTTCCTCAACTTGTTTGACTGCTTTTGCTGAATTTTCCACCACACGGGCTTGATGCGCTTGTGCTCTTTGTTGCTGGGCATCGTGGTAGCCACCAACAAACTCTTCAATCACACCATTACCTTCAAAGATCCAACTGGTCGTCACTGTGTTATCAACAAACTGACGATCGTGGCTCACTAAAAGCAACGTACCCTGATAGTTGGCAAGCAAATCTTCTAAAAGTTCCAGAGTTTCGATATCCAAATCGTTAGTGGGTTCATCCAGCACCAATAAATTGTTCGGTCTGAGGAAGATACGCGCTAGAAGTAGTCGGTTTTTTTCACCGCCAGAGAGCGCTTTTACCGGTGTACGCGCGCGTTTTGGTGCAAACAAGAAATCTTGCAGGTAGCTCAGTGCGTGCCTTGGCTTTCCGCCGACCATCACCTCTTGTTTACCATCAGCAAGATTGTCGATCACCGTCTTTTCCGGGTCTAGAATTTCTCGATACTGGTCAAAGTAAGCGACTTCCAGTTTAGTTCCGCAGTGGAGTTTACCGCTATCAGGCTGTAAAGAACCAAGTAACAGCTTGAGAAGCGTACTCTTACCGCATCCGTTCGGCCCAACCAATGCAATCCGATCCCCACGCATGATATTGAAAGAGAAATCGCGGACAATTGGGTTACCCTCAATCGAGTAATTGATGTTCTGCGCTTCGAAAACAATTTTTCCTGAACGCGCGGCGTCATCAATCTGGATATTCGCTTTACCCTGCACTTCTCGCCTGTCGAGACGCTCCTCGCGCAACTTTTTCAGCGCACGAACACGTCCTTCGTTACGCGTGCGGCGGGCTTTGATGCCCTGACGAATCCAAACCTCTTCTTGCGCCAGTTTCTTATCAAACTCTGCGTTTTGCATCTCCTCAACACGCAACATCTCTTCTTTTTCGACGAGATAGTTGTCGTAGTCACCGGGAAACGAGGCAAGCTGACCACGATCGAGATCGACGATGCGTGTCGCCATAGATTTGATAAAAGCGCGGTCGTGAGAGATAAAGATGATGGAACCACGAAAATCTTTCAGGAAGGTTTCTAACCACTCAATCGTGGTCACATCGAGATGGTTAGTCGGCTCATCAAGCAGCAATACATCGGGATCACGCACTAAAGCGCGCGCCAATGCGGCTTTGCGCTGCCACCCCCCCGACAAGTCGGTCAATTTAGTGTGGCCATCAAGTTTAAGCGCGGCTAAGACGTTTTTAATCCTGTCTTCGAAACGCCACGCACCTGTGTGTTCAAGTTGCTCCTGAATACGGGCCAACTTATTGATGTTTTGCTCAGATGGATCAACCGCTAGTAGATCGAGCTGATCTTGGTAGATCTTAATTTGCTCACCAATTTCAGCCAGTCCACCCGCGACATAATCAAACACGGTTCCTTCTTGATTTCGTGGCGGATCTTGCTCAAGACGCGATACCACCACATCTTGCGTGACGGTCAGTTTACCGTCGTCAAGCAGCACTTCGCCCGCGAGCACTTTCATGAGAGTCGATTTACCAGCGCCATTTCGCCCAACCAAACAGACACGCTCATTGTCTTGTAATGCGAAGTCTGCGTGGTCAAGTAAAGGGTGATCACCGTAAGCGAGTAATCCGTTATTGATGGTAAGTAATGCCATTATTCTCTAACCATTGAATCAGTTGTTGTTTGTCAAAGGGCCAATTAAGCTCACTCTCGTTTGCGCGAAGCACAGGAATAGTGACACCGTAACGAGAGAAGAGCTCATCGTCGAAAGCGATATCGACGTGCTCAACGAGACGGTCAATGCCGACACTTTGACAGAGCGAAAACGCCATCTCACAGAGATGGCATCCTTCAGTGCTGTATAAGGTAATCATCGATGCTATCTATCCTTGTTCATACACCGAGTTTACTGGCGATGCGTAATCAACCAGCAGTTATGAATCTGTTTATTGCGTGCGAAGTCCATCGGCAACGTTTGGTGTGAGATATTCTTTGCCTCCAAACCAAGCTCGGACAGCGCATCATTGTCCATCTTAAAGTGACGCTTGTTATTGGAGAACACAATCGTACCGTCAGTGCGCAATAGGCGTTTCAGCTGGCTCATCAGTTGAATGTGATCTCTTTGCACATCGAACGACTGCTCCATACGCTTTGAGTTCGAAAACGTCGGGGGATCAATGAAGATGAGATCAAACTGAGCCGTCGATTTCTCAAGCCATTGTAGACAATCGGCTTGCTCAAAACGGTGTTGACGCCCCACTTGACCATTCAACGCCATATTCTCTTTCGCCCAGTCTAAATAGGTTTTGGACATGTCGACGGTGGTGGTCGACTTTGCACCACCACACGCGGCATGGACGGTCGCAGAACCTGTGTACGCAAACAAGTTCAAGAAGTCCTTACCCTTTGCCATCTCACCCAGTCTGCGACGTGTGATTTTATGATCTAAAAACAGGCCGGTATCGAGATAATCATGTAGGTTCACAAACAGCTTCACGCCGTACTCGGAGACCTCCATTTTTCGCGACTCTTGCGACAACTTCTGATATTGAGCGCGCCCTTTCTGCTTCTCACGGACCTTGAGCACGACTTTATTCGCATCGGTCCCCGTCACTTCAATCGTCGCTCGAATAATGTCGGTTAGACGTCGCTTTGCCGTCTCCTCTGGAATGCTTTTAGGCGCAGCATACTCTTGAATCACGAGGTGATCACAATACACGTCAATCGCCACGTTGTAATCGGGCAGATCTGCATCGTAGACGCGATAGCAATCAAGCTCTTCTTTACGCGCCCACTTACCAATTTTCGCAAGATTCTTTTTGAGTCGATTTGAGAAGTCAGGTGCAATAGTGCTTTGACGAGTCTCACCCGAGTCCGCATCTTGACGGGATTCTGCTGAGCGAGCTGAAATCGAGTAGTTCTTTTGGTGACACGGTAATGCACCATTATTCAACTTAAACTGTTTCTCTGCACGCATACGTAAACAGCTAAGCAACTCATCAGAGCTTGAGAATATTGACGCGTGACAGCCACCAAATTCCGCCTTCAACTGGGCACCGAACGCCGTATAAAGCGCAATTAACCCAGGATGCGTACCTAGACGTTCACCGTAAGGTGGGTTACAGATCACGACCCCAGAATCGAAATCCGCTGGGCGTGTCACTTTTGCTGCGTCACCCACCTCAAAGTGGATCAATCCATCAACACCCGCGCGACGTGCATTATCTTTGGCAATCTGAATCACGCGGCTATCGTTATCAAATCCGTAAAACTTAGAGTCAATTTTCTTGACACCACGACGAGCTTGAACCGCCGCTTCAGATTTAATTTCCGCCCACACCTCAGGTTCGAAATCTTCTAAGGATTCAAAGCCCCACTTTGCGCGTTTGACGCCTGGCGCCATGTTGGCTGCCATCATCGCTGCTTCTATTAGCAAGGTGCCAGAGCCACACATAGGATCAAGTAAGTTACTACCTGCTTGCCAACCACTGCGGCCGATAATGGCCGCCGCGAGTGTCTCACGCAATGGCGCTCGGCCAGATTCGCTACGGTAGCCCCGTTGATGTAAGCCGCCACCGACCATATCAATACCTAACAAGGCTTTATCTTTGTGCAAGCGGACATGGATACGAAGATCACTATGATCTTTACTGATCGACGGTCTAGGTAAGTTTTTCTTTTCAAAGCAATCGACAACCGCATCTTTCACCTTCATCGCACCATACTGGCTGTTACGAATCTCGCGGTTCGTGCCGTTAAAATCCACGACAAACTTCTTTGAGCTGTGGAAATGGTTGACCCAGTTGACCGCAGAGGCTGCAAGGTAAAGATCCATATCATCATTACAGGTGAACTCTGAAAGCACGCGAACAAAACGTGAGGCCAAACGGCTCCATAGACACACACGATACACTTGCTCATTCGTGGCTTTAAAGCGAACCCCTGCCTGAACAGGTTTCGCGTCCTCTATTCCCAAGTTCGTCAGCTCTTCAACTAACAGGTTCTCCATACCATTGGATGTAACCGCAAGATATTGATGCATAGTGATGTTTATTTCTTTAAAAAATGACCCGGCATTATAACCGACATTCGTTCATTGCGTTACTCCCTGCGCACTTTATCTCATTTAATTGCTACGTTAATTGATGATTCATTCACCACTCATCCTATTTATGGTGCTCCGAACGGCATACCCATGATTTGTGATGCCTAATCCAACTTCACTTTTTGTAAGCAACGACACTACGTACCTTTAAAGCGAAGTGAATACTTATTTACACTCAAATTGGTATATACCAGGACGCGTTTTCGGTGTAATTTTATTTCAGAAATGCCTCAATAGAGGAATTTTTCGTTGAATTTGATGATTGTAAGGGTTTGGAGTGCGTGGTTTAACTGGTCGTTTGTTGAGCAAAACTGGCAGCCAACTCACACTTGTGAGACAGATAAACGCTCAAAATTAAGACAAAAAAAATCGGCGCTTGGCCGATGGAAATGAAAAATGAATCAAAGGAATCAAAGGAATGAATACAACAAGGAGAGTCTTATCGTTAATTCGCTAACAGCTACCCCACCAGCGCCATAGGCTGCGTTTGAAACTGTTGGTTGGCTACGCGCATGCGATCATGCATCACCTTAATGGCTTGGCCAAACTGGAGTGATTTAGAAGGGTTGAGGTGAAATGCTTCGAGACTAACCTGGGCACACAGGCTGGCGCTATCCCCAACTTCCAAAACAATAAAATAACCTTGGCTAAACTGATTCGACAGATAGACAAAATCGCCCTCTTCAAGGGGTTGTTCACCGTCAGAAATATTGTCGAAAAACCAACTCTTCGGCTGAACCGGTTTGTGGAAACGCTTAGCCGCTACACAGTAGAGTGCGAGCTCAGCTTGACGCGGTTCACTAAGACCAAGGAGAGAGATTTGCTCTTTGTACGTTTGAAATGCAGACGCATCATCAACGCTAAATTCGTTAACGCCAACGGCACAGTCTACGATAAGTTTGCGGGAAAGGTTGGTTTTGAAGACCATGTTGTCACCGAGATCGAGCATAAGGTGCCCTTCGGTGTCATCATAGTACCAAGTCCATTTGTCACTGGGTTTAAGCATCGTTCCGTCTCTTCGCCTGATGGGTTTAGGTAAAACGCTTAATTACCTTTCCTAGTCATAGGGCTGATTTTATGCACTCATTGACAAAAAAAAAGAGGAAATGAATTCTCATTTCCTCTTAGATTGCTCGATTTATAGTGACATATTTATCAGGTGACGGCGTCACTCTATCCAGAAATACAGCGACAGATTATAGATTTTTGACTATGTCTTTCACTAAGCCAGGGCCGTGGTAGATAAAACCAGAATAAACTTGTACTAGCTTTGCTCCTGCCATCAGTTTTTCTTTAGCGGCGACATATGAGTCGATACCACCCACACCAATCACAGGGATCGCATCCCCCAACTCTTCATGTAAACGTCGAACGACTTCGGTGCTGCGAGATTGCACTGGACGACCACTTAGGCCCCCTGCTTCGTTGGCGTGTTTCATTCCTTCCACAATCGATCGGTCGAGAGTCGTGTTAGTCGCAATAACACCATCGATGTTGTTCTTAAGGAGCGACTGACAGATCTGGCTGATCTCATCATCGCTCAGATCCGGTGCGATCTTAAGTGCTAATGGCACGTGCTTACTGTGTTTTTCAGCAAGCTCCGCTTGTTTGGCTTTGAGTTCACTCAATAATTCATCGAGCGCTTCACCATATTGCAACGAACGTAGTCCCGGTGTGTTTGGTGAGGAGATGTTGACGGCAATATAACCCGCATATTGGTAAACCTTCTCCATACAGATTAGGTAGTCATCGGCGCCTTTTTCGATCGGTGTGTCTTTGTTCTTACCGATATTGATACCAAGTACACAGTCATACTTGGCTTTTTTAACATTCTCGACAAGATTATCGACGCCGAGATTGTTGAAACCCATGCGGTTGATGATCCCTTCCGCTTCAACAAGACGAAACAAACGCGGCTTGTCGTTGCCCGGTTGCGGACGTGGTGTGACCGTCCCTACTTCGACAAAACCAAAACCCATCGCATCAAAGGCTTCAATACATTCACCATTTTTGTCCAGACCCGCCGCAAGGCCTACTGGGTTACGGAAGGTCAGACCCATGCACTCGACTGGGCGATGCGGGAGTTGCTGTCTGTAGAACAGATCCAATGGTGTGCCGGTAAAACGTTTGAAGTTTTCAATGGCGAGATCGTGTGCCTTCTCGGCATCAAGTTGGAAAAAGCCAGCTCTGGCAAGACGGTAAAGCATTGTGCCTCCGAAAGAAAAAAGCCCCGTATAAACGGGGCAGTATTATTCAACGTTTTACCGAATAATTCAACGATTAACGCAAACGGTTACTCATTGGCAGAGCAGTTCAGGTTGAGGAGCATCAATTCACGCAATGCGACTGAGAACTTGGCGAATTCATGCACAGCCCCCACTTTAAACTCGTTGAGAATATTTTCCCATCGATGCAGCGACACTTCGTTTTTCTCAATCCAATCATCGAGTGCTTTCATTACATCAAGATCTTTCGGATCGCAGTTGCAACTCAACACTTGCCCAGTTAACTGACGTTGCTGCCAATCAAGATCTTCTCTAAATGCTGCGCGAGCCAAGGCTTGCCAATGGTTGTCCACGGCTTGAGTATTGATTTGCTTCAAGAACCAGTGGAGAGACAAACGATCGCCCAAGTTGTAGTAGAGTTTTGCACTTTGCTCAACCGATTTGCCTTTTTCACGAGCCACTGTGGATATATCCAGTACTGAGTAGAGGCTCGACAAACGCGCAACATAACTCGCCAACGCTTCGGATACGCCCTGCTCAATCCAACGGGTTGCCATCTGATTGTGCTCTTCCACTTCCGCCGGAACCAACATGGTATCAAGTTGCTGTTTGATGGTTTCTACGTCTGCTTTATAGAGATCAATCATGGCTTTGACACATTGGCGACCAGTACGATTACGGATCAACCAACGTGACAGACGGCGCAGCGTACGTCTGACATAAAACATCATGTCATACTGAGCGTCGGTCGAAGCATGGTTATCAAGAGCACGAAGTTGAGTGAACACCTCACCCAAACCGAAGATCTCACGCGCGGCGACATACGCATTGGTAATGTCGACGACATGCGCCCCCGTCTCCTCACGGAGTCGAGTCACAAAGTTGCACCCCATCTCATTCACCATTTGATTGGCGAGCATGGTGGCTATGATTTCGGCTTTCAGTGGATGGTTGTCCATCTGCTGAGCATAGTTACGGCGTAACTTTGTTGGGAAGTATTGGATCAGTTGCTGTGCATGCACCTGGTCATTGGCAATGTCGTCATGCACCAATTCTTCTTTCAGAACCATCTTGCCATAAGCCACCAGCACAGAGAGCTCAGGACGAGTCAGCGCTTTACCCTGCTTTTCTCGCTCTAATAAGGTTTCATCGTCAGGAATGTATTCTAACGCTCGATCCAGTTGACCCGCTTTTTCTAACGTATGGATAAAGCGAATTTGTTCCTTAACCAGTGATGTACCTTGGTGTTCAGTAACAGAGATCGATTCAGATTGGCAATACGCATCTTCAAGGACAATCTCACCGACCTCATCTTCCATCGACTCTAGGATTTGATTGCGCTGTTTAACCGTTAAGTCACCATTCGCCACCAATCCGTTGAGGAAGATCTTAATGTTGACCTCATTGTCCGAGCAATCTACACCACCGACGTTATCGACAAAGTCAGTATTGACGCGGCCACCTTTCAACGCGTATTCCACTCGACCGAGTTGAGTCATGCCCAAGTTGCCACCTTCACCGACCACTTTAGCGCGCAGATCGCGTCCATCAATACGCAATACATCGTTCGCACGGTCACCGACATCCGAATGCGTCTCCTTAGACGATTTCACGTAAGTACCGATACCGCCGTTCCACAACAAATCGACTTTCATTTGCAGGATCAGTTTGATCAGTTCATTCGGTGCAGCCGACGCTTTCTTCACCCCTAGCATTTTTTGGATCTCAGAGGAAAGTGGAATAGACTTCGACTTGCGTGAGAACACGCCGCCGCCTTTGGAGATAAGTTCCGGGTTGTAATCTTCCCAACTTGAACGCGGTAGATTAAACAAACGTTGGCGCTCTTCCCAACTGCTCGCAGAATCAGGATCAGGGTCAATGAAAATATGCAAATGGTTAAAGGCAGCCTGCAAGCGGATATGCTTCGATAGCAGCATGCCGTTACCAAACACATCCCCCGCCATATCACCCACACCAATCGCGGTAAAATCGGTCGTTTGACAGTTGATGCCCATTTCACGGAAATGTCGTTTGACCGACTCCCAACCACCCTTGGCCGTAATGCCCATTGCTTTGTGGTCGTAACCGTTCGAGCCCCCAGAGGCAAACGCATCCCCTAGCCAGAAATTGTATTCTGCGGAGACTGAGTTCGCTAAATCTGAGAACGTCGCGGTGCCTTTATCTGCTGCAACAACAAGATACGGGTCATCCTCATCATGACGCACGACATGACTTGGCGCGATGACTTCCCCTTCAATGATGTTGTCAGACACATCAAGTAGTGCACGAATAAAGCGTTTGTAACAGCGCTGACCTTCAGCAAAGATTTCGTCACGACCGCTCAGTGTGTGTTGACGTTTACAGACGAACCCCCCTTTCGCGCCCACCGGCACAATCACGGTGTTTTTCACTTGCTGCGCTTTTACCAAACCTAAAATCTCGGTACGGAAATCTTCTTGACGATCCGACCAACGTAAGCCGCCACGCGCGACTTTTCCGCCACGCAAGTGAACACCTTCAATGTCCGGCGCGTAAACGAAAATTTCAAAGGCCGGAACTGGCTGAGGAATATCTGGGATCTTACGCGGCTGAAGTTTTAACGAGAGCCAAGGTTTAGGTTGGTTTTGGTCATCCACTTGATAGTAGTTGGTGCGAACCGTCGCGGTGATCATTTCCATGTAACGACGGATGATGCGGTCATCGTCCAAGCTTTCAACGTGATCAAGCTGCTCAGTCATTTTCTCGACTAAGTCCGCTTGTCCTTTTTTGCTGCCTTTGAATTTAGGATCAAAGCGCTTAGCGAACAGCGTGACTAGGCCTTTGGCAAGATCAGGGTAATGGCTCAGTGTTTCTTCAATGTACTGTTGGCTAAATGGGAAGCCGACTTGACGCATGTATCGAGCGTAAGCGCGTAGAATCGAGACTTCACGACCAGTTAACGAAGCGCCAAGAACCAATCGGTTAAAGCCATCGCTCTCTAAATCTCCCGCCCAGATTGACGCAAAGGCTTGTTGGAAACGATCGCGTGCGACGCGAAGATCAACGGTTTTCTCACTCTTATGCAGCATCGAGAAATCGAGGATCCAATAAACTTGTCCGTTAGCTTTGTGTACTTCGTACGGAGATTCACCAATGACGCGCAGCCCCAAGTTTTCCAACATCGGCATGACATCCGAAAGATGAATCGGCTCATCACGGTGGTAAAGTTTGAGTCTCACCGATTTCGAATCTTTCGCAAGCTCTTGCGGACGATAGAACAACATGCCCAGTTTGTTGTCGTCACTGAGCGCTTCGAGGCGCTCAATATCGGCGACGGCCGAGCCTGGCATCACATCTTCTTTATAGGATCGTGGGAAAGCGCGGTTGTACTCTTTCGACAACGGCAACCCTTTACTCTCTCCAAAGTTCGCAACGATCGCATCAGAGAGACGATCATCCCAAGTCGACGATGCTTCCATTAAGTTTTGCTCTATAGTTTTCACGTCAATGTCCATGTTGTTATTGTCAACACGAACGATGTAGTGGGTTCTTGCCAGTGGGCTTTCAGAGAAGTAAGTGGTGAACTCCACTTCTTGCTCACAACCAAAATACTGCTTCAAGATACGTTGAGTTTGACGGCGCAGCTCGGTGTTGTAACGATCTTTTGTCACGTAGACCATGCAGCTAAAGAAACGACCGAACGGGTCTTTGCGCACAAACAGACGCAGCAAGTCACGGTCTTGCATCTGCACCACGCCCATACCGACTTCAAGCAACTCTTCTTCTTTGGCTTGCAGCAGTTCATCACGCGGATAGTTTTCTAAGATATTGTGCAGCGCTTTGTATGAGTAGGAACCTTCGCGATACCCGCTCGCTTTGAGGATACGTTCAACTTTTTCACGAATCAGTGGAATGCTCGCCACACTTTGGTTGTACACCGCAGAAGTGTAAAGCCCTGTGAAACGATGCTCGCCAATCACTTTGCCGTTCTCATCAAACTTTTTGATCCCGATGTAATCGGTATACGCAGGACGATGAATACGAGAAGCGACGTTTCCTTTGGTCACAATCAATAGAAAAGGTTTCTTCGCTTCGAGTCGCGCAGAATCAGGGAAGTCAGACAGTTTCACGCTACGCACACGATCGGGATTAGCAAACAAACCCAGACCTTGTTCTTTGGTCGGGCGCAGTTCTGTATCGCCGTCTGTGGAGACGAGGTCATACTCTTTATAACCCATGAAGGTGAAGTTGTGATTGCCAAGCCAACGCAAAAAGTTCAGTGTATCTTCATAGCGATCCCCTTCGACGGGAATATGATCTTTTTGTGCTTCCAGTTGGTTAGTCACTAATTCGAGTTTCTCAACCATTTGACGCCAATCTTTGACCACCATACCGGTATCGGTGAGAATTTTGATCAGCTCATCTTTGAGTGACGTCATCGCCGCTTTGTCACTGAGTCGATCCACTTCGATATGAAACAGCGATTGCAACGCGCCCTCACCCTCATTAATCGATTTAATCACCCCTTTGGCACCGCGTTCGATTTGCGTTGGACCATGTAACATCAGATGTGACGCCATGTCTAAACGGCTTAGCGCCATTTTGATTGAGTCGACAAGAAATGGGCTGTCGGGGACGACAATTTCAACGATAGTGTGCGTCGATTGCCAACCTTGACGGCTTACCGTCGGGTTAAAGACGCGAACCGATATCTCATCGGGTTTCTTTTCATTGATGTGATGCCACAAACTGATGACCGCACCGTAGAGATCCGATTCGTTTCGTTCAATCAGGTCGTCTTGAGAAATGTTACTGAACAGGTGTTGAGCAAGTTGAGTGACTAAAGGTTGATGAGCAAGCTCGAGTTTGTCTTGAATCAGCTTGTAGACTTTTTCAAGCAGAACCGGCATTAGGGTTTCACGCGCGGTCATATTCACACTCCACTATTAGAATTTTTTTAAGTAGGGGGATGTCGTAAGCATCGTTCTTTAGTTGTAAGAATAGTGCTTTACACGGGTAATGCCGCTTTATTGTAAAAGCTTTATTGATAAATGGTTAATTCTTTTAGGAGTGGTAGGAGGTGAAATGTTTGAGAATGTGATTAAGGTTCTATTTAAACTTCTATGAAATCAATCTCTCACAGAACTTCTAACTTAATAAACTTGTTATTTTGGTCAGTTGTTAATCTGAATCGTCCTTTCAAGCCAATTTGACTGACAAACGGTCGAAAACGCATCGCTGGCAGTTGCAAACGAAGTCCATTGGCCGTAGTCACCAATATCTGGCTCGCCGCACCATTGTAGTGGTTGAGAAACGATTGATAAGAGATATTGAGCGAGAAATAGTAGTGGTTCATGAGTAATTAACGCATTGCTGTATAAATAAACAGTAGCACGCATCCGTGCTACTGTTGGCGAGTGGATGGCTTAGGATTCTAGCGCCTTGCTCACTTTTTCGAACAAGTCTTTGGCCAGGTTATCCATCGATTTCAGCGCTTCTAACTCTTTGCGAATCAGCGCTTGTCTCTGCTCATCGTATTTACCCAGCTTAAGCAGAGGATCAATCAAACGTGACGCCACCTGAGGGTTCGAGCTGTTGAGCTCTCTTAAGATTTCGCCCGCGAACTCATAACCTTTGCCAGATTTGTCATGGAAAGCGACAGGGTTCATGTTCAAGAAAGAACCAATCAAACTACGCGTACGGTTAGGGTTTTTCAAGCTAAACGTACTGTGGTTCATGGTCGACTTGATCACATCGAGTGCGTTGCCCGCAGGGTTGGTTCCTTGCAATATGAACCACTTGTCCATCACCAGGCCATCATGTTGCCATCGCTCGCTGTAGTCACTCATCAAACGCTCACGACACGGCAACTGCGCGCTGTTTGCTGCGGTCATGGCCGCCATGGTATCCGTCATGTTGTTGGCCTGATCATATTGCGCTTCAACGAGACGATTCCCCTGCTCTGTATACGCTAAATACGCCAGCGCCGTGTTTCTAAGTGCACGTTGGCCAATCGCTTGATGGTCAACTCGATAGTCACTTTGCACTAGAGCATGGTACAGCGCACTGAACTCATCCTCTAACTGCTGTGCAAGTTGAACTTTAATGCCTTTAAGTACCGCAGCAATGGCATCCACATCGACCTGCTTGTACCAACCCGACACTTCATTGTGACTTGGCAGCGCTAACATCTCTGCAATAAATGCCGGTTCAAGAACATCAGACAAGAGCACGCCGCGGAACGCATCAATCAGCGCATCCGGTAGCGTGACATCGAGATTACCTTGCTGAATACGTTCAACATTACTGCGAATGTATTTTGCTAATAACATTTGGCCAGCATCCCAACGCGCAAAGTCATTGCGAGCATGAACCATCAGGAAGGTTAATTCATCGTCACTGTAATCGTACTCCAACTTCACTGGCGCGGAGAACTCTCTCAATAACGATGGGATCGGACGCTCAGCGACATCTTCGAATACAAAACTCTGCTCACTTTGAGTGATATCGAGAACGTGATGAATCGGCTTTCCGTTACAGCGTAACTCAATAGCTTCTCCCGTTGGGGCGTATAACTCGACATCAAATGGAATGTGCAACGCTTGTTTGTCTTGCTGATCCTGCGTCGGCTCAGTCGATTGCTTGACATGCAAGGTAAACGTCTTAGCATCACTGTCGTAATCACTGGTCACACTGACCGTAGGCGTTCCTGACTGGCTGTACCAGAGACGGAATTGCTTGAGATCGACACCCGATGCATCTTCCATGGCGGAAACAAAATCTTCGCAAGTCGCCGCCGTGCCGTCGTGGCGTTCAAAGTAGAGCTTCATCCCTTTTTGGAAGCCCTCTTCGCCCAATAAGGTGTGCATCATTCGAATAACTTCGCTGCCTTTTTCGTACACGGTTAAGGTGTAGAAGTTATTCATCTCGATCACTTTGTCAGGACGAATTGGGTGAGACATCGGGCTGGCATCTTCGGCAAACTGCGGTCCACGAATAATGCGTACGTTGTTGATACGATTGACAGCGCGAGAACCAAGATCAGAAGAAAACTCTTGATCGCGGAACACGGTCAACCCTTCTTTGAGACTGAGTTGGAACCAGTCACGACAGGTCACGCGGTTACCCGTCCAGTTGTGGAAGTACTCATGGCCAATGACTGCTTCAATACCAAGATAATCGCTATCGGTCGCGGTATTCTCATTGGCCAACACATACTTGGAGTTAAAGATATTGAGTCCTTTATTCTCCATCGCGCCCATATTGAAGAAGTCGACTGCGACAATCATGTAAATATCAAGGTCATACTCAAGGCCGAAACGCTCTTCGTCCCACTTCATTGAGTTGATTAGGGATGTCATCGCGTGAGGCGCTCTGTCCAAGTTGCCTTTGTCGACAAAAATCTCTAAATCTACAGGGCGGCCAGAGCGAGTCACGAAGGTATCGCGCAGAACATCAAAATCCCCCGCGACCAAAGCAAACAGATACGCCGGCTTAGGGTGTGGGTCTTGCCACTGAACCCAATGACGGCCATGATCTAAATCGCCAGCGGCCACTCGGTTCCCGTTACTCAATAAATAGGGATATTGCGCCTTGTCTGCAATCACTTTGGTGGTGTACTTGGCCAACACATCAGGTCTGTCCAAGTAATAAGTGATTCGACGAAAACCTTCCGCTTCACATTGGGTGCAAAAGGCTCCGCCCGATTTATACAAGCCTTCAAGCGCGGTATTGGCTTCTGGATCAATGTGCGTCACTATGGTCAGTGTAAACTCGCGCGGTAACTGGTTGATGGTCAGCGTGCTCTCCGTTTGCTGATAATCGCTCCAAACCTCACCATTCACTTGCAGCGAAACCAAAGTTAAGTTCTCACCATCGAGTTGTAAGGTACTGCTCTCTTTGCATTGCTGAACTTTAGAGATAGCCGTAACCACCGTTTGGTTATCATGCAAATCAAAGGTGAGGTCTATAGTCGAAATCGTATGAGAAGGCGATTGATAATCTTTGCGATATTTGGCTTGTGGAGTCTGAGCCATGTCTGAATCCTTTTGACTGAATGTGAGATGAGCCAACACGGGCATCAAGCACTCGTGGGCAAACGTAATTAGCTTACCTCTAGCCAATCAAAAAAACGAGGTATTGACGACAATAACCTCGCTTTTTATTCATGTAGACCACGTTTTGTCTATATATCACCCATCGATTCGCCGATATCACTAGCGAACGCGATCGAGCACCGCATAAAGTGCCCCTTCTTCCATTTCAAGTGTCAAGGTATCACTGTCGAGTACGTAACGTGTTTCGTGCTCGCCATTTTCGTAGAGAAGCACAAGGTGTTCACCTTCTGTGTAATAGACACCGCGGTGCACCGCTTCATCCCCTTCATCGTTGCTGACACGGAACATGAACACAAAGTCGGGTTGCAGCACTAAATCCATCTTATCTACATCACTGGCTGAGACATCGTGCCCGCCTAAACTCTGACTCGACCAAATGCCAGCCAGTGAATTGGAAAGCGCCTTAGTAAACGTCACACCGTTGAGATTAAGCAAATGGTGATTACCCGAGTAGCGGTACGCTTGCGGCTCGGAAGAATTGAGTCCGAGTATTAAGGTATCGTCATTGGCCGTGTAGAGACCTTGCCAATGATCCACCGAGTAGTCTCGCTTCTGGATGTCGATTTGAAACTGATAGTTGGAGCTTAACGATAGCTTGATGGCGAGAAAGTTCTCTGCTGATTCATCAGGACTCGGATTAACGAGATACCAGTCCCCCAGCAAGAAAGGGTGATCAAATTGAGTAAGATCACTGTTGTCGTGTACTTCGGGCGAGAGCCTTTCTGCACTGACCCACGCGCTACCCATTAAAAGAATTAGTCCGATCCATTTCATCACGCATCCCTCACTCTTTTCTTAAAGCTTAGGCTGGGTTTTACGAATACGCGAAAAATTAGATCCAAATCACATTAATTGTCTGCACAAAAAAAGCGAGCACTAAGGCTCGCTTGTTGTTATTTGCGGATTACAAGACAGGTAACAGGAAAGATGCCGACTTACTGCAACTTCAACATGTCCACCATGATAGCCACCGACTCATCCAAATAAGCGTCAGGCGCTTCGTAGTCTTTGGGTAAGTCGTCAAGATCGGCATACGGCTCCTCACCCAATGCTTTTTGACGTAAATTGATGCGAGCTAGGCGTTCTTTATCTGCCTGTTCACTCTCCGCTTTACGCACTTTTTCATTGAGAGACAAAGCGTTGTCATCTTTTTCAGCACGATACTTTTCAATATCTTGCGCGATAAAACCGAACTCTAAATCGTTGGCAATACGCGCTTTGTGCTTGTCGTCTAATGCCGAAATCAAGGTATCGTTACGTGCTAACACCGTGTAATTGGCGCGATCAATACTATCCCAAGGTAGAGCGTTATCTTCGACACTCTCCCCGGTTTCATCCGCGTCTACAGCGGTTGGGAAAGGAATGTCAGGTGCTACACCTTTGTTTTGCGTACTGCCACCATCGATTCGATAGAATTTTTGAATCGTGTACTGCACGTAGCCCAACTCTTTATCAAACAAATCATAGATATGGTTCAGAGAGCGGTGTTGCTGCACTGTGCCTTTACCAAATGAGTTCTCACCGAGGATGATCGCTCGACCGTAATCTTGCATCGCAGCGGCAAAAATTTCTGATGCGGACGCACTATAACGATTAATCAATACCGTCATCGGTCCGTCGTAGCTGATTTTGTCGTCTGTGTCTGCATTCACGTTCACACGGCCATAACTGTCGCGAACTTGCACCACCGGACCGCTAGTAATAAAAAGACCAGACAGCGCAGTGGCTTCGGTTAACGCACCGCCGCCGTTGTTACGGAGATCGACAATGATGCCATCGACACCTTTCGCTTTCAGTTGAGAGATTTGCTCGTCGGTATCTTTAGATAGGCCGACATAAAAGCTCGGCACTTCGAGCACACCAATCTTCTTACCATCACGCTCAATCACTTCTGATTTAACCGCACGATCTTCTAAACGAATTTTGTCGCGTACGATAGTGATGACTTGCGATTTCGCCTCTTTTCCTTCAGGCAAGATTTGCAAATTCACCTTGGTGCCTTTCGGTCCTTTGATTAATTGAACTACATCATCAAGGCGCCAACCGATAACATCAACGATTTCTTCGCCATCTTGGCCGACACCGATAATGCGATCCCCTTCGGACAACTGCTTACTATTCGATGCTGGGCCACCAGCCACTAATGAACGAATGACGGTATAGTCATCGGTCATCTGCAACACTGCGCCAATCCCTTCGAGTGATAAATTCATCTCAGTTTGGAATTGATCGGCACTGCGCGGCGAGAGGTAACTGGTGTGCGGGTCAACTTCACGCGCAAAGGCATTCATGTACAACTGGAAGGCATCTTCATTGTGCGTTTGGCTGAGACGCTTAAGCGCATTGTTGTAACGTTTCTCAAGCACCTCTTTGATCTCTTCCCACTCTTTACCTGTGAGTTTGAGATTCAATGCATCATACTTAACCCGTTTACGCCACAACTCATCCAACTCGGCTTTATCTTTTGGCCAAGCGGCTTTGCTGCGGTCAAGCTCAATGCTTTCATCGACATCAAACGTCATTTCGTCATCAAGCAGCGCCAGAGCAGTTTGAAAACGTTCATAACGACGCTTCATCGACAAGTTATAGACATCAAACGCAATTTGGTTGTTGCCGGACTTGAGCTGATCGTCAATCCCCACCGCCCACTCTTTGAACGAGTCAATATCCGCTTGGGTAAAGATATTTTTGTTGTAGTCGAGCATTTCGATGTAGCGATCGAAAATGGCTTGAGAGAAAGTATCGTCGAGAGTGAAATGTTTGTAGTGAGAGCGTGTGAATCGAGAAGTCACGCGCTTACTGGCAGTTTCGTGTTGAGTCTCGGGAGCGAGTACGGGTAAGTCTTTTAGACTCAGTTTTGCTTCAAGAGCATGGGCTGAAGACGCTGCCAGCCAGAGGCCAGCAGCAATCAGCGAGAGTTTTGAACGGCATTTCATGCGTAGGAGATTCTCCTTTATGCGCGCAAGTGCTCCGCTTTCACAACCATTTGTAGGCCGTTAGACAGTTGGACGCGCACATCTTCCTTATTGATTTCAACGATAGTCGCAGCCATATTTCCTTTGCCCATGTTCACGTTCACTTGGTTGCCGACGGTCATTTCGTCTGCATTCAATGCGCGCGTTTCTACAGGCTGTTTGGCTTTCTGTTCTTTACTTTGTTGTGGGCGGCGGCTCTGCGGCTTCTTCGCTGCCGGTTTCGCTTTAGCCTTCCCTTCTTCGCGCGCTTTTTGAGCTTGTTCTTTACGACGAGCCTGAACTTTTGCTTTGCTCTCTGCTAGTGCAGTTTTCGCATGTTCAACGTGCTCTTCTTCTAGTTCACCCGCTGGGTTACCGTCTAAATCTACACGTACTGCACCTGGCTTAACACCATGTAGGTAACGCCATGATGAAGTGTACTGTCTTAACGCTGCACGAAGCTGGGTCTTACTCACTTTTGGGTCGTCATTGAGACGGTCCGCAAGATCTTGAAAAATACCGATTTTAAGCGGCTTTGCTTCACCTTCTAAAGTAAAGCACTTAGGGAAACATTCAGCAATATATGCAATCACTTCTTTGCTGTTTTTTAACTTTTCAGTGTTTTCCATGAGGATTCCTGGTTATTGCGGCTTGTCCGCGAGCATTAAGAGTTTTAATTGAGGTATTATAGTGACCTGCAAATGAAAAACCACAGCCAATAGGCAAATTATGCCGCGATAGCGTGCGAATTAAGCAGCTTTTCCACTTCGGTCATCAAAAATGTTAGCCCCTGCTCATCAATTTCACTGAAACGCCCCACACTTGGGCTGTCAATATCAAGCACGCCTTGGATTTCACCGTTGATTGAAAAAGGAATCACTATCTCTGAATTACTCTCGGCGTCACACGCAATGTGGCCCTCGAATTCGTGTACGTCATGGATACGTTGAACGCTATTAGTGGCGACCGCTGTACCACACACTCCTTTACCAACGGGAATACGTACACACGCAGGCTTGCCTTGGAATGGACCCAATACCAACTCACCGTCTTTCATCAGATAAAAGCCCACCCAGTTAAGGTTCTCCAGCTCCATATTCAATAGCGCACTGACATTGGAGAGATTGGCGATAAGGTCTGTTTCTGATTCGATAAGTGCAACCGCTTGCTTGGTTAAACGTTGGTATTGTTCTATGTTCATTGTATATACATCCGATTGAAAACTAGAGACTTCCACACGGTTTGTGCGTACAATTCGCACAAACTAAATAGTAAGCATTCTCATTATAATGATTAATAATCCCAACACTATTAGCCGTTCTTGGTTGATAACTCAAGTAAAACTTCATAAGACCAAGTTAATCGCTGCGAATTTGGTGGCGATTGCTGCGACTTTAATCAGTGTCCCTATCCCACTCTTGATGCCATTGATGGTCGATGAAGTGCTATTAGACCAACCCGGTGCCGGGCTGCGTGCCATGCAATGGCTCTTGCCGAGTAACTTTCATACTCCTACCGGCTATATAGTGTTGACCTTACTACTGGTCATTGTGATGCGCACGGCAAGCCAGGCGCTGAACATTGTTCAGAGCCGTCAGTTCACTCTGGTCTCCAAAACCATTACTTTTGAAATGCGACGTAAGATGATCGACAAATTGGGTCGCATCAGCATGAAGGAATACGAGACAAGAGGCAGCGGCGGCATCAATGCCCACTTGATTACCGATGTTGAAACCATTGACCAGTTCATTGGCTCTACGTTAAGCAAGTTCCTGATAAGCTTACTGACCGTACTCGGTACCGCTATTGTTTTGCTCTGGTTAGATTGGCGCTTGGGGCTGTTCATCTTGCTGGTTAATCCGGTGGTCATTTACTTCTCCCGCTTGCTAGGCGGCAAAGTGAAACATCTTAAAAAGCGAGAAAACCAATCGTTCGAGCGGTTTCAAAATCGGTTGATAGAGACGCTCGATGGCATCTATCAATTGCGCGCCGCAAATAAAGAAAAAGCGTATCTCAAACAGTTAACCGAACACGCCGATCAAATCCGATCCGATGCTGACAAGTACGCCTGGCAATCGGAAGCCGCAGGGCGTGTCTCCTTCTTACTATTCCTGCTTGGCTTTGAGCTATTTCGCGCTGTCGCTATGCTTATGGTGCTATTTAGCGACCTGACGATTGGTCAAATCTTCGCAGTGTTTGGCTATCTGTGGTTTATGCTCAGCCCTGTACAAGAATTGTTGGGCATTCAGTTTTCGTGGTACAGCGCCAAAGCGGCACTGACTCGCATCAATACCCTATTGAGCATTGGCGAAGAGCAGCGCCCTGTGTCAACCGTCAATCCCTTCACGCCAGACCGAGAAGTCGACGTCTCGATAGAAAAGGTCAACTTTGCTTATAATGAGGAAAACAAGGTGTTACGCGATTTGTCGCTCACCATTCCGGCAGGCAAGAAAGTCGCACTGGTTGGAGCAAGTGGCGGGGGGAAATCTACCTTAATTCAATTGTTAATCGGTGTTTATCAGCCGGACTCTGGCATCATCCGTTTCAATGGTGAGCCATGCCAGGATATCAGTTTCGATATCATTAGAGATCAAATTGCTGTTGTATTACAACAACCTATACTATTTAACGATAGCCTGAGGCATAATCTGACCCTTGGATCAGACTACCCAGATGAGCAACTGTGGCAAGCCCTAGAGATTGCACAAATGCACGATGTCATTCGTCAACTCAGTGAGGGGCTCGAGACGCAAGTGGGCCGCAACGGGATTCGTTTGTCCGGTGGACAGCGCCAACGGTTGGCCATTGCGCGCATGGTGCTGAGCAATCCAAAATTTGTTATTTTAGACGAAGCAACGTCAGCGTTGGATACCGCAACGGAAGCTGCCCTCCACCGTGCTTTGACAGAATTTTTGAAGGGACGCACAACTCTGATCGTTGCTCATCGCTTATCTGCCGTAAAACAGGCGGATCTGATTTACGTTTTAGAAGATGGACAAGTCACTCAGGTAGGGACACATGGCGAACTGGTCGAACAGCAAGGTTTATATCAAACGCTTTACGGCGCGGTACAAACTCACGCCTAAACCCCACTTTAACAGTGACAACGTCACACAAAGAGGCGCTCAATGAAACGTGCCTCGCCGCTCCACTCTCACACTAGCGAGATTCGCCAAGTTCGCCTTTGTCATGGCTGCGAGCTCGCAGTAGACACCTGTGAGGTTGAACAAGGAAAGAGCGCATTTTGTCCGCGTTGTGGAACGCAGCTCTATCGGGGTGGCACCCCTTCTCTCTCTGGCAATTTAGCCATCGCCATCACCTGTTTGATGCTGTTTATTCCCTCGCACTTTTTTGACTTCATCAATATCCGGTTGTTTGGTGTCATGATACCAGCGACACTCCCAGCCGGTATTATCGCGCTCATTGATGAAGGTTTTACATGGTTGGCACTGCTGGTCTTTTTTTGCAGTTCGATCGCGCCGTTTTTGGTATGCTCAAGCGTTCTGCTTGCCCACATTGCGCTCGCCAAGCGCCACTTCTCTTTACTCAAGTGGTCGTTGCAAACCATCGCGGCGCTCAAGCATTGGGTGATGATTGACGTCTTTTTGGTGAGCGTTGCGATCTCTTGCTTCAAGTTGCAAGACTATTCAGACATCTTTGTCGGTGTCGGGCTTTATGGCCTAGTGCTATTGCAGTTAGCGACTGTACTGTTATTAACCCGCATTAGCATCCGACGCTATTGGGAAGCCTACCTTCCTGAAGAAACACTAACTCTGGGCGAAAAATCGCTCCACTGCCACCATTGCCACCTGTCACAGCCGGAGGGCTCGCACTGCCGCCGCTGCGAAAAACCTATCCATCATCGTAAGCCGCGTTCAATCCAAACAACCTGGGCTTACTTGGTGGCGGCGACGATAGCGATTTTTCCCGCTAACCTGATCCCAATCTCAATATTGATCACCAACGGACAACGTTTAGAAGACACCATCTTCTCGGGTGTTGCTTCATTGGTGAACAATGATATGGCGGGCATTGCGGCCATCATTTTCATCGCAAGTATTGTCGTTCCGGTCGCAAAGATTCTCGGCTTAGCGTACATCTTGCTCGCCATCCATTTTCAGCGTTCGATCAATCATATTCATCGAATGAAAATCTACTTTGTCGTCAAGTGGATTGGCCGCTGGTCGATGATGGACCTGTTTGTTATCTCCATCATGATGACCTTGGTTGACCGTGGCCAAATTTTGAACTTTATCCCAGGGTACGGCGCCGTCTTTTTTGGTATCGTGGTCATCTTAACCATGCTGGCCGCAGACAGTATCGACCCGAGACTCATTTGGGATAACCACCCTAAAACCTCCTACAAGGACACCTCTTCGCATGAGTAATGCTTCGCCCAATCAGAATGCCTACACGCCAGATATTAAGCGAAATAAAGGCCTATCCCCGCTATGGATATTGCCAATTTTGACCATGGCACTGGCAGGTTGGCTGGTGTTTAAAGCCATTCAGGATGCAGGCCAACGCGTGCAGATCTATTTTTCTGATGCACAAGGTTTGGTCGCCGGGCGCACCACCATTCGCTACCAAGGGCTCGAAGTGGGCATGGTGCGCGACATCAACCTGTCGAGCAATCTGGACAACATTTACGTGGATGTCGACATCTACCCCGAAGCGATTCAGTTACTTGGTCAAGATACGCGTTTTTGGATGGTTAAACCGACCGCCAGCCTTTCCGGCATTTCCGGATTGGATGCTCTGGTCTCAGGGAACTACATTGCGATTCAACCCGGTGATGAAGCGTCTGAACCTAAGAGTGTTTATACCGCGCTGGATCGCGCCCCATCCGATCTTCTCGCGCGCCAAGGGTTAAACATCACCTTGAAATCGCGCGATCTGGGTGGGATATCCATCGGCTCACAGATCGTCTATCGAAAAATCCCAATTGGCGAAGTCTACAGCTACAAATTGGATGACGACGCGAAGAACGTCCTCATCAAAGCGTCAATCCGCGATCAATATCGCCACATCATTACCGATCAGAGCCGCTTTTGGAACGTCAGTGGCATTGGTGCCAATATTGGCTTTGAAGGGGTTGATGTGCGACTGGAAAGTTTGAGCGCCCTGCTCAGCGGCTCTATTGCGGTGGACTCCCCCGATGGCGGCGAGCCCGTCGAAGACAACGAAGAGTTTCGTTTGTATCGCGACCTAAAGACCGCAGGACGTGGTATTGCCATCCAAATTGCGCTACCTGACGACAACCATATCAAGGCCTCTGGTGCGCCCATTATGTACCGTGGTATTGAGGTCGGGCAAATTACCGGATTGCAGCTCAGTGAAGGGCGTGAAAAAATCATCGCTTCCGCCGCTATTCAACCGGCGTTCAGCGATATGCTCACCACCGGCAGTCGTTTTGTTCTCGAAGAGGCGAAAGTCACGCTATCGGGTGTGGAAAACTTGGCTAACTTAGTCCAAGGGAACTACCTCACCTTGATCCCCGGAGATGGTCAGCGCGCAAGGCAGTTTAACGCCGTGCGTAAATTTGAATTTAACAAGCAACAAGCACGTTCAGTCGCTCTGCAACTGACGTCCAACAACTCGTTTGGATTAGATGCCGGGGCGAACATCCTCTATAAAGGTATCACGGTTGGCTCTATCACGCAGGTATCTCTCATTAATGATCAGGTCGTGTTCGACCTGCTGATTGACGCAGAATATTCCGAATTAATCCGTTCTCAAAACCGATTTTTTGTCACCGGCAGTGCCAGCGCTGAGCTTACTGAGTCTGGGCTCAACATCTCTGTTCCGCCTGCTAAACAACTGTTGACCGGCTCGGTGAGTTTTGTCAGTGAAGGCAGTGGTCAAGCCAAAGATCGCTATCCGCTGTATGCGAGTCAGTCTTTGGCTGAGCTTGCCAAATACAATGTCTCTGGCTGGCAGACCCTCACACTGTTTGCCCCCGAATTGCCCTCAATCAGCAAGGGTAGCCCACTGCTTTATCGCAACTTGCAAGTCGGCAGCGTATCGGATTTTCGCTTGGTTGACGGTGGTGTGATCATCGATGCGAATATCGAAAATCAATACAAACACCTGTTGAGTGAGCAAACCGTGTTCTGGAATCGCTCTGGTGTCGAGGTGGATGCCTCTTTAACGGGAGTCAACATTACCGCTGCGCCACTGAAAACCATCATCCAAGGTGGGATTGCTTTTGATTCCTTGCCGGGGGTCGACAACCGCCAAAAAGACAAGTGGTTGCTATACAAAGATTTCAAAACCGCACGTAAATACGGCCAACGTGTCACCTTGCACTTTGACGGCAGCACAACGATCACAACAGGCACGCCTATCCACTACAAGGGTGTCCAAGTCGGCGAAGTCACGCTTGTCACCCCCATATTTTCCAAGGGAGGGTTCTCCAAAGGCGGCGTTGAAATTCAAGCTCGCATCTTGCCGGAATATGCCCAAACCATTGCGGTTTCAGGGTCGCACTTTTGGCAATCACAGGCAGAGATTGGCCTCTCGGGAGTAAAAAACATCCACAATCTAATCACGCCAAGTATTAATGTTGAGCCCGGTAATGGCCAGCCCCAACATCAGTTCGCGCTTAACACTGCACCTCAAATTCATAAAGGGGTGCAATTTAGATTGCAAACCGAAAGCCGAGGCTCAGTCACCAGTGGAACCCCAATTTTGTATCGTGAGATCGAGGTGGGCCAAGTGCGAGCAGTATCGTTAGGTGAATTTGCCGATCGCGTCGATATCGATATTGATATTCTGCCGGAATACGCCTATCTAGTGCGCCGCAATAGCGTATTTTGGAACACCTCTGGTGTGGATGTCTCGATTGGATTAACCGGCGCCAATATCAAAGCAGGTACGGTCGAAAGCATAGTGCGAGGCGGGATCACCTTTGCTACGCCGCAACAAACACAGCTCGAGCCGATAGCTCAAGATGGCCACACCTTCTACCTACACCCGAAAGCAGAAGAGAGCTGGCGCAGCTGGCGAACGGTGATACCAAAACCTTAGCCAAGACCTATCACCTATCACCTATCACCCATAATCAGTAAAAGCGCAGCCAAGTGGCTGCGTTTTTGCTACACTCTCGGCAAATTTTCTACTTAGAGATGCAGAGTGTACCAAAACGTTTATCTCCCCGACGACTTTCTCGCTGAAATGCAAACCATCCTTCCGTCACATTTAACGATGGATGACTTCATCGCCGCTTGCCAACGACCACTGAGAAAAAGTGTCCGCGTCAACACTCTCAAGACCACAGTGGACGATTTTAAAGCGCTGGCTGAGCAGCAAGGATGGGTGTTGACCCGAGTGCCTTGGTGTAAAGAAGGATTTTGGATTGATGCTGATGAAACCCGGGTGCCACTGGGGAATCGTGCTCAACATATGGCAGGGCTGTTTTACATCCAAGAAGCCAGTTCAATGATGCCCGTTTCTGCGCTCTTTTCTGGTGATGACACCTTTCAGGCGGTGCTCGATATGGCGGCTGCACCAGGTTCAAAAACGACACAAATCGCTGCGCTGATGGATAATGAAGGCGTATTGGTGGCGAACGAGTTTTCCGCTAGCCGCGTGAAAGTACTCCATGCGAATATTGAGCGCTGCGGTATTCGTAACGCCGCCCTGACTAACTTCGATGGCCGCGTGTTTGGTGGTTGGCTGCCAGAGCAGTTCGATGCCGTTCTCATCGACGCGCCCTGCTCCGGCGAAGGTACGGTTCGTAAAGATGCCGATGCGATGAAAAACTGGAGTAAAGCGTCAGTGCTATCCATCGCTGAGACGCAAAAAGATCTGATCGAAAGTGCTTTTCACGCGCTGAAGCCGGGCGGTGTCATGGTTTATTCGACCTGTACGCTCAGCGTGGAAGAGAACCAGCAAGTGTGCCAGCACTTAAAATCGACCTTTGGCGAGTTGGTGGAATTTGAAAGCCTTGAATCCCTATTCCCGGGAGCTGACAAAGCACTAACCGCCGAAGGCTTTTTGCACATATTCCCTCAAGTCTATGACTGTGAAGGATTCTTTGTGGCAAAAATACGTAAAACTGGCGCAGCGACACCACCTGATGTGAAAAAACGCCTCGGTAAATTTCCGTTTCAGAAAGCATCGGCAAAAGAGCAGCAAGAGATCGCTAGCGCACTGCAAGACGCGCTGTCTGTTTCGCTGCCTCAACACACCACAATTTGGCTGCGTGACAACGATGTCTGGCTGTTCCCCGATGCACTCGAGCCGATGCTCGGCGAACTGCGCTTTTCACGTATGGGAATAAAGATCGCCGAAGCGCACAAGAAAGGCTATCGCTGGCAACACCAAGTCGCTACCGCACTGGCAACGGGGAATGAAGCCAACAGTGTCGAACTTTCTATTGATGACGCCAGAGAGTGGTACATGGGAAGAGATGTGAGACCGGCGCAAACAGGCAAAGGTGAAGTGCTGGTCAAATACGGTAACGATGTGATTGGACTCGGGAAATGGGTCGGAAATCGAATCAAAAATGGCCTACCCAGAGAGCTGGTGAGAGACAAAAATCTGTTTTAATCCCTAAACCAAGGTATGAAATTTCGTCATTGCCTGGCGCTATACTTATCTTGAACTACAATTGAAGTATTGATTGGTGATGAATATCAGACAGTTAGCGCAGGCTCTGTAGGAGCCCTTCCCCTAGGCCCAAAGCATGATCCGCTTCGGGCCTTTTTTTGTCTCAAGTCGATTAATCGGCGAGATAAATCCCATCTTGCTCGATACGAATGCGACCTTGCTTGTAAAGACCGCCAATGGTTTTCTTGTACGTCCCTTTACTGGTTCGAAACGTTGAGAAAATGGCTTCTGGCGATGACTTATCATTAAGAGGGAGGAAACCGCCCTTTTTCTCCAATAACTCAAGGACTTTCTCACTCAAGTCATCCATCTTACCTACACCGACTTTTTGCAGCGAGAGATCGATTTTGCCATCTTCACGGATCGCTTTGATGTAGCCTTTAAGACGCTTACCAATAAAGAGTTTTCCAAACACGTCAGACTTAAAGATCATGCCCCAGTGTTGACCTTCAACGATCGCTTTAAAGCCCAAGTCACTGCGCTCTGCAATCAACAGCTCGACTTGCTGATTTTTGCTATAAGGCGCCGGCGTTTTATCCAGCAGCTTGTTGAATTTGGTGGTCCCGACAATACGTCCAGATGCTTTATCGGTATAAACGTATACCAACACAGTTTGACCTTCTTTAAAGCGGGCTCGCTGCTCACTGAAAGGGATCAACAGATCCTTGCCTTTAATTCCCCAATTGGCGAAAGCGCCGGTGCTGTTGACACCTTGGATTTCCATCAGCCCCCACTGGCCCACTTCGGCAATCGGAGTTTCAGTCGTCGCCACCAACTGGTTGTCGGAATCAAAGTAGAGAAACGCATCAATAAATTGGCCCACTTCCGCGTCTTTTGGCGCAAAGCGATTTGGCAGCAAAGAGGTGCCGTACTCTCCAGCATCCAAAAATAGTCCAAAGTCGGCTTTTTTTACAATTTCTAAGTGGTTTACCTTACCAACGTTAATCATTTCAACGGTCTCTTGCTAAATTTGCGGCGATTATACCCAATCTCTGATATGCTTTCGCCAGCTAATTTGAACTTTATGGAGATTTTCTTGGTCACGGTAGACAAACAAGATGGCATCACTCTCAAAATTTCTCACGCAATGGCTTCGACCAAGAAGTCGGATCTCGACCTCTACTTTTTCATTCCCGGTGAACTTGGCTTAAACGCTGACATCGTCAAAGAGAGTGAATTCTATTACGAGTCTCTGGCGCAAAAACGCGCTTATTTCAGTGACAAAACTCTGCTTCCGCTCGTGCACAGTCGACTTGCCAAACGAGGACGACTCTCTTCAACTCAGTACCGCGTCAGTTTAAGTTTGTTCGCCTACCAATATGTGATTGCGTTAGATAAAGCGGTCAGCGAATTGAACAAACACAACTCCGAGTCCGTCACCACCGATGAAGTAGACGAAGTCATCGAACTCTCTCTCGATATTTTGAAAAAGCTGCGTCGGAGTATTCCTTATGAAGAGGGGCTGAAACGCTACTACGCCAACATCGATAACTATCTCTCTTGGTATACCGGGCAAAGGCTGATGTCATTGGTTGCCCACATGCCACGTGACAGTGAATACAAGACGCTCAAAGAGCGCTTGCTTACCATCGTTGAGAAAGAAGCTGCACACCGAAAGCTCAACAACTACAACTCAGAAAGCGTCAGAGGCGATGTGACCCGCTTGAGTAACAAAATGCGCTTATTAAGACGTTTGATAGAGCACCCCATCGTCCTGCAAGAGAAAACGCAATCATTGGGCAACAATCTAAAGCGAATTGTGAAAGGCAGTGCAACGGGGTTTGTGATGGTGTTTGTTACGATTACCGCGATTTTGGCTCGTGATTATTGGGGCGAGATCACCGCATCGTTCATCATTTTGATGTCATTTGTCTACGCGCTACGCGAGATATTTAAAGACGATCTGCGGGACGTCATGTGGCGCTGGATTCGACGCGGCCGACCTAAGTGGCGTAAAACCTACCTGGATCCGACTACTAAAAAGACCGTGGGTCAAAAACTCGAATGGCTTGATTACATGGGGCTCGACAAACTTCCCGACCGCATCAAGTCGATTCGCAAAAAGCGCGTCGTCCAACGGGAAGAACAAATTTTACACTATCGTTCAGAGACGGAGATGACCACATCGAAGTTTATGAGTGGTTATGAAGAAACGCGCGAAACCTTATTGCTCAGCATGCGACCGTTTACCCGTTTGATGGATAAGGGCTCAAACAAAATTTATACTCTGAACAATAGTCAGGTGAGCCGCGAATCCGTTGAAAAACGTCACCTGATCAACTTGATTGTCAAAGAAGACAATCACGACGGAAACCCAAACTATTACCGTTGGAAAATCGTGCTCAACCGCAGCAAAATCGTTGCGATTGAGCAAATTGAGGTAGATGACTTCACTCACCCCTTCGCTTTAGTGACAGAGTAAGTAAAAATTCCGCCATCGGCTCATCGCCATGTAGGCTTGGGCAGAGGGCGGTAATTTTCACCGCTTGGTTGACGCGCTCTCCAGTCGCGAACGTCTCATCAAGCATCTTGTCAATCAGCTCCCCATCGTCACAGACAAAGTGGACATCCGCCTCAGGCCGCTTTAAGAATTGCCCTTCCACGGCTTTAAAAGCCAGAGACACCTGCTTGCCTCGCGCCTGAGCTTTACTCATCGCCATGAAACCACCTGCGACGTCAGCACCAACCGCCAAGACACCAAAATACATACTGCCGAGATGATTTTTAGTCCGTCTTTTTAGTGGGATTTTTACCTCTACGCGCTGCTCATCCAGTTGGAGAATTTTAGGTCGACAGAGCCAAATTAGGGGGACTTTGAGAAAGCCAAAGTAATTGAGGTAAAAGTTCGCTTTAGTAAGAGGGCTTAACATAGACTGGTCCGACTAGTGGATTTAGAACCAGTTGAATATGGAAGGCGTGCAATGTCAACATTTTGTTAACATTGCACTTTCAGATAGTGAGATAACTCAGATTACTTGGTCAGTTACACCGTCACAACAAGTTCGACGTGTTCACGTTCGACCAAATACTCTTGGATTTTTGCATAGTTCAACACGCCACTGCTGGTTAGGATTACCGGCTTATTGACGCTCTCTGCCGCTTTGGTCGTCAGGTCAATCAGTTGTAGCACCGCTTCACTTTGTGGTTCAAACAAATAGTGTAGTGTCTCATCTAGACGATCGATACCCAGCGTATATTGGGTTAGGTTTTCCAAATTAATCACGACGCCATCAAAATAGTGCAATAGACGCTCGGCCATCAGCGCAGAAGACGGTACATCGACAGTATAAAGCACCTTGAGCCCGTCAAGGCCGCGCGGCAGTCCCTGCTCGGCGAGCAAATCGATGATCTTCGCGGCATCAGACAAAGCACGAACAAACGGCACCACAATCTCAACCTGATGACCTTGCGCTCTTAGTGCTTTGATCACATCGCATTCTAGGGCAAAACTGGCGCTAAACTCTGGCTGCGCATAACGAGACACCCCACGCATACCCAGTGCTGGATTCACCACCTCAGGTTCCACATCACCACCCAATAGCGAGCGCATTGTATGGCTATCTGCATTACTTAGCGATACACGCACAACTTTATGCTCAGGGGTGATGGCGTCAGAGATGATTGAGACTAAGGTAGAAACAAAGTGCGTCTTGAGATCTTGTTCACCCAACATCGCATCGATAGAGCTACGTTGTAGTGGATCGAGCGGCGTTGTGGCTGACTCAAAGCTAGGATGGTAAAAAATGTGCTCTAGGATGAGCTCAGATAAGGAAACAAAGAGGTGTTGTCCACCTTGTTGACCGTCGACCTTAGGTAGGGCGTCGCCACTACTCAATGCAGGATGCAAACTGCTTGAACCGGATAAACTCATTACTGCTCCGTACTTGGATTATTATTGTGATATCTGAAACATACCGACTCGTGCCAGTGAAGACAAGGGCAAAACAGAATTTAAAACTAACATTTTTGAATAGTTTTTCAGATTTACGCTTCGCACTTGAAGAGTTTCAGGATAAGTAGTTTATTACTTGATTCGTTTCCGTTATCTTTAGCGCTTCGCAATAAAAAGAACAGGCTCTGGTATGCCATTAAAAACCGATGAATTAAGAACGCAGCCTTTAGGCCCTATGCCGACTCCGGCAGAACTTGGAAGCGCCCACCCGATTACTGATGATGTCGCCGAGCGTATTGCTCATTCGCGCCGTCAAATTGAACAAATTCTCACTGGCGAAGATTCACGCCTACTCGTGATTGTTGGCCCGTGCTCGGTACACGACACAGAGGCAGCGATCGACTACGCACAGCGTCTCTCTGCGATTCAAGCGCAATATAAAGACGAGCTTTTTATCGTCATGCGTACCTATTTCGAGAAACCACGCACCGTCGTAGGCTGGAAAGGCTTAATTACAGACCCTAACCTAGATGGTTCGTACGCGCTGGAAACTGGTCTTAACAAAGCACGTAAACTCCTGCTAGATATCAATAAACTTGGCTTGGCCACCGCCACTGAGTTCTTGGATATGATCACCGGTCAGTACATCGCTGACTTAATCACTTGGGGCGCGATTGGCGCACGCACGACAGAGTCACAAATTCACCGTGAAATGGCATCTGCCCTCTCTTGCCCTGTCGGTTTCAAAAACGGCACCAACGGTAATGTTAAAATCGCCATCGATGCGATCCGTGCCTCTATGGCATCGCACTACTTCTACTCGCCAGACAAAAATGGACGCATGACGGTCTATCGCACGAGCGGTAACCCATACGGCCATATCATTCTTCGCGGTGGTGACACAGGACCAAACTTTGATGCGGCATCGGTCGCGGCAGCTTGTGAGCAACTCGCTCAATTTGATTTACCGCAGCGTCTTGTGGTCGACTTCAGCCATGCCAACTGTGAAAAGCAGCATCGCAAACAGCTGGATGTGGCAGCGGACATCTGTGAGCAAATCCGTTCAGGAAAGCATCAGATTGCCGGTATTATGGCCGAAAGTTTTATTGTCGAAGGCAACCAATCCATGTGTGACCTCAACAATCTCACTTATGGTCAATCCATTACCGATCCATGCTTAGGTTGGGATGACACTGTGCAGATGCTAGACATGCTCGCTGACGCTGTGAAAGCGCGACCTTAATCAACGACTATTTCGGAGTACATTATGCCCTCTTTTGACATTATCTCAGAAATCGACACGGTTGAATTGCGCAACGCCGTCGACAACGCATCGCGTGAACTATCGACTCGCTTCGACTTTCGTGGTGTTGAGGCAACGTTTGAACTGCAAAAAGACGAATCCGTGAAACTGAACGCCGAAGGTGAGTTCCAGCTCAAGCAAATGCGTGACATTTTACGCTCTAACCTCACTAAGCGTGGCGTAGACGTCAATGCAATGGAAGCGAAGCCCGAGGAGGCCTCCGGTCGCAACTGGCACCAAATCGTCATTTTTAAGCAAGGCATTGAAACGCCAGTTGCGAAGAAAATTGTCAAGCACATCAAGGACTCTAAGATCAAAGTCCAAGCCTCTATTCAAGGTGAGAAAGTGCGCGTGACCGGTAAAAAACGCGATGATTTACAAGCGACGATGGCACTGATCCGTGAAGCAGAACTCGGCCAGCCTTTCCAGTTTGATAACTTTCGTGACTAACGATTAACGAAGCAATACTTGCATAGCAGTGAGTAATTAGCACAAACCCGCTGAACAGCGGGTTTGTTTTTTTCTAAACAGACAAAACGCTAGGGTTAGCGCTTTGCCTTTGCGATCGTGGCTTGTTTAATCGTTAAATCATTACCCTGTAACAACTTAGTTTCACTTGCCCCAGCCTTAACCAAGACAACCACTTTCAGCCCTTCCTGTTTGGCTGACATCAAATACTGAGCAAGGTCGGCGCTACTTTCAAAAGGCGTGCGCTCAGCATCGCGGCGAACCAAATCGACAAACGCGAAAGGACAGTTCTCACTATGAAGCACGAGTTCCGCTTCTTGCATGATTTTCAGCGCTTTTAGCGACAACAACTCGACATCTTCACCACATTCAATCCAGACAGTCGAAGCGGGTTTGGTGATACCTTCACTGAGTAAGGCTTGATAGTGCGTTTCAAGCTCATCAAAACTGGTCATCTCTTGCACATTTGAGTTGGCAAAAAACGCTTCCCAAAAAGTTCGTCTTTCATCAACACTGGCGAGATGTTGCTTAATATCATTGCGCTTTGAGGCTGCAAAGTCAGTTTGCAGTGATAAGTTGTGAGGTAAAATCGACTCGAGCTTTTCGCGGATATTTCTCACCAACACTGGGGAAGCGCCACCACTAGAGATGGCGATCTGAATTCGACCACGATTCACAATCGAGGGGGTAATGAAGTCACAATAAGGTTGGTCATCCACAACATTGACGAGCAGGCGTTTTTTTTTCGCATCGAAGTGGACCTGATGATTTAACTCAGGATTGTCTGTGGTTGCCCATACTTGGACGTAATGTTGATCTAACAGCTCACTCGAATAGAAGCTTTGTATCCAGCGACAACGTTCCTGCTCCACCAAGCGTGCTAAATAGGGCTCAATCTTGGGTGACACAATGGTCACATCGGCGCCGGCTCTCACTAAGCTGTCCACTTTTCGACTGGCGACCTCGCCCCCTCCCACCACAAGAACTGGCTGGTGGTTAAGGTTTATAAACAGCGGAAAATACTGCATTTCAATCCTTGGTAAACCATTTGTACTAGCTCACGATACTACCAAAAATGGGGCATCGTGTTCACCCCACCCTGACAATTAAAATAATATTACTCTGAATTTAACTTAGATCGCAGTCATTCATACCAATTTAGCATCTTGGCAACAATTGATAGTCTGATCATTTAGAATTATTAACTATCACATTCTGACGCACCAATCTGATCCCTAGTTGCACTATTTACATTCAGATAACATTTCGCCATTCTAATCATTGTTGAGGTTTGTGATTTCATTCAAAAATTCTTTTAAATTATGAAGTTGAGAATTTCGAGATCCTTACCTACGCTTATAAACGATTGATTTGGTTACCAGTGGTGCAATCAGCTCAGTCAATAAATACTAAGACACAACATATTTCACTCGTTTTTTCAGGTTCTGCCTGACTTAACATGGATCATACAGGAAGGATACAAATGGCACATAAACTAACAGTTCTTGCTTCTGTCGTAGCTGCATCTACTGCTCTGATGTCTACAAGCGCATCTGCAGCTGATAGCACGTTGGATAAAGTGACTAAACAAGATTTTATTACTTGTGGTGTAAGTACTGGTCTACCGGGCTTCTCAAACCCAAACTCTAAGGGTGAATGGGAAGGCATCGACGTGGAATACTGTCAAGCACTTGCTGCAGCTGTACTGGGTGACAAAACAAAAGTTAAATACGTTCCGCTCACTGCAAAAGAGCGTTTCACTGCACTTCAATCCGGTGAAATCGATGTACTGTCACGTAACACTACGTGGACATTGCACCGTGATACAGCACTTGGTCTTAACTTCGTTGGCGTAAACTACTACGACGGCCAAGGCTTTATGGTCAAAAAAGATCTAGGTCTTACGAGTGCTAAAGAGCTTGACGGCGCATCAGTATGTGTTCAGTCAGGAACAACTACCGAACTTAACCTAGCGGACTACTTCCGCAACAATGGCATGTCATACAAGCCAGTGGTATTTGATACCGCAGCTCAGACCTCAAAAGGTTTCGATGCAGGCCGTTGTGACGTGCTAACAACTGACCAATCTGGTCTGTACGCACTTCGTCTAAACCTACAAGATCCAAGCTCAGCGCAGGTTCTACCAGAAATCATTTCTAAAGAGCCTCTAGGCCCTGTGGTTCGTCAAGGTGATGATCAGTGGTTTAACATTGCGAAATGGACACTGTCTGCAATGGTCAACGCAGAAGAGTACGGCATTACATCTAAGAACGCAGATGAAATGCTGAAGTCTGAAGATCCAAACATCAAACGTATTCTTGGTGTTGACGGTCCTAAAGGTAAAGGCCTAGGTATCCGTGATGATTGGGGCTACCAAGTCATCAAGCAAGTGGGTAACTACGGTGAGAGCTTTGAACGTACCGTAGGTACAGGCTCTCCACTACAGATCTCTCGTGGTGTCAACGCTCTGTGGAATGCAGGCGGCTTTATGTACGCTCCACCAATCCGTTAATCGCAGTACATAACAACAAACAAAGAAAGGGCGGTCTCCCCGCCCTTTTATTAAAAATGGATTTGAGGTTATAGCTGTATGAAACCTACTAATACTGTTGCCGGTAAGTCAGGTAGTGCGCCTGCTTCCAATGCAAACCTTCTCTACAATCCCACTTTTCGATCGGTCGTCTTCCAAATCATTGCGATAGCCGCTCTGGTCTTTTTCTTTTACACAATAGTCAATAATGCCTTAACGAACCTCGAAGCTAGGGGCATTGCCACTGGTTTTGACTTCCTCGGACAAGAAGCAGGCTTTGGGATTGGCCTCACCCTTGTTGAATATGATGAAACCTTCTCTTATGGAAGGACCTTTTTGGTCGGCTTACTGAACACGGCATTGGTCTCTTTCTTAGGGATCATTCTTGCGACTGTGATTGGCTTTGTCATGGGTGTTGCGCGTCTTTCCAACAACTGGTTGGTCAGTCGTCTTGCCGCGGTCTATATCGAAATCTTCCGTAACGTCCCCCTGTTACTGCAAATTTTCTTTTGGTATTTCGCCGTTCTGCAAGCACTGCCTTCAGCGCGCCAAAGTCTCAGTTTAGGGGAAGCCATTTTCCTTAACGTTCGCGGCCTGTATTTCCCTGCACCTGTTTTTGGTGAAGGGTCATCTGTCGTGGTCGCTGCCTTTATTTTCGGCGTAGTCGCTACGCTCTTCGTCGCCATCTGGGCAAAAAACAAACAAAAGCTTACCGGACAGCAAACACCGGTTGGGCGAATCGCGCTAGGGCTAATCGTCGCATTGCCCGTTGTGACCTACTTTTTGATGGGTTCGCCTATTCACGCGGAATACCCTGAACTGAAAGGCTTTAACTTCCGTGGCGGTATCAGCATCATTCCTGAACTTGCGGCACTTCTGCTTGCGTTGAGTATTTACACCGCATCCTTTATCGCAGAAATCGTACGTTCCGGTATCAACGCGGTGAACCACGGTCAGACGGAAGCTGCTATGTCGCTGGGCTTACCTCGTTCACGTACGTTGAAGCTCGTCGTCATTCCACAGGCACTGCGTATCATTATTCCTCCTCTCACAAGCCAATACTTGAACCTGACTAAAAACTCATCGCTCGCGATGGCGATTGGTTACCCTGATTTGGTTTCGGTATTTGCAGGCACAACACTTAACCAGACTGGTCAGGCGATTGAAATTATTGCGATGACCATGGGCGTATACCTGACTCTCAGCTTGCTCACGTCAGCACTGATGAACTTGTACAACAAAAAAGTCGCTTTGGTGGAGAGATAGAATGAAAGTACATCAATTTCAACCTAGCCTACCGCCACCGGCAAACACTGTGGGTGTGATGGGATGGCTGCGTAAGAACTTATTTAATGGCCCTGTCAACTCCGTGGTCACCGTCATACTTGCCTATGTCGCCTTCAGTTTGATCTGGAATATTGTCGATTGGGCACTGATTAACGCTGATTGGGTTGGCACAACTCGTGACGCTTGTAGTCGAGAAGGTGCGTGTTGGGTATTTATCAGCGTACGCTGGGAACAGTTTATGTATGGTTTCTACCCGCAAGAAGAGCTTTGGCGTCCTCGCCTGTTCTACTTCACGCTAGCGGTGTTTACTGCATTGCTTGCCTACGAGAAGACGCCTAAACGTACTTGGCTGTGGCTGTTCTTTGTTAACGTATACCCGTTTTTAATCGCAGGTCTACTGTATGGTGGATTCTTCGGCCTAGAAGTCGTTGAGACACACAAATGGGGTGGACTACTGGTCACATTGATCATCGCTTTGGTCGGTATTGTCGTTTCGCTGCCGATTGGTGTTGCTCTTGCGCTCGGAAGACGCTCAGAAATGCCGATTATTCGCAGCATCTGTACCGTTTACATCGAAGTATGGCGTGGTGTGCCACTCATCACTGTTCTATTTATGGCGTCGGTAATGCTGCCACTGTTCCTTTCGGAAGGCTCAGAGACAGACAAACTGCTTCGCGCTTTGATTGGTGTAGTGATGTTTAGTGCTGCCTACATGGCCGAGGTTATCCGTGGTGGTTTGCAAGCCATTCCAAAAGGCCAGTATGAAGCGGCGGATGCGCTTGGCTTAAGCTACTGGAAGAAGATGGGACTGATCATTTTGCCTCAGGCATTGAAGATCACCATTCCTTCTATCGTGAACACCTTTATTGGCCTCTTCAAAGACACCAGTCTTGTTTTGATTATCGGTATGTTTGACGTACTCGGTATTGGCCAAGCCGCAAACACCGACCCTGAGTGGTTAGGTTTTGCTACGGAAAGTTATGTTTTTGTCGCGTTAGTGTTCTGGGTATTTTGTTTTGGCATGTCGAGATATTCGATTTGGCTAGAGAACAAACTCCATACCGGTCACAAACGATAATTTATAAGCTCAAGGACGTATTATGACGCAACAACAAGATTACATGATCCAACTTAAGGATATGAACAAGTGGTATGGTGAGTTTCATGTACTGAAAAACATCAACCTTAATGTCAAAAAAGGCGAGAAAATCGTTATTTGTGGCCCATCAGGCTCTGGCAAGTCAACGATGATTCGTTGCATTAACCGCTTAGAAGAGCACCAGAAAGGGCAAATCATCGTTTCTGGTAACGAGCTGACAGAAGACCTCAAGAACATTGAGGCAGTTAGACGCGAAGTCGGCATGTGTTTTCAACACTTCAACCTCTTCCCTCACCTCACCGTGCTAGAAAACTGTACGCTAGCACCGATTTGGGTCAAGAAGATGCCAAAAGAAGAAGCGGAAGCCGTCGCGATGAAGTATCTTGAACGTGTGAAGATTCCTGATCAAGCGGATAAATACCCAGGTCAGCTCTCTGGTGGTCAGCAGCAGCGAGTTGCGATTGCTCGCTCGTTGTGTATGAGCCCGCAAGTGATGCTGTTTGACGAACCGACGTCGGCACTCGATCCAGAAATGGTGCGAGAAGTGTTGGATGTGATGGTTGAACTGGCCGGTGAAGGGATGACCATGCTTTGTGTCACCCACGAAATGGGTTTCGCGAAAGAGGTCGCCGATCGCGTTATCTTTATGGACGCCGGTGAAATCATCGAAGAAAACAATCCTGTTGATTTCTTTGAAAATCCGCAATCGGATCGAACTCAGAACTTCCTTGCGCAGATATTGCACCACTAACAGCTTGAACATTTACCCAAGCAATACAAAGAGGCGGCCCTGTCCGCCTCTTTTCACATTTGTTATATTGTGTTACATCTTTCAAAACACTTAAGTTTTTATTTCTTATATTATTTATTTCACTACAACTCTGGGTTGCACTTGATCTTTTCTTCATTCAACCTCATAAATGTAGATATAACATAAACCCTCACGAGGAAGATTATGAACAGTCCTATGTTTACCCGCACTTCAACACAAGAAAGTGCTCTACAAACCAACAAGGTGTTGCGTAATACCTACGCGCTCCTTTCTATGACCCTGCTTTGGTCTGCGGTCGTGGCTGGTGTGTCTATGGCGATGAATCTACCTCGCCCTGGCCTTATCATCATGCTGGTCGGCTTCTACGGTCTACTATTCCTAACAGAGAAAAACCGCAACAACAGCATGGGCTTGGTATTTACATTCCTATTCACTGGCTTCCTAGGTTACACACTCGGTCCCATTCTTAACGCGTATGTCGGCGCAGGTATGGGTGATGTCATCGTCACCGCGTTAGGTGGTACTGCGTTAGCGTTTCTTGGCGCATCTGCTTACGCACTGACCACTAAACGTGACCTTTCTTTCCTAGGTGGCGTGCTTATGGCTGGATTTGTTGTCTTGCTTATCGGCATGGTAGCGAACATCTTCCTGCAAATGCCGATGTTGTACCTCGCAATGAGCGGTATGTTTGTCCTCTTCTCTACCGGTGTGATTTTGCTAACTACTCAGCAAATCGTTCGTGGTGGTGAGACAAACTACATCTCAGCGACAGTGAGCTTGTACGTTTCTATCTACAACCTCTTCATCAGCCTTTTGAGCATTCTAGGTGTGATGAACGACGATTAATCGTCTCGCAATAGAACAACTGTTTAGAGCCCCGACATTATGTTGGGGCTTTTTGTTATGACCGCCCAGCGAAGTGTTAGGATTGTGTCATTCTCAAAGCTACGCTAACCTATAGCCGTTTTGAATCCAGCAAGGTAGTAAGATGTTCGAATACAAGGGCAAAACGATTGAGACCGACGCACAAGGTTACCTCAAAGACCATACGGAGTGGGAGGAAGCGATGATCCCCACCTTGGCTGAAATGGAAGGAATAGAACTGACCGATGCCCACCTTGAAGTGATCTTATTCGTGCGTCACTTCTATGAAGAGTTTAATACGTCGCCTGCGGTCAGAATGCTCGTCAAAGCGATGGAAAAAGCACATGGCCCAGAAAAAGGAAACAGTAAGTACCTGTTTAAGCTGTTTAAACAAGGCCCTGCCAAACAAGCGACAAAATTAGCCGGATTACCCAAGCCAGCGAAATGCCTGTAGCCACCTGCTTAGTACTTAGTCATGGATGGCATCAGAGAATTTCAAACCCCTTAAAGTCTCGATAGGTTAACGGTTCCGAAATCATTGACTCCACATGTGACGTTTTGGGACCGTGCGTTAGCCAAGAGGCCATCTGTTCAATGGCCTCTTCCTCACCACACACGACCACTTCAACATCACCGTTGTTCAAATTCTTCGCATAGCCGGCCAGCCCTAGAGTCATTCCTTGATAAGAGGTGTGATAGCGAAAACCTACCCCTTGAACTGTTCCCGATACGATAAACAGCTTGCATTGCTGCGCCATAATATCATCCTCTTAATGCCTATTATCATCAGTATGGACCAACGTCATCCGTTTGGGGTTGAGCTCGATCCCAACAGCAAACATCCAATAGACGGGGTTTTATTTGATTTTCCCGGTGACATCCTCGAAAATACCCGACCTTTGTTTCCAAACTAATGAGCACAGTAATGACAGCAGCGATTTACCTTGTGAAAGGCCGTGATAAATCACTAAAACGTAAGCACCCTTGGATTTTCTCGCGCGGTATTGAGAGAGTCGAAGGCAAACCCCAGCTCGGTGAAACGGTGGATGTCTATGCCCAAAATGGCCAATGGTTGGCGAAAGCCGCCTATTCTCCAAATTCTCAAATTCGTGCTCGAGTATGGTCTTTTGAACAACAGCCCATTGACCATGCCTTTTTTGTCAAGCGTATTCAAGATGCACAATTGCTCCGCCAAGATATCATCGAACGTGACGGGTTAACGGGTTACCGCCTAATCGCGGCTGAATCTGATGGTTTACCGGGCATTACTATCGATAAATACCAGAACTATTTGGTCTGTCAGCTATTGAGTGCCGGTGCTGAATATCAGAAGTCGGTGCTTATCTCTGCGCTCACTGAAGTCTTTCCTGATTGCCATATCTACGAGCGATCAGATGTTGCGGTGCGTAAAAAAGAAGGATTAGAGGAAACAACCGGAGTTCTTCACGGTGAATTACCCTCACCATCGGTTGTCATTGAAGAAAACGGCGTCAAAATCAGCGTAGACATTGTTAACGGCCACAAAACCGGTTTCTACCTCGACCAACGTGATAGCCGACAGCAAGCGATGAAATACGTCAAAGACAAAGAAGTACTTAACTGTTTCTCCTACACTGGTGGCTTTGGTCTTTATGCACTCAAAGGTGGCGCAAAACGCGTTATCAATGCAGATGTTTCTCAACTGGCATTAGACACGGCGAAGTACAACGCAGAGCTTAACGAATTTGATATTTCAAAGAAGCGCGCGGTATTTCTTAATGCCGACGTGTTCAAGCTATTGCGTGAATACCGAGATCAAGGCACTCAATTTGATGTCGTCATCATGGACCCGCCAAAGTTTGTCTCAAGAAAGAACAATTTAACCTCCGGCGCGAACGGCTACAAAGACATCAATATGCTCGCGATGCAAATTTTAAAGCCTGGCGGCACACTACTCACCTACTCCTGTTCAGGCCTTATGAGTGGTGAATTATTCCAGAAAGTCATTGCTGACGCCGCTATCGATTCCGGTCGCCAAGTGAAGTTTGTTGAACGCTTTGAACAAGCGGCCGACCACCCTACTGATAGCGCTTATCCAGAAGGTTTCTATCTGAAAGGGTTTGCGTGTAAGGTGCTATAACACTAAAAACAAACCGCTTCGGAGTGACCAAAGCGGTTTATCACTGATAATTGGTGAGTTTCAGATAACACAAAACAGCCGGAGTCATTTCTGACTCCGGCTGTTTTTATTTTAGTGCTTTAAATGTTCAAGGCTGTCCATCAAGCTACTGGTGATATCAGATGCAGAAGCTCCATCGAAATCAATGGTTAAGGTATTCCCTGCTTTCTCAATCGTCATAGTAGAGGATTGCTCGTCACCCGTAACAGACACTTTCACTGTCGAGGTTTCGCCAACTTGTGCAGCACCCAATTCACTCAGTAACTCGTCAATATCCGTTGACGATACATCAGCAAATAGGTCGGCCAAATCGAGCGTATCACTTTCAGCGCGACTGAAGTCTGTCACTCTGTCATGAGCAGTCTCCATTTCAACCCATTTAAAGATATCGGCGCCTTCACCACCGGTGAGGATATCGTCACCTAATCCGCCAATGAGTGTGTCGTCGCCTGTGCCACCAACTAAGATATCATTACCTTCTTCACCCAATAAGATATCGTCGCCACCTTGACCGTATAGAATGTCGTCGCCCTCTCCACCAATGACGGTATCATTTCCACCTCTGTTATCGCCTTCTACATCGAATAGGCTATGGTTAGATTTGATATAGTCATAAACATCAGTATCAGTCGCGTCGTAACCATTCTTTAATGAGAGGAACTGATAGAGAGCATCTAGACCAGCACCTTCAGCGAGGTCTTCGGGTTTGACAGGATTACCATTAATGCCCCATGGGAGATTGTCTGTGTTAATGGCATCACCGAACAGAATATCGTCTCCAGCCAGGCCTCTCACCTCATCGCTACCCATACTAGAAATGTCATACTCGGTTCTACCACCTTGAAGTGCAGCGTTGAGTTCATCACCTGTCGACACAATTTGCACCTCGCCGGCTAAAGCCATTAAAGGATAATATAAATTAATAGAATCAAAGCGCGCATAACCGGTGTCGAACTTCTTGGCATCAAAACCTACTCGAAGTTGATAAGTACCTTCTTGCATCTTGTTACTAATTACGCTGACAGTTTCTTGCTTGTTGGTAGTATCACTTCCTGAATCTACCAACACACCCTGTTCATTATATAGCTCCCACTTAAATGTTCCGTTGTCATAAGTGACATCAAATCCTACTACTTGCCCTTGTTCGATCGTGAAGCTCTTGCTAGTCCACTCTCCATAGTCACTGTTCCTGTCAGCATCGAAATCTTTAATTACAATGCTACCATATGAGACCTGTACCGAAGCATCTAGGTCGTCACTTGTATTCCAACCGAGGTTAAAAGTATTTTCAAAATCGAACACTACCTGCTCGGTTGAGTAGTCAACAACCCCATCAACTTCTTCAGCTCCTCTTTGAGCAGTATTATCAAAGAATTTCAAAAGCTCAGGGTCTATGTCACTACCAATACCAATTGCTTGTACCTGAGCTTTCGTTGATAAAGACTCGAACGCGTCGAGAGCAGACACCAATGCATTATTGTCTTTGCCAACATTTGGCTCACCATCTGTCAAAAAGAAAGCAAGATTTTCCGCGCCGTTAGTCATACTACTAAACCAAGTATCTGCCATTGATAAACCTGCTTCGTAGTTGGTGGCGCCAGATGCATCGAGTTTAGTATCTATCTCATTAATTAACGCTTGATACTGAGATGGATTAGTAGTGATGCTTTGAGCTTCAAAGTTGAAATCGACAACATCATCGAAACAAATGAGTTTCACATTGACGATACCATCATGATGAGACAAGTTCTCAACCAGATTTTTAAGTGAGGCCTCAACCATTTCAATGCGAGTCATACCGTCTGCGTATTCAGACATACTGCCAGAGGTATCCACGATTAGTGCAACGTTATAATTAACACCAGGGATGACGTTTTTAACGTACCCACCAATGTCACCCATGACCACGTCATCACCCCTTGAACCTGTTACCGTGTTATCACCGTTTGAGTTTCCAGGTGCGAAAGAAATAACACCTGTTTCATCACTAGCGTATCTCGGTAAATCACTTGGCTCGCCATCAACTATCTCTTGCGCACCTGCGACTACTTTAATATTGGGTAAGTTTGTAACGCTTGTCTCAAACTTCAGTGTTAACTTACCGTCACTATCTACCTCTGAAGATGGAATGACCCAACTGCCATCTGGTTGTTTATCACCGACGGTGAGCTCGGCATCATCAGGTACCCCATACAAAGTCACTTCTGTTATCACCTCACTACCGTCATTATCAACTAAATCGATATCGATATTTAGTTCATACTGACGTTCGCTATAGTCATAAATATCCTCAGTTAATTGTGACAAATCTGCAGAGACCGTTAATCCCGAAGAAAGTGGAGCAACATGAATAGTCACAAGCGCTTCGTCAGTACCGCCGTTACCGTCAGATATTTCATAGCTAAACGTTGCGTCTCCACTAAAGCCAGGATCTGGAACAAACTGGATAGACCCATCATCACTAATAGAAACAGCACCACCCACAGCGTCAAACACTCTTACTATGCTCAGTGGATCGCCATCGGCGTCGCTGTCATTAGCGATTAACGAATCTGCACTGATTGAAATCGCTTGATTTTCTACCGTACACAAATCGCTGCTAATTGTTGGTGCATCAAGTAGTGGTGAAAAATCACCTAGTTGACTACCATCTTGTTCAAATTGAGCTATATCAACATCAAATGCTGCGTTGCCACCTTGGTCCCAATAAACAATTTCTACCGTATGGAAACCTGACTCAGAAACAGTAAATACATCGTGCTCACGTGTCGTTGGAGACTGATTGCCATCGTATTGAGCTACGATGACACCATCAACCTTGATCATGTAGCCATCATCAGCACGAACTTTTAACGCGAATTCTCCTGACTCTAAATAAATCGCACCCGACATGTGGAAGATGCCATCCGTTGCGTCTGCAGGAACGCTACCCACAATAGAGCTACTGTCATGGCCTAAGAAATCAACCAACTGACTGTCGCTAGCAACGCTACCATTGCCAGAATCAAGGGCATAATCCAAATTTGTCGCTAAGAAGGTAACATCCGCCGAACCACGAGACTGAATAACAGCTAAAGCGTCTTGGATAGAGTCGATATTACCTAAACCTGAACCACCGTATTGGTTGTAACCGTAGTAACTGCCTGTTAGGCCGTTGTGGGTAGTGCAGGTGTCGTCGTTGGCAA